>JAZAMN010000056.1:0-23881 GCA_036229005.1 Myxococcota bacterium
CGGGCCCGCTGCCGGGGGGTTTCCCCCCGTAGAAAAAAAACGTCTTTCTGGGGTGGGTTTTCGGCCCCGACCGGGCCCCAAAAACCCACCCCAGAACTACGCCAGCCCGAACTTCTTGAGCTTGTAGATCAGGGTGCTGCGGGCGATCCCCAGCTCCCGCGCCGCAGAACTGCGGTTCTGGTCATGGCGGGCCATGACGTCGATCAGCAGCTTGCGCTCGTTGTCCTCGAGGGTGCCGGAGGCCCCATCCGACCCCCTGGAGCCCCCACTTGGAGCACCAACCACCTGCGGAGAGACCGGAGGCGGGGGCGCGTTGAAGGCCCAGGGACTGAACTGGATGTGGGCCGGCGTGATCAGCGGACCGCCCAACACATAGGCGCGGGTCAGCACGTTGCGCAGCTCGCGGACGTTGCCTGGGAAGGGGTGCTTCTGCAGCATCACCAGCGCGTCGTCCCGGATGCTCACCCCAGGCGCCATGCGCGCGGCCAGGGTCTTGGCGATCAGCGGCAGGTCTCCGGGCCGCTCCCGCAGGGCCGGCAGGCGCACCGGCAGGACGGCCAGGCGGAAGAAGAGGTCGGCCCGGAAGCGCCCCTCCGCAACCTCCTGGTTCAGGTCCCGGTTGGTGGCTGCGATGAGCCGCACGTCGGGGAAGGAGACCTCGTGGCTGCCGACCCGCCGGATCTCGCCGGTCTCCAGGGCCCGCAGGAGCTTGACCTGGGCGGCCTCGGGCAGCTCGCCGATCTCGTCCAACAGCAGGGTCCCACCATTCGCCTTGTGGAAGGCCCCATCCCGCCGCGCCGAAGCCCCCGTGAACGCGCCCTTCTCATGGCCAAAGAGCTCGGACTCGAACAGGCTCTCCGTGATCGCGCCGCAGTTGATGGCGACAAAAGGACCTTGAGCCCGCGGGCTGTGGTCATGGACCGCCCGGGAGGCCAGCTCCTTGCCCGTTCCGGACTCTCCAAAGAGCAGCACCGGGGCGTTGTGGGCCGCGATCCGACGCAGGGTCGAGAAGACCCCCTTCATCAGCGACGAGCTCCCCACCATCTCGCCAAAGCTGCTGCTGCTGGACAGCTCATTCCGCACCGGGACCACGTCCGAGGCCACCGAGATCCGCGTGTCCCCGATGCGCACCGTCTCGCCCGGGAGCAGCGGGATGCGGCCCGCGATGCGCTCGCCCTCCAGGAAGGCCGCCCCCTTGCCGGGCACCAGCATCGGCCGCCCCCGGGCCAGCTCGATCACCAGGTGGGAGACCACCAGCGCTGGGTCCGGCAGCACGACCCCCTTGGTCCCCGGTCCGCCCACCCGGATCCGGGCGTGCCGCAAGATCTCCCGGTGCCCCTTGCCCGGTCCGTCCTCGACGATGAGCACGGCGCGCTCCACCGCGTCGGGAGCCACGAGCTGCTCGGCGGGGACCAGGGACGCCACGGTGTGGCTGCTCGTGGGCGCGAACTCCCCGCCGCGGGCGGTGTACTCCAGGATGAACGCACCCAGCTTGAGCCGGCTCCCCTCCCGGAGCTGCACGCTCCCCTGAACCGGGACCCCGTCGACCAGACAGCCGTGCCGCGAGCGGTCCCGCAGCGTCCAGCCCTCGGAGTCGCCCGAGAGCACGCAGTGTGTACGACTGACCCCGGGGTCCGGAATGACCAGGTCCGAGGTGTCCGCCCGACCGATGAGCACCCTCCCCGGCCTCAGGCTGTACTCAAGAAGCGCGGTGTCCCCGCGTCGCACGATGAGACGGGCTGCCATGACCTGAAGCTATCATGGTCAAGGGCGCACACCGTCTGCCCGAATACCCATGGAAAGGCGATTTGCACGCCGGATCCCCGGTAGTCTCGACGGCCGCAGTCCAGGACGCACACGCACTTGTTCCAGAACCTGCTGAACTGGCTCGACGAGGGCCTCCCGGACGATCCCCTCCTGATCGCGCGCGTCCGACTTCAGCACCTGAGCAGCCTGATGATGCTGCTCGGCGGCGTGGTCTACACCGGCGTCGTCCTGAACACCGGGGACGCCTGGATCGCCGCCCTGCTGGTGCCCACCATGCTCACGGGGACCGCCTCACTCTTCCTGTTCACCCGCCGAGGACAGCACGAGACCGGCGGCAAGCTCACCTCCTGGACCCTGCTGCTCTTTGTCACGCTCTGCGTGCTCGCCCGCGGCGGCATGGACTCCAACTCCGCAGTCTGGTTCCTGGTCGTGCCCACCCAAGCCTTCATGGCGGTGGGCTTCCAGCACGGCGCCCGGGTCACCATGGCCACCTTCCTGGCCCAGGGGGGCCTCTGGCTGCTGGAGCGCATGGCGGGTGACGCCTTCCCCATGGGGCTCTCCGCGCAGCTCAAGCTCGCCATGGAGCTGGTGGACTACCCCCTGGTCACTGGCATGCTGGCGCTGGCGTTCGTGGTCTACGGCGACATCTGGCGCACCGTCATCCGTCGCCTGGAGACCGAGGTCATCGAGCGCCAGCGCGCGGAGAACGAAGCGAAGGCGGCCGCCCAGGCCCGCTACACCTTCCTGGCCACCATGAGCCACGAGATCCGCACGCCCCTCAACGGTGTCCTCGGGCTCACCGAGGTCCTCCTCCAGACCCCCCTCGACGAAGAGCAGGACGAGCTGGCCCGCACAGTACGCAGCTCCGGCAAGCTCCTCCGCACCCTGCTGGATGACGTCCTGGACTTCTCCAAGATCGACTCCGGCCACATGAGCCTGATGTACGAGCCCCTCTCCCCCAGGCGTCTGTGCGGAGAGCTCGTCCAGCTCTGGCAAGGCCCCGCGAGCGAGAGCGGCCTGGACCTGCGCCTGGAGATGGATCCCCAGGTGCCTGAGTGGGTCCTGGGAGACACCACGCGGCTCGGTCAGATCTTGGGAAACCTCCTCTCCAACGCGATCAAGTTCACCGCCAAGGGCAGCGTGCTGATCCGAGGAGAGCGGGTCCAGCAGACCCTGGTCCTGTCCGTCCAGGACACCGGCATCGGCATGCCCGCAGAGGCCCTGGAGCGCGTGTTCGACGCCTTCCAGCAGGCCGACGGGACCACGACCCGGTCTTTCGGAGGCACCGGCCTGGGCCTGGCGATCTCCCGCCGCCTCGCCCAGCTCATGGGCGGAGATCTGCGCGCCGAGAGCGTCCAAGGCAGGGGCAGCACCTTCACCCTGACCCTGCCGCTGCGCCCCACCAGCGCCCCCTCCGTACTCCCCGAGAACGCCCCCGAGTCTGACAACCTGCAGGGCCTTCGGGTCCTGGTCGCCGAAGACAACAAGGTCAACCAGCTCGTGGTCCGTCGCCTGCTGGAGCGTGAGGGGGTGGAGGTCGTGGTCGCCGAGGACGGCGCGGAGGCGGTCGCCATCTGGCAGCGCAACCAGCCCGACCTGCTGCTCATGGACTGCCAGATGCCCAAGATGGACGGCTTCGAGGCCACCCGGATGATCCGGTCGCTGGGGGGGACCCTGCCCATCCTGGCCCTGACCGCCAACAGCATGCCGGGCGACCGGGCCAACTGCATCCAGGCCGGCATGAACGACCACGTCAGCAAGCCCATCGACCCGGACACCCTGCTGGCCGCCATGCGCAGCCACCTCCCCAAGCGGCGGATCGCTTGAAGGATCGCCTGCTCGCCTGGGTGGACGACGTGCCCGGCGAGCTGGATCCCGCCACCCGGGCCCGCCTGCGCGTACAGCACCTGGTGGTCCTGCTCTACGTCCTGATCGGCTCCGCCTACGTCGCCGGATTCCACTACGCCGGCCTGCGGATCACCTCCATCACCCTGGCGCTGGTGATCCTGAGCAGCATCGCGTCGCTGTTCGGGTTGAGCCGCCGGGGCCGCATCGAGCTCGGCGGCAGGTTCATCTCCGTGGCCTTCTACCAGCAGATCGTCATGACGCTGATCGCCCGCGGCGGCATGCAGTCCAACTCGGCGGCGTGGCTGCTGCTCTCCCCGGTCCTGGCCAGCTACCTGGTCGGTCCTCGGCACGCAGCGCGGATCAGCGCCTACACCGTCATCGCCTACCTGGGCATCTGGGGCGCGGAGATGCTCGGCGTGCCCATGCCAGAGGGCCTGCCTCCCGAGCTGCTCCCCTACATGCCGGCGCTCGACTACCCCGCCATCGCCTTCGCCATGGGCGTGTTCCTCTACGGTCAGGCCAGCATCTGGGAGGGCGTCGTCCGCGACCTGGACCAGACCAACCAGGCCATGGGCGAGCAGGTCCGCGAGCGCGAGAAGGCCGAGCGCGAGGCCCGCGAGGCCGCCCAGGCCCGCTACACCTTCCTGGCCACCATGAGCCACGAGATCCGCACCCCCCTCAACGGCGTGCTCGGCCTCACCGAGGTGCTGCTCGACACCCCACTGGACCGCGAGCAGCGCGATCTGGCGAGCACGGTCCGCAGCTCCGGCCGCCTGCTGCGTGCCCTGCTTGACGATGTCCTCGACTACTCCAAGATCGACTCGGGGCACCTGGAGCTGGATCTCGAGAGGGTGGACCTGCATGCGCTGGTACACGAGCTCCTCCACCTCTGGGAGCCCACCGCAAAGGAGCGCGGCCTGGAGCTGCGGGCCAGCTTCGAGCCCGACGATCAGGCGCTCTGGGTCCGGGTCGACGCCAACAAGCTGCGGCAGATCCTGGGCAACCTCATCTCCAACGCCCTCAAGTTCACCGACCAGGGCTACGTCGCCGTCGAGCTCAGCCTCCGCGGGCAGGACCTGCGCCTCCAGGTCCGCGACACCGGCATCGGCATCAGCCCGCAGGCCCAGACCCACATCTTCACGGCCTTCAAGCAGGCAGACAGCACGACCACCCGGCGCTTCGGCGGCACCGGCCTGGGCCTGTCCATCTCCCAGCGCCTGGCGGTGTTCTTGAGCGGTCAGCTCCGCGTGGAGAGCGAGGTGGGGGTGGGCAGCACCTTCATCCTGGATCTACCGATCACCCGCGTGGATGGCCCCCAGATCTCCACAACTCTGGACGCCGTCGAGGACACACTGACCGGCATGCGCGTGCTGGTCGCCGAGGACAACCCGGTGAACCAGATGGTCATCACCCGCCTGCTGGAGCGCGAGGGGGTCACCGTCCAGACCGCAGACGACGGCCAGCAGGCCATCGACGCGTGGAAGGACAACGCCCCGGACGCCATCTTGATGGACTGCCAGATGCCCGTCTGCGACGGCTACGAGGCCACCCGCCAGATCCGCGCTCTGGGCGGCACCCTGCCGATCGTGGCCCTGACCGCGAACTCCATGCCCGGCGACCGGGCCCGCTGCATCGAGGCCGGGATGGACGAGCACCTGGGCAAGCCCATCGACACCGGCCTGCTGGCGCGCACGCTGCGGAAGATCTGGGCGAGCCAGCGCAGCAGCGCCTGAGCCACCGGGACTGCTGGCCGCTCCGGCCCTACTCGCCCTCGCTGTCGATCAGCTCCAGGTGCCAGCGCTCCGCGAAGCGCGCGTAGCTGTCGTTCAGCAGCTCGGCGGCCTGGTCGTAGCGCGCCTCCACCGTGGCCATAGCGCGCCTGGAGGCCCGGCGACTCCGGAAGCCCGGGTCATCCAGCACCAACAGGACCGTGGGCCAGTGGTCGTTCATGGCGGCGGAGAGGATGCCCAGCGCCTCCACGGTCCCGTCGACCAGGGTGGAGTCCCCCATCCAGGGTGGGATCTGCTGGGCGTCCGAGAGCGCCTGATCGATCAGCGGCTGCTGCTTGAGCGTGACCCGCCGCCACTGTTCCGATGGGCTCTGGAGGATGGTGCTCAGGGCGGCTTCGGACTGCTCCCAGGTGGCCCAGACCTCCTGGCTGTGCCCGTAGGCCATCGAAGCGCGCACGAGGTCGGGCAGCGAACTGTCCGGTCCGGGGAAGCTGAGGACGTGGAGCTCCTCGGTGGGCGCCGGGGTGTCCTCGTCTTGGTGGATCAGCTTGACGTCGTAGCGCTGCGCATAGGCAGCCTGAGCGGTTTGGAGGGCAGCCAGGACATCCGCCGTCCGCTCGTTCTCCTCGTGATAGATGGCCTCCCACCGGACCTGATCCTCGTCCCGGGGGGTCACGAGGAGCCACGGGCCGTTCACAGCGACGTCCTCGACCTTCCAGTGGACCAGCTCGGACAGGGCCAGGATCTGCGCGTGGTAGGGATCGTCCTGGTACTCGGGGTCCTCCAGGGCGCTGAGCTCTGCGTCCAGCGCGGCGAGCTCTTGGACCAGGTCGGCCTTGACCTCCTGGGGCTCATCGCCCTGGAGGAGGCGAGCTTCCATGTCGAAGGTGAGCTGCTGGTAGGCCAGTTGGAGCCCCTGGAGGGCCTTGAAGCGGGCGATCTCAGGCCGCTCGACCCCGACCGCGGCTGCGACTTTCCGGTAGTTGCTCCAGCTACGCTCGACCGCCGAGGCGTCCTCGATCTTCCAGGCGCCGCTGAAGGCCTCGAGGGCGACAGCGTAGCGCCTCAGGTTCTCGGCGTGTCGGCCGTTGAACTCTTGGACGAGGACATTGTAGGCCTCCGCGCTCCGCTGGACATCACGGGCCTGGACCATCTGGGGGAGCTCGTGCAGTGACCAGGCGTGGAGGTCGCGGAGCTCCCGCCGCACGGCGACCACCATCGTGTCGGACCCCATCCACGGGGGCACGGCCTCTGCCCGCCGCAGGAGCTCGCCGAAGCGCTCCTGGACCGAGCTCAGCTCCTCGGCGGACACGCCCTCGTTCATGCTCCCGGTAGCCAGCTTCCGAGCCTCGCTGACCAGCACGAACAGCTCGTTGGCGTGCGCGATCGCGAAGTTCTGGCGAATCACCAGTGGCAGGCTGCTCGAAGGCCCGGGCAGGCCAAGGGTCTGGTCCTGGTAGGTGGTGTAGGACTGCGGAATCAGCCGGATGTCGTAGGACAGGAGCGTCTTGGCGTCCCCCTGCTCCACCACCTCAAGCGCCTGAAATCCGGCGTCGACGACCTCTTTGAAGGTGGCCTCGCAGCGGAGCTGGTCGTCGTCCCGAGGGGTCTTGTCTGCGCGCAGGACCTGCTGGTCCCGGTAGTGCTCCTCGGCCAGCTCCCCGAGGCGCTGGTTCGCCGCGAAGGCCGCATCGAGGGCAAAGTCGCGCCCAGGCATCCGCGGGTAGCTCTCCAGCTCCGCGTTCAGCTCTCCCAGCCCGGCGTAGCGGTCATCTCCGGTGGCGACGAAGACCAGGTTCTTGACGTAGAGCCCGTACCAGCCCTCCATCTGAGCCATCCGGGCCTTGTACTGCGCTTCGCTCCACGCCTCCTGCGCCTGGACCACCGGCGCAGCCAGCAACAAGGTCATCCACATGGTTCCCTCCCTCTCAAGTCGGTGATTCGGCCCAGGCCTCGAAGGCGGCCAGGTTCCAGGCCTCGGAGAAGCGCCCGAAGGCGTCCTCCATCTCCTGGACAGCCGCGTTGTAGTCGTGCTCCAGCACACCCCAGGCCTGGTCGTATCGCTTCTGGGTGCGGCGACCGGGGCTGTCCGCGAAGGCCAGCAGGGTGGGGACATGGGTGCTGGCGCTGGCGCTGAGCAGCTCGAGCACGCTGACCGCAGCGTCCACCAGCGTCCCATCTCCCAACCAGGGGGGGATCTGCTGCGCCTGCTCCAGCGACTGCTCCAGCACCGGGAGCTGCTCCAACTGGACCTGCCTGCGCTGGTCGAGTTCGCTGTCCATGACGCTGAGGAGGGCTCCCCGGCCCTGCTCCCAGATCCCCCACACCTCCCGGCTGTGGTTGCCGGCCAGGACGATCTCCAGGATGTCCGGCAGCGCGCTCTCCACGGGGAAGCTGAGGCCAAGATCGCCCGTGGGGCGGCCGTAGCGGATGTTCTGCGCCTCGAGCCCGACCTGGATCCCGATCCCACGGGCGTAGGCGTCGTGTCCGGCCTCGACTGTGGCGATCGCCGCATCGATCTGCTCGATCTCCAGCGCGCTCAGCTCCACCATTCGCTCGTGGTGAACCACGCGGGGGTGGGGCTCGCTGCCCAGCGCGTAGCCCTCCATCATGGCCTCCTCGAGCTGCCAGTGGAGCGTCACGGAGAGCTCAAGCAAGGCGGCGGTGTAGGGGTCCTCGGAGGGGCCCAGCGCCTGTAGAGAGCGGTCCACCGCGCTGAGCTGCTCCAAGAGGGCCGCCTGGATGTCCTCGATCGGCAGAAGGGGCTTGGTCGTGCTGATGGCGGTCAACAGATCCAGGTAGCCCTGCGCGACCTGGTTGAGCGCCTGGTAGCGCTGCCCCTCTGGGGTGTCCTCCAGCGTCGCACGGAGCTGGACGTCCTGCTGTAGCTTGGCCTGGGCGTCCAACAGGGTCTGCGTATCGCCCGCCAGCACCCGCTCGCTCTCCGGGCCAAAGCGCCAATCCCGCGCGAAGGCCTGGGCCTGGGTGTTGACCTCCAGCAGCACCCGGAAGTGCATCGCGTTCAGCTCTGCGGTCAGCGCCCTGTGGGTGGCTGGGTCCCCCTGTTGGAGGGCAGCCTGCATGCGGGGGAGGTCCTCCTCCAGCCAACGCTGGTAGGCCTGCAGGCCCTCGAGCACGGAGCGGGACACGCGGTCGTCTCCAAACCAGGGCTCCCGGGCCTCGGCCTGGGCCATGAGCCCATCCAGCTCCGCCTGCAGGGCGGCGACCTCCTCGGCGCTGGGGATCTTGTTGGCGGCACCGATCACCCGCCCGTCGAACGCAAAGAGACCCAGGCGGGCGGACTCCTCGTAGCGCAGCGCGAAGTTCGCCCGGTAGGACGCTGGGAGGGCGCTCTCGGGTCCCGGGAGTCCAGCCTGCGCGGGAACCAGGAGGGGGACCCGGGTGGGGGGCTCCTCCAGGAGCTCGGTCTCGAGGCGGTCGATGGCCCACAAGTGGTCCGACACCATGTCGAGCAGGAGCATGGCGTTCTGCTCGAACTGAAGCTGGTCTGCGGTGCTGGGTGCGGGGCGACTCAGCAGCTCCTGCTGGAGGGCGTAGTGGGTCTGCGCGTAGGCATCCATGCCATCCAGCATGGCCTCGAGCTCGGCAAAGACCGGGTCCTCCCCAGGCCGCCTGTCCACGCCGGAGAGCATCCCCCGGATCTCCGTCGTCCCCTCAAAGCGCTCGTCCCCCAGAGCCAGAAACATGGCCTGCGCGCCCAGGCGCTCAATGGCCGGCAGGATGCTCACGATCTGGTCGTGTTGGCGCTCGACGCTCCACGCCTCCTGCGCCTGGACCACCGGCGCAGCCAGCAACATCGTCATCCACATGCTTCCCTCCCTCTCAAGTCATTGATGCGCCCTGCAGTCTACCTGGGGCCGGCCAAAAGCTGCTCCTGGGCCCAGGCCTCGAGCTGCGCGTCGTAGGCCTCCACGGCGTCGAACTGCCAGCGCTCCGCGAAGGCATCCGCGGCCTTCTCCATGTCGCGCCAGGCGTCGGCGGACTTCACGTTGAAGCCGACGCGGAGGGCCTCGTAGCGGCGCTTGCGCCAGGGCAGGATGAGCAGGCCGTTCTCCATGGCCTCCAGCTCCGACAGGCTGGTGCTGGACAGCTCCACCAGCAGGGAGAGGCCCTGCTCCACCGCGTCGCGGAGCCCGCTGTCCCCCATCCAGGCCGGGACCTGCTGGACCTGCTGTTGGACCGCGATCAGGTGCGGCCGCTCGCGCTCGGTGGCGGCCCCGGAGACCTGCCCGGACCACAGCCCCGAGGCCTGCCCGTGCAGGTCCACGAGCTCGTTGTAGTGCCGGATGGCGAAGTCGATGCGCAGGTGGGTGGGCAGCCCGGACTCCGCGCCCGGGAGGGGCTGCTCAAGCACCAGAGGCGGTGGCTCCGGCGGCGGCGGGGCCGGGCTCTCCACGTAGCTGTTGTGGGCGGCCAGGAAGGCCTGCTGCTCGGCATCCAGGCGGGCGTTGCTGGCGGCGATCCGGGCCTCCAACCGGGCGAGCAGGACCTCCAGCTCGAGCTGGTGTGCGTCCCGGGGCTGGGGCTCCGACAACAGGGCGTCGACGCGGATCCAGCCCGCATCCAGGCTGTCCTCGATGGTGTCCAGAGAGGCAACAAAGGCGTCCTCCAGCTCCTGGCCCGGGGGGTAGTCCGGGATCTGGGAGGCGGCCGATCGCAGCGCCTCCACCTGAGCCAGCCCCTGCAGCCGGGCGGCCTCCGAGTCTCCACCAGACATCGCGGTCAGCTCCGCGACCTCATAGGCCACGACCGCCTGGCTGTGCAGCTCCACCCAGGCGTCGTTGAATGCGACCGGGTCCACACGACCGGCCTGCGCCGGAAGCGCCATCAAGAGCAGCAACATCAATCCCTCCCCGCGCCCCAGGGGCGCTCTCTCTCAGGTTGCCTGGCGGGTGGCGAACTGGGCCAGGAGCTGCTGGACCTCAAGCTGGGCCTCGGCCTCGGCCAAGCCGTCCATGCCCACCTGCTCCAGGTTTGCGATGTCCTCGGTCAAGCCGTCCACGGCGGCGTCGGCCAGGCCCTTGTCCCCCACCGCGGAGAGCTCATCGAGCTGCGAGAGCGCGCCGGTGACCTCCTCCAGCAGCGCCTCGGCCTCGGGGCCCAGGGACAGGGACAGCTTGCCGGACTCCACCACGCGCTGGGTCTTGAAGCGCTCCCCCAGGTAGTCCAGGGTGTCGGCCAGGGAGTCCATGCGCTCGCGCAGGGCGGCGACGGTCTTCTCCACGGCCAGGATCTCCTGCTCGACGGCCTGGGTGTCGGCCTCGGCGAGCTCGGCGACGCTGGGGGGCTCGGGCACCACGTCCGGCGCGCCCCCCTTGAGCTGGTCCAGGGTGGCCACGAACTGGCGCACGTCCACGCAGGCCTGCTGGTAGTGCCGGGAGGCGATCTCCAGATCCTGCGCCTCCACGTCCAGGGGCTGCGGCAGGTGGGCCAGATCCGGACGCTGCCGCGCCGCGATGGCCAGGTGCACGCGCAGGTGCAGGATGGCCCGGGTCTTCCACACGGTCCCCATCACCCGACGGGTGACCTGCGCGCGCCGCTCCAAAACGCCCAGGTCCTGTTCGTAGCGGCCCACCAGCTCCTCGCGGCCCTCCTTCGCGGCGACCTCGTTGAGCTTCTGCTGAAGGTGGGCGTGTTGGGCGATGGCCTGGTCGTGCTGCTCCCCGAGCTGGGCCTCAAGCTCCGCGAGGCGACGGGGGTAGCGCTTGAGGTCGGAGCCCGAGCGCCAGGCCTCCCGCTCGGCGGCGGCCCGCTCGCTCTGGGTCATCCGGGGGCCCTCGGGCTGGGAGGGCGCGCCCTCATCCGAGGTGATCTGCTCCCAGGGGCGCATCCAGTAGAAGATGCCGACGAGGATGACAGCCAGGGGGACAGTGACGAATAACCACACGCTCCGCACCTAACTCCGCTGGGCACCTGCGGAAAGGTTAGGCGGCTCCATCGGTGAGGACGAGGTCATGATCGAGCGAGCGCAGGCAGCCATCGAGCGCTGGGCCCAGGCCCTGAACCAGCCCCTTGACCAGGAGCGGTTCTCCCAGGCCTTCACCCCCGACGCCCAGGTCCGCCGCCACGGCTGGGGCGCCCGCATCGACACCGTGGTCGAGGTCCTGGACGGCCCCGACGCCATCGCCGAGTGGGCCCAGGGCGCAAACCGCAACAGCGTGTTCATCGTCGAGCAGGTGCAGCCCGAGCCGGACGGCGTGCACTACCGGGCGCGCTACCGCCTGGAGATCCTCAACTTCCTGAACCGGGGGTGGTGGCGCTTCTCGCTGGGCGAGGACGGCCGCATCCACCAGCTCTGGCACCGCGCCGACGCGCTCCTGGATCCGGCGATGCGGCGCGCCACCCTCGGAAGTGAGGAGATCCCCTGATCATCGGCAGGATCGAGGCGACGGCGTGGGCCTCCCTGTGAAAAGTCCGAGGCGGGGTGGATCCGGGGTCTGACCTCCCCTAAGCTACGCCCCATGAGCACCAAGACCGACAAGTCCGCCCCCGCCGCTTCCACCAAGGAGGCCGCCGCCTCCGCCAAGGCTGAAGACGCCAAGAAGGCCGCCTCCGCCAAGGACACCAAGTCCGCTGGCGAGAAGGCCAAGGCGCCCTCCGCCAAGGTCCACATCGTGTGGGACTCCGCGGGCAAGGGGGACGCCGACGCCACGGCGGCCAACTGCCGCGAGGCCGGGTTCGAGGTCACCATGGCCCGTGTCAGCCCCCTGGCCAACTACATGAAGCACGAGGACCGGGTCTACGTGCCCGAGAACCTGGACGGCAAGGCCGATGACGCCATCGCCGCCGTCCGCTCCGTGCGCACGCAGATGACCCTGCACCCCACGGCGGAAGACGACACCATCTACGCGTGGATCATCCGCTGATCCCGCGCTGAGTTCCCCCCGCTGAGTCCCCCCGCGGGGCTCTCCGAGCTGGGTTCTCCGAGTTGGGCTCTCCGGGCTGAGTGCCCGCCCCTCAGTAATGGGAGGCGGGCACTGGCCGTTCCTTGAACACCTTGTAGAGCCACCAGTAGGCGGGGACCAGCAGGAAGCTCCCGGCGACCAGGGCCGCGAGCACGCCCCAGAGCAGCCCCTCGGGCGCGGCGGCGTCGTGGATGCTCATTCCGGGGGGCATCACGTAGGGGTACTGGAAGAGCGCCCAGCCCAGCACGATGCCGGTGACCTGCGCGCCCGCCGCCACCCGCGCCAGCTTGTAGTCCCGCGTCCAGGTGAACAGCAGCGCCAGCAGCGCGGCCACCCCGACCGAGATGTGCAGGGTCCAGGCCAGCGGGCCCGTGGTCAGGTGGTCGTGCAGCCGCGGGGCCTCCTTCCAGGCCAGGCCCAGAGTGGTGAAGGCGAGCAGGGCGGTGACCGGCGCGATGTAGAGCGCGCGGGTGCGGAAGTCCTCCTGCACGCGCCAGTCCTCCCCCGCGTCGACGGCCAGGTAGATGGCCGCGAGCTGGGCGTAGAGGGCGAGCACGAACAAGCCCACCGCGATGGGGAAGGGCGAGGCCCAGTCCGAGACAAAGTCGGTGATGGGTCGCATGTCCTCGTTCAGGGGGATTCCCTTTACGACAGCGCCGAGGGAGACTCCCAGGAAGATCGGTGTGACGATCGATCCCACAGCGAACACCCGACTCCACCTCCTCCAGCTCTTCTGCGCGTCCGCCTCGCTGTGCTGGACGTCGTAGGAGCGGAACACGAACGCGCTGCCGCGCAGGACGATGCCGATCAGCATGATGGTCAGGGGCAGGTGCAGCGCGATGGAGATCGCCGCGAAGCCCTGGGGAAAGCAGACAAAGAGCAGCACCACCACCAGGATGAGCCAGACGTGGTTGGCCTCCCAGATGGGGCCGATGGAGCCGGCGATCAGCCTGCGCTGGCGGTCCGCCCGGGGCCCGCTGGCGAGCAGGTCCCAGAGGCCGCCCCCGAAGTCCGCGCCACCAGACAGCGAATACACGACCAGGGCGACGACGATGACACCGCCGATGAGGATCTCAGGCGACATGGGACACCTCCTCGGAGCGCTCGCCGGGGCCTGCGGGCTCGCCAGGCTCCACGCTGGGGGCGTCGAACACGTGGCGCTTCATGAGCAGCACGACGACCACCCCGAGCACCAGGTAGAGCAGCGCGAAGGTGGTCATGGGGCCGACCAGGTTGGGCATGGGCGTGACCGCGTCCTTGGTGCGCATGATCCCGTGGATCACCCAGGGCTGTCGGCCGATCTCGGTGACCATCCAGCCGGCCTCGACCGCGAGCATCCCCAGGGGCGTGGAGGCCGCGAGCAGGCCCAGGAACCAGCGCTGCCGAGGGAGCTGCTTGCCGGCGCGCCACCAGAGCAGGGCCCCCAGGGCGCCCAGCGCCATCAGCCAGGTGCCGATCCCCACCATCGCCTGGAAGGAGAGGTGGGTGATGGTGACCGGGGGCCGGTCCTCAACAGGGAACTCCTTGAGCCCCTTCACCTCGGCGTCAAAGTCGGCATAGGCGAGGAATGAGAGGGCCTTGGGGATGTGGATGGCGTAGGGCGTGGTCTCGGTCTCCTCGTCCGGGAGGCCGCCCACCAGCAGGGAGGCGCCAGACTCGGTCTCCCAGTGGCCCTCCATCGCGGCCAGCTTCACGGGCTGGTGCTTCGCCAGGTGCTTGGCGGCCAGGTCGCCCGAGAGGGGCTGCAGGAAGGCCGCCACGCCGCCCACGATCAAGGCGATGGCCAGGGCCTGGCGGTGGAAGTCGTTGTCCGGGTCCCGGAGCAGGCGCAGGGCGTGGATGCCGGCGACCAGGAAGCCCACGGCCTCGAAGGCGGCGATGGTCATGTGCAGGGTCTGGGTGGGCATGGCCGGGTTGAACATGGCCTCCCACACGTTGACCGCGAGCACCTGCCCGTCGGGGCCAAGCTCGAAGCCCTGGGGGGTGTTCATCCAGGCGTTCGCGGAGACCACGAAGATGCCGGACATGGTGCCGCTGATCGCCACGCCCAGCCCGGCGGCCAGGTGGGCCTTGGGGGGCACGCGGTCCCAGCCGTAGAGGTAGATCCCCAGGAAGATGGCCTCCAGGAAGAAGGCGAAGCCCTCCAGCGAGAAGGGCATGCCGATCACCGGCCCCGCCCAGGCCATGAACTCGGGCCAGAGCAGGCCGAGCTCGAAGGAGAGCACCGTGCCGCTGACCGCGCCGACGCCGAAGAGGATCGCCACCCCCTTGGACCAGCGGCGCGCCAGGGTCTTGAAGACCTCCCGGCCGGTCTTGAGGTAGCGCCACTCGGCGATCACCATCAGCAGCGGCATGGCGATGCCGACCACCGAGAACAGGATGTGGAAGCCCAGCGAGAGCGCCATCTGGCTGCGGGCCGCGAGCAGGTCGGTCATGGGAGTGCCTCCTCGAGATCTTGGGACAGGATCCCTAGCCCCTTCCCGCCTCCTTGGATTCGTTCAAATGATGTTTCATCAACGTTTCGGGCGATTCACCGATAGGTTGAGCGCGGTGCTCTTCACGCAGACCGGGATAGACAACAGCATGGCGCTCCCCCCCAAGACCGCCCAACGCATCGCTCTGCTCTGGGGTGTGGGTGGGGTGATCGCGCTGTGCCTCAAGGCCGTGATCTCCCTGTTTCCCAAGGTCCTGGAGGCGCTGGAGCACGAGCTGAGCATCGGACAGATCGCCGCAGGGGGCCTCTGGGTGCTATTCATGGCGGTGATGGAGGGCTACCGGGGCTTCCAGCAGCGCTTCTCGCCGCGCGTGGTTCGCCGCGGTCACTGGCTGGGTCAGAACCCCACCCCGGGGCGGCTGCTTTTGGCACCTCTGTTCTGTATGGGGCTCATCGGCGCCACCCGCAAGCGCATGATCGGCTCCTGGGCGCTGCTCTGCGGGATCACCGTGCTGGTGGGGATCGTCGGCCAGATCCCGCAGCCTTGGCGGGGCCTGGTGGACGCCGGTGTGGTGGTGGGGTTGAGCTGGGGGATGGCCAGCATCATCGCTTGGCAGATCGCTCTGGCCCGCGGGAGGGAGCCGGACATCTCGCTGGATCTGCCCGCTGGCGAGGAGTCCGAAAGGTAGTTCTGCCGGGCAAGAGTTCCAAACAGGCCCGTCCGGCAGAACACGGGCCCGAGTGGGCCCGCGGGGGGCTGCGCCGCACGGCGCATTTCCGGGGGTGTCCCCCGGAGAAGAAGGTAGTTCTCTGGAGCATCAGTTCCGGCACGCGAAGAGTGTCGGAACGCATGCTTCGGAGAACTAGTTCTCGTCCACCCAGTCATCGCCGGCGTCGAAGATGCCCTGGATGCCGGAGCGGGTGGTCCCAGCGACGAGGTCCTCGTCGAAGCCATCCCCCTCAAAGGCGGTCTCGGACCACAGCGCCATCATCCGGGTTGTGCCCTGATCCTGGGGCACCCAGACCTCGACCGAGTAGGACTGCATGATGCTCGCGCCGCCATCGGTGGCCTCGGCGGGCTCGGAGATCCAGGAGCGCCCCACCAGCGCCCAACGGGGCGTCTCGGAGACGGCCTCTTCGCCCTCGGGGACGTCGGCGGGGTCCGGCAGGCCCAGGTCCACCCAGCGCAAGTCCTTCCACAGGGTGTAGTCCAGGGTCATCACGGCGTTGTCCTTGATGAGCTGGTTCTCGGTGCGGAGGAACGTGCAGTCGCGGTCCGCGAAGCAGTCCCCGCCCTCGAGCACGATGCGGTCGTACTTGTCCTTGGACGCCGGCTCGATGGGGGTCTGGTCCTCCAGGAGCTGGACGCGGACGTGGTCGTCCAGGCCGTGGGGGCTCAGGTGCGCGACGGAGACGCCCAGGCAGGCAGCGGGGTCGCGATCGGGCACCTGGGGGAAGCTCTGCGCGGCGAGGGCGTCCAGGTCCTGGGGCGTGCGGCTGCGGTCCAGCAAGCCCTCGTCCAGGTCGATGTCCGCGGCGATGTCGGCTTCGATCGCGCGCACGGCGAAGGCCAGGTTCACGCCGTCCTCTTCGTCGAAGGACTGCAGCGCGAAGGAGGCGGCCTCGTCGAACGCGGGGTTGGTGGGCGCGGCGGGGCGGCAGGCGAGCAGGAGCAGGAGCATGCGCGCAAGATGCCGCTTGAACGCGCGAGAGTCAACGGCGGCGGGGATCCCCGGTGGCGGGCCGGCAGGCCTTGGAGACGGCCTGGTCGTACTTGAAGAGCCCGGCCTCCTGGACCGCGAGGGCGTCAGAGGCCTGGGCGGCCTTGTCCTCCAGCTCGTCGAGCTCCTTCTTGAGCTTCTCGGCGCGGCGGCCATCGGCGGCGCACTCGGCGTCGAACACACACTCGCTCATCTCCGCGCCCTTGCGGGAGGCGGCGGCAGAGGCGGCGCTCAGGCGGTCGACGGCGCCCTGCATGTTGGCCTTGTAGGCTTCGCGATCCGCCTTGGCGGCCTCACACTCGGCGTCCCCGGGCTCCGGCTCGGCGCGCTTGGGGGGCGCGGTCGGGGGCGGCTCGCCCTCGCTGGGGGTGACGTCCGGTGTGCCCTGCTGGAGGGCCTCCAGCGCCTCGCTCAGCGCGGAGTTGGTGCTGCGCGGGGCCGCCGCGGGCTTGGGTTCGGGGGTCGAGCAGGCGAGCAGGAGGATGGCGAGCATGGAGACAGGATACTGTGGCCGGCCGGAGGACCCCATGGACGAGCTCACCCACATCGACCCGCAGGGCAACGCGCGCATGGTCGAGGTCGGCGGCAAGGCGATCAGCGCGCGCGAGGCCATCGCGGAGGGCTTCATCACCCTGGGCGCGCAGGCCTACGCCGCGATCACCGAGCGGCGCGTGAAGAAGGGGGACGTGCTGGCCATCGCTCAGCTCGCCGGCATCGCAGCGGCCAAGCGCACGCCGGAGCTCATCCCCCTCTGCCACCCGGTGCCCCTGACCGGCGTGAAGGTGGAGCTGGAGCCGGTCGGCGGGGGGCGGATCCGCGCCTGGGCCCGGGTGCGCTGCCAGTGGGTGACCGGCGTGGAGATGGAGGCGTTGACCGCCGTGACCGCCGCGCTGCTCTCGGTCTACGACACCGTGAAGGCCATCGACAAGGGCCCGGAGATCGGTCCCGTGCGCTTGCTGGAGAAGCGGGGCGGCAAGTCGGGGGAGTGGCTGCGGGCCTGAGTCCGTCCCCCCGACAGAAGCCGGGGGGACAGAGCCGGGGAGCAGCGCGTCTGGCTCAGGAACCCGAGACCAGGCCGCCGCCCAGATCCCAGTCGTAGTCGCCGTCGTCCTCGAGCGCGTCCAGGTCGCCTTCCTGGTTGATGTCGGTGCGCTCGGCGGTGACATCCACGATGACCTGGGTGGTGCCGGAGATGCTCAGCTCGCACTCCCCGTTGGCGCAGTCGGCCTCCTCGTAGTCGTTGTCCACGAAACCGTTGTCGTCGTGGACCAGGTAGGTCGAGGCGGGGACCTGGGTGTCGTAGATGCCCACGTCATCGGCGGACCAGACGTCGGTCTCGGTCCAGGTGCGCTCCGCGGAGCTGATGACCTCCATGGTGCCCGTGAAGGTGCCGCCGGCGCGGTCCAGGCGGAAGCGCAGGGTCTCGGTCTCGTCCGCGGTCTCGGTCAGCGAGTAGCCGTCCTCGTGCTGCTCGGTGCTGTCGGAGTTCACGAAGTTCTCGTAGGTGAACACCCAGTTGCCGCCGTCGCCCTTCTCACCCGTCAGGATCAGATCGTTGACGAACATGGCCGCCTGACCGCCCCCCAGGCCGACGATCTGGGCCACGAAGGTGTCGGTGTCCTGCTCGGTCTCGTAGGTGTAGGTCCAGGGGCTCTCGCCGCCGCTGCTGCCGCCGGGGCAGGAGGCGTCGTTGTAGTTCTCGCTGCAGTCGCTGTCGCTGTTGACGGTGTAGTCAGCGCTGACGAAGAAGATCCAGACGCCCTCCAGGGGGGAGGTGCCGAAAACGCAGCCGGTCTGGGTGCCGAGGCCCAGCAGGGCCAGAGTCAAGGGGGTCATGAGTGTCTCCTCTCAAGGGAAATCGGGGTTGCGGGTGCCACAACGCCCGAGCTGGGCGCCCCCTTTCACTCGATCCGAAACACCGCGCCACCCGCAGAGACATGCGCCGGCTCACCAAGCAGGGGAACTACGCGATCCACCGCATCCTTCCGTACAAATACGGCCCCGATCCCAGCCCTCCGGAGCGCCTCTGGGTCCGCACCGGCGGGCATCGGGACATGCGGCGGCCCGGCCAGCCAGCGGCCCGTCGGGTTGGCCGTCACAGCGTGATCCGCGCCCGGTCGGTTGGGCGTGTGGGCCAGGGGCATTCCATGCAGGCGCTGCTCGAAGAGGGGACGCTGGAAGTGCACTCCAGGACCGCTGACCGGGAGGACGAGGAGGCGGCCAGGGGGTGGGTCCTCTCCCAGCTCCACCAACGCAGACTCCACAGGGACGCCAGTCACCGGGAGGGGCCATGGCATCGGCGAGGCCAGGGTCAGCTCGAGCGCCACAGCGGCCGCAGCCAGATAGCGCCAGCGCTGGGGCAGCCGCGCCGCACCTCGTGCCGCCAACACGGCCAGAGCGAGTTGGGCTCCAAGCAGCAAGCGTGCGTGGTGATTCAACAAGCTCGCGATGGGCAGGCGCTGCTCCAACAAGACCAGCGGGTTGTCGAGCCCCAGGTCGTTGCCGGCGAAGAAGAGCGCGCGCCCCGTGGACAGGCTCAGTGGGACCGCCAGCAACAGCCACCACCGGGAGCGCCCGCCGTAGACCGCGAGCAGGAGCACGATCCAGCCCAGGTACGCGGGGTGCAGGCGGATCAGCGGCCGCTCGGAGAGGTCGGCGGGGCCGGGAGTGATGAAGCTGGCCAGGTCCGCTCCCTGCCAGGGGTTCAGGCGCCAGCTCGGCTCGACCTGACGGGTGACCTGGCCCTGCCGGTGGCCCTCTCCAGACAGGCGCTCGCCCTGCAACATCGCTGCGGGGAGCGCGATGCAGAGCGCCAGGGCTGCGGCGCCGAGCTGCCCCTTCCAGGCGCTCGGGTCCTTGGCGATGCGCCAGATGCCCAGCACCAGCGCCATGCCCGCGCCGATGAAGGCCAGGTAGAGCCCGCACCACGCCGTCAGGCCCAGGAGCACACCGCCCACCAGGACCGCCGGCAGGCTCGCCGCCGAGAGCAGCCCCAGAGCCACCGCGAGCAGGCCCAGGCTCCAATCTTCGGTGAGGCCGCTGGCCAGGCTCCCCGCCAGCGCCGGTCCCAATGCCGCCACCAGCCCGCCCACCCAGGGATCCCCGTCCCAGCGGCGGGCCAGGGAGGCCCCGCCCCAGAAGGCCCCCGCGACCGCCAGCAGACCCAGCAGGTTCCAGCTCCAGGTGTAGCCGACCAGGCGTCCGCCCAATGCGCCGAGCAGCGTGGGGAGCGGATCGATGACCGGCCAGGGGTCCGCCCCCACGGCCAGCTCGGTGCCAGCGGGCCAGCCCGGGAGCGATTCGCCGTGCCACCACTGCACCCAGGCGTGGCCGTAGAGCTCCGCGCCGGAGTAGCCCAGCAGCGAGGGGCCGCCGCCCAACAGCCCAGCGCCGGCGATCGCCGCGCAGAGCAGCCCGCCAGCGATCCAGATCCAGGGTTTCAGGGTGCGCACAGGCAGACGCTACACCTTTGACGAAAGCTCGGGGGCTCAACGCGCCTGGGAGGGGTTAGCTTCGCGCCCCCGAAAACCAGCCCGCGCTGAACCCTCAGACGCCTCTCAAGAAGGAGCCCCATGGCCTCCTGGACCGCCTCCGACAGCAACGAGCTCTACAACATCCAAGGGTGGAGCCGGGGCTACTTCTCCGCCGCGCCCACCGGGCAGCTCATGGCCCACCCCGCCGGCCCCGAGGGCGGCGCGATCGATCTGAGCGCCCTGGTCGCCGAGCTCGAGGAGCGGGGCATCCAGGCGCCGATCCTGCTGCGCTTCACGGACCTGCTGGGCGAGCGCGTGCAGACCATCGCGGGCGCCTTCGCCCAGAGCATCTCGGACTACGGCTACCAGGGCCGCTACCGGGGCGTCTACCCCATCAAGGTCAACCAGCAGGCCCAGCTCGTCGAGGACCTGGTCGAGGTGCTGCGTCCCCACCACATGGGCCTGGAGGCCGGCTCCAAGCCCGAGCTGCTGGTGACCCTGGCCCTGCTGGACGACCCCAAGGCCCTGATCATCTGCAACGGCTACAAGGACGAGGAGTACATCGAGACGGCCATGCTGGCCCAGAAGCTGGGTAGAAACCCCATCCTGGTCATCGAGAAGCTCTCCGAAGTCGACCTCATCATCGAGGTCGCCACCCGCACCGGCCTGCGCCCCCGCCTGGGCCTGCGCTCCAAGCTCTCCGCCATCGGCAAGGGCCACTGGGCCGACTCCTCCGGCGACAAGGCCAAGTTCGGGCTCACCGCCATGGACATGGTGGAGCTGGTCCGGCGCCTCAAGGAGGCCGGCTACCTGGACTGCCTGCAGCTCCTGCACTTCCACATCGGCTCGCAGATCAGCGCCATCCGCAGCTTCAAGGACGCCGTCAAGGAGGCCGGCCGCACCTACACCGAGCTGGTGCGTCTGGGCGCCCCCATGGGCATCTTCGACGTGGGCGGCGGACTGGGCGTGGACTACGACGGCTCCCAGACCAACTTCCGCTCGTCCATGAACTACAGCGAGCAGGAGTACGCCAACGACATCGTCTCCGGCGTGCAGGCGGCCTGTGACAAGGCCAAGGTCCCCCACCCCGACATCGTCACCGAGACCGGCCGGGCCCTGGTCGCCCACCACGCGGCCCTGGTGTTCAACGTGCTCGGCGTGGCCCAGCTCCCCACCGAGTCCAAGCCCGTGACCCTGCCGGAGGACTCCCCCCAGCAGATCACCGACATGGCGGAGATCCTGGGGCAGGTCAACGCCCGCAACGTGCGCGAGTCCTGGCACGACGCCCTGGCCATCCGCACCGAGGCGCGCAGCGCCTACACCCTGGGCCTGCTCAACCTGGAGCAGCGCGCTCTGCTCGAGCAGCTCTTCTGGCAGATCTGCGGCAAGGTGCGCGCGATCATCCGGGACTTCGACTTCATCCCCGACGAGCTCCAGAAGCTGGAGCGCAGCCTGGCGGACACCTATTACTGCAACTTCTCGGTGTTCCAGTCGGTCCCCGACTCCTGGGCCATCGGCCAGCTCTTCCCGGTGGTCCCCATCCACCGCCTCAACGAGGAGCCCACCCGCCGCGCCGTGCTCGCCGACATCACCTGCGACTCCGACGGCAAGCTGGACCGCTTCATCGACCGCCGCGAGCTCAAGAACGTGCTGGAGCTGCACCCCCTGCGCCCGCAGGAGGAGTACTACCTGGGCATCTTCCTGGTGGGCGCCTACCAGGAGATCCTGGGCGACCTGCACAACCTCTTCGGCGACACCAACGCCGTGCACGTGCGCCTGGAGGAGGACGGCGGCTTCGAGATCGAGCACGTCTACGAGGGCGACACCGTGACCGAGGTCCTGGGCTACGTCGAGTACAGCCGCGACGCCCTGATCAAGCGCGTGCGCAACGCCTCCGAGCGGGCCCTCAAGCAGGGCAACATCACCCTCAAGGAGAGCCGCTCCCTGATGCGCCATTACCGCAGCGGGCTCGAGGGCTACACCTACCTGGAGCGCGACGTCAGCTAGTGCTCCGGAGTATGGGTTCCGACACTCTTCGCGTGCCGGAACTCATGCTCCAGAGAACTATTGTCTTCTCCGGGGGACACCCCCGGAAATGCGCCTTCCGGCGCAGCCCCCGCGGGCCCACTCGGGCCCGTGTTCTGCCGGACAGGCCTGTTTGGAACTCTTGCCCGGCAGAACCAGTCAAAAAGGGGGGCCCATGGGTGCCTTGAGCAAGGTCGGGAGGGGGCTCTTCTCCTCCCTGATGGAGACCCTGGGCCTGCAGCTCCGGCTGCTGCTCCTGCTGCTCGCCGAGGGCTTCGCCGCGGCCTTGCTCGCCCTGATCGTGGGCCTGCTGCGGGCGGAGTGGCTCCCCTTCGTCCTGATCGCCGAGCTGCTGGCGGCTCCAGTGGTCCTGGCGCTCTCTGTGGCCTGGGTCTGGCGGCGCTACGCTGAGCGCACCCTGGCCCCCCTCGACGCCCTGTTGGGAGAGCGCCTGGAGCGCGTCTCCGGTCGCATCGGGCCCCCCCGCTACACCTCCCCCGAGCGCCCCCGCAGCCCCCGCGCCCGGTACAGCCAACGCGCGCTGCTCATCGAGCTCGACTGCCCGGTCTCGCGGCGCTTCTCCGCCCGCATGCGGGAGGACGGCGTGCGCACCGAGGGGTTCCCGCACCGCCTGGTCGGCGACAGCGCGGTCGTGTTCGGCCCGGATCTGCCCAGCCTTGACCGCCTCCTGGCCCACCCGGGCGTCCCCCAAGCGCTCGACACGCTGCTCACCCAGGACGGCCACAGCCTCCGCAGCCTGATCCCCGGCCGGGGCGCGCTGATGTTCAGGGTGGTCCACCTCCCCCGAGAGGTCATGACGCCCGAGCTGGGCAACCGCTGGCTGGAGGCCCTGACCCTGCTCGCCGACGCCCTGGAGCGCGAGGGGGTCTGAGCAGGCCACGCGGCACCTCGCCTATGGGAGGATGTCCATGCGCCGGCTTGGAGGCCAAGGATGGGAGAAGGTGAGAAGGTCGGTCGCGGGCTGCTCACCAACCTCAAGGCCTCCCTGGGAATCCGCGCGATGGCCACCGCGATGGTCCTGGGCGTGCTGGCCTGCATGGGGCTCCCGCTGCTCTGCGCGGGCCTGGTCGACGAGAAGCTCTTCCAGGTCGTCGGCCTGCTGGAGTTCATGGCCTTCCCCTTTGTCGTGGTCGGCGGCGCGCTGATCCTGGGCTCCAAGATGCGCGTGCGCGTGCTCGCCCCCCTCAAGGCCGGCCTGGACCCGCACCTGGGCCCGCACAAGGGCAACTTTGGGGCCGCGCACTGGAGCAACACCGAGCGCCCCCGCCCCGCGAGCGCCCGCTATTACAAGTACAACCTGCAGATCAAGGTGGACTGCGCCACCGCCCTCAAGCTCCAGGCGGGCCTGCAATCCAAGCTCGCCGCCACGGGGGGCCGCGCGAGCCGGGTGTTGGGTGAGCGCGTGCTGGTGCTGCTCGACAGCGAACGCGACCTGGACCGCCTGCTGGCCGTGCCTGGCGCCGCCGACGCCCTGGGGACCCTCATCGAACAGGACGGCCGCAGCCTGCGCAGCGTGTTCATCGGGCTGGACGGGCGGCTGGTGTTCATGACCAAGTACCTGAGCGCCGACCAGCTCACGGAGGAGAATGTGGGGAGGTGGCTGGACGCGCTGGACACCCTGGCCCACGGCCTGGAGAGGGTTGGCCCCAAGGCAGCTTGAGGATCGGTCCGCCGGCGAGGTGGGGCTGGGCTTCCGAATCTGATTCCGATTCCAGGGTCGATTCGCGGGACGGTCCCGCGGGGCGTCCCCGAATCTGACCTCCGATTCCGATTTCAGGGTCGATTCGCGGGACGCAGTCCCTGAATCTGACCTCCGATTCCGATTCCGATTCCGATTCCGATTCCGATTCCGATTCCGATTCCGATTCCGATTCCGATTCCGATTCCGATTCCGATTCCGATTCCGATTCCGATTCCGATTCCGATTCCGATTCCG
>JAZAMN010000057.1:0-109909 GCA_036229005.1 Myxococcota bacterium
CATCAGTAATCAGCCAGCTCCCGCCCGCCCCGACGCCCCCCCTGTCGGCTGCCACCACCGCCTGAACCCGGGAACCACGTCATCGCCGGTCCCCGGTCACCGGTCCCCGGTCGCCGCCCCAAGCCGCCCCCGACACCCGACCTCTGATACCTGATACCCGACCTCTGATACCCGATACCCGACCTCTGGTACCCGACCCCTGATACCTGATACCTCCCCCAGAGCGGTACACTCCCCCCATGCTCCTGCTGCTCGCCGCCACCGCCTCCGCTGAGACCCTCCAGCTCGACTACACCCTGCGCGCGCAGGGCCTGCAGGTCGGGACCCGCAGCCTCAAGGTGTCCTACCTGCCCAGCGCCGACGGCAGCGAAGACCGCCTGCTCGAGTGCTACACCGAGCTCCCCGCGGCGGACTTCTCCCAGCGCGTCTCCGGCCTGAGCGCCGACTCCCTGGTGCCCGGCTTCTCCGCCCGCAACGCCCAGGGCGGCGAGCTCTGGGAGGTCCAGGCCGCCCGCTCCCAGCAGGGCCTGAACGTCTCCTTCTCCGACGCCCGCGGACTCCAGGCCTCGACCCTGGACTTCTCCCAGGTCAACGCGACCACCCTGTCGCTCATGGACCCCGGCCGCAGCCTCCAGGGCCAGACCCAGCTCGAGCTGCTCAGCGCCGAGACCGGCCAGGTCCTCAACGGCCCCCTGCAGCAACTCGACCCCGAGACCCTGGAGATCGGCGGCCAGCCCATCGCCGCCCAGCACTACCTGTGGAGCCCCAGCTCCGGCCCCGTGCACCTGTACTACGCCGACAGCGGCGTGCTCCTGCGCAGCACCCTCACCCTGGCCGGCCAGACCCTGGAGCTCAGCCTGGACGCCCCGCCCCCCGCGCGCACCCTGGACACCCAGCTCCTGCTCGGCCCCGATGTCCAGGAGGAGTCGCTCTGAGCCCCAATCTCCTCGCTGGCGCCGAGCTGTCCCAGCTCCGTGTCGCGTGGGACGATCGCTGGTGGGTGGCCCCCGGGCGGCCCGAACACCTGGAGGGCCGCTTCGACGGCCCCATGATCCGCCTCAAAGCCCTCCGCGGCCGCTGCCTGCACCTGCAGCCCACCCGCTACTTCGACCACTGGGCCACCAACCTGCAGTCCCAGCCCCCGGCCGGCCCCTGCGCCGACCCCCTGGGCATCAACGGCCTGGTGTTCGACGTCCACGGCCGCCTGGTGCTCAACCGCCGGTCCGCCCACCTGCACCTGCGCCCGGGCCAGCTCGCTCCGGGATTCTCGGGCGCCCTGGAGCCCCGGGATCTCCTGGGAAAGAGCAGGATCAAAGGAGAGGATCTGCTGCGCGAATACCACGAGGAGCTGCACCCCCCGGCATCCTGGCCGGCCCCACGTCTGCGCCTGCTCGGGCTGGTGCGGGAGCGCGCACGCCATGGCAACCCGGACCTCTTTGTGCTCTGTGAGCTGCCTGGCGCCGGCGAGGAGCTGCGTGGCTCGACCGAGGGCCAGCCCCTGATCCTGCCGCCCCCCCACGACCCGCAGACCCTGGCCCAGCACGGCCCCTTGTCCATCCCTTTGCAGACGGCGCTCAAACTGTGGGAAGACTCCAGGGACGGAGGCTGAGTGGAGACCTGGAAGAAGGTGCTGATCGGGCTGGGCGTGCTGTCGCTGCTGGCCATCGTGGGCGTGCTGGTCGGCTACCGCCAGGTGGTCACGCCGCCCCCCGCCGCGCCGGAGCTGGCTGAGCGCCCCAAGCCCGTCATCACCCGCAGTGCCTCGTCGGCGCCGAGCGGTGCCTTTGTGTTCTCGGGGATCGTGGTCGATGAGGTGGGCCAGCCGGTGGAGACCACCCTGATCTTCTCCTCCTCCGCCTCCGGGGAACACACGCTGGAGAGCGGCCCGGACGGACGCTTCTCACACAGCGCGGACGGGGCCGGGATCCTGTCCCTGGCGGAGCGGGCGGGCGCGCCGGACGACTTCGATCTGGAGGGCCCCCGGGACGACCTGCGCTTTGTGGTCTCGCCCCTGTGCCCGGTGACGGTGGTGGTGCTGGACCCCCAGGGCGCCCCCCTGGCCGACGCCGAGGTGGAGCTGGAGGTGGAGACGGCGGCCTCGCGCTCGGAGACGACTCTGTGGACGGACGGGGCGGGCGAGGCGCTGTTCGAGCAGGCAGCCTGCGGTGTGGCCGAGCTGCACGTGGACACCCCCGAGCACCCGGCCCTGAGCCGACGCGGCCTGGACACGCTGGTGGAGACCCGCTTTGTGGTGCAGCTCCGGGCAGGGGCCTGGCTCAGCGGGGTGGTGATGGACAGCGAGGGCAGCCCCATCCCGGGTGCCAAGGTCTGGGCGGGCGCGAGCTGGGACCGCTCGGAGGACGACGGCCAGTACGGCATGTGGGTGGACCCCAGCACGCTGACCCAGGTGAAGGCGCGCGCGGAGGGCTACCGCGACCACAGCGAGAAGCTGCGCCTGGCCGAAGACGCTCAGGAAGACAGCTTGGACCTCTATCTTGAGGAGGCCCGCCTGGTGGAGGTCTACTGCGCTGGCCTGCCCGAGGACTCCTGCGAGAGCGTGCTGCCCATCATGTGCACGCACCCCCTGCTGCCGCTGGGCACCATGTGCCTGCCCGACGACCCGGTCACCTGCGACTGCCCCACCGGACAGGCCGCCGTGCGCGGGGGTGGACAGGCCGTCGCGGTCAACCCCGGGGACGACGTCGCCTGGCTGGACTTCCGCATGGGCGGGGGAATCACCGGCGTGGTCACCCAGGAGGGCGAGCCCGCCGCCTGCACCGCCACCGTCACCTACATCCCCCAGTCCGCCGCCGACCTGAGCAAGGGCCTGGCCCACACCCGCCTGAGCCAGTGCGACGAGCTCGGCCGCTTCACCGCCCTGGGCCTGGAGCCCGGCGTGTGGATGGTGGACCTGCGCGCCGGCGAGAACCTGAGCGCCCAGTCCCGCCAGCTCCCCTTCATCGAGGTCGCGGACGCCCTGGTGGACGTCGGGGAGATCGACTTCGCCGGCGGCGGGCGCATCGAGGGCGTGGTGCTCGACGCGCTGACCGGCCAGGGCGCGCCCCAGGTGCCCGTCGTGGCCGTTGAGACCCACCCGGACAACCCCCAGCTCCCGCGCACCGCCACCGGCTTCTCGGTGTCCGAGGGCCAGTTCGTCCTGCTGGGGCTGGACGATGGGGAGTACGAGGTCATGGTCTCCACCGCTCCCTTCCGCAAGGTGCCCGTCACCGTGAAGGATGGCGTCAACACCAGCGAGGTCATCCTGGAGTCGCGCACCGCCGACATCCTGGACGAGGCCGGCTTTCACCTGGTCACCGACGAGCAGGGGGAGCTGGTCGTGGATCGCGTCGACGCCGACGGAGACGCCCAGGTCGGCGGCCTGCTGGAGGGCGACCGGGTGGAGGGCGTCATCCTCTTTGGCGTGGACGTCGAAGAGCGCTTTCCGGATCTTGACCTGAGCGAGACCATCCTGGGCAGCTACGATGGGCCCGGTGTCTCCCTCAAGGTCGACCGCGAGGGCGAAGAAGTGATCGTCGAGCTCTAGGAGCCAACCCCGTGCTGCTTGCCCTGCTGGCCTGCTGGTCCGAGCCTCTGGACTCCGGGGACTTCGCCCCCATCCAGGACAAGGATGGCGACGGCGTGATCGCCGAATACGACTGCTCCGACGAGAACCCCTACGTGGGCCTGCCCGACGTCTACTGGATCGACCGGGACGGCGACGGCTACGGCACCGGCGACAGCTTCGAGTCCTGCGCGCCCCTGGTGGACACCGCCCGACAGGGGGGCGACTGCGACGACGACGACCCCGACATCAACCCCGGCCAGTCCGACAGCCCCTGCAACGGCGTGGACGAAGACTGCAACGGCGTGATCGACGCCGGCATGACCGTGGGCACCCACTTCGAGACCCTGGAGGAGGCCCTCGCGGCCGCCAGCCCCGGCGACGAGATCTGCCTGCCCGCCGGTGACTACCAAGGGCCCTTCACCCTGGGCGGCGGCGTGATCCTCTCGGGCGCCGGCCAGGACAAGACCTCTCTGCTGGGCGACGGCAGCGGCCCCGTGGTGACCACCGACGGCGACCTGACCCTCACGCGCCTGGCCCTCAAGAACGGCGCCGGGCTGAGCGCCGCCGTGGATCCCCTGCCCGGCAGCACCCTTCGCCTGAGCGGCGTGGAGATCCGGGACATGGCCCTGGACCCCGACAGCGAGCAGCACCTGCTCCGCCCCCAGGGTGGCCAGCTCGAGCTGCTGCAGGTGGCCATCATGAACCTGTCCTACGACACCAGCGGGCCCATCGACGGCCTGGTGGTCTCGCTGCAGGACGACGCCAGCCTCCTGATCCAGGACCTGACCATGGCGGACCTGAGCGTGCGCGGGGGTTCGGGGCAGGGTGTCCTCGTGCATGGGGAGGGTGCCCAGGACCAGCGACTGGGGGAGATCATGCTGGATCGGTGGGCCCTGGAGTCCGCGGGGGACCTGAGCCTCGTCTCCCTGGGGGCGGGCACGCTGAGCCTGAACACCCTGGAGCTGAGCTACAGCGAGATCCTGGCTGAAGGCAGCTTGATCCTGGTGGATCACCGAGGACTCCTGGAGGGCGAGGAGCTGGGCGTGGGGGCCGTGGCGCTGGAGGCGGACAGCGTGCAGGTGGTGCGGGCGGCGCAGTACGCGTTCTCCGAGCTGCGGATGAAGGCCAACACCGTCCAGGCCCAGTCGCTGTGTCTGGTGGAGGTGGAAGAGGGGGAGCAGCAGCTCTACCGGGTGTCCTACATCGCCAACCAGTTGGTGGCGCCCTCGGGCTCTGGTGCGCTCCTGTGCGCAGACGAGGCCACCCTGAGCGTGGACAACTTTGTGCTCTCGGCCAACCACGGCGCATTCGACGCGCTGGGGCCGTGGATCCTGGCCACCGGGGGCAGCCTGCGCCTGAGCCAGGGGGACCTGACGGCCAACGTCCAGGAGGGCGACAGCGGGCGGGACTACGCGATGATCGGCTCGGACGGCGCGACGGTGACGGTGCACAACACCAGCGTGGTGCGCAACGAGGCGGTGGCCTACCGGCAGCTCCTGGGGGCGGCGGCGTTCAAGGAGCTCGGAGAGCGCGCGGAGCTGGAGTGGCTCTACTCCAACAGCTTCGCGAACAGCGGGACGGACTGGGACTTTGGGCTGGGCACCGCCGAGCTCTCGGAGCTGCCCGACACCTACAGCAGCGACCCCTCCTACGTGAGCACCAACAACCCGGACCCGCTCTACTGGAACCTGAACATGGACGCGGGCTCCCCCCTGGAGGACGCCGGCGACCCCGATGTGCTGGACCGCGACGGGAGCCGAAGCGACGTGGGGGCCTTTGGGGGGCCGTATGGGGGGTGGTGGCCCTGAGGGGGCCGAGGGGGAAGGAGCAGGCACCCGGGAGCCAGCGCAACCCGGGCACCTGGGGGTCCGCTCAGGGCTGCGGCGGCGGGGCCTCACAGTAGTCGAGGGGCAAGCGCAGGAGCACCTGGCCGGGGGCGAGGTCGGGGCACTCGTTGATGTCGATGATGTTGGGGCAGTCGCCGATGTCGATGATGTTGGGGCAGTCACCAATGTCCATGATGTTGGGGCAGTCACCAATGTCCATGAACCCCGGACAATCACCGATGTCGATGATGTCGGGACAGCCGATGAGCTCCACCACCTGGAGGGTGTCGCCGTCGAGCACGCCGATGGCCAGACAGGACGGCGCGGGGGGCGGCGGCGGCGGGTCGTCGTCCGCGAAGGCGACGGGCCCCAGCAGCGAGGCCGCGAGCAGCAGGATGTTCATTCCAAATCTCCGGTTCTTTGTTGGTTGAAGCCGGAAGGCTCGCCCCCGGCCTGAGCCAGACCGTGCAGCGAAGCCTGCGTCCCACCCCAGCTCAAACTGAGCGTAGCACTACAGCTTTCAACCAGGCCGGCGCCGGGTAAGAAATCCGTCTGACTCACGGCCCGTGGACGAACGATTAGGCTGAAAGGACAGGAAATGGAGACGCCGTGAGCCTTCTGATGTTGAGTCTGATTGGATGTACCGCCTGCACCCAGGTCGAGGACACGAGCACCACGATCGACAGCAGCCCGACCAACGACACCGATACGGGCGACACTGCGGACACAGGGCCCTTGGTCATCCCGGACGTCGTGTTCGACCAGAATCAGCCCGGTCCCTACACGGAGGAGTGCACCGAGGAGGTCTTCCGGGGCAAGGACCCGGACCTCGTTGCCATGTGGATAACGACGGAGGGCTGGGCCGCTTTCGTGCACGCCGCACAAGTCCTGACCGCCAAGTTTCAGGCCGTCCTCCCAAGCGGGACTGCGCCGCCTCTGGCGCAGGTCTGCCAGGAGCTCGCCAACGAACTGACCACCGGGAACCCCGGGCCGGTACCGATCATCGGAGACTGCCCGGCGCTGCTCCCTGACACCGACGTTGGTGTTCTGAACGCCATCCCATCCACCCCGTTCAACCTGCAGACCTTCTACCAATACGACTCCAACACCTCAAACCCAGCACTGGTTACTGGGGTGAGTTTCGCAAACATTGCCTATGAGCACCCAAACCATCCGGACAACTATCCCCTGCCCGAGGCCATGAATGCGGTCGAGGCGATTCACGGCAATCCCCCGGGGTGTTGGATCAAGTTCGATCTGGTCAACGAAGCGGCGGCCAACCCCACGCTGAACTCGATGCCCATTGTGCTGTTCACCAACCACGCCTACTTGACCGCAGCTATTCTGGAAGCAGATGTCCCCGAGCAAAGCTTGGTGATCTCGGGGGCGACCTTCACGGTCCCTGGACCGGTCGCGAGCTTCCTGGCGGGTGGGCCGATCGCGTCCCCCTCACCCGTTCCCTACGCGGAGCTCTACCTCAGCGTAGGCTACCCCCCCGATGCAACCGCAACACTCGACATGGATGAAGTCGATTTCTCGATCATGGGGACCACGAACTTCGACGTTCCTTTCGAGACGATGCCCCAGCTCATGGGCAGCGGCATCATCGACCCGGTGACCCGAGAAGACCTCCGCGAGTTGGATTGGGCTGTCACTGAGCACGTCGAACAGATTCTGTGGGACACCGACACCAGCACGACAGACACCACCTCAAACGCAGTCTGGGACACCGCCAGCCGAGGAAATGGAATGCCAGCCCTCTGGCCAGCCGAGCCTGACAAGCGCTGACTAGTGGCTCAGGAGGCGTGCTGGACGAAACCCGTTCAGCGCGCTCCTGTGTTCCCGATCCAGCGGAATCCGAGTTCCGACCGAACACAGCCGAATCCCCGATGCCCAGCTGCCTCCTCGGAGATTCCTCCACTCCTCTTTGCCGATTGGATGAGGCGCAAGCGCCCGCCCCTGAGACACCCGAGGGTGGACGGAGGTCCACGGATCCAAACAATGCTCACGCGCGTTCCCGCAGCCATCCAACACCCCATAGGGGCTCTCGTCCACCAACGCGCTCCCGACGGTCCTCGGCAGCGGCCGCCCCCGCACCGCCTGCCGGTTGACCGACCAGGTCGCCTCCGCTTCGTCGCCCCAGCTGAACTGGCGGCCGTCGACGCCGCGGACGGCCTTCTCCCGCTCCAACTCCCAAGGCAGCCGGTAGGCGTGGCCCTGGCGGCTCATCCACGCACACGCGGCCTGGGCATCGTCGCTGTTCACAAAGAGCACCGGCCACTCGGGGAGCCAGACGTCGCCCTGCTCGTCGGGCACCAGGCAGAAGCGTCCGTCCGCGTCCCGGCCGTACTGCATGGCCCCCTCGGTCTCACCACCGTGGGGCATGGCCCTGGGGACATGCCGCAGGGCGTCCTGCTCCCGGCCCTGGTCCAGCAGGTCGTTGAGGAAGGCCAGGTACTCGGCGTTGGTGAAGGCGGTGCGCCAGATGACGAAGTCGTGCACCCAGACGCGCTGCCGCTCCGTTCCCCCCTTGGCCAGCGGGTCGCCGGAGCGGAACCAGCCCGCGGGCACGAAGACCTCGCGGGGGTCGAGCTCGCCGAGCTTGGGGATGCGGGTGCGGCCGTCGTGGTCGGCGCCGGGGGGAGGCTCGTGCACCCAGCGCTCGCCGCGCTGGATCTCCACGGGCAGCCGCACCTCGACGTGGCCAGGGGCTGACAGGAGCAGGAGATAGGAGCCCCGCTCCAGAGGGTGATCCACGATGGGCGTGCTGCCCAGGTCCCCCACCTCCTCCAAGACCAGGCGCCGCTGACGCAGCACGTAGCGGAAAGCGCGGACCCGTACGGGGACGGTGCTCTCCAGGTTGAGCCAGCCGGTGCCCGCCAGGTAGGCGTCGTGGGCGCCCCGGTTGTGGCGGGAGAGCAGGATCTCGAAGCGCAGGGTGCGCGGGTCCTTGAGGGCCTCGGCCTCGGCGTGGCGCTCGCGGTAGTAGTCGGCCAGGGCCTCGTGGACGGGGGGCAGCGGGGACTCGGCCAGCGCGGCCTGGAGGTCCTGCAGGTAGCCGAACTCGGCGAGCTCGGCGTCGGTCTGGAGGGCGGCGGCCTGGTCTTCGAGCGCCCAGACGGGGTGCTTGTCGGCCTCGGGGGCGTGGGGGGGGACCTGGGCGGAGGCCTGGCGGGCGCGGTCGTGGACCTCCTGGGCCTTGGCGCGCAGAGCGTCGAGCTCGGCCTTCTGACCCTGGGCGCGGGCCAGCAGAGCCATGGCGCGGCCTTGGGCCTGGGCGTCTTCGAGCCAGCCATCCAGGGCGGAGATGAAGGCGTCGGCGTCGGCCAGGCGCTGGGCGGGGTCGGGCTGCAGGCAGGCCCAGCACAGCTCCATGAGCTCGGGGGGCCCCGCGGGGACAGGGGGGATCTCGCCTTCGCGGAGCCGCTCCAGGATCCGGTCGGGGGGATCTCCGGGCCAGGGCGCGCTCCCGCCCAGCAGGTGCACCAGGCAGGCGCCCAGGGACCAGAGCTCGGAGCGGGCGTCCAGGGCCTGACCGCGGGCCTGCTCAGGGGACATGTAGGCGGGGGTACCGGAGACGCCGTCCCGCTGGCCGGCCATCAGGACCAGGCCCCAGTCGACGACGCGGACCTCGCCGTGGCGGCCCACCATGACGTTGGCGGGCTTGAAGTCGCGGTGGAGGACGCCGCGCTCGTGGGCGAAGGCCAGGGCCTGGGCTGCGGACCGAAGCATCAGCACCTTGCGCTGGCGGCTCAGGGACTCGTCGGCGAACAGGGTCTGCAGGGTGTCCCCCTCCACCAGGGCCATGGTGAAGAAGTCGCGGCCGTCGGGGGCCACGCCGGTCTCGTAGAGGGGGATGATGCCGGGGTGGGTGAGCTGGGCGGTGGCGCGGGCCTCCTTGAGGAAGCGCAGGCGCAGCTTGGGGTCCGCGGCGTGCTCGGGGCGGATGAGCTTGAGGGCGACCACGCGGCCAAGCTGGGTGTCGAGGGCCCGCCGCACCTCGCCCATGCCCCCGGTGCCGAGGGGTCCAAGGTCCTGATAGCGCTCGGCGGTGGGGGCCTGTGTCTGGAAGGCCAGGGTCCCCTCCTCCTGGGGGTAGAAGCCGCTCATGGGGCCGGCCCAGGAGACGCCGGCGCCGGGCTGTCCGGAGATCAGGGCCTCCAGTGCGGGGCGGAGTTCGGGGTCCAGTCCCTGCTCATGCAGGAAGCGCGCGATGGGGTCCATGCAGCTCCAGTGGGGGTCGGCGATGCTACCTTGCCCAGATGGAACGCGCCTCCGCCACCTTCGAGCTGCCCGACGGAACCCAGAGCTGCCTGGGACCCGGCGACATCATCGGCCGCATGCCCTCCGCCAGCCTGTGCATCGACGATCCGCGGATCTCGGAGGCCCACGCGCTGGTCTCCCTGCGCGGCGAGAAGCTCAAGCTGCTGGCGCTTCGGGGCGCGCTGCTCCTACGGGGTCGCCCGCAGTCGGAGCTGGAGCTCGCGCCAGGGGCCAAGGTGGTGCTGGCGGACGGGCTGCTGCTCAAGGTCGTGGACGTCGAGCTGCCGGACACCGTGCTGGCCCTCAGCGGCGTCGAGCACGGGCCCATCTCCCTGACCGCCAGCGTCTACAGCCTGATGCTGCCTCCCCGCGGGCTCCCCACGGTCGTCCCCGGCTTCAGCCCCGCTGCCGCGCTGCACATCTGGAGCACCGGACACGGCTGGCGCTTCGGAAAGCCCGGCGCCGCAGGCCGCCCCCTGTACCCGGACGCCGAGATCGCCCCTGGCGTGCACACCCTCTCCCAGCGCCTGGCCCGCGCCAGCGCCCAGAACACCGTGGCCGCCGGCGGCGTGAGCGCCCCCCTGCGCATCCAGTCCCGCTACGACACCGTGCAGATCGAGCGGCGGGGCTGGCCCAGCTTCCACGTGGGCGGTCGGCCCGCCCGGATCCTGGCCGAGCTGGTCATGATCGGCGCCCCCGCCAACTGGGAGGTGGTCGCCCGGGAGATCTGGACCGACGACGCCGACCGCGACGCCCTGCGCACCCGCTGGGACCGCAACCTGAGCAGCCTGCGCGGCAAGCTCCGGGCCGCCGGGATCCGCACGGACCTGGTGCGCTCCTGCGGCAGCGGGAACGTCGAGCTGCTGCTGCACCCGGGCGACGAGGCCGAAGACCTGGGCTGAGCGCCCTCAGCGCCCGCGCACCTCGAAGGAGATGTCGTCCAGGTTCACCGTGTAGCTGTCCTCCATGTCCCGGATGACGATCTTGGTGACGTGCTCCCACTGGGTCAGATCCATGCGCTCCGCCGTGCCGGAGCTGCCGTCCCCCACCATGTCCACGGCGAAGGTCTGCCCGTCCTCTGTGAACACCTCGATCCACGCGTAGGTCCCGTTGGTCTGGTCCCCCAGCGCGTAGAACTCCAGGTTCCTCACCGGCTCCGGGAAGGTGAAGGTCAGCTCCGCCTTGACCCCCGCGCCCCCCGGACTGTTCGCGGTGTACGCCGTGAATGGAGGAGAGCGACTGTAGGAGGCGTAGTCCCAGGCGTAGAGGCGGGAGTCGTCGTCCGTCGAGAACTTCACCTCTGCGTAGTGGTCGGACAGGTCGATCTCCCCCCCGAGCTCGTCGAAGTCGATCAGCACCGGCGTCCAGGTCCAGGCGATGGGCCCGCTGTCCTGGGTGTCGATCCCGCTGTCGTCCACGTCGGCCCGCCCCGAGCCAGGGCTGGAGGGCAGAGCGCACCCCAGGATCAAGAGGGAGCTGAGGATCAGGATCGGTCGAAGCGTGCGCATGCACCCCCTATACCCCCGCAGAACTGACCCCGGGTCAGAAATCTCTCCACCAGCGAGGTCACCCTTACCCTGACCGACCCCCTCCCCCAAAAAGTCAGCGCCCTCTTGACACCCCGTAGGGCACCTCGTACCTTCCATACATGTTTGTTCATTTCCCGAACGAACGAAGTCCCCAAACCGTCGGGGAGCTTCGGAGAGAGAACGCCGGCGCGGTGCTTCGGCTCATCTGGGCCGAGCAGCAGCTCTCCCGGGCCGAGGTCTCGCGCAAGGTGGGCCTGTCCCGCTCGACGGTCACCGGGATCGTCTCGGACCTGATCGACCAGGGCCTGGTGTTCGAGGCCCGCATGGCCCGCAGCCGCGGCGGCCGCCCCCCCATCCTGCTCCAGGTGCGCGAGGACTTCCGCCACCTGGTGGGGGTGGAGCTGGGGGCCAGCCACATCTCCGCGGTGGTCACCGATCTGCGCGGGCGCGCTCTGCGCCACGCCCACCGCTCCGTCGACGTGCAAGGCGACCCGGAGCGGGCCCAACAGGTGCTGGTGGAGCTCATCCTCCAGCTCCTGCAGGAACAAGGCCTCAGCCCCAGCGATCTCGCCGGGGTGGGCCTGGGGGTTCCCTGCCCCCTGTCCAGCCCCGACCAGCTGGACCCCAACATCCTCCCGGCGTGGAGCGGTCACGCTCCGGGTGCCCGCCTGGTGGAGGCCCTGGGGGTCCCGGTGCTCATGGAGAACGACGCCAACCTGGGCGCGCTCGCCGAGCTCTGGTGGGGGGCGGGACAGGGGGTAGGGGATTTCTCCTACATCAAGGTGGCCACCGGCGTGGGGGCCGGCCACATCATCGGCGGGCGCGTGTACCGAGGCGGCGGCGGGATCGCCGGCGAGATCGGGCACACCACCATCGACATCCACGGCCCCCCCTGCCGCTGCGGGCTCAACGGCTGCCTGGAGGCCCTGGTGGGTCGGCAGTCCCTGGAGCAGCGCACCGGCATGAGCCTCCAGCAGATCCTGGACGGCGCCGCCCTGCGCGAGCCCGCCGCCCTGGAGGCGATCACCGAGGCCGGCACGGCCCTGGGCATCGCGGTCGCCAACCTGCTCAACCTGCTCAACCCCGCCCGGGTCATCCTGGGCGGCACCCTCACCCGCGCCGGAGACCTGCTGCTGGAGCCCATGCGGCTCAGCCTGGCCCAGCGCGCCCTGTTCACCAGCGTCGCCCGCTCCAAGGTCGTCCTCACCACTCTGGGTGAGGACGCGGTGGCGCGGGGGGCGGCGACCCTGGTCCTGGAGGCTGCCCTCCAGGATCACACCCTGCTCACCAACCCCTCGGCATCTCGCCGACGCCGCATGGAGGTCCCATCATGATGACCCTCGCACTGGCCCTCTCCGGGCTGCTTCTCCCCGCATGCACCGACGACGCAGCGGTCGACGACACCGAGGACACCGAGGTCGAAGGCGACGCGGACGCGGACGCCGACGCCGACAGCGACACGGACGCCGACTCCGACGCGGACTCCGACTCCGATGCCGACTCGGACGCGGACTCCGACGCCGACTCGGACGCCGACGCCGACCCGGTGAACCTGCTCCAGAACCCCGACTTCGAGGGGGACTTCACCACGAGCTGGCTGGTCTACCCCGAGGGCGCCAACCAGGCGCTGGTCGCCACCGGCGATGAGCTCTACCAGGCCGACGGTGAGACCTTCACCGCCTACGAGGGCAGCAACTCCCTCAAGATCTGGGGCCAGTGGAGCGGCTGGCAGTCCGAGAACTCCTACTACCAGGAGTTCACCCCCACCTCGGGCGCGACCTACGAGATGAGCGCCTGGTTCTGGCACCACGAGGACGACCCGATGACGGCCGCCCACACCTACGCCGAGCTGAACATCAAGTTCTTCGACGATAGCTGGAACTTCTACGGCGCCCACACCAGCGACCCCTTCGATCTGAACGACGCGACGGGCACCTGGACCCAGCTGACCGCCTCCGGCGACAACATGGAGGGCGCCACCAAGGTGCAGGCCGTGATCACCATGTGGCAGTGCAAGGACGACACCTCCGAGGGCAACTGCTGGGACGGCAACGGCGGCGTCTACGTGGACAAGGTGACCTTCACCGAGACCCTGCCCGAGTAGCCGCACCTCGCCTGCGCCACAGAGTCCCGCTCCATGTCGAGCGGGGCTCAGGCCCGGAGTTTGACCATGATCCCCTGGCTCACCCTCCTGCTCGCTTCCTCCCCTGCCCTGGCGACCCAGGTCCAGGTGCAGAGCGATGAGAGCGGCCACCGCCTGATGGTGGACGGCGAGCCCTATCTGGTTCGCGGCATGAACTGGGGCTACATGCCGATCGGCCAGAACTACAGCTACAGCCTGTGGGTTCAGGACGAGGCCTTCATCGAGGCGGTGCTGCACCGGGAGATGGCCCTGCTCCAGGCGGCGGGGGTCAACACCATCCGGCAGTACGACGACATCCCGCCCGAGTGGGTGACGTGGATCTACGAGAACTACGGCATCACGACGATGATCAACCCGCTGTTCGGGCGCTACGGGCTCAACATCGACGGGGCCTGGGTGCCGGTCACGGACTACTCGGATCCGCGCACGCGCGAGGTCATCCTGGAGCAGACCCTGGCGTCGGTTGAGCGCTACAAGGATGTGGACGGGGTGCTGCTCATCCTGCTGGGCAACGAGAACAACTACGGCCTGCACTGGGACAGCTTCGAGATCCAGGCGCTGCCCAAGGAGGACCAGGACCAGGCCCGGGCGCGCTTTCTGTATTCGCTGTACGGGGAGGCGGTGGATCTGATCCACCAGACAGACTCGGCCCACCCCGTCGCCATCGCGAACGGCGACCTCCAGTACCTGGATCTGGTCGCCAGCGAGGTCCCCAACCTGGACATCTTCGGGACCAATGTGTATCGCGGGGCGAGCGCCCGGGATCTGTATCAGCGGGTGGAAGACGAGCTGGGCCTGCCCATCGTCTACACGGAGTTCGGGGCGGACGCCTTCAACGCCAAGACGGGGCAGGAGGACCCCATCACCCAGGCCCGCTACGTGCAGTCGCAGTGGGAGGACATCTACCTGAACGTGGCCGGCAGCCCGGGCGTGGGCAACGCGATCGGCGGCTACGTGTTCCAGTGGTCCGACGGCTGGTGGAAGTACAAGCAGGAGGAGAACCTGGACGTCCACGACACCAACGCGAGCTGGCCGAACGGCGGGTACGCGGAGGACTATGTCGAGGGCCAGAACAACATGAACGAGGAGTGGTTCGGCGTCTGCGCCAAGACCCCTCCCGACCCCAGCGGGCACTACACGCTGCAGCCGCGGCCGGCCTACTACACGCTGCAGGCCGTCTGGAGAATGGACCCCTACGGCGCGTCAAGCGCGGCGATCGAAGAGCACTTTGACGCGATCCAGCCCGCGGAGTTCATGCCGCTCTATGAGTCCAGCCAGGCAGCGGCGCTGGCCAAGGAACTCTCCCGCGCGCGGGTCTCGGAGCTGCGCATGGACTGGGACACGGTGGCCGCCGGGCAGAACCTGGGCACCCCCAGCATCGACCACACCGAGAGCTTCTACCTGGGCATGGAGGCCAACCCCACGCAGGACATCCGGGCCGACGTGACGGTGAACGTGCTGGGCAACGTGGCCGACAACATGATCAACGAGATCGCCTACGAGACGCGCGGCCGCGACCTGAGCACGACCAACGCCGACGGGACCGAGGTGGACCTGAGCGCCCTGGAGCGGGTGGCGGTCTACGGCGCGGACTTCAGCTGGGAGCAGCCCAGCTACACGCTGACGGGCTTCTACCGGCGCGGGCACTACCACTGGGGGGACAAGGGCGACATCTTCGGGCTCTACCGGGAGGCCAACTACGGCGAGAACCTGGACATCTACAACGGGGCCGCGCCCATCGGCGTGGAGCTGGAGGGCAAGGGCAAGCTCGATGGCCTCGCCGTCGCCGCGGGTCCTCAGCTCTGGTGGGGGGCCAACCCGGCCGTGGTGGTGCGCTACGGGCAGGACGTGGGCGCATCTCGCCTCACCTTCACCCACCAGGAGGACCTGGCGCAGCGGGCGGACACCTCGACCCTGACGGTGATGCCCTCGATCCGCACCCGCACCTCCACCCTGGCGCTGGAGACCGGCAAGGGGCCGCTGGGTGTGCAGCTCGGCGGCATCTTTGGCGGCACCCCGCGCCTGGGGCAGAGCTTCCGCTACACGGTCCCCGCGGACGAGGGCACCCAGAGCTACGCGGACAGCGGCTACCACGTGCTCCAGGACGAGATCCGCATGATCGACACCCTGGGCGGCCGGGCCCGCGTGACCTACGAGAAGGGCAACTTCCACGCCTTCGCCCAGGGCGGCTACCGGGGGCTGGTGGCCGACACCGGCGGCGACCCCAACATGCTGTTCACCGGCTGGACCCTGCGCGAGTCGGGCAGCGGCAACCAGGTCAACGCGATGGGCGGCATGGCCTGGTACCTGGGGCGCTGGATGGTGGGCCCGCAGGTGCTCTGGCAGAAGCCGCTGGTGGGCCCCCTGCCGAGCGTGGGCAGCCAGTACGACGCGGAGACCGGCTGGTATCAGCCCGGGCTGGCGCCGCGGAACGTGCTCTCCGACCCCTTCGTGGTCATCAGCAACCGCGAGATGACCGCCTTCGAGCTGCTGCTGAGCTGGGACCCCACGCCGGGCACCTGGATGTGGCGCTGGGACGGAGAATACAGGGAGGATGCGCCTTTTGCGTTCTCCACGAACTTCGTCTACCGCATCCAGCCCACCTCGCGCGATGCCATGCTGGGCTTCTCGGACACCGGCGAGCTCTTCGCGTTCTCCGCCTCCCCGGAGGCCGCCAACGTCTGGGACTGGAGCGCCCGCGTGTGGGTGCAGCCCGGCAAGCTGCGCATCCTGACCAAGGCCTACGTGGGCCAGGGCCAGTCCAGCGGCGACGACTCCCGCCTGGTCACCCGCTACGGCGTGCAGTCGGACATCGGTCGCGGCCCCGGGCTGGTGCGCCTGGCCGTCAAGGTCGATGACTGGGGCCCCTACGACTACCACCGCGCCTTCAACCTGACCTACCCCCTGCAGCTCGAGGCCCACGCGAGCTGGGGCGTCGCCCGTCCCCCCCTGGAGGGCACCGCCACCCGCATCGGCCTGGAGGGTCGCTACCGGACCCTGGACGACTACAGCCCCGACCCCGAGCTGGGCCTCGACAACGAGTGGGAGATCCGCTCCGTGCTGACGGTGAGCCTGTGATGTCCCCTCTGCTGCCCCTGCTGCTGGCCTGCGCCCCCGAGCCCCCCCAATACGTCTACGGCGTCGACCTGGGCGCGTTGGAGTACGCCTACCTGGACGAGAACCAGGGGGTCTACCCCGAAAACTCGCTGATGGACGACCCGAACAACCCCTTCGCGGTCACCGGGCTGGCGGGCGACGACCGCTGGGACATCTACCCCACGGGCGCGGTACCGGGCTTCTACGCCTTCGGCACCTGGCTGGCCCTGCAGCCCTCCGGCGAGGCCCAGTACTACACCGCCCTGGCCGCCCAGAACATCTACGTCACCGAGCAGGCCCCCGCCGACGAGCTCTGGGCCGTGCGCGAGCTCTCCATCGCCGGCTACCGCGCTGTGCTCGAGTACTTCCCCGACGCCGTGACCTACGACGCGGCGGGGGTCACCGCTTACCCCCTGGCCCCCCTGGCCGAAGAAGGCATCACCGCACTGGGGGGTGATCTGTGATCCACCTGCTGCTCCTGCTGGCCTGCCGCCCCGACCCGGGCGCCCCCAGCTACCCCGATCCCGGCGCGGACACCGACGACTCCGGCGGCGGTTACCTGCCCGGCCCCGACCCCTACGAGGACGGCGACGCCCGCCTCTCGCTCGGCATCTTCTACGAAGGCGAGGCCAGCGAGACGGTGCTGATCGACAACGACAGCGCGTTCTTCTACATCTACGAGTCCAGCTTCTCGGTCGTGCCCAGCGACACCTTCATCGAGGGCTTCGCCTCCGACCAGGTCGTCGTCTCCCGGGACACCTGGTGGGGCGGGGGCATCCACTGGAACGAGGGGAGGGACCTGTCGGCCTACACCCACATGGTGGTTCACCTCCGCAGCGATGACATCGCCGACATCGAGATCGGCATGCGGGGCACCAACGAGGCCAAGCTGGCGGCTTCCGCGTACGGCTTCACCAGCGACGGAGAGTGGCACCAGCTCGCGATCCCCCTGGCGGACTTCTCCGGCGTCAACCTGGGCGCCGTGGACATCCCCCTGATCCTGGCCGGCACCGGAAACAGCACCGGCGCCAGCCTGCTGATCGACGACCTGTACCTGGAGGCCCGATGACCTGGCTGCTCGCCCTGGCCTGCACCGCCCCGGATGCCAACAGCGACGCCCCCTGGACCTGGGAACAGACCTGGGCTGACGAATTCGACGTGGACGGCAGCCCCGACCCCGAGAACTGGGCCTACGACATCGGCGGCCACGGCTGGGGCAACGAGCAGCTCGAGTACAACACCGACCGCCCCGAGAACGTGCGCGTCAAGGACGGCTTTTTGGTCATCAACGCCCTGCAGGAGGACTACGAGGGCAACGCGTGGACCAGCGCCCGCATCAAGACCCAGGGGCTCTTCTCCCAGGAGCAGGGCCGCTTCGAGGCGCGCATCCAGCTCCCCCCCGGGCGCGGCATCTGGCCGGCGTTCTGGATGCTGGGCGACAACTTCGAGAGCGCCGGCTGGCCGGACTGCGGCGAGATCGACATCCTGGAGGCCCGCGGCGCCGAGCCCTACACCACCAACGCCGCGCTGCACGGCCCCGGGTACTCGGGGGGCTCCAGCCTCTACGACGCGCTCACGGTCGAAGACGACCTGCAGGACGCCAGTCACATCTACGCGGTGGAGTGGGACCAAGACCACATCGCCTGGTTCCTGGACGACCAGCTCGTCCAGAAGGTGCACGCCGGCCAGGTGGGCACCTGGGTGTTCGACCACGAGTTCTTCATGATCCTCAACGTCGCGGTGGGGGGCACCTACGGGGGCCCGCCCGATGACAGCACCCCCAGCGACAGTCGCATGTTCGTGGACTACGTGAGGGTGTATCAGCGCGTGGTGGAATGACCCTGTGGCTCGCCCTGGCCTGCGTAGAGCCCACCCCCCGGGAGCCCGGGGTGGGGGTGTTCCTCTTTGAGCAGCAGGCGAGCTGGGTGCGCAACTTCAACCCCTTCGCGCCGACCAGCGCGCGCCAGCCCACGGGGGCCGGGGTCTACGAACCCCTGATGATCTACAACCCCATGGAGGCCGCCTGGGTGCCCTGGCTGGCCACCGAGCAGCAGTGGCTGGAGCAGAGCGAGGCCTCCGGCGGGACCCTCTGCTTCACCACGCGTCAGGGGGTGCAGTGGTCGGACGGGGAGCCCTTCTCCGCCCGCGATGTCGTGTTCACCTTCGAGTTGATGCGACAGCACCCGGGCGCAGATCTGGGCGGGGTCTGGGGCTTCCTGGACAGTGTGTCCTCGCCGGCGGACGACCGCGTCTGCTTTGGGTTCGCGCGGCCTTTTGTGAGCGGTGTGGAGGCGGTGGCGCAGCAGGCGATCGTCCCTGCCCACATCTGGAGCGAGCTGGAGGACCCCCTGATGTTCTCCAACGACGACCCCGTTGGAACCGGACCTTTCACCGAGGTTCAGATCTTCAACAACCAGGTCTTCCAGCTCGGCGCCAACCCCCACTACTGGCAGGACCTGGGCCTGCGGGCCATCCGGATGCCGGCCCTGGCGACCAACGACTCCAGCACCCTGGCGCTGATCCAGGGGGAGCTGGACTGGGCGGGGCTGTTCGTGCCGGCGGTGGACCGGGTCTACATCGAGCGCGACCCTGAGCACTTCCAGGCCTGGTTCCCCACCCGGGGCGGGACCATCTTCCTGTACCCGAACACCACGCAGCCGCCGCTGGACGACCCCCGGGTGCGCAAGGCCCTGTCGCTGGCGATCGACCGCGAGCGCATGGTGGACATCGCCATGTACGGGTACACCACGCCGAGTCACCCGAGCGGGCTGAGCGACGGCTACACCCAGTGGCAGACCGACGCGGAGGGCTGGTCGCATCTGGACCGGGAGCAGGCGGCGGCGCTGCTGGACGAGGCCGGGCTGACCATGGGCCCCAAGGGCTGGCGCACCCTGCCTGACGGGAGCCCCCTGAACCTGAGCATCTCCTGTCCGGCGGGGTGGAGCGACTGGGTCCGGGCGATCCAGCTGATCGCTCGGGATCTCCAGGCTGTGGGGCTCAACGTCAAGGTCGCGGGGAGTGACTACGCCGCTTGGTATGAGCAGGTCAGTCGAGGTCAGTTCGACCTGTCCATGGGCTGGACCGAGAGCGGGCCCACGCCGATCGCGCAGTACAAGGCGCTGATGCACCCGGCCAACGTCAAGCCCGTGGGCGAGGCCGCCTTCCGCGACTGGCACCGCTTCGGGGACCCCCGGGCCGGGGAGCTCGCGGACCGCTTCGAGGCCAGCACCGACCCCGCCGAGCAGCACGCGGCGATCCTGGAGCTGGGCGAGATCTTCCTGCAGCAGGCGCCCGCCATCCCCCTCTTCCCGGCGCCCGCCTGGGGGGAGTCCAGCAGCCGCCACATCACGGGTTTCCCGACGCCGGAGGACCCCTACGCGGTGCTCAGCCCCAACCGGACGCCCGGCCGCCTGCTGATCATGACCCGCCTGCAGCCCGTCCCCGAAGAGCTGGCCGGGGGCAGGCCATGAAGCACCTGCTGCGCCGCGCGGGCTTCTACCTGCTGGCCGCTGCGGTGGCCGTGGTGCTGAACTTCCTGATCCCCCGGATGATGCCCGGCGACCCCGCCACGGTGATGTTCGCGCGCCTGCAGGGCGACCTGGACCCCGAGGCCATCGACGCCATGCGCGAGGCCTTCGGCCTGCAGGACGCGCCCCTGCACGAGCAGTTCTGGAGCTACCTGAGCGCCCTGGCCCACGGGGACCTGGGCACCAGCGTGGCCTTCTTCCCGGCGCCCGTCTCCGAGGTGCTGGGCTCCGGCCTGATGTGGACGGGCTTTCTGGCCGGCGGGGCCATGATCCTGGCCTTCACCCTGGGGACCTCGCTGGGGGCCCTGAGCGCCTGGAAGCAGGGCGGGCCGCTGGACTCCATCGCGCCCCCGGCGCTGGCCCTGTTGGGCGCCTTCCCCTACTTCTGGCTGGCCATGCTGGCGGCCTGGGTGTTCGGCTTCCAGCTCGAGTGGTTCCCCCTGCGCGGGGCCTTCGGATCGCACCTGGATCCCGGCTTCTCCTGGCCCTTCATCCGCTCGGTGATCAGCCACGCCTTCCTGCCCGCGCTGACCCTGGTGGTGGTCAGCCTGGGCGGCTGGCTGCTGACCATGCGCAACACCATGGTGGGTGTGCTGGGCCAGGAGTTCATCCGCTACGCCCAGGCCCGCGGGGTCCCCGAGCGCCGCATTCTGGTGCACTACGCCGCCCGCAACGCGCTGCTGCCCAGCGTCGCCAGCTTCGGCATGGCCCTGGGCTTTGTGCTCTCCGGCGCCCTGCTGACGGAGGTGGTGTTCAACTACCCGGGCACCGGCCAGCTCCTGCTCACCGCCGTGCGCTCCCAGGACTACGCCCTGCTCCAGGGGCTGTTTTTGACCATCACCTTCGCCGTGCTCATCGCCAACTGGCTGGTGGACCTGGCCACGGTCCTGCTGGACCCCCGGACCCGCCAATGAAGGCCCTGCTCCACAGCCGGCGCGCCCGCGTGGGCCTGGTGCTGGTGGCGGCCTTCGCCCTGCTGGCGCTGATCGGCCCCTTGTTGGTCCAGGACCCTCTGGAGTTGGCCACCCGCCCCCTGCAGCCCCCCTCCGCCGCGCACTGGCTGGGCACCAACGGCCAGGGCCAGGACGTGCTCGCGCAGACCGTCGTGGGGGCCCGCACCACCCTGCTGGTGGGCATCGTCACCGGCGCCCTGGTTGTCCTCGTCGGCAGCGTGATCGGCGGGCTGGCCGGCTACCTGGGAGGCCGGGTGGATGATGGCCTGTCCCTGCTCATCAACGTCTTCCTCCTCCTCCCCGGGCTCCCCCTGATGGTGGTGCTCGCGGCCTGGCTCCCCGCTGGCCCCGCGTCCATGACCGCCGTGCTCGTGCTCACCGGCTGGGCCTGGCACGCCCGGGTGCTGCGCGCCCAGACCCTGAGCCTGCGACAGCGGGACTTTGTGCTGGCGGCCCGCCTCGCCGGGGAGAGCCAGCTTCGCATCCTGGTGGTGGAGATCCTGCCCAACATGGCCGGCCTCATCGGCGCCGCCTTCCTGGGGGCCACCATCTACGCCATCGGCGCGCAGGTGGGCCTGGAGTTCCTGGGCCTGGGCGACCTGAGCGTGGTGAGCTGGGGCACCAACCTCTACTGGGCCAGCAACGACCAGGCGCTGCTCACCGGGAGCTGGTGGACCTTCGTGCCCACGGGCGTGTGCATCGCGGTGGTCGGCTTCGGCCTGACCCTGGTGAACTTCGGCCTGGACGAGGTGCAGAACCCCCGCCTGCGCCACCCCCAGCGCGTCGGCCCCACCCCCGTCGACTCCGGGAGGACCCCGTGAGCCTGCTGCGAGTACAGGACCTGGGCGTCGCCTACGGCCCCCATCAGGCCGTCGAGGGCGTGTCCTTCACCCTGGAGCCCGGGCAGATCCTGGGGCTGGTGGGCGAGTCCGGCTCTGGCAAGTCGACGGTCATCAACGGGATGCTGCGGCTGCTGCCGGCGCCGGCCAGGGTGACCTCGGGGGTGGTCGAGTTGCAGGGGTGTGACCTGCTCCAGGCCAGCGCGGAGGTGCTCCAGGATCTGCGCTGGACCCAGGTCGCCGTCGTCCCCCAGTCGGCCCTGTCGGCGCTCAACCCGGTGCTGACCATCGGAGCGCACTTTGGCGACACGCGCGGCGCCCACGACCCCGAGCTGGCGCTGTCCCGGGTCGGCCTGGACCCCAAGGTGCTGGCGCAGTACCCCCACGAGCTCTCCGGCGGCATGCGACAACGCGTGGCCCTGGCTCTGGCGCTGGCGGCCACCCCGCCGCTGATCGTGATGGACGAGCCCACCACCGCCCTGGACGTGGTCGTCGAGCGCGACATCCTGCGCACGCTGCTGGAGCTCCAGCGCGAGCTGGGCTTTGGGGTGCTGTTCATCACGCACGATCTGGCCCTGCTCCGATCCTTCTGCACCCACATCGGCGTGCTCTACGGCGGACACCTCGTCGAGCTCGGCGCAGTCGAGGACATCGGCACCCACCCCTACACCCGCGGCCTGCTGGACGCGATCCCGCCCGCCATCGGCGAAGACCGCGAGCCCACCTCCATCCCCGGCGCGCCCCCCCGCATCGACGCGATGCCCCCGGGCTGCCGCTTCGCCCCCCGCTGCCCCCTCGCTGACACCAAATGCCAGGACCGCCCGCCCTTTGTGGACGGCGTCGCGTGCTGGAAGTGCTGAGCGTCCGCGGGCTGGGTGTGCGCTTCGGGGACTTCCAGGCGCTCTCGGACATCGACGTGTCGCTGGCCCCCGGGCAGGCCCTGGCGGTGGTCGGCGAGTCCGGCTCCGGCAAGTCCACCCTGGCCAAGGCGGTCGCGGGGCTGGTGCCCGCCTCTTCGGGGGAGATCGCGCTTGGGGGGGCGGTCCAGATGGTCTTTCAGGACCCCTTTGGCAGCCTCAACCCCGTCCACACCATCCGGCATCACGTCGCGCGGCCGCTGGCCCTCCACGGCAACCCCTCCACCGTCGAGGACCTGCTGACCCGCGTCGGCCTGGACCCCGGGTTCGCCGACAAGTACCCCCACGAGCTCTCGGGGGGTCAGCGTCAGCGCGTGAACATCGCCCGCGCCCTGGCCCCGCGCCCCAAGATCCTGCTGGCCGACGAGCCCACGTCGATGCTGGACGTCAGCAGCCGCATGGACATCCTGCGCCTGCTCAAGCGTCTGCGCCAGGAGGAGGGCCTGGCCCTGCTCTTCATCACCCACGACCTGGCCGCCGCCCGCTGGCTCTGCGACCGAGTGCTGGTGCTCTACGCCGGGCGCCTGATGGAGGAGGCCGCCTCCCAGGTGTTGGTCACCCAGCCCCAGCACCCCTACACCCGCCTGCTGCTGGCCGCCGCCCCCCGCCCCGGCGAGCGCATCGACGCGCCGCTGCCCGTGGTCGCTGGCCCCGCGCGCACCCCCGGCTGCCCCTTCTCGGGCCGCTGTCCCCAGGCCTTTGATGCCTGCACCCAGACCCCCAAAATCCGCGGCGACGCCCACCGGGTCGCCTGCCACCTGGAGTCCTGAATGCCCTTCCCCAAGAACTTCGTCTGGGGGGCCGCCACCTCCAGCTACCAGATCGAAGGCGCCGTCCACGAAGGCGGCCGCGGCACCAGCATCTGGGACACCTTCTGCGCCACCCCAGGCAAGGTCTTCCAGGGCCACAACGGGGCTGTCGCCTGCGACCACTACAACCGCCTGGAGCAGGACCTGGACATGATGGCGGAGCTGGGCCTCAAGGCCTACCGCTTCTCCCTGGCCTGGCCGCGCATCCTGCCCACCGGCCTGGAGAAGGAGCCCAACGCCGCCGGCCTGGACTTCTACGACCGCCTGGTCGACGGCCTGCTGGAGCGCGGCATCACGCCCTGGGCCACCCTCTACCACTGGGACCTGCCCCAGCCCCTGCACGACGCCGGCGGCTGGCCCTGGCGCGGCATCTGCGAGCACTTCGTGCGCTTCGCGGACGTGTCCTCCCGGCGCCTGGGCGACCGCGTGGGCCACTGGATCACCCACAACGAGCCCTGGGTGGTCAGCATGCTGGGCTACAAGACCGGCGAGCACGCCCCCGGCATCCAGGACATGGACCAGGCGCTGGCCGCTGCGCACCACGTGCTGCTCTCCCACGGCATGGCCGTGCCCGTCATCCGGGCCAACGCCCCCGGCGCCAAGGTCGGCATCACCCTGAACCTGTGCCCCTCCTGGCCCGCATCCGACAGCGCCGCCGACCAGCGCGCCGCCCGCGAGTTCGACGGCCACTTCAACCGCTGGTTCCTGGATCCCTGCTATGGCCGCGGCTACCCCCGCGACATGGAGCAGCACTACCTGGAGCAGGGCCACAAGCTGCCCCCCGTGCAGCCCGGCGACGTGCAGATCATGGGCGTCAAGACCGACTTCCTGGGCATCAACTACTACTCCCGCGGCATCATCCGCGGCCCGGAGGAGGGCAACCTCCCCCAGACCGTCCACAGCACCGGCGTGGAGACCGACATGGGCTGGGAGGTGCACGCCCCCTCCCTGGAGCGCCTGCTGGTGCGCCTGGCCGCCGACTACCCCGTCGGCGAGCTCTACATCACCGAGAACGGCGCCGCCTACCCCGAAGAGCCCGGCGAGGACGGCAAGGTCCACGACGCCCGCCGCCAGGACTACCTGCAGCAGCACATCGCCGCCTGCGAGAACGCCATCGGCCGCGGCGCCCCCTTGGCCGGCTACTTCGCGTGGTCGCTCATGGACAACTTCGAGTGGGCCTTTGGCTACGAGAAGCGCTTTGGCCTGGTCCACGTGGACTACGAGACGCTGGAGCGGACGCCGAAGGAGAGTGCGCTCTGGTATCGGGGGGTGATTGAGCGGGGGGGGCTCTGAGGGGCAGCCCTCGTCTCCCCGACACTCCGGTGGACGGAGCGGCGCGCAAGTGCCGCCGAACGCAACAAGCCCGCGCGCAACCCCCTCCGAACGCAACAAGCCCGCGCGCAACCCCCTCCGAATGCAACAAACCCAGCCGCGGGGCGCCCCTCTGGGCCGACCCGCACCAGCCAAGCGCCTGAAATCCCGTAGAGCCCCCGCCCAGTACACCCCAGCCTCCCCCCGGTTTGTCGCACTCACCCCGACTTGCGCAGCCAGGTGTTGCATTCACCCCGACTTGCGCAGCCGCCTGTTGCGTTCACCCCGACTTGCGCAGTTGAGCGCCCCTCAGCCCAGCGCGTCCAGCAGCGGGTCCACCAGCGCCCGCCCCCGCAGCGCCGACAGCCACTCGGCCGGGATCGCGGCCTCCCCGTACACAATCCCCGCCAGGCCCCCCGCGATGCACGCGGTGGTGTCCGTGTCGTTGCCCAGCTTGATCGCCGCGAGCACGGCCGCCTCAAAGCTGTCTGTGCCAAGCAGCGACTCGCGCACGCCCCACAGCGTGTCCACCACGTAGCCGCTGCCTGCGGGTGACCTCGCTGGCAGGACATGCTGTTGGAGCTCCTGACGGAAGGCCGGCCGGGCGGTGTAGAGCGCATCCAGCCGCGCCACCGCATCGCTCCAGCCCGCCTCCAGAGACGCCCCACCAAGAAGCGCCCGCGCCCACAGGCAGTACAGCGCGCAGCAGACCTGGGACCTGGGGTGCGCGTGCGTCGGTAGGGACTGCAGCTCGGCGTCCCGAACCAGCTCCGCATCCGAGCCGGCGTGCCACAGCGCCAGCGGCAGAACCCGCATCAGGCTGCCGTTGCCGTTGTCCCACTCGCCAGCGCCGCCCGCGGCCTCCGGGGCCACGCCCATGCCCAGCCGTTCCAGCGCGAGCGCCGTCTGATTCCCGATGTCGAAGACCCGGCCATCCACTGCCATGTACCCAACATCTCGCCAGTTCTGCAGGCGGCGGGCGAAGTCCTCCAGATCCAGACTGCCCCGCTCCACCAGCGAGGCCAGCAGACACAGCGCCTGCGCCCCGTCGTCCGACCAGGTCCCCGGCGGCGTGCCCACGTGCGCCCGCCGGAAGCCCACTGGGGGCTCCATGGTCAGGCGCTGGGGCAGGTCCTCGGGCGCGTGGAACTCGTAGGGGACCCCCAGCGCATCCCCGACCAGCAGCCCCAATAGGCCGCCGCGCCGGTCACTCAAAGAAGCCTCCGGCCTTGGCCGCCGCCTGGATGCTCCCGCTCGGCGCGAAGCGCTCGCCCCAAGCCTGGGCCGCGGCCTCCATCTCGGCCACCAGCCCCTCCAACCCCTGGGCCTCCATCCAGCTCAGCGGTCCGCCGGTGTTGGGCGCGAAGCCCAGCCCCAGGATGGCGCCGACCTCGACGTGGCGGCGGTCGCGGATGACCCCGTCGTCCAGGATGCGTCCGACCTCGGCCGCCTGCGCGAGCATCAGCCGACGCCCCAGCTCCGCAGCGGTGGCGGACTTGGGGGCCACGCCGACCACATCGGCCAGGCCCTCCCAGGTGCGGCGGGTGCTCCAGTCGTAGAAGCCCGCGCCCGCGGCCTTGCCCGTGCGGCCCAGCGCGACCAGCTTGCCGATCAGCGCGACGGCCTCGAGCTCCAGGGGCTTGCCCAGGTAGGCCGCGCGGTTCTCGAAGGCGTGGGCGCCCAGGGTCAGCGTGACCTCGTCAAAGACCTTGAGCGGCGGCATCACCATGCCCTGCTCGCGGGCGGCCCACTCGATGGCGGCGGGGTTGTAGCCCTCGGCGACGAGCTGCGCGCCCTCCAGCAGATAGGCCGCGAACAGCCGCGTGGTGAAGAAGCCGTAGCCGTCCCCCACCACGATGCAGGTCTTCCCGATGGCCTTGCCGAAAGCCAGCGCCCGCGCCACCGTCTCCGCCGAGCAGCCCGGCGGGTCGATGACCTCCAAAAGCGGCATCTTCTCCACCGGCGAGAAGAAGTGCAGCCCCACAAAGCGCTCCGGGGCCGCGCTGGCTTGGGCCAGGTCCGCGATCGGCAGCGCCGAGGTGTTGCTCGCCCAGATCGCCCCGGGTGCCAGCAGCGGCTCGATCTCGCGGGTCACCGCGTGCTTGACCTCCAGCTTCTCGACCACCGCCTCGATCACCAGGTCGGCCCCCCTCAAGGGCTCGGTCTCCAGGGTGAAGGAGAGGCGCGCGGCGATCTCCGCTCTCTGGTCCACCGTCAGCCACTTGAGCTTGGCCAGCTCCTTCTCACAGTGCTCCTGGGCATCGGCGAGGGCAGGCTGGGCGATGTCCTTGACCACCACCTCAAAGCCCGCCTTCGCGCAGACGAACGCCAGCCCGCCGCCCATCATGCCGGCGCCCAGGATGGCCACCTTGGACACCCCGTGCTCCGGGGCGATCTGGAGCCCGTCAAAGCGCTCGGCCGCGCTCTTGAAGTGCCACAGGCTGCGGATCATGAAGCGCGCCTGGGGGCTGCTGGCCAGCGCCACGAAGCGCCGCGCCTCCAGCTCGATGGCCTGATCGAAGGCCCCGAAGCGGGCCATCTTGGTGCCCTGCGCGATGGTCTCGACCACCGCCTCGGCCCCGGGGAAGGCCCCCGCGCTCTTCTTGTAGAGGAAGGCGCTGGCCCCCACAAAGAGCTGCATGGACGCCGCGGAGCCCGGCTGCACGCCGCCCGGCATCTGAGGCTTGGGGCGGTCCCAGGGCTGCTTGGCGCCGGGGTTGTCGCGGATCCACTGGTCGGCCGCGGCCAGCATGTCCTCGCGGGTGGCGTGGACGCTGTCGATGGCGTGCACCTTGAGGGCCTTCGGTGCGCGCCAGGTGGTCCCCGCCGCCAGGTTCTCCATCGCCCCCTGAAGACCCAGCCTCCAGGGCATCCGCTGTGTGCCGCCCGCGCCGGGCATGACGCCGAGCTGGACCTCCGGCAGGCCGACCCGGGCGCTCTCCACGCAGGCGATGTGGTGGCAGGCCAGCGCCAGCTCGAAGCCGCCGCCCAGGGCCGCGCCGGTGACCGCGGCCACCACGGACACCCCGCAGGTCTCGATGCGCCGGTGCATCGCGTTGAGCACCCGCACAAAGCTCAAGATCTGCACGGGGTCCTGGTTGCCGCCGAGCATCTCCAGGTCGGCGCCCACGCAGAAGTCCCGGTGGCCGCTGGTCAGGATGATGCCCTGCAAGCCGTCCACCGCGAGCGCCGCGTCCAGCCCGTCATTGACCGCCTTGGGCAGCCCGGGGTCGAGCTTGTTGACCTTGCGGTGGGTGAGGGTCAGCGTCGCGACGCCGCGGTCAACGGTGAGCGTGACGGAGGGGTTGTTCACTGCGATCTCGTCCATTGTCACACCCGCTCGATGATGGTGGCGATGCCCATGCCGCCGCCGATGCACAAGGTCACCAGGCCCGTGCTCAGGTCCCGGTCCTCCAGAGCGTCCAGCACGGTGCCCAGGAGCATGGCGCCGGTCGCACCCAGGGGGTGGCCCAGGGCGATGGCGCCGCCGTTCACGTTGACCTTGGCGTGGTCGACGCCGAAGTGCTCCATGAAGGCCAGGGGCACGGCGGCGAAGGCCTCGTTGACCTCGAAGAGGTCGATGTCGCCGATCTCCATTCCGGCCTTGCGGAGGGCCTTCTCGGTGGCGGGCATGGGGCCCTCCAGCATGATGACCGGCTCGTCGCCGACAACCGCGACCGCGCGGATCCGCGCCCGCGCCTTGAGACCGTGGCGCGCCCCAGCAGCGGCGTTGCCCACCAGCACGGCCGCCGCCCCGTCCACGATGCCCGAGGAGTTCCCCGCGTGGTGCACGTGGGTGATGGCCTCGACCTCGGGGTAGACCTTGCGAACCAGGGTGTCCAGGCCGAAGCCCTCGCCCATCATCTTGAAGCTGGGCTTGAGCGCCGCGAGCTTCTCCAGGGTGGTCCCCGGGCGGGGCATCTCGTCCCGCTCCAGGATGGGCAGGCCCGCGCCGTCGCGCACCGGAATCAGGCTGCGGTCGAAGGCGCCGCTCTGCTGCGCGGCGGCGGCCCGCTCTTGGCTCTCCACCGCGAAGGCGTCCACGTCCTGCCGCGAGAAGCCCCGCCGCGTGGCGATCAGGTCCGCCGAGATGCCCTGGGGCACGATGCCGCGCCCCTGCACCATCACCGGGTCAAAGAGCGCGCCGCCGTCGCTGCCCATCTTCACCCGCGACATGGACTCCACGCCGCCGGCCACCACCAGATCCTGGAAGCCGCTGGCCACCAGCGCCGCCGCCTGGTTGACCGTCTCCAGGCCGGAGCCGCAGAAGCGGTTGACCGTCTGCCCCGGGGGGCCGTCGCCGTAGCCGCTGGCCAGCACCGCCGCGCGCGCGATGCACGCTCCCTGGTCCCCGAGCTGGGTGACGCAGCCCAGGATCACGTCGTCTACATCGTCGGGGCCGAAACCCTGCCGCTCCCGCAGCGCGTCCAGCACCGTGACCGAGAGCTCCAGGGGCGATGAGATGTGCAAGGCCCCGCTGGACTTCCCCTTGCCCCGGGGCGTCCGCACGGTGTCGTAGATGAGTGCGTCGGGCTGCATTCGGCCTCCGTCGGTGAGATGCATCCATAGCACCCCGCGGGACATCCTTGCGCCCTCCTGTCACCTGGCCAGGGGCCCTCCAGAACTCAGGTACAACAGAACGGCATGAGCCACGGGTCCACATTCGAGCTGCTGTACACAGCGCACCGCAAGCAGCACACCGCCCTGCTGCAGGTGGACGACGCCCGCATCTGGCTGCGCGACGGGGTGGTCGTCTACGCCCAGGGCGTGCCCTGGAGCTCCCTGGACCCCGAGCCCGGCGACTCCCTGGAGACCCTGCTCAAGCGCTGGGAGCGCCAGGACGGCGACCTGAACCTCGCCCGCGCTCTGGCCAGCTCGGACATCGGCGTGTTCTGCGCGCGACACGCGAACCGCCCCGCCCGCCTGGAGCTGGGGAGCTGCGTGCGGGAGACCCCCTGGCGCCTGCACGCCCCGGTGCTCACCCTGATGGCCCGCGGTCTCCGGGCCCAGCGGAGCGCCGACACCGTCTACCAGAGCCTCCACCCCGTGCGCCACCAGCCGCTGGAGCTGGAGATCCCCAGCCAGGCCCACCTGCGCGGCCTGGACCGACGCACCCGCCTGCTGCTCACCCAGCTCGGCATCCTGCGCACCCCCGCCATGCTGCTGAGCGTCCTCGCCGCCGGCTACCCCACCCGCGCCCGCGATCTGCTCCTGCGCCTGGACCTGCTCCTGCACCTGGGTCTGGTCCGCCTGCCGCGCCAGCTCCCCCTCCCCAGCGCCCAGTCCACTGCCGACCTGGACACCGTGCACGCCGCCGCCCTGCGCCCCAGCACCCAGGAGCTCGACAGCCTGCTGGAGCGCGCCCGCAGCGAGGGCGCCTGGGTGCTCCTGGACATCGCCGCTCTGGATCTCGACCAGCCTCTGCGCCGCGCCGACCTCGCGCAGGCCCTGGAGGCTGGCGTCCAGCGGCTCCGCAACAGCCCCTGGGCCCACCTGCCCCAGATCAGGGCCCTGCGGAAGCTGCTGGTCGAGAGCCGCCCCGTCCTGGACTCCACGGAGGCCCTCGCGGTCTGGGTGCGGAGCCTCCGACGCGCCGGGGGGATCGACGCGCCGGTGGGTGCACGCCAACGTCGCCAGGCCCCCCTGCACCTCGACATGGCCCGCACGCTGCGCCACGAGGGACGCTGGAGCGCCGCCCTCCAGCAGATCTCCCGCTCCCTGGAGCTGGACCCCAGCGCCGAGGTCAACCGCATCGACCAGGTCCTCTGCCTCGTCGCTCTCAAGCGCATGGGCGTGCGCGACGCCCTCCTCAACCTGCAGGCCCTGCGGCTCCCGAACGCCGAAGATCAGGCCCGCGCAGAGCGCGCCGCTCGCCGCCTCCGCCTGGCCCTCCCGCGCGCCGAACGCTCCCCCCACCGGGGCTCTCTGAGCGGATAAAACCCACCGCGCTCTCCTTTTGGATACGCTGAAGGCGTGACTGCGCTGACGGAACGGCCAGCAAGGCTGCTGCTACGGCTGCACCTGCGTCGACTCAACGGGCAGCTCCGCCTCAGCGGGCGGGGTCTGGACGCGCGGATCTGGATCAAGGGCGGGGTCCTGTGGGCCGCGACCGGCGTCCCGGGCCTGTTCGACTCCCTGCGCGACCGCGTGTCCCCGGGCCTCCCGCTGGGCCAGGACCTGCTCCAGGGCATCTCCCCCCTGATGGCCCAGGGCCTGGACCTGAACACCATCATGGACCACGCCGGCACGGGGGTCGGCCGCCTCTTGGCGCAGGCCTCCCTGGATCCCGAGCTCCAGGCTGAGTTCGAAGCCGAGGTGGCTCCTCCCCCTGGCGCATTCGGTGGCTCAACGCCCCTGCTTCGGGACTTCGCTCTGGCCCTTCGGGAGCTGCAGTCCGCAGGCGAGGTCGCCGATCTGCTCTCCGGCTGGTCCAGCGCACGCATCAAGGTGGAGCAGGCCTCCGGCGAAGACCTCAGCCCCCTGGGCCCCATCGCCGTGCGCACCCTGGCCCTGGCCCAGCGCAACCGCATCCTGGGAGACCTGGTCCGCAACAGCGGCCGGGGCCAGCTCAAGCGCACCCAGGAGGCCTGGCTGGCCGTCAACCTCCTGCTCCAGCTTGGCCTCGTTCGCATCCCGCAGGCTCCCCCCGTGGAGAAGGCCGCGACCCTGGAGGGGTTGGCCCCCCCCGGCAAGCACATCGAGGCCCCCGCTCCTCTCCCGCCGCCCCCTCCCGCAGCGCGCCCCGAGCCCCTGCGGCCGCCCCCCAGTCGGCGCCGGACGCGCTCCCAGGCCCGCCCCTCTGGCCTCGCCGCCTTCGCCGCCTCCGCTGGCGAGGCCCAGCCCCAGGTCGAGATCGAAGAGCAGGTCGGCGGCTGGTCAGGCGTGACCGAGGGCGCCTCCGAGTCCTTTGGTGGTCCCACCCAGCCCATCGGCAGCTTCGAGGACGACGTCGCCACCGGCCCCATCCCGCGAGGCCTGGGCGAAGACGACGCGACCGGTCCCCTGGACACCGCGGCCTCCTTCCTGGAGGAGACCGACCTGGAGGGCACCGGCGAGGTCTTCGCCATGGGGGACGAGGACGACGAAGAGGTCTTCGCGATGGGCGACGAGTACGAGGAGGACGACGAAGAGGTCTTCGCGATGGGCGAAGAAGACGAAGACGAAGACGAAGAGGTCTTCGCGATGGGCGACGAAGACGAAGAGGTCTTCGCGATGGGAGATGACGAAGAGGAGGAGGAAGAGGACGACGACGACAGCAGCGTCGAGGCCTTCTCCCTGGCCGGCGAGGAGCCCACCCCGGTGTTCGCCATGGACGAGGACGAAGACGAAGACGAAGACGAAGACGAAGACCTCGCCGAACCCAGCGAGGACTTCGACGACGAGGACGGCTTCTCTCTGGACGGTGAGCCCATCGAGGACCCCGCGCTGCCGGGCCTGCGTCGCCGCCTGGAGACCCTGCAGGGGCAGACCCAGCTCGAGCAGCTCGGCGTGGGGCGCCGGACCCTGCTCTCCCGCAACCTCAAGCGTAGCGAGCTGGAGTTCTGCTGGCAGACCGCCCGCGCGCCCTGGCTGCCCGCCAACTGGCGCAGCGCGAGCCCTGGTGTGCAGCAGGTCGTCGGGGAGATCCGGGGCCTGCTGGACGGCAGCTTCAAGGAGCTCAGCGCGCCCGCCGCCTACGCCGAGGCCCTCTCCAGCGCCTGGCTGGCCCTGCCCCAGCAGCAGAACGCCGCCGCCGAGGCCCTGGTCCAGCGCGCCCAGCGCGAGTGCGCCGCCGCCCGCTGGGACCGCGCCCTGGTGGTCCTCAAGAAGGTGCGCGAGACCAACCCCACCCACGCCCGCGCCGTGCTGCTGCAGGTCTACGCCCAGGTCGTCCAGGGGCGCATCCCCGCCGAGGACGCCGTGGCCTGGGTCTACGCCGTCAGCCAGCGCCAGTCCGACCTCAAGCTGCGCGCCCAGGGCGCCTACACCGCCGGCCGGCTCATGGAGCGCCTCAAGCGCCCCGCGGACGCCCTGATCTGCTACCGCGCCGCCGCCGCCTGGAAGCCGGATCACAGCCCCAGCGCCAAGCGCATCCGGGTCCTCCGCGAGCAGAAGCTCGGCGACCCCACGGGCCTGGGCCGCTGCTTCGACCCCAGCGCCGAGCGCCCCGGAGCCTGAGCCCCGGCCGGGTCGAATCCCGCCGCCAGCCCTGCTTTCGGGTGTTACGCTCCCAGCGCGCGAGGTGTACATGTCCCTGCCCACTGATCAACCCCTGCACACGCCGCAGGGCCGCAGCCTCACCCTCCGGGAGGACAGCCCCGAGCAGGAGACCCTCCAGCTCCGCAACGCCCAGGGCGAGCTGGAGTGCGAGCTCAAGCTCACCCGCGACGGCCCCGTCCTCCGCCTGAGCAGCGAGCGCATCGAGCTGCACGCCAGCGAGACCGTCGCCGTCACCTGCAAGCGCTTCGAGGTCCAGGCCAGCGAGTCGGCCGAGATCCTCAGCAAGGGCAGCGCCCGCGTGCACGCCGACGGCGAGCTCGAGCTACACAGCGACGCCGAGATGCGCCTGCGCTCAGAAGACGAGATCAAGGCCATCGCCAACATGATCTGGCTGAACTAGGAGCACCGCATGGGCCTCCCCGCATCCATCAAGGGCGACATGGTGCTCCAGACGCCCCCCGTGCACTGCCACCAGCCCCACCCCATGGGCCCCGCGCAGGTCCCGATCCCCTTGCCCGTGGCCCCGCCCCTCAAGATGGAGGCCACCCACGCCAAGAAGGTCAAGATCGGCGGCAAGGAGGCCATCCGCGTCGGCGACAAGACCAAGGACGACAACATCCCCGGCTGCCCCAAGCCCAAGGCCGGCCCCGGCGAGGTCGCCATGGGCAGCACCACGGTCAAGATCGAGGGCAAGTTCGCCGCCCGCATCCTGGACATGACCAAGCACGCCGCCTGCACCGCCCCAATCCCCGCGCCCGTGGGCAAGATCATGGGCCCCGGCTGCGCCACGGTGATGATCGGCTAGTGCTCCCGGCTCACCTCCAGGCGCTGGAGCCCCAGTGCCCGCGCTGCCTCCAGCAAGGGCAGGCCCACCCCGTCGCCCTGGCCCGTGTTGACCTCGCCGACGCCGACCGGGTCCTCCAAGGTGCGCTGGGCTGCCCCGCCTGTGGGATGGAATACCCCATCCTGGACGGCATCCCGATCCTCCTCCCCTCCCTCCGGGACTGGGTGCGCGGGAGCCTGCTGCACCTGGTCCAGCGCCGCGACCTGTCCCCCGCCCTGGACAGCCTGATCGGCGACGCCTGCGGCCCCGGCTCCGCCTACGACGAGACCCGCAAGACCCTGGCCACCTACGCCTGGGACCACTGGGGGCACCTGCTCAGCACCCCGGATCCCCACTGCCCCCCCGGCAGCCTGGCGGCCCTGCTCGACACCCTGCTCGACCACGCCCCTGAGCCCGCCGACGGCCCTCTGCTGGATCTCGGCTGCGGCCCTGGCGCCTCGGCACTCCGGCTCTCCGAGCGCTTTGAGGAGCGGCTCGTGGTGGGCGTGGACATGAACTTCTCACTGCTCTCGCTGGGTGCCCGCCTCCTCAGGGGTCAGGAGGCTGAGATCCCCCGGCGAGGACAGGGTCTGGTGACCTGGTGGGAGCGCGCACAACTTCCAAACGCCCAGGATCAAGTCGCCCTTTGGTGCTGTGATGTGCGCGCACTCCCCTTCCGTGGCCAGAGCTTTGGGGGCGTGAGCAGCCTGAACCTGCTGGACTCCGTGGACCCGCCCCTCCAGCACCTGCAGGAGCTCAGCCGCGTGCTCGCGATCGGGGGCAGCGCCTGGATGGCCAGCCCCTTTGACTGGGCCAGCCGCGCCACCCCCTACGAACAGTGGCTGGGGGGCCACAGCCAGCGCGCGCCCCACCAGGGGGACTCCCGCAGCGTCCTGATCGGGCTCATGGACCGGGGCGTGATCCCCCTGGAGCCCACCTGGGAGGGTCAGGGCCCATGGACCCTGCGAAACAGCGCCAGCAGCCAGACTCGGTACCAGTGTTGGCTCGGTGTCCTCTCGCGCAGGGACGAAACGGCTCGGTGACAGCGATCCAACGTGCTTGCGCAGCCGTTAGATCTGCGGACCCCGCCTGAGCATCAGGCACTTGGAGGAACCATGACCCGCATTTCCCTTAGCTTTGTGGGCCTTCTCGGCCTGAGCACCCTGGTCGCCTGCGACAAGGACACCCCGCCTGACGACACCCAGGTCGAGACCGACGCCGACACCGACGCGGACAGCGACTCCGACACCGACTCCGACTCCGACGCGGACAGCGACTCCGACGCCGACTCCGACGCGGACACCGACTCCGACGCCGACGCCGACGTGGAGACCGAGGTCTACAAGGTCCGCACCGGCGTGTACAGCGCGGGCAACAGCAGCGACGTGACCGGCGACACCGTCACCGTGACCGGCATGCTGACCACCGAGGCCGGCAAGTACGGCTACTTCCTCAACGACGGCTACAGCGGCGGCTACCACAACATCCAGGTATTCCTGTACAACGCCGACAGCGCCGAGACCCTCTACAACCTCGGTGACATCGTCACCGTGACCGGTGAGTACGTCGAGTACGACGGCGCCAGCTACAGCGGCGTGGCCGAGACCGCGCAGGCCGAGATCGTCCTGGGCGACGTGACCGACATCAGCACCAGCACCGAGACCGTCGCCGAGATCGGCGCCACCGAGGCCACCATCGCCGAGATCCTGGCCGACGCCGAGGCCTACGAGTCCATGCTGGTCAAGATCAGCGGCGTGACCGTCACCGGCGAGCTCAACAGCTACGGCGAGTTCGAGATCAACGATGGCACCGAGGCCATGAAGATCGACGACTACATCTACGGCCTCGAGGACGACAACACCGTCTCCGTCGACAGCACCGCAGACAGCGTCACCGGCGTGGTCATCTACAGCTACGGCGAGTACAAGCTCGCTCCCCGCAGCGCCGACGACTACGTCAACTACGTCGCCTACGTGGCCCCCTGCCCCGCCGACAAGTGCTTCGACGACCTGGTCGCAGGTGACCTGCTCGTCACCGAGATGATGTACGACACCGTCGCCGTCGACGACGACGACAACGAGTACATCGAGGTCTACAACGCCTCCGGCGGCTCCGTGAACCTGGAGGGCCTGACCTTCGAGGACAACGGCTCCAACACCGGCACCATCTCCCAGGTGGACGCCACCGCGACCTTCGCCGCCGGCGAGTACATCGTCCTGGCCAAGGGCAGCGGCTCCAAGTGGAGCTGGACCACCTTCACCGCGGACGGCTACTACGGTGGCGTCACGCTGAACAACGGCAGCAGCGGCGACGCCGCGAAGCTCTACAACGACACCGAGACCATCGCCCAGGCCCCCACCTACAGCGGGGACGAGGCCGGTGCCTCCATCGCGTTCGACGGCTCCATGTCCCTGACCCAGGCCAACGTCGAGGACATCGCCAACTGGTGCCCCGCCACCAGCGAGATCGAGGGCGGCGACCTGGGCACCCCCGGCGCCGTCAACGACACCTGCGCCGAGTAGTCCGCTCCCGCGCTGACCAAGCAGAGGGCGTCCTCCTACCCGGGGGGCGCCCTCTCCTGCTCTGGGGCCCTGCGGGGCCGTCACTGGAGGGGGTGGGGGTGTCGGAAATGGGTGTCGGCCAGTGGACACCCTGCCGTCGAAGGGCTGACAGTGCCCGCCAGCGCTCGCTGAAAACGCTCTTTGTTCCTTGGTCCCAAAGTGACCACCAGGCTGGCACGCCTCCTGCTCTATGCCCAGGCAGGAGGTCCCCATGTACTGCATCATCGCCCTTTCCCATCAAGACGACGGCCTGCTCTTCTTCTCCACCGAGCAGCGCCGCCGCTTCATCCGCCGGGCCGTCGAGCTGGGCGCCCGCTGGGGCGTCAAGGTCCTGGCCTGGCACCTCTGCGCGAGCGAGGTCGAGCTCCTGGTCCACGGCCGCCCCGACACCTTCAAGGGCTGGGTGCGGCTGCTGCACTCCAGCCACAGCACCGAGCTGCAGCAGCTCCGGGGGCGCCGCATCGACTGGGCCCGCCCCGAGCTGAGCATCGTCAGCGACCCGGTGAACGCCGCCCGCAACCTGCACAGCCTGGACCCCTTCAACCCGTGGAGCTCCCTCTGGGACGCCGCCGGGCTGCGCAGCACCCCCCAGTTCTCCGCCGCCTGGCTCCAGTCACAGGCCAGCCCCGAGCAGTGGTGGCAGTGGGCGGGCGGTCCCCACCTGCCCCTGGGCGCCGGCCCCATGGAGCCCGCCACCTGGCCCCAGGTCCTGCAGGCCGTCGACGCCGTCACCTGGCAGGGGGCCGCCCGTCAGAACCGGGTGCTGCTCACCCAGCTCGCCTTCCGCGCCGGCTGGCCGGTCGGGGCCCTCTGCGAGCAGATGGAGGTGGGGAGGGCTGCGATCCGCAAGAGCCTGAACAGCTCACCGCGCCCAGAGCTTGGCGCCGCGCAAGCTCACCTGCGACACCCTGGCCTCAGCGAGGTGCTCGAGGACGAGATGCCCACCCTGGCCTCGCACACCCTGCCGCGCCCCATCATCGAGGCCCTGGAGGCCGCGAGCTGAGGGGGTTCAGGGGCGGACGCGCCCCATGACCCGCTCGCGGCGCTGCTCCCGCTGGGCCTCGCTGAGGTCCAGGCTGTGGAGCTCGGCGAGCACCGCGTCGAAGTCACCCAGATCCTCCTGGGCGATGGACAGGCCCAGGCGGGCCAGATCGTGCAGCTCGGTCGCGCTGGGCTCGGCCAGCACCTTCTCGTAGAGCTCCTGCGCGGCGGCCGGGTCCCCGACCTCCAGGCGCATGCGCGCCATCGCGATCCAGGCCTCCGGGGCCCGCTCGGGGAAGCTGCGCACGCTGCGCTCGTAGAGGGTCCAGGCGGCCGTGGTGCGCTCGGACTTCTCCAGCAGCGCCGCGGCCTGGAGCATGCGGTCCGCAGCGCTGGGCGCCTGGGGCGCCAGCTCCGCCGCGCTCACCAGGTGGTCGGCCGCCTCACGCGGCGCCGAGTCCGCCAGGAGCACACCGAGCTGGGCGGAGGCCGAGGCCGCCCGGGGGTCTCCCGGCCAGCGCGCCAGGAAGGTCTCCAGGTGGGCGATGGCCTGGGCGTCGGCGCCCGCCAGCGCGGCCGCGGAGCCCGCGTGCCAGGCGGCGGTCGCTGCGCGCTCATCCGACCAGGACTGGGCCTCGATGTCGGTGTAGAGCGCCAGCGCGGCGTCCAGCTCCCCCTCCAGCACCAAGGCGTCCGCGCGCTCAAGCGCAGCGGGCCCGCGCGCGCCACCGACCACTCCAGCGAGCAGCAAGGGGAGCGCGACAGCTCCGGTGACGCCCAAGACCGTGCGCCACCCAAAGACGTGGGAGAAGAAACTCATTGTGCCGCTGCCCGTTTTAACAGACAGCGACACCTCGTGCGAAGCCAGGAGTCCTTCCGGAAGTCTTTCGACCCCCCTCAAGCCCCGATGGTGAGCCCCTGATCGCTCAGGGGCCCAGGCCTCACTCCTCCCCGCTCTCGTCCTCGTCATCCTCGACCACGCGGGCCACGGACACGATGCGCTCGTCGTCCTCGACCCGCATCAGGGTCACGCCCATGGTGTTGCGGCCGGCGACCCGGATGTTGCCGACGGGGATCTTGATCACCCGCCCGCTGTCCGTGATCAGCATGATCCGGTCCTCGTCCAGCACCTGCATCGAGCCGACCACAGCGCCGTTGCGCTCGCCGGTGTCGATGTTGATGATGCCCTGGCCACCGCGCCCCTGGAGGCGGTACTCGCTCAGGCTGGTGCGCTTGCCGTAGCCGTTCTCGGTCAGGGTGAGCAGCAGCAGCTCCTGGTCGTCGGAGAGGACCTCCATGGCCCGGATCTCGTCGCCCTCGACCAGCTTGATGCCCCGCACGCCGCGGGCCACGCGGCCCATGCGCCGGACATCGGAGCCGGGGAAGCGGATGCACTTGCCCCAGGCCGTCGCGATGAACAGCTCCTGCTCGGGCTCGGCCAGCACCACGGAGAAGAGGCTGTCGCCGTCGCCGCAGTCGTAGGCCCGCAGGCCGCTGGTCCGGATGTTCTTGTACAGCGAGAGCTGGGTGCGCTTGATGAGCCCCTTCCGCGAGCAGAAGACCAGATCCAGGTCCTCGCTGAACTCGCGGATGGTCAGCACGGCGGCGATCTCGTCACCGTCGTCCATCTCCACCAGGTGGGCGATGGGCTTGCCGCGCGCCGTGCGGCCAGCCTCGGGGATGGCGTGCACGGGCACCCGGAAGACCTGGCCCTGCTTGGTGAACACCAGCAGAGAGGCGTGGGTGTTCGCGATGGTGATCTCGCGGACGACGTCCTCCTCCTTGGTGTTCATGCCCTTCTTGCCGAAGCCACCGCGGCGCTGCTCCTGGTACAGGTCCAGGCTGGTGCGCTTGATGTAGCCGGAGTGGGTCAGGGTGATGGCCTGCTCTTCTTCCGCGATCAGATCGAGGATGTTCAGCTCGCTGCGGCTGTCCACGATCTCGGTGCGGCGCATGTCGCCGTAGGCCTCGCGGACCTCGATCAGCTCGTCCCGCACGACGCCCATGAGCTTGCCATCGTCCGAGAGGATCTCGTTGTACCAGGCGATGCGCTCGCGCAGCTCGGCCAGCTCCTCCTCCAGCTTCTGCCGCTCCAGTCCGACCAGGCGGCGGAGCTGCATGTCCAGGATGTTGCGGGCCTGGATCTGCGAGAAGTTGAAGCGCTCGATCAGCGACTCGCGCGCGATCTCGGTGGTCTGGCTGCTGCGGATGATCGCGATGATCTCGTCGATGTGGTCCAGCGCCCGCAGGTAGCCTTCGACGATGTGGGCCCGCTCCATGGCCTTGCGCAGCAGGTAGCGGGTGCGGCGGGTGATGACGTCGCGGCGGTGGCTGACGTAGTGCTGCAGCACCTCGAGCAGACTCAGGACGCGGGGCTGACCGCCGCAGATGGCCAGCAGGATGACGCCGAAGGTGGTCTGCAGGTCGGTGTGCTTGAAGAGCTTGTTGAGCACGACCTCCGGGTAGGCGTCGCGCTTGCACTCCACGACCACCCGGCGCCCGTGGCGGTCGGACTCGTCGCGGATGGCGGAGATGCCCTCGATGCGCTTGTCCCGCACCAGGTTGGCGATCTGCTCCAGCACGCGGTTGGCGCCCACCTGGAAGGGGAGCTCGTCGATGACGATGCGCGTGCGCTCGTTGCCGAACTCCTCCATGTGGGTGCGGGCGCGGATGACCACGCGGCCGCGGCCGGTGGTGTAGGCGTCGATGATGCCCTGGCGGCCGTAGATCTGCGCCCCGGTCGGGAAGTCCGGACCCGGGACGTGCTCCATCAGGTCCTCGACCGTGGACTCCGGGTTCTCGATCAGCGCGATGGTCGCGTTGATGACCTCGGCCATGTTGTGGGGCGGGATCTTGGTCGCCATGCCCACCGCGATGCCCTCGCTGCCGTTGACCAGCAGGTTGGGGAAGCGAGCAGGCAGCACGTCCGGCTCGACGTCGGTGCCGTCGAAGTTGGGGGAGAAGGTGACCGTCTCCTTGTCCAGGTCGCGCAGCAGCTCTTCCGCGGCGCGCTGCATCTTGCACTCGGTGTACCGGTAGGCGGCCGCGGAGTCGCCGTCGGGGGAGCCGAAGTTGCCCTGCCCGTTGATCAGCGGGTAGCGCATGCTCCAGGGCTGGGCCATGCGCACCAGCGCGTCGTAGACCGCGGAGTCGCCGTGGGGGTGCAGCTTCTTGAGCACCTCGCCGACCACGCCCGCGCACTTGCTGAACTTGCGGTTGGACGCGAGCCCTTCGTTGTTCATCGCCGTCAGGATGCGGCGGTGGACGGGCTTGAGGCCGTCGCGCACATCGGGCAGGGCGCGCCCGATGATGACGGACATGGAATAGTCCAGGTAGGACGTCCGCATCTCCTCTTCGATGGAGATGGGCTGCAGGCTTCGGGCGAAGTCGTCAGTGCTCATTTAGGCGGGGTCACTGCTGGAGGGGGAATGGAAAGGGTCGATCCGGGTCCTCGTAACCCGTCTTCCACCCCCTTGCAGTCGGGATTTCCCATGCACTCCAGGGGGCTTTTGCGCCCCAGCGAGGACACCCTTCCCTCGCCCTCCTCAACCCCCCGCCCGAACACGCTCCGGCACATGCTCCACCGCCCCGATGCGCTCCAGCACAAAGTAGCTGGGCGTCCCCACCCGCCAGGGCCCGAGCTGCACCAGGCTGCGCCCCAACAAGCGCCCATCCGGCAGAGCCACCAGGGGGTCCCGCACCAGGGCCGTGGGGTCCAGCGCCGGGTTGCCCCCGCGGCCGTAGTCCAGCCAGAGCCCATCGGGCGCGTCCACGGCCTCGAAGAACCCAAAGCACAAGGGCGCCCCCCGCCGCATCAGCGGGACGACCGGGCCGTCCAGGCCGGTCTGCTCCAGCCGCACGTTCCAGCCCACGACCCGGTGACCTCGCCGATGGAACGCCTTCTCGAAGGTCTTCCAGGACAGCCGCTCGATCCAGGGCGGTAGGCCCAGCGACACACCGCGGTAGCGGTGCCCGGCCAAGGAACCGCTCTCCACCCGCTGTCCCGAGTCCAGCGCCCGCTGCAGCTCCGTCCGGCTCGCGCTCAGGGGGTCCACTGCAGGCCCTCCGGGAGCGAGAATCGCCCCGCGCGTCGGGCGGCCCGCAGCGCCTGTAGGCTCTCCGGCTGCCGCGCACACCAGTCCAGATACGCGAAGAAGCACACGTCCGGATCCCGGCTGTGTAGCCCCGGTGGCGCCGCCCGAAAGCGCGCGAGGCCCCGGGCCAGGTCCTCGTGGTAGCCCTCGTAGACGCAGAGGTCCCGCAGCCACTCGCCGCGGGGGTGGCGGCCCTCCAGCAGCAGGTCGAGCTCGGCCTGGAGGGCGTCCAGGTGCTCCGGGGTCGCCGCGAGCATCTGCAGGTCGTAGACGTATTGCTCCACGTCGTGGTGGGCGCCCATCAGGTGCCGCTGGACCCGCTTAGGCGAGCTGAGCAGCCCGCTCATGTCCCAGGGCGCGATGGCCCGCTCCAGCATCAGGAAGGGGAAGCGGATCGGCCGCCACCGCAGCGCCCGCGCCCGCCAGCTCTCCCGCACCGGGTGCTCCGAGGAGAACCCCACCGTCTCCGTCCGGAACAGCAGGCGGTGCCACATGCGCAGCACGCCGATCGAGAGCTGGAAGGGGGTGGGAACCCGGGGGTAGAGCCCGCTGTCCCGGAGCTGCCCGAGGCGCCGCCGGATGGTCCGGGGGGAGAGGAGGAGGATCGCGGTGATCACGGGGTCAGCGCCTGCACCGTCTGGACATCCCGGGCCTCCAGGAGCTGGAGGATGGCTGGAATCCCCGCCGGCGAGGGACTGCGTAGCCAGACGGCCAGCGCCTGCCAGCCGATCACGTTGCCGCGCGGCTCCCGGTACATGGCCTCGCGCAGCGCAGGCAGCTCGGCCAGCACCCGGCGAATGGGGTTCAAGGTGAGCTGGAGCACCGGCGAGTCCGTGGCCAGCAGGAGCTGCAGCAGGACCTCCGCGTCCAGGCGCGCGATCTCGTCGGAGTCAGCGCCCTGTTCGACGGCTTGGGCGAAGGCCTCGATGGCGTCCAGGGTGGGCTGCGGATCCGGGCGCCGGGCGGCGAGGCGCTCCAGCACCGCCTCCGCCAGCTTGCGCCGCACCAACAACAGGTCGGCCGCCGTCTCCGCCAGCGGGGCCTTCACCGTGCCGATCAGCTCGGGCCCCCCGGCCAGCCGGTAGTCCAGCACCGTGTAGCCGCGTCCTTGGCGCACCGTCAGCAGCCCCTGCGCCACCAGGCGGCCCAGCGCCGCCCGCAGCGTCCCACGGTTGACCCCGAGCTGCTCGGCGAGCGCGCGCTCGGTTGGGAGGCGCGCCCCAACAGGGAACGCGCCGTCCAGGATGGCCTGGCGCAGGCGGTCGGCGCAGTCGTCGGGCAGGGAGGAGGGGTTGAGGGCTCTCATTGGTCGATTGGTACAACCAATTCAGGGGGCCGTCAAGCGCCCATCCGCGCAAGTGGCCCCCAACGCAACAAGCCACCGCGCAAGTGGGTCCCAACGCAACAAGCCACGGCGCAAGTGGGCCCCAACGCAACAAGACACCGCGCAAGTGGGTCCCAACGCAACAAGACACAGCCAAAACACAGCCTCCGGGGGCTTCCTGGCCCTGGTCCCGCCCGCCTCTGTTGCGTTCACCCCGACTTGCGCAGCCGACTGTTGCGTTCACCCCGACTTGCGCAGCCGGTTGTTGCGTTCACCCCGACTTGCGCAGCCGACTGTTGCGTTCAGACCGACTTGCGCGCCCCAGCCTCAGAGCCCGCCCTTGTCGAAGCTCGGATCCGGCGTCCCGCTCAGGCATCCCAGCACCCAGGGGTAGGTGTCGGTCACGTAGTAGCCGTACTGCCCGTCCACGGTCATCCCGTTGCATTCGTCCAGGTCGCCGGCGTCCGTGAACGCGTAGTCGTCCTCGTACATGCCGTCGTAGCTACCGCCGGGGGAGTCCTCGCCGCTGGGGCGCTCTCCCTCGCGCAGCGTGTAGCCGGACACGGCCTTGCGGACGGTGCCCTCCTCGTCCACGAACCAGCTCCCGTAGATGGGGAAGCCGTCGGCGGCGAAGCCGATCACCGGGCTGCCGTTGGCCCCGGGCTGGTCGTCGAACATGGCCTTGGGGTTGCCGTGGTAGTGGTAGCCGCCGTCCGGCTGGGTGTGCGCGTTGTGGGCGTCCGCCCCCATCTTGTGCTCGGTGCCCAGGGGCGCGACCAGCCAGTCGTCGTCCACCTGGCAGCCGATCGGCGTGTTGCCGTCAGCGTCGGCCATGGGGTCGTCGGGCTTGTAGCAGCTCGCTGAGAGCAGATCGACGGGCACCCCGTTGAGCATGATCGCGTCGTAGGACCCGTGCCCCAGCGCGGTGGGCTGCGCGGCCAGCTCGGGGTCGCGGGGGATCTCGAAGCTGCGGCTCACCTCCTGGACCTGCGTGGCGAAGTCCGCGCTCTCGTCATCGAAGTCGTGGTTGGGGATGTTGTTGGAGACCAGCACGCAGTGGTCGTCCTGGGCCTCGATGTCGACCTCGCCCAGGAAGCCCTCGTTGCGCTGCAGGTCCAGGACGCTGGAGAAGTACGACTCGTCGTAGTCCGCACAGTCCGCGCTGCGGTTGCCCCTCAGCGCCGCAGCCCCATCCACCACCCCAGCGCCCGCGCCGTCCCCTCACCAAGCTGCTCCCGCCGCCACGCGCTGGCCACGCGGAACAGCAGCTCGCTGCGGGTCGGGTACGGATGCACGGTCGTCGCGATCTGTGAAAGGCCCAGGCCCTGCGTCATGGCCAGGGTCAGCGGCGCCAGCAGCTCCCCCGCGTGCGGCGCCGCGATGCAGGCCCCGTGGATGCGCCCGCCCCTGTCCGCGTAGACCTCGCACAGACCCTGCTCCCCCTCGGCGCGGCCGCGATCCAGCTCCTCCAGGCGGTGGGAGAAGCAGCGCAGACCCAGCCGCTCCGCCTCCTCCGGCCCCACCCCGACCCAGGCCAGCTCCGGCTCCGTGTAGAGCACCCTGGGGATCACCAGCGCCCCCGCGTCCTTGCCGCCCGGGAACAGCGCGTTCTGCAGCACGACCCGCGCCTGGTGATCCGCCCCGTGGGTGGACCCCACCCCGATGACATCCCCGCAGGCGTACACATCCGGGTTCGTGCTGCGCAGCCGACCATCGACCACCACCCCCTGCGCGCCCACCTGCACCCCGGCCTTGTCCGGATCGAAGTCCAGGCGAGGGGCGCGGCCCGTGGCCACCAACACCCGCTGGCACACCACCTGGGCCTGCCCCTCCACACACACCTCCACCGGCCCCTCTCCCGCCAGCGAGGTCACCCTGGCGCCAACCTGGATCTGTACGCCATCCCTACGGAGCTGCTCCTTCAGCACCTCGACGGCGGACATCGGCCAGTCCGGCAGGAGACGGGGTCCCCGCTCCAGGAGGTGGACCCGGGCCCCCAAGCGGCCGAAGGCCTGCGCCAGCTCACACCCCACCGCGCCTCCTCCCAGCACGACCAGGGACTCCGGGAGCGCCTCCAGCGCCCAGAGACTGTGGGTGTCCAGCGCGCGCTCGATGCCGGGGATCCGGGGTCGGGTGGGGCCCGCGCCGGTGGCGATCAGGGCCTTGGCGAAGCGCAGGGTGTGCTCCCCCACCTGCACGCGATCTCGCCCGGCAAAGCGCCCGTGCCCCAGGAACACGTCCACGCCGGTCTCGCGCAGGCGCTCCGGGCTGTCGTGGGGGGCGATGTCCGCGCGGGTCTTGCGCGCCCGCTCCATGACCGCGGCGAAGTCGACCTGGACCTCTGTCGCACAAACCCCCAGATGCGACAGGGAGCGGGCCCGCGCGGCGGCGTGGGCGCTGGCAAGCAGGACCTTGGAGGGGACGCAGCCCTGGTTCAGGCAGTCCCCGCCCAAGAGGGCACTCTCCACCAGCGCGACCTTGGCCCCCAGCCCCGCCGCGCCCAGGGCGGCGATCAGGCCCGCGGGGCCGCCACCCAGCACCACCAGGTTGTAGCGGGCCGCCGGCTCCGGGTTCACCCAGTCCGGGGGGCGCAAGGTCTGGCGCAGGCGCGCATCGTGGGAGCTGGGCATGTTCCTTCCCTATACGGAAGCAGATTGACGCATGATAGCCCCCCGCGTAGGCTGAGGCCCATGACCGAGCGAGACCCGCAGCTTGTCCAGGACGGCGAAGCCGCCGCCCGCGCCCTCAGTGAGCACCCCGCCGACGCGCGGCAGGAGCTCTTTGGCATCCGGGACCTGGCCAAGGAGTTCGGCATCACCCCCCGGGCCATCCGCTTCTACGAGGACAAGGGGCTGCTGGCGCCCCAGCGCGTCAACAACAGCCGGGTCTACAGCCGGAGGGAGCGGGCGCGCCTGGCGCTGATCCTCCGTGGCAAGGCCATCGGCTGCAGCCTCTCCGAGATCGCCCACTACCTGGAGCTCTACGGCGAGCAGGGCAAGGGCCGCCGCGCCCAGCTCGAGTTCGTGATCGAGCGCACCCAGCAGGAGATCGACGCCCTGGAGACCCGCAAGGCCCACCTGGAGGCCCAGCTTGAGCGCCTGCGCTGGTACAATGAGAGCGCGCGGGGGAGCTTGGGAGAGCTGGAGTAGCGGCTGGACGTCACAGCGGCGGGCGCAAGTTGGGCTGAACGCAACAGCGGCGGGCGCAAGTCGGGCTGAACGCAACAGCGGCGGGCGCAAGTCGGGCTGAACGCAACAGCGGCGGGCGCAAGTCGGGCTGAACGCGACAATGCCGGGCTCAGCGGGGCCGAGTTCGGTGGCTTCTTGGCTCCGATGTTGCGTTCAGAGGCACTTGCGCAGCCCCGTGTTGCGTTCACAGGCACTTGCGCAGCCCCGTGTTGCGTTCACGGGCACTTGCGCCCTACTCCACCTGGGCATTCAACTCCGTCACCACCTCGAACACCTCCCCAATCTGTGCGAAGTCCACCAGGATGAGCTGCGGGCTGCGCCCGATGGCCTCGCACTGGGCGATGCGGTCCCAGAGCACCTGGGCGGTGTTGGCCTGCGCGGCGAGCTCTTCGCTGGCCAAGGGGTCGGTCAGGAAGTGGGCCATGTAGGTGTAGCTCTGGTCCTCCCCGCCGCGTCGGAAGCCGCAGTCGAAATCGTCGACCGTCTCGTAGGCGTAGTCGGTCTCCCAGACCTGCGCGTTGATGTCCCCGTACCAGTCGGGGTCGCCCCCCTCGCGGTCCGTCCAGACCACCAGGCGCTGGCCGCTGTCGATCATCTGTTGGAGGGTGGGCCAGGGCTCCGCCGGGTCCCGCGTGGCGACGTGATCGATCAGCCCGGAGGCCTCGAACGCGCCCACCATCTGCTCGGCGGAGATGTAGGCCTCGAAGGTCAGGGACAGGACCTGGTCCGGGTTGGCGTCCAGCCACGCAGACAGCTCCGAAAGGACCTCCACCAGAGGCCTGGAGCCCAGCGAGCAGTATCCGTGGCAGGTGAGCAGCGCGCCCAGCTCTTCGTAGACATCCAGGTTCAACGCCCGGACTCCGCTGTCGAGCTGCTCGAGCATGTCCAGGTTCTGGTTGGGCGGCTTGAAGTCCCAGCCAGGGCTGCTCATGGAGTTGTGGGTGCCCACGACCACGACCTGATCGAAGGGCCGCGCGCAGTGTTCAGCGGCGCCGTTGCAGGAGGGCGGCTGGATGGTCTCGGGGGCGCAGGCCAGAAAGAGCAGGAGCATCCTGCGAGCGTAGAACAGCGCCCCGCAGGACCCAAGCGACACTTGCAGGTTTACGGATTCCCGCGGCATGACACCCTCTGGTTGACATTGCCGCTTCAAGCGGCAACGCTGAGAGCCGAGGGATGTCCTATGTTCCACCTGATCCTGCTTGCCTGCACCACCGAGCCCGCCGACTCGGAGACCGACTGCTTTGACGGCGTCGACGAGGACCGCGACGGCCTGATGGACTGCGAGGACGCCGACTGCGCCGACGCCTGGGCGTGTACCGAGAGCGACTGCTCGGACGGCTCGGACAACGACGGGGACGGCCTCGCTGACTGCGACGACGACGACTGCCTGGCGCGGCAGGAGTGCGGCCTGGAGCGGGAGCTGGTGCTCAGTAGCGCGCAGCTCTACCGCACGGAGACCCACGGCCGGCTCAAGGACGGAGATATCGAACAATTGAGCACGCGGTACGCCGCCACCCTTGCCGACCTGGAGGGCAGCATTCGCTACTCCAAGGTCCCCGGGGCCGCCCTGTCCACTGCGAGCCAGGTGGGAAGCTGTAGCTTCCACTTTGACCGTCTGGAGCTGGGCTTCAACACCAGCAGCTTCGCGATGCAGCACAGCTTCACCGAGCCCTCCAGCTCTGGGCTCGTGCTGGGTAGTGGCTGCGAGGGACTGAGCGCCGAGGACCTGTTCCCGCTCCAGAAGCAGCTCCACTACCTGGACCGGGATCCCCTCCGCTCCTACGGCTTCATCGGGCATGGGGTGGGCGAGATCTGGGCGCAGTCCTCCACCGCCGTCGTCGTGCCCTGGGTCTCCGGTTCGGAAGAGATCGGGCGCACCACCACCAGCGACGGCGCGGGCTCCGGCAGCAGCTATCTGGGCAGCTCGGTCCAGGTGATCGAGTTCAGCGGGGAGGTGTCCGGGAGAGAGCCGCTGGTGTGGACGAAGACGGAGTAGGGTCAAGCGCGTGGTCAGGGGGGAACGGTGGTGGCGGGCTGACCGAGCCCAAGCACCGCTGCGAGGGGCATCGCCACCTGAACGCCCGGTATCGCCGGGCATCGGCACCTGAATGCCCGGTATTGCCGGGCATCGGCACCTGAACGCCCGCCCCTTCCGAGCATCAACACCTGAACGCCCGGTCTTTCCGAGCATCGGCACTTGAATGCCCGATTTCGCAGGTCATCGGAACCTCAACGCCCAGGTTCTGGTGCCAAAGCCGCGCTGAGGCGGGATCTGGCGGGCGTTCGGACCCAGATGCTCCCCGGAGTCGTGCGTTTGCCCCGGGATGCCCTCCTGCGCGTGGCACACGGGGACGTACGGCAGTGGGTGCTGACGGACCGGAATGGGCAGTCGACGCTCAGAAGCTGCCTGCCAGGCCCAGGGCGGGCTGGCCGTCGACGACGGTGACCATGGGCTCCACCGTGAAGTGCATCAGAATCCGGTGCTCGGTGGTGGCTTCCCGAGGCCCGCCGGGGGCGAGCTGGAGCATCTGCTCGATCTGGATGACCGGAGCGGCGATCCAGAAGAGGGTGGCGACGCAGACACCACCAAAGCCCAGCAAAGAGGCCGCTTGGGGGGCCACGTTGTAGAGGAGTGCCGCGCCTGCGACGCTGAAGCTGGCCACGGCCACACCGGAGACCAGCCAGCGTGCTCCCGCAGAGGGGAGGTCGGTGTCCAGATGGTTGTAGGCGCGCAGGCCCGAGATGGTGGCCACACCCAGTCCGCCAACGACACCCACCTCACCGGCAAACACCGCAGTGAATCCGACCAGGGCGGCTGCGGTCCCTGCCACGGGAAAGGGCTCAATGAGCGCCGCACCTATGAGCCCTACGCCGAGGCCCCCGAACACGACCGGCAGCGACCACAGAACCGTTCGCTCCGCGAGCTGCGCCCGGCGCAGGAACTTCTCGAAGTCCAGCAGCTCAGGGGGCGAGGGCGCCAATACCTCGGGGCTGGGGGCCGCCTCGACCGAGTTCGGGGCTTCGGCGGCGTGCGCGGAGAGGGTCATGGCGAGAGCGAGGATCACTGCCAGAGCATACGCTTGAACCACCCGGACCAGGCAGTACGTAAATGTGGTGGGCGGAGACCTGAGGGCCACCGAAATCTGAGCGCCCCTGCCGCGTAGCCCTCCCCAGAGGAGCGCCGTGCAGCCCCCAGGACCACACCCCGACCAAGCCCGCAGGCGCCTGCAGTGGGCGAGCTCCCTGAGCTTCGCCTGGACCGTCGCCGGCCTGATGGCCTACAGTACAGAACCGTGGGTGGACACCCTTGGGCTGGGCGCAGCAGCCGCCATGACCCTCATCATCCGCACCCTGCTGTCCAGCGCGCGCCTCATCGGCGCTCGGGAGCGCGCTGCCTTCTTTGTGTTCGCCTCCGGTCTGCTCGCCCTCGGCCTGAGCGGCTGGCTGGTGCGCCTGGAGCCCGGGCCTCACCGAGCCGCGCTGCGGGACATCGCCATCGCGTACCAGCCCCTGTGGCTGCAGGCCTGGCTGATGCTCGGCTACGGCTTGCTGGCGCGGGTGCATCGGCCGACCCTGGGGCCCCTGTCCACCCGCCTGGTAGCCCTGGTCTACCCGTTTGTGGGCCTGCCCTCTCTGTGGTTGTTCTCCAGGGTCTACGGTGTCGAGCCCGGTCTTGGTCCCCTCCCAGCGATCTGTGCCACCTTGGTCCTGATCGGCGTCGCCACCACCCCCGAGTCCGAAGCCCAGCTCCGCCTCGCCGCGGAGCGCCTCTCAGATCCCCGCGTCCAGCTCCGTGGGGACACCCTGCCCCTGCGCGTCGAGATCTGTGTTCCATGCTCCTGGCGCCACCGCGCCGCACCTCGCCGGCGGAACCCAGTGCTTGACGAGCTGCTGGGCCCTGGACTGGAGGCGGTGGACCTGGGTGTGCTGGAGCGAGAGGATCCGGGCCCTCTGTTGGCTGTGTTCCACAACTTCCCACAGTCTCGGCTGGAGCCCGGCACCCTGACCCTGGTGGCCACCGACGAGGACATGGCGGCGCTGGCCAAGGCCACACAGACCGACGTGACCCAGGCGCTGCGGGTTTGTGTCGCTCGGGCGGAGCGGCTGGCGGGGTTGCTCGGGCGCGAGCCCCTCGACCTCACCGCTTCCGACCCGCCACCTCCTCGCGCTTGACCAGCTCCCACATGGTGCCGCCGCAGCCCCCCCAGGCGGCCTCTTCCACGGGCTCGCCCGTCCACTCCTCAAGGGCCTGCCAGAAGAGCCAGGTGCGCTCCGGAAAACGCTGGTGCTCCCTACAGACGCTGTCGAGAAGGACCAGAGTGGTGTCCGTCCAGAGCCAGACCTCACCGGAGTAGTCCGTGATGCATCCCTCGGCGACGGCGGAGAGCACCAGGCGCTCGGGCTCGCCGCTGGGAAGCTCGGCGATGTGGACCGCAAAGTGAGGGTCGTGGCTGCCAGGATTCCGCTCGATGTGGTTTGGCTCCCGCGGGTGACGCCTGAACCAGCCCGAGGCGACCTGCGTCTCGACCATCAGCGCGCCGTTGGCCCAGCCAGGGACACGCTCGCGAGCCTGACGCATGACGGGTGTGACCCCCGCCTCGCCGTAGCTGTGGCAGCGCTCGCCGTCCCGGCCAGGCGGACCTCCAGGGCCGATGCGCATGGTGTGCACCTCGTAGTCGGCAGTGGGACTCGCGCCTGCCCAGTGCGCATAGATGCTGGGCTCCAGGTCGGAGTGGAACCAGGCCTCCAGGCGCTCGCGCCAGACTTCGAGAGAGCTGGGCGCAGGAGAACTCTGGGCCACAAGAAGGGGTAGGAGCAGCATGGGAACCTCTTGAAGGCAGACAGCTGCTGGCCCGTCGCGGTTCCGGCTGAACTAGCGACTCCCCCGGGTCGAAGGCCCCGTCAGGAGGCCGATGGCTCAGGCCATGTGAGCCCATCGGGCCGGAACCACAGCTGCACCTCGATCTCCATCCACAGCGGGCGCGACCAGGGAATCCCGGCCCAGCGCTCCAGCTGGCTGTTCAGCTCAGTCAGCAGATGGACCTCCCCGACCGCGGGGTGCTCGATTCCCCGAGCGCGCCGGAACTGCGGGTCCAGGCAGAAGCTGTCGAAGAAGGTGAAGGAGGCAGCGTCCCCCGGGACGGCAGCGAGCGCGAGCTGGACGCCGACACGCTCGGGACTCCGGCGCTCCACCGCCTGACTCCGACCCAACAGGGCGTAGAAGGGAAAGCGGACCTGAGCCCGACCACCCCGCGCCTCGAAGCCCGTGCGCAGCTCGTCCTCCACCCGCTGGCGCGTCCGCACGTAGTCCGGATCTGCATAGCGGGCGGCGTTGGGGACGTGGCCCGCCGCCAGGACCTCCGCCCGCTCGGCGGGGGTGAGGGCCATCAGGCTCTGGAAGGGGCGGCCGCAGAAGTAGTGGGTGAGGAAGGTCGCGACCTCTCCCTGCGCGTCGGAGGCTTCGCTCACGGACTTCACTCCCGAACCAGGACGACCGCCGCCTGGTGATACCACTGCTCGGCGGTGCCGCCCTCGTTGCCGTTCCACGGCTCGGCGGACAGGCTGTAGGGGTTCCGCTCCAGCGCGGACATCAGGGAGATGACCTGCCGGGCCTCCACCGGCCCAGCCATCCCTCGGATGCGCTGTCCAGCGCCATCAAAGACGACCACGAGACGGAGCTCCCGCTCCAGGAGCCCCTCGAAGGCATCGCGATTCACCGCCTGGCCCTCGAGCGTCCCTCCTTCTCCGCCCTCCTCCCCATCGACATACTCGTAGGCCTCCCGGACATCGACAAAGGCCAACGCGCAACGCAGCCCCAAATCCTCTGCGCACGCCCGGAGCGCCCCCACCCGCTCAGCATCCAGCAGCCGGAGGCGGTCCCACCCAAAGCGCTGCTCGGTGTAGACGTGGTCCAGCATCACGACCAAGCGCTCCTCGGACTCAAAGTAGCGTTCCAGCAGCGCGCCGAGCTCCGAAGGGTCGGCCCCTACCCGCGGAGCGTGCCGGACCCGACCCCGGAGGGCGAAGGTCAGGGACACCCGGCGGCCTCCCTGCACTGGCTCGATCTCGTGCACGCAGTCCGCGTAGAAGGCCACAAACCCCAGGCGACGCTCCTGCGCCAGGGCGCCCAGCTCGAAGCGCTCGGTCCGTCCCCCGTGCCGGACCACCAGCGCGCCGCCTTCGTGCTCGGTCGGCAGCACCACCACCAAGCTGCCCCACATGCGCTCGTCCAGCTCGGTGTCCCGATGGGGCGCAAAGAAGCCCCCAGGCTCGTACACGATGAGCTTCTGCAGGGAGGCCTCGACCTCCACGTCTGCGCGGATCTCCAGGCGCTCCTTGAGCTGCTGGATCGCCCGCTTGAGCCGCCGCTCCCAGCCCGAGCTGAGCTCGATCTGCGCCGCCAGCACCTCGCTTGAGCGGCGAACCGTCTCATCGTGCAGCGTCTGGTCGCGCCGTCCAAAGGGTGAGGGGCGACCCTCTTGGATCAGCCCGTCAACGAACTCATCCGTCAGAGGAAGCCGCGAGCGACCGACACCCTCCACCGTGAGGGCGAGCCCCATGCAGGCCAGATCCACGCTGGCTGCGACAGCGCCAGGAGACTCCATCGCTCGGAGCCAGTGTGCGATGCGCTCGGTGTGAAGTCGGTCCATCCACCCTCCAGGGTACTCAGGATAGCCCCATCAACCCCCGCGCCTCCTCCGGACTCGCGACCTCCCGCCCGGCCCGCCTCGCACAGTCCGCGAGCGCCTCGATCAACGCTCCATTGCTGTCGGCCTTCTCGCCGCTGGGCAGGTAGAAGGTGTCCTCGAGTCCGGTCCGCAGCATCCCGCCCAATTCGGCGGCCCGCTGGTGCAGGGCCCAGATCTCCTGCCGCCCAATGAGCGTGGCCTGCCACAGACTGCCCTGGGGCTTGTAGCGAAGCAGCAGCTCCAGCAGGTCGGCGTCCAGGGGCATGCCGCTGGCGACGCCCATGACGAAGTTGACCTGGGCGGAGGGGGCCATGCCGGCCTTCAGATACAGATCGACGCTGCGCAGGATGCCCACATCAAAGCACTCGAACTCGGGCAGGGCGCCCACGCGCTCCATGCCGTCCAGCATGGCCTGGACCTTCTCGACGGGGTTGTCAAACAGCATGGGCTTCCAGGCCCACTGGCCGTTGCTGCGCAGCTTGAGGTAGTTCAGGCTGCCCGCGTTGCAGGCCGCAAGCTCGGGCTTCACGGCGTCCATGCAGGCGATGGGGCCGCTCACGTCAGGACCCACCACGCCGGTGCTCTGGTTGATCAGGGCGCCCGGACAGGCCTGCCGCACGGCATCGACACAGTCCTTGGCGACCGCAGGATCCCAGCTCGGCAGGTGGCCCATGCCGGGCTCCTGGCGCCGAAAGTGGATGTGGAACACGCTGGCCCCAGCGTCAAAGGCCTGCCGCGCGGACAGGGCGAGCTGCTCGGGGGTGACGGGCACAGGGTGCCGCGCCGGGTCGGTGAGCACGCCGTTGAGGGCGCAGGTCAGGATGGCCTTGTTCATTCGCTCAGCTCCAGCTCGATAAGAAGGGCGCCGGCCTGGACTTGCTCTCCCAGGGCGGCGTGGATGGCCCGCACAGTCCCCGCGGACTGGGCCAGCACGCGGGTCTCCAGCTTCATGGCCTCGACCCTGGCCAAGGTCTGTCCGGGCTCCACGGCATCCCCCACAGACACAGAGATCGCACACAGATTTCCGGCGGTGGGCGAGAGGATCTGGGAGGCGTCCAGCTCCGCCTGCACCGCCTGACCCGGCCGCACCTCGCGGATGGGAAGGAGTCCAGATCCGCAGTCGAGGACACACTGGCCGTCTTCAAGGTAGACCCAGATCCAGCGGCGGCCCCGGTCCCGCTCCTCCACCTGCACCCGCCCCTGGGGGAGGCCCATGGCCAGATGGAACACGGTCTCCCCGACGGCCAGCTCGAAGAAGGGCCGCCCCGGCGAGACCCGCACGGTCTGTGTGGTGCTCCCACAGACCAGCTCCAGGTCGAAGGCGCAGTGGCCGCTGCTGCGCAGCCAGGCCGCTTGAGGCTCACACAGAGCCAGGGCGGCCAGGGCCCAGTCCCGCTCGGTGGGGGTCGGGCGCTCGAAGAGGGGGTGCCCCGCCTGCGCCCAGTGGTCGATGTGGCCGGTGTGCAGGGTGCCTGACACGAACTCGGGGGTCTGTAGCAGGCGCAGCAGCCAGTCGCGGTTGGTCTGTACGCCCAGCAACCGGAGCTCGCTCAGGGCCCGCCGCAGCCGGGCCAGAGCCTGGCCCCGGTCGGGCCCCCAGGCGATCAGCTTGCCCAGCATGGGATCGTAGTAGGGGCTGACCGCGCTGCCGGGCTCCAGGGCCAGGTGGAGCTGCAGGTGCTCACTGGTCTGGGGTCGGGTGATCTGTGTGAGCACGCCGGTCTGGGGGGCGAAGCCGGCGGAGGGGTCCTCGGCGCAGATCCGCACCTCGATGGCTGCGCCCTGGGGAGCGGGCAGGGTCTGTGGCAGGTGGGCGCCCTGGGCGATGCGGAGCTGCCAGCCCACCAGGTCCTGGCCCCAGCACATCTGGGTGACGGCGAACTCCACCTGCAGGCGGGTGTTCATCTCCAGGAACCAGAACTCGCCGCCCTGGACCAGGAACTCCACGGTCCCGGCGCCCACGTAGCCCACGGCCTGGGCGGCCTGGACGGCGGCCGCACACAGTCTCGCGCGCAGGGCCGGATCCAGGCTGGGGGCGGGGGTCTCCTCGATGACCTTCTGGCGGCGGCGCTGGGCGCTGCAGTCGCGCTCCCCCAGGTGGAGGACGTGGCCGTGGGTGTCGGCCAGGATCTGTACTTCGACGTGACGGCCGCCGTCGATCAGGCGCTCCAGCATCAGGCGACCGTCCCCGAAGGCAGCGGTGGCCTCGCGGGCGGCGGAGGTGATGGCCTCGGAGAGCTCGGCCGGCTCGCGGACCACGCGCATGCCGCGACCGCCTCCCCCGGCGGTGGCCTTGACCAGCAGCGGGAAGCCGATGTCCTGGGCGTGGGCAGACAGACCCCCTACAGATTGGTCGTCGCCGCGGTAGCCAGGCAGCAGCGGGACGCCGGCCTGGGCCATGCGCTCCTTGGCGGCGGCCTTGTCGGCCATCGCGTGCATGGCGGCGGGGGGCGGGCCCACCCAGATCAGACCGGCATCGAGCACGGACTGTGCAAAGTCGGCGTTCTCGGCCAGGAAGCCGTAGCCCGGGTGGATGGCGTCGGCGCCGCTGTCCGCGGCGGCCTGGAGCACCCGGTCCCCGCGCAGGTAGGAGTCGGCGGCGGGCGCGGCCCCCACACAGATGGCCTGGTCGGCCAGCGCCAGCCAGGGGCCCTGGGCGTCGGCCTGGGAGTACACACAGACCGTCTCCAGGCCCAGGCCGCGGGCCGTGCGCAAGATGTGGGCGGCGATCTCGCCGCGGTTGGCGACCAGCAGGCGCTTCATTGGACCACCCAGGGTGCGGGCTTGCGGGAGAGGAAGGCGGCGGTGCCGGCGGCGGCCTCGGGGCGGCGGGCGGCGGCGGCGAAGGTCTGTGCGGCGAGCTGCACCTGCGCGAGGTCCACCGGAGAGGAGAGGCTGGCGAGCAGCGCTTTGGTCGTCGCGAGCGCCCCTGGGGCGGACTGGAGCACGGACTGTGTGAGGGACTGGAGCCCGCGGTCGAGGTCGTCGTGGAGCTGGTGCACCAGGCCGATGTCCAGGGCGGTCTGCGCCGAGATGACCTCGCCGGCGAGCGCCAGTCTGCGGGCTTGGGCAGGGCCGACCCGGGCGATCAAGGTGGGGGCGATCTGTGCGGGGATCAAGCCCAACCTCGTCTCCGGGAGCGAGAGCTTGAGGCTGCGGTCGGCGATGGAGATGTCGCACGCGCAGGCCAGCCCCACCCCGCCCCCCATCACGGCGCCCTGCAGCGCCGAGACGACGACCAGGGGGCTGTCCTGGAGCAGGAGCTGGAGCTGGCCGAAGCGGGCGTTGAGGGCCACCAGGGGGTCCCCGGAGTCTGTGGGAGGCTGGCGCAGGGCCCCGGCCATCTCGGCGATGTCGCCCCCAGCACAGAAGTTCCCGCCGGCCCCGCGCAGCACCAGCACGCGCACCCCAGCGGCGGGGGCCTGGGTGATGGCGTCCTCCAGGGCGGAGAGCAGCGCGAGGTTCAGGGCGTTGCGGCGCTCGGGGCGGTCCAGCAGCAGGGTGCGGACCGGGCCGTTGTCGTGGATCTGCAGGCTCACGGGGCCCTCACTTGCGGCGGCGGCTGGGGAGGGTGCCTTCGAGCTTGCAGAGGATGCCCAGCATGACCTCGTCGGCGCCGCCCCCGATGGAGATGAGGCGGAGATCCCGATGGATCCGGGAGATACGGGCTTCGTGTGAGTAGCCCATGCCTCCCCAGAACTGCAGGCAGGAGTCGGTGACCTCCCGACACAGTCGGCCGGACTTGAGCTTGGCCATGGAGGCCAGCCGGGTGACGTCCTGGCCCTGGGTGTACAGATCGGTGGCGCGGTAGACCAGGGCGCGCAGGGCCTCGACCTCGGTGCGCAGCTCGGCGAGTCTGTAGTGGACCACCTGGTTGTAGAGGATGGGCTTGCCGAAGGCGACGCGGCCGCGGGTGTATTCGATGGTGTCGTCGATGACCCGGTCCAGGGTGCGCAGGGTGTTGGCGGCGCCCCAGAGCCGCTCCTGCTGGAACTGCATCATCTGATACATGAACCCGGCGCCCTCCTGACCGATCAGGTTGCGCTTGGGGACCCGCACGTTGTCGAAGAAGATCTGTGCGGTGTCGCTGCAGTGCATGCCCATCTTCTCGATCTTCTGCAGCTCGATGCCGGCGGCGTCCATGGGGACCACGATCAGGGACTTGTTGCCGTGGGGGCCGCCCTGATCCGAGGTGTTGGCCAAAAGGCAGCACCAGTCGGCCTGCAGACCGTTGGTGATCCACATCTTGGAGCCGTTGATGACATAGTCATCGCCCTCGCTGCGGGCGTGGGTCTGTAGCCCAGCCACGTCGGAGCCGGCCTGGGGCTCGGACACGCCCAGGCAGGCCACCATGTCGCCGGCCAGGGCGGGGGCCAGGTACTCGCGCTTGAGCTCGGGGCTGCCGAAGCGGGCCAGGGCGGGGGTGCACATGTCGGTCTGTACGCCGATGGCCATGGGGATGCCGCCGGCGTCGCAGGCGCCCAGGGCCTCGGCCATGACCATGTGGAAGGAGAAGTCCAGGCCGCCGCCGCCGAACTCCGGGTCGTACTCCATGCCGATCAGGCCCAGATCGCCCAGCTTCTTGAAGAGCTCGTGGGCGGGGAAGGTGCGCTGCTCCTCCCACAGTTCAATGTGGGGGTTGATCTCGGACTGTACGAAGCGGGTGACCGTCTCGGCCACGGCCTTGTGCTCTTCGGTGAACTGCATGGGGGGCTCCGGTCAGGGGCGGGCGACGCCAAAGGTGTTGGGGTGCAGGGTGCGGGCGCGGGCCTCGGCGCAGACGCGCAGGCACATGCCCAGGATCCAGCGGGTGTCCCGGGGGTCGATGACGCCGTCGTCGAAGAGGCGGGCGGTGCCAAAGAGCACGTGGGACTCGGCGTCCAGGCGCTGCTGGATCTGCTGGGTGGTGTGGGCCAGGAACTGTTCGTTCAGGGGCAGACCCTTGGCGGCGTGCTTGGCCCGGGTGATGAGCTCCATGACCTGGGCTGCCTGGGCGCCCCCCATCACAGCGGTGCGGGCGGTCGGCCAGGAGAAGATGAAGTCCGGGTCGAAGCCGCGGCCGCACATGCCGTAGTTGCCGGCGCCGAAGCTGCCGCCCACCACGACGGTGAGCTTGGGGACGCGCAGGTTGGCGACGGCCTGGATCATCTTGGAGCCGTGCTTGACGGACCCGGCGCGCTCGGCGGCGCTGCCGACCATGTAGCCCTGGGTGTTCTGCAGGAAGACGACGGGGGTGCCGGTCTGGTCGCAGAGCTGCAGGAAGTGGGTGGCCTTGGCGCTGCCCTGGGGCTGGATGGCGCCGTTGTTGCCGACGATGCCCACGGGCATGCCCTGGATGCGGGCGTGGCCGCAGACGGTCTCGGGGCCGAAGCGGGCCTTGAACTCCAGGAAGTCGGAGCCGTCGACCAGGCGGGCGATGATCTCGCGGCAGTCGTAGGGCTCGCGGGGGTCGGCGGGGACCACGCCCAACAGCTCGTCGGGGGAGAAGGCGGGCAGCCTGTCCTCGCTTGGGCCGGTGGCGGGGTCCCAGTTGAGGGCGGCCATGAGCTCCCGGAGTTGGGCCAGGGCGTGGGCGTCATCCTCCGCCTCGTACTCCCCGAGACCGGTGACGGTGGCGTGCATCTCGGAGCCGCCGAGCTGCTCGTCGCTGCAGTCCTCGCCGATGGCGGCTTTGACCAGGGGGGGGCCGGCCAGGAAGATCTTGGAGCGCTCGCGGACCAGGATGACGTGGTCCGAGAGGCCGGGGAGGTAGGCGCCGCCGGCGGTGCTGGAGCCGTGGACGACGGAGATCTGGGGGATGCCCGCGGCGGAGTTCCGGGCGAGGTTGGCGAAGCTGCGGCCGCCGCCCACGAACATCTCGGACTGGTAGAGCAGGTTCGCGCCGCCGGACTCCACCAGGTAGAGCAGCGGGAGCTTGAGCTTTCGGGAGAGCTCCTGGACGCGCAGGGTCTTCTGGGCGCCCATGGGGGAGATGGAGCCGCCCTTGATTCCGCTGTCGTTTGCAAGGATCAAGCAGCGCTTGCCGGCGACCGTCCCGACGCCCGCGATGCTGCCGCCGCCCATGACGGTCTTGGCGCCGTCGTCGTCGTGCATGCGCAGGCCGGCCAGGGTGGAGAGCTCCAGGAAGGGGGCGCCGCGGTCCAGCAGGCGCTCGACGCGCTCCCGGGGGAGGAGCTGGCCGCGGGCGTCAAAGCGCTCCTTGCGGCGGGCGGAGGTGGCGCGGACCTGGGCCTCCAGGGCGCGGATCTCCTGCAGCTTCTCGGTCATGGCCGCGGCGTTGGCGGCGAACTCTGGGCCGGTGGGCCGCAAGGCGGAGGTCAAGGGGGGCATTCAGGCTCCGGAGGCGCGACCGCGTGAGGGTTGCCATTATGGGAGCCGCTTTACGTATACGTCAAGCTCGCCAGGGTGACCTCGCCTTTGGGAGGATTGTCGGGAAGTGAGAGGTGCCCACATGTCCGAGAACGTGACCCAGCCCACCGGAGAGGACGTTCAGGCCTTCCTCGACTCCGTGGAGAACCCTGGCCGGCGCGAGGACGCTGCGCTGGTGCTCCGGATGATGCGCGAGGTCACGGGGCTGGAGCCGGTCATGTGGGGGCAGTCCCTCATCGGATTCGGTACGTACCACTACCGATATGACTCGGGGCGCGAGGGCGACTTCTTCCGGGTGGGGTTCTCGCCGCGCAAGGCCAAGCTCGTGGTCTACATCATGCCGTACCAGGACGACTTCGAGCCGCTGCTGGCGCGCCTGGGGCCGCACAAGCTGGGCAAGAGCTGCCTATACCTGGGCCGGCTGAGCCGGATCGACCTGGACGTGTTGCGCAAGGTGATTCAGCTCTCCTGGGAGCTGATGGCTCAGAAGTACCCTGACTCCTGAGCGCTCCTGCGCGACACTTGTTTCAGCATTTGTTTCAGCCTCACCCTGTTAGCCCTGGTGGCTTGGAGGTCCAATGATCTTGGGTGTTCCCAGAGAGAGTCACGCGGGCGAACGCCGGGTCTCGGCCACGCCGGAGACGGTCACGCGCTTTGTGAAGGAGGGCTTTGAGGTCCTGGTGGAGCGAGGCGCTGGGGCGCAGGCGAGCTTCCCCGACGCGGCCTACGAGGAGGCCGGGGCCACGCTGGTCTCCAAGGAGCAGGCGTGGGCTGCGCAGGTCGTGCTGCACGTGAACCCTCCTGAGGCGGAGGAGGTGGGGCTCTTGCAGCCCGGCGCCACGCTGATCTCCATCCTCCGGCCGGATCAGAACGCGGACATGGTGGAGGCTCTGTCCACCCGCGAGGTCACCGCGCTGGCGTTGGACAAGATCCCGCGCATCAGCCGGGCCCAGAAGATGGACGTGCTCTCGTCGATGGCGAACATCGCGGGCTACCGGGCGGTGATCGAAGCCAGCCAGCACTTCGGCGGCTTCTTTGGCGCTCAGATGACGGCGGCGGGCAAGTCCGCGCCGGCCAAGGTGCTGGTCATCGGGGCGGGCGTGGCGGGTCTGGCGGCCATCGGCGCGGCCCGGGGCCTGGGGGCGACGGTGTACGCCTTCGACGTGCGCCCCAGCGTGAAGGAGCAGGTCGAGAGCCTGGGCGGTCGCTTCCTGACGGTGGAGCTGGAGGAGAGCGGCGAGGACGCGGGCGGCTACGCCAAGACCATGTCCAAGGAGTTCATCGACGCGGAGATGGCGCTGTTCCGCGAGCACGCGCCGAGCTGCGATGTGGTCATCACGACGGCGCTCATTCCCGGTCGGGCCGCGCCCAAGCTCTGGCTGGCGGACATGGTGGAGGCCATGAAGCCGGGCTCCGTGGTGGTGGACCTGGCCGCCGAGCAGGGCGGCAACTGCGAGGGGACCGTGGCCGGGCAGGTCGTGCAGGTCTCCGGCGTGAGCATCATCGGGTACACCGACCTGGTCTCCCGCCTGCCCACGGTGGCCAGCCGCTTCTTCTCCAAGAACATCCAGAACCTGATCGACGATCTGGGCTGGGCCCCCGGCTGGCACATCGACCACGAGGACGAGGCCGTCCGGGGCGCGCTGGTGCTGGAGGAGGGTGAGAGCCGCTGGCCCCCGCCCAAGATCGAACGGCCCCCTCCCCCCAAGCCGGCGCCCGCCCCCGAGCCCATCGCCGCCCCCGAACCCGAAGAGGAGTCGGGCACCTGGCGCGTGGTGCTGGGCATCGTGCTGGCCGCCGTGTTCGGCGCGGTGGGCTGGTGGGCCCCGACGGAGTTCGTCGGGCACTTCTCCGTGTTCGTGCTGGCCTGTTTTGTGGGCTGGCAGCTCATCTGGAACGTGCACCACTCCCTGCACACCCCGCTCATGAGCGTGACCAACGCCATCAGCGGCATCATCCTGGTCGGCGGCATCCTGCAGGCCGGCAGCGGCGGGTCGGTCACGGGCCTGCCCATCATCCTGGCCGTGCTCGCCATCATCCTGGCCAGCATCAACATCGTGGGCGGCTTCATGGTCACCCACCGCATGCTCGCCATGTTCCGGAAGGGGGACTGAGATGCAGATCCCTGAGTCCTTCGCCCCCGTCGCCTACCTGGGCGCGGGCGTGCTGTTCATCCTGTCCATCGGCGGCCTGACCAGCCAGGAGAGCGCCCGACGCGGCAACGTCCTGGGCATGATCGGCATGGCCATCGCCCTGGGGGCCGCCCTGCTGACCCCCGGCCTGACCGGCTTCGGCATCATCGCGGGCGCGATCGGCGTCGGCGCGGTCATCGGCGCGCTGATGGCCACCCGGGTCGCCATGACCTCGATGCCCCAGATGGTCGGCGTGCTCAACGCCTTCGTGGGCCTGGCGGCGGTGCTGGTGGGCTTCTCCACCTACCTGGAGCACGGGGCCGAGCTGAGCGGCGGCGAGTCTCTGGTCCACAGCCTGGAGATCTACCTGGACATCGCCATCGGCGCGATCACCTTCACCGGCTCCATGGTGGCCTGGGCCAAGCTGGACGGGCGCCTGTCGGGCAAGCCCCTGCTGATCCCCGGCCGCCACGTGCTCAACGCCCTGATGGCCCTGGCCATCGTGGGCCTGGCGGTGCCGCTGCTGCTGGCCGCGCCCGGGACAGGGGTGATGTGGATCTTCATCATGTCCATCATCGCCAGCATCCTGGGCGTACACCTGGTGCTGAGCATCGGCGGCGCGGACATGCCCGTGGTGGTCTCGCTGCTCAACTCCTACTCGGGGTGGACCGCGGCGGCGGCCGGCTTCATGCTGGGCAACGACCTGCTGATCATCACCGGCGCGCTGGTCGGCGCGAGCGGCGCCATCCTCTCGGCCATCATGTGCAAGGCCATGAACCGCAGCATCTGGAACGTGGTGTTCGGCGGCTTCGGCACCGACGGGGGCGCCCCCGCCTCCACCGAGGGTCCCCAGGGCGAGTGGCAGGAGATCAGCCTGGAGGGCCTGGTCGAGGCCCTGGAGGACGCCCAGGAGATCCTGATCGTCCCCGGCTACGGCATGGCGGTGGCCCAGGCCCAGCGGGCCGTCGACTCCTTCGTCCGCAAGATGCAGGACAAGGGCGCCAGAGTGCGCTTCGGCATCCACCCCGTCGCGGGCCGCCTGCCGGGCCACATGAACGTGCTGCTGGCCGAGGCCGGCGTGCCCTACGACATCGTGCACGAGATGGACGAGGTCAACCCGGACTTCCCCAAGACCGACGTGGTGCTGGTCATCGGCGCCAACGACATCGTGAACCCCTCGGCCCAGACCGATCCGGGATCGCCCATCGCGGGCATGCCGGTGCTGGAGGTCTGGAAGTCCGAGCTCACGGTTGTCTTCAAGCGAGGCCGAGGAATGGGCTACGCGGGCGTCGTGAATCCGCTCTTTTTCAAAGACAAGACACGCATGTTCTTTGGCGATGCGCGAGACTCCATGGAGCAGATCAACGCCAAGCTCTGAGGTCCAATGCTCCTGCTCCTGCTCGTCGCCTGTGGATCTGGGGTGGAGACGCTCCCGCCGGACAGCGCGCCGGTGACGGAGCGCTTCGCTGTGCCACGCTTTGACCTCGCCGATGGGCTGGAGTCCAAGGATCTGGGCAGGGGCGTGAGCGTGCTGGATGTGGACGGAGATGGGCTACTGGACCTGCTCTCGGCCTCCTCCAACCTCTCCTTCCCCGGGGGGAGCTCGGTGCAGCTTCACCTGCAGAACCCGGACGGCAGCTACCGCCGGGTGACCGAAGAGTGGGGCCTGCGCAGTCAGATGGACGTGTGGGGCCTGGTCCCCCTGGACCACGACAACGACGGGGAGCTGGAGATCCTGATGACGGGCGCGGCCTGGAACGGGGTCACCAACAACCTCTGGCTCACCCTGCGGCCCGAGGGCCCGGCGATGGAGAGCGGCCCCTACGGCGCCTGCGGACCGGGGGCGACGATGGGCGCCTCCGTCGCGGATCTGAACCGGGACGGCCACCTGGATCTGGTGATGGCCAACGGCGCCGCGCACCGCTGGGGGGGCTGTACGGACATCCTGCTGGGGAGCGAGCAGGGGCTCAGTCGGCTCACCAACGTCGGCCGGGGCTCCGAGGAGGGCTTTGGGACCGTGGTCCACGACCTGAGCGGAGACGGCTACCCGGAGATCGTCCTCACCGAGGGCATCGGCGTGGTGATCTACGAGAACCTGGGGGAGCCTCCTTGGTTCGAGATGGACGACCCGGCCCACCGCTACAGCCTGCGCATCCGGGCGGAGGAGGACGACGCGGCGTGGACCAAGGCGAGCCTGGCGGTGCTGCTGCTGGACTACGACCAGGACGGTGACCTGGACCCCTTCGTGTGCACCTACGACGACCCCGACGCCCCGGGCGAGTCCTACAACCAGCGGCTGCTGCGCAACGACGGGGACATGGTGTTCACCGACGTCAGCCAGGAGCAGGGGGTGCGCTTCGGCCCGGGCTGCATGGGCGCCGGGGTCGGCGACATCGACATGAACGGCTACCCCGACCTGTACCTGGGCACCGGCGGGCCCGAAGCGGGCCACGAGACCGACAACATCCTCTACCTGAACACCGGCGACGGCTTCGTGGACGTCAGCCAGGAGGCCGGGACGACCTGGAAGGGGCGCACCCACGGCATCGAGTTCGCCGACATGAACCAGGACGGGGCGATGGACCTGATCCTGAACAGCGGCGGCGCCTATGCCGGCCAGGACGAGGGCCTGCGCGTCGCCCTCCAGCGCGGCGGCCCCTTCAACGGTGTCCCCGTGGTCATCAAGGGCCCCGCCAACAACCCGGACGGCGTGGGCGCGCGGGTGGTCGCGGAGACGGACAAGGGCACCTTCTACGCCTACAACCTGCGCGGGAGCGGCTTCGGCTCCACCAACCTGGGCCCGGTGTGGGTGGGCGTGGCCGACGCCAGCACCGCGACCGTGCGCGTGGAGTTCCCGGACGGAGCGGTGACGACCTCCCAGGAGCTCAGCCTGCCGGTGGAGCCCATCACCCTGCGCTGGGGCGACTGATGCTCGCCCGACGCAGCATGCACGGTGCTGCCTGGCTGGACTTCGACCCACACTGGCTCTCTCCGGCGCAGGCCGACCAGGTGCAGCGAGCGCTCACCGAGCAGGAGCCCTGGGAGCAGAAGCCCATCAAGGTCTTTGGCAAGGAGATCCTGCAGCCCCGCCTGGTCTCCTGGGCCGGCGAGCTGCCCTACCGCTACAGCGGCCAGACCCTGCCCCCGCGCCCCCTCTCCCCCCTGCTGGAGTCGCTGCGCCAGGACATGGTCCAGGCCACCGGCGTCCCCTTCAACCACGTCCTGCTCAACCGCTACCGGGATGGCGCGGACTACATGGCGCGCCACGCCGACAACGAGCCCGAACTGGGCTACTGCCCCGTCATCGCCGCCCTGTCCTTTGGCACCGAGCGCCCCTTCCGCTGCACCCCCAAGTTCACCCGGGACAAGAAGCTGACCCGTCGCCTGCGCTTCTCGGTCATGCTCAGCCATGGCAGCCTGATGGTCATGGGAGGTCGCATGCAGCACACCTGGCGCCACGAAGTCCCCAAGGCCCTGCGCACCCGCGGCGAGCGGATCAACCTGACCTTCCGCCTCCTCAAGGGGCCTCCGGGCTGGAGAGAGCCCCGGGGGGGACGCAAGCTGTGATGCTCACCCTCCTGGCCTCTCTGGCCTGCACCAAAGCCGACGATCCCGGCACCGACGAGGTCACCTGGACGCAGGACGTGCAGCCCTTGATGGCGCAGCACTGCCTGCGCTGCCACACCGCGGGCGCCATGAGCCCCCTGACCCTGGACAGCTACGAACAGGCCAGCGTGATCGCGGGCACCATCGCGGAGTCCGTGAGCGAGCGGCGCATGCCCCCCCACATCGCCGACAACTCCGGCGCCTGCCAGACCTACCAGGACCACGGCCAGTGGCTGGAGGACGACGCCATCGCGGCTTTCGTGGACTGGGCCGAGGCCGGCGCCCCCCAAGGTCCCGAGCAGGAGCCCGTGGCGGCCGTCCAGACCCAGGGGCTGCAGGACCCCAGCGCCGTGCTCGCGCCGCCCCAGCCCTACGCCCCGGACTTCTCGGGCGGCGACGACTGGCGCTGCTTTGTGCTGGAGGTCAACCCCGGCACCGAGACCCGCTACCTGCAGGCCTACGAGGTGATCCCCGAGCGGGTCGAGCGCGTCCACCACGTCACCCTGTTCAAGCCCATCAACAGCCAGACCGCGGACATCGCCCGGGGGCTGGATGACGGCGGCGGCTACACCTGCTTTGGGGACGCCGGCGTGCCCGGCGCCCTGGTCGGGGTGTGGTCTGCGGGGAGGAGGACCTTCACCTACCCAGAGGGCACGGGTGTACCGATCGAGCCTGGGATCCCCGTCATCATGCAGATCCACTACACCCCCGACGGCGAGGACGGGCTGGCCACGACCACCCGCATGGCCGTGCAGTTGGAAGACCAGGCCCGGCCGCTCTACCCCCTCTGGCTGCTCAACGACAACTTCACCCTCCAGCCGGACACCCCCGACCAGTGGGACAGCGAGTCCGGCACCATCCGGGAGGCGCTCAACGAGTTCAGCCTCTACGACGTGCAGGGGGAGCTGGAGGTCATCGGGACCGCCGGGCACATGCACCTGCTGGGCAGCGCGCTGCACATCGACATCGAGCACGAGAGCGGCGGGGAGACCTGCCTGCTGGACATCCGCCGCTTTGACTACAACTGGCACGATGTCTTCCTGCTGGAGACCCCCGTGCCCGTGACGGACCGGGACACCATCCAGATGGACTGCGCCTGGGACACCACGGGCGTGGACCAGACCGTGTCCTGGGGCGACGGCATCGACGAAGAGATGTGCGTGGCGCTGCTGCTGACCAGCCCCAGAGAGGACTGAGCGCTCGCTGCTGGCTTCGCTGGCGCGTCCGGTGGCCCAGGCCGCCCACCCCGGAGAGTGAGCGGCCCAACCCTCAGCTCCGGGTGCGCTCGGTGTAGAGCGCGGCGGCCTCGGGGTCCAGGGAGACCTCGTACATCAGGGCCTCCAGGTCAGCCTGGCTCAGGCCCTTCTCCTTCAAGATGGCCTCGGCGCTGTCGGGCTCGGCCTTGATGGCCTTGGCGACCGAGATCGCCAGCTCCAGGCGCTCAGCGTCCATCTTGGGGGTGGTGGCCGGGGTCTCCGGCACCTTGGCCTCCGGCGCGGGGGGCGCCGGGGTGGTGGCCGGGGTCTCAGGCGTGGGCGCCGGGGTCTCTCCCCCGGTGCAGCCCAGCGCGGCGAACAGGACAAAGAGGAGCGTGCTCACTTGTTGCCTCCACGGCGGTCGGATCCACCTGCAGCGCCGCCCGCTGGGGCGTCGGTGCCAGCCTTGCCGCCCTTGCGCTCAGAGGGCGGGGCCTCCGGGGGCTTGCCCCCCTTGCGCCCAGAGCTCGGGTCCGAAGGGCGCCCCTCGGGGGCCACCCCATCCGGGGAGTCCTTGGGCTCGGGCTTGCCCTTGCCTTCGGGCGCCCCCTTCCCATCGGGCGGTCCCTTGTCGTTGCTCACGTCGCCGTCGGGCTTGCCCTCGTGCATCTTGCCCTTGCCGTGGGCGCGGTGCTCCTCGTGGATGGCGTCGGCCAGGTCGTTGCCGCGCTTGCCCTCCTTGAGCTGTCCCTGCACAAAGGCCCCGAAGTTGTCGGTGGGCCCATGCTCCCGGGCGGCCTGGTTGGCCTGCTCCATGGTCTGGGCGGCCTCGGCGGCGGGGACACCGGCCTCCTGCATCGAGCGCAGGGCCTGGCCCGTATCTGCCTCGCTGGCACCCGATTGCCGATAGCGGTCCGCGGCGGACGGGAGCTCCAGGAGTTGCAGGATCTCGGGCTTGGCGGCCAGATCTCCGTTCTCCGAAGAAGGGGGGGCCTGCTCCTCGGCGGCGGGAGCGTCGGCCTCTCCCTCCTGGGCCAGGGCGGGCGCGCTCAAGGCGAGCATCAACATCCAGGGTCCGGTCATTCGGTCCTCCTTGCGGCGTCAAGACTAGCACAGCGGGGGGCCGAAATCAGTGATACGCCAATGTCATGCCCAACATCGAACCCGGCTACGACTTCGGTGACGCCCGCTTTGACCTCGCCGATGCCCGAGATCGCGAGATCGTGCGCTTCATCCTCTCCCAAGCCCTCTTTGGTGAGGCCACCGGTGTCTACTGCGGGAAGAGCCTCTACCAGGCCCGCTCCCTGGAGGCCGCGCGCTTCTACCTGCGTCAGGCGCGCCAGGAGCTCAACCACCTGGAGCACTTCGCGGAGATCTTCAGGCTGCTGGAGATGGAGCCGGAGCCCGGTCACTGGGTGATCCGGCTGATGTCGTCGCACAACAACTACTACCCGCTCAAGGTGCTCATGGAGCACGCCATCGGCGAGGGCATGGTGCTCGACATCTTCAAGGACGTGCTGCTGCAGACCCTGCCCGACGACCACCCCGGCGTCGACAAGGTCAAGAAGCGCCTGCGCGCCATCGCGATGGAGGAGGTCGAGCACGTGGAGTGGGGCGAGAAGGAGACCCGGTACAACCTGGAGAAGTCCCCCTGGCTCAAGTGGCCCTACTACGGCCTGCTGGAGCTGCAGCTCCTGGTCGCGCCCTTGATCCTCAAGCCCTACCAGAGAGAGTCCGAAGGGCACCCTGTGCTGTCCCACCTGCCCGCGTTCGTCGACCACGTCAGCCAGCGCGTGTGGAAGCAGGGCCAGGACATGGGGTTTGTCCCCGCTGAGCGGCCCGGGCTGCTCACCCGCCTGTTCGCGATGACCGCCGGCGCGCTGCTCTTCCTGCGCTCGCAGGTGGCCAAGGCGGACTCCACCCTGGACAAGACCTACCTGTCGGAGCTGGGCTTTTCACGATGACGCTGTTGTGGGGACTGCTGGCCTGCCTGGGCCCTTGGGAAGACACGGACGCCGCCACCCTGCAGCTCGATCTGCCGGCCGAGGGCTCCGTCGAGGGCTACTTCACCCTGCGCCTGACCGGCAGCACCACGGGCGGGGACACCGGCGGGGGCGGCAGCGACCAGGACGTGGACTTCCACGCCGACCTGAGCCTGCGCGGCGTCGAGCAGCCTGTGCGTGTGCTCTTCTACAGCGAGACCGCGGAGCTCGTGCCCCCCGTCACCGACCTGAGCGCCGACGGGAGCTGGAGCACCGCCACCCACCGCTGCGAGGTCCTGGCCGGCACCACCACCGAGTGCTGGCAGGACTACCGCGTGCGGGTGGAGTCCAGCCCCGGCGCCCTGCCCCAGACCCTGATGCTGGACGTGGTCGCGCAGGCCCAGGGGGAGGAGGGGAGCTGGGATGATCTCCAGGATGCCTTCCTCACCGTGGAGACACCGTGATCCTCTTTCTGCTGGCCTGCAAGCCCACCTACAGCGAGGTCACCAGTGCGCAGGGCCCGGTCGTGGTGCTGGACGCCGAGACCCCCGAGCAGCGCATGGAGTGGAGCGCCTCGCTGCAGGCCGAGTCCCCCAAGGTGATGGACGCCACCCTGTGGGTGTGGTTCGAGGCCACTTGGGAGGGCTCCGGTGCCCTCCGGGCCTTCTATCAGGGCGTGGAGCTGGCCCCCCAGCCCGTCGAGGACACCCAGCTCCTCTCCCTGGGCGCCCTGGAGACCGACTGCGTGGACGACGAGGTCATCCTCTGCGAGCTCTCCGGCACCGTGACCGTGCAGCTCCTCCAGGGCGAGTCCGTGGAGCTCACGCCCGTGCTGTGGGTGGAGGCGGAGATGGGCCGGCCGGCGGAGGAGAAGCTGGAGGGGGTGGAGCTGGTTGGGGTGTTGGAGTAGCGGTGCCTTGATGCTCGTTCTCCTCCTGCCCGGGTGCTTCTTCGGCCAAGAACCGGACACGATCTTCCCCTGCGACTACACCGCCGAACAGGCCGGGTGGGACCAGGAGGTGCTCGGAACCACGGCGAGCGCCCTGCTCGCAGACTGGGAGGGAGCGCACCACTACATCGCGGTGGGCGTGCCCGACTCCAGTCGGCCAGCCCCTGCAGACTGGATGACCGGGTGGACCGTCACCCTGGAATCCAGCGGTCCCCCAAGCGTCCGCGAGTCCTTTGACTGCGCGCCCCACCTGTCCGTGCCTGTGCGCTGGACCTTGGCGCTGGACAACAGGGCCATCTCCCAACAGGGAGACGGAGCGACCGTACAGGAGAGCCCGTTCAATCACGGAGAGCTGCGCGCTCTCGGTCCCGAGCGCTCCGACCAGCGCCTGCGGCTGAACACACTGGAGGACGCCGGAGAAGCCGGCGAGGCCTTCTACTGGAGCTACCCCGAGTTCAAGCGCAACCAGGCGCCCACACTGAGCCTGTCGGGCACCGGCGATGTGGCTGAGCTGTACGGGAGCTACCGCCACAGCGAGACCCTCATTGCCTCCTTCCGGCTCCAGGGCGTTCGGGAGCCGACCCCATGATCTGGCTGCTCGTGGCCTGTCTGGCCTCCCCGACGCCTGCTCCTTGTGGACCCTCGGAGTCCGTGTCGCCCGACGACGACTCCCTGGGCTACTCCGCCCAAGACCTGTGGGAGGGCGTCGGGGCTGAGTGGTTCCTGGAGCCCACGTGGTCCACCACCCCACTGACTGAGCTGCACCCCACCCTGACGGTCACCGGTCCCATCAGCGAGGCCACCCTGGTGGAGACGCCCAGCGACTGCCGACCCAGCCTGCGTGCGCAGGCCCCCGTGACCCTGGACCTGGGCGAGCAGTCCGGCGTGGTCCTGGAGGGCACCGCGGTGCTCTCGGGGACTCCGAACGCCCCTCACCTGTCTGCTGCGTTGGAGACCCAGGAGCTGGACGAGAGCACAAACGCGTGGCTCACCCAACAGCGGAACGCGCTGCACGACACACCAGAGGCCGCCGAACGCACCCTCTGGACGCTGCGCGTGCTGGTGCATGGCACCCAAGAGCAGGGTGCGGTTCATGTGTTGGACGCAACCGCGAGCCACGAGCGGGATGGCGCCGAGATGGTGCTGTCGGGGAGCTGGTAGCACCCGGCCTCCCGGCGTCCGCTGGGGCTCAGGGGGGTCGCGAGCCCCCCCTACATAAGATGCCTCGGATCCACATCCAGCGACACCCGCACCCCCTTCCCCGGGTGACTCAGGTCCACCCCGCGCAGCCACCGCCGAAAGGCGCGGGGGTCGTTGCCGCGGAGCATGATCTGGTAGCGCCAGCGGCCGACGAGGCGGGGCATGGCGGCCTGGGCGGGGCCCAGGACCTCGATGGTCTTGCCATCGCAGGTGGCCCGGAGGCGGCGAAGCAGGGTCCAGGAGGCGTCCAGGGCCTGCTGCTGGACGCTGCCCTCGACGCGGAGCAGAGCCAGGCGGGCGACGGGGGGGTAGCGCAGCAGCTCCCGGTGCTTGATCTCCTCGGCGGCGAAGTCGGCGTAGTCGCCCAGGAGCTGGAAGACGTAGTGCCCGCCGTTTGAGGTCTGCACCATCATGCGACCGGCCCTATCCCCGCGGCCGGCGCGGCCCCCGAGCTGGGTGAGCAGGGCGAAGCTGCGCTCGGCGGCCCGGAAGTCGGGCATGCGCAGGACGTGGTCGGCGCCCAGCACGACGGCCAGGGAGACGTCGGGGAAGTCGTGGCCCTTGGCGACGATCTGGGTGCCCACGAGCAGCCGTGCCTCGCCTTTGCGGAAGGTCTCGAGGATCTCGAAGTGGGCCCCCCGTGCGGCGGTGGTGTCCGCGTCCATGCGGGCTACGGGCACCTCTGGAAACATCTCGACCAACACCTGCTCGATGCGCTCAGTGCCCTTGCCCATGACCTCCAAGGTGCCGCCGCAGGCCGGGCAGTCATCGACCATGCGCCGGTGGAAGCCGCAGTAGTGGCAGCTCAGGGTGGCCTTGGAGCGGTGCAGGACCAGGGAGACCCCGCAAGACGGGCAGCTATAGGCGGACCCGCAGTCGCCACACTCGACCAGGGTGGCGAAGCCGCGGCGGTTGTAGAGCACGATGGCCTGGCCACCCTCGGCGAAGCACTGGGTGAGGGCGTGGCGCACAGGCTCGGAGACGATGGGGCGGCGGCCGTCCTCGTCGCGGGGCTGCTGGGTCATGTCGACCAGCTCGACGGTGGGGACGGGCCGGGGGGTGGGCCGCTCCAGGAGCTGGATGAGGCCGTAGCGGTCGGCCTGGGCGTTGTGCCAGCTCTCCAGGCTGGGGGTCGCGGAGCCCAGGACCACGGGGCACTTGGACATGCCGCCGCGCACGACGGCCAGGTCGCGGGCGTTGTAGCGCACGCCGTCGTCCTGCTTGTAGGAGTCGTCGTGCTCTTCGTCCACGATGAGCAGGCCCAGGTCCTGGAAGGGGGCGAAGAGCGCGGAGCGGGCCCCCACGGCGACCTGCGCGACCTGCGCCCGGATGCGCCGCCACTCCTGCAGGCGCTGGGCGGGGGTGAGGCCGCTGTGGAGCACGGCCACGGAGTCCCCAAAGCGCGCCCTGAAGCGGCCGGTGAGCAAGGGGGTGAGCCCGATCTCCGGGACGAGCACCAGGACCTGCTGGCCGCGCTGGATGACCTCGGCGGCGGCGCGCAGGTAGACCTCGGTCTTGCCCGCGCCGGTGACGCCGTAGAGCAGGTGGGGGCGGGGCGGGCCCAGGATGGCGTCGACGGCGCCCTGCTGAGCGGGGGTGAGGGAGGGGGGCTCGCGGGTCTCCGGGAGCTCGCCGTGCACCACCGGGTCATGGCGTTCGCGCAGCTCTTCTTGGAGCACCCCGGCATCGGCGAGGGACTTGGCAGCCGATCGGGCGTAGGGCCCCTGCTCGGCCTTGAGGCGGGACTGCGCCATGGCGCCGCCGGCGTCTGCGATGGCCTGGACCACGCCCTTCTGGCGCTTGCCGGCCTTGGGGAGCAGGGTGGGCAGCTCCTGGGGGGCGATCTGCAGCACCCACCAGGCCTCGGTGCCGCCGGTGCCGCCGGACACGCGCTCCTCGACCTCTACCCACTCCTTGCGGATCAGGGCCTCCAGGGCGCGCTCGCACTCCTTGGGCTCCAGGATCTCCCGCAGGCGGCGCTGCAGGCCCCGCTTGGTGAGGCCGGGGCGCTGGATGACCTCACGCAGGACCTCGCCGGGGTGTCCGGTGGCGGCGTTGAGCGCCAGGGCGTCCACGCCCTGCTCGCTGGCGATGTGGACGCGGCGCGAGCTGGCCTTGAGGCGGGCTGGGAGCGCGGTCGAGATGACCTCGCCGAGGCCAGAGCGGTAGTAATCGGCGATCCAGCGGAAGAGCTGGAGCTGGGTGGGGTCGAAGGCTGGCTCAGGGTCCAGCAGCCGCTCGATCTTCCGGGCCTTGCCCTTGGGAGGGGGCGGGACGTGGGGGCCGACGTCCAGCACGTAGCCGGTGACCTTGCGGGGGCCGAAGGGGGCCAACACGGCGTGACCGAGCGCCAACTGCCCCTGGAGGGCGGCGGGGACGGCGTAGGTGAAGGCCTCGTGTACGGGGAGGGCCATGGCGAGGGTGCAGAACACCCTGCGGGACTAACGCGGACTCACCCCGCCGACTCCGGACAGCCAGAGCACCCCGGGGCTATCTGCCGAGGATGTCCAGCAGCGCGTCCGCGAAGGCGTCCGGAGACTCGCGGTGCATGAAGTGTCCGCCCTTCAAGGTGATCACCTGGTAGCCGGCCGGGAAGGCCTCGGGGGGGAGCTTGGAGAGGTCCTCCGGCGGGAGCAGGTCCAAGGTCCCCGCGAAGCTCCAGGTGGGCGTGGAGATGGGGGCGGTCAGCCAGTCGGTGTCCTCGTCGGCGGCCGCAGCTCGGTAGTAGCCCAGGGCATTCTCCGGCCCAAGCGGTGCGGCGAAGCAGTTCTTGGCAGACTCCAGCTCCTCCACCCCGTAATCCCACTCGGGAGACCACCGCGAGGTGTACTTGCCCACGCCCTGGAAGTCGTCGCGAGCGAAGCACGCCGGAGCCCGCCTCTGAACCAGCCCCACAAAGTGCCGGCCGCGCCAGTAGTCTCCCCCCGCGGGCTCCCAGTAGCCGGGGTGCGGGATCGCCAGCGTCACCAGGGTGTCCAGCCGGTCGGGCTCCTGGATGGCCGCGCTGTAGGCCGCCAGAGCGCCCCAGTCGTGGCCGACCACGTGGACCCCCTGCCCTTGGTCGAGCAGCTCCACCAGCCCCAGGACGTCCTGGCCCAGGGTCTCCGCGCCGTAGTCGTCGCCGCTGGGGGCCTGGCTTGGCGCATAGCCACGCAGCCACGGACGAACCACGCGGTAGCCCGCATCGACCAGGGTGGGGGTCACCGCGTCCCAGGTGTGGGGTGTGTCCGGGAAGCCGTGGATCAGGAGCGTCCCAGAACCACCGGCGCTCAGGGCTGCTGGAACTCCCGCAGGACTGCGCGCATGCCGTCGGCCAGGTCGGGGCGCTTGAGGGCGAAGTGGATGCTGGCGCGCATCAGCCCCAGGGTGTTGCCGGTGTCGAAGCGGTCGCCCTGGAACTCCAGGCCCCACGCCTGACCCCGTCCGGCGAGCACGGCCAGGGCGTCGGTGAGCTGGATCTCGCCGCCGCGGCCGCGGGGGGTGGTGTCCAGGATCTCCAGGATCTCGCCGGGCAGCACGTAGCGGCCGACGATGGAGTAGGTGCTGGGGGCGTCGGCGGGCTCGGGCTTCTCGACCATGCCCGAGACGTGCATGAGCCCGGGGCCGACCATCTGACCGTCGCAGATGCCGTAGCGGTTGGTCTGCTCGCGGGGGACGTCCATGAGCGCGACCACGCAGCCGCCGCGCTCGCGCTGGACCTCCAGGAGCTGACCGATCGCGGGGGTCTCGGCGTCGATGATGTCGTCGCCCAAGAGCACCGCGAAGTCCTCGTCTGGGCCGACGATGCCCTTGGCCTGGTGGACGGCGTGACCCAACCCCAGGCGTTGCACCTGCCGGACCGAGACCACCTTGGCCAGCTCGCCGACCCGCTTGACCTCCCGCAGATAGTCGAGCTTGCCGGCGGCTTCGAGCTGCGCCTCCAGGAAGAAGTCGCGGTGGAAGTAGTCCTCGATCGCGCCCTTGCCAGCGCCGGTGACGAAGATGAGCTCGTGCAGACCGGCCTCGACGGCCTCGGCGACGATGTACTCCAGGCCCGGGCGGTCCACGACGGGGAGCATCTCCTTGGGCACGGACTTGGTGACCGGGAGGAAGCGGGTCCCCAGCCCGGCGACGGGCAGGACGGCCTTGGTGACGGCGGGCATTGTGACCTCTCAGTTGACGACACCATAGCTGTGGACGCTGGATGTCTCAAGGAGGCTCGCAGAAGTTCCGAGGACACCCGAGAAACGCCAGGACTGGAGCGTGCCTGGGCCCCGGTGTGGAGCCCAGAGCGGCCTGCGTCAGGAGGCGTCGGCCTCGAGCTGGATCTCCAGGGTCTGGCCGTCGACGTGGCAGCCGTCCTCGGTCATCTCGATGGTGAGGGTCTCCTCGGTCTCCAGGTGGCCCTCGGCGGAGGCGGTGATGACGAACTCGCCGGGCTGCTCCCAGCCGCAGACGTACTCGCCGACGACGTCGCCGATCTGGTCGCAGGACTCGGCCTCCCCGCCGTCGACGGCGTACTGGACGGGGCCGTCGATGGGCTCGCCGTCGGCGTCGAGCAGGGTGACGCTGAGCGAAGAGCGCAGGTCGTCGGTGCAGACGAGCCCGCCTCGGGCGCAGGCGGCGAGGGTGAGGGGCAAGAGGGCGGCGATCAGGGCGCGGTGCATGGGGGGTCTCCGTTGGGTGCTCCGTAGCAGTGCAGTTGGCGTGCCAACAGGCGAGAAGGGCCTGCTGGTGGGGATCGTGCTCAGCCTGTCTTTGCGGGCGGGCGCAGTTCCACGACAGGGCTGTCGCGGATCTCAGCCCCGAGCGATAGGGACGAGCGCATGTGGCAGATCCTGACCTCCTTGGCCCTCTGCGGAGAGCTGACGACCACCGAGCGCGCTGGACAGGCGGGCGCTGGCACCGCGAACCCCGGCGATCTGGCGGCGGGCCGGGACGTTCCGGCGGCGATGGTGCTGGACAGCGCCAAGTCCTCGCAGACGGACTTTGCTTGGAATGGCGGGTGGAACCTGGGGCTTGGCGCGATGGACAGCGAGACCAACGCGCTGGGTGCGGCGGTGGTCTACAGCCGGCGCTGGGCCGACGAGATGCCCGCAGCCGAGGACATGCCCGGCTGGGTCACGGTGGGCGAGGACGAGAACCGGGTACGGGAGAACGCGACGCGGCTGTCCCTGGGCTACGGCTTCGGCGAGCAGGCGGTGGCGGGTCCGATGGGCGCTCGGCGGGTTCGGCGGGCGGGGCTGGGGGCCTCGGTGATCTACGAGCACAACAGCAGCGATCTGCTGGGCAGCGAGGACCTCTACGAGCTGGACCTGTCCGCGGCGGCGCGCATCGGCCCCACGGCGGGCTTTGGCCACGACCTGACGGTGGCGGTGGCGGTGCGGGACCTGCTGCCGAACCAGGCCCGGCCGGTGAGCGGTCAGGCGGGGGTCTATTGGCGGCCGCTCCCGCCGATCTCGGTGTCGGCGGATGCGCTCTACGACCCGGATGCTGGGCGGACCTGGGGCGGCCGGGGCGGCGCACAGCTCCTGCTGAACCAGACGGTCTCCCTGACGGCCGGCTACGCAAACCAGGGCCAGCACCAGGTGGGGGCGGGCCTGGGAGCGCACGGCCAGGGCTTCAAGCTGCACGCCGCGGCGATGTGGACGCCGGCGACGCAGAGCTGGCTGTACACGGCGGGGCTGGTGACCCCGCTCTAGTTCTCCGAGTCACGCGTTCCGACACCCTTCGAGTGTCGGAACACGTGCTGCAGAGAACTGTTGCCTTCTCCGGGGACACCCCCGGAAATGCGCCTGGCGGCGCAACCCCCGCGGGTCCACTTGGACCCGGGTTCTGCCGGACGGTCTACAGGCTTGTCAATTCGGACCGGCAGAACCAGGGCTACTCGGCCTCGAGCTGCAGCTCGACGGACTCGGTGATGGGCATGCACTGGCCGCGGTACTCCTCGTCCAGGGCGACCTCGACCTCCTGCTCCTGGGTCACGTAGCCGTCGGCGCTGGCGCGCACCGCGTAGCTGCCGGTGTGCTCCCGGCCGCAGATGTAGGCGCCGAGGGTGTCGCCGTCCTCTTCGCAGGCTTCCCATCCGTCGGGGTCGATGTCGGGGCGGCTGTACTCCACGACGGCATCCATGGGCTCACCGTCGGGGTCCAGGACCTGTACCTCCACCGCAGGAGCCTCCATGCAGTCGACGTCCTGGCAGGCCACGAGGGCGAGCAGCGCGAGGGGGGCGAGGGCGAGCAGACGACGGGCGGTCATTGGGGTCTCCATGTGTGCACTCAGGAGAACCCGCAGGCGCCGGGGTGGCGACGGCGAAGATGTGACCCTGTGTGACGGCGGGCTCAGGGCTGAGCCGGCAGGCACCGGGTTGGGTTGGGCCTGAATGGAGCCGGGCTTGGGGCTTGGGTTGGCCTGAAGGCCCCTCTGAACCCTGGCTACGGGGTGTCAATGAGCGCTGTTCTGAGGCTACGCCCCACCGGTGAGCGCTGGAGCGACCGATCTGGGCTGGGAGCGCGCCTGATGGCCCTTTTCCGGGCGATTTTGGGCACTTTTGGGGGGTCTGGGAGGGGAAAAGCGCTCACCGGTCAGGCGTAGCCTCAGCGCGTCGCTCATTCAGCCCCGGTAGCCAGGGGTGGGCGCTCACTGGGAGCGCTTAGCCCCACCCACTCGCTCCTCGAGCGCCCGCCGCTGCGTGCTCAACAACCCCTCCCCCAGGGAGTCCAGGGCCGCCTGCTGCCGAACCTTCCAGGGCTCACCGCCGGGCATCTGGGCCAGCACGGCGCAGGCCAAGGCCTGCTCCGGGCACCGGCGCATCGCCATCTCCTCCACCAGCGAGGTGCGGCGGTCCAGCCCCGCACGCAGCAGCGCCAGCGCCCGAAGCTGCGCGAGCGCCGGGGGCAGCGCATGGGGGACCCGCGCGACCAGCGCTGCCACGTGCGCAGGATCGGAGCTCCACATCGCCAGCTCCAGGGTGGCCTCGGTGACCACGGAGACCTCACCGACCTCAGCGAGCCGGTCCAGGGCCTCCTGGGCCTCCGACAGGGGGAGCGCCCCCCCCTCCAGCAGGCTGCAGGCCCGGTTGAACGCCGAGCGAAGGGCCATGTGCGGGCGGCCCGTGGCCCGGTGGACCTCGACCGCGCGCCCAAAGGCCTCGGCGGCCTCCTCCCAGCGCCCGCAGGCGCGCTCCACCTCGGCGCGGGTGTCCCAGGCATAGGCCAGTCGCGCGCCGGGATGCTCCAGCCCGCGCGCCAGGTTCAGCGCCTCGCTGGCCTCGCGGCGGGCCTGGCCCAGCTCCCCCTGGCGGCGCAGACAGTGACTCCGGTTGGCCCGCGCCAGCGACTCCCAGTCCGCGCGCCCCAGCTCACCGAACAGCAGCGCCGCCTCTCCAAAGCGCTTGCCCGCAGCTTCGACCCGCCCCAGTCGCTGCAGATCTCCACCCAGGTTGTTCAGCGCCGCGGCCGACGCCAGCAGCTCACCCTGCTCCCGGGCCAGACGAAGCGCCTCCCGGTGATGCTCCACCGCAGACTCCAGCGCCCCTCGCTTGCCCGCGATCGCCCCCAGCGTGGCGTGCGCGATGCGGCGCGCCCACGGGTCGCCCGTGCGGGAGGCCTCCTCCAGGTGGGGCTCCGCCTCCTGCAGCGCACCGCTCAAGAACAGCACCTGCCCCAGCACCGGCTGGACCAGCGCCACCAGGGTCTCCAGTCCGTGCTCCCGCGCCGTGCGCAGCGCCTCTTCGGCGGCGTCCTGGGCCTCGTCGAAGGCCCCCCGGGTCAGGCAGGCCTTGCCTCGGCCCAGAGCCGCCAGACACACCGCCTCTGGGTCCTGCGTCCGCAGCGCCAAGCCCTCGAGCCAAGCCTGCCCCGCGTCGGGATCGGCCTCCGCCCAGGCCAGCGCCAGGCGCCGCCGAAGCCCCAGGCTCGCCGCAGCCTGCGCAGCCAGCGAGAGGCGCCCCGCCTTCTCCCAGGCCAGCGCCGCGCAGTCCCCCTGACCCGCCGCCTCCCAGAGGGCCGCCGCGGAAGCCGGATCACTCTGCTCCCAGGCCCGAGCCACCCGCGCCTGCAGCCCCGCGAGCTCCAGCGGGCGGAGGGTCACCGCCGGGAGCTCCTGCTCCAGCGCCGCCCCGAGCGCAGCCGGGTCGCACTCCAGGACCCGGGCGAGCACCTCCAGCGGGGGCTCACACACCTCCAGGATCCGGGCCAGACGCCGCCGGAGATCCTGCGTCTGCTCCTGCCGAAGCAGCGAGTCCAGCCGGAGTTCATGCCGGGAGAGCAGATCGTCCATCGCGACGGTCGTGCCCAGCAGCTCCTCGCAGAAGGGCAGATCTGTGCCGGTGTCCGAGGGCTCCGGGGGCAAGATGGTGGGGTCGATCACCTGGAGGTGGGCCTCACTCACCTCGAGCCAAGACTCCGATCCCGCGAGCTGCCGGAGCTGGTAGATGGCTTGCCGCAGGTTGCGCAGCCGACCGGGACCCCAGAGCAGCTCGGCGAGCTCCTCCCGGCGCATGGGGCGGGCCTCCAGCGCCAGCGCGACCAGCAGACAGCGGGCCTTGTGGGAGCGGAGCTGCAGCGCGTGCTCCCCCCAGGCGAGCTGGAGGGGGCCGTGGAGGACCAGGGTGAGGGACATGCCCCCAACCTCTAGCGCGAGGCGGGGGCGGGCGCCGCTTCACCCACTTTCGGGCGAGACTTTCAGTCGCGGGCGTCCAGCAGATCGCCGCCCGCGTTGTCCGCGTAGGTGACGTTCACCGGGGTGAAGCTCACCTCGCCCAGGTCGTCGTCCAGCAGCACGCCCACGTCGGCGCTGCCGGCGATCAGCACGTTCTCGGCGCTCAGCGAGGCCTTGCCGTAGCCCAGGGTCAGGTTGGCGCCGCGCTCCTCCCAGGTCCAGGGGGCGTCGCCGCCGTTCCGGATCTCGACGTTCTCAAAGTGGTTGGAGGGGGTGCTGGTGGAGATGCACACGCCCGACCACGCGCCAGCGACGTCGAGCACGCCGCGGAGCAGGATGGGGGCGTCCTGGGTGCCGTTGAGGGCCAGGCTGCCGGTGGTGTCGCCGTAGTCGGCGGTGGACAGGCCGGTGTTCTCGGGGAAGCGCAGCTCCATGCCCGGGCCGACGCTCAGGGCGGACTTGGCGACCACGCTGCTCTGGAAGACCAGGGGCACCGGGATGTCGGACCAGTCGTGCTCGCCCTCCAGGTCCTTGTTGGAGTTGGAGATGTAGACCTCGACGCCGGGGCTTCCGACCTCGGTCGCGGCGTAGCCGTCGAAGTCGATCCCGCTCACAAAGTGGCCCTCCGTCACGATGGAGGCGCCCTCCAGGCCGCTGAACGCCAGGCCCGGGCCGAACTCGCCGGGGTTCCGGTCGGCGTGCCCGTAGATGCCCAGGCCGATGCCGCCGCCGTTGCGGATCTCCAGGTTCTGGTAGGCGCCGTCGCTGTCCCCCCAGAGCACCAGCGAGGCCGCGTCGTCAAAGTAGATCATCGCGCCATCGCCCGCGCCGTCGATCACCGCGTGGCTGAACTCGGTCAGGCTGCTGGGGGCGTCGTTCTGGATGCCCTTCCAGGTGGGGCGGTCGGGGTTGGTGCCCTGGAGCACCACCGGCAGCTCTTCCGTGCCCGCCGCGATCAGCGCGCCGTCAAAGCCGATGAACACCGTCGCGCCGTCGGGGATCTCCACGGTGACGCCGGGCTCCAGGGTGACGCTGCCGTCCCAGATCTCCCAGCTATCGCAGCCCTCCTCCAGCACGTAGTCCACGCCATCGCCCAGGTCGGGGTAGGTGACATCGGCCTCGGGGGAGCAGGCGATCACGCCCTCGGGGCCGTCATCAACGACCACACAGGCGGACAGGGACAGGAGAGCAGACAGGGCAAGCAACGAGCGCATGGGAACCTCCGTTGGGGTGCTCCCAGCTTCATCCGCTGGCGTCAACGGAGCGTCATTGCAGAAATGACGGGCCCGCCGAGCAATAATGTTTCCCCTCGCAACATATTAAAGTTGCACACCGCATCATTGGAGGCCTCGTGGACCTGATCGCCCTGGCACCCGCCCGCCCCTCGGCCCTGTGGACCGACCGCTACAAGCTGCTGATGGCCGAAGCCGGCTTCGCGATCCGCCCCGAGCGCTTTGTCCTCAGCTTCCGCCGCGGCGGCCCCACCTACGTCCCCCTGGACCTCGCCGCCTGGGTCCAGGCCCTGCGCCCAACGCCCCCCACCGCCGCCGAACTGGACTGGGTCGCCACCGAGAACGGCCTCCCAATGGGCCCGGGCTACCGGCACGCGCTGCAGAAGGGGGAGCTGGAGGTGAGCTCTGCGCCCGCCGGGAGCTGGGTGGCCCAACACGAACCCCTCTGTGTGGTCTCGGGCCCCTCGGCGCTCGTGTCCACCGTCGAGGCCACCCTGATCGGAACCACCGCCTTCCTCCTGCAGGTCGCCACCCTGGGCAAGAAGGCCGTCATGGGCCTGCTCTCGCGGGAGGATCTACAGCGCCGCCTGGGCCGCGTGAGCTGCGACCAGGAGCGGGAGATCGTGGGCACCGTCCTGGAGTCCGTGGGCGCCCCCGCTGTGAAGATCCAGGTCGAATCCGAGGCCTACCAGGAGTCCGTGGCCGCCCGCGCCCACACCCTGGTTCAGCAGGTCGAGGGCGGCCGCATCGCCGAGGGGGGCCTGCGCTCCGCGACCTGCCCCGAGCAGCACCGCCTGGCCGTCGAGGCGGCCGCTCAGGGTGGCATCAGGGCGACCTCCAACGTGCAACTGGCCCGGGAGCTCGGGCTGCGCGCGGTCGGCACCACCGGCCACGAGCACTGCCAGCGGCACTTCTCCGACCTGGCCGCCTTCGAGGCCGCCGCCGACCGCATCCCCGGAGACGTCACGCTGCTGCTGGACACCTACGACACCCTCAGCAGCGGCATCCCCCGTGCCCTGGAGGTGATGGAGCGCTGGCGCGGCCGCACCCTGAGCGCCCGCCCCGACAACGAGTCCACCCAGGAGCGCGACGTGCGCGCGATGGTCCAGGGCATGGCCGAGCGCGGCCTGGACGGCGGGATCGCCCTGTCCGGGGGCTTCGACGCCGAGCGCACCGCCCGCTTCGAGGCCCTGCGCCGCGAGCTGGGCCGCCCGGCCCACAGCTTCTCCTACCTCTACGGCAGCCACCTGGTGCGCACGCACATCCCCGAGCTGCCCACGCGCTCCGACGCCAGCGCGGTCTTCAAGCTCTGCGAGAGCGCGGGCCGCCCCACCATGAAGCTCTCCTCGCTGGCCGGCGGGGCCCCCGGCCCCAAGTCCTCCAAGCCCGGCCGGCCCACGATCTTCCGCGCCCAGGTGCTGGACGGCAGCCGCCCCCCCAGCCTGATCGGCCAGCACGGCGAGACCCCACCCGCCGGCTACGCGCCCCTCCAGGCCCGCGAGCTGAGCGCCGCCGAGCTGCAGGTGCTCGCCCAGGGGTCCCAGGACAGCGCCAGGACGACCTCGCTGGTGAAGAGGTGTCTGTCCGAGCGCGCAGCGTCCATCCAAGCTCAAGGTTGAACCATGATCCTCCCCGACTTCATCCAGCCCTTCCTCTCCCGACCTGAGCTCGGCGGCGCCCTCTACGCCACCCGAGAGGAGGCCGTCGCCGCACAGGCCCGCGCCCACCGCGACGCCCACGGGATCCGCCCTGCCAGCAGCGACCGGGAGCGCGTGATCGCCGTCCCCATCGACGTGCAGGTGGGCTTCTGCATGGACCCGGCCTTCGCGCCTCCGCTGCCCTTCCCCACCGGCGGCGGCAGCCTGCACGTGCCCAGCTCCGGCGCCGACACCACCCGCGCGGCCGCCTTCATGCTGCGCAACCTGGAGCGCATCACCGCGATCCGCCCCAGCCTGGACACGCACCGGGTGCACCAGGTCTTCCACGCGGACTTCTGGCGGGACGAGACCGGCGCGCCCCCGCCGCCCTTCACGGTCATGGAGGTCCAAGGTGAATCCGTGCTCGGCCGCCTGCCCGACGGCTCGGCCCGCCCCTTCGCCGCCCGCCTGGACCCCGCCCTGGGCCTGGCCTACTGCCGCGCGCTGGCCGAGCAGGGCGCCGCCCCCCTGAGCATCTGGCCCTACCACTGCCGCCTGGGCTCCACCCACCACGCCCTGATGCCCCTGCTCAGCGAGCTCCAGCTCTTCTGGGCCATCGCCCGCCAGGCCGCCGACCCCGTGGACCTCAAGGGCCAGCAGACCTGGACCGAGTCCTACGGCATCGTCGGCGACGAGGTCGAGTCCCTGGCCGGCCAGCGCGTCGGGGACAGCGAGCGCCCCGGCTACATCAACGCCCTGCTGCACTACGACCGCGTCGTGCTCTTTGGGCAGGCCCTCTCCCACTGTGTGCGCGCCACCGTCGACCAGATCGCCGCCGCCTTCACCGCCCGCGGCGCCGCCCTCTCCCGCCTGGTCTTACTCCAGGACTGCTGCAGCCCCGTCCCCGCCATCCCCGGCTTCGAGCAGGACCCCGACAGCCCCCTCAACTTCCCCGCGGTCGGCCGAGCCGCTCTGGACCGCTGGCGCGCGCAGGGCATCCAGGTCATCGACAGCACCCAGGACCTGCCGTGATCTGGGACCACCCCCAGCCGGCGGTGGGCGTGGATCTGGTGCTCCTCTCTCTGGGGGGCGAGGGGCTGGAGGTCCTGCTCCGTCAGCGCGCGACCCCACCCTTTGACGGCCAGCTCGCCCTCCCAGGGGGCATCGCCCGATCCCCAAGCGAGGTCACCCTGGCGCAGGCCGCTGCGCGGGGCCTGGACCTGAACCTGGGCAGCAGCGAGACCTGGGAGGGCATCCCCACCGAGCGCTGGGACCCCGACCTGGAAGCCGCCGCCCGCCGCGTGGCCCGCGAGTCGGTCGGCCTGGAGAGGCTGTGGCTGGAGCAGCTCTACACCTTCTCCGCGCTGGGCCGGGACCCCCGCGGGCCGGTGATCTCCGTGGCCTGGCTGGGGCTGCTGGCGCCCACCGAGCGCGCCTGCGCGCAGGGCCAATGGATCCCCTGGGACTCGTCGTTGTCGATCGCTTTTGACCACAACCAGATCCTGGATACCGCCCGCGAGCGCCTGCGCGGGAAGGTCGACTACGTGCCCGATCTCGCCCCCCGCCTGCTGGCCGCGCCCTTCACCGCCGCTGAGCTCCGGGCCGCCCACGCGGCGATCCTGGGCCAGGTGCCCAACCGCGGCAGCATCTTCCGCCGCTTGGGTCGCTGGGTCGAAGACGGCGTGCTCACCCAGGTCGGCGAGCGCGCGACAGGCAGGCGACCGGCCAAGCTGTACGCTCTGGCCTGACAGGAGGAACTCATGTTCCAAGGCATCGACCACTACGTGATCTTCGTGACCGATCTGGCTGCCTCGCGCGCCTGGTACGAGCGCTTGGGCCTGCTCTACGCCCACGGCGGGGAGCACGGGCACTTCTTCTCCCTGCCCGCCGGCGGTCTGCTCATGCTCCACCCAGCCAAGGACGGCCCCGCCGGCAGCATCCCCCAGCTCTACCTCAGCGTCGGGGACGTCCACGCCGCGCTCACCCAGCACCGTCAGGCCGGCATGGAAGCCTTCTCCGAGAACGGGAGCGGCGCGCTGCCGGCGCAGACCCCGTGGGGCAGCACCGAGTACAACCTGCGGGACCCGGATGGGCACGTCTGGGGAATCGTGCAGGCACGCGGCGGAGCTACGCCCTCCGAGTGAGCGAGGGGCTGAGGCTACGCCCCCTGAGTGAGCGACTTTCTGAGGCTACGCCCCACCGGTGAGCGCTTGGGCCACCGATCCGCCCGTCCCAGCGCCCCCGAGGCCCGAAAAACAGCGGCTACGGCCCGCGGGTGAGCGATTCTCCGACCCAGCGCCGCAAAACGGTGGCCCGATCGCTCACTGAGCCCCCGTAGCCTCAAGGGAGCGCTCACCCAGACCCCGTAGCCACAAGGCGGCGCTCACTCAGACCCCGTAGCCGTCCCCTCCAGCCCGCCACCCCCGCAATATTCTCGCCCCGACAACGTCAGAGGGACCCAACCGGAGCCTCCATGCTGTTCGCCCTGCTCGCCGCCTGCACCCTCTCCACCCCGGAGCCCCAGGCCGCGCAGCCCGCTCCCAGCCCTGCAATCGAGGCCGGCGCCAAGGCCGTGATCGGCCAGCCCGCCCCCGAGTTCGCCCTGCTGGATCTGGACGGCAAGCCCGTGAAGCTCTCCGATCACGCCGGCAAGGTCGTCGTCCTGGAGTGGTTCAACCCCGGCTGCCCCTTCGTCAAGGCCGCCTACAACGACGAGGTCCTGCCGCAGCTGCACGACCGCTACGCCAACCAGGAGGTCAGCTACCTGATGATCAACTCCGGCGCCGCGGGCAAGCAGGGCGCTGGCGTCGACGAGAACAAGCGCGCCGTCAAGAGCTGGGACATCAGCACCCCCGTCCTCCAGGACCCCAGCGGCGCGGTCGGCATGGCCTACGGCGCCAAGACCACGCCCCAGATCGTGGTCATCGACCGCAGCGGCGTCGTGCGCTTCAACGGCGCTCTGGACAACGCCCCGCTCTCCAAGGTCGAGGGCACCCGCGTCCCCTACGCCGAGCAGGCCATCGACGCCGTGCTGGCCGGCGGCGACATCGAGACCACCAGCCCCAAGCCCTGGGGCTGCTCCGTGAAGTACGCCCAGTGAGCGCCGTCGACCCCGCGAGCCTCGTCGCGCTGCAGCTCCTGCTGGTCCCCGGTGGGGTGCCCGGTCACGACGGCCCCGCCGCCGTCATCCAGGCCGAGCTCGCCCCCAAGTGGCACATCTACTGGGTCAACAGCGGCGACACCGGCATGCCCACCGAGGTGGACTGGACCCTCCCCGAGGGCGTCCAGAGCGGCGCCGAGGTCTGGAGCGTCCCCCACGCCATCGAGCGCCCCGGCGGGCTCACCGACTTTGGCTACGAGGGCCACGCCACGATCGCCCTGCCCCTGAGCGGAGACACCGACAAGGCTGGCCAGATCACCGCCAGCGTCAGCTACCTGGTGTGCCGCGCCGACCAGTGCATCCCCGGTAGCGCCGAGCTGAGCGTGCAGGAGAGCCCCCGATCTCCTCGCCTGCACGAGCTGCCTGAGCCGCTGGAGTGCGACCGGGAGGCTGGAGAGGTGCGGATCCCGGTGCAGAGCACCTCGGCCCACCTCTTCCCCGACCTGTCCCTGGCCGAAGCCTGGAAGGAGCCTGAGCCCGCCGGCGAGGCGCTGCGGGTCGCCCTGGATCCCGCCGCACAGGGCGTTCTGCTCGTGCGGGACGGCAAGCGCCTGGGGAGCTGCACCCTCCAGGACTGAGCGCCGATTGTCCCAGAAAGCGGACAGCGCTCCCCAATCTCGGCACCTGCTCGCAGACTTTTCGGGACATAGGGTTGAACCCGAACGGGGCCGCCTGCCGCCCCGAATCCACTGCGAGGAATGCATGTCCACCGATCTGTTCAGCCCCACGACCCTCGGCTTCCTGGAGCTCCCCAACCGCATCGTCATGGCCCCCATGACCCGCTCCCGGGCCACCGCCGATCACGTCCCCACCCCGATCATGGCTGAGTACTACGCCGCCCGCGCCGACGCTGGCCTGATCATCACCGAGGGGGTCGCTCCGGTGGCCAACGGCGTGGGCTACGCGCGCATCCCCGGACTCTACAGCGACGAGCAGCTCGCTGAGTGGCGCAAGGTGACCGACGCCGTGCACGCCAAGGGTGGCCGCATCGCCGTCCAGATCATGCACACCGGCCGCGTCAGCCACGCCGCCAACATGCCGGAAGGCACCCGCATCCTGGCCCCCAGCGCGATCGCGCTCGAGGGTGAGATGTACACCGACGCCGCCGGTCCCCAGGCCTACCCCGTGCCCGAGGCCATGACCGAGGCCGACATCGAGGAGGCCATCGCCGGCAACGTCAAGGCCGCCATCGCCGCCGTCGCGGTGGGCTTCGACATGGTCGAGATCCACGGCGCCAACGGCTACCTGATCGACCAGTTCATCTCCCCCAACATCAACCAGCGCACCGACGGCTGGGGTGGAGACATCAAGGGCCGCGCCCGCTTCGCCCTCGAGGTCGCCAAGCGCACCGTCGAGGCCATCGGCGCCGAGCGCACCGGCATCCGCCTGTCCCCCTTCGGCGTGTTCAACGGCGTGGTCCCCTGGGACGAGGTCGAGGCCGACTTCACCTGGCTCGCCGGTGAGCTGGGCAAGCTCAAGCTGGCCTACCTGCACATCGTCGACCACTCCGGCATGGGCGCCCCCGCCGTGCCCGAGAGCGTCAAGGTCGCCATGAGCGAGGCCTTCGGCGGCACCGTCATCCGCGTGGGTGGCTACGACCGCGCCAGCGCCGACGCCGACCTGGCCGCTGGCAAGGCCGACCTGATCGCCTTCGGCCGCCCCTTCGTGTCCAACCCGGACCTGGTCAAGCGCCTGGAGACCGGCGCCGAGCTCAACGCGCCCGACTTCAACACCTTCTACACGCCCGGTCCCAAGGGCTACACCGACTACCCCACCCTGGACTGAGGGCGACCGGGTGCGGCGTGGCGGGCTAAGGCTCCGTCATGCCCACCCTGTCCTCCTTGATCCCCGAGACCGGCTTCTCCTCTGACGATGAGGCCCTCGAGGCCTTCCTGGACTGGGTCATCGAGAAGGGCATCGAGCCCTACCCCGCCCAGGAAGAGGCCTTCCTGGAGCTCTTCTCCGACAGCTCCGTGATGCTCAAGACGCCCACGGGGTCGGGCAAGTCGCTGGTCGCCCTGGCCATGCACTTCCGGGCCTTCGCCTGGGGCAAGCGCTCGGTCTACACCGCCCCCATCAAGGCCCTGGTCTCCGAGAAGTTCCTGGCGTTGTGCGATGACTTTGGCGCAGAGGACGTGGGCCTGATGACCGGCGACGGCGCCGTGAACCGGGACGCCCCGATCATCTGCTGCACGGCCGAGATCCTGGCCAAGATGGCCCTCCGCCACGGCGATCAGACCCCCTTCGAAGCCGTCGTGATGGACGAGTTCCACTACTACGGCGACCGCGACCGCGGCATGGCCTGGCAGCTCCCTCTGCTGACCATGCCTCACGCCCGCTTCCTGCTGATGTCCGCCACCCTGGGCGACACCACCCAGATTGAAGAGGACATCGAGGAGCGCACCGGCGCCCCCGTCGCGGTCGTCAGCTCCAACCAGCGCCCGGTGCCGCTGGACTTCGAGTACTCGGAGCTCCCCCTGGAGTCCAAGCTCCAGAACCTGGCCTGGCATGGCAAGGCCCCCGTGTACGCCGTGCACTTCACCCAGCGGGAGGCCACCGCGCGGGCGCAGGCCCTGATGTCCTCGCGTCTGGCCGACAGCGACGAGAAGGCGGAGCTCAAGCGCGCGCTCAAGGGGGTGCGCTTCGACAGTCCCTTTGGCCCAACCCTCCGCCGCTACCTCGAACACGGCGTCGGCCTGCACCACGCCGGCCTGCTCCCCCGCTACCGCCTGGTGGTGGAGAAGCTCGCCCAGCGCGGCCGCTTCAAGGTCATCTGCGGCACCGACACCCTGGGCGTGGGCATCAACGTGCCCATCCGCACCGTCTTCTTCACCCAGCTCTGCAAGTACAACGGCCAGGTCACCGACATCCTGAGCCGCCGCCACTTCAAGCAGATCGCCGGGCGAGCCGGCCGCCGGGGCTTCGACACCCAGGGCTACGTGGTCGCGCAGGCGCCCGCCTGGGTCATCGAGAACGCCCAGCTCTCCGAGGACATCGCCTCCGGCAAGAAGAAAAAGTCCAAGGTCCGCCGGAAGAAGCCCCCCACCCGCGGCTACAAGCACTGGGACGAGGAGACCTTCCAGCGCCTGATCGAGGGCGCCCCCGAAGAGCTCGACCCCCAGTTCGTGGTCGACCACGGCCTGGTGCTCTCCCTGCTGCAGAAGGCCGCCGAGCTCCCCGGCCACGACCCCATGGCCGAGCTCCACGCCCTCATCGACGCCGCCCACGTCTCCCAGAAGGAGAAGGAGCACCTGCACCAGCAGGCCGACCAGCGCCTGGACGAGCTCGAGCAGGCCGGCGTCGTACAGATCAGCGGCGACCGCGTCCAGCTCGACGAGGGCCTGGACGACGACTTCTCCCTGCACCACAGCCTCTCGCTCTTCCTGGTCGAGGCCCTCTCCGACTACGACCCCGAGCACCCCGAGTACGTCCTGCAGGTGCTCTCCCTGGTCGAGTCCATCCTGGAGCACCCCCGCCCCGTCATCGCCGCCCAGGTCAGCCGCGAGAAGGGCAAGCTGGTCGCCGCCCTCAAGGCCGACGGCGTCGAGTACGAGGAGCGCATGGCCATCCTGGAGGAGGTCACCCACCCCAAGCCCGACGCCGAGCGCATCTACGCCCTCTACAACGGCTTCCGCGAGCACCGCCCCTGGCTGACCGAAGACCCCATCCGCCCCAAGGCCATCGCCCGCGAGCTCTACGCCGAGCAGATCTCCTTCGCCAACTACGTGAACGACCTGCGCCTGGACCGCGTCGAGGGCGTGCTGCTCCGCTACCTCTCCCAGGTCTACCGCACCCTCCGCCAGAACGTCCCCGCCGCCTTCCGCACCCCCGACCTGGACGAAGCCGTCGCCTTCTTCCGCGCCCTGCTCGCCCGCGTCGACGACTCCCTGGTCCGCACCTGGGAGTCCATGCTCGAGCAGCCCGAGGACCCCAGCATCGAGCCCCCGCCCGTCGACATCTCCCGCGACGACAAGGCCTTCCGCGCCCGCATCCGCGCCGAGCTCCACGCCCTGGTCCGCGCCCTGGCCGACGACGACTACGACGAGGCCGCCGCCCTCCAGCCCGAGCACCCCGAGTCCCTGGACGCCCGCGCCCTCCGCGAGCTCCTCCAGCCCTTCACCGACGAGCACGGCCCCGTGATCTGGGACCCCCGCGCCAAGCAGGGCTGGATGACCCGCCTCACCCCGGTCGAAGACCACCTCTGGCGCGCCTCCCAGACCCTCGTCCTGCCCGCCCAGCTCTCCGAGGAAGAGGAGGAGGAAGCAGGATCCTGGTCCATCGAAGCCTGGGTCGACCTCCGGGACGACCGCAACCCCTCGGGCACCCTTGTACGGGTGTTCGCCGTCGAGGACTGACTGGGCCTGACCGTGTGCGAAACTCCCGGCCATGCTCGCTCTGCTCCTGGCCCTCTCCACCGCCCACGCCACCCCTGACTGGACCTACCCCGAGCGGTCCTGGACCGTCAGCGTGGACCCGCTGACCCTGGCCCTGGGCTTCACCCACCTGCAGGTCGAGCGAGTGGTGGGCCCCCACTGGTCGGTCTACGGCAGCCCCCACCTCTTCGTCTTCCCCAGCCCCTTGCTGGCCGAGCTCCAGCAGCCATTCCGCGGCCTGGGGGCCGAGGCCGGCGTCCGCTACTTCTTCGACGACCACGCCCCCACCGGCTGCTGGGTCATGGCGCGCGGCGTGCTCGCCCACCTCAAGACCACCGAGGGCGCGGACACCCCAGGACTCACCTCAGCCGGCGGCTACGGCAGCGTGCTGGTGGGCTACACCGCCATCCTGGGCGAGCACCTGGTGCTCTCGGGCGGCGCCGGCGCGCAGTACCTGCGCTACCAGGTCGATGGGATGGGGGTGCTTGGGCCGGCGCCGGCGCTGCATACGAATGTTGGGTGGGCGTTCTGAGGGAGTGGGGTTCCGGGTATCGGGTATCGGGGGTCAGGGGTCAGGGGTGTGCGCGGCGACTGGCGACCGGGGACCGGCAACCGCCGATGACGCCGGGCCGGGCTCGAGGCGCTGGTGGCAGCCGACTTGGGGGGGGCGTCTCGGGGAGGGTCCGGCACTGCGTGCGGGCCACGGAGGCGCGGTCGCAGGATGGGGTTCCGGGTATCGGGTATCGGGTATCGGGTATCGGGTAGGCGGAGACGCCGTCGTCGGAGGCCGCGGGCCGGAGCGATAGCGTTTCCCGCCCCGTTAGGTTCAGTCGGCCCGGCCAGCGGACAGGTGGGTTCAGCCATCGCCAGCAAGTGACAGTGTGGTCGTGGTGTTCGGGCTGCTCGGAGTGTCTCGGGCTGAACCCTGGTTGTTTCTGGACTTTGAGTTCTGTCCGGTCGGTATTTGGGGGCTTGCCTGCCGTTTCGGGGAACCGTCCAGCTATGGAGTTCTTCGTGGGTGGCTGGCGCCCAGCAGGCTAGGAAGGAGTGCCCCGGTCGCCGGTGTCCCGTTTCACGCGAGGTCGTTGACCAGCTGCAGAACGGCTGCAAAGAAGTCTTTGCGGCGGGTGGCGACAATGACGCGGTCCCCGTCTCCAACGTAGGAGATGGCGCCCAGTTGATTCAGGTGGTCCCAGAAAGCCGCCTGAAGCGGTCGCAACCAGTCGAGGACTCCAGTCTCCCAGGTTGGATCGAACGTAGATTCCAGCGTGCTTGGGGATTCTAGGTTGAACGTGGTGTACGTCACGAATCGGTTCGGAGGCGGAGCCAGTGGTGTTTCGTCGCCGGGGATGAAGTAGTACTCGTCATCGTGACTGGAGGGGATGTTTGCAAGCTCCGATGGATTTCGATGGAGCAGACCGCCACCTGCCTGAACCCAACCCTCCGCTGCATCTCTCGACGACAAGGTCGGGGCACTGCAATGAAGGGTCGCGAGCCAGAGCGCTTGCTCTGGGTGAAAGCGCAGCGCGAGGTCGACTGTCCTACGGATAGGGAGGGTGGTCACCAGCCACGAGTAGTCGCCGTGCTGGCCAGTGAAGATGCGGTCATCCCAGCTCATTGCCTGTGATCCTCGATGTTGGCGAGTACAAAGTGTAGGGCCGATTGAACCTAACGGGGGTGTGCGCGGCGACAGGCGACCGGGGACCGGCAACCGCCGATGACGCCGGGCCGGGCTCGAGGCGCTGGTGGCAGCCGACTTGGGGGGCGTCTCGGGGAGGGCCCGGCACTGCGTGCGGGCCACGGAGGCGCCGGTCCCCGGATGGAGTGCCGGGTTCGGCCAGGAGCGCACGCCTCGGAGAGGAGCGGCGTGATGACTGAGACCTGAGACCCGATACCTGACCCCCGACGCTGAGCCCCCCTCACGGCGACAGGCGACCGGGGACCGGCAACCGCCGATGACGCACTGCCGGGCTCCCGCGTTGGTGGCAGCCGACTTGGGGGGGCGTCTCGGGGTGGGCCCGGCACCGCGTGCGGGCCACGGAGGCGCGGTCGCAGGATGGGGTTCCGGGTTCGGCCGGGAGAGCACGCCTCGGACAGGAGCGGCGTGATGACTGAGACCCGAGACCCGATACCTGCCCCCCGACGCTGAGCCCCCTCACGGCGACAGGCGACCGGGGACCGGCAACCGCCGATGACGCCGGGCCAGGCCGAGGCGCTGGTGGCAGCCGACTTGGGGGGGCGTCTCGGGGAGGGCCCGGCACTGCGTGCGGGCCACGGGAGCGCCGGTCCCCGGATGGAGTTTCGGGTTCGGCCAGGAGAGCACGCCTCGGAGAGGAGCGGCGTGATGACTGAGACCTGAGACCCGATACCTGACCCCCGACGCTGAGCCCCCCTCACGGCGACTGGCGACCGGGGACCGGCAACCTCCGATGACGCCGGGCCGGGCTCGAGGCGCTGGTGGCAGCCGACTTGGGGGGACGCCTTGGGGAGGGCCCGGCACTGCGTGCGGGGCACGGAGGCGCCGGTCCCCGGATGGAGTGCCGGGTTCGGCCGGGAGCGCACGCCTCGGAGAGGAGCGGCGTGATGACTGAGACCCGAGACCTGAGACCTGAAACCTGAGACCTGAGACCCAAGCCCCCAAAGCGAGCCGCAACCCCTCCGTCGCATTAAACCTACCCCACTTGCGACCGGAGGCCCCCCTGAGCATCGAGCACACCCGCCTGGAGATGCGTGAGCGCCTGCGCGAGCTGGGCCTGCGGGCGACCAGTCCCCGGCTGCAGGTCCTGTGTGCCCTGCACCAGCACGCGGGGCCACTCTCGCACGAGGAGCTCACCGAGCGCCTGGGCGCCAGCGCCCTGGACCGGGCGACGCTCTACCGGATCCTCTCGCAGCTCTCCGAGAAGGGCCTGCTCAAGCGCATGGACCTCGGAGACAAGGTCTGGCGCTACGAGCTGCTGGATCACTGCCGCCGCATCTCCGACGACCACGCCCACTTCCTGTGCACCGACTGCGGCGCGGTCACCTGCCTGCCCGAGCTCGAGCTGCGCGCCGCCAAGGGCTCCCTGCCCGCCCAGCTCCAGGGCGCCGAGCTGCACCTCAAGGTGACGGGCCGCTGCGCGGACTGCGTGGCGCAGTGAGCCACCCCTTTGACCACGGCCCCAGCCTGCTGCTGGACAAGCCGCTGTGCATCACCGGGTTCATGGGCGCACGGGTGGACGCCACCGCCAAGGCGATCGCCGCCCTCTCCGGGCTGCCGGTGCTGGAGCTGGACCGCCAGATCGAACACGACAGCGGCAAGTCCATCGCCCACCTGGTCCTCCGTGAAGGCCAGGACAAGCGCCGACTCCTGGAGCGCGCCGCGCTGGACAAGGCCCTGAGCGGGCGCCCGCGCGTGATCGCCCTGGGGGACGGTGCGCTGCTCGATCCGCGCAGCGCCGTGGCGGTCAGCCAGCGCGCCCGGCTGGTCTACCTGGAGTGGAGCATCATCGAGCTCAGCGCGGCCGTGCGGGAGCGCCTGGCCGAGAGCCCGGGCCGCTACCCCGAGCTCCCCGGTGCCGACCACATCAGCGCCCTGGGCCTGCAGCCCCTGCTCCAGGAGCGGCTGCCCGGCTACCTGCGCGCCGACCTCAGCGTGCCCGGCAAGGGGCGGCCGCCCTGGGCGCTGGCGCGGGAGATCCTGGCGTGGCTGGAGCCCCAGCTCGCCTGAACTCACGCCTTCGGCGCGAACAGCCCCACAGGCTCTGAGACACCCTTCACCGCGACCCGAGCGACCTCCCGCCAGCTCTGGAACGCGAGCTGCGCGATGTCCTGACTGGCCAGCACGGGCTCGCCCAGCGTCGAGCACTGGCTCTCCACCCGCGCCGCCAGGTTCACCGCCGGCCCGATGACCGTGAAGTCCAGGCGCCCCGGCGAGCCGATGTTGCCGTAGGACACCTCGCCCAGGTGCAGGCCCACGCCCATCCGGATGCGGGGCTCGCCGCCTCGGGCGTCCAGGCGCACCTGCAGGTCCTGAGCGGCGGAGAGGGCCCGATGTGCGGCCTCGCCGTCGTCGTCACCGTCCGAGGGGAACACCGCGAGCACGCCGTCTCCCATGAACTTGAGCACCTCGCCGCCGTGGTCCTCGACCACGCCCACCACGCGCTCGAAGGCGTCATTGAGCAGCCCCAGCAGCGCGTCCCGGGGCAGGGACTCGGAGAGCTGCGTGAACCCGCGGACATCCGAAAACCAGACCACGGCGCGGAGGGTCTCGCCATCTCCTCGCTTGACCTGTCCGTGAAAGACGCGTTTGCCCGCATTCCGACCCAGGTAGGTGCGCAGCAGTGTGTAGGTGACCAGATCTGCTGCCCTCGGCTCCAGGACCGTCGTGAGGACCGGCATCACACCCCGGAACAGGGCCACGTGCTCCTGGGTGAAGGCCTCGCGGGTGCTGAAGGTCAGGCCGCCCGCCCACACGCCGCGGAAGTGCACGGGCAGGGCGAACTGCTCGCGGTAGCCGCGGCCAAAGAGCGCCTCCAGGTCGGGCATGTCCGGCGCGGAGCCCACCTTGAACCAGGTCTCCGGCGCCCCGTGGCGCAGGCGCAGGATGGGGCTGTCCCGCTGGGCCAGGTGGTCGAAGCGGGCGTAGGACATGGACGATTCGCGCACCTCGTCCCCCTCGCAGACCCAGAAGAAGGCGGCCGCCTGGGGGTGCAGCACCTTGGTGCCGAACCAGAAGCGGTCCACCGGCGCGTGGCGCCGGAGCTGCTGGGCGAATGCACCGACCACCTCGCGGACGGTGGGGAGCATGCGGCCGTGGTCGAGCAGCCAGGCGGTCAGGTCCTCGGTGGGTGTCATGGGGGGAGAATAATTATTGTATGGGGGTCTCGCGACCCCCCTGAACCCCGGCGGAGCCGGGGTCACCCCCCGCGGGCCTTCCGGGGGGACAGAAGCGGAAGCAACCCTCGGCGCGTCGGCGCGGCTGCGCCGCTTCTTGGGCTTTGTCGGGTTGCTCCCAGCCCCCCTACAGGCCGGGCTGCAGGCGCAGGTTTGCGCGGGGTGTTTTTTGTATGGGGGTCTCGCGACCCCCCTGAACCCCGGCGGAGCCGGGGTCACCCCCCGCGGGGAGTTCGATCGGACGGGTACGAGGCGTTCGGCCCTGCGCGTCGGCGCGGCTGCGCCGCTTCTTGGGCTTGAGCCGATCGCCTCGGCCGACCGCCCTCCCGTGCAGGCGAGGGTCTACGCCGCGCCCCCGCGGAGCCTGCGGCCGGTCATGAGCGCGCAACCCCAGCTGAATGCACCCACTCGCTGCGCAACCCCAGCCGAGTGCACCAACTCGCTGCGCAACCCCAGCCGAATGCACCAACTCGCTGCGCAACCCCAGCCGAGTGCACCACCAGGCACCGATCTGGGGCCCAGAAGGGGGCTCCCTGGTGCATTCGCCCCGGGTTGGGCCCGTCCACGGTGCATTCGCCCCGGGTTGCGCCCACCCGTGGTGCATTCACCCCGGGTTGCGCCCCTGCTGTGCACGTCTTACGCCTGTGCAGGCGTTAGACCGAACTCCCAGGCTGCAGGCGCAGGTTTGCGCGCTGCAACCTCCCAGTGGACTGGGTCGAAGCCCTCGGTAGACCGACCTCCTCGGCTGCAGACGCAGGTCTGCGCGCTGCAACCTCCCTATGAGCCAGGCCAGTCGCCTCGACAGACCGAACTCCACCTGCGGCTACGGGCTCCCAATGAGCGCCCCCCCTTGGCTACGGGGCCTGAGTGAGCGATGCGCCGAGGCTACGCCCCACCGGTGAGCGCTCTTTGCGGCAGAAGGGCGCCCAAACCGGTGGTTCTGGCCCCAAAGAGGCCCCTCAGGACCTCCCAGACGCCAAATCGGTGGCCCGAACGCTCACCGGTGGGCCGTAGCCAAAAGAAAGCGCTCACTCGGCCCCCGTAGCCACGGCCCCTCAGCCCATCATCGCCGAGGTCAGGTGCACCATCACCTGGCGCCGACCAAAGCCCAGCTCGCCGCACACTGGCAGGAGCTCGGCCACGTAGTCGCCCATAACGTCCGAGAACAGCAGGTCCAGGGGACCGCCAAAGCGCGCGTCCAGGGCCTCGCCAAGGTGGTCGAGCTGCTGCAACACGGGCTCAGAGCGGCCGGTGAACAGGGCAAAGTTGTCCTCGACGGTGAACCCCAGTGCAGAGATCTGGGCGGCAGCCAGAGCCGCGGTGGTGGAGGACGCCTGGAGCGCAAACGACGCAGCCGCCTCCCCCTCCGCAGACAAGCGCCCGCCCTGTTGGAGGGCCCGGTACAAGGTCACCCCCAGCAGTTCGAGGAGGAGGCCCTGGATCCACAGGGCGTCGTGGGGCCCACCCTGGCCTTCGGCCGCACCCAGCAGCGGGGGCAAGACCTCGGCCAGCTCGGTGCCGGCGAGGACATCCTGGGACGGAACGAGCGCGGCGATCCGGGCGGCGGCCTCGCGCTTGTCGTCGGTCAGCAGGGCGGGGGCCTGGGCGGCGTAGCGGGCGGCGGTGTGGGTCTCGACGCGGTGGAGCAGGCTCCACAGGGCGGCCTCGTGCTCAGTCATGGGCGGGCTCCTGCTGCTGGCGGTACTTGCGGATCAAGGGCATAAACAGGCCGACCACGTTGCGGGTGGCCTCGCGCTCGGAGACGCCGACGCGCTCCAGCAGCTCGGTGTAGCCGTCCATCATCGCGCCCGCGCAGTCCGCGCCGGAGAGGCCGATCCGGTCGAGCGCGTCGGCGATGTTCATCATCGAGCCGCCCACGCAGTCGATGCCCTGGACGTTGACCCGCTGGGTGAGGGCCACGAAGGCGTCCTCGCGGTCGAAGAAGCGCAGGCGCAGGCACCGGACGACCCAGTCCACGTGGTAGTGCTCCTCGGCCAGGGCGCGGGAGAAGGCCTCGCGGGCGCCCGGGTACTGATCCGCGATGGACAGGAAGGGCTGGTAGGTGGCGATGGCCAGGCTCTCGACGATGAAGCCCTAGACCACCAGCAGCGCGTCGAAGTCCCCGGCGGCGTAGTGGGCGTCGACCTGGTCGACCAGGTAGCCCAGCTCGGCCTCGGCGAACGCGCGGTCCGGGAGCACGCCGTTGTCCTGGGAGACCTGGTTGAACCACGCGGCGTGCTGGGCCTCCATGCGCGAGAACTTCTGCATGAGCTCGGCGTGCTGGGGCTGGAGCTTGCCGGCCAGGTGGTAGGTGCGCGCGGCGACGCGCTCGCCAAAGACGGCGAGGCCCATCAGGCGCCCGAGGGCGTCCTGGGTCTTGGGGCTGTGGAGCGGGGCGTTCATGGGGTGGAGTCCGGGGAGAGGCCGGCGGCGCGGTAGGCCTGCAGGCGGGGGGAGCGGGCGATGAAGGCCTCCTGGCAGCGCGCCAGGGTGTGCAGATCCGCCTGGGGACGGGGCAGGCCCAACTCCTCCAGGCCCTGCGTCTGGAAGTCCCAGGGCTGCTCGGCGATCAGCAGGTTGGTGGCCGTGATCTCCAGGTAGGTGCGGACCTTGGGGCTCAGGTCGTGGCTGTTGGCGTCGGCCAGGGTGGCGTGGAAGTGGGCGGTCTCCGGGCGCACGACGCTCTCAAACCACAGGCGCCAGCAGTCGCGCACCCGCGGCAGGGTCTCGGGGTTGCCCACCAGATGCAGGATGCGGCCAGGCTGGAAGTCGCGGAGGGCGGCCAGGGTGCCTTGGGCCACGGCGTCCTGGTGGACGATCTGCACAGGGGCGCTCGAGCCCATGCCGTGCGCGACCTGCCGGGGCTCCCGCAGGAGCATCTTCTCCCAGCCCCGCCAGAGCTGGTAGATGCCATAGGGGCGGCCGGTGTAGTGACCGCTGCGGCTGTCCCCCATCACGATCGACGGGCGGGTGATCAGCCAGGGCAGCCCGGAGGCCGCGACCAGTTGCTCGCAGTTGCGCTTGGAGGTCGTGTAGTAGGTGGGGTCCACGGCCGGCCCGCTGTGCAGCGTCTCGTGGATGGGCCCCTGCCGAAAGCCCGAGCAGAAGGCGGTGGACAGGTAGGTGAAGTGCTCCACCTCCAGCGCCCGGCCCAGCGCGATCGCGGCCTCGGTCAGGGACTCGTTGCCGGCGATCAGGGCGTCCCGGTTGAAGTAGGCCACCGACCCCGCGCAGTTCAACAGGCCCCGCACCCCGAAGGCCCGCGCCTGGGGGGCCAGGTCCACCAGGTCGCTGGGCAGCGGCACCACCTGGCAGCGCGCGGAGACGACCTCGACGCTCAGCCGGGGGTCTTCTGCAGCGATGGCGGCCAGCACCTGCGCGGGCTCGTGGCGCGCCCGGACCGGCAGCAGGATGGGGCAGTCGGTGTCGGTGAGCAGGCGGGCGGCGATCACGCGCCCCAGGAAGCCGGTGCCGCCCAGCAGCAGCAGGCTCTCGCCGGTCAGAGGACTAGGCATTGGGCACCCCCCGGGCGCTGAGTTCGTCGGAGATCCGCAGGTAGAGGCTGCGGTAGCGGAACCAGGGCACCCGCGGAAACAGATGGTGCACCGGATGGTGGGTCTGCCCGAGCGTCAGCAGGTAGAACAGCCCGCTGTCCCGGTAGGTCCGCGGCGCGAACGAGGCGCTGTCAAAGCGCGCCTGGCTCTCGTGGGGCCGATGCGGCAGGTAGTCGAAGATATATCCCAGCAATGCGCTCGCGCCGATGGCCGGGAGCACCCAGACCAGCAGCAGCGTCCCCCACCCCGCCCAGGCGCCGTAGGCCCCCGCCAGCGCGAGCACCGGGAGCAGCCCCAGCAGGCTCTGGCGCTGCACCTGACGCACGGACGCTCGGCTGCGGTCTGCCCGCGCCAGCCGAAGGTAATACCCTGGAATCACTGAGATACAGCGCAAGACCACCCGCCAGAGCGCGGCCCCCGCGACCCAGCGGTCCGGGTCCTTGTCCGGGTGGTTGACGTGGCTGTGGTGCTGCAGGTGCGACCAGCGAAAGAAGGGGTACGCCGACAGGAAGACCCCCGCGACCAGCCAGCCCACGAGCTCGTCCAGCCAGGCGGCCTGGCGGCCTCCCCCCACGCTTCCGTGCGTGGCGTCGTGCATCGCGATGAAGATGGTGTAGGCGATCGCGAGCTGCACCGGCGCCACCGCCCAAGCCGGCACCCAGCCCAGCCCGGCGGCCACCAGACCCAGCCCGAACAGCGCCGGCCCCAGCGTGCCCATCGCCAGCGAGAGCCAGGCGACGCCCCCCGCGTAGGACCGCCACAGCCCCATGGCCTGCTCCCCGGCTACTTGATCTTCCACGCCGCCTCCTGATCCACGTCAGGAGTACCCAATCGAAGAGGGGAACACCACCGATTGAAATCGACCGAAATCGCAGGGGGGACCGAGGGGTTTGGGAGCCCTCAGGGGCTCAGGCCCACAACGCCCGGCACCTGGTCCCCGCTCAAGGGAATCCGAGCCAGCTCGTCCACCGTCGAGGTCACCCGCAGCAGCAGCAGCGCCTCGTTCTCGGACACCAGCGCGAGCCCAGCATCGGGGCCCTCGGTCAGCCCGGCGGCGGACCACGGGAGCGGCGAGGACTGCACCGTCTCCACCTCGCCAGACTCCTTGAGGAGCACGAGCGCATCGGCCCCGTAGGCGGAGAGCACCAGCGCGTCGGAGCCCGTCGGGGCCGGCACGATGGCGACCGGGTCCACTATGGGTACCTGGTGGCGCTTGGAGAGATCAGCCTCCAGCACCACCACGTGGTTGTCCTGGCCCGACCACAGCGAGTTGTCGGCGACCCAGACGTGCCCGCCGGGGCCCATCACCGCGTCCGAGATGCTGCTGTCGGCGTAGTCGAAGAGCGCCACGCCGCGCAGGACCTCGCCCTCGGGGCCGTCCAGCTCCCAGGCGCCGTAGCCGCTCTGGTCGTCGACCTCCTGGGCCACGAGCACCGTGCGCTCGCCCAGCAGCAGGGCCGCCGCCAGCTTGGAGGAGCGCACGAAGGTGGCCACGCCGGGGGCGCCCGTCTCGCAGTCGATCGGCAGCTTGTAGAGCCCGCCCCCGTTGTTCGCCCAGTTGCCGTCCACGATCCACAGCGTGGACCCATCCGGGGAGAAGTGCAGGTTCGACGAGTAGAAGTCGCCGCTGATCGTGGGCTCGACGACCTCGACGGCGCCGTCCAGCGCAGAGATCAGGCCGATGGTTCCATCCTCCAGGGGGACCGCCCCGATCGCTCCATCCGGCGTCCAAGCCACCCTCCCGAAGGCCGCGCGGGCGCCCAGGGAGAAGCGGCCGGTCTCGGTGAGGCTGTCGTCCTGGACCCGGTAGGCCACCCAGCCGGTGTCGGGGCTGGCGAAGGGCAGGGAGACCACGGCGCTGTGCACGGCGTCTGTGGCGGCGGCGCGGCAGTCGGAGCTGGACGCGCCGGTGTCGTCGGGGCCTTGGACCAGGGGGGCGTCGGGGGTGGTGCAGGCGAGCAGGAGGAAGATCACGGGCGCCTCGCGATCAGACGGATGACCTCGGCGGGGCCGGAGTGCCCGGGGCCTTCGGAGAGCTCCACGGTGGGGGCGGTGAGGACGAGGATCTCCAGGGCCCCAAAGTCCTCTCGCAGCATCTGCTCGGTGAACAGGGGCGGAACAGCCGGGGGGCCGCCGCTGGTGCGTCCCAGGGTGCGCTGCTCGGGGCGGAAGCCCTCCAGGATGACCAGCCCGCCGGGCTTGAGGGCCTGGATCACGGCTGCGTGCAGACCGGGGCGCAGTGGGGGCGGGACGTGCACGAAGGTGAGCACAACGGCGTCGACGGGCTCCAGGTCCTTGGCGGCCTGGGGGAAGAGTCCGTGCCGGATGTCGGGGGCCACGCCGCGCTCGGCGGCCAGCTTGCGGGCCTTGTTGACGCCCTGGATGCTGGGCTCGATGGTGGTGACCTGGTGGCCCTGCTCGGCCAGCCAGACGCCGTTCCGGCCCTCGCCGTCGCCGACCACGAGCACGCGAGCGCCGGGGGCCAGGTGCTGGGGCACCTGCTCGGCGACAAAGGCGTTGGGGGCGGTGCCGTAGCGGTAGTGCGCCACGCCGTACATCTGATCCCACATCGCGCCGACTTCCATTCAAACCTCCAAGGGTGGTGGAGGGTCTAACGCCTGCACAGGCCGCAAGACGTGCACAGCAGGGGCGCAACCCGGGGCGAATGCACCACGGGTGGGCGCAACCCGGGGCGAATGCACCAGGGACGGACACAACCCGGGGCGAATGCACCAGGGGTGGGCGCAACCCGGGGCGAATGCACCAGGGACGGACGCAACCCGGGGCGAATGCACCAGGGAGCCCCCTTCTGGACCCCAGATCGGTGCCTGGTGGTGCACTCGGCTGGGGTTGCGCAGCGAGTTGGTGCACTCGGCTGGGGTTGCGCCCAGCCGCGCCTCGCCATGCCCCTGCGTGGGACCGGTGAAGGATGGCAGGGAGGCCTAGCTGGGTGACCCTGCATGCAGGAGTACGCCATGACCCGCCTTCTGCCTGCGCTTTCCCTGTCCACGCTGCTCGCTCTGGTGCTGCTCGCCTGCGACAAGGACGCCAGTGTCGAGCCCCAGGACGACACCCAGACCGACTCGGTGGCAGACACGGCCCCCACCGACGATACCGGCCCGGTCGACGACACCGGCGAGGTGCTGGCCGAGCGGGAGCTGCTGGTCACGGCGCTGGTGGACGGCCGCGTGAAGGTGCCCGGGCTGACGGTCTGGCCCCAGGGCGGCGTCGACCCCGACCTGCCCCTGACGCCGGAGACCTTGATGGAGGTCGCCGACGCGATGCACCCGGAGATCAACGACTGCGTCAATGAGTGGGCCCCGGTGCTGCCCCCTGAGCTCCAGGGGCGCCTGGTGCTGGCCTTCACCCTGGACGAGCAGGGCGTGGACGAAGCCTGGGTCGACGAGGTCGAGGCGCTGCCCGCCGGCGTGCTGGGCTGCTTCTCGAGCGCGGTCTACAACCAGAGGTGGCCTGCCGCGGAGGGGGGCGTCGAGGTCACGCTGCCCTTCGAGGTCGACATGGGGGACGGTGGAGTGCCTCAGGAGGAGGGCGGGGCCCTCAAGGACCGGCGGGAGGAGTAGAGCGCTCTTTGAATGGGCTCTATTGGCTGGTAGGGTCCGCGCATGGACGCAGGTCGAGCGAAGCTGGGACTCGCCGCGGTGGGGGTGGCGCTCCTGGCGCTGCTGCTGCTGTGGGTCTGGCCGTCAGGGCCGGAGACGGAGTCGGGTCAGGCGTCCGAGAGCGTGGGGCCGCGGCCGGAGCAGACCCAGCGGGCCCGGAGCCGAGGGGGCAGGTCGGACCGCCCTGTGGAGCCGGCCTCGCTCTCGGCGCCGATGGAGGCCCCCGCGCAGGTGCTCATCGAGGTGAGCCCCATCAAGAAGGAGCGGCTGGAGCGGAGCCGGTACATCCACCACGAGATCCGCCCCAACCACTGGTTCCCCCATGCGGACGAGGTCGGCATGGAGGACAGCGAGACCTACGCGCAGATGGATGCGTGGCTGGACGGACTGGGCATGTTCCCGCCTGAGGCGAGCGACCCGAAGGTGCCCGGCATCCTGGAGGCGGCGGAGGCGGAGGGGCTGATGTGGGACCACCTCCCGCCGGACGCGGACCCCTGGGAGGGGCTGCTGGCGCTGCAGGTGGAGTGGCTGGCCTCGCGGCGGGACTACAGCGACCAGCTGCACCAGCTGCACGCGGAGTACGAGGCCCGCTTTGGCTGCGGGCCCTATGACCGGCACCAGAACAGCGTGCACTCGAACCCCGAGGCCGGGGCCTGGTATGAGGCGCACGACATCGAGCGGGACACTGCCGGGACGGCGGCGCTTGCCAGGGAGCTTCAGGAGACCTTCCCGGAGCACCCCGTGGCGGACTTCGCGCTGCTCTTCGAGCTGGATGTCGCCGCGGACAACCTGGGGGACGCCCACGATGCGCAGGCTGCTGTGGACCTGGCGCTGCACGCCTTCCAGGTGAGCTCGGACCCGCTGGTCGCTCAGGCCGCGGTCTCGCGGCTGACTCTCGGGCACAAGGTGACGCTGGAGCCTCAGGACTGGGAGCTGCCGGAGCGCAGCCTGGAGGAGTACCCCCACGTGCGGAACAGCGTCTGCGTGTTCGCGCTGGACAACGCGCTGGCCTCCGGGGACCTGGACCGGGCCGCCCACTGGCACGGGCTCTACGCTCAGGCGCTGGAGGGCGAGTGCGCCTGCGGAACCCACCGGGAGCCCAGCTACTGCGATCTGGAGTGCGGCTGGCTGGAGAAGGGTGGGATCCAGCTGCAGGCGATGGGAGCGCTCGAGCCGACCGACTGGGAGAGTGCCCTGCGGGCCGGAGCCACCCAGTGCGCCTGGGAGCCTGGCCTTGCGGGCGAGCGGGTGGAGATGGAGGGCACCTGGGACGGGCAGGCCTGGAGCTGGGTGGGCAACCCCATCGGCGAGTTCACGAGCTGCATCGTGGAGCTGGAGTCGGGGCCCTTCATCCCGCCACTGGGGCAGCGGGTCGAGCTGCGCGCGAAGCCTTGAACGGAACGTTGGTATTCGACTGGAAAGGTGGAATATCGGATCATGGGCCCCCGTAGTCCAGGGCAGGAGGACCCGTGTTTCGCCCGCCCCGCCCCGCCGCCGTCGACTTCTCGGCGCTGGGGACTCTGTTGTTGGCGCTCCCTTTCGCCCACTGGGCCCTGGCGACCGGGCTCCTGGGGATCCTGCTGGGGACCCACGGACCCTACCCGGACCTGGTTTTCGTCTTCGGGATCTTCCTCTGGGTGGCGCTGCCCTTCCTGGGCCTTTTCGTGTCCATCCTGGTCTTCCGGAGCCGCAACCCCGTGGTCCGTGGCGTGGCCATCGGCTGGTGGCTCGTCAACGCCTTCGTGCTGGTGCTCCGCGGGGAGCTGGTCTTTGGCGCGCTGGCCGTGTTCCTGCTGGTGCTGGGCACCTTCCTGCTCTTCTTCGGTCGGGGCGTGGACCGCTGGTATCTGCAGCTGGTGGAGTCGCCGGCGGGCTGATGGAACGCAACCCACTGCGAATGCACCACGGGCGGACGCAACCCCATGCGAATGCACCACGGGCGGGCGCAACCCAGGGCGAATGCACCACGGAGCCGCCTCTCGCACCCAAATCGGCGGCGCTGTGGTGCACTCGGCTGGGGTTGCGCGCGGGGATGGTGCACTCGACTGGGGTTGCGCAGCGAGTCGGTGCACTCGGCTGGGGTTGCGCAGCGAGTCGGTGCATTCGGCTGGGGTTGCGCCCAGCCGCGCCTCGCCATGCCCCCGCGTGGGACCGGTGAAGGATGGCAGGGAGGCCAAGCTGGGTGACCCTGCATGCAGGAGTACGCCATGACCCGCCTTCTGCCTGCGCTTTCCCTGTCCACGCTGCTCGCTCTGGTGCTGCTCGCCTGCGACAAGGACGCCAGCGTCGAGCCCCAGGACGACACCCAGACCGACTCGGTGGCAGACACGGCCCCCACCGACGACACCGGCCCGGTCGACGACACCGGCGAGGTGCTGGCCGAGCGGGAGCTGCTGGTCACGGCGCTGGTGGACGGCCGCGTGAAGGTGCCCGGGCTGGCGGTCTGGCCCCAGGACCGCCCCGAGGCCGCGGTCGAGACGGACGCCTGGGGCGACGCGCTGCTGACCCTGCGCGACGACGAGACGACCCTCTGTCTGGGCTTCATCGACGACACCGGCGAGTGGGTCTGCGAGGACACCACCCTGGACGCCCTGGCGGTCGACGTGGTGCTGGACGCCGAGCTCCCCGGCCTCAGCGTGGGCCGCATCCTGGACCAGGGCGGCGCGAGCGTCGTCCACCGGGGCCTGCTCCATCAAGACGTGAGCCTCAGCCACAGCGGCCAGGGCAGCAGCATCGCCGGGATCGGCGGCTGGTTCGTCGTGCAGGACGCGGGCACCGTGACCGCCACCATCAAGGGCACCGCGCTCTCCGTCAGCGGCGACGCCGACAAGGGAGAGCTGAGCCTGAGCTGGCCGAACACCTCGCCCGAGGTGACCGGGCCGCCGGTGATCTACAACGGCACCGCCTACTTCCGCAGCGGCGAGACCTTGGAGGTCGACGCCTCCGGCACCTTCTCCGACCCCGACGACGACCCCCTGAGCGTGCGCACCGAGTGGAGCGCGCCCGCCATGGGCGTCGTGATCGCCCAGGACGGCCGCGGCGGCGTGGCCTTCGCCCCCATTCGCCTGCGGGACAGCGACACCCTGCACGTCTACGGCGAGGCCGACGCGGGCACCGAGATCTCCCTCTGCGACGGCAGCGCGCTGACCGTAGACGAAAGCGGCGCCTACGCGACGGACCTCAAGATCCCCGCCGACGCCCGCTGCGTGGTCAACTTCGACAACGGCGGCCGGCGCTGGACCCACGTCCTGGTGGCCCACGGCAACTCCCTGCGGCTGGACGGCCCGGACGGGAGCTGGGACAGCAGCACCACCTTCTCGGGGGAGAAGGGAGGAGAGCTCAAGAGCGCGGACGGCACGGTGAAGCTCACCATCCCGGGTGGGTCGGTGGTCTACCCCGACACCGGCAGGACCGTCACCGGCGAGGTCACCCTGATGCTGACCCAACCCGACCCCCTGGAGGGCGTGCCCGGAGAGCCCATCGCCGAGCGCAAGGGGGTCCCCGTGGGGCTGGACACCTTCGGGCTGATCTCCTGGTCCCTCCAGGACGCCAAGGGCACCGAGCTGGCCATCGGCGGCAAGGCCCAGCTCGAGGTGCAGGTCTCCGAGTCCGACGCCAAGGGCGCGGAGCTCGCGCTGGTGCAGCTGGACGAGCAGAGCGGCACCTGGGAGGCCCTGGGCGCCTCGGTGAGCGGCAGCACCGTGAGCTTCTCGGGGTCCCTGAGCCCCGCCTCCCTCGCGGTGGCCGAGGTGTTCGAGGACTTTGGATGCGTGCGGGTCTACGTGGCGCCCGGCTCGGTCAAGGGCACCCCCATCGTGGCCCGCGAGGTCAACCGCGCCCTCTACCCCGTCAACATGGTGGGGCCGGTGGGCGTGCTCACGATGACCGAGCTGACCAAAGCCGTCGACATCGTGCTCTACGACGGCCACGGCTACGAGGTGGACCGCGCCCGGGTCCCCGTGGGGCTGACCTCGCTGTCGGCCTGGCCGCAGACCGCCCCCCACGGCGGCTGCACCGACATCACCCTGCCCCAGGCCCCGCCCCCGGGCAGCTTCCTGAGCCGCCGACTCGTGGGCGACCAGACCATCCCCGGCGGACACACCCCGGGCGATGTGGCGGAGGCCTACTACAAGGCCATCGATCCCAACGACGAGATGACCACCTTCCAGGACTGGGTGGACAGCCTGCAGTGGCCGGACAAGCTGGACGGCAGCGGGAACTTCGACCCCCGGCGCTCCGGCGGCGACGACGCCTTCGCGATCTACGGCAACGACGGCGACCTGGGCTTCGGGCGCGAGATGCACCTGCGCGTCTGGGAGGACTGGGACCCCGGCCAGACCGGTGAGGCCCCCATCGTGGCCATGTACACGACCAACTACGCCAGCGTGGGCGACGCCGCGGCCCAGAGCGGCGTGATCGCCACGGTGGCCATGGACTACCGCCCCAACCCGGGCAGCGGCGGGGGCTACTACACCCGCTTCTACGCCTTCGACGCCGCCGGCAACCGCATCGGCGAGCTGCCCCTGGACGACTTTGGGGTCAAGGCCATGCCCGACCTGTGCACCAACTGCCACGGCGGCACCCCCGCCATGGAGAGCCAGCTGACCCTGGATGCCACCGGCGCGCTGGTCTACCCCAGCGAGGGCCGGATGTCGGGCTGGGCGGGCGACCCCACCTGGCTGCCCTTCCCCGTGGAGTCCTTTGGCTACCACCCCAGCTACAACCGCGCCGGCCAGGAGGCCGCCTTCAAGGTGCTCAACGAGTCCCTGCTGGACACCAACGTGGGCCCGGCCACCCAGGAGCTGATCGCCGGCTGGTACGCGGGCGGGGCGAGCGTCCAGGACGAACACTTCGTCCCCGCGGACTGGCAGGCCCACCCCGCCAACAGCAGCGTGGACGCCCAGGCGCTCTACCAGGACGTGGTGCAGCCCCACTGCCGCACCTGCCATCTGGCCATGCCCAGCCACGTGGACATGCACAGCGTCGCCGAGTTCACCGGCTACGGCACCTACCTGGACACCCTGGTCTGCGACGCCCCCACCCAGATGCCCCACGCCCAGGTCACCCAGGCCAACTTCTACGCGGACATCGACGCCAAGCTGACCTTCGCCCAGGAGATGGGGGACGCGACGGGGAGCAGCTGGGGGGCGTGCCCGAACTGATTTGTATGGGGGCCTCGCGACCTCACTGAGGCCCAGTCAAGCTGGGTCCACCCCCCGCGGGCCTTCCGGGGGGACATGAGCGGAAGCCGCCCTCGGCGCGTCGGCGCGGCTGCGCCGCTTCTTTGGCTTTGTCGGGCGGCTCCCGGCCCCCCTCCAGGCCGGGCTGCAGGCGCAGGTTTGCGCGCTGCAGCCTCATCGCCCCCCAGATGGAGAGCCTAGGGTCCCTGAATGAGCGGACTTTTTTGGCTACGGCCCACCGGTGAGCGCTCAGGCCACCGATCCGGGGGTTCTGGGAGCTCAAAAGGCCAGATTTCGGCCAGATCCACGGGTTTGGGGGCCGCAATCGGGGAAAAAGCGCTCACCGGTGACGGGTAGCCTCAGAACTTCGCTCATTCGGCCCCCGTAGCCACGGGTGGTCGCTCATTGGAGGGCCGTAGCTGTCGGCGGAGCCGCCTCGCACCCGTCCGAGCGAACTCCCCGCGGGGGGTGACCCCGGCGCCGCCGGGGTTCAGGGGGGTCGCGAGACCCCCATACAAAACCACCCTCAGCCCTCCAACAGCCCCTGCACCCGCCGGAACCACCCCACCGCCTTGGTCACGGGGGCCATGTGGCCGCCGTCGACGAGCTCCAGGTTCATCTGGGGGAGCGTGTCCGCGAGCAGGCTCATGGAGCGGCGCTGGGCCAGCGGCGTGTCGCGGCCCAGGGTGACGTGGAAGGGCGGCAGCGCGGTCCACTGCTCGGGGCCCTGGTCCTCGACCATGAGCTGGTGGACCTGGGCGAAGAGCTTGTGCCCCTGCGCGACCAGGGACTCCTGCATGGGCGGCAGCAGCGCGTCGAAGGTGCCCGCCCCGCTCCAGAAGTCGATGAAGTCCCGCACCCAGGTGGGGTCTCCGCTGCGCGCCGGATCCAGGAAGGGCGCCACGCGCTGGTCGAACTCCCGGACCTCGCTGGGGGTCGCCAGCGCTCGATAGCAGCCCCAGAGCACCGGCTCGTGCAAGACGATGTGCCGCACCCTGTCGGGCCGGGCCAGCGCCACCTTGAGCCCCAGAGCCCCCCCGTAGCTGTGGCCGACGATGTCCACGGCACCCTCGGTCTGGTCGAGCAGGGCCAGGGTCTTGTCCAGGTCGGCCTGGATGCGCCAGTCGGGGTCGGCGGCCGGCCAGCGCTCCCGGAAGTCCGGCGCGATGCGGTCGTGGGGCAGGCGCTCGAAGGCCTTGAACTGGCGGGGGCCGGTGCCCGAAGAGTGCAGCAGGAGCAGGTTCATGCCGACCGAGTAACGCCCGTCAGTGCTGAACGGGAGCGCCCCGCCGAGTCCCCGCAACCCCGGCGGCCAACACCCGCTGGAGCGCGGCCTGCTCCGGGGTGCACCGGGCCTGGATGGAGGCGGTGGCGGTCTGCGGGTCGATGTCCTCGCCGGCGGCCATGAAGGGCAAGAGCTCCGCGGGCACACACAGGGCCAGAGCGGTGTGCTCCTGAGGCGAGAGGGCCTGACCCGCCATCGCCCTCCCCAACAGACCCTTGGCGGCGCGCACCTGCGGAGTGTCGGCGGGCTGGAGCACGTGCTTCTTGAAGACCAGCAGCATGCGCTGGGTCTGGAGGGTCGCCAGGCCGTCTCGGACCAGGCCCTGGGCGCAGAGGTCGACGATGGCGATCTCCGCCATCAGCTCGCGCGCGGCGGTCTCCACCTGCGTGCCCGGGAGCGCGGCGAGCACGGCGTCCAGCGCGGGGTCCTGGAGGGGGGTGGGGTCGAGCACCTGCAGCGCGTCGCCCTCGATCCGAACGCGGCCGGCGAGCGCCAGATCCGCGATGCACCCGGCCACCAGCAGCACGCCCCCGACCAGCCGCAGCGGAAAGTGGAGCAGGCCCTGCTCGTCCAGGGCGTTGAGGTGCAGGAGCTGGTGGACGCGCATGGGCTCTCCGGAGGCGCCGAGTATGCGTCAGCGGGCGGCCTCGCGTTCGATCTCCTTGCGCCGGGCCTTTCCGCGCACCGCCCAGTAGGGCTTGAAGCGGATCCAGCTCCGGTCGACGCCCCGGGCGAGCAGTGCGTCGCGGCAGGCCTTGGCCATGTCGGCCTCTCCGGAGAGGAGGATCTCTCCCCGTCCGGGCGGGAGGGCCCACCGCTCGGCCCAAAGGGCCGCCTGGTCGGCGCGCACCACATCCAGTGACAACCCGAGCTCGGCGAGGACAGGAGTAGGCGCACCGTCAAGCACCACCGCACCGTGCATCGGCCGCTCGGCGGCCTCGGCCCAGGCCACGAAGAGCCCCAGGGCGGTCTGGTCCCCGATGACCAGGCACCAGTCCGCGGGGGTGGGCGCCGGCACCGAGCGGGCGGGCCCCAAGTAAGAGGCCGCGTCCCCCACCTGCGCCTTGGCGGCCCACTGGGCGGCGGGGCCCTGGCCGTGCAGGTGGAAGAGCAGCTCCATGCGGTCGCCCGTCCAGCGCATGGGGGTGTAGCTGCGGAGCACGCCGTCCACGCGCAGCTTGACCTTCTGGCCGGGGGTCCACGCGCTGCCGTCCTGGGCGCCGGAGAAGGCGAGCACGACGAGCTCCTCGCTGAGCTGGCGGCGCTCACTGACCACCACCGGCTGGGCGGCGAGGCCCGCCGCCGCACCCTTGATTCGTTCCTTAAAGCTCACCGACCCTCCTCGCTGCAGCGCGCTACCTGCACAAGCTACGCACCCGAGGTTCCCTGTGGCTGAGCTGATCATCTTCGACTTTGACGGGACGCTGTCCGACTCCCGCCACTCCATCGTCCTGTGCTTCCAGGGTGCCTGCCGGGAGCGGGGCTTCGAGGCCCCGGATGAGCAGGTGATCGCCCCCTTGATCGGGCTGCCTCTGGTGGAGATGTTCCCGCGCTCGCTGGGTGCGCTGGGGACCTCAGAGATCGACGCGCTGGTTCAAAGCTACCGGGACCTGTATGTGCCGATCGATCTGCAGCACACCACGCTGTTTGAGGGCGTGCCGGAGCTGCTGAGCGGCCTGGCCGGGCGGCGCATGGCCATCGCCACCAGCAAGTCCCAGCAGGGCGCCGAGCGCTCGGTCGGTCGGGCCGGGCTGACCCACCACTTCGAGATGCTGGTCGGTCACGACTCCGTCGCGCGGCCCAAGCCGAACCCCGACATGATCGAGTTCATCCTGGAGCGCACCGGGGTGGCCCCGCAGGACGCGGTGATGGTGGGCGACACGACCTTCGACCTGGAGATGGCCGACAACGCGGGAGTGCGCGCGGTGGGGGTGTCCTGGGGGATGCACGGGGCCGAGCGGCTGGCGCGGTGGGAGGTCGTGCAGGACATGGCGGGGTTGCGGGGGGCGTTGGGGTGAGGCGGGTATCGGAGGTCGGGGGCCGGGTATCGGGTATCGGGTATCGGGTATCGGGGGTCGGGGGTCGGGTATCGGGTATCGGGTGGGACGCTTGGGCGGGTTGCGGCGACCGGGGACAGGCGACCGGGGACCGGACATCACTACCGTTTCGTCCACCCAAATCTCACCCAAGGCCCATCGCCCACGGCACGCCGTTGGCCTTCAAGCGCCGCACGTAGCGGTCGTGGTCGTAGGGCTGCCCTGTCTTCTGGATTGCCGTGATGATGC
>JAZAMN010000058.1:0-6770 GCA_036229005.1 Myxococcota bacterium
AGCGGGCCGCGAGGCGGCCCGGCCGACAAGAGGGTGCCCACGGGCCCCCCTTCTGTCGTTGGCCCCCCCGGGCTGCAGAGCAGCCCGAGCTCCTGCCGGGCATCGTCCCGAGCAAGTCGGGCCGGCAGGAGGGTTCTTTGGCCATCGCCCCTGCGGGGCCGTCCAAGGCCGGCAGAACCAAAATCATCTTCTCCGGGAGGGTGTACGCTCCGCATCCTGGGGGGCCACTCCGTGCATGACACTGCGAAGACGGGGAGTTCGCATCCAACGGTCGGCCTCTGGCTGCTCGGTGCTGCCTCCTGCGCCGTGCTGCCACTGCTCTTCCTCGGACACCCTCCGGACTACCTCGCCGAGACCGCTCGGAGCCTGGGGATTCCAGCCTTCAGTCTGGGACTCCTCCTCTCGTCTCTGTTTGGAGCAGCCACCGCTGCCGTGATCTGGCGGAGGAGTCCGCCGACTCCGCTCTTCGCGTGGAGTCGACAGTCTGTCTTCTTGGGGTGCATCTGCTACCTGGCCTACACCTATGGTCGCTTCCCCATCCTGGTCAGCTATGGGCTCGAGGCCGTCGACTGTGCCAAGGACCCAACCACTGGCTTCGTCCTCGTAGACTCGCTCGTGCTGGCCCCCGCCGCCGAGGAGCTCGTCTACCGACTCATCCCCCTGGGACTCGCCATGGCGCACCGAAGCGTGCGACTCGCCATCCCGCTCCTGGTCCTGGGCAGCATCATCTTCGGTCTGACCCACCAGAACCACGACGCATGGGGGCAGCTCCAGGTCATGACAGCAGGCCTGGTCTACGGGGCCCTGTACCTGAGAACCGGCAGAGTGTGGGTGCCCGTCGCTGCCCACTCGGTCGACAACCTCCTCGTCCACACCACCGAATATGGGCTCCACCTCGCTGGCTACGACTGGTGCTCCTGAGCCCCACCTCCTGCCTGATGGGCGGGCCCCGGTCGGGCAGGAGACGCCATCACAAAGCACAGCCACCCCCTCCCAAAGGGCGCCTCCCCGAGGCCAGGCCCTCCCAATGAGCGCCACCCCCAGGCTACGCCCTCTCAATGAGCGCCTCGCCGAGGCCACGCCCCACCGGTGAGCGATTCACCCACCGATCTGGCCCCGAAGACCCCGTTTCTTCCCGAAAACCCGCCAAAACCGGCCATTCAGCCCCGATTCGGTGCCCAGATCGCTCACTGAGCCCCCGTAGCCTCGGCGCACCGCTCACTCACCCCCCGTAGCCCCTACCCACCGCTCACTCACCCCCCGTAGCCGTTTCACTGAGCCCCCAAGCCTCCGAAGCGCCAGCCCGACGACCCACCTCAGCCTCCCTCTCCCGAGATAGACCCTCCCCATGCTGCACGCCGTCGCCCTCCTCCGAGGCATGAACCTGGGCAAGCGCCGCATCACCAATGCGGAGCTTCAAGCACACTTTCGCGACATGGGCTTCGACCCCGTCGCCACCTTCCGGGCCAGCGGGAACGTGCTCTTTGGCGGGCCCACCCCCGCCGACCTGGAGGCCGCCATCGCCCAGGGCTTGGAGCGGCGCCTGGACTACCCCGTGCCCACCTTCGTGCGGGAGCGGCAGGAGCTCGCGGACACCCTGGCCGCCGTACCCTTCTCGGAGCAGGAGAGGAGCAGCCACGGGAAGCTGCAGATCGTGTTCCTCACCGCCTCGCCCTCTGCGGCGCAGCGCCAGCAGGTCCTGGATCTCGCCACGGACGAGGACCTGCTGGGCCTGCACGGCCGCGCCCTCTACTGGCTGCCGCGGGCGGGGATCTCCACGTCGGCCTTGGACTTCAAGGCCGTCGAGCGCATCCTGGGCGGGACCACGACGCGCACCGAGGGCACCTGCCAGAGCCTGCTCAAGAAGCTGGGCTGAGCCTACTCGGGGAGCTGGATGAGCAGGATCTCCACGGGCTGGCCGTCCAGCTTGAGCTCCTCCAGGCGCGCCAGGCTGTCCAGGGCGGCGGCGCTGTCATCAAAGCGCATGGGCACCCCAAAGAAGTCCGGGGAGATGGCCTGGTAGAAGACCTCGCCGGTGGCGTCGACCATGGGGAAGCCGTTCACGCGCAGCTCCACACCGGCGTCGGTGCCGAAGAGGTTCTTGCTGACGAAGCGGCCCTCGGAGACGGGCAGGGCGATCTCGCTGCCGTCAAAGTCGGTGACCACGGGCGGCGCCGCGAAGTCGATGCGGTTGAGGCGCTGGCTCTCGGCGAACTGGCCGACCACGGCGTCCTGGGCCTTGGCGGTGCCGCTGATGCGCGCGGCCAGGGAGCACACCTGGTAGGCGCAGACGCTGTCGCTGCAGTCGTCGTCGTCCAGGCAGGACTGCTCGACCGCGCAGGGGCCGCAGTCGCCGCCGCAGTCCACGTCGGTCTCGCTGCCGTTGAGCAGGCCGTCGTCGCAGGCGGGCTCCGGGGGGACCTCGCCGGTGTCATCGGGTTCCGAGGTGTCCCAGGGGCCATCGGTGTCCGAGGGTGAGCCCGTGTCCTGGGGATCGCCGCTGTCCACCTCCTCCTGACCGGAGTCGTAGGGGGTGGGGGTCTCGACGGGGGACTCGCTGACGTCGACGCTGCGGCAGCCCGCGAGCAGGGTGAGGCCGAGGGCGGAGGAGAGGATCAGGGGGCGCATCGGGGGGCTCCATCTGCGGGCGCTGTTGCCTCGCCCCCTCAAGGTAGGCAGGGGCCCCCGGAGCCTCGACTTATGCTGCCTTAAAGGCGCTCAGCAGCCGCAGCAGCGGTAGGCGGTCCAGCTCAGCTCGTGACCGGCGGCGTCCTCGAAGCGGGTCGCGCAGGCGTTTGCCTTGACGGTCTCCAGGTCGCCGTCGCCGTCCAGATCGCGCTCGCTGAGGACAAAGAAGGGATCCTCGCGGTCGTAGTCGACGCTGCGCTCGGCGATCTGGGCGACCTGACCGTCGGCCTGCATTCGCAGGGTGTGCAGGGTGGCGTAGCCAAAGTCGTTCATGGGCAGGCTGGGGTCGTCGTTGTCGCCCAGGATGGCGGCGTACCAGAGGCCGTCCTGGGTGTGCAGCGTGTCTGCGATCCGGGCGGTGGGCAGGCCCTTGGGCTCGGCCCAGGCGGTGAAGGCGGCGAGCGCCTCGGCGCGGCTCTGGCGGGCGGGCTTTCGGGACCCGCTCCAGCTCTCGGGGGGCGGCTTGAGGGCGATGGCGATGGGCAGGGCGCCTTGGGGCAGCGCGACCTCTATCGGGGCCATCCACGCGACCTCGCCGGAGCAGTCGTTGCGGCCGCGCAGGCTCAGCTCTCCCAGGGTGCCCTGGACCGCCGGGCCGTTGGCGGGCAGCACCCACACGGGGTCGCCGGGCTTGACGGGGATCTGGGCCTTGGCCTTGCGCTCGCGGGTCTGCGCGTCGCCGCTCAGGTCCCAGTCGATCGTCCACTCCAGCTCCGCGCCGGCTGAGGGCTCGGGGACCGGTCGGATCCAGTCGGGCCAGGCGATCTGGGCGCGCACGCGCTCGGCCTTCTGGAACTCGCCCAGGTTCTCGTAGGCCTCGATCAGCGCCCGCATCGTGTGCTCGCTCGGGGAGATGGCCGCCGCGCGCTGCAGCAGCGCCAGGCGTTCGGCCTTGTCCTCGGTGGCCATCGCCTCCTTGTGCAGCGGCTCGGCCTGCAGCGGGTGCTCGCCCACGAACCCGGCCGCCACCCAGCCCTCGGTGCCGTTGGCGACGCGCACACGGAGCTTGTCTCCCTCGCGGCCGAGCGGCTCCAGCGGCGTGTTGATGTCCAGGCGCCCGATGCGCTTGCCCGCGTCGTCTCGGAGGTTGAGGACGGAGGCGTGGACGTAGAGCTGCGGGGTCTGCACCTCCTGGACCTCTGGAGGCGCGGGCTCCACGGGAGCCGGGGGTGCAGGCGAGGAACTGCAAGCGAGGACGATCAGGAGCATGTCGGCCTCCGACCAGTCCGGCGGCGGGCGGCCAGCACGAGCAGCCCGCAGAGGCCCCAGGCCGCGCCGCTGGCGGGCGAGTGACTGCAGCGTCCGGTGTCCGGGTCGCCGGTGTCGTCGGTGCCGCTGCCTGTGTCCAGGGGCGCGCCGCTGTCCTGAGCGTCCGAGCCGTCGCAGTCCTGGTCCACCCCGTCGCCGACGGTCTCCGAGGCGCCCGGGTGGATCTCAGGGTCGCTGTCGTCACAGTCGAGCGCGGTCGCGAGGCCCTCGCCGGGATCGGTGCAGTCCGCGTCTTCGGAGGTGAGCTGCACGTCGCTGCTGTAGCCGTCGCCGTCGGCGTCGCTCAGGCAGATCTCGGCGCCGTCGCAGTCCTGGTCCACCCCGTCGCCGACGGTCTCTGTGGCGCCTGGGTGGACCTGGTCGTCGCTGTCGTCGCAGTCGCTCCGGGTGTCGAAGCCGTCGGCGTCCTGGTCGTCCGCCGCGCCCGCGTAGAGGGAGACGTCCCCGTCCAGGCCCAGGGTCTGGCTGACCATCAGATCGGCCAGGCCATCGCCGGTGAGGTCTCCGGTGCCCAGGACCACCAGGCCGAAGTACTCCAGGTCGGCGGAGGGGCCCTCCAGCACCGTGGCCGGTGTGGTGTCCAGGCCGGAGGGTCCGCCCTGGAAGATGCTCACGCGGTCCGCGTAGTGGCTGGGGACGGCCAGATCGTCGTAGCCGTCGCCGTTGACGTCGCCGAGCGCGGCGGGCTGCACGCAGGCAAAGCAGTCGCTGCCGCTCAACACGCTCGCCGCCTCGAAGCCGTCTCCCGTCCCATGGAAGATGTGGAGCTTGTCGCCGTCGCCCACGCTGACCGCGAGGTCCGGCACCCCGTCCCCGTTGACATCGCCTGCGGCGAGCAGCAGGTGCCCAAAGCCAGGCTCGCCGTTGAGCTCGGCCCAGGGTTCGGTCTCCAGGCCAGTCTGGGCCCCGCGATGGAGCTGCACCCGGCCCTCACCGGGGACGCCGATGGCGACGTCGTCGTAGCCGTCACCGTCCAGGTCCCCGAGCGCTGCGACCCCGCTCCCCAGGTAGCTGCCTTCGGCGCCCTCCAGGGTGGTGGCCACGGGGACGTAGTTGGCGTCGGGGTTGCGCCCGTAGATCTGGAGCACGCCGCGCGTGGGGGAGCCGTAGGAGTAGACCGCGGCCTCGTCCATGCCGTCGCCGTCTACATCTCCAAGGCAGAACACCCGCTGCCCGTAGTTGGCGACGCCCTCCTCTGCGAGGTTCCGGTTGGTCTCCCGGTCCAGGCCCTGGGCCGAGCCGAAGCGGATCAGGGCGAAGTTGGAGCCGGAGATCTCCGAGGCGAGCAGGTCGTCGTAGCCGTCGCCGTTGAAGTCCCCGCTGACCATGGAGTAGCCCGGATCCAGGCTGTTCCGGTCACCCACGCGGGCGAAGCTGCCGCCCTCCTGCCGGAAGCGGTAGATCCCGTTGGGGGCGCCCACCGCCAGGTCCAGGTCCCCGTCGGCGTCGTAGTCCCCCAGGGCCGCGGCGCTCCCAAAGCCCCTCTGGTTCTCGTCTCCGAGGAGGGTCCAGGTCGGGCTGGTGGCCACACCCTTGGGGCCCACCGCGCCCGATGGTGTCGCGCTGTCCAGACCGAGAGTCAAGGGTGCAGGCGAGGAACTGCAAGCGAGGACGAGAAGGAGCATGGAGGGAGAGTACCCTGTGGGCGCACGCGGGAGCAGGGATGTTGCGGGTTGGGACCTGGAATCTGGAGCGCCTCAAGCGGCTGGACTCGGAGCGCCATCGGCGGCAGCGCGCGTGGATGGATAGGGTGGGGGCTGAGCTGTGGATCCTCACGGAGACCCATCGAGAGCTGGAGCGCTTCGGAGCCCGGGGGGTGCTGTCAGCGCCGGCACCCGAGCTCACCGAGGCGGAGGCCTGGGTGGGGATCTGGAGCCGCCACCCGCTGGAGCCCCTCCAAGCGGTGGGCGACCCGACCCGCAGTGCGGGCGCTCTTCTGCGCCTGCCCACTGGACCCGTGATCGTGGCGGGGAGCGTGCTGCCCTGGCGAGGCAGGGCCTGGGGAGACCAGCCCGCGGCTGGTGCGGTGGCGTTCTGCGCGGCGCTGGAGGCGCAGGCCCGGGACTGGGCAGCCTGGCGGGAGGCCTCTCCGGGGGCTCCCTTCATCCTCGCTGGGGACCTGAACCAGGACCTGGCCCACTTCGCCTACTACCAGTCGGCCGCCGCCAAGGAGGCCCTCGGTGAAGTCCTCGAGCGCGCCGGGCTGCGCTGCCTGACCGGCCACGAGTCCGACCCGGTCGCGCTTGCCACAAGTGGGCGGCGCGCCTCGATCGACCACATCTGTGTCGCCGGTCTGGCCGCGCGGGGGCAGCCCCAGATCTGGCCCCCCTCCGGGGAGCCCGAGGGGAGGACCTCGGATCACGTCGGGGTGGCGGTCGAGCTGGAGCTCCCTTGAAGGTGGCTACGGGCGCTGACTGAGCGGGGCGCTGAGGCTACGTGCTCTGAATGAGCGGGAGGCTGTGGCTACGGGCTCCGAGTGAGCGATGCGCCGAGGCTACGCCCCACCAGTGAGCGCTGGGGGCACCGTTTTGGCGTCTTCGAGGGCGGATGGGGCCCGAAATGGCGGATTTGAGGCTGGCTCGGGCGCTGCGCGGGCTGGATCGGTGGCCTGATCGCTCACCGGTGGGGCGTAGCCTCAGGGAGTCGCTCATTCGACCGGCGTAGCCGCAGAGAGCGCTTGTGTCTGCCATCGCCGGGTAGCCTGTTGAAGCCGGGGGGAGGCGCGGAGCTCGATGAAGCGCTGGTCCCGAGCAATCGAGACCGTGAGTGAGCTTGAGCCCGCGCCTCCTTTCGGTCACGCCCGCAGCTCGAAC
>JAZAMN010000059.1:0-179855 GCA_036229005.1 Myxococcota bacterium
TGTCAGCGACGATGAACTCCCCGAACTCCACGGAGCCGGGCTCGGCGGACAGGACGCAGACGGTGGTGTCATCGACACCGCCGACGTTGTTGTCGGCCTCGATGAGCTCGAAGTCGCTGCAGCCGGTCAGCATTCCGGCCAGGGAGAAGAGAAGGGTCGGCATGGGGCGCTCCAGGGAGAGTTTTCAGGGAGCACTACGCGCGGTCTCCGGCGGCTGTGACACGGGGCGTCAAAAAAAGATCAACGCCCCCCTCGCTGGGTGCGCAGCCCGTCCACAAACTCCCCAGTCACGGCCAGCCCTTCCGCCCTCTGGCGGTAGAGATCCACGCTCATGAAGCCATGCACCATGCTCGGGAAGTCCTGGTACTGCACCTCCACGCCGGCCTGCTCCATCGCCTCTGCATAGGCCGCACCAGAGTCCCGCAGCGGATCGAAACCCGCGGTGACCACGAGCGCAGGCGGCAGGCCGGCGTGCGACGGCGCCCGGAGCGGAGACAGCCAAGGGTCCTGCAGATCGGTCCCCTCCGGGATGTAGGCCTGGTTGAAGCCCTGCATGGTCCGGGAGGAGAGCCCGTAGTCCTCCGAGAACCGCTCCGCGCTGGGCCACGACGCGCCTGTGAAGTCCGTCACCGGGTAGTACAGGAGCTGCCCTGCCAGCGCCGGGCCGCCCGCATCGCGCGCCCGCATCGCCGTCACCGTAGCGAGGTTTCCGCCAGCGCTGTCGCCCCCCACAAACACAAAGGACGGGTCTCCGCCCAGCTCGGCCGCGCTCTCCACCGTCCACTGCAGCGCCACCCAGGCGTCATCCACCGCCGCGGGGAAGGGGTGCACCGGCGCCAGCCGGTACTCCACCGACACGACGATCGCGCCGGTCTCCTGTGCCAGCGAGCGGGTCAGCCCATCGAAGATGTCGACGCTGCCCACCACGAAGCCCCCTCCGTGGAAGTACACCAGCACAGGCGGTGGCTCACTCGCTGGCTCCTGCGGCCAGTACACCCGCACGGGCACCTCCTGGTCCTGCCAGCTCGCCACCCTGTCCTCTGTGGCCGCGACCTCAGCCTGAGGCAGCAGCCCACTGAGGGCGTAGACCAGGTTCACCGGGATCGCCATCGTGAAGGGGCTCTCCGGGTCCGGCTGCATCTCCAGCTCGAAGCTCAGCAGGTGCAAGGAGAGGGCCGCCCGCGGGTCCAACTCTCCGTAGGGGGTGTGGCTCCACCGCCAGGTCAGGCCCGCACAGAGCGAGCCGCCCAGGAGGAGCGCTGCGAGGGGGATCGCGATCAAACGACGCTTCATCTCAGACCTCCTGGAGCTTCACTCCTTGGGCAGCATCTTCTCCATCTGCTTGGTGATGAAGCGCGCCGCCGGCCCCGGCGCCAGCCGGCTGGCCAGGTTCAGCGCCTTGGCGTCCTTGCCCACCAGGATGTGCAGCTTGTCGGCCTCCACCCCATCCCAGATGATCCGCGCAGCGTCGGGCGCGGGCAGGGGCTTGAGCGCGCTGTCCTCGGCCTGCTCGGGGCTGTGTCCACCCACCCCGGAGTTGCCCGTGATGTCCGTCGCCACCGCACCCGGCATCACCACCGAGACCGCCACCTGGCTGCCCAGCAGCTCCGTGTAGAGCCCCTCGGTCAGCAGCTTCACAGCCGCCTTGGACGCCCCGTAGACCGTCTGCCCGGGGAAGGGCAGGAAGCCCCCCATGCTGGAGACGTTGACCAGGTGCGCGACCGGCCGCTTCATCAGCTCCGGCAGGAAGGCCTTCACCATGTGGATCGTGCCCCACAGGTTCACGTCGATCACCCGCTCGATGGTCGCGTAGTCCAGCGCCACCACGTTGGTGAAGGGCTGGATGATCCCCGCGTTGTTCACAACCCCATCCACCGCCCCGTGGGCCGCGATCACCGCCGCCGGCAGTGCGTGGACCGCCTCCCGGTCGGTGATGTTGCACTCGTGCAGGCTCAGCCGATCCCCCGCCTTGGCCAGCGCCGCCGTCTCCTCCATGGCCGCCATGCGCAGGTCCACGGCCGCCACGCGGGCTCCGCGCTCCAGCGCCTGCAGCACGAGCTGTCGGCCGATTCCACCACCACCACCGGTGATCACGAGGGTCTTGTCTGCGAGCTTCACGGCGACCTCCAGAGCAGGCAGCCTGTCCTCGCCTGCGGTCAATGGCAACATATTGTCGCCAAACCATGATGGGCAAGCGGTGGGGGCTCAATCCTTGGGCAGCACGAGCCCGATCAGCCCCTCCAGCTCCTGCTCCGTGGCCGCCCGGCCCCGCTCCAGCACCCAGTGCACGACCCCGTAGAACAGCAGGTGGGCGCGCTGCTCGGCCTCCTGGACGCCCTCCTGCTCCAGGATCTCCAGGAAGAGGGAGCGGCTCTGGTCGCGCGCTGTCGCAGTCATGGCCTGCAGCTCGGGATCCGAGGTCGACAGCACCCTCGCAAGCACCTGTCCCTCCGGCGAGGACAGGCTGTCCGAGAACTGCCTGCACAACACCAGCAGGCGCTCGGTCAGCGGGAGGGAGCGGTCGTGCTCCTGGAGGGCGGGCGGGTGCAGCAGCGCCCCGATGAGCTGCGCCTTGGTCGGGAAGCGGCGGTAGAGCGTGCTGCGGTGCACCCCCGCGCGCTTGGCCACGGCGTCCATGCTCAGGCGCGCGTAGCCCTTGTCGACCAGCTCGGCCAGGGCGGCGTCCAGCAGGCTGCGGACCACCCTCTGGCTGCGGGGTCCGTGTTGCTTGTTCTGCGTGCGGCGGGGGCTCTGGGTCATGCCGCCCCCTAACCGCGCGCAGACGGGCGGTGGCACCCCCAGCAGGACTCGAACCTGCGACCGTCGGCTTAGAAGGCCGATGCTCTATCCAGCTGAGCTATGGGGGCCCGCGCGGCCCTTAACGCCCCCGCCGCGACTTGCCCCGCCGGATTGGGCTCAGTCCTCCCGGCGACGGAAGAGCCCCACCAGACCGAGCAGCAGGACCACGAACGCTGAGCCCGGCCCGGCGCTCTGGCTGCTGCAGGAGCAGCCCTTCTCCGAAGCGCCGCCGCCGGTGTCCCCGGTCTCGCCGAGCTCCGGAGAGCCGGTGTCGAAGGGGCCATCGACGTCGTCGCCGTCGCAGTCCTGGTCGATGCCGTCGCTGACGATCTCGGCCGCGCCGGGGTAGATGCTGGCGTCCTGGTCGTCACAGTCCCCGCCGTCGCGCTCGTCGCCGACGTCCGGGGTGTCGATCATCAGCCAGCCCGTGTGCGGGTCGCAGGAGGCGGCCATGGGAGCCCCCCAGCACGAGACGCTGGCGTCCACGCTGCACGAGGAACCGGGCTCCACGGCGCGGTAGCTGTCGCCGTCGCAGTCAGCCTCGGCGTAGGCGAGCCGCCCGTCGCAGTCGTCATCCCAACCGGTCATGCGCTCGGGGGCGCCGGGGTAGATGTCGGCGTCGCCGTCGTAGCAGTCGCCGTCCAGGTAGACGTAGAGGTCGGAGCCCAGGGTGATGCCGCCAGCCTCGCCGGTGTCACAGAGGCAGAGGGTGGTATCGCCGCCGTAGCCGTCCTCGTCGCTGTCCAGGTAGACGTCGATGCAGCCGGAGTCGGCACCCAGGCTGTGGTAGTCGCTGTTGTCGATGGACCCATCGCAGTCGTCATCGACGCCGTTGCAGAGCTCGGGGGCGCTGGGGTTCACCGTCGCATCACGATCGTAGCAGTCCATGCTATTGGTGGCGTAGCCGGAGGGCAGCACGCAGAACTCGGCGCTGACCGTGGCATCACCGAAGCCGTCCCCGTCCGCATCGAGGAAGTACTCGTCGCCGTCGGACACCGCGACCCCGCTGTCCGTGTTGGGGTCCCCATCGCAGTCGTTGTCGATCTGCGCGACTCCCCCAAGCTCGCACTCCTCGACCTGGCCGGGCGACTGCTTGGATGCGTCGGCGTCGCTGCTGTCGTCGTTGCAGTCACAGCCCCCGAGCACCACGTTGCCGTTGTCATCCACCAGCCCACCGCTGCTGTCCGTCAGGGCCCAGATGCTGGTGAAGCGGCTGTTCATGGTGTCCACGGAGGCCCAATCCGAGCAGGACACGCTGGCCTCGGCGCAGGCCACGTAGAAGTCGCCGTCCGCGTCGATCTCATCGCTGGGCACGCTGCCGTCGCAGTCGGTGTCCACGCCATCGCACAGCTCGGTCGCGCCCGGGTAGACCGACGGGTTGGCGTCATCGCAGTCCACGCCGGAGTGGTAGCCGTCGCCGTCCGCGTCGCTCAGCGCGAAGGCGCTGGAGATGAGCAGAGCCCACATTGAAACCTCCCATTTGCTCGGGAGCCCACCCTACACGGCGGCTGGCCGACTGCCAACCCGCTCCGCCCAGACGCTGAGCGCCGGCCCCGCCGAGGCGTCCACCTTGAGCGCCGCCAGCGGGTCCCCCCGCGTCTGTCCGCGGTTCAGGATCGCCACCGGGATCCCCAGCGCCTCCGCCTGCCGCACAAAGCGGAAGCCCGAGAACACCGTGAGCGAGGAGCCCACCACCAGCAGGCCCTTGGCTCCCGCGACCATCTCCTTGGCCCGCTCCACCCGCGCCCGCGGCACGCTCTCACCAAAGAACACCACGTGCGGCTTGAACAAGCCCCCGCAGTCGCAGTCCACGACCTCGAAGCCCGCGACCGCCGCGTCGCTCAGATCCGCGTCCCCGTCCGGCGCGTAGCCCTCCACCCGCGGGGCGAAGTCCGGGTTGGCCGCGAGCAGGCGCTGCTGCAAGGCCTCCCGCTCACGCACCTGCCCACAGCTCAGGCAGACCACCTCGGCCAGGGCCCCGTGCAGCTCCACCCCGTCCAGCCCGGCCTTGGCGTGCAGCCGGTCCACGTTCTGGGTGATGAGCCCCGCGACCACCCCCTCCCGCGCCAGCTCCGAGAGCGCGTGGTGACAGGCGTTCGGCTGGGCGTCCCGGATCTTTGGCCACCCCACACAGCTCCGCGCCCAGTACCGCTGCCGCCACAGCGGGTCCTGGACGAACTGCTGGAAGCGCACCGGGTTGCGGCTGCGACGCGCGGTCTCCGGCCCTCGGTAGTCCGGGATCCCCGAGTCCGTGGACACCCCCGCCCCGGTCAGCACCGCGACGGGCCCAGCCCCAAAGAGCTCGTGCAGCGCGCTCATGCGATCAACCTCTGGGCCAGCTTGAGCCCCCCCAGCGCCGTCGCCAGCGTGCTCTGCCCCGGAAACACGCTGTCCCCGACCAGGTGCAGCCCCGGCATCACCGGGCTCGGCCACATCCCCCGGTAGTTCTGCAGCCCCGCCACCCGCGGAATGCCCCCCACCGCGCCCCCCGGCCGCCGCGTGAAGCGCTCCCAGGTCCGCGGGCTCGCCGGGTACACCTGCACCACCCGCTCGACCACCTGGGGCGCCATGGCCTCCAGCCCCGCCCGCATCCGCGCCTGGATCTCCGCCACCCGCGCGCCCTGCCGCTCTCCCAGCGCCCGGAACCCCTCCAGCCCCACGTGCGTCGACACCGTCACCGTCCGGTGCGTGCCCGGCTGCTCCCCCACCCCACCGACGCTCACAAACAGGTGGTTCCCCTCTCGCAGCGGCGCGCCCGGATCCTGGATGAGCTGGAGGTGGAACGGGACCCTTGGCAGCCCCGGGTGGTCGTCCACAACCAGGTACAACATCACCGCACTCCAACCTCGCTGCACCTGCTCCGAAAGCGAGGTCAGGCTGGGCAGCTCCGCAGGCAGCAGGCTCTGCAGCGCCCCCGGCAGCAGGTTCGCGACCACCCGCCGGCAGCGCACGCGCTCACCCCGGAGCTGCACCTCGAAGCCCCCGGCCACCGGCTCGATGGCCTTGACGCGGGCGCTCAGGCGCAGCTCGCCGCCCTGCGCCACCACCGCGTCCGCCAGCGCCTGCGCCAGCTCCCCGATCCCCCCGTGGATGTGCGCGGTCCCCCGAAAGCAGTAGTCCATCGCGCCCAGCGCGAAGGGGGCCTCGGCCTGCTCGGAGGAGGCCTGGACCGTGATCTGGCAGAGGGCGTCCAGGTAGAGCCGCAGCGGGGCCACGTCAGCCACCCCGTGGTGCCGCAGCAGCGCGACCAGGGGCTCGCCGATCCAGCGCAGCAGCGGCAGGTAGCGCGGGGAGCGGCCCAGGTGGCGTAGCAGCGCGCTGGGGCCGATGGGGGGCAGCAGCTCGGGGTCGTCAAAGAGCTCCCAGAGCAGGCCGGCGATGCGCTCCTGCGCGGCGAAGAAGCGCCGAACGCCCTCGGCCTTGTCCCCCGCCAGGCCCGCCAGATGCTCTACCACCGGCCCCCGGTCGGCCGTGATGGGCAGCTCCAGGCCCGGCGCCCGCAGGGTGATCAGCGGGTCCAGGCGCTCCACCTGCACCGGCAGCTTGTGCCTTTGGATCCAGCGGGTCATCAGCCCGGAGTCTCCAAAGCCCGAAAACAGGGTGGCTCCGGTCTCGAAGCGGTGGCCGCCCTTGGTGAAGCTGCTCGCACAGCCCCCCGGGTAGCGCAGGGCCTCGGCCAGCAGGACCGGGACCCCGGCCTCAGCCAGGGTCAACGCCGTCGCCAGCCCACCGAATCCAGCGCCAATCACCAGGGTGTCCACGGAACGCAAATCGGCCTCCGTCCACTCTTGGACAAGCCCCCCCCAGCCTTGCACCCCGGCCGTGGCGCCCCCTCCCAGAAGTCGCCCCGGCCAGGGTCACCGCGCAGCAGGAGCGCCCCCTCCCAGAAGTCGTCCCTGCCTGCGCGGCGGACGCAGCGACAGGAAGCAAGGGAGGTGCCAACCCCAACCCCCTGAAATCACGAAACAGCCGACCGACAGGGTGTCGAATCTCCGACACCCCCTGTCGAAGGGTTGACACCCCGGGTTAGGGGCGGCCCACACCGCTGGAGCACCCCATGTCCCGAACCTGGCTGATCGCCGCCATTCTCCCTGCCCTCACCGCCTGCGCCATCCCCGAGGAGGACTTCCCCGAGGAGTACGGCAAGCAGAACTGCAAGCGCCTGCAGGAGTGCAACGAGGACCTCTTCGAGGAGTTCGACGACATGGAGGACTGCACCGACGCCTACGCCGACCTCATGGAGCCCCTGCTGGACCTGGCTGACCTGGCCGGCGAGACCTACGACCCGGACGGCGCCCGGGACTGCATCACCAACCTCAAGCGCGCGGACTGCGGGGACTGGGAGGATGGGGACTTCACCTGCGATCTCACCCTCTGAGACGTTCCGCGCTCTCTGGGTGCACGCCCGGCCCCGCATGCTCCCCTGGCTCTGGGGGCTGCTGGGGCTCGGGGTGACCTACGGCTACTGGGAGCGCGCCGCGAACCTGGAGCGCGCCTGGACCCTGCCCGCCGTCGCCGCGGCCTGGGCCTGCCTGCACGCGGGCACCATGTGGCTCAACGCCGCCCGGGACCAGGACAGCGGCGAGATCCTCTTCGGCAGCGGAGAGGCCCCCCCTCCCCCCGCCCCCGCCTGGGGGTACGCCGCGCTCGCACTCTCCGCCGGGCTCGCGGCCCTGATCTCCCCCTGGGTGGGGCTCTTCTGCACCCTCTGCGCCATCCTGGCGGTGCTCTACTCGCACCCCAGCGTGGCCCTCAAGGCCCACCCCATCGGGGGCCCTCTGGTCAACGTGTTGGGCTACGGCCTGCTCACCCCCGCCGCAGGGATCGCGGTCGCGCTGGGCCCAATCCACGGCCGCGTGCTGGTCACGCTGGCCCTGCTGGCGACCACCATGCTGGGACTCACCTTCGCCGCCCAGGCCTGGCAGGAAGACGAAGACCGGGAGCGCGGCGACCGCACGCTGGTCGCCACCCACGGAGCTCGCGTGACGCTCTGGAGCGCGCGCTTGTTGATCGGCAGCGCCGGCCTGATGGCCCTGGCCGCCATCGCGTGGGGCTGGTACCCGCGGGCCATGCTGGTCGCCCTCCCGGGCCTGCTGCTGGTGGACCGCTTCATGGCCCGCTGGCTGCGACAGGAGGGCGGCGGGGACGCCACCTGGGGCCGTGACCTGGTGCGCCTGATGGCCGCGACAGCCCTGGTCGCCTCCTTGGCCGCTGTGGTCCAGTACGGCATCGCCTGGCGCAGCCTGCAGCCCTTTGCTGGCCAGGGCACCGCTCGGGTCCCGACCCCCTGGGTGCTCCCCCCCTGAGCGGCCCCCCAGGCCTCAGCCCTCCGAGAGGGCCTCCGCCAGCTCCCGCAAGGTCAGCGGCTTGGTCAGGAAGCCGTCCATGCCCGCCTCCTTGCACAGGGCGCGGTCCTGGGGCGTCACGTTCGCGGTGAGCGCAACGATCCGGCCGCTGTAGCCCTCCGCGCGCAGCCGGCGGGTGACCTCCAGCCCGGACAGACGCGGCATCTGGCAGTCCATCAACACCACGTCAAAGGGCTCGGGGTGTCGCTGGACAACCCGCAGCGCCTGCTCGCCGTCCGCGGTGACGATGACCTGGCAGCCCAGGCGCAGCAGCATGGCGTGGAACACCTTCTGGTTCACCAGGTTGTCCTCGGCGAGCAGCACGCTCAATCCCGGTTCGACCGTGGGACTCTTCTCGGCGGTGGGGGCGATAGGTAGGGCCTCCTCCAGCTCCACCTGGACCCAGAAGGTGCTGCCCTCTCCGGGCGCGCTGCGTAGCTGGATGCTCCCCCCCATCACCTGCACCAGCTTGTCGACGATTGCCAGCCCCAGCCCGCTGCCCCCGTGCGTGCGCGCGATCCCCTCGCCGACCTGGGTGAAGGCGCTGAACAGGCGCTGCTGGTCTTCGCCGGAGATCCCAGGGCCGGTGTCCTCGACTTCGAGCCAGAGGCTCAAGGTGCCCGGCCGCCCGGTGGCCCGAGTGGTGGTCCGAAGAGAGACGCGACCCCGCTCCGTGAACTTGATCGCGTTGGAGACCAGGTTGAGCATGATCTGCCGGAGTCGGAGGGCGTCGCCCACAAGCCAGGCAGGACCGCTGTGCTCATGCTCCAGGGTGAGCCCCTTGTCCACGGCCTGCTGCCCCAGGAGCCCGGTGACCTCCTGAGCGATCTGGCGGATGTCCAGCGGGAGCGCCTCGAGCTGCATCGCGCCGGCCTCCACGCGGGAGAAGTCCAGCACGTCGTTCAGCAGCCCGAGCAGCGCGTAGCCGGAGCGCTGGAGCATGGAGACCATCGAGAGCTGTTCGCCCTCCAACCGGGTATCGGCCAGCAGCTCCGCCAGGCCCAGGATGCCCCCGAGCGGCGTGCGGATCTCGTGGGACATCGACGCCAGGAACGCCGACTTGGCCCGACTCGCATCCAGCGCGCGCTCCCGAGCCTCCTGCAGGGCGGCCTGTTGCTCCCCGACGCTGCGCTCGTAGGCCAAGGCGATGCCCGTGATGACCACGACCGAGAAGATGGGTGCGACGGTCCGGACGACCACCTCGGTGTCCCCCTGCAGGTGGCTGACCGGGATGTGCTCGCGGAGCAGGGTGATGGCGGCGACGGAGAGCACCGCGCAAGCGCTCCAGCCCAGCGCCGCCCGCCGCCCCAGCAGGAAGGCCGCCAGCAGCGGGATGGTCGGCAGCGCGAACAGGGCCGGGGCCTGGAGACCGCCGCCGCTGGCGACCGCCAGGTAGTTCGAGCTCAGCAGCAGCTCCCCCGCCAGGCAGTGGGCGATGGGCCCAAGCAGCTCCTCCCTGCGCACCAGCAGCCGGTTCTGGGCCAGGAACACGCCCCCGGCGATCAGATAGACCACGCCGCCGTGCAGGTTCCCCGCCAGGCTGAGCGAGGAGGCGAGCAGCACCCCCACGATGGCCAGCCCCATGAGCAGGCGCACCGCGAACTGAAGCCGTGCTTGCAGGAAGGCGTTGTCCACGAATCCTCAGAGTCGGCCCTGCGCGCGCCGTCTTCAACCAGAGTTGGGCTCAGGCGCCGCCCCGCCGCCGCACCAATGCTGAGAGCCCTCGGGCTTCCAGGGCTTCCCGCAGATCCTTGATTCGGGCGGGATCGATGATGAGCTGCGTCTCAGAGACCGTCCCCAACACGTAGGACTCCAGGGGGACCACCGCTCGGATCTCACTGAGGACCTCCGGCGAGGACACCTCGAGCAAGGCCAGGTTGCGGTGGATCAGGGGGGGGTGGTCGGTGGGGCGCTGCATCACTTCCGGACGTCGATCTGGTAGGCGTAGCCCTGCTCCGTCAAGAAGAGCTGGCGACGCTCAGCATAGTCCTGCTCCTTGGAGTCGCGGGTCACGACGCTGTAGAACCAGGCCTTGTTCGCCCCCTTCTTGGGCCTCAGGATCCGCCCCAGCCGCTGGGCCTCCTCCTGCCGGCTGCCCCAGGTGCCGCTGATCTGGATGGCCACGGTGGCGTCGGGCAGATCGACCGAGAAGTTGCCCACCTTGGAGATGACCATCGCGTTGCTGCGGCCCTCGCGGAAGTCCTCGAAGAGCTCATCGCGCTTGGCCTGCGGCGTGCGGCCGGTGATCAGGGGGAGCTTCCAGCGGCGCGAGATCCACTCGAGCTGGTCCACGTACATGCCCAGGATGAGGATCTTCTCCCCCGCGTGGCGCTCCATGAGCTCCTCGACCACGGGCCCCTTGCGGGGGTTGGTGGAGGCCACCCGGTACTTCTCGCGGTCGTCCGAGGTCGCGTACCGGAGCCGGTCCTCCTCGGCCAGACCGATGCGGATCTCGGTGCACTGGGCCGACGCAATCCAGCCCTGGTGCTCCAGGTCCTTCCACGGCATGTCAAAGCGCTTGGGGCCGATCAGCGCGAACACATCGCCCTGCTTGCCGTCCTCGCGCACCAGGGTCGCGGTGAGGCCCAGACGGCGGCGCGCCTGGAGCATGGAGACGGAGCGGAACACCGGCGCGGGCAGCAGGTGCACCTCGTCGTAGACGATCAGCCCCCAGCCCTGGCGGTCGAAGAGCCCAAAGTGGACGAACTCGTCGTTCTTGGAGCGCCGCCAGGTCAGGATCTGGTAGGTGCTCAGGGTGACCGGCTTGATGTCCTTGTTCTCGCCGGAGTATTCGCCGACCTCGTCCTCGGTCAGGCTGGTCTTGTCCAGGATCTCCGCCTTCCACTGCCGCAGCGCGGTCACGTTGGTGCAGAGGATCAGGGTCTTCATGCCCAGGCGGGTCATCGCGCCGATGCCGACCATGGTCTTACCGGCGCCGCAGGGCAGCACGACCACGCCCGAGCCACCGTGCACCTGCCCGTCGCCGTGGAAGGCATCGACCGCGTCCACCTGGTAGTCGCGCAGCCCCCACTCCTTGCCGGCCTTGGACACCGGGATCATGCCCATCTCCAGGGCGTCGCCGTCGACGTAGCCGGCCAGGTCCTGCACGGGGTGGCCGATGGAGATCAGCACCTGCTTGAGCTCGCCGCGGTGGGCCGTGTAGACCCGCGAGGCCACGGGGCTCAGCTCATCCTGCAGCAGCCCGCGGGTGGCCTTGTTGTGCCGCACCTCGGTCATGAGCGCCTCGGTGTCCGCGACCAGGCGCAGCTCGGTCCCGTCGGGCAGTAGCTGCAGGCGCCCGTAGCGGCCCATGGTCTCTTCCACCCACACCGGCACGTTGGGCGGCACGTCGTACTTGGACCAGCTCGTCAGCACCTCGACGACCTCGGCCCACTCCATCCCAGCGCTGGCCGCGTTCCACAGGGACAGAGGGGTGATCCTGTAGGTGTGGACGTACTCCGGGCTCTTCACCAGCTCCGCGAAGCGCACCAGCTTGTCCCGCACCTCGCGGAAGTGGGGACCCATGGTCTCCAGCAGCAGGCTGTGGTCGGACTGGACGATGAGGGGATTCTGAGGCTCGTAGCGCATGGGCTCCCTGCGGGCAGTCGGCCCCCTTATCCCGTCTGGGGCACGAGACCGAGGGGCGCCTGCGTCACGATTGGGCTGCAGCGCCCATGGATGCTGGATTCTCTGGCGGCATCAGTCCACTGGTTGGCAGACCCAGCCCTGCTCCACCGCCAGGCGGCGCTGGTCCAGACGCTTGGAGAAGTCGCCCTCCGGCAGCGCCTCATCCACCTGCTCGCTGAGCTCCGTCGCGCCAAGCATGACGACGGCTTCGACGCTCCCATCCGGGCAGTCGGCGAGGAACTGAAGCGCTGTCACCGAGGAGCCATAGGGCCCGGCCCAGCCCTCACACTCATTGACGAAGCGGTTCCACCAGTCATCGCTCTGTGGTCGGAAGACCGCGAGACAGGGGGGCTCCGTACACTCCACATCCACCAGCGTGCCCGGCACGCAGCGCTCCGCCGCGCGCTCGACCTGGTCGGTGAAGCCCTCCGGTGTCAGCTCCAGCGGCAGCTCGGTCGGCCACTCCGGCTGCTCGCCGTACGCCTCCAGCGTCAGGTCCTCGATCAGCCGCTCGGCGACATCCAGCTCCCCCTCCAGGGTCTCCACCGCGTCCGCACAGTCGCTGGGCAGCGGCACCTGTCGCTCCCGCACGCACACCGGGCAGTCCTCTGGGGAAGAGGCTCTCTGCTCGGGGGTGGGAGCTGGCAGCTCTGGCGCGCTCCGGGCCCCCAAGGCGAAGCCGACCACGCCGCAGAGCGCGGCTCCACCAATCCCGAAGAACCAAGCAGACTTTGGAGCACCCATGGGCCGATGCTACCGGGCCTCCACTCAGAGCGCCAGCTCCGCCTGGGCCAGCACCACCGGCTGGTTGCCGTCGGCTTCGGCCATCGCCACGAAGTCCCGGATCTCCGGGGTGTCCGTGACCGCCAGCTCCGCGATGTAGCGCGGACTCACCGACTGGTAGACCAGCGCGACCTTCACGGTGGCGGCGCCCTCCGGCAAGGCGATGAGCAGGCTGTCCCCGCCCCCCGCAAAGTCGGCGTCTCCGTCCACGCCCACCGGCGCCACGCCCAGCTCCGAGGCGCGCGCTGCGTCCCAGCCCGCGGGCAGCAGGCGGTTGTCCTTTCCGTAGGTCGACCCGGCGAGCAGGTCCCAGGTCCAGGCGCCCGCCGTGTCCAGCATGAGCGACTGGTAGATCTGCACCTGCTCGGCGCTCTCCACGCGCTCCAGGTGCCCCAGGGGCGCGCCCCCGACCTGCTCAAGGGCCAGCACGTTGCCGGCCCCATCCACGATGCGGCCCTGCTCGTCCACCAGCCCGCTGGCCAGCAGCACCTCGCCGGCGCCATCCAGCACCTGGATCTGGAGCCAGGCACGTCGCGCAGGGTGTGCGCTGGGCAACTTGTGACCGCCCAGGTTCCCCACCTCGACCCGAACCCCTTCGGACGCCGCACGCAGCGTCAGGGTCGCGCTGGCGTTGCCCAGGAAGGCGAGCTCCTGCTCGATCTGTGCGTCGAAGGCCGCCTGATCCGCCCGGGGCTGCAGGGCCTCAGCGTTGTCCCGCAGCAGGCGCAGCATGAACACGTTCCCCCCGCGGAAGATGTGCCGCCCAAAGGGCTGCCGCTCATCGATGCTGAAGTCCCCGCCGTGGGGGTTCCGGGCGATGCGCGTCTCGATGATCTCGCCCTGGGCGTCGGTGGTGGGCAGGTGGCAGCTCTGGCAGGTCACGCCCTCCTGGCCGTAGAAGGAGGCCTGCCACTCCAGGAAGGGCGTCTGCTCGGGAAGCTGGCCCTCTGTGAACTCCCCGTCCACGACCGTGTGCGTGTAGAGCGTGTGGCAGCTCCCGCAGTGGCCCGCGTCCAGGATCTGCTGCCCCTCCGTGGGGGTGAACCCGGTGTGGTTCTGCATGGGCCGCGTGAAGGGGTCCGCGTGGGGCCCGTAGATCTCCTTGGCGTCCGGATCGATCACGTAGCCGGCGTTGAAGCTGGCCTCCGTCCCCAGCCCATCCGGCTGGATCTGGTGACACAGCGTGCAGGACACGCCATCCAGGGCCAGCGCGTCGATGGTATCGCTGCCCTCATACAGGCCCGCCAAGGTCGGGCCCGCGCTCCCGGAGAAGCCGGCTTGTTGGTGTCCCAGGGGCGCATGGCACGCCAAACAGGTCCCCTCGATGTCCTCCTGCAGCTCAGGATTCCGCGCCACCTCCGAGGACACCACGGCGCGGAACAAGGGGTCCCGGGCGCTGTTGGCCATCATGGTCGCCTTCCACAGATCGAACTGCCCGATGGGCTGGTCCAGGCTGTCCCGCATGCCCGTGGCGGTCTCCGCGTTCTCGTGACACTCCGCACAGACCCCCGCGGTCGCAAAGTGCGCGCTGCTCCGCTCCTCCTGCGCGGGCAGCCCCAGCTCCAGGGTCAGCTCCGTGGGCTCGGAGTCGGTGGGCCCCGGGCTGTCGTCGGCGCTCCCAGACGGTCCAGGGGCGCGGTTGCAGGCGAGGGCGGACAAGAAAAGCGGGGCAATCATCCTTGATTGATAACGCCAAGCGACCCAGGACAAAGCGGACAAATCGCCGCAGCTCAGCGCTCCAGCGGCAGCCCCGGCTCCGCTGCCCACTCCCACATCGAGCCGTCGTAGACCCTGGGGTGCGCGTAGCCCAGGTGGCGCAGCACCGCGTACCCGAACGCCGCCCGGATGCCCCCGGTGCACAGCGCGATGATCGGGCTCCCGGGTCCCAGCCCCGCGCCCTCCAGGGTGGCCCGAAGCTCCGGCTCCGGCAGCAGCCTCCCCTCCGGCCCCATCAGCGCCTTCCAGTCCAGGTGCAGCGCCCCAGGGATGTGGCCTCCCCGCGCCTCGCCAAAGGGCGTGGCCCCCTGAAACTCCGCCTGGCTGCGGGTGTCCCAGATCCGCGCGTCCCCCCGCTCCATGGCCGCCTGCACCGACTTTCGGTCCGCCCGGCGGTCCGTCCAGCGCCCGCGGAAGTGCCCCGAGGCCGGCCTCCCCAAGCGCCGGATCTCGAGCCCAGCCGCCTTCCACGCCTGCATCCCCCCGTCCAGGATGTGCACCCGCGGGTGCCCCAGCAGCTCCAGGGTCCAGAACTGCCGCGCCTCCTCGCCCCAGGCCTGGTCCGCCTTGCCCACCACCAACACCGGGCTGTCGTTGTCCACCCCGCAGGACTGGAAGGCCGTCTCCAGCTTGCGCAGGTCCGAGGTGAGCACCCCGCAGCGCCCCCGCTCGGCCGCCAGCTCCGTCCAGCCCAGCGATCCCGCCCCGGGAATCCGCCCCAGCGCCCAGCTCGCGAAGCCCCGGGCGTCCACCACCGCGGCCCCGGCGGTGACCAGGGCGCGCGCCTGCTGCACATCGACAAAGACGGGGAGTTCCATGCCTTGGAGCTACTCGGAAGCAGCCTGCTCCGCCAGCTCCAGCGCCAGCGCCTCCATGGCCTCGTGACCCTCGGCGCCCTTGTCCCGATCCACCATGTTCAGCTCCTGGTCGAACACGATGAACCAGGGCTGCCCGGCGCCACCCTTCCACAGGTCGTAGGCCACATCGTCGCCGTCAAAGAGCACGGGGAAGGTCTGCCCCATCTGTTGCTCCCAGGTCGCGACCTCGTCCAACGAATCCGCCCGCAGCGTCGTGATCACCTGCACCTGGTCGCCATGCTGCTCCCAGAAGGCCTGCGTCTCTGGACCCAGAGACTGACAGGTGGGTCACCAGAAGGCCGACAGATCCAGCAGCAGCACCTTGCCGGCGTAGTCCGAGAGGCTGTGCTCCTGGCCCCGGCTGTCGGGCAGCGTGAAGTCGCCCTCAACGGCGCTCTGGGCATCACCCGGCTCCGCGCAGGCCAGCAAGAGAGGGAGCAACATCAGAATCTCCAGTCAGAGGGGGCCAGAGATGCCGCGCAGCCCTGCAGGTTGCAAGGCCCACCGCTTTTGCACCCACCTGTCTGAACTCGTCACGCTGCGCGACCTGGGCGCCGGCGAGGCATACAGTCCCTGAACCCCAAGCCCGGAGCGAAGACATGCTCGCCCTCCTCCTGACCGCCGCGATCGCCTGCATCCCCGCCGAAGCCAGCGACAAGGCCCCCGTGCGCACCGCCGAGACGGGCACCCAGGCCGCGCCCCCGCCCCCCGAGGGCCTGGAGGCCGCCGTGTTCGCCGGCGGCTGCTTCTGGTGCATGGAGGGCCCCTTCGAGTCTGTGTTGGGTGTGAAGTCCGTGGAGTCCGGCTACACCGGCGGCGCCGAGCCCCACCCCACCTACGAGGACGTGGGCTACCACCGCACCACCCACTACGAGGCCAACCGCGTGGTCTACGACCCCCGCGTGGTCACCTACGACGAGCTGCTGCAGGTCTACTGGCACAACATCGACCCCACACAGTCCGACGGCCAGTTCTGTGACCACGGCGACCAGTACCGCAGCGCGGTGTTCACCGACGACCCCGCCGAGAAGGCCGCCTTCCAGGCCTCCAAGGCCAAGGTCCGCGAGCAGCTCGGCGAGCCCGTCGCCACCAAGCTGCTGCCCGAGGCCACCTTCTGGGTCGCCGAGGAATACCACCAGGACTACTACCGAAAGAACCCCAGCAGCTACCTGCGCTACCGCAAGGGCTGCGGGCGGGATGCGCGGCTCAAGCAGCTCTGGGGTGAACAGGCCGGGGGGCACTGACGCTGGGGGCTCTTGCGCTCAGAGCTCGTACGCCCCCACATCCGGCGATCCATCCCTCGCTTGCGCCTGGAAGTCGTAGAGCACGTCCGAGACCACCCCAGCGTCCACAGGGGTGGACCCGGCAGTCAGGTGCAGCTCCCCAGCCGCTGCGTTCACAAAGGGAGCACTCCCCACAGACTCCAGGTTGCCGGCGAGCGTCCCGGTTCCCGTGGTGCGCTCGCGCAGGTTGTGGCTCACCAGGTTGTTCGTGATCTCGGCGTTGGTCCCCTCAAAGCGCCACTCCAGGCTGGAGTACGGCGCCTGACTGGACCACACGGTGTTGTGCAGCACCCGCGCATTGCAGGCCTGATACACCCCGATGCCGGAGTCGAAGCCGGAGTTGGACGCGAACAGCCGGCTGTCGTCCGCCAGCACCAGGTTGTTCACGATCACCCCGTTGATGTCATCGTAGTAGGTCTGCGATTGGTCGCAGCCGGCGATCCCGTGGTCACGCACACTCACCGGGCTGTCCACCAGCCCGATGCCGATGCCCCGCGCACAGTTCTCCACCCGGTTGCGCACAATCAGGCTGTCCGCGTTGGCCCGCCACAGGTGGATGCCGTGCTCGCTCAGGCCGCTCTCACACCAGAAACCCCGGATCTCGTTGTCCCGGATCACCCAGCCCCGGGTCTGGTGCATGTCGATGCCGCCGGTGTAGCAGCTGTTGCGCACCGCGTTGTCCCGTGAGTTGTCGGTCATCTCGACGCGGCTGCAGCTTATCTCCCCGTCGTCGGCGTAGGTCTCGCCGGTGGTGTTGACCTTGATTCCCTGCTCACCCGGGTCCAGCACGACGATGCGGTGAAGGCGCACATTGTGGCCGCCCCCGGTGACGTGCACGCCGTGCGTCCAGGCCTGGTAGAAGGTGAGATCACTCACAGACACATCGGAGGCCACGATGGTCAGGATCTGTGTGGTCTTGAAGCCGCCGTCCAGGATGACCTTGCTGGCGTCCCCAGAGGCCCCGCGCAGCGTGACGTTGGGCGTAGCCACCCACAGATAGGACCCATTCAGGGAGTAGGTTCCGTCCTCAAAGAGCAGGGTGTCCCCCTCCTCCAAGGCGGCGACGATCCCCTGGAGGTCATCGCCGGGCGACACGGTCTTCACGGAGCCGGTGGACTCGGGCCATGCCGCACAGTCCAGGGCCGGGTTCAGCGGATCCACCTGGGGGGAGCCCGTGTCCTGGGTGCCGGTGTCTTGGGTGTCGGTCGGACTGTCCTCGCCGGCGCTGTCCAGTGTCGGGGTGTCTGTGTCATCACCGCTGCGGCCAAGGCAGGCCAGGATCAACAGGAGCATCGGGTCCTCTCATGAACCCTGAGCATAGCGTGTCACACCCGCCAGCCTCCAGGCGTAAGGGTGACAGTGAAGACGGAAGGTGACCATGTTTCTGCTCTCTCTGCTGGCCTGCAGGGGCGTTCTCGACCTGCCCAGCGACTCCTCAGCGGGCTGCGCGCTGACTCTCAGCACAGAGTCCCTGGACTTTGGGCAGTGGTCCTGGGTGGACGGCGCGCCTCCCACACAGACCCTGTCCCTGGACAACCACGGCGACGCAGACTGCAACCTGCTGGCCCTGGAGACAGAGGGAGAGGACTTCGAGGTGGGGCAGATCGTGTCGCCCACCATCCCGCCGCACACCACCCAGCTCCTGTCCGTCTCCCACCTCCCGACACACCCCGGCATCAGCGAGGACACGCTGACCCTGACCACAGACAGCGGGGTTGCGCAGGTCGCCCTCAGCGGCACGGCGACCGCCCCCGAGCTGCGCGTGGAGCCTGAGCAGCTCTCCCTGAACGCCGAGCTGGGCTGCAGCGCCTCCGAGCCCCTGACCCTGCGGAGCGCTGGCCTGGAGCCGCTGCAGATCACCTCCCTGGAGTGGGGCGGCCTGGGGCTGACGGTGGAGGACCCCCAGCTCCCCTGGACCCTGGCGCCCGGCGAGCAGCGGGAGCTCTGGGTGGACTTTCAGCCCCTGTGGGAGGGCGGCGTGGAGGGCACTCTGACCCTGGAGAGCGACGACCCGCTGCGCCCCACGGTGCAGGTGCCCCTGATCGCCCAGGCCCCCGCGGCGGACTGGATGGAGGAGCGCTTCCAGGTCCCCCCATCGCCGGCGGTGGACTTCCTGTTCACCGTGGACACCTCCTCTTCGATGAAGTCGGTGGTCACAGACTGGGAGGCCACCATCGCGCCCTTCTTCTCGGCGCTGGATGCGGACGGCGTGGACTACCGGGTCACCGCGGTGGTCGCAGATCACGGCTGCGTGCTCACCGATCCTCGCTACGCGGACCCCACCAGGACCGTGGCGGAGCGGGCGGCGCTGTTCGCCGACATGGTGTGCGAGGCGGCCGGGAGCTGTGGGGGCTCCCGCAACAGCGAGCGCCCCTTCACCCTGATGGCGACCGCTCTACGCTCCGACAAGCTGGCGGCTGGCGGCTGCAACCAGGGGATCCTTCGGGCGGACGCCGACCTGGCCCTGGTCGCGATCGGCGACGAACCGGAGCAGTCCGCGAACCCCTACACCTACTACGTCTCCTTCTTTCAGGGCCTCAAGGCGGACCCCTCCCAGGTCCGGATCAGCGCGGTCGCAGGGGACTACCCCTCTGGCTGCAAGATGGATTCGGGGGCCTCTCCCATGGCCATGACCGGCGCCTACGAGGCCAGCCTGGCGACCGGAGGCCTCTACTTGAGCATCTGTGACTCCGACTGGCCCACCCAGCTCGCAGCGGCTGCGTCCGATGGCGGGACGAGCGCGTCCTTTGAGCTGAGCGCGCTCCCGGTGCCCGAGACCCTGCTGGTGCGGGTCGACGGTGTGCACATGGCGACGGGCTGGGCCTACGTGCCCTCCACGAACACCCTGGAGCTGGACGAAACCCCGGCTCCGGGCTCGGTCTTGGAGGTCGTCTACGCGGAGCAGGTGGCCTGTCCCTGACGCAAAGGCCTGCTTGACGGGCCCGGAGGCCGCGGTTGGGCGCTACACTGGCGGGGTGCTGCTGCTGATCGCCGCTTGCCAGTCCTCGCCTGCGGACACTGGCCCCGATACCGCTGCCCAGGGTCTCCCCGAGCCCGAGGCGGTGTGGACCGCAGCCCAGACCCAGGACGCCCTCACCTCGGCCCTGAGCGCTCCCCTCCCGGGCATCGACCGGGCGACCGGGGACTACCTGGGGCTGATGGCGCGCGGTGACAGCATCTGCCCTGGGGACCCCGTGGCCATCAAGGATGGCGCGGTCTATGGCTGCGACGCCAACACCGGCATGTACTACGCCGGCGTCTCTGAGTACTGGGACGAGCAGCGCGACGACGCCTGGTTCCGAAGCCTGGCCGGGGACTTCCTGATCCAGACGCCCGAGGGGCAGAGCTTTGAGTGGGGCATGGGCTACGAGATCAGTTGGGGCCCCGAGAGCGCCAGCATGCGCTGGCTGGGCTCGCTGTTCTGGGACGGGGATCCCGCCAGCGCCGAGCGCATGTCGGTGGTCCTGGCCGCGAGCGTCTCCGGCGACGCGGGCACCCTCAACGGGGGCATCACCCAGGGGGAGACCGTGCTGGACTTCGACCTGGAGACGGCCGCGGACTGCCCGGCGCAGGGGCTGCTGGCCATCCGCGGGCCCGACAAGCGCTGGTACCGCACGACCCTGGGCTGCGACGGCTGCGGGCCCTTGAGCTTTGAGGGCCAGGAACTGGGAGAGGTCTGCGTGGACCCCAGCCCCCTGGTGCGCGCCCTGCACGATCCCCTCGCGAGCCCCGACTGGGAGGGCCTCTGATGTTGCTGTGGCTGCTGGCCTGCGCGGAGCCCGAGGTCCAAGAGACCGCGCTCCCCACCCTGGACGCCCCTCGGCTGCTGCGCCGGGCGAGCCTGGACCTGCGCGGCGTGCTGCCCAGCAGCCAGGAGCTCGACGCGGTAGAGGCGGACCCGGACTCGCTGGAGGCCACGATCCTGGGCTGGAGCGAGGAGCCGGCCTTCGAGGAGCGGCTGGTGTTGATGCTCGGAGAGCAGTGGCACACCCGCGTGGAGGCCTTCCCGATCGAAGCCTTTGACTACGGCCTGGACGACGAGGTCCCCTTTGAGCGGGCGGTGGGCGAAGAGCCGCTGCGGCTGGCCGCGTATGTGGTCACCCAGGACCTGCCCTGGAGTCAGGTGGTGACCGCCGAGCACACCATGGCCAACGCGCTGCTGCTGTCCATCTGGGACCTGGAGGCGGAGCAGGAGCCTGGGGACGGGCAGTGGGTGCCGGCGATCTACCAGGACGGCCGGCCGCACGCGGGGGTGCTGAGCACCAACGGTCTGTGGTGGAAGTACGACACAGACATCTCCAACATGAACCGGCGCCGGGTGAGCGCGATCTCCCGGCTGTTGGTCTGTCACGATGTCCTCGCCCGACCGATCAGCCTCGCGGATGCGTCGCAGGACGTGGAGGATGCGGTGCGGAACGATCCCGCGTGCAAGACCTGCCACGCTGCCCTCGACCCCGCCGCCGCAGCGCTCTTTGGGTTCTGGAACGTGGTCGAGTACTCCGAGGTGGAGCACGCCTCCTACCACCCGGAGCGCGAGGGGCTGTACAGGGACTACCTGGGCGTGGAGCCCGCCTGGTACGGCGTCCCGGTGTCCGGCCCCGAAGACCTGGGTCGAGCCATCGCGGCAGACCCCCGCTTTGACCGCTGCGCGGTGCAGCGCTTTGGGGAGCTGATGCTGCACCGGGAGCTCAGCGAGCAGGAGCAGGCCCGCTTTGAGGCGGACTACGACGGCTACGCTCTGCACCTGATACAGACCCTCTTGAGCTCGCCCGAGTACGCAGACCCGACCCCCCGCCTGATGAGTCCACAACTCATGTCCAGCGCGATCGCGCAGGCCACCGGGTACCGCTGGACCACAGACGGAAACGACGTGATGGACATCGACGAGTACGGGCTGCGCCAGCTCGCGGGGGGCGTGGACGGCGAGCAGGTCAAGGATCCGCAGGCCCGCCCGGGGCTCACCCGGACCCTGGTGATCAAGCGGCTGGCCGAGCTCGCTGGCCAGGAGATCGGCGCCTATGAGGGCAGCCTGATGATCGAGGCCTGGTACTGGCGCCTGCTGGCCGAGCACCCCACACAGACCCAGCTCGATGAGTTGGAGGCGCTGCACGCTGCGGTCCTGGCCCGGGACGGTCAGGACGCCGCCGACGCCGCCGTGTTGACTGTGATCCTTCGGGATCCCGCGTTCGAGGCCTACTGATGAGACGGCGCGATTTCCTGGCAGCCTCCGCGGCATCTCTGGCCACCTTCGGCCTCCCTGGACGCCTGGCGCGTGCGGCCAGCACGGATGACCGGGTGTTCCTCTTCCTGTTCGTGGAGGGCGGCTGGGACCCCGCCGTCGCGCTGCACCCGATGTTCGACGTGCCCGGCGCCTGGACCGAGGACGGCAGCGGCGTGGGCACGCTCGGCGACATGCGCTGGGTGGAGAGCCTGAGCCGCCCCGCCGTGAGCGAGTTCTTCGAGCGCTGGGGCTCCGAGCTCGCGCTGATCCACGGCATGGAGGTGCCCTCCATCACCCACGAACGCTGCACCCGCATCCTGTGGACCGGTGCCGGCGACGCCCTGACCCCGGACTGGCCCACCATGCTGGCCGGAGACCCCGGGCAGCGCGCCCTGCCCCACCTGGTGATCGACGGCCCGGCCTTCTCGGGGGACCAGGCCGAGCGGGTGGTCCGGCTGGGCAGCGAAGGCCAGCTCCCCCTGCTGCTGGACGGCAGCATCACCGCGAACACAGACCGTCCAAAGCCACGGTTCAGCGCCGAGACCGAGGCGGAGATCGACGCCCTGGTGGCCGCCCGCAGCCAGGCCCGAGCGGCGGGCGATGGAGCGATGGCGGACCTCGCACAGTCTCACCACGACAGCCTGCAGGCCCTCTCCCTGCTGCAGGAGCAGACGCAGGCCCAGGGGCTCAGCCTGGGGGTGGGGCAGCCGGGGTGCACGCGGGACTACCCCACGGACCTGGAGACGCTGTTCACCTGCTTCGACGCGGGGCTGAGCCGCTGCGGGATGCTGCGCCACCAGGGCTGGTGCGACCAGGGCTGGGACACCCACCAGCTCCACTACCGCCAGTCGGACAACTTCCAGGATCTCTTCGAGGTGCTGGTGGCCCTGGGCGAGCTGCGGGAGTCCTGGCCCTCTGTGTCGGATCGCCTGGTGGTGGTGGTCGCCAGCGAGATGGGCCGCCACCCCATGCTGAACACCTGGGGCGGCAAGGACCACTGGACCTACACCTCGCTGATGCTCTGGGGCGATGGGATCCGCCCGGGCCTGTATGGAGGCCTGGACGCCGAGGGCAAGGGCCGCAAGCTGGCGCTCGAGACCGGCGAGACCAGCGACAATGGCGTGCTCCTGAGCCCCCAGCACATCGGGGCGACCCTGATGGCGCTGGGGGGAGAGGACCCCGGGTCTGTAGGAGATGTGTTCCAGGGTGTGCTGCTCTGAGCCCTTGAGGCTGGACGAAGCGCATCCGGCCGAGCGAACCCGCGGCCTACTCCAGATACCCCAGCGCCTGCAGCGCCTCCCGCACGGCGGGGCTCATGTCCTCCTCCACAAAGGGGGGCGCCTGGTCGTCCCACTCCGCCAGCGAGCGCCGCAGCGCCTGCCGCCGCTTGTCGTCGTCGAGCTCCGGCTGCTCAGCCTCCAGGGCGTAGAGGTCCTGGGTGCCCTGCCAGGGGTTGCGCACGTAGACCGCCCCCCGGTCCACCACCCCGCGCTCGGTCTCGCTGTTGTTCCACGCGGGGCCCTCCTTGCCCCAGGGGCTGCTGGCCTCCAGGAAGATGGGCGCGCTGGGGGTCTCGCTCCCCTGCAGCAGGGGGCTCAGGTCCCTACCGGCGCCCAGGGGCGCATCCAGCCCGGCCAGGGACACCAGCGTGCTGCCGATGTCGGAGAGGGCCACAGGCTGCTCAACCCGCGCGGGGACCAACGCCTGCTCTCCCAGGCCCACCACAAAGCTGGGGATGTGGGTGATGGCGAGGTCGATGTCCGGGCCATGGCCCACGGGGCTGCTGCGCTCCTCGCCGAACATCTCACCGTGGTCCGCAACGACCACCACGTAGCCATCCTCCAGCAGGCCGCGCTCCGCGAGCCCCTCCAGGAGCAGCCCGATCTGGTGGTCCATGAAGCGCACTTCGCCCTGATACAGGGCGCGCAGGTGCTCCAGCGCGGCGGGATCCAGGTCCCCCTTGCGCACGCCGTCCGCGACAAACTGCAGCGCGTTGTCCCCCCAAGGGGCCACATAGTCGGGGTCCACGAAGGGGGCGTTCCACTCGGGGGCGGCCTCGTAGGGGCTGTGCGCGTCGTAGTAGTGCACCCAGAGCAGCAGGGGGCGCTCGGTGTCCCGCTGATCCACCAGGGCCAGCGCGCGCTCGGTCACCGCGTCGCCCGGGGCCTCAAAGCGCGGGCCGCGGGCGTTGTCCAGCTTGTCGTCGTAGATGCGGAAGCCGGACTGCAGGTTGGTGCTGCGGTCCACGGCGCTGGCCGCCACCACCGCCAGGGTGTCCCAGCCGGCGTCATGCAGCCGCTCGGGCACGGTGTCGATCGCGGGGCTGAGCACGAAGCCGTTGCGGGGCACGCCGTGCCCGTGGGGGTCCAGCCCAGACCACAGGGAGCTGTGGCTGTTGAGGGTGGTGGACGTGTGGGAGAAGGCCCAGTCGAACACCACGCCCTGCTCCGCCAGCGCGTCCAGGTTGGGGGACGCCTCGTCCGGGCCGCCGTAGAGCCCGAGCGCGTCGGCCCGGGTGGTGTCCAGGCTCAGGACCAGGAGCAGCGGCGGTGCGTCGGCGGGCGCCTTGACGGTGGGCGCCTCCTGCACGACGGGGGTGGGGTGCACCCCGCAGGAGCTGCAGGCCAGGAACAGCAGCAGGGTCACGGGGACCCGTCCTGCAGGACCTCCAGCGCGTGCTGCAGCTCTTCCGCGCTCAGGGGCTTGGTGATGTATCCAGTCATGCCGGCGTCGTAACAAGCTGCCCGGGACTCGGGCCGCAGATCGGCCGTCATGGCCATGATGGGCAGCCCCGGCGACAACTCCAGCAGCGCCTGGGCGGTCTGGTAGCCGTCCATGCCCGGCATGTGCAGGTCCAGCAGCACCAGGTCCGGCGCCTGGTCCTGCACGGCCTGCACGGCGAACTCACCGCTCTCCACCGCGCGCACGCTGTGCCCCCGGCTCTCCAGGAAGCGGGTGGCGACCAGGCGGTTGACCGGGTTGTCCTCGACGACGAGCACCTCGCATGGCCCGAGGGTGCTGCTGGGAGGCGGAGCCGGGGGGCCAGAGGGGTGGGCCGGGATGTCGACCACAAACAGGCTCCCCTCTCCCACCTGACTCTGCACGTGGATCTCGCCCTCCATGGCCTGAACGAGGCGCTTGGTGACGGCCAGGCCCAGCCCCGTGCCGCCGAAGCGCTTGGAGATGCTCGCGTCCGCCTGGGTGAAGGCCTCGAAGAGCTGAGGGAGCTGCCCGGGGTCGATGCCGATCCCCTCGTCCTGGACGGAGATGCGCAGGGTGCTGGGCTTGATGCACTGCGCGCGCAGGACGACCTCGCCCCGCCCGCTGAACTTGATGGCGTTGGAGAGCAGGTTCTGGATCACCTGCCGCACCCGGACTTCGTCCAGACAGATGTGCTCGGGCAGCTCCGGATCCAGCTCAAGGCGCAGCGTGAGGCCGGCCTGGCTGGCGGTCTGCTGGTGGAGCAGGCGGAGCTGCTCGAAGAAGGGGCCGGTGGGGACGGAGCCGCGGGCGATCTGCAGGCGGTCGCTGCCCAGCCGGGCATAGAGCAGCAGGTCGTCGATCAGGCGGAGCAGGCTCTGGCCGGCGTGTTGGATGTGGCCCAGGAGCTCGTGGATCTCGCTGAGGTCGTCGGAGCCGGACGCGATCTCGGCGACGCCCAGGACGCCGTTGAGGGGGGTGCGCAGCTCGTGGGTGACGCTGGCCAGGAACTCGGACTTGGCGCGGGAGGCGGCCTCTGCGTGGGCCCGGGCCTCCTCCAGCTCCTGGCTGTGCTCCTTGAGCTTGGTCAGGTCGGTGCCCACGATGATCAGGTGCGGGCTGCCCGCGATGTTGATCCGGGTGGTGCTGCTGGCGAAGTAGCGGCGGCCCACCGGAAAGGTCCACCAGGCCTCGGTGTCATGGGGCTGGCCGAAGCCCAGCACCTCGGGGCCCAGGCTGCGGAGGACCTCGGCCTCATCCGGCGACATGAAGTCCCAGATCTCCAGGCCCACGGCGGCGCTGCTGGGGCGCCCGGAGTACTCGGAGGTGCTGCGGTTGGCCATCAGCACCCGCAGCGAGCTGTCCAGCACGATGGTGGGCAGCGGGAGGGAGTCCAGCACGTTGCGGAGGAAGGTCAGCGAGGACTCCATGGCCTCGCGCCGGGCGACATCCAGGCCCACGTCGCGGCCCTCGACCAGCAGCCGCCGCTTGCCCGTCACGGGATCCTGTACCCAGCTCAGATCCAGCTCCAGCCAGCTATCCAGGGCCTCGGAGCGCACCAGCCGCCGGGAGGTCTGGCCAGCGGGGAGGGGCCGCAGGATGAAGTCCAGGTCCTGGGGATCCGCGCTGAGCTCGGCGATGTCCTGGAGCTCTCCCAGCAGGTCCTTGGCGGCGGGGTTCAGCTCCGAGATCCGGCCATCGGGCTCCACCAGCATCAGCAGTCGGGAGGACCACGCCCAGTGGTTTGGGGGCTGCACCGTGTCGGTCGCCACCCCGGAGGTGGCCGGCCATGCCTCGACGAAGGCCACAAGCCGCCCCTGCCAGCGAGCGGGTCGCACCGAGACCCGCGCCTGCTTCCGCACGCCCCGAGGGGTGAAGGTGTGGACGTGCTGAAAGCGCTCTCCCCTCCTCATCCGCTCCCCGAGCTGCGCGGTCTCGGCCCGGACCTGGATGGAGGGGGTCCCCAGGCCCCGCGCGCGGAACTCCGCCAGGCTCGGGCTCATGAAGAAGGCGCGCCCCGCCACGTTCGCCCACGGATGGGTGAACTCCTGGAAGTCGAAGACCCACATGGGGGTGGCCTGGTGCTCGAAGGCCTCCAGGACCGCCTCGGTGAGCTCCAGGGGGGGCAAGGGATCGGTCACGCCAGTGGCATACCCCCTTCAGTCGGCGTCCGCCTCCAGGACCCGCGAGAGCAGCATGCGGCGATCGGTGGTGACATTGCCGTCCAGCCGGCGGGAGTTGACCTCCATGTAGACCCCGATCTCGTGGAAGCCCAGCTCGCTGTAGATCTGGTACCCGGGCCCCTTGGTGGCGGACGTACGCAGGACCACGTGGGAGTAGCGCTGCCGATCCACGGCGTTCAGCCGCTCCTGGACGAGCACCCGCCCCAGCCCCAGGCCGCGGTAGCGCGGGAGCACCCCCAGCTCGGCGAAGTAGACGCTGTGCGGGATGGGCAGCAGCCCCTGCACCTGCCGGGCGACGTCCGGACGGGAGGACATCGGGACAGCGAACCCAAAGCCGACGACCTGGGTCTGCCCGCGCACGGCCAGCAGCGCGGTGTTGTTGGGGGTCTCCAGGGTGCGCCGGAGCACGCCCTCGGCCTCATAGGGGTAGAAGACCTCCCGGTAGGGCGGCGCGGTCCACACCGTCTGGTAGGCACCGACGAAGGAGGCCCGAAATGGGGTGGCCTCCTCCAGGCTCTCGATGCGGATGACGCGGATGTCCTCTTTCAGCTCTCGCAGTGTCTCGCTCACGCAAGGTCCTCACCTGAGGACCTGATCATGCCGCAAAGCGAGCCACGACCAGAACCCCTTCTGCGCGATCCTCGACCTGGATCTCCACCGGAGCGCCCCCCAGCTCCCGGTGTGCGCTGGCGACCTGGCCCCGCAGGCGCACCTGCACGCGGTCCTGCTCGATGCCACAAACCTGCACCTCGCGGGGGTTCAAGGCCATCCCGCGGCCCAGCGCCTTGAGCACAGCCTCCTTGGCGGACCAGGCGACCGTGACGGCCCGCGGGTCGTCCGCCAAAAGCGAACGCTCGTTCTCCGAGAACCACTCCTCCAGGAAGGCCGGGTGGCGCGCTTCGACCTGCTCAAGGTCCACACCGACCCGCCCCTGCTGGGTCGCGAGGGCCACCGCGTGTCCTGCGGAGTGGGAGATGGAGACCCGGGGCCCCCGCACACCGTGTACCACCACCTGGGGCTCACCGCTCTCCAGGCTCTGAATACGGATGTCCATCGGCGAGGCACCCGTCAGGTCGACCAGCGCCCGCTTCGCGGCGATGCGTCCCGCGATGCGGTCCGCCTGCCGCTTGGGGGTCCCGCGCGCCTGCAGCTCGGCCAGCTCCGCCTCGCTCAGCCAGGGGCTGGGATCTTCGCCGACCTGGGCGCTGCGCAGGCAGGCGTCGGCCCCACCGGAGCTCGGGCGCACCACCACGGCCTCGCCGAACGCGGACTCCTCCCAGCCGTCCTCGGGCTCCTGGAAGCGGTCGCGCTCGGGCAGGGGGCCCTTCTCCACCATGCGGAAGCCGCGCACCGACATCAGACGCCCGTCCTCGCCGTCGAGATCGACGTCGTACGCGCCGTCCGGACGGAGCTGAGCGGTGATGGTGAGGTCTTCCCCGTCCCGAACAGTCCGAGCCATCCAGACCGTCTCCACAGAAGCGGGGAGGGCCAGGCTGCCCTCGGCGACCATGGCGTGGAGTCCGGCGGCCTGGAAGGCAGCCTCCAGGGCCAGCGGAGAGGTGATGAGCCCCTGCGCGATGTAGGAGTGCTCGACCCGGGCGGTGGCGCTCAGGCCATCGCGGGTGACTGCCTCGGCCCCGCGGAGGACCTGGAAGGCCGGACCATGGAAGAAGCGGCGGTAGATCTCGCCGCGGCCGATGGGCTCCTCGGGGAAGAAGGCGGGCGGCATGGGGGCCAGCTCGGGCTTGCCCTCCAGGCGCACAGTGGCCGAAAAATGGTGGGTGCGCAGGGTCTTGCCGGCCTTGTTCACGCGCTCGGAGTAGAGCTCGCAGCGGACCCGGCCGTCGGGGGTGGGCTCGGCGCGCAGCTCCAGGTCGCAGCCCTGGCCGCGGTAGAGCTTCACGGGCTTGCTGAACTGCACGTCCTCGACGCCGACGTAGGCCAGACCGGGGCGGGCCAGGCTGGCGGCGGCGGCCATCAGCTCCAAGCCCATGACGCCGGGCAGCACGGGCACCTTGTCGATGGCGTGGTCCAGGATCCAGGGGTCCCGGTCCTGGTCCAGGCTGTAGCGGGCGACCACCACGGGGCCCTCGTGCTCGACGCTGTCCAGCAGGGGGTGGTTGGGGCTGGGGTTCAGGCCGCCCAGCTTGCCAGCGACCACGACCTCGCCCTCGACGCCAGCGGCGATGAGGTCGACGGCCAGCGCGGCGCCTGCGTGGGCCGGGAGCAGCTCGACGCCGCGGGCCTCCAGCAGGTTCTGCATGCCACCGCGCACGGCCATGCCGACGTCGCCCCAGGCGGTCCAGTCCACGTGCAGGGAGCGGGGGCGGCTCAGGCAGATCTGGGCCAGCGCCTCGTTCGCGGCGGAGTAGTCCACCTGCCCCTGGTTGCCGAAGCGGCCCGCGACGGAGCCCATGGACAGCAGCCAGGTGCCCTCCTCGATGGCCTCGACCAGGGTCAGTCCGCCCACGGCCTTGCCGTCGAAGACGCGGTGGAAGGCGGCCTCGTCCTTGTCCTGGATCAGGCGGCTCTCCTCGACACCGGCGCCGTGGATCACGCCGTCGATGCGGCCGTAGTCGGCCTTCACGGAGCCCACCAGGTCCCGCAGCGACTGCACGTCGGCCATGTCGCAGGTGCGGTACTCGGCGGTGGCGCCCAGGCCACGCAGCTCCTCCAGGGTCTGGCGGATCTCCTCGGCCTTGCGCAGCTTGTGGAGCTGGCGCTCGATCTGGGCGGGGGTGGCGCGCTCACCGGCCTCCTTGAGCTCGGCGCGGATCCGGTCCTTCTCGGCCTTCTCGTCCAGGGGCTCGGTGCCCGCGGGGGAGCGACCGACCAGCACCAGGGTCGCCGGGCTGCGGCGGGCGAACTCCACGGCCACCCGGGAGGTGACGCCGCGGCCACCACCGGTGACCAGCACGACCTGGTTGTCGTTGGGGCGCTGCAGGGCGGGCGGGTGCTCCTCGATGGCCAGCTCGATCACCGTGCGGGTGCCGTCGTAGCCGTGGAAGCACTCGACGGTGCCGTCGTGGGCGGCCAGCTCCTGGCAGAGCAGCTCGGCGATGCGCTCGGGCTCAAGCTGCGGGGACACGTCCACCACGCGGGCGCTGCAGTCCTCCCACTCCCGGCCCAGGGCCTTGGTGAAGCCAGCGCGCGAGCCGTCGAAGAAGGCCTGGTCGGGGGTCATCCCGTCCAGCTCCCCCATCATGGTCAGGCAGATCCAGTCGCGGACGGCGGTCTCCACGTGCTCCTGGGCCACCCGGAAGGTGGAGAACACGTCGCCGGCGACATCGACCACTGCATCGGGCTCACCCTCGGTGCTCGCGCCGCGCTCGGCCAGGGCCTCCACCATCGCCTCGGCGACGGGGCCGTCTCCCAGCACCCGCACCACGCGGCCCTGCAGGGAGCCCTCCAGGTTCAGGGGGCGGGGCAGGCGCACGGGGCGCCGGATCCAGAAGGTGGGGGGCAGCTCGGACAGGGGATCGCTGGCGTCCTCCTCGACGGAGGGCTCAGCGGCTGCGGGCTCGGCGCTCACGGGGGCGGCGTCCGCGGACACGCGCTCCCCCAGCCAGCCAGCCAGCGCGCCGATGGTCGCGTAGTCGGCCAGGGAGAAGGAGTCGTCGCGCTCGACGCCAAAGTGGTCGCGCACCTCGGAGAAGATCTCCGCCTGCTTGACCGTGTCGATGCCCAGGTCGGCCTCGAGCTCGTAGTCCAGGTCCAGGTCCTCGCGCTCGTAGCCGGTCTTCTCGGAGATCACGGCCAGCAGGGTCTCCAGGACCTCGGCGGAGCGGGTGACCGGGGCCGCGCCGGACTCGGCGGCGGGCTCGGGAGCGGCGGGCGCCTCGACAGCGGGCGCCTCGGCAGTGGGTGCCTCGACAGCGGGTGCCGCGACGGGGGCGGCGGGGCCCTTGGCCATCTGCTCGGCCATCCAGCCAGCCAGCGCCCGGATGGTCGCGTAGTCGGCCAGCGAGAAGGAGTCGTCGCGCTCGACGCCGTAGTGCTCACGCACCTCGGAGAAGATCTCCGCCTGCTTGACCGTGTCGATGCCCAGGTCGGCCTCGAGCTCGTAGTCGGGGTCCAGGTCCTCGCGCTCGTACCCGGTTTTCTCGCCGATGACGTCGATCAGATGCGACAGCACCTCGTCTGCGGACACGGCGGCGGCAGCCGGCGCCTGAGCGGGTGTGGGGGCGGACGCAGGTGCAGTGGTGGGGGCGGGAGCCTCGGGGGCCACGGAAGCCGCTCCTCCCTGGGCACCCATCTGCTCGGTCAGCCAGCCGGCCAGGGCCTTGACGGTCGGGTAGTCGGCCAGCGAGAAGCTGTCGTCGCGCGCGATGCCGTAGTGGTCCCGCACCTCGGAGAAGATCTCCGCCTGCTTGACCGTGTCGATGCCCAGGTCGGCCTCGAGCTCGTACTCGGGGTCCAGGTCCTCGCGCTCGTACCCGGTCTTCTCGCCGATGACGGCCAGCAGGTGGTCCAGCACGGCCTGGGGGTCTGCGGAGGAGGCGGCTGCGGTGCTCTGCGGGGGGGCCTCCTGCACCTCCACCACACCCTGGCCCGCGGGCTCCTCGACACTCTGCGGCGCCGGCGAGGTCCCACTGGCGCCGACCTGCTCGGTCAGCCAGCCGGCCAGGGCCTTGACGGTCGGGTAGTCGGCCAGCGAGAAGTTGTCGTCGCGCGCGATGCCGTAGTGGTCCCGCACCTCGGAGAAGATCTCCGCCTGCTTGACCGTGTCGATGCCCAGGTCGGCCTCGAGCTCGTACTCGGGGTCCAGGTCCTCGCGGCCGTAGCCGGTCTTCTCACCGATGACGGCGAGCAGGTGCTCCAGGATGGCGGTGCCGTCGACCGCCTGTGCAGCGACCGGGGCGGCTGCGGGGGCCGCTTGGGTCACGGGCTTGGGGCTGGCGCTCTGGGCGCCCTCACGGGCACGCAGGGTGCGCTCCTCGACGACCAGCTCCACGCTGTCCATGCCGGTGATCTCGCTGAGCCAGCGCTGGTTCAGGGCGGCGTCGCTGATGCGCTGGTCCCCGATGGCGGCCTGCTTCCAGAGGCCCAGGGCGAGCTGGGAGCCGAAGCCGGCGGCCAGGCGCAGGGCGTAGGTGGCCTGGTGCTTGCCGCCGGTGGACAGGTTGAGGTTGCCCAGCTCGGGGTCGGGATCCCGCAGGTTGGGGATGGCCGGGGTCTGCTGGTACTGCAGAGCCTTGATGGCCACGGCGTCCTCGATGGAGGCGCCCATCGGGTGGCCGGTCAGGCCCTTGGTGTTGGTGACCAGCACCGAGTCCGCGCCCGCGCCGTAGGAGGCCCGGATGGCGGCGATCTCGGCGGCGGCGGAGCCACCCCGCGCGGGGGTGTAGGTCTCGTGGGACATGAACAGCGTGCGGCGGCCCATCTCCTCGGGGCTGATGCCCTCGCGGGCGGCGCCCTTGCGCACCAGCTCGCTCATGACGCCGGAGATGTGGTTCACGTCCAGGCGGGTGCCGTGGAACGCGGAGTTCACGCTGACGGAGCCCACCAGCTCGGCCACGGGGACCAGCCCGCGGGCGGCGGTGTCCTCCTGGCGCTCGATGATGAGGCCCACGGCGCCCATGCCCAGGATCATCCCGTGGCGGCGGCGGTCGAAGGGCAGCGCGGCGTTCTCCACCTTGTCCTCGGTGGTCGCGGCGCCCGCGGCCAGGAAGCCGGAGCCCAGCCACTCGAGCAGGTCGGGGGTGGTCACGTCGTCGGCGCCCACCACGATGACGCGGCGGCAGCGGCCCAGGGTGATCCAGTCCTCGGCGATGCCGACGGCCTGGGTGGTGCTGGAGCAGGCGGAGTTGATCTGGGTGTTGGGCCCGCGGGCCCCGATGAGCTGCGCGAACTGCGAGTGGCCCATGGACAGGACCTGCAGCAGGAAGCGGCGATCGAAGTGCCCCTCGTCGTCCAGGCCGCCGCCGGTGAGCTTCTCGGCCATGCGGTTCAGGCCGGGGAAGGCCGAGGCGAAAATGATGCCGGTGTCATCGCGCATGGACTCGGGCAGGGCCCAGCCGGTGGCGACGGAGCTGCCCTTGGTGGTCTCGCGGTAGGTGCGGACCAGAGGGATGCCGGCGTCGCGCAGGGCCTCGTAGCCGGCGGCGATGGCGAGCTGGGTGGCGCGGTCGAAGGCCTTGATGATGCGCGGGCTGACGCCCCACTCCGACAGATCGAAGTGCTGGGCCTGGCCGGCCAGGCGGATGACCTGGTCCTCCCGCTCGACGGGCTCGAAGCTTCCCTGGCCGCTGGCGTCCTTGAAGACGCGCACGATGCCCTTGTCCAGGAAGGCCTCCCGGACGTGCTGGGGCACGGGGTCGATCCGGTTGTCGCCGCGGAGCACGCTGTGGACGTTGTCCTCGCTGAACACCTCGGTCCCGCCAGGGAGCCCGACAGAGGCGCCGCTGCACACGATGCGGGGGCGGTGGATCACGTCTCCCCCGAGCGCCACCTGAGCGCTCTGACCCGCAGCGATCTGTGCGGCCTGCTGGACGGGGGCGGGGGGCATGAGCCGGCGGGCGGCCTGGAAGCTGGCGTCCAGGAGCTTCTGCACCATCGGCAGCATGCTTTGGGCGAAGGCCTGCGCGTCGGCGCCCTGAATACCCATCTGCGCCGCCTGGACCAGGAAGTCCTGGACCATCTGTGCGCTGTCATCCACCGGCGAGGACACGCTGGCGGCGGGCTGGGTGGCGATGCTGCGCTGCTGGACGGGGGCCTTGGGCGCGGCTGCGGGCTGGCTGACGGGGCCTCGGGGCTGGGTGGCGACGGCGGGCGCGCTGCGGTCCCAGCGGGGCTCGAACTGCCCCAGGCGGCCGGCGAAGTAGTGCACCAGATCGCGCAGGCTGGGGTGGTCGGAGAGAAGGAAGCCCGCCTCGCGCTCCAGCTTGAAGTCCTGACGGAGCTGGGCGACCAGCTCGGCCTGACGCACCGTGTCGATGCCCAGGTCTGCCTCGAGCTCCAGGTCGGGCTCCAGGCCGGCGGGCTCCACGCCAGCGCGGTCGGCGACGGCCTTGTAGACGGCCTCGATCACGTAGGGGGTGGCCTGCAGCTCGCCCGCGGGCTGGGCGGGGGTGGCCATGGCCTTGGCGATGGCCTCGCTGGTGGCGAAGCGCTCACCGGGGGGCTGCAGCAGGTCGACCACCTGGGTGCCGGGGTCCTGCTTGACGGGGAAGCCCATGGCGACCAGACCGGCCACGGCGTCCCGGAAGGAGCGGGCGCCGCCCACCTTGGGGTGGTTGGTGTTGAGCACGCGGTGGGGGCGGCCCTTGAGGATGGTGGAGATCATCCCCGCCAGGGCGCGCTTGGGGCCGATCTCGACGAAGATGCGGGCGCCCTCGGCGTACATGCGCTCGACCTGGTTGACCCACTCCACAGGCGCGGCCACCTGCTTGGAGAGCAGGTCGATGATCTCCTCGCTGGTCTCGGGGTACCAGCGCGAGGTCACGTTGGACGTGATGGGGCGGCTGGGCGGCACGATGTTGCTGCGCTCCAGCACCCGCTTGAGGGGCTCGGATGCAGGGGCGACGATGGCCGAGTGGAAGGCGTGGGACACCGGCAGGGGGATGACGGTGATGTTCCGGCTGCGGAAGATCTCGCTGGCGGCCTCGACCGCGAGGGTCGCGCCGGCGATGACGGTCTGCTTGGGGGAGTTCTTGTTGGCGGCGATGACGTAGCCGTCGATCTCGGCCAGGACCTCGTCGACCACCTCGGAGGAGGCGGCCACGCCGGCCATCGCGCCGGGGTCATCGAGCTGGATGCAGGCCATCTCGCGGCCGCGGGCGGTGACCGCCTGGAGCGAGCCCCAGAAGTCGGTGACGCCGGCGGCGACCAGCGCGCCGTACTCACCCAGGCTGTGCCCGGCGACCATGTCGGGGAACACGCCGTGGCCGGAGAGCACCCGCAGCAGGGCGATGTCCAGGGTCAGGGTGGCGGGCTGGGCGATCTCGGTGGCCCGCAGGGCGTTGAAGGAGGCGTCCTTGTCGTCGGGGTCGATGCCGACGATGTAGTCCATGATGGACCGGCCGATCTCGGGGGAGATGACCTGGTCGGCCTCCTCGAAGGTGGCCTTGACCAGGGGGTAGGGCTCGAAGAGATCCAGGCCCATGCCCAGGTACTGGCTGCCCTGGCCGGTGAACACGAAGGCCAGCTTGCCGTTGGCCGGGGTGTCCTCCACGTGGATGGAGCGCATGCGCAGGATGTCCCAGCCGCGGCCCTTGTCGGCGGCCTTGCGGATCTTGGCGATCTGCTGCTTGCGCTCCTCCAGGGAGTCGGCGGCGGCGGCCACGCGCAGGGGCAGGCTGGGGTTCCAGGGGGCGTCCTCGCCGCGCTCGATGCGGTCCAGGTTGGCCAGCAGGCCGGTCAGGTCCCGGGCGGAGGTGGCCCAGATGCCCTGGGGCAGAGGCCGCTCGATGACCTCGACGGTGGACGGGGTGCTCACGGGCGCGCGGGCCGCACTGTCCGAGGGGGTGTACTCCTCCAGCACGGCGTGGAAGTTGGTCCCTCCAAACCCGAAGGCGGAGACGCCCGCCATGCGGGACCAGCCGCGGGTCTCCCAGGGCTCGGCGTGGGTCTGGACCTGCAGGGGCACGGCGTCCATGGGCAGGTCGGCGCGGCCCTCCTTGAAGTTGATGGAGGGGGGCAGGACCTTGTTGTGGAGCGCCAGGGCGACCTTGATCATGGACGCGGCGCCGGCGGCGGACTTGAGGTGGCCGATCTGGGACTTGACGGAGCCGATGCGGATGGGACCGCGGGCCCCGCGGCGACCGCTACCGATGACGTCGGAGAGCGCGGTGACCTCGATCTTGTCGCCGACCACGGTGGAGGTGCCGTGGCACTCCAGCAGGTCGACCTCGACGGGATCCACGGCGGCGTCGGCGTAGGCGCGACGCAGGGCGCGGCGCTGGCCCTCGATGTTGGGGGCGGTGATGCCCTTGCCCTTGCCGTCGGAGCTGGCGCCCATGCCGCGGATCACGGCGTAGATGCGGTCCCCGTCACGCTCGGCGTCGCTCAGCCGCTTGAGCACCAGGACGCCGGCGCCCTCGCCCATGACGAAGCCGTTGGCGCCCTTGTCGAAGGGGGAGCTCCGGTCGTGGGACAGGGCCCCGATGGCGGAGAACTTGGCGTAGGTGGGCGGGTCCATGGAGCGGTCGGAGCCGCCGGTGACCGCCACGTCGAAGTCGCCATCCTGCAGGCCCTTCATGGCGGCGTGGATGGCGGCCATGGAGCTCGCGCAGGCAGCGTCCACGGTGTAGTTGGGGCCGCCCAGGTCGAAGGCGTTGGTCACGCGACCGGCCACGACGTTGGAGAGCTCACCGGGCATGGAGTCCTCGGTGATGGGGGGCAGGGCCTCCTTGAAGCTGGCCTCGAAGGCGTCCAGGATGGCGTCCTGCTGGGCCTTGGGCATGGCCTGGACTTCCGGGGTCGCCTTGAGCTGCTCCCGCACGGTCGCGATGTGGATGCGCAGGCTGGAGGCATCGCGCGCGGCGTTGCCGCCCATGGCGTTGCCCAGGATGACGGCGATGCGGGAGCGATCGACCTTGGAGTCCTTGGTGATCCCGGCGTCCTCCAGAGCCTCGCCGACGGCCACCAGGGCCATCTTCTGCACATCGTCGATGAAGCTGGCCATCTTGGGCGGGATGCGGAACTCCCGCGCCTTGAAGGGCAGGTCCCGCACCCAGCCGCCGATCTTGGAGTAGGTGCTGTCGGGGATGCCCCGCTCGGAGACCCAGAAGAGCTCGGGGTCCCAGCGGTCGGGGGTGACCTCGGTGATGCTGTTTCGGCCGGCCTGGAGGTTCTCCCAGAAGGCCTTGACGTTGGGGGCATCCGGCAGGACAGCGCCCAGGCCCACGACGGCGATCAGCTCCTGGCTAGGCGCGGGGCCCTCCCGCTCGGGGACCTCGATGTCCAGCGCGGGGGCGGCCTCGGGGGCGGCGGGGGCGACCGGCTCGGGGGGCAGAGCGTCGGCGAACTCGGCGCGGGCGGCCTCGATGGCCTCGACGGCGGCCTCAACGGGCTGTCCGACCGCCATGGCGGCGACCAGGGGATCACCGGCGATGGGCTGGCCCTCCCAGGCGGCGAGCTGCCAGAGGACCGCGCTGCCGACGCTGCCGCCGGCGTGGGCGATGACGGCCTTCCCGTTGGCGGCGCGAAGGGCGCTGAGGCTACGACCAATCTCCCCCCCGAGCGTCCAGGGGCGGGCCTGGGCGGCGCGGCTGCGGGCCTGCTCCATGGCGAGCTGGGTGGCGCGCACGCAGTCGCTCAGGCTGTGGTAGCGGGCGACCAGCTCCCCCGCGAGGGCGAGCCCCTGACCGGCAGGCCAGGCGGCGGCGAGGTGGTCATCGGCGCTGCACCAATCCGCCCACACCGTCTCGGGGGCCTCCCCCTCCGCCAACCTGCGAACCACGGGTGACAGCGAGGACGCCGTGATGCGGACACCCTCCACCACGCGGCTGGACAGGTCACCGGCCTTGCGGGCCTGCTCCCGCAGGTGCGGCCCCACCACGCCGTCGAATCCGTAGAGCTGCTCCCGAAGCACAACACCTTGCGCACCCAGCGCGACCGCGGCGGCCGCGGTGTCCGGCCCCACGCCGGCGTCCAGGATGCACGCGCCCTCCTGCTCGGCGAGCATGGCCAGGCCCTCGCGCGCGCCGACGCGACCACCGGCCTCAGAGCCACGCAGGAACACCCCCGCGAAGCCCTCGGGCACCGCGGTGGGCTCCAGCACCTCCAGCCAGCAGGGGGTGCCCTCCACCAGCGTGTCCTCGCCGGTGAACACGAGTCCTGCGGCGTGGGGTGCGGACTGCCCGGGGTTGAGGCGGGCCCAGGCCCCCTGCGGCCAATCCCCCACCACCTCTCCCCCCTCGCTGAGGTCGAGGACGGGGGTGGCTCCGACGGCGAGGACCTTGTCGGCCAGCGCAGCAGCGGAGGGAGGCAGGATCACGAACAGGGAGGCGGAAGACATGCAGGACCTGGGAAGGCAGGGTGGCAGTGCGTAGGGGACTACGCGGCGCGGGGAGCGGGGATCCCCACGATAGCGTGCTCGGCGTGAAGCTCCGAGCCTTGCCTGCGCGGACAGCAAGCCGCGTGCCAGTTCGCTGCGCGCCCTCCCGTTGTAGCCTTCGCCCCATGTCCAGCTACCGCGACGACTTCTACCGCCAGCCCGAACTCTACGACCTGGAGTACGCGGCGCTGGACGAGGACCTCTCCTTCTACGCCGCCCTCGCCCGCTCAGCGGGGCGCGTGCTGGAGCTGGGAGCCGGCACCGGACGGGTCACCGAGGCCATGCTGAGCGCCGGCGCGTTCGTCCACGCCGTGGATCTCTCCCCGCAGATGCTGGAGCGCCTGGGACAGCGCGTGCTCAGCCTGGGCGCCAGCGACCGCGTGGAGCGCATCCAGAGCAGCTTCCTGGAGCTCCCCGAGCTGGACCTGGTCCCCCTGGTGGTGCTCCCCTTCAACACCATCCACCACGTCTACTCCTGGCGCGATGTGCTGCGGCTCTTCGACCAGGTCAAGGCCCGCCTGCTCCCGGGCGGCCGCTTCGCGCTGGACATGCTGGTCCCCAACCCCGCGTTCTTCGAGCGCGACCGCGACGGGGTCCACGAGCTGCGGCACTTCCCCGACCCTGCGGGCGGCCGCCTCAAGACCTGGGAGAACGGCTGGTACGACCCGATCACCCAGATCAACCACGTCCGCTACCACTACGAGCGCGCCGACGGGCGCCGGCAGGTGGTCCAGGTGCCGATGCGCATGTGGTACCCGGCGGAGATCCTGGGGCTCGTGGAGCAGGCCGGGTGGAAGATGCTCCGTTGTGACGGCGACTTTCGGGGCAAACCGCTCGGGCCGGGAGACCACAAGATCGTCCTCGTCCTCAAGGCCCCCGACGAGGACACTGGTTCGCCGGCTGGTTCGCCGGCGGGCTCGCCGAAGGGTCCGTCGGCCGGCTGACTCCGGCGCGGGGCTTTGCCACAGGCAAAAAAAAACCACCCCGAAGGGTGGTTTAGGCCCTCAATGGGGCAATCCAGTTTCCTGGAAAAGAAAAGGCCGGGCCTCCTCGATACCGAATGTGGGGGGGGGGGACGCACTCGGTATGACGTGGAGGAGGTCCCGGCCAGAACCTCGCGAGGTCTCCCTCGCTTTTCTTGAATACAGTATAGGGAGGTGATCGCCGCCCGTCAAGAGAAAAAAGGCAAGTCAGATGAAAGCGCCTGACTTGCCCCCTCTCAACTACTCGGCGCTGGCGCTCTGACCGCAGACCACGGTGTCGTTCCGCTCGACCAGCTCGTCCTCCAGGATGCCGTAGCTCCAGCGATCCTCGCGGAGCTTCTCGACGTCGAAGGTGCCCTGGACCAGCATCACGGAGGCGTTGTCCGAGGCGGTCAGGAGGATCTGGAAGTCACCGCTGACCGAGCCGCCGGGCTCGACGGTGGAGCCGTCGGCGATGCGGACGTAGTTGGGGCTACGCTCCAGCCAGCCGTCGATCCCAGTGGTGAGGGAATCCAGGCGACGCCAGGTGTTGTCCTCGGTGCGGTAGTTGAACCCGTCGTAGAGATCGGGGTCCACCATGGCCCAGGTGTAGGCCTGCTCGGACCACCAGGCGGCCTGCTCCTGCGCCTCGATGGCGAAGTCCGCGTAGAAGGCCTCGGTCTGGCTGAAGGCGGTGATGCCGTCGAACTCGGAGAGCATGTAGTTGTAGGTGGCGGGGGTGACGATGAAGTCGTCCGCCGCGTAGCGGGCCGCCGCGAAGCCGCTCAGCCAGTCCTGAGGCAGGGTCCAGAAGTCCTCCTCGTCGGCGGGGTTGAGCTGGTAGCTGCCGGCGTTCAGGTAGTAGATGCTGTACCCGTCCTCGTCGGCGGAGTACTCAGCGGTCCAGTCCTTGTTCTCGGAGTTGATCAGGACAGGCTCCCCGCTGGGGTGGGCCCCCTCGAGGTTGTCCATCGCGTACTCGCAGTCGGCGTCCGCTGCATCCACGAGCCCGTCGCCGTCGTTGTCGACGCCGTCGGTGCACTCCGTGGCGGTGAAGCGGCCATCCTCCAGGCCGTCGTCGAAGAGGCCGCAGTCCGCGTCCGCCTCGTCGGTGTAGCCGTCGCCGTCGTTGTCCTCGCCGTCGGCGCACTGGTTGTCACGCTCGAGCGCGACGTCGGCGTTGGTGCAGTTGGCGTCATCCCCATCGACGTCGCCATCACCATCGTTGTCGATGCCGTCGTTGCACTGGCCGGTCGTGAAGCCGTACTCCTGCCCCAGGTCCAGGCAGTCGGGGTCCTGGGCGTCCACCCAGCCATCGCCGTCGTTGTCGAGCAGATCCTCGCAGGTGCTGCTGGCGCGCTCATCCACGTCGGCGGAGCTGAGGCAGTCCACGTCGGCCATGTCGATGTCGCCGTCGCCGTCGTTGTCCAGGCCGTCGGCGCAGTCGGTCAGGTCGCCCAGCGCCTCGAAGCTGCCGGTGTCACAGCCGCTGTCCTCGAAGTCCACCCAGCCGTCGCCGTCGTTGTCCAGGCCGTCCTCGCAGTCGCTGAGGACATCCAGGTCTTCTTCGGTGGAGCGCACTGCGTCCACGCAGCCGGGATCGTCGGCGTCGACCAGGCCGTCGCTGTCGTTGTCGCGGCCGTCGTTGCAGACGGTCTTGCCCAGGGTGATCTCGCGCTTGCCGCCGTCGAAGCAGTCGGGGTCCTCGGCGTCGAACCAGCCGTCGCCGTCCTCGTCCTCGGGCGTGGCGCCCTCTGCCGTGGTGCAGCTTCCGGTGGTGACGGAGGAGTCGGCCTCGACCTGCCAGGCGGTCTTGCAGACAGAGTCGTCCGCGTCGATGTCGCCCTCGCCCTCCTCGGGGGGGTTGTTGTCGATGCCGTCGTTGCAGCTACTCAGGCCAAAGAAGCTGTTGTCCTCGACGCCGCCGTAGAAGCAGTCGGGGTCGGCGTTGTCGGTCCAGCCGTCGGCGTCGTTGTCCGCGCCGTCGCTGCAGCTCCCGTCGCCGTCGTCCTCGGAGTCGTAGCTGGAGTCGGTGCAGCCCGCGTCTTCGGCGTCGATGAAGCCGTCGCCGTCGTTGTCGACGTCGTCGTTGCAGGCAGCGACGCTGTAGCCGACCTCGTCGCCGTAGGTGCCGCAGTCGGCGTCGTCGTAGTCGATCCAGCCGTCGCCGTCGTTGTCGAAGTCGTCGGTGCAGGCGGACTTGCCGCTGGGCGAGAGGACCTCGTCGTTGTCCCAGGCGCTGCGGCAGTCCTCGTCCTCGGAGTCGATCAGGCCGTCGGCGTCGTTGTCCACGCCGTCGTTGCAGGCCGCGACCGCGAAGCTCCCGTCCTCGCTGTTGCCGTAGCGGCAGTCGGGGTCGTTGCGATCGCTGTAGCCGTCGCCGTCGTTGTCCTCTCCATCGGAGCAGGAGACGTCGTCGGACTCGTTGTCGTCAAAGCCGCTGGTGCAGTCGGGGTCGTCCGCGTCGACCACGCCGTCGCCGTCGTTGTCCAGGCCATCGTTGCAGTCGCAGATGCCGTCGCAGTCCAGCAGCTCGATGGGGGCGGAGGAGGAGTAGCCCTCCTCGAAGGCGCCGAAGAGGCAGTCCGGGTCGTCCATGTCGGCCCAGCCGTCGTTGTCGTCGTCGACGGGCTCTTCGCCGTCCAGGGTGTAGCAGGTGTACCCGGACTGGATGCACTCCTGGGGCTGGAAGACCGGGTCGATCACGAAGGCGATCCGGAAGTCCTCGCCGCCATCCAGGCGGTTGTGGAGCGTGAGCTGGAAGTCACCCTCGGAGGTGATCACAGCTTCGCTGCGCCACGGGTCCAGCTTGTCCTCCTTGAGGTAGAAGGCGTCGTCCAGCAGGAAGCCCCAGGGGCCCTGGTAGGACGAGGACTGAACGTGCGAGAACTCGCTGGGCCAGTCCCAGTTGGGGAGGCTGCCGCCGTCGAGCTCAACACCGCAGGCGCTCTCTTCGAGGACGTCCTCCTCGGAGTTGAAGCAGTCGATCGTGGTCGTGGAGCCCGGGCCCAGGCGCACAGCCTCTTCGGCCACGCTGGCGGAGGAGTTCGCGGCCAGCCACACGTGGTAGCTGCCCTCGACCTCGGCGTCGTGGGGGGTACAAGCGGTGGCGGCCAGCGCAATGAGCAGACCGGGAGCCAGGCGGGAGACAGATCGCATGGGAACCTCAAGGCCCGTGTGTGACGGGCGGACACTGCCATATACTGGAGGCCCGCCCCATAGGTCAAGCGCTGGGGCGACAAGCAGCGGTCACACCGGCGTCATGATCGGCGTATCGCCAACTGAACCCCAGCTCCTGCTTGATCCGCTCGGTACGCAGCCGCACCGACGCGGTCCAGAGCTTCAGGGCATCGGGGGTCAGGCGGGGGCGCTGCCCGATTCGGGACTGGAGACGTTCATTCTGGCGGGCGATGGCCACCTGGACGTAGCTGGGGACGTAGGTGCTCCAGAAGCGCACGGGGGTGCCCCCGACCTGCCGGTGGACGGCGGCGTAGAAGTCCCCCAGGGTGGGCTGGGAGCGGTCGGCCAGGTGGTAGATCTGCCCGGGCTCGCCGGCCTCGCTGACCCGCAGCAGACCGCGCGCAGCGTCGAGCGCATGGACCGTGGGGATGTGGTTCCTCCCCTCCCCCGGCAGCCAGGCCTTGCCCTCGCGGATCCGCTCCGCCATCAGGAAGGGCTGACCGGGCCCGTAGACCGCCGCCAGCCGGACGATCCGGGCCCCGCGCTGGGCGACCAGGCGCTCCGCGGCGACCTTGGAGTGGCCGTAGCGGGTGTTGGGGGAGGGATCGAAGTCCTCCTCGATCCAGAGATTGGAGCGGTCACCGTAGACCGCTGCGGAGGAGACGTACGTGAGCGGGAGATCCGGCAGCCAGGCGAGGAGCTGCTCGGTGAGCTCGCGGTTGAGGCGGTCGGGCGTCCAGCGCCCCTCGCCGCGGAAGCCACCGGCCAGGTGAAGGACCTGATCCACGCCGGACAGGGCCTTGGGGTCCAGCGCGCCCAGCTCGCCCTCCAGGACCTGGGCGCCGAGGGCGCGGAGGCGCTCGGCAGAGGCCGCGCTGCGGGCGTGGGCCAGGACCTGGTCTCCGCGCTCCAGCGCCTCTCGGATGAGCGGCTGACCGAGGCGGCCGCTGCCGCCGGTGATGAATAGGCTTGCCATGGGGGCTCCGTGGGGTTCCCTAGTCGCCCGCCGAGAGGGTGTGCGTCAAGTGGGCCACCCGGTGATGGGTCGGGTAGTCCTCCAGGCCGTGGTACGCGGCGTTCTCGGGGCTGATGCGGTAGTGGTCCACGCTCAGCGTGATCTCGGCGCCGCCCGGCGGGAGGACAAAGCGCAGGGGGATCTCGCGTTGCTCGCCGGCCTGCAGGCGGTTGTCGTCCAGGCGCTCGGCGCGCGGCCACCAGACCCAGCGCTGGCCCACCCGGTGCGTGGTGCGCTGGACGACCTGCCCCTGGGCATCGACCACGGTGGCCTCGACCCAGAGATAGCGCTCAGGATCCCCGCTGGGGAGCGAGTGGCCAGCCCGAGCGTTGTGGAGCTGGATGCTGCCCACCACCAAGCTCCCCTCCTCTGCCTGCTCCGGGAGCTCCAGGGCCACGTCGACCCCGGGCTCGAAGAGGTCGTAGTAGGGCTCCCACTCGGGCTGCAGGGGCTCCTTGGGGATCTTGGAACCGATCCACAGGTGCCGCCGGGCCTGGCGCGGCTCCCCCTGGGGGATCAGCGGCCGCTCGATGGCGGGCATGTGGCACTCCTGGCAGCTCTGCTGCGCTCCGGAGGCCTCCCACTCCGCGCCGGTGTTGAAGGTGCAGACCAGGGTGTCCTCGACGCGGGCGACGGCCTGATGGCAGCCCATGCAGAGCCCGCTGTCCTGGAGGTGGGGCTCCTGGCGTACGGGGTGCGGCGCAGCCTCTTGATCCCCATAAGGCCCCAGGATGAGGGTCTGTCCCTGGGCGCCCTGGCCGTAGTGGCAGGACATGCAGGTGACGCCTTCGGCCTGCCAGCTCTGGTCGAAGTGGGGGTTGTCGCTGCGCTGGGGGCTGCGGATCTCCCCGGTGGCGACGGTCTCCTGCACCTGCTGGTCCCCGGCGGGGGTGTGGCAGTTGATGCAGACCCACGCGACCTCGGGGGCCTTGGAGAGCTCCTGCTGGAACTGGCGGTCGGTCCAGGCGTGGGCGTGGGTGGTGGCCTGCCACTCGGCGTAGATGGTCTGGTGACAGGCTCCGCAGTCGGCCGCGCGCATCCCCGAGAGGCCTGCAGGGGGCGGTGCACCCGCCGGGACCCGGGGCGCCTCCCAGCGGGCCCCCAGGAGGAACACCAGCAGGATCACTCCAGCACGCCAGGCACCCACAGCAGGTTCCCGTCGAGGACCTTGAAGGCCAGCTCCGGCGCGCCGTCTCCGTCCAGGTCGGCGGACATGGCGGGGCCCTGCAGGTCGCGCACGCCGTGGAGGATGAGGGGGGGCGCGTAGCTGCGCTCCAGGCTGCGGTAGATGGCCACGCGCTCAAGGTCGGTGTCGGTGATGGCGACGTCCATGCGGCCGTCCTGGTCCCAGTCGAACACGCTGACCTGCCCGGGCATGGCGAAGGCGGTGTCCACGCCCCAGCCAACGGCCGTGGGGGCGTCTCCGCCGGTGAGCAGCTCGTCGATGCCGTCGCCGTCCAGGTCGGCGGCGACCAGGTTGCAGGTGGCCGCGTCGCAGAACTCCAGGGCGTCCCCGTCGCCGGTGGTGTCCGCGATCACGATGTCGCCGACGCTGCTGCCGAAGTCGCCGCTGTCGACGACGCTGAGCTGGTCGTTGACGGACTGCCAGGTGCCGGCCTCGGTCGCGATGACGGCGGTGGCGCTGCCCAGTGAGCCGCAGGCGACGAAGTCCGCGTCGACCTCGCCGACGGACGAAGAGGTGACGGTGGTGCCGTCCACCGAGAAGCGGAAGAGGTGAGCGCCGTTGTCCGAGACCAGCACCCACACCTCGCTCCCGCAGACCGCGAGATCCAGGGGCTCAGCGACCGCTGCGTTGGACTGGCCGTCCAGGCTGCGCTGACCGGAGGTGGTGGACTGGAGCGAGGGCACGCCGTCTTCGTTGAGCTGCCAGGTGGAGAGCTGGAGCACGGTCTCGCCGTCCTGGGAGCGCACGGAGACGTGCTCGGGGTGGCCGTCGCCGTCCAGGTCCGCGAAGGCCTGCTCGCCCAGGTCCCGCACGCCGTAGGTGAGGAAGTCGTCCGGCAGGATGTTCCACTTGCCGTCCTCATCCACCTGTCCGGGGTACAGCGCGAGCACGTCGGTGGAGACGAGGATGTCGGCGGCGCCGTCCCCGTCCACGTCGGAGACACCGACCGGCCCGCCCATGGGCACGGCCACGATGGCGTCGTTGAGGAAGTTCCCCTCGTCCTCCCGCCAGGTGACCACGCGGAGCTGCTGGGTGTCGGCCTCGGCCAGGACGACGTCGGTGGTGCCCTCTCCGGTCACATCGCCGAGGGAGACGCGGTGGCCGGAGTAGTTGAGCTTGTATTCGGTGGTGCTGCCGCCATCGAAGCTGTACCAGACGATGGGGCGGTCCCCCTGGTCGACGGGGCCGACGGCGATGAGCTCTTCGGTCGCGGGGGTGCCGAGCAGGTCCTCGCAGTCGAGCAGGCGGCTGCCGCGGGTGAGCACGAAGTTGCCCAGGGACTGGCCGCCCAGGGAGTTGGCGTTCTCGGCCCAGGCCCCCTCGGCGTTGGGGCCAAAGCGCTGGATCTCACCGAGGCCGGTGCCGTCGTCCACGAGCAGGGCGACATCGGCCCGACCGTCGTCGTTGAGCTGGCAGAGGGCGACCGACCAGATGTCCTCGGGCACGGTGGAGGGGCTCTGGGGCTCGAAGGTCCAGGCGCCGCTGCCCTGGAGGACCTGGAAGCCACCGCTGGACTCGATCCCGTAGGCGATCACGATGTCCTGGATGCCGTCCAGGTTGGCGTCGCCCACGCCCACGCCGCGGATGCCCTCGCCGGGGATTGAGAAGCCGGTGCCCCACGAGAAGCCGCCGCCATAGCGGCCCCGGAGGAGGATGACCTCCAGCGCGGTCCAGAGCACAGCGTCTTCGATGCCGTCGCGGTCGAAGTCCGCCGAGGCCAGCCCGAGCACGTCGGAGGAGAGAGAGGCCACGCGCGAGGGGGGCGCGGTGGGGAGGCCGTCCTGGTAGTAGACCTCGGAGCCGACGGAGAGCAGCAGGCCCTGGTCGACGGCCTCCAGGTAGCTGGGCTGGAGCTCCACATCCCAGGCGGGGAAGAAGGCGGTCTTGGGGGCCTCGGCGCCGACCAGCCAGGCCTTGCCAGTGGCGCCCGCGTTGGCGCCGTCCGAGGCGTTGAGCACGGTGATGTCCAGCTCCTGGGGCACGCTGGAGGTCACCACCAGCTCGCCGTAGCCCAGGGCGTCGACCACGACGGTGCCGCTGCTCTCCACGTCCGAGCCGCCGATCGCGAGCTCGACGCTGCCGGTCTCCGCGGGGATCGCCACGCCGTACTGGTTGACCATGCGGATCTGGAGCGCGACCTCGCCGACGCCCACGCCGCCGTCCACGACCACGGCCTGCGGCGTGCCGGCCTCGATCACGACGCTGAGGGCGTTCTCATCTTCTTCGGTGCTGCAGTTTCCGCACCCCAGCAGGGGGATCAGCAGGAGCATCCAGGGACGACGCATGGGCAAGCCTCCAACCCTGGCAGTCTATACGGGCACGCTCGCCGCCGCCCCCCTGGCGACGGGGGTGATAGAGGCCCCGACATGATCCAGCTCGAAGAAATCGCCGTCGGCACCCGCGCCACCCCCGCGGTCGACGGCCCGGCCCTCCCCATCCTCTGCCTGCCCGGCGTGCTCGGGGACGCTCTGGTGTTCGAGCCGCTGGCCGCGCTGCTCCCCCACCGCCGCGTGCTCCTGGCCGACCTCCCCCTGGGCGACCCCTGGCGCGCCGCCCCCATCCTGGCCCGTCGCCTGGAGGGCCTGGGTCCCTTCCACGTCCTGACGGGGAGCTATGGCGGCCTGGTGGCCCACAAGCTCGGGGAACACCTCGTCGCATCTGCGGCCCACGTCGCCACCTTGCCGGATCTCTCCATGCGCGAGGACAGGCGTCTGTGGACGGGCCGCGTGCTCCAGCGCACCCCCGCCCCCCTGGTCATCCGGCTCTACCGCGAGCACCTGGCGCGCTCCCTGGCCCAGGACGGGCTGGACCAGGCGATGGTCCAGCGCCTGCTGGAGCGGACCCGCAGCAAGGAGGAGCTGATGGACCGGCTGTGGTGCATCTTGAACGACCAGCTCCCCGAGCGGCCGCCCGAGCGCCCCACCCTCTGGATCGTCGGCGAGGACGACACCCAGGCCGCGTGGAGCACCGCCGAGATCCAGGCCGCCCAGCCCGGCGTCCAGGTGGCCCATGTCCCCGGTGGACACCGCCCGTACGCGACCCACCCGCAGCCCCTGGTGGCCCGGCTGGAGGACTTCTGGCGGCAGGTGGAGGGCTGAGCGTCGCGAGGTCGTGATTCCCGCGGGGAAGACGCTACTCGCCCCAGCCGAACCACGACCAGCGCTTGATGCCCAAGGGCCCCCGCAGCAGCTCCACGAAGGGGTTGTCCGGGTCGATCTTGTGGGCTGCCCGCAGCGCTGCCTGAGCCGCCCGGCGGTCGCCCTCTTGCCAGCGCAGCCACGCCAGCACGGCGAGCAGGTCCCCGTCCGTCTCCACCCAGGAGCCCAGGTCGGTCAGCAGCTCCTGGACCGCGGTGGTGTCGCCGTTGTCGGTCAGCCGGCGGGCGTAGCGGGAGACCACCTGCAGGGCCAGCCTGGGGGCCTCGCCGTCGTCCTCCATGGCCAGGACGTAGATGGCCTGAGCACGCGCACGCGCGAAGCGCTGCGTGTCGTAGAGGTGGTGTGCATAGCGAGCGCGGGTGAGCAGATCCTCGGGGGCCAGCTCCAGCGCCTGCTCCAGCGCCTCCAGGCCCTCTCCCCGACGGTCCCCGGCCAGCAGCAGCTCTCCGTAGAGCGCCCAGGCCATGGGGTTGTGGTCCCCGCCCTCGCGCACCCAGATGCCGCACTCCCCCAGCGCCGCCTGCAGCAGCCCCAGGTCCTGCAACAAGGAGATCCGCATGAGCCGCGCCAGGTCACGCCGCCGGGAGTCCTGGATCGCCGCCGTGGCCAGCTTGAGCGCCAGCAGCCGCCGCCCTGAGTCTGCCGCCTGGTTGCAGGCCTGGAGCAGGCCCATGCCCGGCGCGACCATCTCCGCCAGCTCCTGGTGTACCTGCCGGTCTTCGGCCTCGGACAGGCCGCAGCCCCCACAGACGCCGCCCGCGCTGCGCTTGTGGCCACAGTTCCTGCAGATCAGCGGCCCCGTGGGCTCCAGCGGCAGGTGCCAGTCTTCCCGCCCCAACACGGCACCGCAGGTCTCGCAGTCGAGCTGGTCCGCGAACACCCCCTCGCGCCGGACGGTGGTCCAGGACAAGAAGCCGCTCTGGCAGTGAGGACAGCGCTCGGGGAGTGCGTGGGACAAGTCACACCGGAGAGCGGCCAGCCTAACCCGGAGCTTGAGCGCAAGGTCCGCTGCTGGTGCCCGCAATGTCACCAACACGCGGCGGACGACTCAGCGCAGCAGCCACCGGAAGAAGCCACCCTCGGGCGCCAGGGGGCCCCGCCGCAGGTCCTGGGCCAGGGGGAGCTCCGGGTCCAGCCGCTCGGCCTCGGCGAGCGCCGCGCGGGCCTCGTCCAGGCGGCCATCCTTCCAGCGCTGCCAGGCCAGCAGGGCCAGCAGCTCGGCGTCGACCAGGACGTCCTTGCCCAGGGCGTCGAGCAGCTCCCGGGCGCTGGAGACCTCGCCCAGCTCCATGAGCCGGCGGGTGTAGCGCACCATCAAGCCCAGGGCCTGCCGCCGGTACGCGCTGTCCGGTCCGCGCAGCACCGCCATCGCGTCCTGACGGGCCGCGCCGAAGCGGTTGTTGTTGTAGAGCAGCTCCGCGCGCAGCGCCTGCGCCGACTCAAGCTCCGGGTCGATCGACAGCGCCATGTCGGCGGCCGCCCGCGCCCCGCTCTCCTTGGCCCCATGCAGCGCGTAGGCCAGCTCGGAGAAGGCCTGCCCCCAGTGCGGCTGGGCCCGGCACAGCTCCCGGGCGTCCTGGACCGCCGCGGCGTTCAGGTCCAGGGCACGGAGAAGGCGGTTCCGGAGCACCCAGGCCGAGGGCGGCTTGGGCCCGAGCTGCACCGCCGCCGTCGCCAGCTTGAGGGCCAGGACCAGACGCCCGGTGCGCGCCGCGGTCTCCGCAGCCTCCAGGCGCCCCAGCTCCGGGGAGACCTGCTGGCGGAGCTCTTCGTGGACCTGCCGGTCTTCGGCCTCGGTCAGCCCGCAGCTCGTGCAGCGCCCGCCGCGGTAGCTGCCGCCACAGTTCATGCAGGCGCCGGACCAGGGGGGCGACAGCGGCAGCGTCCAGGCGACCCGGTCCAGCTCCTGATCGCACTGAGAGCAGCGACTGACCTCTTCGAGGCCCTCCGTACTCCACCTGGGGCGATGACTGCAGCCCGTGTTGCCCATGAACCTTCCCGAGTCCAGCCAGACGGCCCAAAGCCGCCCGGGCCCAAACAAAATAGACCCCTGACGCGGGAAAACAAAAAGAATCCCCCCAAAAGGAAAGCCTTGCACTCACACCGCTCTGACCGCCTGCTCGCCGCAGCCCGGGGCTCCCGCGCGAAGCTGGGCCAGGAGCTGCTCCGCGCACACCTGGGCTCCCCCACCGCGAGTGTCGACCTTCCCCGCGCCTTCCGCGAGGCCCGCGCCCTGGGCTCCCGGGACCGGCGCATCGCCCAGGACGCCATCTACATGGTGGCCCGTCACCAGGCCCGCTACCGGCGGGCCCTCGGACCTCGCTTGGGCCAGGGTGCCGATCTCATCGAGCTCCTCTACCTCTCAGCGTTGGTGGAGTTGGGCCTGGATCCCGCGATCGCCACGCAGCTCACCTCCCTCCCCTTCCCCCTGGAGGCGGCCCCCCACAGCGACCCGCTGGACCAGCTCGCCATGGAAGGCAGCCTGCCCCGTTGGCTGCTGGAGCGCTCGGAGGACGCGCAGGCTCTGGTCCGAGGGGCTCAGGGGCGCGCCCCCACCACGATCCGCACCAACCGGGCCCGGATCTCCCGGGACAAGCTCCGCGATCGCCTCGCCAGCGAGGACATCCTGACCGAGCCCGGCCGCTTCGCCCCCGACGCCCTGCACATCCAGGGGCGCGCCAACCTCCAGGGCAGCCGCGCCTTCCGCGACGGACTCTTCGAGATCCAGGACGAGGGCAGTCAGCTCCTGGCGCTGTTGGTCCAGCCCACTGGCCGGGTGCTGGACTGGTGCGCGGGCGCTGGCGGCAAGTCCCTGGCCCTGGCCGCCCTGCACGACGGCCCTCTGCTGGCGCTGGACGTGCGCGCCCGGGCCCTACAGGAGGCCGAGAAGCGGGCCCACCGCGCTGGCTTCCGCCTGCAGACCCAGGTGCACGGTCAGGCCGCGGTCCCCCAAGCCGAGCGCGTGCTGGTGGACGCCCCCTGCTCCGGGACCGGGACGCTGCGCCGCGACCCCTGCCTGCGCTGGCGCCTGAGCCCCGAGAGCCTGGACGCGCTGGTGCAGACCCAGGCCCAGGTGCTGGATCAGGCCGCCGCCCACACCGCCCCGGGCGGACAGCTCGTCTACGCCACCTGCTCGGTGCTGCCCTGCGAGAACCAGGAGCAGGTCGCCGCCTTCCTGGCGCGCCACCCCGACTGGCGCCAGCTCCCCGCCGGGCCCCGCCTGCCGGCGTCCTGCAGCGACATGATCCAGGGCCCCGATCTCGCCCCCAGACCAGAGAGGCACGGGACCGACGGCTTCTTTGCCGCTGTGCTCCAGGCGCCGGGATAGGCCTTCGGCTCCCCCCACCCCAGGACGCCTGTGCGCTACACCCGCCCCCCCGGCTTCCCCGATCTGGACCCGCAGCAGTACCGCAGCCACCGACAGGTGCGCCGCCGCCTGCTCGATCGCTTCGAGACCTACGGCTACGAGCAGGTGGGCGTCCCCACCCTGGAGTACGTGGACCTCTACGAGCCCAGCCGAATGGGCGCGCACCTCTTCCACGACCTGATCCTGGCCCGCCTGAGCGAGGCCGACACCTTCCCCGGCCCCGCCGAGGACCCCGGCCCCGAGCGCCTGCACACCGCCGCGCTGCGCCCGGACTTCACCACCCCTCTGGCGCGCCAGCTCGTCGAGCAGATCCTGCGCGACGGGGTCCCCCAGGGCAGCGTGCGCCGCGCCTACTCCGGGCCCGTGTTCCGCGACGCCCAGGCCGGCCAGGGGCGCCTCAAGGAGTTCCACCAGGTCGGGGTCGAGCACATCGGCCTCTCCAGCCTGGACGGCGAGCTCGAGATCCTCACCCTGGCCTGCGACGCCGCCCTGGACCTGTCCCTGCAGGACTGGCGGCTGCACCTGGGGCACGCCGGGCTCTTCCGCGGGGTCATCCACGCCCTGGAGCTCCCCGACGAAGCGGAGCGCGGCCTGCTCAACAACCTGGTGCTCGCCGCGCGGCTCCGGATCAGCGCGCGCATGGACGCCCCCGAGCGCTTCGAAGCGCTGCTCCCCGGTCGGGCCCAGGCTCTGGCGAGGCGAGTGGCTGCGTCCGGCATGGACACCCCGGCCCACCTCCTGGCCCCCGAGTCCCGCGACAGCGCCTGGTGGCGCGAGCACCTGGCGCCCACCTTCGAGGACTGGCTGAGGCAGGTCTGGGTCTCCGAGCGCGGGCTGCCCGCCCAGGCCCTGGACACCACCCTGGCCATGTCCGCCCTGGACCCCGACCCCAAGGCCTTCTTCACCGAGCTCCAGCCCCTGCTGCGCAGCCAGGCCGCCAGCGACGGCGCCTCCGAGCTGCAGCTCCTGGTCGAGCGCTTCCAGGCCCGGCGCCAGGCCCCCATCGCCCTGACCGCCGCCGCCTCCCGGGGCATCGGCTACTACGACGGCCTCACCCTGGAGCTGCACGGTCCCAGCGGCGCCCTCTGCGGCGGCGGGCGCTACCGCGGCCTGCACACCTGGCTGCTCGACCGCGCCCGGCAGACCGCTCTGCTGCGTGGCGGCGTGCTGCCCCCCGAGCCCGCCGGCGCCGAGCGCATGCTCACCGGCGTGGGGCTGGCCTTTGGCGTCGAGCGCCTGGTCGAGGCCATGCCGGCCCAGGCCTTGGCCCCCAAGCCCACCATCTACGCCGTGCAGGCCCCCCCTGACCAGTGGGCCGCCGCCGCGGAGCTCTGCGACACCCTGCGCGCCCACGGGCTGCGCGCCTGCCTGGGCGGAGCCGGGAGCGACCAACCCGTGCTTCGCTTGAGCCGAGAGTCCCTCGCCCAGGACAGGGTCCACCTGGAGCTGCCGGGGTGTGCCCCCCAGCCCCTGGACCTGGCCACCCTCCCCAACAAGCTGGAGCGCTGAATGGACCCCCTGCTGATCGACGGCTTCAGCCTGAGCATCCAGGACATCGTGGACGTCGCGCGCAGCCGCCGCCGCGTCGCCCTGGCCCCCCACGCCATCGACCAGGTCCGCCGCTGCCGCGCCCTGGTCGAGGTCCTGCTGGATCACGACGTCAAGGTCTACGGCCTGACCACCGGCTTCGGGAAGCTGCGCGACGTGGTGATCCCCCGCCAGGACGCCGTCCGCCTCCAGGAGAACCTGCTCCGCTCGCACGCGGTGGGCGTGGGCGTCCCCTTCGCCGAAGACACCGTGCGCGCCGCCATGCTCCTGCGGGCCAACACCCTGGCCAAGGGCAACTCCGGCGTGCGCGTCGCCCTGATCCAGGCCGTGCTCGACCTGCTCAACGACGACGTGTACCCCTACATCCCCCAGCAGGGCAGCGTGGGCGCGTCCGGGGACCTGGCCCCCCTCAGCCACCTGGGCCTGGTGCTCATGGGCGACCCCCACGGGCGGGTGTTCGGCGGCTTCGGCGCCGACCGCGACCGCCCCCTGGTCACCCACCCCCGCGCCGAGGACTTCCAGCCTCTGGGTGAGACCGCCGCCCAGGACGCCGAGGCCGCCGGGCTCCGCTTCCGCCCCGTGGTGCTCCAGGCCAAGGAGGGTCTGGGCATCAACAACGGCACCCAGTTCATGACCGGACTGGGCGCCCTGCTCGTGCACGACAGCACCCAGACCCTGCACCTCACCGAGCTCTCCGCGTCCCTGTCCCTGGAGGCCAACCGCGGCATCCGCAGCGCCTTCGACCCGCGCATCCACCGGGCCCGCCCCCAGAGCCACCAGGAGGCCTGCGCCCGCCGGATCATCTCCTACTGCGCCGGCAGCCAGATCCTGGACTTCTACCTGAACTCCGCGCGCATCAACCGCGCCGCCGCGCACCTGTGCCAGGCCGAGCAGCTCCTGGAGCACGCCGCCTCCCGCGCCGCCATCGTGGGGGTCCAGCTCGACAGCCTCTCCCGCGCCCAGGCCGCCATCGCGCAGCTCAAGGACAGCCTCCAGGGCCTCTTCCCGCGCACGGAGGACGGCGCCCTCGACCACGCCCAGGTGCGGCGGTGGAGCGAGCAGCACCCCGAGGCCCAGATCCCCCTCCTGCAGCGCCGCACCCGCCGCGTCCGCCAGGAGCTGGGCGCGCTGCTCCAGACCCTCACCAGCCCCACCTTCTACCGGGACCCCCACGTGGAGCGCGCCGAGTCCGAGCTGGTGCGCGCCCGCACCGAGCTCTCGCGCGCGGTGCCCGACGCCCCCATCGTCCAGGACGACTACTCGACCCGCTGCTTCCCGCAGGTCCTCGCCTGCGCCTGGCGTGCTCTGGACTCCGTGCGGGAGGTGGTCGAGGTGGAGAGCAACGCAGCCACGGACAACCCGCTCCTCTTCCCCCCCGAGCCCCCCGGTGGCCTGGAGTCCATGGACCCCGAGACCTACAAGGCCTGGCTGGCGGAGGACCCCGACCGCATCCTGGAGTGCAAGCGCGCGGTGGTCGGCGGCGGCAACTTCCACGGCGAGCCCGTCGCCATCGCCATGGACTACCTGGCCCTCACCCTGGCCGAGGTCGGCAACATCACCGAGCGCCGCATCGCCCACCTGGTGGACGACAACCACAGCCGCGGCCTGCCCCCCTTCCTGGTGCACAGCAGCGGCCTGAACTCCGGCTTCATGATCCCGCAGTACACCGCCGCGTCCCTGGTCTCGGAGAACAAGGTCCTGGTGCACCCCGCCAGCGCCGACTCCGTGCCCACCTGCGGCAACACCGAAGACCACGTCTCCATGGGCACCATCGCCGCCCGCCAGTGCAAGGACGTCCTGGTGAACGTGCGTCAGATCGTCGGCATCGAGCTGCTCTCGGCGGTCCAGGGGTTGAGGTTCCGGGAGCCCCTGCAGCCCGGGGTCCACCTCCGCAAGGTCGTGGCCCTCCTGCGCGCCAAGGGCATCGAACCCGTAGACGAGGACAGGGTTCTGTACACCGACATGCAGCGCATGCAGGCGCTGCTCTCCGACCCCGATCTGCTGGCCCAGCTCCAGGTGTGACAGGGTCGTCAGAGCCTTGACAGAGGGCTTTCGGCGACAATGGCGTCTTTGGGCGCGGCCCAGAGGATTCCATGCGCGTTGAGAGCCTGAACCATCTGTTGGAAGCCGCCCGGGAACAGGGCATCCCCGCGCTGCAGGCGGCGGTCGTCCACCGGGGCGCCCTGCACCACCGCAGCGCCCACGGCGCCCGGCACCCCGCCGGCCCCCCCCTGGGGCACCGCAGCCGGATGGACGCCGCCAGCCTGACCAAGGTGCTGGCCACGACCTCCGTCGCGATGGTGCTCGTGGACCAGGAGCAGCTCGACCTGGACGCCCCCGTGCGCAGCGTGCTCCCCTCCTTCCGGCACGCGCAGATCACCCCGCGCATGCTGCTGGGCCACCGCAGCGGCCTGGCCGCCTGGGCCCCCCTGTTCGAGGTCGCGCGCCAGGACAGCGTCGCCTCCACGCTCTACCCGGGCGTCCCGGGGCTGCGCGCCTTCGGCTGGTCCACCGAGCTGATGCGCCACGCCGTGCTCTCGCAGGATCCGGTGAGCGCGCCCGGCCCCCGGGTCTACTCGGACATCGGCTTCCTGACCCTGGGCCTGCTGCTGGAGGTGGTGGGCGGCGCCCCGCTGGACCAGCTCGCCCGGGACCTGGTCTTCAAGCCCCTGGACCTGATGGACACCGGGTACGTCCGCATGGAGGGCAACCGCGTGCCCGAGGGGCCCTTCGTGTGCACGGGCCAGGAGCGCCCGCGTCCTCCCGCCCCCGGTCAGGAGGCCCTCTACAGCCGCCTGGAGCAGCAGCCCTCCCTGCGCGCGGGCGAGGTCGACGACGACAACGCCTACGCCATGGGCGGGGTCGCCGGCCACGCCGGAGTGTTCTCCACCGCCACCGACGTCGCCCGCTTCGGGCAGGCCATCCTGGAGGAGCGCCGCGGCGCCCGTCGCCTGGCCCGGCCCGAGATCGTCGCGGAGTTCCTGGCCATCGACGCCCCCGAGTCCCTCCCCCAGCGCAGCCTGGGCTGGGATCGCCCCGCCGGCACCGGCTCCACCGCCGGCTCGGAGCTGGGTCAGGGCCCCCTGGGTGCGGTCGGCCACCTGGGCTTCACCGGCTGCAGCCTGTGGATCGATCTCGACCGCGAGCTGGTCGCCGCGCTGCTCACGAACCGGGTCTTCCCCAGCCGCACCTCGACGGCGGGCATCCGTGCATTGCGGCCCGCGTTCCACGATGCGGTGGTGGTGAGCCTGCCAGCTTGAGGGCGCCGAGGTACCCTCCCCTCATGCTCCTGACCCTGCTGCTGGCCTGCGGGCCCCGTCCGCCGATGGCCCCCCCCGCGCCCGAGGCGACCGCCGTCCCCACCCTCCCCAAGCGCTGGGAGGGCCCCGCTCTGATCGCGGACCTGCGCCTGGTCGCGGTGGGCGACGTGCTCATGCACACCAACGTCAAGAACTCGGCCAAGGCCGCCAATGAGGACCCCCAGAAGGGCCTGGAGGCGCTGTTCGAGTACATCGAGCCCACCATCTCGGGCGCGGACATCGCCTTCGCGAACCTGGAGACGCCGGTGGCCCCCGACCACCACAAGGGCACGCGCTCGATGGTGTTCAACGCGCCGCCGGAGCTGCTGCCGGCGCTGTCCGCCGTGGGCTTTGACGTGCTGAGCTTCGCGAACAACCACGTCTACGACCAGGGCCGCGACGGCTTTCAGGAGACGATGGAGCGCCTGGACTCCAGCGGGATGACCTGGATCGGCGGCGGCGACACCTGCGAGGCCGCCCGCGCCCCCAAGATGGTCGAGCAGGAGGGCATCAAGGTCGCGTTCATCGGCGCGTCCAAGGTCTTCAACGACAACATGAACCGCGGGGAGGACGAGGCCTGCGCCTTCGAGCTGGACGTGTCCCAGGCCCTGGCCTCCGCGGAGCTGGCCCGACAGGATGGCGCCGACGTGGTCATCGTGTCCGTGCACTGGGGCCGCGAGTACCGCACCCACCCCGAGCAGGCCGAGATGGACGACGCCCGGGCGCTGATCGCCGGCGGCGTGGACCTGGTCATCGGCCACCACCCCCACGTGGTCCAGCCCATCGAGGTCATCCCCCGGGAGGACGGCAGCGTGGGCGTGATCGCCTACAGCCTGGGCAACTTCATCTCCAACCAGCGCTACGACTACGTCCACGGCGTGCAGCCCCTGGAGCACGGCAACCCCCGCGACGGGCTGGCGCTGCAGGTCGACATCGTCAAGAAGGACTACGGGCCCGCTCCAGACGGGTCCCCGCAGGTCCGGGTCGAGCTGGCCAACGTCATGGGGATCCCCCTGTGGACGGACAATGATGCGGGCCGCATCGTGCACCCAACGCCCACCATCCGGGTGGTCCGCACCGACTCTGCGCTCACGTCCGCCAGCGAGGCACTGCTGAGCGCGACCACCGCCGAAGAGGACCTGGCCGCCAAGAAGCGCATCGCCCTGCTGGAGGACCGCTGGGACCAGGTGGAGGAGATCGTGGGAGAGGGCTTGATGCCCCCGCACCCCTGAGTGCCCGTGGCGTCGATTTGGGACAAGTTTGTCCCACCTCTGGGATCCCAGCTCCCCGGCACGCAGGGCCCAGCACACGATGGAATCGGGCATATCGCTGGCATGGCTCTTGCTCTTGACTGGGAGTGACACGGAGCCACGCCATGCCCGCACAGACCCGCCGCCGCAATCCAGCAGCAACCACCATCGCCTCCGGCGCGCGGGACGAAGCGGTAGAGGCCGCGGCGAATGTCGACAACAGCGTGCTCCAGGAGCAGCTCCGGGACCAGGCGCTGGAGACGGTGACCAGCGACGTGGTCGCGGTGCTCCCCTCCTCCAGCCAGGAGAAGGGCCGGCCGCACGTGAAGTCCGTGCTCAACGAGCTCTCCCTGTCCGGCATCGCCTCCAAGACCCAGGCCGCGTACATCCTGGCCACCGCCGACCACGAGAGCGGCTTCGGCAACCCCCGCTTCTCCCGCAGCGAGCCCCTGGTCGAAGAGCGGAACAACATCCGCCAGAACAGCAACGGCACCTGGACCGGCACCGACCACGTCAAGGGTCGGCGGATCAGCGGCAGCAGCCTGGAGGAGGCCGAGACCAACTACTGGGACAGCGCCTACGGCGGGCGGCTGGGCAACGAGCGGGGCACCACCGACGCCAAGAACTACCGCGGCCGCGGCTACGTGCAGCTCACCGGCGAAGACAACTACCGGAACATGAGCAACGCCCTCAACGCCGAGGGCTTCTCCTACACCCACGAGGGCGTGACCTACGGCGGCCCCGAGGGCCAGCCCATCGACCTGCTGAGCAACTACGAGCACGTCAACCTGGTGCCCGCCCTGGCCGCCCGCGTGATGGTCAAGGGCATGATGGAGGGCAGCTTCACCGGCAAGGCCCTGGGCAGCGAGGTCAACGAGAGCGAGACCGACTTCTACAACGCCCGCGCGGTGGTCAACGGCGACAAGGAGGAGAACGGCCGGCTCATCCAGACCAAGGCCTGGAAGTACGTCAACGCGCTGGGCCAGTGGGACAAGGTCATCCAGCTCACCAAGGTGCGCACCCAGACCGCCGGCGCCGCCCAGGACACCGGCCCCATCTCCGCGCTGATCGAGGGCCCCATGCTGCGCCGCGGGGCCAACGGCGAGCGCGTCAAGGAGCTCCAGCGCCTGCTGAACCTGCACGGCGCCGACCTCAAGGTGGACGGCGACTTTGGCCGCGGGACCCAGCGCGCCCTGATGCGCTACCAGCGCAAGGTCGGCATCGAAGTGGACGGCGTGGCGGGCCCCGAGGTGTTCCAGAGCCTCTCCGGCGGCGCCGACAGCGCCGACTACTGCGAACTCACCAGCGACAGCGCCATGGTGGAGACCGTCGAGGACCTGAACAAGGCTCTGGGCGGCGGGCTGGCCGCCAGCGAGGACTTCCTGGCCGACGCCAAGGCCGCGGTCACCGGCCGCCCCATCCTGCGCAAGGGCGCCAAGGGCACCCGGGTCGAGGCCCTGCAGCGCCTGCTCTCCGCCGCGGGCTTCACCGTCGGCGTGGACGGCGACTTCGGCAACATCACCTACCGCGCCGTGCTGGCCTTCCAGATCGCCAACGGCCTGAGCGCCGACGGCCGCGTGGGCAAGGCCACGGCCGCCAAGCTGCACGAGGTCGCGGACACCAGCACCGCCACCGCCCACACCTCGGGCAACACCGCCGCCGAGGTGGCCATCGAGACCGGCGGGGACGACAACAGCACCTACACCCCCGGCACCACTCCGATCACGACCTCGCCCGACGCCTCCGTCGACGCCCGCGGCGAGGCCGCCGCCAAGGCCGCCCGCCTGATGTACACCGAGGGCGTCCAGGTGCACGGCAGCGGCTCCTGGGAGACCCAGGGCAGCAACTGGGGCCCGATGATCGAGCAGCTCAAGGAGAGCAACAACGCCGACAGCGGGAGCTGGGCCCAGGGCCTGGCGTGGTGCGGCATGTTCGTCGGCCACCAGTACAGCCAGGTGGGCATCCGGGACGAGATCATGGACAAGCTGGTGTTCTGGTCCGGCCTGCGCCTCCACGCCTTCTTCACCGAGGGCAAGTACATCGGCGGCAGCGACGAGGGCCCCGACCAGTGGTGGCAGCCCCACCACAACGTGGACCTGCGCGGCGAGTCCAGCGAGTCCAAGCGCAAGGAGATGATCGACGGCTTCGCCCCCCAGGCTGGCGACGTCGTGCTCTTCCGCCAGGCCCTGGACCACGTGGCCATCGTGTCCGACTACGACGCCAACACCGGCGCCCTGTCCATCATGGAGGGCAACCGCTCCAACCGCGTCCAGGCCACGGTCTACTACCCGGCCCGCGACACCTCCATCGCCTTCTTCGGCCGCTTCAACGCCAGCGACTTCGAGCCCCAGCAGGGCATCGACGCGGACCTGGCCAGCGCCCAGGACGTGCAGGTGACCCACACCGCGGCGAGCGGCGGCATCCGCTGAGTCAGAGGCTCAGCGGGCCAGCTCCAGGAAGCGCCCGAACACCGCCTCACCCACGCCCGCCATCTGCGCGCTGCGGGCAAGCTCGGCCTCCACATCCAGCCCCAGCTCCGGGTGCTTGTTCGCCCGGAACTGCAGGATGGAGCGGGCCTCCTCCACGCTCATCTCGGCGTGGAACTGAATGCCCCAGGCCCGGTGTCCACGCACCCGCACCGCCTGGGTCGCGCACAGCGCGCTGGTCGCCAGCACGTCCAGGTGCTCGCCGGGGCCATCCACCTGGTCCTCGTGGGACAGGAAGCACACAAAGCGCTCCGGCAGCCGGTCCAGCAGGGGGTCGGCCACGGTTTGGGTGATGGGCAGGAAGCCGGCCTCGGGGGGGACGGCCTTGCCCACCCCATCGCCGAAGGCCGCGCCCAGCACCTGGTGCCCAAAGCAAACCCCCAGCGTGGGGACGCCCTCCAGCACCACCTGCCGCGTCCAGGCCACGAGCTCGTCCATCCAGCCATCCCGGGTGCCCTCGCCCCCGTAGCCGTCCGGCATGTTCGCCCCGCTGCCCGTCAGGATCACCGCGTCGAACTCCCGGTGCTCCGGCAGCGGCTCCCGCGTCGGGCGCGTGCTGGTCCAGGGCGTGTCTCCCAGGTAGCGCGCGAAGTTGTGCGTGCCGCCGGCGGGGTCCAGGTAGTTGTCGACGATCAGCACCCGCATCAGAGCCCCAGCACCTTCTCGGAGGCCTGCTGCAGCGACAGCGTCCACTGCTCGCCCGAGGCCATGTGCTTGAGGGTCACCACCCCCTGCTCGCGCTCGTCCGGCCCGCAGGTCAGCACGTAGGGGATGCCCATCTTGTCGGCGTACTTGAACTGCTTGCCCAGCTTGCCGCCGCGCTTCATCCACAGCTCGGTGTTCACCCCGGCCAGGCGCAGCGCGGTGGCCTGCTCCATCGCGAGCCCGCGGCTGTCATCGCTGAACACGCTCACCAGCACCTGGGTCGCCGTGGGCGGCAGCTCGCCGAACATGCCCAGCTCCTCCATCACGACCAGGATGCGCTCCAGGCCCAGGGAGATGCCCACCGCGGGGATGGAGCTCTTGCCGAAGATGCCGATCAGCCCGTCGTAGCGACCGCCGCCGGAGATCGACCCGATCGCGGGCTCCTCGACCACGGCCTCGAACACCGGCCCCGTGTAGTAGCTCAGGCCCCGCGCCAGGGTGGGGTCGAAGCGGATGTTGCCATCGGGCACGCCCAGCTTGGCCGCGAGATCCAGGACCTCCTGCAGCTCGTCCAGGGAAGGGAGGGCGGCGGGGAGCTTCTCGCGCAGCGCGGCCAACCCCTCGGACCCGCCGGTCTCCAGCAACTCCCAGACGCGCGCGACCGCATCCGAGGACAAACCGGCGCGCTCCAGCTCGGCGCTCACGGCGTCCTGGCCGATCTTGTCCAGCTTGTCGATGGCCACCAGCACGGGGGTCTCGCGGTCCGCGGCGCCGATGTCCTCGACGATGGCCCGGAGCAGCGCGCGGTGGTTGAGCTTGATGGTGAAGTTGGTGAACCCCAGCGCCCGGAGCGCCGAATCCACCACTGCCAGCGCCTCCGCGTCAGCCCACATCTCCTCGCAGCCGACGATGTCCACGTCGCACTGGGTGAACTCGCGGAAGCGCCCCTTCTGCGGCCGGTCGGCCCGCCACACGGGCTGGATCTGGTAGCGCTTGAAGGGCAGGGGCAGCCCGGGGTTCATGGCCACCACGCGCGCCAGGGGCACCGTCAGGTCGTAGCGCAGGGCCAGGTCGACTTCTCCGCGCTGCCCGCCCTCGCCGCGCTTGAGGATCTTGTAGATGAGCTGGTCGCCCTCGTCGCCGTACTTGCCCATCAGCGTCTCGATGCGCTCGATGGCCGGCGTCTCCAGGGGCTGGAAGCCGAAGCGGGCGAACACCTCACGCACGGTGTCGATCACAGCCAGACGCCGCAGCATCGACTCGGGGAGCAGGTCGCGCGTTCCCTTTGCGCGGTTGACAGCCATGGGGACCTCCATCGGGGCGGTGGGGGCATCTAATCGCCAGCGCCGCCACGTCCAGACAGCGGTGGGCCCAAGACCTGGGGATCCCCCGAATTCTGCCCCACAGCCCTCCGTAAACCGGCTACAGGCCTCCTGAGGGAACGCCCCGCATGGCACTGCTGGACCAACTCCTCGACCTCTCGGACACCCGCAGCCTCGCGGAGTGGCTCGACCTGCCCGAGCGCTACGCCGCGGTGGACGGGCTGGCCGCGTTCGGACGCAAGGCGCGCTGGGCCCAGGCCTCGCTGAACAACCCCCGCCACGAGCGCCAGGCCCGCTTCGTGCTCCGCAACAAGGCCGCCCTGCGCGAGCTGGTGGAGCGCCACGCCGGCAGCACTTCGGCCCTCGCGCCGCCGCCACCCCAGGCCCTGCCCGCCCTCCAGACCGAAGAGTCCATCAAGGCCTACTGGGAGGGCCTCAAGCTGGCCGGCGACCTGGGGACCGAAGAACGCTGGCACAAGCTCACCAACCACGCGCGGGAGCTGGGCGTGGACGAGCAGCGCCTCCAGGGGCTGATGGGTGACCCCCAGGCGATCCGGGACCTGGCCGACGCGATCTCCGAGGTCCGCGGCGATCCCCGCGTCGCCCCCCACGCCCTGGAGCACGCCCTGGCGCAGGCCCAGGACGCCCGCGACGCCCTCCAGCGCCTCCGCGCCCTGCAGAACCCGCCCAAGCCCGACCAGGCCCATCGCCGGGACCTGCTGGACGGCCTCCGCGGGCTGCTCCTGCAGGACGCCCTCACCCACTCCACCAAGGACGCGCTGATCCGCACGGCCACCCGCCGCGGCCTGTCCCCGGTGCGCGCGCGGGGCCTGATCCAGCGCACGGTGAACGCTTGGTACAGCTTCCGCACCGGGCAGAGCAACCCCTACCGCAGCCTGGGCGTAGCGAGCACCGCGGACCGCGAGCGGGTGCGCAGCGCCTACCGCCGCATCCGGCAGGGGCTGGTGATCCAGGAGCTCTCCTGGGAGCGGATGGAGGACATCGCCCGGGCGGACGCAGCCTGGGCCGTGGTGAACCGCCGCGCGTGACCTCGCTGGCGCAGGGTTTACAGACCCCTGGCGTAGATCCAACGGAACAGGCGGTATACCCGGGCTGGAGGACGCACCAATGACCCGCTCCCTTCTCCCCTTCGCGCTGCTGCTGAGCCTGGCTGCCTGCACCAAGGACGACCCCGCGACCGACAGCGCGCTGCAAGACGAGCTCTGTGACGACGGCGTGGACAACGACGGTGACGGGGACATCGACTGCGATGACGCCGACTGCACCGAGGCCTGCATCCCCGAGACCGAGACCGAGTGTGGGGATGGAGAGGACGATGACCAGGACGGAGCGGTGGACTGCGCCGACTCGGACTGCGTGGGGGACGACGCCTGCGTAGAGGACTGCGGTGACGGCGAGGACAACGATCTGGACGGGCTGACCGACTGCGCGGACGCGGACTGCGAGGGCGTGGAGCCCTGCATCGAGGACTGCGCGGACGGCGTGGACAACGACCTGGACGGGCTGACCGACTGCGCCGATACCGCGGACTGTGAGGCCCTCTGCGACGAGGCGGCCTACTGCGAGGACGGCGTCGACAACGACCAGGACGGCCTGACCGACTGCGCGGACGTGGACTGCACCGACCAGTGCGCGGAGACCTGCGACGACGGCGTGGACAACGACGGCGACGGCTTCGTGGACTGTCTGGACAACGAATGCTCCGCGCTGGCGGTGTGCGACGAGGTCTGCGACGACGGCAAGGACAACGACCAGGACGGCCGCACGGACTGCGAGGACGCCGACTGCGTCGACCAGTGCGCCGAAGACTGCGCCGACGGCATCGACAACGACTACGACAGCTACACCGACTGTGCAGACGACGAGTGCTGGGGGCAGGACGCCTGCGCCCAGGTCACCCTGGCGGTCACCGGCGGCAGCATGAACGCGGAGACCGGTTGGTTCTCCAGCTTCTTCTGGACTGCCAGCTCCTACGGGTTCGCCTACGGGAGCTTTGAGCGGCTCAGCGCATCCGGGATCACGGGGGTCGCGAACATCGACTGGGGCAGCACCAGCGCGGACTGCGGCTGGAGCGTGGATCAGGCCGTGTTCTCCGGCACCGCCAGCTACTACACCGGCGGCGGGGGAGGGATGGCCCTGGTGTCACGCACCGGCTTCACGGCGGACTGTGGCCTGGGCTCCGGCGCCTTGCCCACCCTGCTGGAGTTCGGGCGGAACGGCAACGCCTATGTGCTCAGCAGCTCCAGGGCGACCACCGGGCCGCTGTGGTACGGCGGCGGCAGCGTCACCGCGACCCGTGGCGGGACCTCCTACAGCCACTACAGCTATGGCTCCTCGATGTACAAGTGGAGCAGCTACACGCGCTACGCGCACACCGGCCTGGAAGGCAGCGAGTGGACGACCGAGGGGCTGTAGTCCAGCCCGGCCCCTGGTGAAGACCAACGACACCGCCCGCGCAGAGCGCGGCCGCCGGATGTCTATGCTCCGCCCGGCGGAGCGCTTCGAGCACATGGCGCGCAAGTGGCTCTGAACGCAACAAGCCAGCGCGCAAGTGGCTCTGAACGCAACAAGCCAGCGCGCAAGTGCCTCTGAGCGCAACAAGCAGGCCCCGCTTGGCGAGGGACTCCCCGCCAAATGGCTGAAATCACGTAGCGTCCCCCAGCGGCGTCCCGCCGGTCCGGTCGATTTGTTGCATTCAGCCGGACTTGCGCAGGTGGCTGTTGCGTTCAGCCGGACTTGCGCAGGTGGCTGTTGCGTTCACCCCCACTTGCGCAGGTCAACCAACGCATCCAGCCCTCAGAGCCGCCCCTGCAAGGCCATCAGCTCCACCAGCGCCTTGCGGTAGTCCACCGCGGCGCGGACCCGCTCGACCTCGGCGGCGTCTCGGGCGCGCTGGGCCTCGAGCACGTCCTTCTGGATGGCCTTGCCGACCTCCTGCAGGGCCTTCTCGGCGTCCAGGGTCTGCTCAGCCAGGCGCAGGTTGAGCTCGGCCAGCTCGACGGTGGTGCGAGCGCTCTCCAGGGTGCGCACCAGAGACGCGACCTGCTGGGCGATGGCCTGCTCGCTGGCCTCCAGGCCCAGCTCGGCGCGGGTGAGGCTGGCCTGCTTGGCGTCCAGATCGGCCTTCGCGGAGCGGTTGCCCACCGGCGCGGAGAAGTTGCCGCCAACGTAGACGGTGGGGAAGTCGAGGGTGGATAGCGCCTCCACCGCCTTGCCATACCCATCCTGCGGGTCGAAGCCCGACAACCCCGCGCGGGCCGTGACCGACAGCGAGGGCAACAGCGCGTGCTTGGCGGTCGCCACGTCGGCCTCGGCGTTGGCCACCGCGACCCGCTGGGCCTGCAGGCCGGGGTTGCCCTCAAGGGCCTCCTGCACGGCGTCCTGGGTGTTGAGCTCCACGCCCGCGGGGACCGCGCCGGGCATGTCCTGGGGCTCGATGAGCTGGCCCACCGGCAGCCCCAGGAGCACGGCCAGGGCGTCCGAGGCGGCCTGGTGGGTGGCCTCGGCCTGGATGGCGTTCAGGCGGGCCTGGGCCAGGGCGGCCTGCACGCGGGTCAGGTCCACGGGGGCGATGGTGCCGGCCTCGAGCTGGGCGGCGACGATGCGCTCCTCCTCCATCGCGACCACCACGGCCTTGTCGGCGGTCAGGCGCGCCTGGCTGGCGTAGACCAGCTCCCAATAGGCCAGCGCCACGGCCTTGAGGGTCTCCTGGCGCTGCTGCTGGAGCTGGGCGGCGGCCTGGTCCCGGGAGGCCTGCGCGGAGCGGGTGGCCTGCAGGTTGTAGGCCATGCTGTGCCCCTCCAGGAGCTGCTGGGTGAGGCTGGCCGTCAGGCGGGTGGAGCCGGTGAGCGTCTGCAGCTCCACGGGGTCCATGTCCTCGACCGTGTAGGAGGTCAGCGTGGTGTTCGAGTAGTTGCTCCAGTCCAGGCCCCAACTGGTGCCCGTGGCCAGGGTCTGGCTCACCCCGGCGCTCCAGGTCCAGCTCGTGTCCGAGGTGTCGTAAGGCACCAGGAAGACCTCGTTCCCCACCGGCAGGCTGGTGAAGCCCTGAGAGAGCTCCCAGTTCCGCCCCGCGGACATGGTGAGCTGCGGATCGTAGACCCCCCGGGTCCCCAGGACCGCCGCCTCCGCAGCCTCCAGATCGGCCAGCGACTGCCCCAGCGTGGGGTTGTTCTCCAGGGCCGTGGTCAGCGCCTCTTCGTAGCCCAGAGGACCGGCGGCGGAGAGGGAGACGAGCAGCAAGAGCATGGTGTTCAGCTCCGGGGGGAGGCGTAGGCCAGCACGCGGGACGCCAGGGCGCGGGCGTCGTCGAGGGCCACGTAGAGGGTGGGAACGAAGAAGAGGGTGAGCACTGTAGCCGCCGCCATGCCGCCCGCAACCACCCGGGCCAGCGGCGCGTAGGGGATGCCGACGAAGCTCTCGGTGCCCAGAGCCATCGGCAGCAGGCCGAAGATGGTGGTCAGGGCGGTCATCAGGATGGGCCGCATGCGGCGGCGGCCGGCCTCCACCAGGGCCTCCAGGCGGTCCAGCCCCTGCTCGCGGAGCTGGGTGATGAGGTCCACGAGCACGATGCCGTTGTTGACCACCACGCCGATCAACACGACCAGCCCGACGCCGCCCATCACGTCCAGAGGGGTGCTGGTCAGGTAGAGCGTCCAGTAGACGCCGATCAGCGCCATCGGGATGGTGGTCACGATGGACAGCGGCAGGATGAAGCTCTCGAAGAGCACGCCCATGAGCAGGAAGACGAAGGTCACCGAGAGCAGCAGCGCCAGGTTGCGGGCCTGGTCGTTCTCCATCTGGTCCTGGAAGCGCCGCCCCTGGCTCCAGCCGTAGCCCCGCGGGAACTCCATGCTGGCCAGCGCCGCGTCGATCTCGGCGTAGGCCTCCATCACCTCGACCCCGTCGGCCAGCTCCAGGTCCACCGGCAGCGAGGTCACCCGGTCCTGCCGGTTGATGCTGCCAAAGCCCTTCTCCACGCTGGCATCCGTCAGGGCGCGCAGGGGGATGGGTTGGCCGGTGTTCCCGTAGATCGGGAAGTCCAGCAGCGTGTCCAGGTCGCGGCGGTCGTCCGCCTCGAAGCGCGTGAGCACGGTGACCTGCCGATCGCCGTCGTGGTAGTCGGGGAGCTGGTTCGCGCCCATGGCGAAGCTCAGCGTGCGCCCGATGCTGGTCGCCGAGATGCCGTTGCGGGCGGCCGCCGCCCGGTCCACCTGGAGCTGGATCTCATCGCTGCCCCGCTCCTCCAGGCCCGACTCCGCGGACAGGGTGATGTCCAGCGGCCGCAGGCGACGGATGATCTCGTCGCTGAGCTGGGAGAGCAGCACCGGGTCCTCGCCCTCCACGTACAGGGTCAGGCGCTTGCTCTCGTTGCTGGCCCCCACCGAAGACGATCCAGACCACATGCGCACTCCGGGCATCTCGGGCATGGCGGCCAGGGCCTCGGCGCGGATCTCGGCTCGGCGCTCTTCGTCCAGGTCCTCGTCCAGGTAGATGCGGATCTCGCCCCAGCTCCCCGAGCTGTTCAGGCGAGAGCGGTAGACCCGGACGCCCCAGTCCTCCCGGTGGGCCTCGACCACCTGCTCCATGTCCTCCAGGGCGTCCAGGCGCTCGTAGTAGGTGAAGGAGCCGGGCAGCTCGAAGCCGATCTCGAAGTCCCCCAGGTTGCCGTTGGCCTGGTCGCTGCAGCCCACCGCCTTGAAGGGCACGGCCACCGTCAGCGCGAGCACAGCCAGCACCCCCAGCGCGGTGTCGAAGCGGTGCGTGAGCAGGGCCCGCAGCGCCCGCGTGTAGCGCGCGGCCAGCCACTGGATCCACGCGGGGTCCTCCTTGACCTGGGCCCCCTGCAGGAACACCGTGGACAGGGGCGTGAACACCAGCGCGACCAGCAGGCTGGCGGCCAACGCGAACACGACCGGGAAGCCCAGCGCCCCCATGAAGAAGGAGAACATGGCGTCCTCGCTCATCAGGATCAGGGGCAGGAACACGACCATGGTGGTGGCCGTGCTCAGGGTGATGGCCAGGTTGACCTCGCTTGTGCCGTCGATCGCAGCGGTGTCCGGGTCCTGACCGGCCTGGCGGTGTCGGTAGATGGTCTCGACCACCACGATCGCGTTGTCGACCACCATCCCCACGGCGATCATCAGGCCCATCAGCGAGAGCAGGTTGAGGCTGCCGCCGGTGAAGTAGAGCACCGTGACCGTGATGAGCAGCGACAGGGGGATGCTCGCGGCGATCAGCAGGGTCATGCGGATCTCGCGCAGGAACACGAACAGGATGACCACCGCGAAGAGCCCGCCCTGGAGCGCGGTGGTGAGCAGGTTGTCGATCGAGTCCTCGATCAGCTCGCCCTGGGAGAAGAACACGAAGGGCTCCAGGCCCTCGATCTCCGCGCCCTCCAGGGTCTGGACGATGGCCTGAGCGGTGGCGACGGTGTTGGCGGAGCTCTCCTTGGTGATCGCCAGCGCCGCGGCCTCCTGCCCGTCGATGTGCCAGATGCTGGCCGAGGGCTCCACGCGGTAGTGGACCTGGGCGACGTCCTCCAGGACCACGCCGTCCGCGACGGGGGTCTGCCGCAGGGTGTCCAGGTCCTCGTAGCGGGCCAGGGAGCGCAGGTACTGGACCTGACCGCGGTCCTCGATGCGGCCGCTGGCCATCTGGAAGTTGTCCTGCCCCAGGGTGCTCATGACCTGGGTGAGGTTGACCCCGTGCGCGAACAGCGCCTCGCGGTCGAAGTCGACGTAGACCTCCTTCTCGTCGATGCCGTAGACGTCCACCTTGGCGACGCCCGGCAGCCGCTCGATGCGGGGGACCAGGTCCTCGAGCACGGCGGGCGCGGGGTCCTCCAGGGCGGGGTCCAGGGCCAGACCCGCCCACACCACCGGCTCGTCGCTGGGGTCGAAGCGCCAGATGAAGAACTGGTCCACCCCGTCCGGCATCTCCACCATCGCCCGCTCCATGCGGTCCGCGATGGTGTTGTAGGCCTCGTCAGAGTCCGCCGAGGTGTAGAGCTCCACGGAGAAGCTGGCCGACCCCGAGCGCGCGTTGGAGCCCAGCCGCTTGATGCCCGGCACCGTGGCGAGCTGCTCGGTCACCGGCGTGACCACCTTCTGGTCGGTCTCCAGCGGCGTGCTGCCCGGGTAGGGCACCTGCACCCACATGTAGGGGACCTCGAAGCCGGACGGCATCATCTGCACCGGGATGTCCAGCCAGGCCAGCGCCCCCATGACCAGGAGAGCGAGCAGCGCCATGAGGATGGTCACAGGTCGGCGCACCGCCAGGGCTGGCAGGGCCCTCCTCAGCCCCCCAGTCGGCTCCTGGGTGCTCACGAGGTGCGTCCGAGGCGGCCGATCACCCCCCGGTAGACCACCGGGATGACCACGAGCGTCAGCAGGGTGGACGCGCTCAGGCCGGCGATGACCGTGATGGCCAGCGGCTGCTGGATCTCCGAGCCCGCGCCCAGGCCCAGCGACAGGGGCAGCAGGCCCAGCGCGGTGGTGAGCGTGGTGATGAGGATCGGCCTCAAACGTGCCTTCCCGGCCTCCTGGATCGCGGCGTCCAGGTCCATCCCCTGCTCCCGGTTGAAGCCGATGCGGTCCACCAGCACGATGGCGTTGTTCACCACCATACCGGCCAGGACGATGAGCCCGATGAAGGCCACGACCGACAGCGAGGACCCCGTCAGCAGCAGCACGGGCATCACGCCCACGGCCGCCAGGGGCACCGAGAAGAGGATGACCAGGGGCTGCACCAGGGACTCGAAGGTGCTGGCCATGATCACGTAGACCAGGAACACCGCCAGCAGCAGCGCCATCGCCAGCGAGCGCAGGCTGCGCTGCATCTCCACGCTCTGGCCGGCCAGCTCGAAGCTGTAGCCGGGGGGCCGCGGGATGCGGACCAGCACCTGGGACACGGCGTCCGCGGTGGTGGCCAGGTCCAGGCCCTCCAGGTTGGCGGACACCACGGCCCCGCGCCGCTGGTCGATGCGGCGGATCTCGCTGGGGCCCTCGGCCTGCTCGATGCTGGCCACCGCCGCCAGGGGGATGGGCGGGTCCAGGGCCGGGTTGATGTTGATGCGCTCCAGATCCCGCAGGGTGCTGCGGTCCCGCTCGGCGAGCTGCACCACCAGATCCACGCGCCGCTCGCCCCGGGCCAGGCGGCTGGCCTCGGCGCCCTGGACCTTGTCCCGCAGCGAGCGCGCCACGCCGCTGGTGGTCAGCCCAAAGCGCTCGAGCTGCGCGCGGTCATAGCGCACCCGCAGCTCCGGGAAGCCGGGGACCAGGCTGGACTGCACGTCGCGCACGCCGGGGAGCTGGGCCAGCTCGGCCTCGACCTGGGCGGAGAGGGACTGGAGCACCTGGAGGTCCTGCCCGGAGACCACGACCTCCAGGGGGGTGTCGACGCTCACCAGGGAGCTGGCCTCGAACTGCACCTGCAGGGGCTGGAGCGCGCCGAGCTCTGCTCGCAGGTCCTCGATCAATGCAGCCTGGCGTCCGGCCAGATCGCCCCCGGGGGTGAGCTCGACCAGGATCCGGGCGCTGTGCTCCCCCTCATCCGCGCCCGCGTCCGCGCGCCCCTCGGAGCCGATGGCGGAGTAGACCCGCGCGACCTCGGGGTGCTCGGCGATGATCTCCTCGGCGTGGGAGACCACGGCCACGGTGCGGTCCAGGGGGGTGCCCACAGGCATGGCGACCGCGGCGGTGAAGCGCCCCTGGTGGACCTCGGGGATCAGCTCCGCGCCGGGTCGGAGGGCCAGGGCGGCGATCAGCGCGACGGCTGCGCCCCCCAACACCAGACCGGGTCTCTGCAGGGCACCACTGAGCAGCGGTGGGTAGCGCGAGGCCAGGCGGTCATAGGCCCCCCCGAACACCTCGGCGGCGCGGAGCAGGCCCCGCTGCACGGGCGGGAGCAGCTTGCCGCCCACCCAGCCCATCGCGCGCCAGGACAGCGCCCAGGCGCCCACGAAGAGCAGGCCCAAGAGGTTCCAGCTCAGGTGCAGGACCAGGCGGGTGAGCTGGTAGGGCAGCAGCAGCCAGCGGGCCTTGCGGGCGCGGTTTTCGGCCAGGGCCTCGCGCCACTCGGGCAGCGCGCTCCAGCGGCCCTCGGGGGTGAGCGCGGCCAGGGAGCCCGGGGAGGCCTCCAGCTCCAGGCGCCGGGCGGCCAGCATGGGCACCAGCACCAGCGCCACCGCCAGCGAGGCCAGCAGGGAGAAGACCACCGCCAGGGCCAGGTCGCCGAAGATCTGCCCGGCGACGCCGTCGACGAACACGATGGGCAGGAACACGGCCACGGTGGTCAGGGTGCTCGCGGTCACGGCCGCGGAGACCTCGCGGGTGCCAATGACCGCTGCGTCGCGACGGGACCTGCCGGCGTCGAGGTGCACCTGGATGGACTCAAGCACCACGACCGCGTTGTCCACGAGCATGCCGATGCCCAGGGCCAAGCCGCCAAGAGACATCAGGTTCAAGCTGACATCTCCCAGATACAGAGCCGCGAAGGTCGCGATGACCGAGACCGGGATGGCGGTCCCGATGATGGCCGTGGCGCGGAAGCTGCGCAGGAACATGAACAGGATGCCCACCGCCAGCAGGCCACCGATCACGGCGGTCCCGCGCAGGTTGGCGATGGCGTCCTCGATGAAGCGCGCCTGGTCGTCCAACACCGCGACCGACACGCCCTCGGGCAGCTCGGAGACCAGGCCCGGGGGGCCCATCATGGCGGCCATCTCGGGGGGCATCTCGGCGCGCGCGGCCTCGGTCTGCTCGTCCCCCAGGCGCTGCTTGACGGCCTGGGCCACGGACACGATGTTGGCGTCGGCCTCCTTGAAGATCTCCAGCTCCACGGCCTCGGCGCCGTCCAGGTGCGAGACGACCTTGCGCTCCTTGAAGGCCTCCTGCACGACAGCGACCTCGGACACGGGGATGCCGGTGCCGTCGGCGCGGATCACCTCCAGGTCCTCCACCTCCTGCACCGTGGAGAGCTGGTTGAGGGTGCGGATCAGGAACTCGGTGTCGCCCTCGCGGATTGACCCGCCGGCGATGTTCACGTTCTCGGACAGCAGGGTGCTCTGCACCTGCTCCAAGGTCACGCTGCGGGCCTGCATCCAGTCCTCGCGCACCTGCACCAGCACCTGGCGCTCCAGTCCACCCCGCACCCGCACGGCGGCGACCCCGTCGATGGCCTCCAGCTCGCGCTTGACCTCCTCTTCGGCCAGCTCGCGCAGGGCCAGCAGGGCGGCCTCTTCCTTTCCGGGCTCGGCCTGGGCGCTCATGGCGATGCGCAGGATGGGGTCCAGCGAGGGGTCGTAGTGCAGGATTAGCGGCCGGTCGGGGCCGTCCCCCAGCCAGGTGGTCTGCAGGCGCTCGCGCACCCCCTGGGAGGCCGCCGACATGTCGGTGCCCCAGGCAAAGGTCAGCACCACGTCCGAGAGCTCCGCCCGCGAGCGCGACTCGATGCCCACCAGCCCGTCGGTGGTGGACAGGGACTCTTCAATGGGGCGGGAGACCTGGGACTCGACCTCCTCGGGCGCGGCGCCGCTGTACTCGGTGCGCACGGTCAGCGAGGGGTAGCTCAGGTCCGGCATCAGCGTGAGCGGGAGCTGCGCGTAGCTGACGTAGCCGAACACCGCGGCCGCCAGGAACACCATCAGCACGGCCACCGGCCGGTCCACGATCGCGCCGAACACGCCCCCCAGCTCGGGGCGCTCCGCGGGCTCAGCCGCCACCGGGGTGGGGGGCTCTGGGGGCTGCGTCGAGATGGCTCAGCCCTCCGTCTCGGCGTCGGCCTCGGCGGCCTCTTGCTCGGCCCCCTCCTGGGGCTCGTCTTCCTCGGGCTCGTCCTCGGGGATCTCCAGCTTGGGATCCTCGGGCAGGCGCACGCGGGTCTCATCGCGCATGCCGGACTGGCCGACCACGACGACCTGATCCCCGACCGCCAGACCGGAGATCACCTCGACGGTGTCCTCGCCTTCGAAGCCGAGCTCCAACGCGACCTTGCGCGCCACGCGGCAGGGGCCTGGGATCTCGATCTCGGGCGCTCCCGGATCCTCTTCCACCTCCTCCCCCTTTCGGCCCCAGCCCTTCTCTGCACCCTCGTCCGCCGGCGAGGTCTCCTCGTCCTGCTCCGCCTCCACGCAGAAATCGGGCTCGGTGCTGACCCTGAAGGCCAGGGGGTCCCCCTCCTCGTAGAACACCGCGCGGCGAGGCAGGACCAGCACGTCGTCATGGCGGTCCACCTGCAGGCTGACGCTGACGAACTGGCCGGGGCGCAGCACGCCGTCCGGGTCGTCCAGGGCCACGGTCACGCGCACGGTGCCGGAGCTGGCGTCCACGGTGGGGGAGATGCGCTCGACGTGGCCGGGCACCTGCTGGGCGTCGTCGTAGAGCCCGACCAGGGTGGCCTTCTGCCCCACGGCCAGCTTGGACAGATCCCGCTCCGGCAGCTTGATCACCACGCGCAGGCGGGTCAGGTCCACGACCTGGAAGGCCCGGGTGCCGCCGGCGACCTCTCCGTACTGGAGCTCGCGCACCGCGACCGTGCCGTCGATGGGGCTGACGATGCGGGTGTGGCCCTGGGTGCCCTGGGCCTCCTTGAGGGCGGTGGCGGCGCTCTTCTCGGCGTAGACGGCCTCCTGGAGCTCGCGCTCGGAGACGGCCCCCTTCTCGTGGAGGGCGCGGGCGCGCTCGAGCTCCGCCTGGGCGCGGGCCAGCTCGGCCTCGGCGCGGGCCAGACCGGCGTCCAGGCTGGCGTTGTCGATGATCGCCAGGACCTGGCCCTTGCGGACACGATCCCCCTCCTCCGCCTTGATCGCGACGACGCTGCCGGTGGCCTCCGGGACGAGATCGGCCTGGGCCTCGGACTCGACCACGCCGTTGGAGATCAGCACCTGCGAGACCGAGCCGGTCTCCAGCGTCTCCACGCTCACCAGGGTGCGTGGATCGGTGACCGGCGGGCGGCCCCCTTCCTTTCCGGGCCCGCCTTGGGGGCCCCCAGAGCAGGCCAGCAACAGCATCAACAGCGACATCGAAGTTCCCAGGGGTGGGTGCGGGTACGGGCTAACCCGCCCTTTGTTTCCACCGAAAGCGACCCCGGTTGCAAAAGGCTCGTCCAGGCCCGAAACGCACCGACTTTCTGGCGAACCATTAACCGGCGGCCCCCCTGTTCCGAGAAGAGGGGTGATGCTTGCTCTCCTCCGCTTCGCCCCCGCGCCCCCAGAAACGTGGTACGCAATGCCTGTGGCACACCGCACCATGCTGGCATTGATGAAGGGCGACAAAGCCGTCCATGTTGTCCCGGTCGAAGACCGTCCGGTGCACATTGGACGCGCCCCCGAGAACGACCTCGCGGTGGTCGACCGCACCGTCTCGCGTCACCACGCGACGGTCTGGAACCAGGGCGGCAAGACCTACGTAAGGGACCACGGGACCACCAACGGCAGCTTCCTCAACGAGATGCGGGTGGACGGCGCCGTCGAGATCCCCGGGGGCTCTCGGGTGCGGCTGGGCCTGAACACCTGGCTGCAGCTCCAGACCGTTCCTCTGAACGAGCCCGTGCTCCACACGGACCTGTTGCTGCTGGACCTGACCGCAGGCATCCAGCACCAGCTCCTGCCCGGCGACAACCCCCTCCCCGAAGGCCCCGGCACCCTGTGCATCCGGCGGGACCGGGTGGTGCTGCTCACCCCCATCGGCGAGGAAGACCTCACCCTGGGCACGCCCTTCGAGCACGCGGGCCGCCGCTACGAGCTGGTCAAGCCCGTCCCCGAGCCCGCCCCCACCGGCGAGATGCCGGAGCTCACCAGCAACGCCTTCGCCTACAAGGTGGTCGTGCGCCTGAGCGGCCCCGCCGGCCCCGAGGCGGTGTTCACCCGGATGTCCTCCGGCGAGGTCCACCGCGTCACCGCCCCCAACCGCGTGGTGCTCATCTGCGTGCTGGCCCGCCAGCTCCGCGACGATCTGGCCGCCGGCGTCGAGCCCGCCCGCGCCGGCTGGGCCCGCGACCACGAGATCCGCCGCGGCATCTGGGGCCGACAGGCCGAGAACCAAGACGCCAACACCTTGCACGTGGTGCTGCACCGCCTCCGTCGCGAGCTCAAGAAGGGCGGCTTCGACCCCACCTGCGTCGAGAAGGGCCGCGGCTCCACCCGACTGCTGGTGTTCGAGGTCGACACCGACTAGCGCGGACCTAGGGCGCTCGAAGTATCGCGATTGGGTATCGGGTATCGGGTATCGGGTATCAGTCCGCCGGCCGGGGCGGGTTCGCTACCACCAGCGTCCCACTGGACGCCTGCACCCAGCGTCTATCCCCTGATACCTGACTCCTGATACCTGATACCGGCGCCTGATACCTGATACCCGCCCCAGGCCTCAGCTCTCCGCCAGGTACAGCTCCAGCGGCACAACACAGAAGCCCCACCGCGCCGCATCCCGCCAAGGAATCCGGTACACCGGCAGGCCGCCCTCGCCCGTGAGCGTGTCAAAGCTCAGCCCGCAGCTCGCCCGGCCCCGCTGCTTGCCGCAGCTCCGCACGCCGTCGGAGAGCTCGCCCTCGGGGACGGTGGACAGGGGCCTGCAGAGCTCGTCGGCCGGCACCTCGAAGAGGGTGACCTTGTAGTAGCGGCGCGCCCGCCAGCCCCCTCGCCTGCCCGACATGCCCAGGGCCTGGAGCACCCGGGTCTGATCGGCGGCGTGGGCCTCGCTCCAGGCGCTGAGGTCCTCTGCCAGCACGACGGTGATCTCCTGGTTGTTGCGCGCGCTGCGGAGCACCGGACTCACCCAGGCCACCTGCACGGTGTCGTCGGGGACCGGCAGGGTGGGACACACCGCCCCCGAAGGCTCGGCGGCCCCCAGGGCGACAGCGCTGAGCAGCGCAAGCATCAACCCGCCCCCTCGGCCTGGATGCGCAGCAGCAGGTCGGTGTGGGCCTGGCTGGCGAGCACCTGGAGCTCCGGCGCGGGCGGGGCGTCCAGGAAGAAGCGCTCGCGCGTGGCCTCCAGCCGCCCGATGGCGTCCACCGCCAGGTCGTCGTGGGCCTTGTCCTCTTCCTGCAGGCGCACCAGCTCCTCGAAGCTCTCCCACTGCAGCTTGGGCTCCTTGCAGACCAGGAACAGGTCCACGCTGGCCTTGCAGGCCATGTCGAGCTGCTGCCGCAGGGGGTAGCGCCCGCGCACGGCCTTCATCTCCAGGTCGTCGCTCACGACCAAGCCCTGGTAGCCCAGCTCGGCCCGCAGGATGTCGTGCAGGATGCGCCGGCTCATGGTCGCCGGGACCTGCTCGTCCCAGGCCGGGTAGAGCACGTGAGCGGTCATGATGGTGGCCACCTGGGCCTGCACCGCCGCGCGGAAGGGCGCGAGCTCGACGTGCTCCAGGTCCGGGATCTCCTTCTCCACCGTCGGCAGGGTCAGGTGGGAGTCCGTGGCCGTGTCGCCGTGCCCGGGGAAGTGCTTGGCACAGGCCAGCACCCCCGCCGCCTGGGTGGCCTGGATGTAGGCGGCCACCTGCTGGGCGACCTTCTGGGGATCCCGGTTGAAGCTCCGATCTCCGATGATCGGGTTCTTGGGGTTGGAGTCCACGTCGGCCACGGGCGCCCAGTTCAGGTTGAAGCCCATGGCCCGCACCTCGGCCGCCAACAGGCGCGCGAAGGCGGCCGTGATCTCCAGCCGGTCGATGTTCCCCACGTGCCGCAGGGGGGGGAGGCGAGAGGCCCCGTCCTTGACCCGCTGGACCCTACCGCCCTCCTGATCGACGCTCAGGATGGGTGGAGTGCTGTCGTCCACCAGCGAGGACAGCTCGCGGTTCAGCTCCCGCACCTGGGCCGGCTCTTCGACGTTCCGGCTGAACAGGATGAAGCCCGCCGGCTGGATCTCCTTGATCAGCGCCGCGGTCTCCGCGTCCACGCTGGCCCCGGGGATCCCGATGAGCAGGCGCTGCCCGGCCCGGGCCTTGCGCTCGGCCAGGGTGGTCACGCTCCCGACGACGCGGCTCACTTGTGCTCCGGGTGCTGGGCCAGCTCGATCAGCACGCCGCCGCAGCTCTTGGGGTGGATGAACACGACCTGGGTCCCGTGTGCGCCCGGCTTGGGGGCGTCGCTCAGGAAGCGGTAGCCCTTGGCCCGCAGGCGCTCCATGTCCCCCACCACGTCGTTCGTGCGGAAGCAGATGTGGTGCATCCCCTCCCCCCGCTTGGCCAGACTCGCCGCGACCGGGCCCTTGCCGTCCATGGGGTGGATGAGCTCGATGCGCGTGCCCTCCAGCGGGAAGAAGGCCGTGCTGGTCTGCTCGGTGGGCACGTCTTCGCGGCCGCTCATGGGGATGCCGAAGTCCTGCGCGAAGCGCGCGATGGCGGCCTCGATGTCGGCGACGGCGATGGCGATGTGGTCCAGTCCGGTGATCAAGCGCGGCTCCGGGTCAAAGGTCTTGTCATGACAAGACTAATGCACGGAGATCAGCCTGTGCAGCCTTTCTCTGCCCTCCCGCTCAAAGCCCGCGTCGCCGTGCCGCAGGCCCCAGGCCCAGGCCCCCGCGGCGTCCAGCAGGTCCAGGGTCCGCTGGGCCGCAACCGCCCCCTCCGAGCGCGGCCCATAGCCCTCCAGCAGCGCCGCCCGCTCAGGCACCCGGCACAGGTCCAGTCCCGGCGCGTCCGGCCCGCTGTGTTCGAAGTCCACCACAGCCAGGCGCTCCCCGTCCCACAGCCAGTTCCGCGGGTGGAAGTCCCGGTGGCACCAGCGCCGCTCCATCCCCCGCAACGTCTCGGGTTGGGCGGCCTCCAGCAGGCGCGCGCCGTGCTCTCCCGGGAGCCCCTCCGCGACCGCGCTCAGCCGGCGGGTGACCGCCTGGTCCAGAGGCAGGGGGTCCTCCGGGACCGGCAGCAGGGAGTGGAGGGCGGCGAGCCAGCGCCCGGCGGCCCGATGGGCCTGGACTGAGTGGCCCACCGCTCCGGGAAGGCGTTCGAGCAGCAGCCTGTCCTCGCTTGCGTCCAGCAGTCGAGGACAGTGGAATCCAGCCGCACGCATCCGGGGGGTGACCCCCGCATGGAACGCGAGCGCGCGCTTCCTCTTCCTCGGAGACTGGATCCGCTTCTCCACCAAGGCGCCGTGGGCCCAGGTGTTCGGCCCCAGAGGCTCGGCGTCGGCGGGGAGGAAGCGCAGCATTGGACGGCTTTAACCTTGGCTGCATGATCCGTAGGGTCAGTTGGCCGGACCAAGGAGCGCCCAGCTCCAAGGAGGCCACGGCCCTCCGCCAGAAGCGCGGAGGCCACCTGACCCCTTGGAGCCTGGAGCACCAATGATCCCCGCTGGAGCCTGACCGCAGCCTGGTCGCATCGCGCCTGCGCCCGCTGGATCGCTCCCCTCAAGGCTGAGGGGCGCGGCGATCCTGGGGGAGTCTGGGGCTGACCGCTCTCATTGCCCTGGTGGTGCCTCTGCGCCGCTGGGGGTCGCGGTGCGCACGCTGTCGGAATTGCTCCTGCTGTCTGGAGCCTCGTGACGTCTGCCTGGTCACATTCGCCGTGAGATTCGGCGCGCTCGATTCCCAGATTCAGCACGGGCTGGGCCGAGCTCTGCGTCGCCTGGACAAGGGGCACAGACAGCTCGCCACCGGCCTGCGCGTCGGGAAGGCCGCGGACGACGCCGCGGGGCTGGCGGTCGCAGAAGGCCTGCGTGCGGTCGTGCGCTCCAAGCGGGTCGCGCGCAGGAACATCCAGGACGGACTGAGCGCGCTCACCTTGGCGGACTCGGGCATGGCCGAGATCGGGGAGGCCCTGCACCGGCTCCGGGAGCTCGCGGTACAAGGGGCCAGCGACACCCTGGACAGCGAGCAGCGCCTGGCGCTCCAGTACGAGTCCGAAGAGCTGCTCACCCACATCAGCGCCATCGCGACGGGCACCACCTGGGAGGGCAAGCCGCTGCTGGCCCAGCGCCTGGTGGACGTGGGCTTGATCATCGACCTGTCCGCGTCCATGGGCGGCGAGCTCAACAAGGTCAAGCAGGAGATCGCCAACTTCAAGCAGACCTTCGCGACCGCCGGGCTCAACGTCTCGCTGGCGCTGTCGGTGATGGGGGTGGACCGCACGGACGGGGTCAGTCGGCTCGTGGACCTGGGCGAGGCAGCGTTCGACCGGAAGCTCGAGGACCTGGCCACCATCGGCGGCTCGGCCATGGATCCCTACTCGGCGCTGCTGGAGACCTCGGGGGTGGCGGACACCCCGGGAGACGACGATCCCGACGCGCTGGGGTGGCATGAGATCGCCACGCAGAGGGTGCTGATCGTGGTCAGCGATACCGGTCGGGAGACCAGCTACACCGCGACCAACCAGACGGCCGTCGGCGACGCCCTGGCGGCCGAGGGGATCGAGGTCCACGCCATCACCCACCCGACTCGGGTCGGGGACTTCTCCACCATCACCGGCACGACCGGGGGCAGCACCTGGAACATCGGGCCACCCACGGGCTCCGGGATCGCAGGCGCCCTGTCAAGCATCGCGGCCAGCCTGACGGCGCTCCCCCCTGAAGACCCGCTGTCCGTGCAGGCCAGCCATGGCTCCGGCGACGAAGCGCGCATCGAGCTGGGCGTCCCAGCGAACGTGACCGCGCTGGCGCTGGGGATCGAAGACATGGATCTGACCGACGCGGCGGGCGCCCGGGACGCGCTGGACGCGCTGGATGCCGCCCTGGACACGCTGAACTCCTCCCGCTCCAAGGTGGGCGCCAGCGAGAACCGGCTGATCGGAGCGCTCAACCTGGAGTCGCAGGCGGTCGAGGACCTGTCAGCCGCCGAGTCCCGCATCCGGGACGCGGACTTTGCCCACGCGGCGGCCGATGTGGCGAAGGCGGAGCTCCTGGCCCAGGCCGCGACGGGGATCGCCGCCCAGCTCAGGCAGGCGGATGAAGAGGCGATTCGGGCGCTGTTGGCGGGGTAACGGGCCCCAAATGCGCGCTCTTCGTGAGCTACGCCTGCTCTATGCGCGCTCTTCGGGAGCTACGCCTGCTCAATGCGCGCTTTTCGGGAGCTACGCCTGCTCAATGCGCGCTTTGAAGTTCCGAGACGCGCACTCACCCCCCGTAGCTCCGCAAAGACGCGCACTCACCCCCCGTAGCTCCGAGAAGACGCGCACTCACCCCCCGTAGCTCCGAGAAGACGCGCACTCAGCCCCCGTAGCTCCGAGAAGACGCGCACTCAGCCCCCGTAGCTCCCGGAACTAGCGCTCCGGCGCGTCCCCCGTATCCCCCACCCGCCACGCCGCCGGCACAACGAAGGCCAGGTAGCACCACAGGATGGCCTCCGAGAATCCGCCCAGGTTCAGGAAGACCCAGATCCCCAGGTGCAGCCCCAGCCCGCCGATGATCATCGGCCAGCGCAGGCGCCGGAAGAAGATCAGCGGCCAGCCCAGCTCGAACACCAGGGTGCCGTAGGTGGCGGCGATGGAGAACCACTCCATGGCGCGGGTGGCCAGCACGTCCTCCATCTGGAAGCGCCAGTAGACCTGGGCGCTCAGGGCGTGCCAGACGGCCTCGCCGGACTGCCAGCGCTCCTGCATGACCTTGATGAGCCCCGTCTTGACGTAGAGCACGGCGGCCTGGAGCTGGAACAGGCGCAGCGCCCACTTGGAGGGCAGCCCAGGATCCGCCTTCCCCCTGCGCACTCGCAGCCATGCGTCGAAGGACCAGCTCCGCCCCAGGGGCATGAAGAGCATGTAGAAGCCGAACACCCGCAGGATGGCGTCCGAGCCGTCCGACCAGACCGGGTTGCGGTTGGCCGCGCTCAGGATGATGAGCCAGGCCAGGGGGAAGGTCACCCGCGTGAAAACGCCCGCGCCGGCCAGGGCCACCATCAGCAGGCCCGTCCCAAAGATGAGCTGCACACCCTCCAGGCTGCCCACCTGCCAGAGCGGGTTCGCGTAGAGGTTCCAGCGCGCCGGGCTCCAGTTGTCCAGGCGGGCCTGCACGCTGTAGGTGCCCGCGTCGGTGAGCATCCAGTCCAGCTCGCTGAACATCGGGACGTAGCACCAGAGCGCCAGGAGGGCCCAGCCGATGCGCAGCAGGGCCATGCGGCGCGGGTCCGTGGGGCCGAACCACCAGCGCTCCCAGGCGCTCCAGGCGGACTTCAGGGACACGCCTGCTCCCAGACGACCGTGTCCTTGACGGGCATCTCCGGGGGTGGCTCCTTGGCCCACTGCTTGCGGCTGCGGTGCTTGACCGCCCGCTTGGTCAGACGCACACCGACCACGTCGTCCGGGGCATTGCGGCACAGCCAGTCCGCGTACTCCGGGGTGAACTGCTTGGGCTCCTTCTCGAAGGCCACGATGTTGTGGGTCTTGGTCATGCGGTCATAGCCCCAGCGCACGAACCAGCCTTCGGGCGCCGCGTTGCTGGGCATCAGCTCCACCGTCGAGCCGTCGGCCCGCAGCCCCTCGTGGATCAGCAGCTTGTCCCACTTGTTCGGCTTGCGGAACATGTTCCACTTCTGCCGCAGCCCCACCCGCGGCAGGGTCTTGGTGGCCAGCTCGTTCAGCCCCAGCGTGTGCTCGGGCCAGGGGCTCACATACGCGCAGACCAGCACGATGTGGAAGGTGAACAGCAGCGTGAGCGCGCCACGCAGGATGGGGTTTGAAGGCGGCATCGAGCCCGCGAGGTAACACAACCCGGCCCCAGGCTGGGGCAGAATGGGGGCCACCCGGGAGCTGCGATGATCGAGAAGCTGCGCGAGCTGGCGGCCCAGCATGACCTCGCCGACACCCACAGCGCCCAGGTGATGGCGGAGACCCGGGCCTGGGTGGTGGATCCAGGCATCGACGATCCCACCCTCACCGACCTCTCCCACCTCCCCTTCTGCACCATCGACGAGGTGGAGTCCAAGGACCTGGATCAGGCCCTCTACGTGGAGCAGACGGCGCAGGGCCTGGTGCTCTGGTACGCCATCGCGGACGCGGCCCACTTCGTGCCCCGGGGCTCGGCCACCTTCGCCGAGGCGCTGCGGCGGGGCGCGACCTACTACCTCCCGGGCCTGGTCCTGCCGATGCTGCCGCGGGAGCTGAGCGAGGATCTGTGCAGCCTGAACGCCGGGGTCCACCGCCGGGCATTGGTCTGGCGCATGCCTCTGAAGAACGACGGCTCCATCGGCGAGGTCACCCTGACGCGCGCCAGGATCCGCTCTCGGGCAAAGCTGGCGTATGACCACGTGGACCGCTGGCTCAAGCAGGGCACCTGGCCGGAGCTGGACGACGGGGTGCGCGCGAGCCTGGAGCGTCTGCCCGAGGCCGGCCGCCTGCGCATGCAGCACGCCCAGGAGCGGGACGTCGTGCGCTATCGGCGGCGCCAGTTGGCCTTCTCGCTGTCGCCGGGCGAGGGCATCGCGGTGTGGACGGACCTGCGCAACGACGTGGAGCGCTACAACGAGCAGCTCTCCCTGCTCTGCAACAGCACGGGCGCGGCGATGCTGATGGCCCGGCCCGACATCGCGGGGATCTACCGGGTGCACCCCTCCCCGCCGGGCGACCGGGTGGAGGAGCTGCGGGCCCGCATCGCCGGCCTCTGCGCGCTCCGGGGCCTGAGCGGACCCTACCTGTGGGAGGGGCAGAGCCTCGCAGACTATCTGGAGGGGCTGCCCCAGGGCCCTCTGGCCACCGCGATCCACCGCCAGGCAATGGTGGCGAACCGCGCCAGCACCTTCGCGCCCGAGCCAGCCCCCCACCACGGCGTGGGCGCGGAGGCCTACGGCCGCTTCTCTGCCCCCATGCGCGAGGTCGTCGGGGTCTACCTCCACGCCGAACTGCTGGGCCTGGCGGCGCCCGACACCGCCCTCCGCGACCAGGTCATCGAGGCGAGCAACCAGGCCCGCCAGACCCAGAAGACCCTGGACAAGGCCGTGAACCTGATGGCCATCGACGCCCTGTTCCAGCGGGACGTGGACCAGGGCGCGCCCCCCAGACTGGGGACCGTGGTGGGCATCACGCGCTCGCGGGTGCACCTGCAGATGGACGACCCCGCCATCGAGCTCAAGGCCTACGCGCAGGACCTGAGCTGGGCGCTGGTCCCCCACGAGAGCGGGGCCGCCGCGATGGCGCCGGACGGGAGCGTCCGGCTGGCGCTTGGAGACCGGGCGCGCGCCCGCGTGCTCGGCAAGGAGGGGGAGCGCTGGCGCCTGGACATCGTCGACTGAGGCGCCGGGCTCAGGGGCTCAGGGCTCAGGGGCTCAGGGCATCCACTCCGCGACCCAGCGGCGGGTCCCCGCGTCCCAGAGCTGCAGGGCGACCCAGGCGAGCATCGAGCCCAGCGCCCCGACCCGCATCCAGATGGGGACGTGCACGCCCGCGGGGTCGTAGCCAAGCCCCAGGCCCTCGCTCGCGAAGAAGGCCGCGACGACCATGACCAGCCCCAGGGCGAAGGCCCCGACCGCCCGCAGCCAGCCCCGCTCGCGCACCGCCTGGCTCCAGAAGCCCGGCCGCAGCAGCAGCGGGCCGGCCACCAGGAAGGCGACCGCGAAGGCCGGCCGCAGGGTCTCGGGGCCCAGCGCGACGCTGACCGGGGCGAGGGCCATGCCCTGGGCAGCGATGGGCAGCAGCGCGGCGGCGCCGAGTCCGCCCAGCGTCCCGGTGACCTCGCTTGCGTGCAGCAGCCCTGCCAGCAGGGCCGCGCCCACGAGTGGAGGGGTGAACCACAGGGGCCCGGGGTCCTCCTCGAGCGCACCTCCCGCTCCCCCCAAGAGCGCGCTCAGCAGCAGCCCTTGGACCAGCAGGGCGCCCGCGGCCAGCATCGTGAGCTCCCAGCCCCACAGCCCCAGCCCGACGAACACCAACACCGGCGAGAGCGCCAGGCCACCGCTGCGCTGCCAGAAGCGCGCACCCACCGGGCCCACCCTCGCCCGCCCCCAGAGATCTCCCCGGGAGAATCCCCGCCCGGTCCCCGCCATCAGGGGGGCGCCGATGACGCTCAGCGTGGCCCCGAGCAGGGCCCAGGGCGCCAGGGTCAGCAGGACCTGGAGGGTGGACTTCCACTGCGGGACGTGCGCCAGCTCAGGCTCGTGTCCGTGACCATGTCCCACCCCCGCGAGCAGCACTGCGGGCAGGGCGAGCCCAGCGATCGTGGCGCCCAGGTCCAGCCAGCGCTCGCCGGGAGTGGTGGGGAGATCGGCCAGCAGGTCGTGGCTGAGCAGGTTGATCAGCATGCCGGCCAGCAGCGCGCCGACGTAGACCTCCAGGCCGCCGAGCGCCTCCAGGAGCCAGCCCCCCGCCCCGGCTCCGACCAGCGAAACCACCAGCAGGATGGCCGCCCGACTGAGCGCCGAGACCCGACCATCGTGGGCCGCATATCCCAGGACGACGGCCGCGATCAGAGGGGCTGTGTGGGCGGACAGCGCCAGAAGCACACCCCACCCCGACTCTCCGAGCTGCGCCGCCGCTGCGATCTGGGCACCTTCGAGGAGCTGGTGACCTGCCAGCGCCAGGAAGCCCAGGGTGACCTGTGCGCCGTGGGCGTGCTTCTGTCCTTTGGGGGTGAACAGGCGCCCCACCACGGCCGGCAACGCGACGCCTGCGGCGACCAACCCCAGCGCGGGCAGCCCCAGCTCCTCCAGGGAGTGCGGCAGCAGGGCCCCCAGGACCACGACCAGCGCGGCCACGACGGCGAAGGTCCGCAGCGCCCCCAGCACCCGCTTGGGGATGGCGACGGGCAGCATCCCCAGCGCCGCACCCAGCAGCACCGGAACGCCAGCCATGATGAGGGCTGTGTTCATTCCGCCCAGCTATCCGGGGGCGGTGGTGTCCGCGACCTGGATGCGATTGCGATGGCATTGGAGGGGGAGGACGATCAGGGGGCGCGGGTGTTGTCCCGAACCCACTGCACGTAGGGGGTGTGGCTGGCGTCCACGTCCACGGGCAGCACCAGGACCTCCGGGAGCTCATAGGGGTGGAGCTCGAGCAGGCGCTCCCGGGTGGCCTGCACCCGCTGCTCCGACACCTTGATGATCAGCGTGAGTTCGGTGTCCTCGCAGAGCTGTCCATTCCAGATGTAGACGCTGCGGACGGGCGGGAGCACGTTGACACAGGCCGCGAGTCGGGCCTCCACCAGGGCCTTCGCGATGCGCGGTCCGGCCTCGGGGGGAACATTACAGAGCATGACACGCACGGCATTTCTCCGGGCCAGTTCCCCTTACCGGGGGTAAGCTGAGAGCGAACGTAGCCGATGTAGCAAGCATGTCCTCCTTCAAACCTGTGCTGATCACCAACGAAGATCCCCAGCCCTCACAAGAGAGCGCGGGTCCGGTGCGCATCCGGTTGAGGGCAGCGGGAGAGGAGGCCCCTCCCCGCCAGCAGGACCAGATCTACGACGGCCGCTTCCGCCTGCAGACCTGCCTTGAGCGCCGCGGCGGCATCGAGAAGTGGCTGGCCCTCAAGGAGCCGATGGTCCGGCGCGTCTACCTGGAGGTCCTCACCGAGAGCGGTGAGCGCGCCGACGCCTTCCTCATGGACGCCGGCGCCCTGGCGCAGATCAAGCACGTCAACCTGTGCAAGGTGTTCGACCTTGGGCGCTCGGATGACGGCAGCACCTGGCGCTCCCTCGAGGTCATGCACGGCCTGAGCCTGCGCGAACTGCTCAACAAGGGCCCCATGGCGCGCAACCGCCTGCGCGCACTGGTCCGCGATGTGGTGGACGGCATGGCCGCGCTCCACAGCTCCGGGGTGATCCACGGAAACCTCACCGCCGAGGCTGTCCTGCTCGAACAGGACGTCGACGACGAGGAGGTCGCCCGCATCACCGCCTTCGGGACCCACGGCGCCGCGAACCCCGCGCTCCGCACCCCAGAAGACCAGACCGACACCATGGCGGCGGATGTGTGGGCGATCGGCCTGCTCATCCACCAGGCCGCCACCGGCAAGCGCCCCCGCAACGGCCGCATCGACGAGAACCTGCCGGACGGCCTGCGCCAGGTGGTCGAGGGCTGCCTGGCCCCTGTCGAGCAGCGCTACCCCGACGCCCTGGCGGTCCAGAAGGCGCTGCCCTTCCGCTCGGTCGAGGTCTCCTCGGACGCCGCACCGCCTCCCCCCATGGTGATGCCCGGCACCACTCTGGGGCCGGCGACCTCGACCATCATCGAGCCCCCCGCCATCGACCCGGTGCTCCCCGCGCCCGCAGCGGCCCAGGAGCAGCCCCAGGAGTCGGCGGAGCCCGAGAGCTTCGCCCAGCCCTGGCTCATGGCGGTCGCCAGCGGGCTGATCGGCGGCCTGGTCGCCGGACTCGTGCTCAAGATGCTGACCTCCTGAGCGAGCCCGAGCGGTCTCAGCCCTGAACCCGGCGCAGCAGCGCCTCCGCCAGCTCTTCGGCTGCTTGCGGCCTGTGCCTGAAGAACAGGCTGGGCTCAACAAGCTCGAGCTCGGTCAGCAGGAGCTGTCCCTTCTTGCCGCGCAGGAAGTCCACCCGCGCGTACAGCAGCGGCTGCTCCAGCTCCAGGACCTTGGCGGTGGCGGCCAGGGTCTTGATGCACAGGGCCACCGTCTTGGGCGCGAGGTCCACGGGCCGGTCGGTGCCGCCGTGGTCGTCCTGAACGCGGTAGTCCCCCTTGGGCGGCAGCTTCTGCACGCCGTGGGAGAGGCGCCCGTCGATGAAGATCGCGGAGAGCTCGCCCTCCAGCTCGACGCTGTCCAGGTAGGGCTGGAGCATCACGTCCTCGCTGCGGAGCATGCGCTTGATGTGCGCCTCGGCCTTGGGGAGCTCGGCCTCCGAAAAGCGCAGGGTCTCCCGGGCGGCCGCTCCGATCTGCGGCTTGATGAAGCCCCGCTCCCAGCCCGGCCAGATGAACTCCAGGTTCAGGTCCTGGTAGCGGTCCAGCCAGATGGTCGGGATGGTGGGGATCTTCTCTTTTGCCAAGGCGCGCAGGTAGGACTTGTCCGCGCTCCACTGCACCACCTTGGGTGGGTTGTGGAGCTTGTCCCCCACCCGCTCCACCCAGGCCAGGAACTCCCGGTGCTTGGTGGAGTAGTCCCAGGTGGTGCGGATCAGGACCGCGTCGAACTGCTCCCAGTCCACCTGGGGGTCGTCCCAGACGGGGATGGACAGCTCCACCCCCCGCGCCCGAAAGGCGGCGTGCAGCGGGTGATCATCCACCTCCCAGTCGGGGAGCTCCTGACACGTGGCCAGTGCGATGCGCATTGCGGTCTCCGAGTACGTCCGCAGACATCCTCACACAAGCACACCACGAAAGCAATTTGCAAGCCCCCCGCCCAGAGCCTGCGCTGGCCGATCAGCTACCGCTGAACTGGACATTCGCGAAGAACAGGGTGGGCAGACGGTAGGACGCGAAGGTCCAGGGGTCGTTGTCTGCCTCGATGAAGGCCGCCATCAGCTCCAGCAGGTTGCCGCTGACGTTCATCTCCGAGAGGTTCTGCACCCACTCTCCGTTCTCGAAGAGCTGGCCTCGGATTCCAAAGGAGTAGTTCCCGCTGGCCGGGTTCGAGTTGCCCCCCAGGAAGGAGGTCACCCGGATGGCCTTGGGGTGGTCCTTGGCGATCTCCCGCCAGTGCCGCGTTCCGGGCGCCATCACCACGTTGCTGGTGCCGCCCGTGGTGGGCTCCATCTCCAGCTTGCGGGCGTGGTACAGGTCCAGCAGGTAGGTGTCCAGGCGCCCGTTGGTGAACAGGCTGCGGGTGCGGGCCTTGCGGCCGTCGCCGTCAAAGGGCTTGGAGCCCATGCCCCGGGGGATGGTGGGGTCGTCGACCAGCGTGAACGCGCTGGAGCCCAGGGTCTGTCCCAGCTTGCCCAGGTACATGGACCGGCCGGTGTGCAGGTTTCCCCCGGACATCGGGGCGATCATCGCGCCGATCAGCCGGCTCGCGGTGCGCCGGTCCAGGATCAGCGTGTAGCTGCCAGAGGCGCAGGCCGAGGTGTTGCGGACCTCGGTGGCGCGCTCCCAGAGGTCGTCCGCCAGGTGCTGCACGCTGGGCACGTCGGCCATGTGCGAGGCGTTGTAGAAGCTGTAGGTCTCGGGCAGCTTGCCGGAGGGCTCCTTGAGGGTGAGCATCCCCCCCTGCCCAAAGTGGGTGCGGGCCTGCTGGGCCGAGAAGCCATTGGAGAACACCGCCGCAGATTGGGAGCGGACCTCCCAGATGTAGCTGGTGGCCGAGACGAGGTCACCGGTGGCGCCCGCGAGGATGGTGTCCTCGAGCTCCTTGATGGCCTCCTGGCGCTGCTCGGGGCCCCGGGCGTTCATGCTCGCGGCGTCGTCGTTGTCCAGACTGACCGGGTCCAGGGAGCCCATCTCGTCGAAGGGGAGCATCACCCGGTCCGGGTCTGGCTCCAGGTAGCGGGTGCCGTCGACGGCGCGCTGCAGGAAGGCCTTGAGGGCCTCCGGACGCAGGTCGCTGGTGCCGTGGGTGGAGTAGCGCCCGTCCACCAGCAGGCTCACCGAGAGCCCCAAGGTCGACGACTCATGCACGCGCTCCAGCTTTCCGGCGCGCTGCTGCAGCTCGACCTCGACGCCCTGGGAGCTCCAGGCCTTGACCTGCTCCGCGCCCATGTTCGTGGCCAGCTCCACCGCCTTCGCGGCTGCATCCATCAGCTCAGACATCACTCGCCTCCCACGACCAGGCTGGCCACGCGCACGGTGGGCTGCCCCTGTGAGACGGGCACCCCCTGTCCATCCTTTCCACAGGTCCAGCCGCCCTCGTCGAGCACCAGATCCGAGCCCACCATGTCCACCTGCTCCAGGGCCGCGGGCCCGTTGCCGATGATGTTCACGTCCTTGATCGGGCGCGTCAGCTTGCCGTCCTCGATCAGGTACCCGGTCTTCATGTAGAAGGTGAAATCACCCGCGCCGATCTGCACCGCCCCGTTGGAGAAGGAGGTCGCGTAGATGCCGCGCTTGGTGTTCTTGATGATCTCCTCGGGGTCGTGCGGGCCCGGGTCCATGTAGGTCGACCGCATGCGCGGCAGGGGGTGGTGCCGGAAGCTCTGCCGGCGGCCGCTGCCCGTGGGCGCCACGCCGTAGTGGCTGGCCGAGATCTCATCGTGCATGTACGAGCGCAGCACGCCGTTCTCGATGAGCACGGTGCGCTCGGGCTCGTTGCCCTCGTCGTCCACGTTGATTGCCCCGCGGGCCCCGGGGACGGTGCCGTCGTCGACCACGGTCACAAAGTCCGGGGCCACCTTCTGGTCCATGCGCGCGGCGTAGATGCTCACGCCCTTGCGGTTGAAGTCGGCCTCCAGGCCGTGCCCGATGGCCTCATGCAGCAGGATTCCGCTGGCGCCCGCGGCCAGGACCACCGGCATGTCCCCAGCGGGGGGCTTGCCCGCGTCCAACAGGAAGAGCGTGCGCTCGACGGCCTTCTGCACCATGCGGTCGATGCGGGCCTGGTCCGAGTAGAACTCCAGGCCAGCGCGCTGGGCCAGGTTGTAGGAGTTGGACTCCCGGACGTCCCCCTGGACCGCCGTGCACACCACGTGGGCCCGGGTCATCGGCTGGTAGTCCTCGGCCATGCGGCCGTCCGGCCGGGCCAGCAGGATCCACTTCTCGACGTCGGCCAGGCTGGTCTGCACCTTCTCGATGCGGGGATCCAGCTTGAACGCCGCCTCTTCCCAGGCGCGCACCATGGGCACCCGCTTGTCCATGCCCACGATCGACCAGGGGTCGGTCACCGGGTAGCGGTCCGGCAGGGCCAGGGGGCTCAGGTCCACCGGCGCGACCCCAGGGGTGCTCCGGGCGATGCCCGCGGCCGTACGGGCAGCGCGCAGCATGGCCTCCAGGCTGAGGTCCTCGGTGAAGGCGTAGCCGATCTGGTCGCCCACCCGGGCGCGCACGCCCAGGCCCAGGTCCACGTCGGTGGAGGCCCGGTTCACCTTGGAGTCGGTGAGCGCCACGGCGGTGCTGACCTTGTGCTCAAAGAAGAGGTCACAGTCCGTGGCCCCCAGGGACAGGGCAGCGCGCATCACCTGGTCCAGGACCTCGGGGGTGATGCCGAACTGCTCAAAGTGCCCCGGCGCGGCCGGGTTCAGCTCATTGGGATGCATGCGTGTGGACTCCGTTCTTCCTCAATTTGAACCCATAACCGTCGAGGGCAAGGCCCACTGGGCCGCCCCGTTCTGGACCCAGCGCGCGTGGACATCGATCCACCAGGCGCGGAGCGCGGCCCCATCGCAGTCGCCCTCCCAGTCCTCATCACAGCCGGTGGCGTAGTCCCAGCTCCCCAGATCCGGCAGGTGATAGCTCCAGATCGACCCCTCGGCCCGCATGGCCAGCGCCCGGTGCAGCGAGAGGTCGAGCTGCGCCAGGTCCCGCTCCGAGAGCTCCTGCCCCGCCCCCCGCCCGAGCACAAAGCACTCCCGCAGCAGCAGGGTCCCGCAGCCCTCGTACGAGAAGGCGGCCCGACTGTCCGAGGGCACAAAGCGCACGGGGCCCCCCACATCGTGGCCCGCATCCGCCGCCGTGGCCGCGCTCCAGGGCTGCCAATCATGGAGCCCCAGCGGCCAGCCCTCCTTGGCCCGCGGGTCCCCGCCGTGCGGAACGGCGTCCAGCACCGACATGCCCTGAAAGCCCACCACCGCCGGGACCGAGAGCCCCTCCAGAGCCGCGACCCAGTCCTCACCGTCATCCCACATGGGCGCCATGCCGCTCCAGTGCAGCGGCTCGACCCCAAGGCCAGCAACGTCCTGCGCCCCCGCCTCCAGAAAGTCCGCCACGCAGGCCTGATCCGCACCGCAGCCCGAGGTCTCGTGCACCAGCACGCCGAACTCCACCCGGTCCAGCGCCAGCAAGGCCTCCAGGGGCTCCAGCTCCTGGCACTGCTGCACGCGCCGGGCGTAGTGCGGGGTGATGTCGAGCGCCGTGGTGCCGGGCATCTCCGCCAGCAGCCGCCGGTTCCGGACCGCGTTGCCCACATAGTGGCGCACGGACACATCCCCCGTGCAGGGCGCGTCCTCGTCGGGGGACCGGGGCTTCTCCAGGAAGCTCTGGGCATGGATCCCCAGCGGTGGGCCCTCCAGCAGCGGGCGCTCATCGACGTAGACCTCGACCCCCTGGGCGTCCAGCACCAGCACCTCGAAGCTGGGCAGCGTCGCCACGTCCAGCAGCTCCCCCTGGATCAGCAGCTCGGCCTCGCCATCCTCCAGGCGCCAGAGCCCGGCGTCCCCCACCGCGTACAGCGCCTCCCCCAGCCCAGCGATGCGCCACACGCTGTCGTCCTGCCAGATCCCCCCTCCAGGGTCCCGCAGGCCGCCCTCCCCCAGCGCGACCCACACCCCGTCGGCGGCCTCCTCGATGTCCTCGACCGACCCGATCCCCGGCAGGTCCAGGCCACCCGTGAGCCCGGTGGTGGTCCCGACAAGGTCCCCCTCCATCACCTGCACCCCCTCCGGGAGAGAGAGGAGCTGCTGGACCTCCAGGCTCTCGAGGTCCACCACGAACACCCCTTGGTCAGTCCCCACCCACAGCACCCCGTCCACCAGCGAGGCACTGCTGACCCCGCTCAAGCCAAGGTCGGTGACCTCGACGGCGCGCAGCCAGTCCCAGGGGTGGGTCTGCAGGGGATCCAGGTCCAGGCGGTGCAGGAGGCCCTGTCCGGACACCCCCCACCCCGTCTCCCCATCCGGAGAGATCGCCAGCGCCGCAAAGCGCGGCTGCACGCCCCGGTTGAGCTCGACCTCGCCGCTCTGGCAGTCGCCCTGGCGCTCCCCCGACTCGGAGACGGCCGGGAACTTCCACGCGGGCAGACAGGCAGCGCTGGGGCCGTGCTCATGGCGCGCGTCCAGGACCCGGGTCGAGCCCTGCTGGAGCACGAAGCTCAGGGGCTGTTGGCGCTGGACCACCAGGGCGCGGGGTTCGGTCAGCTCAAGCTCGGTGCGGAGCATGAAGCGGAAGTCGTCCACCGGGACCGCGGGCCAGTCCGCCCAGGGGTCGGCGCTGTCTTGGGGCGGAGCGCAGCGGCAGGCCAGGAGCATCCAGAGCACGGGATCAGGCTATCCCAGCCGACCGATGGTCGCTGGGGGGCCTCAGGGGGCGGCCAGGGGGAGCTCCAGCACAAAGAGCGCGCCGGGGCCGTCGATGGGCATCAGGCGTACATCTCCGCCGTGCTCCCGCGCCATGCGGCGGGCCAGACTCAGGCCCAGATCCCGCGCGGAGGCCGGCTCAAAGAGCTGCTCGCCCATCGCCTCGGGGATCCGGGGGCCGAAGTCCCGCACAAGGCAGTGGGCGCGGTCCCCGATCCGGCGGGTGTCGACCTCGATCCGCCCCGCCCGCTCCGCGCGGAGGACCGCGTTGTGGAGCAGCTTCCCGACGATCTGGTGGGCCACGGACTCCGTGACGGCGACCTGCGCCTCGCCAAGCCCCAGGGACACCTGCAGCTCAAGCTCGGGGCTGATGATCTCCATGCTGCGGAGCATCACCTGGCAGAGGTGGTCCAGCGAGCTCGTGCCCTGCGCCGCCCAGGGGCCGTCCAGCCGAAGCGCCTCGCGGGTGATCGTGCTGGCCTGCAGGAGCGCCACGGACATCTCCCGCAGCTCCTCGCGCTCGCCGTGCTCCTGGCTGAGCAGCTCCAGGTTGCCCCCCAACACCGCGAGCTGGTTCCGCATCTGCATGAGCGCCCCGCGATAGCCCGTCGCCTTGAGCGCCTGGTCATGCAGCTCCCGGACCACAGGCCCCTGCTCGGGGGCGGCGACGCTGCGCTCGGCCTCACACACCGCCCCCCGGAGCGCACCCTCCCGCTCGCCGGCCACGAGCCCCATCTTCAAGCTGCGCTTGCGCCCGTCGAAACAGGTCAGCTCGACGACGCTGGTGGAGCCGGCGTTGTGTTGCTCACGGACCAGCGCGCTCCATTGGCCGTCGGGCAGGCGGCTGGCCAGGCTCGCGCGTCCGGCGGGCCAGCCCCCGAGCGCCGCGGAGAAGGCCTCGTTCCAGGTGAGCAGGTTCCCCTGCTGGTCCGCCTCGAAGAGCCCCACGGGGATGTCCGCGAAGAGGCGTCGGTAGCGCTCCTCCGCCACGCGCAGGGCGTCCTCCCGCCGCTGCGACTCCATGGCGCGCTCGATGATGTTGGCCATCGAGCCCGCCTCCCAGGGCTTGCGCATGTAGTGCCAGACGCGCCCCTGCTGGATCGCCCGCACCACGTCCCCCGGCTCGGAGAAGTAGCCGGTGAGCAGGATGCGGATGGCCCGGGGCTGCTCCTCGGCGAACCAGGCCAGGAAGTCCACGCCGGTCTCCCGCGGGAGGCGGTCGTCGCTGATCACGACGTCGATGCGGCGCTCGGCCACGATCTCCCGCGCCAGCTCGGCCGAGCCGGCCTTGAACACCTGGAAGTCATCCTCGAAGGTGGCTTCCAGACTCTCCAGGACCAACTCGTCGTCGTCGACGACCAGCAAGACAGGCATGGTGGGGGTCGAGTCCACTGAGACGGAGTCCTCGTTGCCCCAAAAGGATACCCCCCGCGAGGCCACCAAGGCGCACTCAGCCCTCTCCCAGGGGCAGGTGCACACCCTCGCAGGCCCCCTCGCCGCCTTGCTGAACGAGCGCGCCACCCGGCAGGCACAGGCCACGCTCTCGCTGGAGCTGGAGGAGGGGCTGTCGGGCGCGGACCGCCTTCGGCTGAGCTGGAGGGCCCACCCCCAGGGCCTGGATGGGCTCCGGGGCTCGCTATGGACCGATGCCCGCCAGCGAGGTGCGGCTGCCCTGAACGCACTCCCCGCCCCCATGGAGCAGCAACGCTCAGGCCTGCTGGGCCACCCCGAGCTGCACGGCGAGCTCTTCATCGCTCTTGTCTTTCACTTGCAGGAACCGCCGCCGGAGCGGGTCCCCACCGCACAGCTCGCGGGGCGAACGCACGACCGCTACTACCGTGAGCTCCCGGACATGCCGGGCGACCTGGACAGCGCGGCCGCCATCCTCCTGAGCGGGCTGCCCCAGGTGGCTCACCTGCGCGAGCAGGCCCGGACCCGCCTGGAGTGGGCCCTGGCGCAGAGCCCCGTGCCCGTCTGGGAGTCTGGCGGCTGGTATGGCCCACACTGCCCCGCTGTCACCGGCCGGGCGCTGATGGCCGCGGGTGCGCTGGGCCTGAGCGTCCCCGACGCCGCCATCGCCCCCCTGCGCGCCATCCAGGGCTGGGCCCGCTCCCCCCACTACCCGGACGCCGTCGTGGCCAGCGCGCTGGTGCTGCGGGGTCTGGAGGCCGTTGGCCAGGACCACCCGGGGCTCCGTCGACTGCTCGCGACCGCGCCCTGCGGGAGCTGGTCTCCCCTCGCCGTCGCCGCCAGCGTCGAGGCCGTGGGGCCCGCGCTCTCCCCGCGCCGCCGCGAGCAGCTCCTGGTCCGTCTGCTGCGCACCCAGCGCTTTGACGGCGCCTGGGGGCCCAGCCCCTGGTTCATGGTCCCCGCGCCCCAGGGAGGGATGCAGCCCTTTGGGGACGCCGCGTACACCACCGCGGCGGTCCTCAGTGCGCTGAGAGCACTCCAGCCTGCTCCTTGGCGGGACCTGCCAGGGGCAGCAGCACGCTGAAGCGCGCGCCCCCGTCCGGGGGATCGTCCTGCCAGATCCGCCCGCCGTGCAGCGTCACGAAGCTCGCGCACAGCGACAGCCCCAGCCCGGACGCGTTGCTCTCGTCCCCGGTGGTCTCGAAGGGGTCGAACAGGGTGCGCTGCAGCTCCGGGGGGATGCCCGGGCCCTGGTCCTGGACCACCAGCAGCAGGTCGTCGCCCTTCTCCTGGAAGCGCAGGGTGATGACCCCCTCCGCCGGGCTCATCTTCACCGCGTTGTGGAGCAGGTTGTAGAGCACCTGGTGCACCAGCACGGGGTAGCCGTTGAGGCGCGGCGGGTCCCCCTCCACCACCAGCTTGAGGCCCTTGCGGTCCATGCGCTTCTGCAGCAGGCGCTGGGAGATGGCCAGCCCCTCCATGGGGTCGAAGCGCTGGAGGCGGTCGATGCCCGGCCGCGAGAACACCTGCAGGTTGCGGATGATCTCGCTGGCGCGCCGCACGCCGTCCTGGGTGAGCCGGCCGAACTTCATGGCCCGCTCGACCTTCCCCTTCTCCAGCGCGGTCATGAGCTGATCCATGCTGGAGAGGGCCACCCCCAGCGGCGAGGAGAGCTCGTGCCCGATGCCCGCCGACAGGGTGCTCAGCGCGGCGACCCGCTCCCAGCGAAAGGAGCGCAGCCGCGCCTCGTCGCGCTCCGCCGTGCGGCGCTCCACCAACACCTCGAGCCCGCGGTTCAGGTCCTGGATGGTCTCGAGCGCCATCCGGTGCGAGGCGGTGGCTCCCATCGCCGCGGAGGCCGACTGCAGCGCCTGCAGATCCCGGGGCATGGGCAGAGGTCCGGGGCCCTTCCCGACGACCACGGCGCCGACCAGCCCCTGCGAGGTGCCCACCGGGATCAGCAGCTCGCCCTGGTGAGCGTCCAGCCACGCCTGGGCGGCGTCCTCCCGCTGGCTGTCGGAGAGCACCGGAGCCGTCGTGGGCATGCCCTCAAGGGGGAGGTCCTCAGACGCCGGATCCGAGCGGAGGATGAGGTGAACGGGGCGACTCCCGGTCACGGCCCGCACCCTGGACAAGAAGGCCTCCCGCGCAGCCTCCAGGCTGTCCATGCCAGCGAGGTCATGGGGGAGCCGCTCCAGGGCCTCCCGGGCCGCCTGCTGTTCACGCCCCAGGGCCTGCGGGACCATGCCCAGCAGCAGACCAGCCGCCGGGATCAGCAGGAAGAGGGGGACCGAGATCCGCTCGGTGGCCGCGCCGTAGGCGATCACCAGCAGGGCCGCGGCGCCCACCGCACCGGACCACTGCAGCACGCTGCGCAGCAGGAGCAGCCGGACGCGGCTGGCGGCCAGGCCCAGGCCGATGGAGATGGGGAGGAAGGCCAGCGCGGTCCCGACCATCAGTACGTCGGGGGGCAGGGGCTGGCCCAGCCAGTTGGGCGCGGAGAAGATCAGGGTGACGAACACCGTCGCCCCGAAGCCCCAGCCGATCCAGGCCGCCTGCAGGCGCTGCACCACCTGGCGGCTCTTGATGGCCCCGTAGATCAGCGCGCCCACCGCCCCAAAGGTGGGGATGAAGGTGGAGACCTGGATGACACCCGAGTAGGTGAACAGGTCCAGCAGGATGGCGACCGGGGTCAGCGCCCAGCCCACGACCAGCATCCAGCGCACGCGGCGCTCCCGCACCAGGGGCTGGGGGAAGCTCAGGGCGAAGGCCAGCAGATGCAGCGTCCCGCCAAAGGCGCCGACCCCATTGATCAGGTGCTGGAACACGGAGACCCAGGTCGGCGCGAACACACCCCGCTGGGCGACGTAGAAGAGCGGGATGAGGTTCAAGGAGGCGCCGACGGCGACCAGCATCAGATCGCGCCCCAGCTTCCCGCCGTGTCGGCGCCCCGCCCAGAGCCCGCTGGCGGCCACCAGCAGCGCAGCGAAGAGCGCGGCTGCGAAGCCCTTGCCGCCGCGTAGGGAGCTGCGCGGGGTGAGGAAGAGCTGCTGGCCATCCGCCAGGCGCACGGAGACGGAGTCGCTCTGGGCAGCGTTCAGCGCCTGCTGCAGCGCCACCCAGTCCAGGAGCGCGCCCATGCCGAAGCTGAGCGCGGGGTCGTGCACGAACTCGTCCGCGACGGAGACCCCAGCGATCTCCACCACGCACTGCTCTTGGACGACGAACTCGCAGTGCTGTCCGTCGCGGGGGGCCTCCAGCCCAAGACTGCGACCTTGGGCCAGGCCCAGGAGCGAGAACAGGCTCGCCAGGAGAACCAAGAAGCCGGCTCCCCAGTAGCTCCAGGCGAGCCTCCTCTCAGCTTGCCATGTCGGGTCGGATTCCGGACTCGGCGCGCTCTTCATCAAAAGACTCGACCAGGGCTTCGGCGTCCACGGTCTCCAGAGGGAAGCCCCAGCTATCAGCGAGCTGGACCAGGGCCTCTTCGCGACCGGGGGCGTCTGCGTTCAGGACAAAGCATGCCACGGCGAAGTGGTTCTCATGTCCGGGGGTCTTGCAGTAGTCGACAAAGGCCAGGGCCTTGTCGGAGGGGTTCTCGGGCAGCATTGTGTACTCCTCTCAGGGGTTCACGGGGTTGAAGACGCGCGGGCTCCGCGGCCCGCCAGCAGCGAGAGCGCCTGCTGACAGCGACCGTCGTTCCCACCAAGTTCGAGCCCTTCGCCGACCACGACGGCCTGGCAGCCGCCGCAGATGTCCTGGTGCTCACAGGCGGCGCAGCCCAGGTGTCCGCGGGCGCGCAGCGCGGCGGCTGTGGGGTGGCGCCGGGCGCGCTCGACGAAGCCGCGGACGCTGTCCAGCTCCACCCGCCCCAGCGGGGCGCGGAAGGGGTGACAGGGGCTCAAGCTGCGGTCGGCCTGCACGCAGATCCGCGCGCCGCCGGCCTCACACTGCCAGAGGCTCTCCCGGGGCAGGCCCAGACCCTCCAGCAGCGGGTTGATCACGGGGTAGTCAGCCACCACCGTGCTCAGTCCGCGCTTCTCCAGCGCGGCGACCTGCTCGGCGCAGCGCAGCAGATCCGCGGTGCTCAGGCCCCGTCCAGCGGCGGGCGTCATGCCCGGCTTGGTGAACAGCGGCCACAGGGTCAGCGGCCGCCACTGGCCCATGGACTCAGCCAGGTACTGGCCCCAGGCGGCCACGCCGTAGTCCAGCAGCTCGCCGGTCAGGATGGTCGCCGGGGTGGCCAGCACGCCGTGCTCAGGCGCGATCGCCAGGGCGTGCAGCGACTTGGCGGTCTGCGTGCGACCGCGCACGCGCTCGTGGACCCCCGGGGGCCCATCGATGCTCACCATCAGGTGGACCTTTGCGCGCAGCGCCCCCAGCCTGGCCATCTCCGCGTGGTCCAGCAGCCCGCCGTTGGTGTTGATCAGCACCTGCGCGATGCCCAGCGCGTCCGCGCGCTCCAGGACCTCCCAGATGTGCGGGTAGAAGAAGGGCTCGCCGCCGGTCAGGTGTAGCACGGTGCGGTGTCCGACGGCCTCCTCCAGGAGCGCGAACACCAGCTCCAGAGGCAGCTCGTCCAGATCGCTCAGGTCGGGCTCCTGCGCGAACACAAAGCAGTCCGGGCAGCGCAGGTTGCAGCGCCGGGTGAGCTCGATGTCCAGGACCAGGCGCTCCCCACCAAAGGCCGCCCGCGCGCCCAGCCGCAGCTTGCGACGCCCCAGGGCCTTGCGGCGCGCCTGGATGTGCGTCTGCAGCAGAGGCCCCAGCTCGAACGCAGCCGCCCGCACCTCGCAGGCACCCAGAGCGCTGTCGATGGCGTGCAAGTGGGTTCGAAGCGGTCCGGTCTTCCATGCCCGGCGCTCCGCAGCCCCCAGCTCCTCGACCCCATGACGACTCGGGTCCAGGCCCAGGATGGCCAGGTACGACGAGCGCTGTCCTTCAGCCAGATCCCGCGCCCCACCCAGCAGGTCGTTGGTGAGCTGCAGGGGCACGCCCAGCGCCTCCACCAGCTCAAACAGCGGCTCCACAAGCTCCGGCCGGCCGGCCTCCCGCGCCAGGGACACCAGCGGCAGCGCCATGGGCAGGTACTTGGCGCCCTGCAGCGCGGTGGCCTCTTCGGTCCAGGGCGCAGCGCTCGTGCGCAGGGTCAGGTCCCGGAGGGCGGCGTCCACAAAGGCCCCCATCCCCCGCGTCCAGTCCTGGGGCTCCAGCGACATCCACCCCAGCGCCGTCCCGGTCAGGAGCTGCTGGAGGTAGGCCCCGCGCGGCTCCGCGCCCTCGTCCACCAGGTCGTCCTGGATGCGCACCGCCAGATACAGGGCGAGCATCGCCTGCTGCGCGCGCTGAACGGACGCCTCGGGGAGTTCCAGCCCCTGCCCCAGCCAGGCCAGCAGCACAAAGGCCGGGGAGCCCTCCGGCCCGACAAACAGCCCCTCCAGGCCGCCCATGGGCTCCAGGCGCGCCCTCAGCGCATCGAGCTGCTCCATCAACAGACGCTGCGGGAGGGGGGGGAGGCTGCGCAGCGCGGCCTCAAATCGGGCCACACCGCCCTGCAGACCGTGGCTCTCGGACATCACGCCACCGCCGGCGCAGACGAGGACACCGAGAAGCTGCGCGCGAGATCCAGCGCGCCCGAGCCCAGCCGCTCCCGCAGCCCCGCCACACCCAGCTTGGGGGAGTGCTGCAGCAACAGGGCAGCGGACCCCGCCACCAACGGCGCCGCGAAGCTGGTCCCGCGCTCCCACCCGTATCGCCGGGGACAGAGCGCCACCCGCACGCCGCTCCCCGGGGCCAACAGCTCGGGCTTCACCGAGCGCCTGTCCTCCCAGCAGAGCAGCCCCTCCGGGCTCTCCGGGCCGGGCTCTCCCCCGCGGTCCAGGCTGCCGACGCCCAGCGCCTCGGGGTAGTTCCCCGGGCTGCCCGTCTCGCCCTGGCGTCCGCCGTTGCCGATGCTGGCGACCACCAGGATGCCGCTCCGCTCGGCTTCCTGCACAAGATCGCGGATCCACGCGTCCTGACCACGCCGCTCCAGGGTCATCAGGACCAGGTCCACCTGACCGTGCTCCAGCAACCACTTCAGGCCAGCCCGGACGTCCTCGGGCTCAGCCCGGGAGACCCGTCGATGGCGCCCCATCCGGTAGACATCGGCGACCACCAGCGTGGCCTCGCGCGCGAGCCCCTGGTTGTCCCCCACCAGCAGGCTGGCCACGGCGGTCCCGTGGTCGGGGATCGGCGCCTGACCGGGAGAGATGCGGTGCACCTGGATGCGGCCGGAGGCGACCGCCCCACTCAGCTCGGGGTGCTCCAGGTCCACGCCACCATCCACCAGCCCGATGCGGACGCCGTCACCGCGTAGCCCGAGCGACCACGCGACCTGTGCACCGATGGCGTGCAGGTGCCAGGCAGGGTCCAGCGCTTGTACGGGCGTTGCCCGCGGCGCACGGGCAGCCTGAATGCTCGATGACATGGTGGGTCCGGGATGACAGGCCCCCCCAAGGACAGCGCGCTCCAACGCGGTGGAGGCGTATACACCGTCTTGACCCTCAGGTCCACACGTCAACCTCCCAATATAGCCTTGATGATCGGGGTCGCTCCTACTTCGGTATTACATCCCATTTCATTCCTCCCCCGAGACCTGCCTCGCGACCCACCCGTGGACCGTTTCTGGAGCAAGTGCAAGCAGATAGAGCAGCAGCATCGACGCCGAGAAGGTGGCGACTGGAAGACTTACATAGATCCCCGCGTGCAAGATCACCCCAAATCCAAGGATCCATTTGCGGGCAGATGGGAGCCAGATGCCTAGGGCAATGGCGTACTCCAGCAGAATGACCGCTACGCTCAAAGCGACCATCAACCAATGGAATCCGGGCCACGCCGGGTAGTCCGAGCCCTGGTACAGGACCATGAAATACTGCTCCATCCGCTCCCCCGAGGCGTGCCCCCACTCGGTCTTGGACCAAGCTCCAAAGAGGTAGATCGCGCTGAGCTGCACCTTGATCAAGTGGCGTCCCCAGTCCAGTCCCCGCTCCCGGGGAGCGTCGCCGCGCCGCAGCGCCAAGGCCCGATCCAGCGAGAAGCTCCCTCCGCAGGGGGTCAGCGCGAGCAGCACGGGCAGCGTGAACAGCAGGTAGGTGTGGTGGTGGGTGTAGGGCTCCACCCCCATCTGGTGGCCCAGGCCGTAGTACAGAAAGAGCCCCAGCGCGCCCGTGATCGCGGTGCTCAGGCGGGAGAAGAGCCCCAGGAACATGGCGGCCGTGGCCGCATACCAGAGCAGCGAGAGGCCGATGCGCCAGGGCTGGATGTGCTGGTAGAGGACAAAGTCGCTGCCCAGCCGGGACCAGAGCAGCAGTGGCCACCCGATACGGACCAGCGAGACCGAGCGCGTCGAGGCCTCCTTGGAGAAGAAGGCCACGAGCCGGGCTCTCAGGGCGTGCACAGGTTCTCCTCGGGGTCACCCTGGGGCTTCCACCCGCGAATCCCGCCGCAGCGGCAGTCCATGGTGAGCTCCTGAACCCCGAGCGCGCGACAGATCTCCCTCCCCTGCCGCCTGGCCTGGTCCACGTCCCGCAGCATGCGCACCTTCCGGGGCGCCTCCCAGCGGTGCTCGTAGCCCAGGGTCTCCAGCCGCTGCACCGGCGTCCGCTGAGGGCCCGCCAGATAGCGCACGTCACAGATGTCCGTGCCGTAGCCGATGAACATCAGCCAGCGCTTCACGTAGGGCACGCGCAGGCCGAGCACCTGGGTGGCGAAGGGCCCCCCCAGCATCCACAAGGTCAGGGAGGCGAAGAGCCCCGCTCGAAGCCAGATCTTCCACCGCATGCGCGCTGGCTATCCCAAGCCGCTATCGTGGGCATGCAACCGAGGTCGCCATGCTCCTGCTCCTGCTCGCCTGCACCCGCTCGGCGGACCCCACACCTGAGCCCGCGGTGGAGGAGGAGGAGACCTCGGCCCCCGCGCCAGTGACCCCACCCCCCATGCCCGAGCGGCCCACCCTCCCCTCGGAGCGCTCGGCCCCAAGCGAGGACACCGCGAGGTCGTGGCTCACCGGCAACTGGAGCACCGGCGGGAACACCCTGAGCCTCAAGGGGGACGGGACCTTTGTCTACGCGGGCAAGGATCCCTGCGGGCAGCAGGACCTGGCCGGGACCTGGGAGCTCACCCGCCGCACGCCGAGCTGGGTGAACGCCCGGATGACCCCCACGCAGGGCGAGCCCACGGTGCTGGCGCTGGGCGTCCCCCTGAACCCCAAGATGCGCCCGGACCACTTTGGCGTGGACTGCGAGAAGGACCCCATCGGGATGGAGTCCAGCAGCTACTGGACCCGCCGCTGAGTGCAGCGGGCCGCCCGGCTCAGGGCAGGGTGTTGAACACCCGCTGGACGTCGTCGTCCTGCTCCAGGCGATCGATCAGCGCCAGCACCTCGTCCGCCTGCTCGTCGCTGAGCTCGGTCATGGTGGTGGGGTTGTAGTCGGTCTCGGACTTGAGGGGCTCGATGCCCAGCTCGTCCAGCGCCGTGGAGAGGTTGTTGAAGTCCTCGAAGGCGCAGCGCAGGGCCATGACCTTCTCGCCCTCTTCGTTCTCGTCCTCGGCCATGGACTCCAGGCCGTGGTCGATGAGCTCGAGCTCCAGCTCCTCCCAGTCGCGGTCGGCGTCCAGCGCCAGGTGGAAGAGGCCCTGGTGCTCGAAGAGGAAGGACACGCTGCCGGTGGCGCCCATGTTGCCGCCGCCCTTCTTGAAGTGCATGCGCACGTTCGCGACGGTGCGGGTGGGGTTGTCGGTGGCGGTCTCGACCAGGATGGCGACGCCGTGGGGGGCGTAGCCTTCGTAGATCAGGATGGCGTAGTCGGAGGCGTCGTCGCCCGAGGCCTTCTTGATCGCGTTCTCGATCTTGTCCTTGGGCATGTTGACCGAGCGCGCGTTCTGGATGGCCCGCCGCAGCGCCGGGTTGTTCTCGGGGATCGGACCGCCGGCCTTGACGGCGATGGTGATCTCCTTTCCGCAGCGCGTGAACGCCTTGGCCATGCGGTCCCACCGCTTGAACATGGTGGCCTTGCGCTTCTCGAACATGCGGCCCATGGGCTGCCCTCCAGTCTGGGGTGCAAGGCTATGTCACCCGCGCGCGCCGCGCCAACACCAGCGCCATGACCGGGCGCAGAGACACAGAGTCCGGCCCACAAGTGTGTGGAATCACCCAGCCTGTCCTCGCTGGCGCCGTGGTGGCGTCGCGGTGTGCTGGCACGCCCCTTGCTGCGTTGGTGAGCCACACAGGAGTGAACATGTTTGAGCGTGTCCTCGTCCCCGTCGACTTCTCCGATCCCTCTCGGGCCGCCCTCCGGCTGGGGCGGGATCTGGTCGCCAGCAGCGGCGGCACCCTGACCCTGCTCCACGTGAGCGCGCTCCCCTGGCACGCCAGCCAGGAGCTGGGCATGACGCCCGCCGGCGCCGAGCTCTACCAGGACCTGGCCAAGGACGTGAGCCGAGAGCAGATGCGCGCGCTGACCGAGATGGCCAACGCCGAGCTGCCCGGCCCAATGGACCGCGCCCTGCTGCTGCGCGAGGGCTTCCCCCCCGATGAGATCGCCGCCCAGGCCAAGCAAGGCAAGCACGACGTGGTGGTCATGGGCACCCACGGTCGCACGGGCGTGAGCCGGGCCATCATGGGATCGGTGGCCGAGCGGGTGGTGCGGCTCTGTGAGATCCCGGTGCTGATCACCCGCTGAGCCCTGCGCCCCCGGAGCGCTTCGAATAGCGAGAGGCGTCGGCCCGTCCACGTCGCCCCTTCCCGGAGTGTCCCCATGGGGAGCGCCCTGTTCCTGATCCTCGCCTGCGCCGAGCCCCCCGCACCCTGGGAGGGCCCGGTGCTCACGCAACCCCGCGAGGCGCTGACGGTGGCGCAACTCCAGGACACGCAGACCCTGGAGCTGCTGGACATGAGCTTCTTCGCCCGGCCGGACTGGGCGGAGGACAGCAGCCGGGAGTTCTCGGGGACGCTGCGCTTTGAGGACAGCGAGCTGTTGGCCCCCAAGGACCGCGAGTCCTACGAGGGCGAGGACAGCTTCCCGGCGCTGACCCTGGAGCTGGTGAGCGACGGGGGCCTGCTCCACGCGCAGCCCATGGGCGTGATCGACACCCGCGCGGAGAGCGCGAGCTACTGGGACGTGTACGTGGGCACGGGCGCGATCTGGGAGGAGCCGGACGACGGGGGCTGGAGCCGGGCGAGCCTGCCCGTGAACCTGCTGGGCCGCTACGTCGGCGAGGTGCGGAACTGCGTGGCCACCTGGGTGTTCGACGACACGCAGACCAGCAACGTCTACCTGCAGTGCAGCCAGGAGACGGCGGTGCTGGACGCCGGCCAGCTCGGGGACCTGCGGGCGATGCTCCCGGTGGGCTTCACGCCACTGGAGGCAGACCCTGCGCTGCTCGCCGAGGCCCAGGCCCGCTACGCCGCGCGCATCCCGGTGGAGCCCCTGGCGGAGCTGGACGCTGAGGGCGAGATCGCCGCCCACTTCGACCGCGACCACGTGACCAACGCGTCCACTTCGCTGGGGGGCGTCTACTGGGACGGGACCCTGTACCTGCACCCGGCGGCCACCCGACACGGGCCCTTCCCCTACCCCCAGGACATGCGGCACGGGGTGTTCTCGGTGACCAAGAGCATGGCCGGGGCGCTGGCCATGTTCACCCTGGCGGAGCGCTACGGGGACGAGGTGTTCGACGCGCAGATCGTGGACTACGTGCCCGCCCTCGCCGACCTGCCCGAGTGGCAGGGGGTGAGCTTCTCGCACTGCCTGAACATGGTGACCGGCACCCGCGCGGGCGAAGACCTGCTCTACGAACCCCTGGAGCTGGCCCCCGACAGCGAGACGGCCATCCAGAACATCGCCGCGTTCGGCGACTACCCGGAGGCCCCCGGCGAGGCCTTCAACTACGCCACCACCAACACCTTTGTGCTGTCCTACGCCATGGAGCGCTACGTCCAGGAGCGCGAGGGGCCCGACGCCCACTACTGGGACATCGTCCACGACAGCGTGCTGGTGCCCATCGGCGCCCAGGACTTCGCGGTCCTCCACACCCGCGACGAGGCCCCCCAGGACCGCGTGCCCATCCTGGGCCTGGGCGGCCTCCCCAGCGCGGACAGCGCCCTCAAGATCGCCCTGCTGATCGCCAACGAGGGCGAGCACAACGGCCAGCAGCTCCTGAGCCGGACCCGCGTGCGGGAGGCCCTGGGGCGCGAGGACTTCGAGGGCTACAAGGCCTGGTCTGGCCTGCGCTACCGCCACTCCTTCTGGGTGCAGAGCGTGCGCGTGGGTGGCTGCAAGGTCGAGCTCACCTACATGGAGGGCCTGGGCGACAACCGCGTGGTGCTCTTCCCCAGCGGCGCGGTCTCCCTGCAGTTCACCGACGAGTTCGACGACGACTTCAAGGAGCTCGTGCGCGCGGTGGAGGGCCTGCACAGCTCCTGCGACTGAGCCTCTTGGCCCAGGGCCCTACTCCAGGTAGCCCAGGGCCTTGAGCTGCTCGGTGGTCGCGTCGCTGTCGTCGCGCCCGGCGTTCAGGGGGCTCGCGGTGCCCACCCAGGCCTGCACCTGCTTCTCGAGCTGCATGCCCGCGGTGCTGTTGGTCTGGAGCAGATCGCTCTGCTCCATCGCGTCATCGCGCGCGAACAGCTCGCGGGTCTGGACCTTGGGGCAGCTCTGGTACTTGTACTCCGGGGTCCAGACGCCCTTGCACTTCTGGGCGTTGGTCCAGGCCTGGCCCTCTTCGTACTCGGGCTTCTCGGGCTTGGTGGCCTCGGAGTAGATCTGGGCGCGGGCCGGCGGCGCCTGCCCCAGGAACAAGGGCGCGAAGGACACGCCCTCGCTGCGCGGCGCGCTCTGCAGGCCCAGCACCTCCAGGATGGTGGGGGTGACGTCCACGTTGGAGACCAACCCGCTGTGCCGGGTGCCCCCCAGCTTGCCGCCGGGCAGGCGGATGAACAGCGGGATGTGGGTGGCGCTGTTGTAGGTGGACGGCCCGTGGTCCCAGTAGTCCTTGTGCTCGTCGAAGCTCTCACCGTGATCGCTGGTGATGATCAGCAGGCTGGTCTCCAGCAACCCCTGAGCGTCCAGGCCCTCGAGCAGGCGCCCGAGCTGCTGGTCGGTCCAGCTCACCTCGCCGGCGTAGAGGTCCTTGAGCACCTCGGACCTGGCGAAGGCCTCGGGCTCCCCGCGGTGCATGGCGGCGCGGATCTCCTTGAGCTCCTCCATCGTGCCCTGCAGGCCCATGTGGTCCTGGCGGTACATGGTGTCGAAGGGCGCGGGCGGCGCATAGGGCCAGTGCACGTCCCAGTAGTGCACGAACAGCAGCAGCTTGTCCCCGGCGCGCTGCGGGGTCTTCTGGAGCACGGCGTCGGTGACCTGGGCGTTGTCCCCCATGTTGGGGAAGTAGGCCTCAAAGCCCTGATCAAAGCTGAACTTTGGATTCAACGGAAAGGCACCACTGACCCCCAACGTGCGCCAGCCGGCGTCCTTGAGGCTCTCGGCCAGCATCACGTTGTCCGGGTGGACGATGTCGCCGTTCCGCGCGGCGCCGTGGGTGTGCGGGTAGCTGCCGGTGAACAGGCTGGTGTGGCTGGGCAGCGTGGTCGGAGCCGCCGTGTACGCGTGCTCGAAGACGATGGACTCGGCGGCCAGCCGGTCAAAGTTCGGGGTCTTGACCTTGGCGCTGCCGTAGGGCCCCAGGTGGTCGGCCCGCAGGGTGTCGATGGACACGACGATCACGTTCTCGACGCCCAGCGAAGCGTAGCCGTCCTGGGCCTGGGTCTCCGGAGCGCCCGCCAGCGCCAGCCCGAGCAGCCCGGCGCCCGCCCCCAGCCAGGCCGCACTCTTCCACACAGCTCCGCGCACACGCACCTCCAGCTTTTCGACGGGCGCCCTGCAAGGTAACGCACCATGGGGACCGCTCTGTTCCCCTGACCTCACGAGTGCAACCCGGGAGTAGACCGTGCAGCGCGTCCGAATCCACGAACACGGCGGAGTCGACGTGCTCCGCCGCGAGACCGTCCCCACCCCCGAGCCCGGCCCTGGCCAGGTGCGCATCCGCGTCCGCGCTGTAGGCCTGAACCACCTGGATCTCTGGGTTCGCCGAGGCGTTCCCGGGCACCGATTCCCCCTGCCCATGGTCCCCGGCAGCGACATCGCCGGCGTCGTGGAGACCGGGCCCCGCGCCGGGGAGCGCGTCGTCCTGCACCCCGGGACGAGCTGTGGACTCTGCCCGGCCTGCCAGTCCGGCCAGCAGGATCTCTGCCGCCACTACGAGATCCGCGGCGAGGGCGGCGACGGCGGCATGTCCGAGCGGATCGTCTGCGATGAGGCCGATCTCATCCCCATCCCCGAGCACCTGGACTTCGCCCAGGCCGCCTCCCTCCCTCTGTCTGGACTGACCGCGTGGCACATGCTCCGCAAGGCTGGGCTCCAAGCGGGTGAGACGCTGCTGGTGCTGGGCGGGACCAGCGGCGTGGGGCACCTGGCCATCCAGATCGGGCGCCTCCTGGGCGCGCGTGTCCTCGCCACGGCCGGGAGTGCAGAGAAGCGCGAGCGCTGCCTGTCGCTGGGTGCAGAGCAGGCCTTCGACCACCGCGATCTGGCCCCCTTCCATCGCCAGGTCAAGGCGGCCACCCAGGGCGCGGGGGCGCACGTGGTCTTCGAGCACATCGGCGCGGTCACCTGGGAGCGCTCCCTCAAGTCCCTGGCTTGGGGCGGTCGGCTGGTGACCTGCGGGGCGACCACCGGCGCCGAGGTGCCCCTGAACCTGCGGGCACTCTTCTTCAAGCGACAGAGCCTGATCGGCAGCACCATGGGGAGTCGGGGGGACCAGCTTGCATTCTGGCGGCAGGTCACGCTCGGCCACATCACCCCGGTCGTGGCCTGTACCTTCCCCTGGGAGGAGCTTGGGCGCGCACACGAGGTGCTGTCGGGTGGAGTCGTCGGAAAGGTTGTGGTGACCCTTCCAGATGGGGCGTGATTCCCCCTGCCCCCTCTTGAACCCCGGGGCCTCTTCCGATCGCGTCCAAGGAGGAGGTTCTCTGTGTCTTCTACGAGCACACCACTTGACCGCTTGCTGCACCCCATCAAGCGCTTCGCATCGCTGGACATCTCCGGCGGCATCCTGCTGATCGCCTGCACCGTCGCGGCGCTGGTCTGGGCCAACAGCCCCTGGCACGACAGCTACCACCACCTCTGGCACACCCCGGTGGGCTTCGCCCTGGGCAGCTTCCAGGTGGAGATGAGCCTGCACCACTGGATCAACGACGGGCTGATGGCCCTGTTCTTCCTGGTCGTGGGGCTGGAGATCAAGCGCGAGCTGCTGGTCGGCGAGCTCTCGTCCTTCAAGGCGGCGGCGCTGCCGGTGGCCGCAGCGGTCGGCGGTATGGCCGTCCCCGCCGCGATCTACGTCGCGTTCAACTACGGCACCGAGAGCGCCGGCGGCTGGGGCATCCCCACCGCCACCGACATCGCCTTCGCCCTGGGCATCCTCTCCCTGCTGGGCAAGCGCGTGCCGGTGAGCCTCAAGCTCTTCCTCACCGCGCTGGCCGTGGTCGATGACCTGGGCGCCGTGCTCGTGATCGCCTTCTTCTACACCGCCGAGGTCAAGCTCTGGGCCCTGGGCGCCGCCGGCGGCGTGTTCGGCGCCATGCTGGTCCTCAACCGCATGGGCCTGCGCAACGTGGGCGTCTACGGCCTGCTCGGCCTGGGCCTGTGGGGCTTCCTGCTGGCGTCCGGTGTGCACGCCACCCTCGCGGGCGTGATGACCGCCATCGCCATCCCCAGCACCCGGCACCTGGTCGACACCGACCACCTGCCCATGCAGGGCCACCTGACCCTGCGCGAGCTGATTCAGGGCGAGCACGACCACGCCCACGTGGGCCACGCGCTGCACGCAACCGAGAGCCCGATGCACCGGGTGGAGCACGCGCTCCTGCCCTTCATCGACTTCCTGATCATGCCAGTGTTCGCCCTGGCGAACGCCGGCCTGACGCTGCACGGGTCCCCCACCGAGGCGCTGGCCTCCAACGTGGGCATGGGCGTGCTGCTCGGCCTCTTCGTCGGCAAGCAGCTCGGCGTGTTCGGCGCCTCCTACCTGGCGGTGAAGTCCGGGCTGGCCAAGCTCCCAGGCAACCTGCGCTGGGGACAGATCTACGGCGCCGCGCTGCTCGCGGGCATCGGCTTCACCATGAGCCTGTTCGTGACCGGCCTGGCCTTCGCCGACCCGGCCATGGTGGACAACGCCAAGCTGGGCATCCTGGGCGGCTCCCTGATCTCCGCGGTCGCGGGCGCTGGGCTCCTGATCTGGCAGGCCCGCGCGCACAAGGTCAGCGAAGACACCCTGCCCCAGGTCGCGGTCGAAGCGCCCCAGGGCTCTCTCGCGGCCAACAGCCCCATGGTCGAGGCCGAGGACCAGGAGGCAGCCTGATCGGAAGGCGGCCCTCTACCGAAGGGGGCCGTCGCGCTCAGAAGAGGAGGACGTCTCCCGCCTCGGGGGACTCCTCCTCTTCCTCGTTCAGGACGGTCCCGTCGGCGTCGATCCCCGTCAGCGCCGCCAGGAGTCCCGCGGGTCCATCCGCGAAGACGGCCTGGACGCCGAGCATCTCCAGCTCGCTCAGCCGCTGCTCGAGCCCATCGATCATCGACAGGTGCTCCCGGGCGGCGGCGCCATCGGCCTTGAGCGCGCCCACGCGGCCCTGGGTCTCCCGCAGCGCCTCGTCGACGCTCCGGGTCATGCGCGTGGTGTGCTCACCGAACTCGGACTCGATTCGCTCGACCTCCGCGGCCAGCGCCTGGGTCTCGGCCATGAGCTGCTTGGAGCTGGCCTCGAGCGCCGGGAGCTGCCGGCGCAGGTCCGTGACGCGCCCCGCCAGCTCATTCGACGTGGTCGCGACGTCAGCGGACAGGTCCTGCATGTGCCGGGCGACGCTGCCGACGGTGGCGCCCTGGCTGCCAAGCTGGGAGGCGCTCACGGCGGTGTTCACCGCCAGCATGTTGGCCTCGTGCGCGAGCTCCTCCATGTCGTTCCGGACCTCCTCGATCCGGGCGCAGCCCTGCGACAGGGAGTCCACCAGAGCGCCCTGCTCCTGCACCAACTCCACCAGCTCCTGGTTGAACACCTGCAGCGTGCGGCTCTGCTCGTCCAGGGCGCGTCGCAAGGCGGCGCGACCGCCCCCATCTTCGACCGCGGCTTCGAGCTGCTCGGCAGCCGTGGTGGCCCGGTGCTCCACCTCGGAGACCTCGTGGATCAGGGCCGCGATGGCGATCTGCGCGTCCGTGCGCGCCTTCTTGCAGCGGGAGCCGAGCTCCAGTCCATAGCGGGCCAGGTGGGCAGACATGGGTACTCCAGGGTGGGCCGGGGGGCATCAGAACAGCAGGGCCTCGCCAGCGGCGGGGGCGTCTTCTTCGTCGTCGCGGTAGAGCGCGTGGGCTGCGTCGTGGGCGAAGCCTGCGCCAAAGTAGAAGGGCTCAGCGTCCGGCTCTCCGCTGTCCCTGCGGGCCTCGGCCATCAAGGGATCCAGGCGCTGGAGGGCCTGAATCATGGGGTCCTGGAACTGGAGCGCGGAGAGCGCCCTGTGGGAAGCGCTGACCGCACGCTCGACCTGCTTGAGACAGGCGGCGAAGCGGTCCGAGAGCCCGCCGGAGAGCTGCGCGGCGGCCTTGTTGATGCTGCGGGAGTGCCGCCACATGGAGCGCCGGAGCTCCTCGCTGCGGACCAGCCCCTCCCGGAGACGCCGAAGCAGCGCCGGCAGCGCCTCGCTGAGCACGCCGATCAACGCCACGACGTCCTCGCTTGCGCCCTCCATCCGCTGCCCCAGCGCGAGCAGCTTGGCGGCCAGGCCGTTGATCTCCATTCCCTGAGACGCCAGCACAGCCCCCTCGACCCGGACATGAACGCTGAGCAGGCGCGCGGACTGGATCCCACGCCGCAGCGACATGTGGGTTGCCAGCACGTGCGTGGCGATCTCGGAGAGCGCCTCGACCTGCTCCATCTGCGCGCGCATGCACACGGCGATGCGGTCCAGCACGCCGGTCAGCCGCTGGTGCTGCTCCTGACTCAGCTCCCCCAGCCGGTCGAGCTGAAGGGTGTCCTGCAGGCCGTTGAGGGTCTCGACGTGCGCCTCGGCGAGCTCGACCATGTGGCCGACGCGCCCGCCGATCTCCAGGACCTCCCGCTCGGAGTAGGTGCTCAGGTCCCGGAGCGCCGTCGCGATGGCCTGGTGAAGGGCCTGGTGCGGGCTCTCAGGGGTCAGTTCGATCGCTGCTGCAGACAAGGCACACCCTCCTGGTGCTGTCTGCATTCACGGCCGGAGGGCCCGCGGCTTGACCAAAATCCCCGCACAGCCCATCAGGCGGATCGAAGCGAAGTCAGTCAGGATCGGCCTCTCACTACTCCTTCTCCGGGGGGAGCTTGGACCGGTCGATGTTCGGGAGCCCCCGTCCCCGCCCCTGGCGGGCCTCCCGCGGTCCCCGCGTCCGGCCCTTGCTGGCCCGGGTGGACCCGCTTCCTTGCGATCCTCCCGCCTGCGAGGTGCGGCTGCCCGCCTCCCCACTCCCGGACCTGGGCGTGGCCTTCGCCGAGCTGCCTTGGGTCTGCTGGGACTGGGGCTTGGCTGCACCGGCGCGGGCTGCGCGCCCGCCGGTGGCTGCGCCGCTGCGCGCTCCGGACGCTCCCGCGCCGCCGCTCGGCCCCGGGCCGCCGGCTCCACCGGCAGCGCCCGCCGGACGCGGACGCCCGCCGGCTCCACCGGCTCCAGCGCCACCACCGGCTCCCGCCGACCCCGGCCCAGTCGCACCGCTGGGTCCACTCCCGGAGCCACCGCCGCTTGGCCCGGCTCCGCCTGCTCCACCGGCACCGCCCGGCCGCGGCCGACCGCCGGCTCCAGCGCCACCGGCTCCAGCGCCCGCCGGGCGCGGACGCCCGCCAGCCCCGGCTCCACCGGCTCCGCCGGCTCCAGCGCCTGCCGGACGCGGACGCCCGCCGGCTCCGGCACCACCGGCACCAGCGCCCGCCGGGCGCGGACGCCCGCCGGCTCCGGCTCCGCCGGCTCCACCGCCCGGCCCAGTCGCCCCGCTCGGACCACTCCCCGAGCCACCGCCGCTCGGCCCAGCGCCCCCGGCTCCCCCGGCTCCAGCGCCCGCCGGACGCGGACGCCCGCCAGCTCCGGCACCACCGGCACCAGCCCCAGTGCCCGGCCGCGGCCGGCCACCCGCACTGCCACCGGCTCCCGCCGAACCCGGCCCAGTCGCCCCGCTCGGACCACTCCCCGAGCCACCGCCGCTCGGCCCGGCTCCACCGGCTCCCCCGGCTCCAGCGCCCGCCGGACGCGGCCCCCCGCCGGCTCCACCGGCTCCACCGCCCGCGGGGCGCGAACTCCCGCCGGCACCGCCCGCCGGACGCGGACGCCCGCCGGCTCCACTGCCGCCGGCTCCACCGGCTCCACCGGCTCCAGCACCACCAGCCCCCGGACGCGACCGACCGCCGGCTCCAGCACCACCAGCCCCAGCGCCACCGCGCCCCGCCGCGCCACCGCGCCCAGCGCCAGCCGCACCTCGACTGCGGGCGGATCCCCCCGAGGTGCCGGGTGCGCCACCCCGGCCAGAGGGTGAGCCCCCAGCCCCGGCGGCACCAGGCGCCTCTTGATCCACCCCAGCCGCAGCCTGGACCGCGTCCACGCCTGCCTGCGCGCCGTCGATTTGACCGCCCATCGCGCCCAGCCCACCCAGCACGGGGTCCAGCGCGTCGCCCAGGCCCACCTGCTCCAGCAGATCGTCGGCCTGCTGCACGGTCTCCTTGGCCTCGCCCAGGAAGGCCTCCATCTCGTCCAGGGCCTCCTCGACCGGCTCGGTGACCTGGAGGATGAGCTCCTGGGCCTTCTCCTGCCACTCCTGGAAGTCGAGCTGGTCCGCGATCTGCTGCTCCAGGCTCCGCACCGCGCCCATGGCCTGCTCTGCGAAGGGGTTGCTCCCGAGCTGACCACCCAGCGCGTCACTGAGGGGCGTGAAGTCCCCGGTCAGCGCCTCGTTGAGGCCCCCCAGAGCCCCTCCGGCCCCTCCGGCCCCTGCACCCGCGGCACCGGCGGCGCCTCCAGCACCTGCACCGGCGCCTGCGCCCGCTCCCCCTGAAGCAGCAGCGCCCCCACCGCTGCCCTTGGGGCGCGCAGGGGGGTGCTTGTGAGCGGCCGCGGAAAGGGCCTTCTTGGGCTTGGCTGCCATGGGGGAGACCTTCGGTGCTCCGGAAGTCTACCGCCTGCAGCCCAGCCCGACAAAGGCCACAATCAGACCAGGAAGAGCATCTCGCGGTACTTGGGCAGCGGCCAGCGGGCGTCGGCCACCAGGCCCTCCAGGCGATCCACCACGGAGCGGGCGGCCTCCAGCGCGGGGACCACCTTCTCGGAGACCGCGCGGGTGTCGTGACCAGCCTCCTCGGCGGCCGCGTCGATGGCCTTCATGGCGCCCTGCAGCTCGACCAGGGCGGTACCCAGGGCGATCAGGTGCTCCTTCTCGGGGCCATAGTCCAGGCCCAGCTCCTCGAGGCTCTCGGCGCCCTTGGCGACCTCGGCGCGCTCGGCGAGCACCACGGGGATGATCTGCTCGTTCACGATGAGCTTGAGGGTGTCGCGCTCGATGTCCACGGCGGTCAGGTACTGCTCGGTGTAGACGTTGAAGCGGCTGGCCACCTCGTCGCCGGAGAGCACGCCCTGCTTGGCGAAGAGCTCGACCACCTCGGCGAGCTGCAGCTCAGCCAGGGCCTCGGGGGTGGTGCGCAGGTTCTTGAGGCCACGCTTCTCGGCCTCGACCACCCACTCCTCGCTGTAGCCGTCGCCCTCGAAGCGCACGGGCGCGGACTCGACCAGGGCCTTGCGGATGGCCTTGAATGCGGCGGCCTCGCCCCCCCCGAGCTCCGCGATCCACGCGGTGATCTGCTGCATGCCCTCAGCGACGATGGTGTTGAGCACCGTCACGGGCCAGGCGGGGTTCTGGGTGGAGCCCACCGCGCGCAGCTCGAACTTGTTGCCGGTGAAGGCCAGGGGGCTGGTGCGGTTGCGGTCGGTGTTGTCCTTGACCACGTTGGGCAGGGTCGCGACGCCCACGTCGAGCAGCGCCTGCTCGGGGGTGCGGGTGCCCAGCTCGCCCTCTGCGATCTGGTCGCAGATGCGGGTCAGGGTCTCGCCCAGGAAGACGGACATGATGGCCGGGGGGGCCTCGTTGGCGCCCAGGCGGAAGTCGTTGCTGTGGCTGGCGACGGCCGCGCGGAGCAAGCCACCGTAGCGCTGCACGCCCAGCAGGACGCTGGCCAGCACAGCCAGGAAGCGCAGGTTCTCCTGGGGCTGCTCGCCGGGCTCCAGCAGGTTCTCCCCGCCGGCGCTCATGGACCAGTTGTTGTGCTTGCCCGAGCCGTTGATGTTGGCGAAGGGCTTCTCGTGCAGCACCACCTTGAAGTCGTGGCGCAGCGCCACGCGCTTGAGCACCTCGGCGATCAGCTGGTTGTGATCGACGCCGACGTTGGCCTCGCGGAAGATGGGCGCCAGCTCGAACTGGCTGGGGGCCACCTCGTTGTGGCGGGTCTTGGCGGGCACGCCCAGCAGGTAGAGCTCCTGCTCGACCTCCTGCATGAAGCTGGCCACGCGCGGCGGGATGGCGCCGAAGTAGTGGTCGTCCAGGCTCTGACCCTTGGGGGGGTTGGCGCCCACGACGGTGCGGCCGGCGATCGCCAGGTCAGGGCGCAGGGCCCAGTAGGCGCGGTCGATCAGGAAGTACTCCTGCTCACAGCCCAGGGTGCTCACCACGCGGATCGGCTCGCGGCCCAAGGCGCTCAGAAGGCCCCGGGCGGCCTTGTCGGCGGCGGCCATGGAGCGCAGCAGCGGGGTCTTCTTGTCCAGCGCCTGGCCGGTGTAGCTGATGAACGCGCTGGGGATGCACAGGGTGGAGCCGCTCTCGCCCTCCATGATGAACATGGGGCTGGAGGGGTCCCAGGCGGTGTAGCCGCGGGCCTCGAAGGTGGTGCGCACGCCGCCGCTGGGGAAGCTGGAGGCGTCGGGCTCGGACTGGATCAGCATGGCGCCGGAGAAGCGCTCGATCGCGGTGTCCCCGCCGGTGAAGTCCAGGAAGCTGTCGTGCTTCTCGGCGGTGGCGCCGGTCATGGGCTGGAACCAGTGGGTGAAGTGGGTCGCGCCCTGCTCCAGGGCCCACTCCTTGACCGCGTGGGCGACAGAGGTGGCGACCTCTTCGTCCAGAGTCGCGCCCTCCTCGATGACGGCCTTCACCTTCTTGAACACGGGCTTGGGCAGCTTGGACTGCATGACCTCCACAGAGAAGGTCTTCTGCCCAAAGAGCTTGGCGACCCCTTGCACCCGCCCGTCCGGACCGACGGGGCGGTCGAGGACCCGGGGCTTCCTGGAGTTGGCGGTGGCGACAGCGGCAAAGCGAGCGGACGCGGGCATGTGTTCCTTCCGGTGTGGGGTCGTTCTCGGCTCGGTTCCAAGAGCCATGACAGGGCGTGTCTAGCCGGTCGCTGTGTGAACACCCGTGACGGTTGACCAACAGTCGCCCCCCTGCGTCACTGACTGGGCATACACGCAGACGCATAATCATGCACCTTCAGTCCACCACCAGAAAGGGCCCGAAGCTGCCCCGCTTGTGCCCCATGGTCCCCGACCTGGTCCTCAAAACCGACACCCCGCCGTCCAGGTAGAGCGCCTCACGACAGCCCAGCGCCGCGCTGGCGAACTCGGCCGCCGTATACAGACTCACCGCGCGGTGGGAGATGAACAGCACCACCGTGTCCCCCTCCGACACACAGGCCCCATTCCGCGTGTACGTCGACGTCGACGCCGGGTTCAGCTCCGGGTGGATCCGCCCCTGGTGGACCAACAGCGGCCCGGACTGCGTCGCAAATCCGACACCCTCAGGCGGGCCCGCAGCCCACGCGGTCGACTCCACGATCCAGGCGCCGCCCGATCCCCACGCGAGCACCCCGTTGGGCTTGATGAAGAAGTTCCCGCCGCCCCCCGGCCCCAGCTCCAGCGGCGCGTGCTCCACGCCATCCTGGATCAGCAGCCCCACCGGCCGCAGGTCCTTGAGGTACATCCCCGCGTTCATCGCCAGGGTGACCTCGCCGAGCTCCGCCAGCGTGTGGGGGTCCGTGGGCTCCCCGCCGGTCAAGCGGAGCGCCTGCTGGTCCAGCTCCACCCGGATCACCTCCCAGGCCTCCCCCTTGTGCTCCACCCGAAGCTGCGTGAGCCCCGGCAAGGAGCTGGCTTGGGAGGCGCTGCAAGACAGCATTCCCATCATCAGAGCAATCGTGGGTTGCATCACACCTCCAGACTCCGGGCCCCAGCGAGGACACGCTGGCCCACTCGACACCGTTGCAGGCCCCGTGCCAGCCCCCCCCTTGCGCCCCGAGCTCGCGGCTACGCCCTCTCAGTGAGCGCCCGGGGGTAGCCAGGGCCTCTGAGTGAGCGCCCGCTGGAGGCTACGCCCCACCGGTGAGCGCTTTTGCCACCGTTTGGCGCCCGAGAGCCGCAGATCCGGCCCCAGACCCGCCAATTCAAGCCCAAATCGCCCAGATCGGTGGGCCGATCGCTCACTGAGCACCCCTGGCCTCAGCCGAGCGCTCACTGAGCCCCTCTAGCCTCAGTGCCCCGCTCACTCAGACCCGGTAGCCGCCGCCCCCCGCTCACTCAGACCCGCTGGCCCCCCGACTCAGCGCCCCGTCACCGCCAGACGCCGCCGCAGCAGCGCCACGTCGGGCCCGTCGAGCTCGGCCCCCTCCAGCACCGCGGCCTGCCACTCCAGCACCTGCGCGGCGGCCTTCTTGCCCGCCTCCACACCCGGCTGGTGGTAGGCGTTGATCCCCGACCAGGTCGCGTAGAAGCCCACGGCCCGCTCGTAGAGGGCGATCAGGGCGCCCAGGGTCCGAGCGTCGACCCGCTCGACCTCCAGGGTGAGGCTCTGGCGGCCCGCCTCCCGCAGCGCCCGCCGGGTCCCCAGCAGGAAGCCCAGCAGGTAGTCGCCGATGCGCACGCCGGGCTCGACCTCCAGGTCCCCGAGCGCGCCGGCCCCCTCGTCCGAGAGCACGGCCACGAAGCTCACAAAGAAGTCGTCCGGCCCGTCTCGGAGCTGCTGTACGAACGCGTGCTGGTCGGTAGAGCCCTTGTTTCCGTACACGCTCAGGCCCACGCGCTGGCCGTCTTCGCGCTCCTTGCCCAGCGACTCCATCACGAGCTGCTGGAGGTAGCGAGAGAGCAGCAGCAGGCGGTCGCAGTAGGGCAGCATCACCATCGCGCGCGGGCGGCCGCTCTGCGCCGACCACCAGGCCTGGGCCAGCGCCAGGGCGGGGTTGCCGTGCTCGCCGCGGGTGCATCGGTCCATCTCGGCCGCCCCCTGAACGAAGGCCTCCCAGTCCAACCCGCACAGGGCCATGGGGAGCAGACCGACGGCCGCGTGCAGGCTGGTGCGCCCACCGACCCAATCCCACATGGGCACACGGGCGCGCCACCCCTGGGCCTCAGCGAGGACATCGAGCTTGGAGCCCACCCCGGTCACCGCGATGGCGTGCTGCGCGAAGTCCAGCCCCGCCGCCGCGTAGGCCGCCTGCGTGGCCAGCATGCCGTTGCGGGTCTCCTTGGTGCCCCCCGACTTGGAGATCACCAGCACCCCGGTGCGCTCCAGCGGCAGCCCGTCCAGCACCCGCGCCATGCCCACCGGATCGGTGTTGTCGATGAACGCGGCCTTGGCCCCCAGGGCATCCAGCACGAGCTGCGGCCCCAGCGCGGAGCCGCCGATCCCCACCATCAGCAGGTGTTCGAAGGGCCAGTCCGCGGCCAGCGCGCGGAGCTGCGCCCAGAGCGCGTGGATCTCCGCCCCCAGACCGTCGGGGGCCAGCTCAGGCGCCCGCAGCCAGTAGTGACCGACCCGTCGGCCCTCGTCCGGGTTCGCGATGGCCCCGGCCTCCAGCGCCCGCATGGCGACCAGCGCCCGCTCGGTGCTCTGGGGCGCAGCCGCGCCCATGTCGCAAAGGTCCAGGGCGATGCCCGCAGCCTCGACTCGCATTTCAGGCCTCCACAAGCTCGATGCGCACCAGCTTCTTCACGTTGGCGCAAGCGCTCTGACCGTCCTCGGGCGGAACGAGCACACGGAAGGGCCCGCCCTTGTCCTCGGGCACGGGCGCCCCATCCACCGAGTGCAGCACCATCGCGTCCCCCAGCTCGCCCACCGGGGTGGGCCCGGAGACCATCCCGTCCGCCGCGACCAGCACCACCTGGGCGCCCTCCATCGGGTGCAGCAGCCCCACGATCTCCCGCAGGTAGACGGCCTGCCCCGCCCGCTTGGGCACGCGCTCGGCGACGTCCGCGATCTGCCCCGGCAGGGCCGCGAGGCTCCAGCGGTTCAGGCGCGCCCGGTAGCTCCCCCCGTCGCTCAGCCGCAGCTCGCCCAGCACCGAAGGGTCTTCGCTGTAGCGGGCCGCATCCAGAGCCCCCAGCAGCCCGGTGGCCTCGCTTGCATCCCCCTTGACGATGACGTCGACCGCCGAGGTGCTGCGCAGCCCGGTGGGCCGGGCATGGACCTGGCCACCCGCCCGCTCCATCAGCGTCCACCCAAGGTCCGTGTGGAAGAGCCCCTTGACCCGCTCCGCGCCGCAGTCCGCGAGCACCGCCCGGAGCGCCTTCTGGTCGAACACCACCTCGGGCTCCCAGGTCTGGCTGGCGGCCGCGTAGCCCGCCGTGGACAGGCCCGGCTTGTGCACCCGGATGCCCGGCCCCTGTCGCCGCAGGTCGAAGAGCCCGGGGTCGACCTTGCCGGAGCGCGTCTCCACCACCGCCAGCCAGGGGGGGAAGTGGTCGGCCGTCGCCGCCTTGGCCGCCTCCAGCGTGTCCACGTCGCACTGGTCGCCAAAGTTCAGGATCAGCACGTCCGCCGCGTCGAGCTGCTCCAGGAGCAGCGCGGGGGCCAGGCCCTTGAGTCGCCGCGGGTCCAGCACCCCCACCACGGGCGCCAGCTCCAACTGAGCGGCCACCTTGGAGCGCGAGAGCGTGTCCAGGATGTCCGCCGGGCGGGCGAGCCCCGTGGCCTCGATGAAGATGCGGTCAGGGGGCGGCTCCTGAGCCAGCAACGCCTCGACCGAGGGGGCCAGGTCCTCGGGCGCCGTGCAGCACACGCAGCCGCCGGGGATCTCCTGGATGGTCGCCTTCCCCGAAAGCAGGGTCGCGTCGATCCGGGCTTCCCCGAAATCGTTCACCACCACCGCGCATCGCTCCTGCTCCTGCCGGGTCTCAAGCTGGTTGAGCAACAGCGAGGTCTTCCCGCTGCCCAGGAATCCGGTGACGAGGTGAAGGGGCGTGCGGGCCATGGGCTCTCCAGTCGGGGGGTGGACCTATCCGCCGCGCGCGGCGGTGCCAGCCTTGAGCCCCCGGAGCCCCCGCCTTGCGCCTACTTCACCGAGCGCAGGAGCTTGTTCACGTCCGACCAGCGCTTGCTGCTGGAGGAGGCGCCCAGGACGGAGACGACCACCCGCCGCCCACTGTCGAGCTCCACCACGCCGACAAAGCAGTAGCCCGCCGTGTCGGTGTACCCGGTCTTGCCAGCGAGGACCTGCAGGTCCCCTCTCCCAACCAGCCGGTCGGTGCTGTAGAGCAGGCGGTTGGGGCTGCCGTCGGCCTGCTCCAGCCACCAGCTCGGGGCGCTCGCCGCGATGCTCAAGGTGGGGTGCGCCGAGACCGCGACGGCGGCCTTGGCCATGTCCCGGGCGGTCGACAGGTTCTCGTCGTCCAGCCCCGAGGGCTCCGCCCAGCTCGAGCTCACCATGCCCAGGTCCGCGCTGACCTGATGCATGCGCTGGTTGAAGGCGTCCCAGTCCAGGCCGCTGGCCACCTGCACGCCGTAGGCGCCCCGGTTGTCGGAGCTCACCATCGCCGCGCCCAGCAGGTCGTAGCCCCGGTAGCACTCCCCCGTGGAGAGCTTGGAGTAGGCGCCGCTGCGGGTGGGGTAGAAGCGCGCGTCCACGCAGTAGGTGTCATCCAGCCCCCGGCCCTCGCTGGCCCAGGTCAGCCCGGTGGTCAGCTTGGTCAGGGACGCCACAGGCCGCAGGTTGTCCGCGCTCTCCGCGTGCAGCACCCGCCCCTCGTCCAGATCGAAGAGGAAGCTGGCCCGCGCGTTGATGCCGGAGACCGTCTCCTGCCCGGGCGCGTCCATCTCCGGGAGCACCTGCAGGGCCTGGGGTGCGGGGTGCCACGCCGGCGGGGTCCAGGGCAGCACCGTCGGCCGCTCGGGGAGGGCCTCCTGGGCGTCCACCGTGGGGACCAACGCCACCCCGATGCACGCCACCGACAGGACCGCCAACACCGCTGCTGCCCGCGCACGCAAGGCCTTCTTCTCACCCATTCCTGGTGCCTCCAGGCGCCCAGAGGATCCCGTTTCTGTTGACTTGTCAAGAAGCAAGTGAAACAAGCCTCTGAGGGAGCACCCCAGCGCCCCTTTGCCTGGACGCCCAAAGCCCCCGCGACTAGAGACCCCAGATGCCCACCCTGTCCCTCTCGCTGCTGCTCGCCTGTGGCCCAGACATGGCGCCCCAGGACACCGGCGATCTGCCCGCGGACCTGGCCCCGCTCCTCAAGAACACGGCCGACTACCCCGCTGACCAGGCCGAGACCCTCAACCTGGAGCTGGGCGAAGAGTCCGACTACGACTGGGTCCACGGCAAGGGCTACCTGCACGCCGATCTGCAGAGCTCCTGGGCCGCGATGCAGGAGCCCCTGGTCCTGCTGGACCGCCGCAAGGTCAGCGAGTGGTCCGTGGAGTGGGACACCCGCCCCCAGTACGCGGTCTCCCACACCACCCACAACGTCGTCCCGGACATCGTGACCATCGAGTTCGACATGGACTGGTGGCAGGACGAAGTCTCGGATGGACGAGTGGCTGGTCGCTACGAGAAGACCGAGGGCACACCCTTCATCACCTCGATGGCCGGTGGCTTCTTGCTGATCCCGATCAGCGAGGAGATCACGGCCATCGAGATCATCGGCACCCTGGACGCCGCCCAGCGCGGCCCCGAGCCCGTGGCCGAGTACTGGACCGACGTGTACGCCGACGCCGTGGCCACCGTGCACGGGGAAGATCTGCCCGAACTGGACTGATCCGGGGATGCTGGGTTACACGCCCGGGTCCCGCGACCCTGGTCGCCCACGAACCCCATGGAGAGTCCCATGCCCAAGTCCGCGTCTGCCCGTCACCGCGCCAAGCTCAAGGCCAAGAAGCGCAAGGAGCGTATGCGCAAGAGCGGCGCCCTGCGCGTGCGCAAGCCCGGTGGCCGTATGAAGAAGACCAACCGCAAGTAGAGCAGTGCTACCCTCCGATCCGGAGGATTCATGCACATCTGCAACCACTGCGGATCCCCGGCTCCGGCCGGCAACGACTGCCCCCACTGCTCGGCTCGGCTGGCCTCCAGCCCCAAGCCGGTGCTGCTGGGGGCAGCGGCGCTCCTTGGGCTCAGCCTCACAGCCTGCACCGGCATCGGCGAGCCCGCGGCGCTCTACGGCGCCCCCGACAGCGGCTGGATCGACAGCGACGGCGACGGCACCCGCGATCGCCAGGACTGCGCCCCCGAAGACGCCGAGGTCTACCCGGGCGCCCCGGAGACCGCCGACGACGGCGTCGACTCCAACTGTGACGGTGAAGACAACACCTGAGCCCGATCCTGCGCCGGCGCAGCCTCCCGCCTTGCTCGCGCCCCTCTGGTGGATATGGATCCATTCCAGATCAAGCAGGAGAAACACATGGACAACGGACTGTCCCCCGACACCCGCCGCGCCCTGGCCCAGGGCCTCTCTACCGTCCTCGCGGACACCTACACCCTCTACCTCAAGACGCACAACTTCCACTGGAACGTGACCGGTCCCATGTTCCAGACCCTGCACGTGCTCTTCGAGACCCAGTACACCGAGCAGTGGGCCGCCGTGGACCAGCTCGCCGAGCGCATCCGCGCCCTGGGCTACCCCGCCCCCGGCTCCTACGCGCAGTTCGCCGCCCTGACCTCCATCGCCGAGGCCGACGGGGTCCCCGCCGCGCCCGAGATGATCAAGCAGCTCGCCGCTGGCCAGGACGCCGTCTGCCGCTCCGCCCGCGCCGTGGTGTCCATCGCCGAAGAGGCCGGTGACGTGGTCTCCGCCGACCTGCTCACCCAGCGCCTGACCGTGCACGAGAAGAACGCCTGGATGCTGCGCAGCCTGCTCGAGGACCACGGTGCAGCCTGAGTTCTGGCACGAGCGCTGGCAGACCCAGACCATCGGCTTCCACCAGGACAAGGTGCACCCCGACCTGGAGTGCTTCTCCCCCCGCGGTCAGGACGGCCGCGTCTGCCGCATCCTGGTGCCCCTGTGCGGCAAGAGCTGGGACGTCCCCCACCTGGCCGCCAGCGGCCACCAGGTCGTAGGCGTGGAGCTCTCCCCCCTCGCCGCCAAGGCCATGATCCAGGAGCACAAGCTCCAGGTCCAGGAGAGCCAGCGGGGCCCCTTCCAGATCTTCCACAACGACTCCCTGGAGCTGCGGGTCGGCAACGTCTTCGATCTCGACGCCAGCGAGGACTTCGACGCCGTCTGGGACCGGGCCGCCCTGGTGGCCCTCAACCCCGAGCAGCGCGTCCGCTACGCCGCCCTGCTCACCAAGCTGCTGCGCCCCGGCGGCCAGATGCTGCTCAACGTGTTCGAGTACGACCAGGACAAGATGTCCGGCCCGCCCCACTCCGTCCCCTTGGACGAGGTCAAGACCCACTACGCCGAGCACTTTGAGATCGAGGTCCTCCGCGAGGACGACATCCTGGAGCAGTCCCCCAAGTTCCGCGAGCGCGGCCTGGACCGGCTGCTGGGCCGCCTCATCCACCTGACGCGCCGATAGGGCCTCGCCGCCCGGGTTAGGGGGTGCCGAATGCAGCTCCCCGCCTGGCTCAACCAACCCTGGCTGGCCTCCATCCTGGGGGCCCCCAGGGCCACCCGCGCCATCACCGGCCTGGCCGCCCTGCAGCTCGGCGCTGAGCTGGCGGGGCTCTCCTTCTGGGGCTGCCCCAGCCGCCTGGCCTTTGGATTTCCTTGTCCGGGCTGCGGCCTCACCCGCGCCAGCGAGGCCCTGCTCCACGGGCACTGGTCCCAGGCCATGCACCTGCACGCCTACGCGCCCGTGCTGCTGCTGCTCCTCCTCCTCATCGCAGTGGCGGCCGTGCTCCCAGTCCGCCAGCGGCAGACCCTCGCGGACCGCGTGGCGGCATGGGAGCAGAAAACTGCATTTTCCACCTTGCTCGCGCTGGGGCTGGTGGCGTACTACGTCACGCGCCTGGCCATGGGTCCTCGCGAACTGCAGACCCTGCTGGCCGGCTGAGCCACACCCCAAGTTCCCCTCCCAGGAGTCACACATGTCCGGAGCTCTCACCGCCCTGGCTGACCCTCATCAAGATGTTCGGTGACAAGGAGGACGGTGGTGTCGGCAAGGGCATCGGCGGCTTCATCTGCGCCATCTACGCCCTGGTCTGGGGCTGGCAGAACCGCGCCAAGCACAACCACGAGAAGGTGATGCAGGTCTGGGGCGCGGCCATCGGCCTCGGCTTCGTGTTCAACGCCATCGCCCGCGCCATGGCCTGACCCTGGTCCCTGACCTACGCAACCCTCGGCCTCGGCCGGGGGTTTCGTGCTCTGGACCGAGCTCTGCCGGACGAGAGTCCCAAACAGGCAGAACTATCCCTCGAGCAGCGCGCTCCCGATCGCAAAGGCCGCGAACAGCGCCACCGCGATCCACACCCCGCGCCACAGCCACCGACCCGCAAAGAGCCGCTGGTCATGCACCTTGGCCTCCTCCATCGCCCGAGGGACGTGGGTGAGCCCCAGCCGCTGGGGCGCCGCCGCCGCCAGCCCCATCGCCAAGGCCTGCCGCAGCAGCTCCCGCAGCACGTCGTCCTCGCGGGCACCCGAGCTCCACAGAGCGCTGGGCGACAAGATGAGCAGGAGGTCTGCCCCCGAGCGCTGCAGCGAGATGATCCGCCCCCAGGACCGCCGCTCCTCCACCCGCAGGTGAAGCTGCTTGAAGGCCCGCCGCACCCGCAAGCGCGCCCACAGGCTCCCGCCCCCCTGCGGCAGCTCCCCCAGCCGCGCCGCCTCCGCCAGGGCCAACACAAAGGCGTGCCCCATCCCATGCTCGGCCACCAGCGCCGGCAGCGCCTCACGCAGCAGCCAATCAAGCTGGTACTCCGCCATCAGCCAGACCGTGTCCACGTACTCGGGCCCCGGCCCCCCGCCACGCCGCCCCCCACCCGCGAAGGGGTTGCCGTCCGCCGTGCCGTCCCGGATGGCCTCGTAGGCGGCGTTGATCGCCTTGAAGCGCTCGGTGGCCTGGGGGTCGTCGGGGTGCAGATCCGGGTGGTGCTGCCGCGCGAGCTTGCGAAAGGCCCGCTTGGCCTCATCCACGCTGGCGCCTGGGGCCAGCCCAAGGGTCTCGTAGGGGTTCCCGAAGCTCATCTGGATCAGCTAACGCCAAGCGCCCCCCTGCACCGGCTCGCCAGGCCCCTCAACCCGGAGTACCCTGTGAGCACAGGGCAGGACGAGAGAGGAAGGCACCCCATGCGCGGGACACCTTGGTTCACCCTTTTGCCTGCTGCGCTGCTCATCCCCCTCATCGGCTGCTTCGGCGCCAGCGAGGACACCAGCGGCCCAGAGGACACCGACCCCCTGGTCTGCGCCGAGCTCAGCCTTGAGGACTGCGCCACCGAAGGGGTCGCTCAGTGCAGCCTCCTCAGCGGGCGCGCCCTCCAGGACGACGGCGCCGGCGGCCAGTGCGTCGACTTCTCGGTCGACAGCGAGCCCATGGGCTGCATCGACGACGACCAGGGCTGCGGCGACGCCGAGACCGTGGCCGCCCCCGCCGACGACCCCGAGAACTGCACCCACTGGTTCCCCTCCACCTGCCTGCCCGACGGCTACGTCTACTGCGGCAGCAGCATCGACGAGTGTGCCCCATGAAGCGCCTGACCCTGACCCTGGCCGCCCTGCTCCCCCTGGTCGCCTGCAGCGCCGAGCAACGCTGCGCCGCCACCGCCGCCGAGGACTGCGCGGACGCCCGCGGCTGCGTCGAGCTCACCGGCCGGTCCGTGGAGACCGACGAGAGCGGCGAGGCCTGCGCCGACTACGACACCGAGCTGGAGGTCCTGGGCTGCATGGCCGCCGAGCAGGATTGCGGCGACGCCCTGACCCTGGCCGCCCCCGCCGACGACCCCACGGACTGCAGCTACTGGTTCACCAACACCTGCATCCCAGCGGACATGGTCGCCTGTGACGACTGGCCGGATGAGTGCTCGGAGTAGTCGGACGCTGGTCCGGTTGAATCACCAAGCACAGAGCGTCGTGAACTCCCCCATGGGGGTGTACACAAATTTCGAACGTCCCTGGCCGATCTGCTCGGTCATCCAGCCGCTGATGTTGGCCTCCTGCTTCTCAAGGCTCAACCCCCCAAAGCGGCTGTGGCAGACCGCCTCCTTCTGGTCCCCCGCCTGAGCCGGGCTGGCGACCAGGAGTGCGCCCACTCCTGCCCCCAGGACGAAGGTGACTGCGGCGATTCCAAGGGCCTTGGGGCTGATGTACATGGCTGCTCCTATGGCCTGCAGAGTACACCGCCGCGGCCCCCTCACCCCGCCAACCACCGCTCCACCAGACCCCGATACCAGTCGCTTCCGGGCTCCTCGACCGCAGCGTCCAGGGCTGCCCGCAGCGCCGCATCCAGCGCCTCTGTGTCAGGTGCGGGCAGCTTCGAGCGGGCGGGCAGCTTGTCCACCAGGCGAGAGAGCGCCGAGCTCTGCTGCTGTGCGCCGATGCCCAGCAGCACCAGCTCCAGGCGCCCCGCGTCCGGGTGCCTGGCGTAGGCGGCCGCCACACTCTCCGCCAGGGTCTGTCGCTCCCCCGGGTCCGGCGAGCGCAGCCCCGGCGCGATGGCGTCCAGGCGCAGCCCGGCCGGCAGGCTCTTGAGGTCATACAGACCAAAGGACGCGTCCCCGGGCACCTGAACGACCGCCGCGATGGCCGCGTCCAGCAGCGCCTGGGCGGGTTCCGCTCCCATGGTGGGGTGTCGCACAAAGTACATGAGCTGGTCCGCCAGGCTCCGAACCGTGGTTGCGTGCCCTGCCGCCACCGCCCGATCCAGCAGCATCTGCGCCAGCTCCAGGCGGGTGCTTGCTCGCCGCACCGGGGGAGTTGGAAGCGCAAGCCAGGCCCGCACCAGCGGCCTGCATTCCGCCATGGCCAACAGCGCCTCCCCGTCCAGCGCGGGGTCCAGATACAGATCCAGCGCACGCTGCAGATCCACCCGGTGGACCTCGCCGTAGGTGTAGAGGGCGGCCAGGGTCTCTGCGCGGTGAAGCGGAAGTGTGTCCTCGTTTGTGGCGCTGTGTGCCAGGTGGTCCAGGAGGGCCTGACCGCTCCCAAAGGGTGTGCCCGTGAACCAGGGAGAGCCCACCAGCCCCTCCCTCGACCCGCTCCAGGGGACCTGCCAGATCAAGCAGTCCAACAGCTCGCTGCGGAAGGGGAGTGCAGGGCTCGCAGCGAGCAGGTCCAGCGCCACGGCGGCCCGCTCGGGGTCCTTTCTGTGCACACCCGAGCGCAGGTAGTCCGGCAGCAGCGTGCGCAGGATCATCCGGTTTGTGGGGTCCTGCAACGCTGCCCTCTGTGCGCGCTCCCGCTGGGCCTGATGTTCCCCTTCGGTCACATACAGATCGCGCAGTATCCCCGACACCCGCTCCCGCACCTCGATCGCCGGGTCGCGCAGCCCCCCACAGATCAAGGCCAAGTCCTCCACGGTCAGCACGCTCATGAAGTCCAGGAAGGCCCAGGCGGCGGCCCGCGCGATGGGCGCCGGGTCGTGCTCCACCATCCGCAGCATGCGCTCCTGAAAGCGTTCCTGCTCCAGATACTCCGGGTAGCGCGCCTCGGGAAAGGCCAGCACCTCGGCCCGCAGCAATCCGTGGGGGTGGTGGTCCAGGATGGCCTCTGCTTGATCCGCCAGGGACTCCGGGTCCTGCACGATCCGCTGCAGCGCCCGCCAGGCGTGCTGGGTGTAGCTGGGGATGGTCTTCTCCCACAGATAGCGCAGCAGCCAGGGGGCCAGCTCGGCGTCCAGGGCCGCGTCCCGCTCGGGGCAGGCCACCAGCTCCGCGAAGAGAGGCAGCAGCGCGGGGGAGCCATCCTCGTGCTCTTCGTCGTGCAGGGACTGTAGCAGGTGGTGGACGGGGCTCAGGGCGTCCCGCTCCCACCACTCGACCAGATCGAGCTCCGGGATATCGAGCACAGACTACTCCTCGAAGTACCCGAGCGCCTTGAGCTGCTCATTGATCTCCGCGTCGATGTTCCCCCGCAGGGCCTCGTACTCTTCGACCTTGCCCTCCTTGAGGGCGTCGATCAGCCCGGAGAGCTCCTCGACCAGCTCCGGCTGCCCGGCGGCCAGGTTGTTCAGCTCCCCCGGGTCCGCCTGCAGGTCGTACAGTTCGATGGTGCCCTCGTCCATGGGGTAACCCGCGTAGATGCGCGTGGTCTTGAGGTGCCGGATCAGCTTGTAGCGCTCGGTCACTACGCCCTCGAGCTGCCTGCCCGTGTGCTCCAGCAGCGCCGCGCCGCCCGGCCCCGGTGCGTCCAGGTAGGACCACAGATCGGTGCCCCGGAAGGCCTCCGGCGCCTCGATTCCGTTCCTTGCCAGCACCGTGGGCGCCACGTCCACCAACGACACAACGCGCTCCACGTTCACACCCTTGGGCCCGTCGGGGACGCGGATGATGAGCGGGATGTGGGTGGTGCCCTCATACAGACCTCCGTGTACGAACCACAGCCCGTGCTCGCCAAGGGACTCCCCGTGGTCGGCGGTGAACACAAAGATGGTGTCCTCCCACTCGCCGGCCGCCTGCAGCTCCCGGATCATCAGGCCGATGTGCTGGTCCAGCCAGGTCAGGCTGCCCTTGTAGGTGCCCGTGATGTAGTCGGCGGACTCCACCCCATCGACCCAGCGCAGGAAGTGCTCGGACTGTTGGTGATCCCGCGGAAACAGATCCCAGATCTCCTCCATCGAGACCTCGCCGGGATCGCCCTTCTCGCCGTCAAAGTAGAAGGAGTCATAGGCCGCCGGGGCGTGGTAGGGCGTGTGGTTGTCCACAAAGTGCACCCACAGAAAGAAGGGCTCGTCCTTGCCCGCGCGCCCCTGGATGTAGTCGTTCACCCAAGGCAGGGTCTTGTCGGCCTTGCGCACGTGGTCGCCGCGGCGGATGTCCTGGATGCCCTGGGGCACGCCGCTGACCTCGGGGTTGAGCCAGGGCATGTTCAGGTGGGCCGCAGTGCGCCAGCCCTGGGGCTTGAGGACCTCCGGCAGCGTGGTGATGCGGCTGGAGATGGCCGACACATTGGAGAAGGCCCGGTGGTCGCTCGGATACAGAGAGCTCAGCAGGCTGGCGTGCGCCGGCAACGTGGTGGTGATGGGCGTGTAGGCCCGGGAGAAGTTCACCCCTTCGGCCGCCAGCCGGTCCAGGTGGGGGGTGTAGAGCTCCGTGTTGCCGTTCACCGGGAGCATGTCACCGCGCAGGGTGTCCGCGGTGATCACCACAACGTTGTACTTCCGGGGCGCCGGCGAGGTCACCGGGCCCGCGACCGCAGCGTCCTCGGACTGTGTTGGGGCAGCCGCCTGCTGCTCGGCGGGCTCGGCCTGGGCGGCGGGCACGGCCTCGGGGCGGGTGCAGGAAAGCATCATCCAGAGCAGGCTCACAGCGGCTCCTCTCAGTTGGGCACGGTGACAAAGATGGGGCTGGACCAGGCCGCGTCGGGCGTCCACTGGTCCTGGGCCTGGACGACCCGGAGTACGTAGAAGTGGTCCCCGGCTGGCGGGCTGTCCGTCCAGCTCCCGGACTGGCGCAGGCTGTCCCCGGCGACCCGGTGCACGACCTGTCCGTCGCGCAGGATGTGGATCTCCTGCAGGGTGCGCGAGCCCGCGGCCTCCCAGGTGAACGACAGGGGGCCGGTGGCGGTGGTCTGTGTTCCGTTGACCTCGCCGGTGGACAGGGTCAATACGGCGCCCATGGGGGCCCCAGAGGTGGCGCAGGTGTGCCGATCATAGAGAGCCTCCCACAGACCCTCTCGGGTCCCCTGCTCCGCGAGCACTCCGGTGAGCCCCTGGGTCCAGGGGTCAGGGCGCCGCGCGATGCCGTGGTGCCAGATCAGGCCGTGGCCGTCCGAACCCGCCACAAACCCATAATCCAGCCCCTGCCCCAGGCCGTCGTAGGCGAACATACCGGACATGTCCCCCCGGGAGGCGATGACCTGGTCGCCGGCCTGCTCGCTGAGTCCGTGCACAGACACGATCTCGAAGTTCCGCTGGATGCGGGGGTCGAAGTTCTCCCAGTCCGTGCCGGTCCACGAGGTGTGGTGGGGGACGGAGAAGACCTGCTCGGGGGCCAGCCCCTGGTTGAGCGCCTTGGTGTCGGGGGCGCCGTCCTTGAAGCCCAGGATGGGGGTGGGCGCCCAGCCCTTGAAGTACAGGTTCCGGTGGCCGGAGCCCTTGGGCAGCAGTGGCGTGGTCCACTCGTAGGCGTGCAGGGTCACAAATCCCGGCAGGCGGCCAAAGAGCTCGGTGAGCCAGGCCTGCTCTTCGTGCTCGGAGGGGAGCATGCGCGAACCGATGACATAGTCGTGGTCTGTGAGGGTCGCGAAGTCCAGGCCCCGCGACCAGGCGCGGGCGTAGATCTCGTCGGCGGGGCCGGTGGCATCGGACATGGCGGAGTGCATGTGCACGTCGCCCAGATACACCTCGCGGCCGCCCACCTGCAGGCGCTCGGTGACGCCCTGGCTGGGCAGGCCCAGGTCTCCCACAGTCTCCAGGGCGGTGTCCTGCCAGCCGGACTGGGGGGCGCTCAAGGCGGGGAGCGTAAGCTGCTCCAACACAGAGGCTTTGCGCGCCTTGCGGGCCGCGTAGAGGGTGTCTCCGCTCAGGGCGAGCTGCGCCTTCTGGCCGCGGGCGCCCCAACCGTACCGGGTCAGGTCCAGGGGGGTGGAGAAGCCCTGGGCGCCCACCACATGCAGGTATGCCCCTTGGGAGCTGCGGGTGACCACCACCACCCCGCCAGACTGTGTGACCACCAGCGAGGGGAACTCGGCGCCCTGCTGCTCTCCGGACGCGGTCGCCCAGGCCATGGGGTCGCCCAGGGTGCGCACGCCCTGCGCGGAGACTTCGAGCAGGCCCACCCACTTGACCAGGGCCTGGGGCCGGGAGTCGTGGAAGGCGACCAGCAGGCGATCACCGGCGACGGCCAGGTCCGGGGCGGCCTGGATGCCGGGCTGACGCCACCCCTGGGTGCGGCCCCACTTGCCCCCGGCCCAAGTGCGTAGACGCAGGTCGTAGTCGGGGTCTGAGGGGGTGTCGCGCTGGGCGCTCTGCTGGGGGGCGCGGGTGACCAGGCTGTCCCAGGCCACGTGGACCCGCTCGCCGTCTACAGCCACGCTGGGGCGGCGGTCCAGCCAGCCCTTGGAGAGCAGCTCGGGCTCGCTGGCCGCGCCGCCAGAGACTTGCGCATAGGCGATGCCGACGCCCTGCCCGACGTCCTGCTCCCAGACCACGTGCACCACGCCGGCGCTGTCCACGGCCAGATCGGGGTTCGCGGCGCGTCCGGGGCCCGCGGAGAGCTCCAGGATGGGGCCCAGGCGGTCCACGCGGCGCAGGAGCACCTTGCGGCTGAGGGTGGAGCGCTCACCGGCGGCGCTGCGTCCGCTCCAGGCCAGCCACACCGAGCCGTCGGGGCCAGCCACCAGCACGGGGGCCCAGGCGCGGCTGCCCTTGGAGACGGACTGGGGGGCGCCCAGGGACTGGGGGTCGGCGCCTCGGCGCAGCTCGATGCGCTCCTGGCCGGCGGCGTAGGACACGAACGCGGCGAAGAGCTCTCCGCTGCTGGAGACGGCCACGGCGGGGGACTCGAACTCCCAGCCCTCGGCCAGGTCCAGCACCTGCCGGCTCACCCCGTCCACGGTCTGGTCGGGGGCCAGGGCCTGCACCTGGAAGCCGCCGGCCGGGGCGCTCAAGGGGGCCAGCTCAGGGGTGAGCGCGGGGGGCTGTGCAGTCGGCTGCGCGGCGGGCTCCACGGGGGCCACCTGGGGCATGGGCGCGGCGGACACCACGGGCTCCGAGCCGGCGCAGGCCAGAGTCAGGAGCAGGGAGGGCAGGGTCGTGGTCATGGTCCATCCAGGGCCTTGAAACAGTCTGACAGCCGACAAGGTAGTGCAGTTGCAGCCTCGGGGCTGTATGTATTCTCTTGACGCGTCCAGATCCCCATGGAGAGGCGAATGCTGACCACCCTGACCTCGCTTGCGCTGATGATGGCCTGCAACCCCGCGGAGCCCGAGCCGGTCCAGGCGGTGGACCAGCAGCCCCCGGAGCCCCCTCCCCCTCCCTCCCACCTGGACCTGAGCCCGGTGACGCCCGCCTTCGAGCGCAGCGCCGAGCTGGACCAGGCGCTGGCGGACCAGGACTGGGCGGCGGTCGCGATGCTCACGACGGACCCCCAGAGCCCCCAGGAGGCCTTCGTGCACGCGTGGGCGCGGGTGGAGCTGGGCCAGGCGCGGGCGGTCGTGGACCTGGTGGACCGCGTGGACGGACCCCAGCCCTACCTGGGCTACCTGCGGGGGCGCCTGCTGCACGCCGATGGGAGGCCCGAGGAGGCGCTGGCAGAGCTGCTTCCGCCTGAAGACGACGCTCCTCTGCACCGTCAGATCCTCGCGTGGCGTGCGAGCTGCCTTGAGGAGCTGGGGCGCGCAGACGAGGCCACCCTGCTCTACGCCCGCCTGATCCAGGCACCGGACCCCGCGGACGGGAGCGCGCACGCCCTCGCACAGATGGGGGGACCCGAGGCCCACCGGCGCATCTGGGCGCACTACCCGGACACGCCCCAGGACAACGCTCTGGGCCCCATCACAGATCCGACCTGGCAGGAGGCCACGCACCGCGCAGCGGCCTACATGAACCGGGGGATGTACCTGACGGCCATCAAGGAGCTGGAGGGCTTCGCACCCGACACAAACACGGGCGAGGACGCCTGTCTGTACCGCTACGTGAAGGGCCGGAGTCTGTACAAGAAGAACAAGCGCAGCGAGGCCAGCGCGGCCTTCGGGAGCGCGGCGACAGACTGTGTGGGGACGGAGATCGGTCCCCAGGTGGCCTACCTGAGCGGGCGCAACGAGCAGCGCCTGGGCAACCACCGCACGGCCGCCGGGATCCTGCAGCGCATGGCGCAGGACTACCCGGAGCACAGCTACGCCGACGACGGCCTGGTGATGGCGGGGGAGTCCCTGGAGAAGGCCGGGGATCTCATCGCCGCGCAGCGTCTGTGGTCACAGGCTGCGGCCGACTTCCCCGAGGGCGACATGGTCCCCGAGGCGCTCTGGCGGCTGGCCTGGTCGCACTACGAACAGGGGCACGGTGACCGCGCCCGCCAGGTGGCCCAGCAGCTCGGGGGACTGGACCCCGCGCAGGACCACTTCCACGTGCCGGCGGGGCGCTACTGGGCGGCGCGTTGGGCGCTCTACCCCGACGTGAACAACCCCACACAGACCCGGCGACCGGACGCCCTGCTGCCCGACCCCAAGACCACCGCGGTGGCCGAGTGGAGCGCGCTGGTGCAGGACCTGCCCTGGTCCTACTACGCGGTGCTGGCCAGTAGCCGCATCGCCGAGGAGGACCCCGCCGCGTTCTCCGCGCTGCCCAAGCCCCCGGGGCCGGCATCTCGCACAGACTGGCCGGTCCCCTATCCCCTCACCCGGGATCCCGCTCTGGACCGCGCCCAGACGCTGCTCTCCTACGGACTGCACGGGCTCGCGCGGGACGAGATCCGGGACCTGGAGTTCGACGACCCCACGACCCTGTGGTGGAGCGAGTCGCGCTCGGAGAACGGGGACTGGCTCAACGCCCACCGCGAGCTGCGGGTGTGGGTGCGCAGCCACGTCCCCAGCGAGGCCACCCCCGACACCGCGCGTGAGCTGGCCGTGGCCTACCCCAACCACTGGCTGCCCGAGGTGCAGGAGGCGGCGGATGGCTACCGCTTCCCGCCCCGCTACTTCCAGGGCCTGGTCCGGGTTGAGAGCAACTTCAACGAGCAGGCGGTGTCCTGGGCCGGCGCCCGCGGACTGTGTCAGGTGATGCCGGCCACCGGCAAGAGCGTGGGCAACTGGCTGGGGCTGAAGGTGGGCAAGCCGGAGCTGCTGGACCCGGCCATCAACCTGCAGGTGGGCGCGCGCTACATGGACCACCTGCACAAGCTCTTCAACAACAGCCCGTATCTGAGCGCCGCTGGGTACAACGCGGGCGAGAACCGCATCCTGCAGTGGATCCGCGAAGACGGGAACCTGCCCACCGACGAGTTCGTGGAGCGCATCCCCTTTGATGAGACCCGCGGCTACGTGAAGCGCGTGGTGGGCACCTGGGCGGCCTACGGCTGGCTGCGCGACGGTGAGGGCCCCAAGGGGCTGGACGCGTACAACCACACGGCGCTGCCGGAGCGCTGACGGGGCGGATGTGACGCCCTGTGACCGCTGCGGCGCTTGGCCCTTTGGCACGGCTACTGGGCGCTCCCACGAAAGGAGCCCCCATGTTGGACATCGCACAGATCCCCTCCCTCTCCACCGCCAGTGATCAGTACGGCGTCATCCTCAAGGGGCGCGTGCAGATCACGGACCCCACTGTGGCCCAGCTCCGGGCCCTGGACGCCCACGTTCAGGCCCTGCGCGCCGAGCTGTCGCTGCCCCTGGTGATGGTGATGTCGCTGGCTTGGGAGGGCGAAGGGCACGCCGACGACAAGAAGCTCTATGGCTCCGCCATGGTCGGGTTGGCCCTCAAGATCTGCCCCGTCAACGCGGCCCCGGTGGAGGTCACCCCGGCCGAGCTGGAGGCCCCCGAGATCCCCGCCGTGGTCTGGGAGACCGTGGGAGATGGCGAGAGCCCGGACGGTCTGTATGTGTGCCCCGCGGGCTGGTCGGTGGCCTGCCTGGTGGCTGGCGAGGTCGTGAACGACGAAGACGATGACGAGGACGAGGACGACGACGACTTCGATCTGGAGGACGACGAGTGGTGCGGAGACGTGGAGGGTGAGGACGTCGCCTTCGGCAGCTCCGAGAACATGGGCATGACCTATGGGGAGATCACGGCGGAGGGGCTGGAGTTGATGGAGGGGACCAAGACCTGGTTCTGGGCGCACTACGCTTGAGGCGTGTGTTGGGTGGGGTCTCCCGACATCAGGGGTCCCGCTCTCCGCCATCCGACGACAGGGTGGCGACCCCCCCCGTGGTGTAGCTCTGCTGATCGAGTACCAGGCCAGCGGGCAGGGCGTCGAGCTTCGCGCCCCAGTAGAAGTTCACCTGGCGCCGTACCGCCAACAGATCAGGATGGACATGAGCCTCGCATCAGCCCATCAACCTACCAATGCCCTCGCTGACGCGCAGATCCCACTCCCCGCCCCCACCGGGCAGGAGCTCAGGCGGTAGGCCAGCGAGCTGCGCCGCACAACGGTCCCTCCCCTCCTGGACCGAGGGCGCCTCGGAGACGAGCTCGCCGTTCAGGATCAGGGGCTGGAGCAGGGGCTCGCCGTCCAGGTGGTCGGCCTCGTCGAGCAGACAGACCAGATCGTGGTCTGCGCGGCGCAGGACCTGCTTGGTGCCGGGGTAGCGGGCGGAGCCGGGCTTGAGGGAGGGGACGGCGTCGGGGCCGCGCCACTGCTCCGCGATTCGGTAGCTGGTGGGGATGGGGCCGCCGCGGACCAGGTTCTTGCCGACGGCGAGCAGATCGATGGGGGCGTCACCCAGGCGCGAGATGGCCTCGGGGCCCAGGGAGCCGCTGCCCAGGATGCGGGTGTGCGACATGCCAGCCTTGTCCAGCATGGGACGCAGGGCGCGGGCGGCGCGGGCGAGCTGGGGGTGGTCCAGGCGCACCATGCGGACCAGCTCCCGGTGCTGGGCGAGCTGCGCGACGGCCTGGTCGACGCGGCCCGGCGGCAGGTTGACGAAGCCGACGTCCGGGAAGTGGACGGAGAAGGCCTCCAGCGCCGGGGCGATGTCCCCGTAGGCGGTGAAGAAGTCCGAGGACAGGGTGCCCATGACCGGCACGCCGAGCTGGGCGGCGGCGGCGGCGTTGGAGGAGGCGTAGAAGCCCCCGACGATGGCGGCCCGGGCCGTAAGCACGGCCCCCTCCCCGCTGGCGGAGCGGCGCGAGGCAAACTCGTAGAGGCGGCGGCCCCCGGCGGCCAGGGTGCAGCGCGCGGCGCGGGTGGCGACGGCGGTCGCGGCCGGGACCATCTGCAGCAGGCGGGTCTGGATGAGGGTGGCGTGCTGAAGGGGCGCGGTGACCCGGAGGATCGGCGTGTGGGGGCCGACCAGGGTGCCCTCGGCCACGGCGTGGATGTCGCCGGAGAAGGCAAAGTGGCGCAGGCTCTCCCACCAGCCCTCGCTGGCGCGGGAGAAGGCCTGCTGCTCCTTGAGCCAGGCGATGGAGCGCTCGTCAAAGCGCATGTCCAACACGGAGCGGGCGGCCTCGTGCATGCCGGCGGCGACCACCCAGGGCGCGCCCTTGAGCGCGGCGCGCGGGTAGAGGTCGAAGGTCGCGTGGCCCCACAGCCCGTCGGCGTGGTACACGGCGGCCACCACCAGCAGGTAGAAGTCCGTCTGCAATGCGGTCTGCCAGAGAGGCGCCATGAGCCAAGACTACCCCAAGCGTTCTCAGAACAAGCGCCGCAGCAAGCCCAAGGCGCGCCGGACCAAGAAGCCGGAGGCCGAGAGCCAGCCCGCCGCTCCCCGCATCGGCGGCGACGCGGTCGTGGTCAACGGCTACTCCGCCAAGTGGCTGCGGCAGGGCTTCTGCTGGGTCTACCCGCAGGAGGTCGTGGGACGCCCCAAGCGCCTGCGCGCCGGGCAGGTGGTGAAGCTGGCCGATGAGCAGGGCGAGGACCTGGGCCGCGGGCTCTGGGACGAGGGCTGGCTGGCGGTGCGGCGCTTCCGCGAAGACAGCGGGCCGGTGGATCGCAGCCTGATCGCCGAGCGCCTGGACGCGGCGCAGGCCCTGCGCGACGTGGCGGTGGAGCAGGACACCACGGCCTACCGCCTGGTGCACGGGGAGAACGACCTGCTGCCGGGCATCCGGGTGGACGTGTACGGCCCGCACCTGGTGGTCACGCTCGACTCCCCCTCGGTCAAGCCGCTGCTGGGCGCGCTGGTCGAGGAGCTGGTGGCGCGCCTGTCCCCGCGCGGGATCCACCTGGCGTGGCGGCCGGACCCCCGGGACGACGTGGACACCTCGGAGCTCGAGTCCGGGCTGATCTGGGGCCACCCCCCTCCCGGCGATGTGCGGGTCACCGAGCGCGGCATCGCCTGCCTGGTGCGCCCCAGCGCCGGCAAGGACATCGGCCTCTATACCGACATGCGCACGAACCGCGCGTGGCTGGAGTCCTACTGGGGCGGCCGGCGGGTGCTGAACCTCTTCGCCCACACCGGCATGTTCTCGGTGGCCGCGGCCCTGTCCGGCGCGAGCGAGACGGTCTCGGTGGACCTGAGCGAGGCCTACCTGGACCGCGCCCAGGCCAACTTCGTGGCCAACGGCCTGGACCCCCAGATGCACAGCTTCCTGGCCGAGGACGTGCGCAAGGCCCTGGACCGCTTCCGCCGCACCGACGACCTCTTCGACGCCGTGATCCTGGACCCGCCGGGCTTCTCCCACGGGCCCGAGGGCCGCATGGCCGCCGGCAAGGACTACCCGCGCCTCGTAGCCGCCTCCCTCAAGGTGCTGGCCCCCGAGGGCTGGTTCATCGGCGCCCTGAACCTGGGCCAGGTCACCCCCCGCGAGTTCCACACGGCCGTGCGCGAGGGCGCCAAGCGCGCCGACCGCAAGCTGCAGCTCCTCTTCGAGGGCGGGCAGGCCCCGGACCACCCCGCGCTCGTGGAGTTCCCCGAGGGCCGCTACCTCAAGTTCGCTGTGTGGCGCTGCATCGGATGAGCGTCTCCCACCAGCTCGAGCACCTCAAGCTCCCCTCGGCCGGAGGGAAGGGGCCCCGGATGCTCCCGAGCCATCGGCTCACCTCCGCACAGCGTGGGCCCACGGTCCTGATCACGGGCGGGGTGCACGGCGACGAGGTCACCGGTCTGGCGGCCATCCAGGCGCTGATCCCGAAGCTGGAGCAGGCCCTGGACCACGGGCGCGTGCAGCTCTACCCCAGCCTGAACCCGGCCGGCCTGGAGGCGGGGACCCGCACGGTGCCGGAGGACGGCGCGGACCTGAACCGCCACTTCCCGGGGGCGCGCCGCGGGGTGCCCACCGCGAAGCTCGCGCACTGTCTGTGGCAGCACATGGAGGGCCACCTGCCCGAGCTGCTGATCGACCTGCACGCGGACAGCGGCGCGTCCATCCCCTACTGCATCGTGGACCGGCACCTCAAGGGGAGCGCCCGGCTCACGGGCCAGTGCCAGCAGCTCGCGGAGGCCACCGGGCTGACGGTGCTCATGGAGTACCCCCGCAAGCGCTACGCGGAGTACGGGCTGGAGCGCAGCCTGAGCGGCGCGGCCCTGAACCTGTGGGGCATCCCCAGCCTGACGCTGGAAGCCGGTCCTCGCCTGCGGGTGGATCCCGACGCGGTGGAGGCTGTGGTCCAGGCGGTGATGGGTGTGCTGGGCATGTTGGGCATGGTCCCCGCCGCTCCCTCTCCCCACCCGACCCGACTGGAGGGCGGCCCCTGGCGTCGCGAGGCCGGACCGCGCCTGTCCCACGACGGGCTGCTGGTGCCCAAGGTGCTGCCGGGTCAGAGCTTCCGCCGCGGGCAGCTCCTGGCCGAGGTGCGCAGCCTGGAGGGGCGCCTGCGGGAGCGCTTGTTGGCCACGCGTCAGGGGGCGGTGATCAGCCTGCCGGAGACGGGCTGGGCCTTGGCCGGGAGCGCCGCAGGGACATACGCTGTCGCCGAGGAGGCGTGATGCTGTTGCTGGCCCTTGGCTGCCTGCACCCCAAAGAGCCCGCGGTCGCGGCCAAGAGCCCGGACAACACGCCGCGGCTGGAGCGCGTGGCGCTGGACAGCGGCGAGGTCTGGCGCGGCGAGGTGGGCATCAGCTTTGCCCGGGACGTGCTCGGGGACGCCGCCGTGGACGCCTGCCTGACCGAGCTGGAGGACACCCGCTACGACACCTGCGCGATGCGCCTGCACAACTGCCTGACGGTGGTGGTGAGCGGCCCGGAGGACGCCACGGTGGTGCTGGACGCGGAGGGCTGCGGGGCGGACCTGCCCTCGGAGACCTGGCTGGTGGTGGACCACGAGGGCGAGGCCAAGCCGCGCGTGGTGAAGCCGTGATCCTGCTGACCGGCGGCACGGGGCAGATCGGCTCGGCGATCGCGCGGGAGTTGGTGGCCCAGGGACGCGACGTGCGCTGCCTGGTCCGCCGCAAGGAGCGCCTGGGGGTGCTGGACCCCGAGGGTGTGGAGCTGGTGCTGGGCGACGTGACCGACCTGGGCTCGCTGCGGGTGGCGGCCAAGGGCTGCAAGCAGGTGATCCACGCGGCCGGGGTGGTCAGCTACCTGGACAAGAACAAGGAGCTCCAGCGCGAGGTCAACGTGGGCGGCACGACCAACGTGCTGGACGCGGCGGCGTTCGTGGACGCGGACCGGGTGCTGCTGACCTCGTCGATCGCGGCGCTGGGGTGGGTGCCCGCGGGCGAGATCGGCGACGAGACCACCGCCTGGAACTGGGGCCCGCTGGGGCTGGGCTACTTCGACACCAAGCACGCGGCCGAGATCGCCGTGCTGAACGAGCACCGGCTGGAGGGCGTGGCGGTGAACCCGGGCATCACCCTGGGCGCCTACGACCTGCACCAGAACGGCGGCCGCATCCTGATGAACGTCCACAAGGGCATGCCGGGGGTGCCCCCAGGCGCGACGACTGTGGCCAGCCTGGACGACGTGGTGCAGGGGCACATCGCCGCGCTGGACAAGGGGCGGGCCGGCGAGCGCTACGTGCTGGGTGGGCACACGCCCAGCTTCCTGGAGCTGTTCACCGCCGCGGCCCAGGTGGTGGGCAAGCCGGCGCCGACCCGGGTGCTGCCCAAGTGGGTGACCAAGGTCGCGGGCGGCCTGCAGCTCCTCAAGGGTGCGCTGACCGACCAGGAGCCTCCCCTGACCCCCGGGCTGGCCGAGGTGAGCGCCCAGAACCGCCGCTACGCCAGCGACAAGGCGATCCGCGAGCTGGGCTACGCCCCCAAGCCCCTGGAGCACGGTCTGGAGGCCTGCTGGGCCTGGTACCGGGAGCAGGGCATCGTCTGAGGCTCCCCCTCAGGGGCTATCGGGCGCAGATCCCGGGGTGGACCCGCCAGTGCTCCAGGCCGATGGCGTCCTGCCCTTCGATGCGCGTGACGACCAGATCCAGGGCGCCGTCTGCCGTCAGGTCGTGCAGGGCGTACCAGATGCGCCCGGTGGTGGCCTCGGGGGCGGGGAAGCTGCCGGCCGGGTAGCCCTCGGGCAGGTGTACGAGCGCCGTGGGCTCCCCCAGAGTGTCGAGCTCCAGGCTGTAGCGCTGCCACGCCGTGTCGCTGTGGGCGGGGTCGATCAGGGCCAGCCTGTCCTCGTCGATGGGCATGAGCGTCGCGGTGTCCGGGAGGACGAGGGGCTCAGGGGGTGAGAACGACTGGGGCCCACCAAAGGAGATCCCCGCCTCCCCGAACCAGTCGAGCCATCCGTCCCCGTCGAGGTCCTGGAGGGTGCCTCCGACGCCGGGGGCCTGGACGCTGACCCCGTTGGACGCGAAGCTGCCGGCCTGCCCGGGGTGGATCTCCCAGCCGCCCTCGGTGGCGATCCACAGGTCGGGCCAGCCGTCGCCCTGCCAGTCGCCCAGGTGGAAGCTGGCGCCGCGGATCGCCAGGGGGAGGTTGTAGAGGAAGGCGCTGTCGGAGAAGCCCTGTTCGGCTCTGGGGTACACCAACCAGTAGCTCTGGCCCAGCTCACTGGAGCCGGGGAGCTGGGTGACGACGAGGTCCTGCTGGCCGTCCCCGCTGAGGTCCAGCAGGCGCCAGTCCAGGTCTTCGCCGTCCAGGTTCTCGAGCTGGCCCAGGCTGCTGGCCAGGGGGCCGGGCACCGGGAAGGGGTTGGGGTCGAGCGCGAAGCCGGCGCCGCTGTTGTCGTGCACGGACCAGCCGCCCTCGGCGTGGGCGGGCTCGGTGTAGACCAGCGAGAGGCCCTGGCCCAGGTCCAGCAGGCCCCAGTTGTTGCCGCCGGGATCCGGGTCCACGGGCAGACGGAGGGAGCCCTGGCTGTCGGCGGGGAGCGTCCAGATCAGGGCCTGGTTGGCGAAAGCGGCGACCTCGCAGGGGGCCGGCGGCGCAGTGTCCGGGCCGGTGTCCACGGGGGCGGGGTCCAGACCGCAGCCCAGCAGCCCCATCGCGGCCGGGGCCATCAGCGCCAGGCTCAGCACGCGCCTCCGACCAGGGCCTCGACGACCTGGGCACGGGAGCGGGGGCCGTAGGTGGCGACCCAGTCGGGGTTCGGCAAGCGCATGGGCTGGACCTCAAGGTACCTGGGCAGCTCGGGGTCCGGGAGCAGCTCGCCCTTGATGCGGCGCACCAGGCGGCCCCCCAGGCTGGTGCGCAGGGGGGGCGGCTCGCGGAAGGTCTGGCGGCACATGGCCTGGTGGAGCTGCTCGAAGCTGGCCAGGAGGCTCACGGCATCTACCCGGCTGAGCTTGGCGACGAAGCGGCGCTCCCCGGGCATGGCCTGGCCCTGGACCCGGGCGACGATGGAGCGGGCGAGCTCGTCCATGTGGACGAAGGGCAGCGGGGTCTGGGCGCCGGGGAGCTCCAGGTGGGTGCCGGACTCAGCGGCGGCGGCGGCGGCCTCCAGCCAGCCGGTGAGGGCCCCGGTGCTGCCCAGCGCGCCGAAGGGGTGCCCCGCGCGGACGATGCAGGTCTCCACGCCGCTGCGGCGGGCGAAGAAGCCGACACGGGCCTCGGCGGCGCAGAGGGTGGCCAGCCAGGTGGAGCCGAAGGCGCTGGCGTCCACGTCGGGCTCGTCGGGGGAGGGGTGGTCCAGCAGGGCGGAGCTCAGGGTGATCAGCAGCTCGGGGTCGCCGAACGCGGAGAAGGCGTGGAGCAGCGACTGGGTGGCCTTGAGGTTGCGCTCGATGAGCTGGCCGTCGCTGCCCTGGGCGTCCTGGTCCAGGTGCAGCAGGGCCTGCACGCCGCGGATGCGCTCGCCGTACTGCTGGGGGCAGAGGGGGTCGGCCTCGATGACAGGCACGCCCCACTCCGCGCTGCGCACAGGGTCCAGCTCGCCGGGGCGGGCCAGCACCAGCAGCTCATGTTCGTCGCGCAGACCGAGCAGGACGCGGCGACCCAGGGGGCCGTGGGCGCCCGTGAGGAGGATCTTCATGCGCCCACCTCCTGGATGAGGGCCACGAGCTCGGACTGGACCTGCTCCCGCCGGACGGGGCAGCCTCCAATGTGGGGGACGCCGTGCTCCTTGGCGAAGCATGCGCTGCAGTCCCCCAGAGCCACCGCGGGGCGCTCCGGCTCGGGCGTCCGGGTCTCGGGCTGGTGCCCCATGTAGAGGTCCACGCCGTCCACAAAGAGGCGCTTGGCCAGGGTGGCCATGGTGCGCAGGCGCGTGGGCTGCTCGCGGGCGAAGTCCAGCACCGACTCGGCGGCCACGTGGCAGGTCGCGCAGCTATCTCCGGGGAACACGCGGGCGGCGCGGGTGGGGTGCAGCACGCCGGTGGGCTGCTTGAAGTCGCGGCGCTGATCGGCCCACTGCTGGGGGGGCGCGGGGAGCTCGCGGTCCAGGGCCTTGGCCAGAGCGGCGATGTGCTCGACCTGGGCGGGCTCAAGTCCCATCAGCCAGGCGGCGGCGGCGTCGACCTCCAGCAGGTCGGTCCCGCCCAGGTAGTAGCCGGTCTGCACGGGGTCTCCGTGGTGGGGGCCCTCGCCCTCCATGGCCAGCTCCGCCTCGACCAGGGTCAGCCCCGGCTGCAGGGTGGCGCCGAGCTGCCCCATGAGCGGCTCCAGGCCCTCGCGGTGCATGCGCAGGGACTCGCTGTCGGGGAGCAGGCCCATCAGGCCCTTGGTGCCCACCGCCATGCGGGTGCCGGAGTGGGTCTTGAGGCGCACGCAGTTGATCAGCAGGTCCTGCTCCGAGAGCACCGAGGGCACCAGGAAGCCCCCCCGCAGGCTCATGGGCTCGACCTCCAGGTCCACCAGGCGCAGGTGGGGGAAGTCCTCCAGCAGCTCCATGCAGCCGGTCCCTTCGAGCAGGTCCATGAACGAGGTGTAGGGCACATCCGGCGGGGTGAGCAGCGCGCTGTGGGCCAGGCAGACCGAGCGGATCCCCTGCTCCTGCAGCCAGCTCAGCAGCGCGTGGAGGAAGGCGCGGCTGGTGGTCTCCGCGGGAGCTGGGTCCACCGCGTTCCAGTCGGGCTTGATGATCACCCGGCTGGCGGGCTGCAGCCCCAAGTCGAGGTCATCGAGGAGCTGCTTGAGGGACCCGCGCGGGTCGGTGAAGGGCGTCAGCGCGATCATGCACCCACCTTAGCCCGCTGGCCCCCCCTCATGGGAGGGTCGCTGCGATCCGCTGACGGGAGCATGAGCACCTCCCTCCCCACGCGGCCCTGGACCCAGGCTGGGCCCGCCCAGATCTCCACGCTGGTCACCCTCGCGGGGGGCATGGCGATCACCGCCCTGGCCTCCCTCGCGGACCCCGGCCCCGCCCTGCTGATCTTCTCCGGGGGCGTGACCATGGGGGTCACGGGCGCGATCTGGGCGCTCATCGCGCGCCGCCCGCCCACTCGCTGGGCTCAGGTCGCCGAGGCCCAGGGCCTGACCTGGGAGCGCAAGGGCAAGGTGGAGTGGCTGCGCGGCAACTGGGGCGGCCGCAGAGTCAGCGTCCGGGTCTGGGGCCGCCGCATGGACGTGACCTGCGCCCCCTTCAAGGAGCTGGAGCGCGACTTCCCCGCCTCCAGCGAGGCCCTCAAGGAGCACCTGGCCGCCGTGCAGCGCGGTGTCCCTCCGGCCTCCGATTTGGGCGACCCCATCGTGCGGGCGGCGTTCGCCGAGACCCTGAGCGCGGGCTTCGAGGTGCGCGGCCTGGCCGGCGAGCTGGACCTCCGCGGCCCCCCCAAACCCGAGGCGGTCCCGCGCATGCTGGAGGCGGTGGTGAGCCTGTGCATGACCCTGGATCAGAGCCGCCTTCGCCGAAAGACCGACACCCTGTTCTGAGGGAGCGAGCGCACACCGGGTAGGCTAAGGAGAGGTACTGACCCGGAGTCAAGATGTGGATGCTGCTGCTGGCCTGTAGCCAGGTGACCCCGCGCGAGGCTGGGGACCGCACCCCGCCCCCCGCCGCCGACTGCGACCCCCTGGATCCCGTCCACTGCCTGCTCCCCTTCCCGTCCAACAGCAGCATGGTCGCCGACGCCAGCACCGAGACCGGGCTGCGCATGGCCTTCGACCCCAGCTCCCTGGGCGTGGACGATGACCCCAGCTTCCTGAACCTGGCCGACGGCTTCTCCCGGATCACCGGCGTGGCCGTGGCCTTCGACCAGGTGCTCGACCCCAGCATCGCCAGCGAGTCGGTGCTCCCGGCGGTCGAGGGCACCGGCCCTCTGCAGGTGTTCAACGCGCAGGTGGGCAGCGACCGCTACGGCCAGCGCATGGCGTACTGGACCGAGCTCTACGACGCCTCCAACGTCAGCTCCGAGCGCACGATGCTGGTGGGCCGCCCCGAAGAGGTGCTGGAGGCCAACGCCGACCACGTCTTCGTGGTGCTGGACTCCAGCGGCGGCGCCGTCACCGAGTCCGTGCAGGTGGCGCTGGGCCTGACCGAGCCCCGCGGCTCGGACGAAGAGGCGCTGGCCGCCCACTACGCCCCCACCGCCGACTTCCTGGTGGAGCAGGGCATCGACCTGGAGAGCGTGGTGCGCTTCGGCGAGTTCACCACCCGCTCCGAGGCCGACCCCCAGAAGCGCATGGAGGCCATGATGGCCGCGCTGGAGGACGCCAGCTCCGATCTGGGCGTGGAGATCGACGCCGTGGTGGAGCCCGCAGATCCCGCCGTGGCCGCCATCGTGCGCGGCCGCCTGACCGGCGCCCCCAGCTTCCTGAACGATGACGGCACCCTGGAGCTGGACGCCGACGGCAACCCCAGCATCGTGGGCACCGCCGACATCGAGTTCCGCATCAGCATCCCCGCCGACGTCGAGAACTACCGGGTCGTGCTCTACGGCCACGGCACCGGCGGCGACGTCACCGACTCCTCCTTCGACACCGAGCTGGCCGAGTACGGCATCGCCAAGCTCAACCTGCGCTTCGACGGCTGGACCGGCACCGACTTCGTGGGCACCCTGGGCGACCTGAGCGCCTTCCTGGAGGGCAGCGAGCGGAGCACCTCCGGACTGCTGGAGTCCCTGGCGGGGGGAACGGTCCTGGTGACCTCGCTTGGGGGCGCGCTCGGAGAGACCCTGAGCGCCGAGACCCTGGGCGGTGAGCCCAACCCTGCCGCGGGCCAGGTCCCCCGCTCGGACGAGGTCGTCTGGATGGGCGGCTCCCTGGGTGGCACGCTGGGCGCCGTGATCGTGTCCGCGGACCCGCGCCTGACCAAGGCCGTGCTCAACGTGCCCGGCACCGGCTGGAGCCACATGATTCCGCACTCCCTGCTCTACGACGTGGGCCTGGGTGATGCGCTGGAGGGCAACTACGGCAGCATCGTCGACCTGCAGATCGTGCTGCTGGCCGGCCAGGTCTCCTGGGACGACGTCGACGGCGCGGTGTGGGCCGACAAGGCGCTGGACGTGGGCGGCAGCTTCCTGCTCCAGCAGTCCATGGGCGACCCCGTGCTCCCCAACCTGGGCACGCGCCTGCTGGCCCGCAGCCTGAACGCCGTGCAGCTCGAGCCCAGCCTGGAGCCCCTCTACGGCGCGGAGACCACCACCGACACCGTCCAGACCGGCGCCGCCCTGGAGCAGTTCTGGGTCGCGGACACCGGCCCCTACGACGTCCACGGCTTCGCAGCGCGCAACACCATCGCCGGAGACGCCGCCCTGGAGCAGATCCTGCTCTTCGCCCAGGACGCCTGGGAGGGCCAGACCCCCATGAGCCACCCCAGCATCTGCACGGACCAGGGCGCGGACGGGACCTGTGACTTCCGGGCGCTGACGGAGGACTGAGCCTGGTTCTCCCTTGACGTCTTCTCGATGGAGGGGAAGAGTGGCTGCATGACGCACACAAGTGGGATGGCCCTCCTCCTGGGCCTCTGGGGCGCGGCCCCACCGGACAGCACGCCCTCCACCGGCGAGGACACACTGGGCCTGCAGCTCGGCGTCGCGGGGGCCTGGGCGCCCAGCGGGCCGCTCTCCACCCCCTACGCGCGGGCCCAGCTGCGGCTGCCGGTGAACAGCGACAGCGCGATGTTGCTGGGGCTGGGCGTCGACCTGGGGACGGACCGGCAGACCGTGACCTGGGAGAACGACACGCCACTCACCATCGACGGCCACTGGACAGTGCGCAGCACGCAGCTGAGCCTCCGCCCTGCCCTGGCCTTCCGGAGCAGCCCGCAGCGCCCGCTGCAGGGCGAGCTGGCCTTTGGCGTCGTCGCCGTCCTGGACCGGGAGCGCTGGCGCGCAACCGACGGGTCCGAGCGGCTCACCGACAGCGCGGTGCAGACCCAGACCTACATCGCCCCCTCCGCACAGGCGGCGCTGCTCTACGCCCTGGGTCCGGGGCGCGTCGAGCTCGGGGCGAGCGTCGATCTCCACGGCGACGGCTTGGGCGGCTACGTCCCGATGGGGAGCGCGCACCTTGGGTATCGCTGGGTGCTCTGAAGGCCCGAAGCGTCAGGCTTTCGGCCGCACCCATGTCAGGCTCGTATCAGGGATGCACAGCTACCCTGAAGGGGTCGTGATGGAGCGCGCGTGCCCCTGTTGCTTGCCCTGGCTTGTGCCACAGATCCCCAGGTGGAGACCGTCGCTGGAGAGGGCCTCGCCTTCTGCCTGGGCGATGACACCGTCCTGGTCCAGGCCACCCACCCCATGCTGGCCCCCCTGGCCGTCGGGCTGCTGGATGAGCCCAGCCTGGCCTCGCCGACGCTGAGGTTGCGACACAGTGGCGGGGTCTGCGATGGGTGCCGAGGTACGGGCGATGCGCGCAGCGTGCCCCTCAACCGCCTCTCCTGGCTTGGACCCGAGACCATCGAGATCAGCCTGGACGCCGGCCAGGCGCTGGAGCCGGGGGTGTGGGACCTGGAGATCACCAGCCCCGAGGGGGAGGAGGGTCTGATCAGCGGGCTCTTCCTGGTCCTGCCCCAGCCCGACACGGAGGGGCCCACCCCCTCTTCCGTCTGCTACCAGGCGGACACCCAGGAGCTCACGTTCGCCGGCGAGGGACTGCTGAGCTGGAACGACACCCTCCCCATCGCGGAGCTGGTGACCGGAGAGCAGGCCCTCTCGGCCCTGGAGGACTGCGAGCCCCTGGCCCTGGACCACCCCGGCCAGGTCTGCGAGACCGCCCTGCTGGACATCGCGCCCAGCGCCATGGCCATCGGACACCAGAGCGTGTTCCTGTGGAACCCGGCGCCCGCGGACTGTGAGGGCTCCGCCCCCGTCGAGCTGGAGATCGTGTCCGCCCCCACCGTGGACGAGGTCAGCCCCGAGGCCGTCTGCACCGGCGGTGGCACCGTGACCCTGACCGGGCGCGGGCTGGTGGAGGGCACCCAGGTGTTCGCCGGCGAGCAGGAGCTGGACACCACCTGGATCTCCGAGGCCGCGGTCGAGGTCGACACCACGCCGCTCTCGGTGGGCAGCTACGACCTGAGCGTGGTGATCCCCGGGGGCTGCGGCGCCGAGCTGAGCAGCGCCCTGCAGGTGAGCGAGACGCCGCTGGTGTTCTACGTCGACCCGCCGGTGATCCACCCCAACGTGGAGACCACCCTGACGGCCTACGTGGCCGACCTCTCCGGCCAAGTCCAGGAGGCCTGGATCACCGACAGCGACGGCGTGCGCACCGAGGTCGACTGGCGCTGGGACGCGAGCGACGCCGGGCGCCTCTACTTCACGCCCCCCGCCTACATGGCCAACGGGGAGTACAGCCTGCATCTGGTGCAGGACGGCTCCTGCGAAGGCGAGTTCACCGGCAGCTTCCGCATGCGCCGCTACTCCCCCATCGAGCTGGACCGCCTGGACCCGGCCTTTGCGTGGACCTTCTCGCGCAGCCCAGTGGAAATCTACGCCCTGGAGAGCGGCGAGCCCTTCCAGGCCACCCCCCGGGTCTACCTGATGGGCCCCGATCGGGAGGCGGGCACCTACCCCCTGCTGGGTGTGCGCATGGAGGACGACTTCCTGCTGCGCGCGACGGTCCCCGAGAGCCTGCCGGTGGGCACCTACAGCCTGCTCGTGCTCAACCCCGACGAGTCGATGGGCCTGATGGAGGACGCCCTGGAGGTCAGCGGCCAGGCCCCCCCCACCATCGAGGCCGTCACCCCCAGCTCCCTGGACAAGTCCAACCCGGAGCTGGTGGAGATCCTGGGCCGCGATTTCCGCGACGCAACGGTCACCCTGAGCTGCGATGACGGAGGCGGCCCGGAGGAGGTCAGCACCACGGTGGTCAGCGAGACCTACGGCCTGCTGGAGATCCAGGTCCCGTCCACCGGCTACAACGGCGCGGTCTGCACGGTCCAGGTGGTCAACGCGGACGGCTCCGCGGCGGTCTTCTCGGCCATCTCGGTGCGCAACCCCAGCCAGAACCTCTTCCCCTGGAGCGCCGGCCCCGACATGGTGGAGGCCCGCCGCTCCCCCGCGACGGACGCCGCCCGCCTGGACTCGGTGACCCGCTACCTGCTGGCCGCGGGAGGCGACGGCGGAGACACCAGCACCGCGATGGACAGCATCGAGGTCGCGGACATCGGCGTCTACGGCGAGCTGGGCACCTGGACCCTGCTGGACCAGACCCTGCCCGGCCCCCGCAGCGGCGCGACCCTGATCAGCCTGCACCCCTACGTGTACGTCATCGGCGGGCACGACGGGACCAGCGCCACCGACACCCTGTACCGGGCCGAGGTGCTGGACCCCAACGACGCCCCGCTGATCGAGTCCGTGAACATGGCCCGCAAGTCCACGGGGCTGGAGCCGGGCACCTGGCGCTACCGCGTGTCGGCGGTGTTCCCCGCCTACGACTACAGCAACCCCAAGGGCGAGGGCCTGCCCAGCGAGCCCCTGATCCTGGTGCTCCCCGAGGTCTCCGGCGGCGTGCTCCGCCCCACCCTGAACTGGACCAGCGTGGACGGCGCCGTGCGCTACCGGGTCTACCGCAGCCCCAGCGCGGACGCGGCCCAGGGCAGCGAGGAGCTGGTCGCCGAGGTGAGCACCACCAGCTTCACCGACACCGGCCTGGAGACGGACCCCAGCGTGCTCCCCTTGGTGCCCGGCTCCCTGGGCGAGTGGAAGGAGCTGAACAGCCTCAAGACGGCCCGCGCCTTCCACTGCAGCACCCTGGCCTACGACCCCGAGACCGACCCCGAGAACGCCTACCTCTACGTGGGCGGCGGGCTGGACGCGGACGACAACCCGCTGGACAGCGTCGAGTACCTCAAGGTGCGCATCGAGGGCCCCAAGACCCAGACCACGGGCGCCTGGAAGGTCAGCGCGAACACCCTGGACACGGCCCGCTACGGCTGCGCCGCCTACACCATCGACGCCGAGAACCACTCGGTCGTCGAGCTGGACGAGTCCTGGGTGGTGTTCGCCGGCGGCATGACCAAGACCAAGGCCACCGGTGAGGCCCAGGCCGGGCTGGTCGGCAACGGCGGCGAGCTCGACGACTGGCAGTCCATCCAGAGCATCAGCCCCGCCCGCGCCGGCATGGGCTCCGCGAGCGCCAACGACAGCCTCTACGCCTTCGGCGGCCAGAAGGGCGAGCCCAACGGGACCTCGACCTCCGCGGCCCTCACCGTGGCGCCGGACCTGGCCAACTGGAACAGCCTGAGCACCTCCCTGCTGAGCCCCCGCGTGTGGGTGGGCTCGGCCCAGGAGAGCGCCGTCATCCTGATCGTCGGCGGAGAGACCAACGACGAGGCCGCCACCAGGAGCACCGAATGGACCAACTACTGATGCCTCTGGGACTGCTGGCCCACCTCTTGGGCCCGGTGGTGGCCCAGGACACCGAAACACCCCCGCCCACCAGCGAGGACACCCCGGCGCCGACCGAGCCCGAAGCCGCCGAATCGGATGCCGCCGAGGAGGATCTGGAGGCCGACGACTGGACCCCCGATCAGGCCAAGGCCCCGCCCCCCGAGCTGCCCTGGCGCAGCCTCTCCGCGGGCGGAACCCTCGGCCTGGCCATCCCGCGCAGCGGCCTGGAGGCCGGCCCCGCGCTGGCCCTGGAGGCCCGCTGGCGCCCCGAGGCGCTCCAGGGCCGCGTCCAGCCCACCCTGGCGCTGTCCCGCGCCTCCGTGAGCACCAGCGGCACCCTGGAGGACGACGCCTTCTCCACCGCCTACCGCTGGAGCCTCTCGCAGGCCCAGCTCGCGCTCCAGCCCGGCGTCACCCTGCGCGTGCTGGCACCCGCTGAGCGCGCCCAGCCCGAGCTGCGCCTGGCCCCCAGCCTGGTGCGCACGCGGTCCACGCTCCAGGGCCAGCTCGAGGGCCAGACCCCGCCGGTGCGCGAGACCCTGTGGTCCGTGGGCTGGGTGGCCTCGCCTGGCCTCGCTGTCGCGCTCCCCGCTGGGGAGCTGATGATGCACCTGGAGGTCCAGAGGGTGAGCCAAGCCGGCGCGCTCACCGGCGCAGCCCCTGGCCTCCAGCTCTCCCCCACCCTCGGCTACCAGCAGCTCTTCTGAGAGGATCCCCCATGTTCTTGATGCTGCTCGCGTGCTCGGATCACGGGCTGAACATCCAGACCGACGACCCCTGGGCCGGTGACCCCGCGATCGAGGTGACGCCCCCCACCCTGGACTTCCTGACCCAGGACCTGGGCGAGGTGACCGAGCGGGAGGTCGAGGCCTTCTCGGTGGGCGTCGGGGTGCTCTCCATCCAGGGCCTGCGCATCGAAGGTGACGAGGGCTTCTCCGTGGACGAGGAGACCTACGCCGACCTGCTGCCCGGCGAGTCCCTGCAGATCCCGGTTTCCTTCACGCCGTCCATGCCCGGCCCCCACTCCGCCACCCTGTTCGTCCTCAGCGACGACCCCGAGCGCCCCGAGGTGGAGGTCGCCCTGAGCGGGGACGGCCTGACCCCCTGGCTGGTGGTCACCCCCAGCAGCCACGACTACGGCGAGGAGCTGCTGGGCTGCCCCATGTCCGAGACCCTGGTCGTCCAGAACGTGGGCAACGCGGACCTGGAGCTCAGCGCCATCGAGACCCTCTCCAGCGAGGCCTTCACCGTGGTCGAGCTGCCCGAGCTCCCCACCACCCTCACCCCCGGGGCCTGGCTGGAGCTGCCCGTGCAGTGGGAGCCCAGCACCATCGGCAGCGAGTCCGGCGGCCAGCGCTTCGTCTCCAACGACCCCCGCGGAGACCTGCAGGTCACGCAACAGGGGGTGGGGCTGGCCACCGACACGGCCACGGACAGCTTCACGATCACCGGGGATCCCCCCGTCGACATCGTGTTCGCGGTGGACCAGTCGGGGTCCATGGACAACGACGCGGCCTCCCTGGCGCTGAACTTCGAGGGCCTGATCACCACCCTGGAGGGGGTGACCAACAACTGGCACATCGGCGTGGTGACCTACGACGACGGCTGCTTCAACCACGGGGTGCTCAGCGCCGACACCGAGAACCTGGGCGGCCTGTTCGCCGAGGCCGTCACCATGGGCACCGACCGCGAGGTCCAGGATGACGAGGCCCTGTTCAAGCTCCTGGACCGCGCCCTGCTCCAGCTCGAAGGCTGCAACGCCGGCTTCCGCCGGGAGGGCGCGCTCTTCCACACGGTCTTTGTCAGCGACGAGCCCGAGCGCTCCAGCGAGCAGGCCTCCGCGTGGACCTGGGAGTACTTCCACGAGCGCTACACCGCCGTGGTCCCCGACTCCCTGTTGATGGTCAGCGGGGTGATCGACGCCGACGACTGCAACGAGGGCGACGACGGCTACGCCGAGATGATCGCCGAGACCTCGGGCCTGAGCATGAGCATCTGCTCCCCCGACTGGTCGGCCTACGCCGAGGACATCGCCAACGCCAGCCTCACCCACCGCTGGACCTTCACCCTGTCGCAGGACGCGGCCGCCGGCACGATCGTGGTGCTGGTGGACGGGGTGGAGACGAGCGCCTGGAGCTACGACGCCGCCCAGAACGCGGTGCTGCTGGAGGAGGGCCGCGACGGCCAGAGCGTCGAGGTCCAGTACTCCGTGCAGACCGAGTGCCTGAACTGAGCGCGGTGCTCAGTCCTCCGGGAGCATCTTCACCCGGGTGACCTCGCGCTCGGGGAAGCAGGCGTCCTCGGGCGCAGCGACCTCGACCGTCTCGACGGTGCGGTTCCAGCCGGGGCCACCCAGGAACACCTTGTAGGCCCCTGGCTGACCGCTGCCGCACTCCCAGTACTCCTCGCCCAGGACGCACGCGGTGGTGACGGGGGGATCGAGCTCCGCGGGGGAGGACTCGATCTCGATCTCCTCGATGAAGGCGCCAGACTCGGTCACCGGCTCGATGTAGAAGCTCGGCGCGCCCGCGTCACAGTCGCCGACTTCGGCGCAGGCAAGGGCAAGGACAAAGAGCAACATCAGGAGACCTCCGGTGCCGATTCCCCTATTTGCACGGCTGCTCCAGGACAAGGGCCGCACCTCTGGAACTCCTGCGGCCCCTCCGCGCCATCGTCCCGTCACACTCCGATCCTAAACAGCAGCCATTCACCCGGAGTGGTTCATTTCCGTGAACGCGCCCGTCCCAGTACCTGACGCCCCTTCCACCGAAGGGTCCGCCCCAATCCGTGTCTTCATCGAGCTGATCCGCAAGGAGAGCGTCTTCCTGGCGCTGCTCCTGCTGGGCTTCGTGGTGACCGCGCTGACCTACCAGACCCCCCACATCGCCATGTGGGTGGGCTTCGGTATCGCGGCCTACTCCGCGGTGGCCAACGACTCGATCCAGACCCTGGGCACCTTCATCGCGTCCAACAAGGACAAGCCCTGGTGGGTGCTCTGGCTCTTCATGGGCGGCATCTTCCTGGCGACCGCCGCCTACTCGTGGATCAACTACGGCGGCGACGTCTCCTACGGCCGCCTGGCCTCCAAGGGCTTCGAGACCGCCCCCACCGAGTTCCAGTACCTGCAGGTGGCCGCGCCCCTGTTCCTGCTGATCCTCACCCGCCTCAAGATGCCGGTGTCCACCACCTTCCTGCTGCTGAGCTGCTTCGCCGCCAGCGGCAAGAGCATCTGGGCCGTCACCGGCAAGAGCCTCACCGGCTACGCCATCGCCTTTGTCGTCGCCATCGTCATCTGGATGACCCTGGGTCGCCTGATGCAGCGCAAGTTCACGGGAGAGGCGCACAAGGGCTGGACCGTCGGCCAGTGGGTGATCTCCGGCGCGCTGTGGTCCGTCTGGCTGCAGCAGGACGCCGCCAACGTGGCCGTCTACCTGCCCCGCAGCCTGGGCGTCGCCGAGTTCGTGGCCTTCGCCGCGTTCATCTTCGCGGGCCTGGGCCTGCTCTTCTGGCAGGGCGGCGAGCGCATCCAGGAGGTCGTGGACGAGAAGTCCAACGTGGTGGACGTCCGCGCCGCCACGATCATCGACCTCATCTACGCCATCATCCTCTACGTGTTCAAGGTCCAGTCCGACATCCCCATGAGCACCACCTGGGTGTTCGTCGGCCTGCTGGCCGGCCGTGAGCTGGGCATGAGCATCGTCAAGGCCCACGACCGCAGCCTCAAGAAGGCCTTCAAGATGATGGGCAAGGACCTGCGGAACGTGGCGATCGGCTTCGTCATCAGCCTGATCCTGGCCAGCGTCATCAACCCGACGATTCGGGAGGCCCTGCTGGGTCGGTGAGCGTCCCCTGGAGCGCGACCAGCTCCGGGTGCTCGGGGAAGCGAGCGAGTGCGTCCTGCAAGCGGGCTTCGGCCTGCACCGTCAGGCCCTGTTGGTGCAGCCGCTCAATCGCAATGGCCTCCTGTGTCGGCGAGGTCGGGCGAGGTCCAAGCAGCCGCTGCAGGCGCTTGAGCTCGCTGCGCTGCTTGCCGGTGGCGTCCAGAGCCTCCAGGGCCCTGCGCGCGAGCCTCCCCATTCCTCGCTTGTGGGCTTCTTCCACCACGACGACCAGGCCAAAGGGGTGGCCCGAGACGGTGTGGAGGATCTCCTGCTCACCCGCCAGCCGCTCCTCCCCCGACTCCATGCTGACCCGCTGGAGCAGCTTGCGGGCCTTCTTGGTGCGGCTGTTGCGGTAGAAGAAGGGGCCCAGGGCGATCAGGATGACCACCAGGAGCACCGACCCGCCCCAGTCGGGGAGCTGGACCCCCAGCACCCCCAGCACGGTGTTCAGGAGGTCGGTCAGGTAGCGCACTCAGCGCTCCTGGCGCAGCCGCTGCGCGATGAGGAAGGCGATCTCCAGGGCCTGCGCGTAGTTCAGGCGGGGGTCGCAGAAGGTCTCGTAGGCGTGGGAGAGGTGGTGGTCCGCGAGCCCCTGGGGGCCGCCCACGCACTCGGTGACGTCCTCGCCGGTCATCTCGAAGTGCACGCCACCCAGCACGCTGCCGCAGGCCTGGTGGGTGTCCATGACGGCCTTGAGCTCGCCCAGGATGTTGGCGACGTCGCGGGTCTTGAGGCCCTGCTCGGTGCTGCGGGTGTTGCCGTGCATGGGGTCGCAGGACCAGGTCACGGTGAGCCCGGCGTCCTGGATGGCGCGGATGTGCCCGGGGAGCAGCTCGGCCACGCGGCCGGCGCCGTAGCGGGTGATCAGGGTGATGCGGCCTGGGATGTCGTCCGGGTTCAGCGCGCGCACGACCTGCACCAGCTCGTCGGGCTGCATGCTGGGCCCGCACTTGACGCCGATGGGGTTCTGGATGCCCCGGAAGTACTCGATGTGCGCGTGGTCGAGCTGGCGGGTGCGGTCGCCGATCCACAGGAAGTGGGCGCCCAGGTTGTAGTGCCCCTTGGGCGTCTGGACGGTCATGGCCTCCTCGTAGGGGAGCAGCAGGCCCTCGTGGGAGGTGAAGAACTGCACGCCCGACAGGGTGGACTGGGCGTCCGCGCCGACGGCCCCCATGAAGTCCACGGCCTCGCCGATGCGGGCCAGGATGTCCTCATAGGCGGCGCGCTTGTCCTGGGCCTGGACGAAGCCCAGATCCCAGTGCTCGGGCTGCCGCAGGTCCGCGAAGCCCCCATCCAGCAGCGCTCGCACGTAGTTCAGCGTGGTGGACGCGTGGAAGTAGGCCTGCACCAGGCGCTGGGGGTCCGGGGTGCGCTCGCTGGGGTCGTGGCCGTTGATGTGGTCGCCCCGGTAGGTGGGGATCTCCACACCGTCCACGATCTCGGTGGGCCGGGAGCGCGGCTTGGCGAACTGCCCGGCCATGCGCCCGATGCGCACCACGGGGATGCGGGCGCCCCAGGTCAGGACCACGCTCATCTGGAGCAGGATCTTGAGCTTGTTCTCGATGGCCTGCGCGTTCAGGTCGACGAAGCGCTCGGCGCAGTCGCCACCCTGGAGCACAAAGCACTCGCCGCGACCGGCGCGGGCGAGCTGCTCCCGGAGGGCGTCGACCTCTCCGGAGTGCACCAGGGGGGGCAGGGCCCGCAGGTGGTCCAAGGCCGCCTTCACGGCCTCGGGATCGTCATACTCGGGCTGCTGCCGGATGGGCAGGCCGCGCCAGCTTTGGGGGGTCCAGGTCATGGGGCCTGAGCTAACCACCCAGAGCGGCTGCGTCCCGCCTCCGCCGCGCTACTGAGCGGCGCCCTCGGCGGCGGGAGGCTCACCAGCGGGAGCCGCCGGGGGGACCTCGCCGGCACCAGGAGCCTCACCAGCGGGGGGCTCACCACCAGCGGGAGGCGGTGGGGGCATCTCGCCTCCAGGGGGCGGCGTCGCTCCCTCTCCTGCCGGCATCTCAGCGACCGGCGGCGCGGACTCGGAGCAGTCCAGCTTGACCGTGGTGTCGGCCTCCAGGGAGATGGGCATCGACTTGTTGGCGAAGAAGATGCCGGCCTCGGAGGGGATGTTGTCGTTGTCGGTGTCGACGAAGCCCAGGACCATGCCCGTGCCGCCCTTGGGGGCCATGAAGCTGAACTCGCCAGCCTTCTCGACCTTGGCGCCGGACAGGGGGCGCGGGGGCGGGCCCTCCTCGATCGCGCCCTCCTCTCCCTCGGGGGGCGGGGGGAAGAGGTGGATCACGTAGGGACCCTCGGCGTTCTCGCAGATGAGCTCGCCGGTGATGGTCACGTGGTCCAGGTCCTTGAGGGCCTCCTGGGTGAGCTCGATCTCGGGGTCGTAGGGCGGGGGCGCGCCGGGACCGTCCGCGGGGCCAGGCGTGGCGCCCTCGGGCGGCGGGGTGACGCCGTTGTTGTCGGGGTTCCCCATGGGGGTCCCACCGGCGCCGTTGTTCGCGCCGACCTCGGCGGGGGGCTCAGGGCAGCCCAGGAACAGGGCGAGTGCGATCAGCATGAAGTCCTCCTGCGGGACAGACCCGCGATTGGGGGCACGATACCAAAGTCCAAAAGCGGCCCTCAGGCCAGGGTGACGCTCTCGTCGAGGTACACGTCCTGGATGGCGTTGAGCAGGGCCACGCCGTCCGCGCGGGACTTCTGGAAGGCCTTGCGGCCGCTGATGAGGCCCACGCCGCCAGCGCGCTTGTTGATGACCGCGGTGCGCACGGCCTGGGCCATGTCGTTCTTGCCGGAGCCGCCGCCGGAGTTGATGAGCCCGACGCGGCCCATGAAGCAGTTGGCCACCTGGTAGCGCACCAGGTCGATGGGGTTCTCGGAGGCGAGCTCGGTGTAGATGCGGTCGTCGAACTTGCCGTAGCTGCTATCGCCCATGTTCAGCGCCCGGTAGCCGCCGTTGTTGGTGGCCATCTTCTGCTTGACGATGTCCGCGTGCAGGGTGGCCGCCAGGTGGTTGGCCTGGCCGGTCAGGTCGGCGGCGGCGTGGTAGTCGACCCCGTCCTGCTTGAACGCGGGGTTGCGCAGGTAGGCCCACAGCACGGTCGCCATGCCCAGCTCGTGGGCGTGGGCGAAGGCCTGGGAGACCTCCTGGATCTGGCGGTTTGAGTCCTCGGACCCAAAGTAGATGGTCGCGCCCACGGCCACGCAGCCCATGTCGTAGGCCTGCTCGATCTGGGCGAACATGATCTGCTCGAAGGTGTTGGGCACCGACAGCAGCTCGTTGTGGTTGATCTTGAGCATCAGCGGGATCTTGTGGGCCCACTTGCGGGCCACCATGCCCAGCACGCCCAGGGTGCTCGCCACCGCGTTGCAGCCGCCCTCGTAGGCGAGCTCCACGATGTTCTGGGGGTCGAAGTAGTCGGGGTTGGGCGCGAAGCTGGCGCCGGCGCTGTGCTCGATGCCCTGGTCCACCGGGAGGATGCTCAGGTAGCCGGTGTTGGCCAGGCGACCGTTGCCGTAGAGCGCCTGGATGCTGCGCAGGGTCCGCACGTTGCGGTCGGACTGGCTCCAGATGCGGTCCACCAGGTCGGGCCCGGTCTGGCTCAGGCGGCTGGCCGGGATGGTGGTGCAGGTGTGGGCGAGCAGGCTGTCGGCCTCGGCGCCGAGGAGCTGTGCGATGTCGGTGGCCATGGGGTCCTCCTGGTGGTGGACCCAGGCTTAATGGAGCGCCCCAAGGCGCACCATGCCAAGGTCGAAACAGCCGGGATCCCCTGCTCCACCGGCGGGCTCACCAAGAGAAAAGGGCCCGCCCCCCAACCGGGAGACAGGCCCTCTCAAGCGAGGTCACCTGGGTGACCTTCACGGAAGCCTCAGAGGTACTTCTCGATCATCTCGTCGCTCAGGCGGCCGGGGTGACCACGCCAGACGATCTTGCCGTCCTTGACCACGGCGGCGGCGGGGATGCCGGAGACTGCGAAGGCCTTGGCGGCGTCGCCGTTCTCCTTGAGCACGGTGTAGGTCACGCCCTGCTCCTTCACGAACTCCTTGACGCCCTCTTCGGTCGCGGACTTGGTGATGCGGGTCAGGCCGACCACGTCCATCTTGCCCTTGTACTTGTCGGCGGTCTTGATGAGCTCAGGCACCTCGCGCCGGCAGTGGGGGCACCAGACCTCCCAGAACACCACCAGGGTGGTGCCGCTCTGCAGGTCCATGTCGCTGGCCTGGCCCACGTAGGCGGCCTCGATGGTGGGGTTGGTCACGGAGGTGCCGATGACGTCCAGCTCGCGCTTGTAGCGGATGGCCTTGTTGGCGGTCTGGGTGGTGCCGAAGTCCTTGAACAGCTTGTCCAGGTCGGCCTTGGCGCCCTCCATGTCCCCGGCGCCCATCTTCTCGTTGAACTGGCCGAAGAGCTCCTGGGCCTTGGCCTCGTCCGCGGCGTTCACGGCGGGAGCGGCGGCGCGCCCGGAGCCGCTGCCCCGACCACCCTTCTCGAGCTCGGCGACGCGGGCGTCGAGGGCCTCGACCTTGGCGGCGAGCTCGTCGTGGTCAGCCTTGGGAGCGCAGGCGGCCAGGCTGGCCAGCGCGAGGGCGGAGAAGATCATGTTCCGCATTGGGATGCCTCCAGTTCAGCCCCCAACGACAGGCGGGGGCGGGCGGTTTCTGAGTTCGGCGGCCCCGGAGGCCGCGTGACCCCTGGGAATTAGCACAAGCACGATGGGTCGGCCATTGCCGACCGTGGGAAGGCCTGTACCGCCCAGGGGGTTCAGGTATTTCGCCTTGGGGGCACAGAAGTCAGCGACAGACCTCGGCGTGGCGGTAGGCGAAGTCGCTGTCCGGGCCGGCGACCCACTCCGCGACCAGCAGCGGAGTCGGCCCGTCGGTCGCCGCGGTGACGGCGTACAGCTCCGCGTCCAGGCCACTGTCGACCTCGCTGGCGGACCCGAGCTCGCAGTTGGCGTGCACCGGGATCTGGAGCAGTGTGCCCTGGGGTGAGAGCCCCCACGCCATCGCTCCCTCCTCCAGCCCCTGGAGCGCGAAGGGGGCCAGGATGTCCGTGATCTGCGCGGTGCAGCCGGTCTCAGGGTCCGCGATCCAGGCGTCCTGGGGGCTGTCGATGCCCACGCGGACGAAGGTGCTCCCCTGGCCGTCGACCACGATGCCGCGCACCTGATCGACGCCGGTCAGCAGGCCAACCGAGACCACCGCGTCGCCCTCAAGGCGCTCGATGGGGAAGTCCAGGCCCTCGGTGCGCGCCCAGGTCGGGCCGGGGCCCAGCACAAGCCAGTCGCGCTCGGGCAGGTCGGCGGCGATCTCAAGGTCCTCGCCCCAGGTGTTGTCGGCCAGGGTGCGCAGGAAGGTCCCGCCGGGCTCGCCGTTCCTGAGCAGGTGCAGGCCGCTCTCGGCGTCCCCCCACAGGGCGGCGGCGTAGCTCTTGGACCCGGGGGGCACGTCCTCGGGGGTGGCGTCGGCGGGGTAGTGCAGGCGGAGCTGGCCTTCATCCAGGCGCTCCACGAAGGCCACCTGGCCGTCCACGACCGTGAGGTCCTGGCTCTCGCCGCTGAGCTCGAACACCACCTGGCCGTCCTTGGCGACGCTGGCGCCCTGAGTCCAGAGAGCGCCGTCGCCATCCACGACGGCTCTGCGGGAATAGGAGGGTGCGTCGGCCCACTCCACCGCGTCCCCCACCACCCACAAGGCCCGGGTGCCCAGCTCCCGGTCATCACAGGGGGTGCAGGCGAGGAGAACAAGGATCAGCATTCGAGCTCCGGGATGGCGTCGCGCAGGGCGCTGAGCTGGTCGGGCAGGAGCCCGCAGTCCCGTACCCGGAGGCAGCGCAGGCCCTCGGTCCGGGACAGGGCACGCACGCCTTCAGGACCCAAGGTGTTGCCGCTCAGGTCCAGCGCGCTGACCTGGGGGATGTGGGAGAGCGCGACCACCCCGGCCGGGCCGATCCCGCAGCCCTCCAGGCGCAGGGACGTGAGGGTGCGGGTCGCGGCGAGGCGGATGGCGCCGGCGTCCCCCAGGGGGTTGTTCCGCAGATCCACCCGCTCCAGGGGCATCTCGGCCAGGATGCTGGCGCCCTCCTTGCCCACCCGGTTCTCGGTCAGGCGCAGGCTGCGCAGCGCCGGCAGGCCCGCAACCGCCTGGAGCAGGCTGTTGTCGCCGCGGATCTCGAGCTGGATGACGTTGCCGGGGCCGCGCTCGACCTTGGGCTGGCGGCAGCGAACGCCGTTCCCATCCAGCCGCAGCTCCCGCAGGGTGTGGGCGGGGATGCGCCGCAGCATCGGGGGCAACGCGGCGGCCCCCACGCCCGGGACCACCACCAGGCGCACGAGCCCAGGGCCCAGGTCGGGGCCTATGGTGGCCAGCAGCTCAGCCGCCGCCTCGCTGCGCACCTTGAGGGTGGCGCCCGCCTGCCCGAAGTTCGGGCGCACCACCAGCTCGTCGCCAAGCTCCAGGATCAACGCCCGATCTTCGGGACGCAGCCCCGGCAGACAGAAGGCCAGGGCGTGTTCGGGGAGATCCTGGGCGAGGTCGTCGACCAGGCGCAGGAAGCCGCCGCGATCGCCCCGCTCTCGCAGGGTGTGCAGGCGGCGCTCGAGACCAGGGAGGGGCTTGCTCACGCCCAGCAAGGTACCCTGATCCAGTCCCCGTCGGCATCCCGACGGGATGGGCGCCTGTAAGTCAGGTGTCCCCGCGCGCGTTCCCCGCGCCCCGAGAGAGTCCTGGAGCCGTCATGCTCATCTGCCTTGTCGCCGCCGCCACCGCCGCCTCCCCTGGCCTGGTCACCACCGCCCGCGGGGACGTGACCCTGAACGGCGAGCCCGTGAGCGTCCCCTTGGTGCTCGCCGAGGGCCAGACCCTGGACCTGGGGGCCGGCGCCGAGGTCGTGGTGCTCTACCAGGGCGCCGCCAGCCAGCACCAGGGCCCCAGCACCCTGACGGTCTCCGAGCTGCAGGGCGCCAGCGCCTCCACCGGCGAGCAGGTGGCCACCCTGGACTCCGTGCTCTCCCGCGAGACCAGCACCGCCCGCACCGGAGCCACCCGGGCAGCCGCCGAGCTCCAGCTCCTGCGCCCGGTGGTCGGGGACGAGGTGTTCGCCCTCCAGAGCATCCAGTGGCGCTGCGCTGAGACCGCCCAGGGGCAGCCCTGCCCGGAGATCCCGGTGGAGGTCTACTCCTTCATGGACGACGCCGTGCTCTGGACCGCAGCGGGCGCCGGCAGCGTGGACTACGCCGGCCCCGAGCTGCCCCCCGGCCCCTACACCGTGCGCCTGAGCGGCGTGGACTTCGCCTTCAAGGTCGCCTCCGCCGGCGAGAAGGAGCAGGTCCAGAGCGCCGTCCAGACCGCCTCCCAGGCCGGCAGCGCCCTGTCCCAGGTCGACCAGCTCTCCCTGGTGGTGGGCCTCTACGCCCAGTCCGGGCACCTGAGCGAGGCCCTCTGGGCCCTGGAGTCCGGCATGAAGGCGCAGCAGGCCCCCGAGCTGGACGCCCTGCAGGCGACCCTGGAGACCCAGGCAGGCCAGCGGTGAAGCTCCCCTGGTGGCGCCGTCAGGACCAAGGCGAGGAGTGCGACAGCCCCGCCTCCCACCTGGCGCGGTCCATGGCCTACGAGTCGCTGGTCGTGGTGTTCACCGCGGTCGCCGCCGCCGTGATCGCCTTCCTGGTCAGCCGCGGCCAGGTCGAGGACCTCTACATCAAGGCCCGCGGCAGCGCGCCCACCAGCGGCGAGGTCGCGGTGGTCACCATCGGCCCCGAGGCCCTGTACCTGTGGGACCCCAGCCAGCCCCAGCCCGAGCAGACCCCCCGCGGCCTGCTCACCGAGCTGGTGCGCAGCATCGAAGAGGCCGGCGCCTCCGTCATCGTGCTCGACGTGCTCATGGACGCCCCCGATGAGCCCGGCCTGGTGCCCGATCCCGCGCTGTGGAGCCCCAGCACCCCCGTCGTCGTGGCCACCCGCTTCGTACCCACCGCGCCCACCGCCCAGCGCGACTTCATGCCCGACAAGGCCGCCGCGCTCAGCCACCCCCAGATCCACGCCGGCTTCGCCAACCTCCAGACCGAGCAGCCCTGGCTCTTCGCGGACGGCGAACTGGTGCGTCACGCGCCCTTGGTGCGGCAGGTCGCGAGCGCATCCCTGAGCCCCGGCACCTGGCCCACCAACCTCTTGGGCGCGGACCAGCAGGACGACCGCCTGGTCCCCAGCATGACCCTCCAGGCGGCGATGCTGCATCGCGGGACCTCGCTGGCGGACCTGAGTGCTGTGTGTCCCGTCACGCCAGGGGAGCCCCTGCGGTGCACCGAGGGTGCTCAGGCGCTCGGACTCCCCGCCTCTCCCCAGCCCCTGCACGAGGGCGTGCTCATCAACTTCCGCGGCCCCGAAGGCCACGACGGCATCCCCACCGTGCGCGCCGCCAGCCTGCTCCGCGCCGCCTCCATGCGCGGCCTGATGGAGTCCCAGGGCGTGCCCGGCCCCCCCGCCGACCTGCCCCCCGACATCCGCGAGGCCCTGGCCGGCAAGGTCGTCATCGTCGGGCGCGTGGACCGCATCGGGCAGGCGCACGCCGACCGCTTCGTCACGCCCTACAGCTTCCCCACCCTCATGCGCGCCGACATGGCCGGCGTCCGCGTCCAGGCCCAGGTCATCGACACCCTCCTGTCGGGCCGCCACGTCCGCAAGCCCCCCCGCTGGCCCTTCTGGCTGCTGGGCATCGGGCTCGGGGCCGCCGTCTGGTGGTCCAGCCTCAAGCTACGCGACGACGTCCACGCATTCGGCTGGTCCGCGGTCTCCGGACTGCTGCTGGTGCTCGGCGTGTTGGTCTTCCGCTGGAGCGATGGCTGGTCCGCGCCCCTGGGTCCCCCCCTGGCCGGCGTCCTGCTCACGCTGCTGGCCGTTCACGGCTATGGTTGGTCGGTCGAGGAGTCCAAGCGCACATGAGACGTCGAAGCTTCGTTGCAGGCAGCCTGTCCTCGCTGGTGCTGGGGGCGCTGATGGGTGCGATCCCCCGGGATGCCCAGGCGGTGGGCGACGAGAGCTCCGAGCGCGTCGCGGTCCTCTACTTCGAGAACCAGGGCAACCCCGAGCTTGAGCCCCTCAAGGTGGGCCTGGCCCAGATGCTCATCACGGACCTGACCGGCACACCCGGCGTCACCGTGGTCGAGCGCAACCAGCTCCAGGCCATCCTCAGCGAGCTGGAGCTGGGCCACTCCGGCAAGGTCAGCGGCGACACCGCGGCCAAGGTCGGCAAGCTGCTGGGCGCCAGGTGGCTGATCCTGGGCTCCTACTTCGAGATGATGGGGACCCTGCGCATCGACGCGCGGCTGGTGCGCGTGGAGACCGGCGAGATCGTGGCCAGCCACGGCGCGAGCGGCGAGGCCAAGGCCTTCATGGGCCTGGAGAAGCAGCTCTCCGGCAAGCTCAAGGGGGAGCTGACGGAGTCCGTGGCGCCCACGGGAACCCGGTCCACCCCCTCGGCCTCTGGGCAGAGCACCCCCGCTGTCGTCGAGCAGCCCGCCGGCGAGGTCATCGTTCCGCCGGACGCCAAGGAGCTGCAGGCCGCCGTGGCCTTCTCCGAGGGCCTGATCTACCTGGACCAGGAGGACCTGCCCCGCGCCCGCGAGGCCTTCGAGTCCGCGGTGGCCCAGAACCCCGACCTGGACGAAGCCAAGACCGCTCTGGCCAGCCTGGAGCTCTGAGTGGGGCTGTGGCGCTGTCTGGGCCTGAGCCTGTGGCTGGCGGCCTCCCCGCCGGTGCAGGAGGACCTGGACCAGGGCGCGCAGGCCTTTGGGCAGGGGGACTACGCGACCGCCCTGGTGGAGTGGTCGTTGGCGCTGCAGCAGGCGCGGGAAGACGGCGACGCCCAGGCGCAGATCCAGGCGCTCTTGGGGCTCTCGGCGGCCAACCGGCAGCTCGGGCGGCTGGAGGAGGCGCAGGAGCTCGCGGAGCTGGCGGGTGAGGCTGGCGCGTCGGAGGCGCAGGTGGGGCTGGCCGTGGGGCTCGTCGCCCTGGACCGGGGGGAGCTCAAGGCGGCGGAGAAGGCGTTCAAGAGAGGCTTTGTGGCGGCTCAGAAGGCCGAGCACCCCGCTCTGGCCGCCGACTGCGCCAACAACCTCGGCCTGGCTCGGCTCAAGCGAGGTCACCACGGCGAGGCGCTCAAGGCCTTCGACGCTGCGCTCACCCTGAACCTGGCCCTGGACAACGCGCGGGCCGCCGCAGACGTGCGCAACAACCGCGGGCTCACCTTGCGGCGCATGGGCCGGCTGGTCGAGGCGCGGGGCGAGCTGGAGGCGGCCATCGCGGGCTTCCGCGCCACCGGGGACTGGGGCGGCGAGGGCGACGCCATGCGGAACCTGGGGCTGGTGCTCCAGGAGCTGGGCCAGCACGAGGCCGCCGGGCAGCTCTACGAGGCGGCGCTGGCCACGGCCCGGCAGCGCCGGGATCTGCGGCGTCAGGGGGTGCTGCTGCAGGCGCTGGGCACCCTGGATCAGCAGGCGGGCGACGCGCAGCAGGCCGCGACCCGCTACGCGGCAGCCGAGGAGGCCTTCAAGGCGGCGGGGGTGGACCGGGAGGCGCTCGGGGCTGCGCTCAGCCGGGCCTCGCTGGGACAGGATGCGGGGGTGTACGGGCAGATCGCGGCCCAGGCGGTGGACCTGCAGGCCTGGAGCACCGCGGCCTCCGCCTCCCTGAACCTGGGGGTCCTGCGGGGGGAGAGGGAGCCCCTGGAGTCGGCGCTGGAGCTGGCCGAGGCGCACCACCTGGCCCAAGTGGAGTGGCGGGCGCGCTACGCCCTGGGGCGCTGGGAGATCGACCACGGGGAGACAGAGTCCGGCATCGCCGAGCTGCGCCTGGCGGTGGACCAGCTCGAGCGCACTCGGCGGCAGCTCGATGCGGGCTCGGCCCAGGTGTTCCTGGTGCAGTACGAGCAGGTCTACCAGGCGCTGATCGACGCGCTGCTGGCCCAGGGAGACGACCTGGGGGCCTTCGTGTACGCCGAGCGCCTGCAGCTCGCGGGGATGGACGGCGCGCCCATCCCCCAGGGCCCCGAGGCGCTGCGCTACCAGGCGCTGCTGGAGCAGGAGGCCGCGCTGACCCAGCAGCTCCAGGTGGCCGAGTCCCAGGGCCGCGATGAGCAGTCCCAGGCGCTCCGGGAACAGCTCGCGGCCCTGCGGGTGGAGTTCGCCGCGACGGTGGACGCGCTGCGGGCGACCTACCCGGACTTCGACCAGCTCGTGCGGGTGGACCCCGAAGACCTGGAGGCCGTGCAGGCGGAGCTGGACCCGGGCGTGGCCGTGCTGCAGCCCATCCTCTTCGAGGACCGCCTGGTGCTGCTGCTGGTCAAGAAGGACAGCCTGCGGGCGGTCCAGGTGGACAGCGACCCCGCGGAGATCCGGCGGAACATCTCGCGGCTGACGCGCTCGCTGCGCGCGCAGATGATCGACCAGCCCGAGTGGACCGCTGGCCTCGCCGATGCCCTGGGTGCGGCTCTGATCGCACCCATCGCCCCGGATCTGGAGGGGGTGGAGGTCCTGGCGGTGAGCGCCAGCGGGCCCTTCCAGCAGCTCCCCTTCTCCCTGCTGCGCCACGACGGCCAATGGCTGGTCGAGGACCTGGCGGTGGTGAACCTGACCCACGTGGGCAGCCTGCGGGCGCGCGGCGCGGCCACCCCCCGCTTCGTGATGAGCGGCCCCGAGCTGCTGCTGGTGGGCAACCCCGACGGCAGCCTGCCCGGCGCCGAGACCGAGGTGCAGTCCATCGCCCGGCGCTACCCGGGCGCGACCCTGGTGACGGGGGATCTGGGGGGCCAGCAGGCCCTGCTGGAGCTCTCGGAGGGCAAGCGGGCCGTGCACCTGGCGACCCACGGTGTCATCGACCCCACCCGGCCGACCCGCTCCTACCTGGTGATCGGCGACGCGCAGCAGGACGGCGGGCGCCTGGTCTACGGGCAGATCCCCGGCTTGGCTCCCTGGCTCTCGGACACCCGCCTGGTGGTGCTCTCCGCCTGCGAGAGCGGGCTCCCGGTCCAGGCCCCCGACGCCCCCGGAGACGAGCTGGCCATCTCCATCCACGGCCTCAGCGCGCAGTTCCAGCGGGCCGGCGTGGAGACCCTGGTGGCCAGCCTGTGGAAGGTGGACGACGCCGCGACCCAGGCCCTGATGGAGGGCTTCTACGGCGAGCTGGCCCAGGGCAAGGACATCGCCCAGGCGCTGCGCGGCGCCCAGCTCCAGATGCTGCGCGGCGAGCAGGCCCACCCCTGGTACTGGGCGGGCTTCCTGGTGGCCGGCGACTGGCGCTAAAGGCGGCTCAGCTCAGGCTGCGGGCGATCCCCATGCGGTCTTCGAGCTGCGAGAGCGTCTGCCGGGTGCGATCCCGCCGAGGGTCCAGCGACAGGGTGTGCACCAGCCAACGCCGGGCGCTGCTCAGGCGCTGACGCATCTCCTCGGCCTGGGCGATCAGCTCGCAGATGTCGGGCACGCGGTGGCCATGGGGCGCCGTCGCGTCCAGCACCGCCAGCGCCTCGTCCGGGCGATCCTGCTCAAGCAGCGCGCGGGCTGCGTCCAGCACCAGGATCTCCGCGTCCTCCGCCATCTCGCGCCCAGGGACGCACAGATCCGCCGCCTGCAGCCCCCCCTGCACGACCTCCCCCGCTGCGATGGAGAGCCGAGCGCGATCCAGCCGCAGGGTGTCGTCGTCCGGGCTCCGCTCCAGGGCGGACTCGACCAAGGCCAGCGCCCGGTCGACCATGCCGTTTCGCCCCATCACCTCGGACGCGATCCCGGCCGCGTAGGAGGGCGCGTTGGGCAGCTCCGCCCACTCCAGGGCCTCGTCCGCCGCCAGGGCGCCCAGGCCGGCGCCCTCGAGCTCCTGCAGCCGCAGCGCCATGGCCACGTCCCGCTCGATCCCGCGGTGCCAGGCCGTGGTGGCGAAGCGCACGGCCAGCACATGGCAGCCCTTCTCCCCCGCGCGCTCGGCGGCGGTCAGCAGATCCCCCCCCATGCGCGCGACCAGGTGGTTGGTGAGCTCATCGACCTGCGCGGGCTCCATCCCGCACTCTGGGCAGGCGCCCCCCTTGGAGGACGCGCCGCAGTTTGCACAGGCGCCCTCCTCGAGACGCCGGAGCGGCCCACGCCACGGCGCAAGCTTGACCGGGCGGCCCTTCTGATCGAGCTGCACATCCCGCAGCTCGCCCTTCACCTCTCGCGTACCCCAACGGCTCATGTCCAGACTCGACGCTCCCTGGTCCTCTGGATTACCACGCCGCTGTGAAGGTGCCTGTGCGTACAAAGACATGGATCCCGCTGGTTGTGGTCTCGGTGCTGGTGGCCGGAGTGGCCTTTCTGCGCTCCAGCCAGGAGACCGGACCCCAAGACAATGGCCAATCGGCGGGCATCGAGCCCTCACAGGCCTCTGTCCCCCCGGGCGAGCTGCACCTGCGCCTGCTGCCCTCCGACGGCCGCGACGTGAAAGACTGTCAAGCCAACCTCTGGGTGCGCAGCGATCGGGGCCTCAAGATGAACGCCCAGGATCGCCCCGCCTGCGTCCAGGGCGCCGTGCACATGGAGGGCCTCGCCCCCGGCCCCTACCGCCTACAGGTCCAGATCCGCGGCATGGATCTCTACGAACACGACTTCAACCTGGGCCCTGACCACGGCCTGGACCTGGGCACTGTCGAGGTCGGCCCCGGCGGGATCATCACCGGCGTGGTCACCTTCGAGGGCGCCCCCGCAGAGGGCGCGTTCGTCCGGGTCCAGGGCAAGGAGGAGCAGATCCCCGTGATGCCCGAGGGCCGCTTCCGCCTGGCCGGCGCGCCGGTCGGCCCGATGGTCCTGGAGGCCGCGACCGCGACCGCCCTCTACGGAAAGACCCAGGTCCAGGTGGTCGAGGATCACCCCGCGGAGATCGAGATCGCCCTGTCCCCCCTCAAGGGCAGCGGGGTGCTCGGCGTGCGGCTGGTCTCCGACACCGGGGCCCACCGCATCGACGCGATCCACCCCCAGAGCAACGCCGCAGGACGCCTCTCCGTCGGCGAGGTCATCGTCGCCGTGGACGGCACCTCGGTGGTCGAGATGGACAAGCCGCAGGTCAGCGCCATGCTCTCCGGCGAGCCCGGCACCAGCGTGAACATCACCCTGCAGGACGGCCGCGAGGTCAGCGTGGAGCGGGTGCCCCAGGGCCGCCTGCAGTAGACCCGCTGGCGGAGCCGGCCCCGGTGTCCTCGCATGCGGCGACCCGTCCTGCGGTGGTGATGCCGACCACGTCGTCCGGGCGGTGGGCCATGAGCGCCTCGTGCACCTCACGAGCCGCCAGACAGCGTCCCTGAGCGGCCAGCAGCTCCACGGCGTCCCGGGCCAGGCCCCGATCCCCGGGGTAGTCCCGCACCCACGCCATGAACCAGGGCTCCGCACCCAGGTCCCAGCGCTGCGGCGTGCGCGCCTGCATCGCCAGCCGCTGCCGCACCGCGCTCCCCTGCTCCCGCCCCGCCTTGCTGATCACCCGGGCGTAGAGCCCATCGGCCTGCTCCAGGTCGCCGGACTTCTCGAGCGCGACCGCCAGGGCCATGGCCTTTGCGCTGCTGACGGGGTTCTCCAGGTGGGCGGTGCGCGCCTGGGCCAGCTCGGGGGGCTCGCCGACCTGGAGCGTGGTGAGGGCGTCACGGAACACGGGCGCCCGGTGCCCTGGCTCGCCGTCCCCATCCAGCGCGACCAGGTAGCCGACCCGGTTGAGCCAGACGCCCTGCAGGCGGTGGTGCTCGATGAGCAGGTAGCGGGGGATGCCGTCCTCGTCCGCGAACTCCAGCGCGTGGGCGGTCCAGCCGGGCCCGCGGGGCTCGGGGGGGCTCACCTCGGTAGCGGTGCCGTCGATCAGGCGGCCCCAGTCCTCCTCCAGGACCTCGCCGACCAGGGGATCCCCGCCCTCCACGGCGGACCAGGTGAGCTCGGCCAGGCCGCAGAAGAGCAGCTCGTCGGAGTTGGGGTTGGTGCGCCAGGCGGGCATTCCGCGCACGCGCACCTCGTAGCCGGGGTCCGGGAGCAGGCGCCCAGGCAGCTCCAGGCTCGCGCCGACCTCCTCCAGCATGACCTCGTGGGTGGACCAGAGGGCATAGGGCAGGTGACGCAGCACGGGCCCCAGCAAGAGCGGTGAGACACAGAGCGCCGCGACCGCAGCCGGCATCCTCCAGCCCTCTTCCCTGGAGAGGAACGCGGGCTTGTGCAGACCGGCGGCCAGGACACCGCCCAGGAATCCGCCCACGTGTGCGGCGTGGGAGACGTTGGCGACGGTGAGGGTGTTGGCGACCAGCACAAAGGCCAGCGCCAGGTTGCCGAAGCCGTAGTAGCGGCGCTGATCGGGCGGCAGGGTGTCCCCAAAGCGGAAGCCGATGGCGAGCTGAGCACCCAGGAGCCCAAAGGCCAGGATCGAGCTCCCGATCACCGGAATGCGCTGCAACAGGGAGACGGCCAGGGCGCCCACGAGCAGAGCGGCGCCCGCGACGGCCAGGTAGCCGGCCCGGCCCAGAGCGCGCTCGCAGCGGTACCCGGAGTAGCCGATGACGGCCATGTTCCCGAGCAGGTGCAGCGCGAAGTTCGCGTGGGTGAGCTGTGAGGTCCATGGGGTCCACCAGCGCCCGTCGAACGCCAGCGCGTCATAGCCCACGCCCGCCTGCGAGAAGAAGGGCAGCATGCCCGCCAGCCAGCCCATCTGCGCAGCCACCTGGAGCAGGCCGAAGGCCACGATCAGCGCGGACACCGAGATGGAGACCCAGGCCCGGGGCGGGTTCGCAAAGCGGCGGGCCATCGCGGCGCCGGGGGCCTTGAAGTCCTCGGCGAGCTGCGGGATGCGGGCGAGCTCCTGGAAGTCGTCGCCGGTCCAGGGGGCGTGCCGGAGCTGGGCGTGACCGGGCACCTCCCCCCGCTGGATGCGGTCGGAGAGGTCCTGGAGGTCCACGGGGACGCAGTCCCCTTCGTGCAAAAGCTCGGCCACGGGGCAAAGGTAGCCCACGCGGCCCGACAAGGCGCGGCGCCGGCCCTCAGACGGAGAGCTCCGGGCGCGCCCCCAGGGCCTCGGCGAAGGGCGCCAGCGCGGGCTCCACCTCGTGCTCCAGGAAGGCCGCGACCTGCTCGGGGGCCCGACCGATGAAGCTCGCGGGGTCCAGCAGGCTCTCCAGATCGCCGTGGATGGGGGCAAAGAAGGGGTCGGCCCGCACGCGGTCCAGCAGGTCGTTGTCTCCGCCCTCCATCTTCACCACGCGCGCGGCGTCCATGGAGTGCACGCGGATGGCCTCGTGGACCTCCTGCCGGTCGGCGCCGCGCTGCACCATCGCCATGATCAGGTTCTCGGTCGCCATGAAGGGGAGCTCAGAGGCGATGCGGCGCTGGATCACCGCGGGGTACACCACCAGCCCCGAGAAGACGTTCGACAACACCTGCAGCACCCCGTCCGCAGCGAGGAACGACTCGGGCAGGGACATGCGCCGGTTGGCCGAGTCGTCCAGGCTGCGCTCCATCCACTGCAGCGCCGCGGTCCACGCGCTGTCCTGGCTGAGGGTGATGATGTGGCGGCTCAGGGCACACACCCGCTCGGAGCGCATGGGGTTGCGCTTGTAGGCCATCGCCGAGGACCCGATCTGCGACTTGCCGAAGGGCTCCTCGAGCTCCTTGAGGTTGGCCAGCAGGCGGATGTCGGTCGCGATGTGGTGGGCGGTGGCGCCGAAGCTGGCCAGCGCGCTGAGCACCTCGTGGTCCACCTTTCGGGTGTAGGTCTGGCCCGTCACCCGGTAGGCGCTCTCGAAGCCAAAGGCCTCGGTGACCTTGGCGTCCAGGGCCTCGACCTTGTCGTGGTCACCGCCAAAGAGCGCCAGGAAGCTGGCCTGGGTGCCGGTGGTCCCCTTCACGCCGCGGAAGCGCAGGTCCCCCCGCACGCGCTGCAGCGCCCGCAGGTCCATCAGCAGCTCCTGCAGCCACAGGCAGGCGCGCTTGCCCACCGTGGTGAGCTGGGCGGGCTGGTAGTGGGTGAAGCCCAGGGTGGGCTGGTCGGCGTACTCCCGGGCGAAGTTCGCCAGGTGGTGGATCGCGTTGGCCAGCTTGGGGATCAGCAGGTCCAGCGCCTCGCGAAGCACGACCAGGTCGGTGTTGTCGCCCACATAGCAGCTCGTGGCCCCCAGGTGGATGATGGCCTTGGCCTCGGGGATCTGGTCCCCCCACGCGTGCACGTGGGCCATCACGTCGTGGCGGAAGCGCCGCTCGTACTCGGCGGCCGCCGGGTAGTCGATGTCCTCCAGGCTGGCCTCCATGGCCTCGATCTGCTCGGGCTGGATGTTCAGGCCCAGCTCCATCTCCGCGCGGGCCAGGGCCAGCCACAGCCGACGCCAGGTGCTGAACTTGTGGTGCGGCGAGAACAGGAAGCTCATGTCCTCGCTGGCGTACCGAGAGACCAGGGGGTGTTCGTAGAGACGCTTTTGGCTCATGGTGGACCTCCGAGTGGGAGGGCGCCTAACCATCCCCTCGCCCCCTGGGCCCAACGCGCTACCCTTGGCACAGCAGGGGCACAGGAGACACCGTGTTGTTTGTTTTGTTGACGGCCTGCCGATGCGCGGCCCCCGGCGACTCCGCCGACACCGGCAGCGATCCTTGGCTGCTCGTCGGGGACAGGCTCGGTGAGACGGTGCTCTTGGGTGCCTGGTCCACCGACTCCGAGATGTTGATCGTCGGAGGCGACCTGGGATCCGACTCGGCCCGAGGTGACCTGATCCGCATCGGTCCCGACTCCGCCTGCGCGCAGAGAGGCGTGGCGGACCAGCCCCTGTGGTGGATCCACGGCCAATCCGCGCAGGACTGGTGGGCGGTGGGCAACCAAGGCACCGCGCTGCACTGGGACGGCGCCGCGCTGACGGCCCACCCGGTCCCCACCACGGCCAACCTCTTCGGCGTCTACACCTACCCGGACGGCACGGTCTGGACCGTGGGCGGCACCCCCGCCAACAACCAGGGCGAGATCTGGCGCTGGGACGGGGGCCAGTGGGTGCAGGTCCAGAGCGGCATCGACGGCTTGACCTTCAAGGTGTGGGAGGACTGGATCGTCGGGGTCGAGCAGGCCTGGAGGATCCAGGGAGAGTCGGTCCAACCCATCGACACCCAGGGCCGGCTCATCACCGTGAGAGGCCGCAGCGCAGACGAGGTCATCGCGGTGGGCGGCGAGGCCGGCCCCTTGATCCTGGAGCGCGACGGCGAGAGCTGGTCCGAGATCGACGGGGCCCGCCTGAACGGCCCCCTCAACGGGGTGTGGACGGCGCCGGGCGAGACGGTCTGGGTGGCCGGGAACTACGGCGTGATGGGGCAACTCGGCGCCGACGGCTGGGAGATCCCAGACTTCCCCCTCACGGCCGAGCACTTCCACGCCGTCTGGCAGTGGGACGGGGCCATGTGGTGGCTGGGGGGCAACTACTTCACCCAGGGCAACAACTACGGCACCCTGGCCTGCCACGGCTGCGACCGCAGCATCGAGAGCCTCCCGGACTGCGAGTAGGCCCAGAGCCAGACGGGGCGGCCCCCGAGAGGACCGCCCCGCTTGAGCACGCCCGTGGGCGGCCCGCTCAGTTCTCGGTGCCGGGGACCACGACCACGATGTCGAGGCTGTCCAGCAGCAGGGTGTCGTCGCCGAACACGTTGAGCGTCATGGTGAAGAGCTGGTCTTCCGGCGTAGCGGGGACCGTGCCGGCAAAGTTCAGGGTGAAGTCCAGGGACTCGATGCCCTCCCACTCGATGTCCTCGTAGTACTCGGGGGAGATGGACTCGACCATGCCGTAGGTGTCGCCCTCGACCTCCAGGGAGATCTTCTCGAACTGCACGCTGGCAACGAGCTGCTCGACCGCGGTGACGACGTTGTTCTTGAACTCCTCGGCGAAGCTCGCGCCGCCCTGGGGCACCTCGAACACCAGCACATCGTCGACCTCGCCGTCGCCGTCCAGGTCCGCGAGGGAGTTGGTGCGCTCGGCCAGGTCGGTCATCTGCTCGGAGGGGGAGTAGCCGGCGTAGGAGCCCACGTTCACGCCGATGATGTAGCCACCCAGGTCGGCCAGGGCGGCCACGACATCATCGGAGCCTGCGTCCATCGGGCAGCCGCCCGGGGTCGCGGTCAGGCCGACGCTGCTGTAGGTGCCCAGCGAGTAGTCGGGGTCGCGCATGTAGATGTCGGTCGCGTAGACCATGACGGGCAGGGAGTAGTCGCGGAAGCCGAAGCCACCCTTGGTGCCGCTGCCGCTGACCGTGCTGCTGTAGGAGCCGGTCGCGCTGCCCCCGAAGGCATCCCCGGAGTTGGAGATGAAGGGCGGCACGTCGTCGGTCCCGTCGTAGGCGCCGTCACAGTTCTGGTCGTAGCCCATGCCGGTGGCGCCCTGGTACAGGGCCTCCATGTCGGACTCCTGGCCATCTGCGCCGGAGTGGAGCTGAATGTTGTTCAGCTCGTTCTGCATGTCCGACTCGGAGTTCGTGATCTGCTGCAGCAGCTTGAAGGGCTTGTCCTGGCTGGAGCCCATGGAGCCGTAGTTGTAGTCGTCGAACTGGGCCAGACCGAAGGCCATGTTCTCGAAGGTGCCGGCAAGCTCGGTCACGATCTCACCGAAGCGGTCCGCTGTGGCCTGCATGGTGCTGCTCATCGAGCCGGTGGTGTCGATGAGGAAGGCGATGTCGCCGTACTGGATGCGGGGCTCGAACTCGAAGATCTCCTCGACGTTGGAGCGCTCCTGCACCTCGACGTAGACGCCGGTGATGGTGGACTCGGCGTCCAGGGGGTTGGTGCCCGCGGCGAGCTCAGCGCCGTCGGTCTGGCCGTCGCCGTCGGAGTCGGAGTCGTAGGCGTCGGTCCCGTAGATGTTGATCTCGTCGGCGTCGCTCAGGCCGTCGCCGTCGGAGTCGAGGTCCGCGGAGTCGTAGGTGCCGTCGCCGTCCGCGTCGCTGGGGACGCCGCAGACGCCGCTGACCTTGCCCTCGGCGGAGTCCAGCAGGCCGTCGTCGTCGGAGTCGGTGTCCCGGTAGTCGTAGATGCCGTCGCCGTCGGAGTCGGTGGGCTCCTCGCGGTAGGCGGTGGTGCCGCCCTCGTACATGTCGCAGAGGAAGTCGTTGTCCGAGTCCTCGTCCATGTAGTCGGGGGTGCCGTCCAGGTCGGTGTCCACGGGGCTGCCCAGGGTGGTGATCTCCCAGAGGTCCGTGATGCCGTCGCCGTCGTTGTCGAAGTCCCGGAAGTCGGGGACGCCGTCAGCGTCCGTGTCCACACCCCACTTGGGCTTGCTGCCCGACTCATCCTCGTCCAGGACCTGGTTGTCGTCGGAGTCCAGGTCCAGGTAGTCCGGGGTGCCGTCCAGGTCGGTGTCGAAGGGCATGGTGTAGAGGTCGTCGTCGCCAGACTCCGCCTCGTCCAGCAGGCCGTCGTTGTCGGAGTCGGTGTCCAGATAGTCCGGCGTGCCGTCCCCGTCGGTGTCCACCGAACCGTCCTCGCTGTAGCCCTCGTGGGCGTCCAGGATGCCGTCGTCGTCCTGGTCGTTGTCCACGGGAGGGGGCTGGGTGTCGACGAGCTCGGTGTCCGCGGTGTCTTCACCCGAGGAGTCCTTCCCCTCGCAGGCAAGGAGTCCGATGAGGCCGAAAGAGGCGAGCAGAGAGAGGGTCATGGGCACACTCGGGGTGTCAACGTCAGGGAGGTCGAAGCTACCACACTGTACGGCGGGTCGGTGTCATGTGTGACATGGGAAACTCTCCTGCGGAAGCCTGACCTCGTAGGAGCCCGAAAGGCTGACAATCTGCGCGTCCGGTTAGGTGTGTGGGGTTGAGCAAAGGAGCCTCTGCATGAGCAACACCCTCTCCCTCGCTGGCGGACTCGTCGGAGGCCTCGTCCTGGGGCTCGGCGTCGGCTACGTCCTCCACGGCTTCCTCGCCGACCCCGTCGAGGTCATCGTCTCCGAGCCGACGGTCATCAAGGAGAACCTGACGGCCGAGGAGATCGCCGCCTTCTGCGAGGACGAGGTGAAGGGGGAGCGCGCTGCTCTGGGCACCGCCCAGGACAAGGTCACCGATCTGCAGGCCCGCCTGGACGCCCGCAACGCCGAGCTTGAGACCCTGCGCCAGGAGACCGAGCAGAAGAAGGCCGCTGCCGGAGCCGCCTGGAAGGAGATGAAGGAGAAGCTCGCCACGATGGAGGCCGAGGTCGCCCGCCTCGAGACGGAGCTCCAGGCGGCAGAGCAGGAGCGCGACGAGCTGCTGGTCGAGCTCAAGGACACCGTGGTCAAGCTGGAGCGGCAGATCAAGGAGACCCAGCGCCAGAAGGAGCGGGCCGACAAGTTCAAGGCCGAGTCCCACGAGAACCTCTGGACCACCTTCTCGGCCGAGGCCAAGGTGGAGATCTGCGACCGCGGCTCCCGCCGACGCCACGAGAAGTGTCACGAGGCGGTGGACCAGGCCCTGACCGGCGCGCTGGTCAAGCAGCGCTTCATGGACTGCGTGGACACCAACCAAGCCACGCCCAGCCTGGTGCAGGCGGACCGCACCGACCGCAAGAGCGACACGCTTCCGCCCTTTGCCGAGTGGCTGGACGACGACGCGCGCTTCACCAACAAGGGCTGGTACGTGCAGTACTGCGACCCGACCCTGCCGGAGTCCAGCGTGGGCCAGGACCCGGGCTGATCAGGCGCCGGCGGCTTCCTTGAGGGGGGGGAGCCAGCTCGTCAGCTTGTCGCGGAGCACCGGCAGCAACACCGGCTTGGCCAGGAAGTCGTCCATGCCGGCCTCTTGGCAGCGCTCTCGGTCTCCCGGGATCGCCATGGCGGTGAGCGCCAGGATGGGGAGCTCACAGCCCGCTCTCCGGATCCGGCGGGTCGCCTCGAAGCCGTCGACCTCGGGCATGGAGCAGTCCATGAGCACAAGCTCAGGGCTCCCGGCCAGCACCATGTCCACCCCCTGCTGCCCACCCTCGGCCACGAGCACCTCGCACCCCAGAGCCTGCAGCATCCGCTGCGCCACCAGCCGGTTCACCGGGTTGTCATCCACGACCAGGACGCGACGCCCCTGCAGCTCGCCGCGGTATTGGGACGCGATGCCCCGCTGGGGAGCCGAGACCCCCACCAGCGGCAGGGTGAAGTGGAAGCGGGTGCCGACACCGACCTGGCTTTCGACCTCCAGCTCTCCGCCCAGCCGAGCCACCAGCTTCTGGGTGATGCTCAGCCCCAGGCCGCTCCCTCCGTGGGTGCGCCAGACGTGCGCGTCGGCCTGGCGGAAGGGCTTGAACAGCCCCGGCAGGACCTCGGGGGGGATGCCCTCTCCGGTGTCCCGCACTGCGAGCGTGACGCCATCAGGCGCCAGGGTGGCCTCGACGGTGACGGATCCCTGCTGGGTGAAGCGCAGGGCGTTGTCCAGGAGGTTGGTGAGGATCTGCTTGAGCCGGGCGTCATCCACTTCGACCCAGTCTGGCAGCCCTGCGTCGAGCTCCACCTCCAGCGAGAGGCCCCGCGCCGATGCGTTGGCCCGATGCAGCGCCCCGACGTCCGAGAGGAGCGGTCCGAGCTGGACCTTGGAGGGCTTGAGGGCGACCTCCGCCGCCTCCAGTCGGGCGAACTGGAGGAGCTGATCCACGAGCCCGATCAGCGACACCGCGCTCCCCTGGAGCACCTGGACCAGCTCCCGACCCTCGGGGCTCATGGGCTCGTCTTCGAGGAGCTGGACCGTCCCCAACACGCCGTTCATGGGGGTGCGCAGCTCGTGGGAGATCGCGGCCAGCAGGCGGCTCTTGGCCTCGTTGGCCTCCTCGGCCTCAGACTTGGCGGCGGCGAGCTGTCGGGCCAGCTCGGCCTGCTCGATGACCTGGGCCCGCAGGTCTTCCTGGATCTGCGTGGCCACCCGCCGGTGGGTCCTGGCGACGACCTCCAGGTTGGCCATGGACCTCTCCAGGCGGGCGTTGGTCCGCTTCAGCTTGCGAAGCTCCTTCCGGAGCGCCTTTTCCTCGTCTGCAGTCATCTCGCCCTGAGCCCAACAGTCACGCAGGTCTGATTGTGCACGCTCACCCCCAGATCTCCCAGCGGTCCCAGCTCGGCAAAGCCATAGAACCCCGCCATCGGCGCCGACGACACCGCGCTCAGCGTAGCCTGCTCCTGAGGCGCTTGGGTGCCCAGCAGCCACCTTCGCCCCGCGCAGGAGAACACCAAGAGCCCGTCAGGAGGACCGCTCAAGCCGGCGAGCGCGCTCTGGAGCGAGGCCTCGGCCCCTGCCAGGACCTGCTCGTTGCTGGCCTGCGTCAGGCGGATGCTGCTCCCCTGTGGGACCTCCGCCGGGAGGGTCAGCGCGCCGGTCTCGGGGTCGGCCTCCAACACCGCCCGCATGTAGAAGGGTCCGTCGACCCCTTGGGGGAACACCGCCAGCGGGAACTCCAGGGTCACGGCTCGGCGCAAGGTGCCCAGCCAGGCGTGGAGCACCTGCAGGGCTGGCCGGCCGTTCAGCTCAAGGAGCTGGTTGCCCTCGGTGCGGGTGGCGACCCAGTCCGCGCCGATGGGGACCCAGCCGCTGGCGACCCCCATGGAGACCTCGAACGTCCCCTGGATCATCAAGACCGGCAGGCTGTCTTCGTAGACCTCCCCGTTGACGAACTCGCGGCCTCGCTCAGCCTCCTGGGCGTCTCCGCTCGCTCCGCCCGCGATGGGCACTCCAGGCAGCCGCTCCCGCAAGCCCCGCATCGCCGCATCCAGGTTGGTCCGCAGCGAGCTGGGCGCAGTGAGCACCAACGTAGGAGCCTCCAACCCCGCCTGCGCCAGCGCCTCGACCACGGCAGCCTCCGGGTCCTCAGACAGGCGCATCCCCACCCCGACTCGGACCTTCTCGATCGCGTCTCCCCCCATCAGGAACAGGACGACTCCTTCGTGGGTGAATGCCCGGTCGCTGAGCTCCCCGTCCGTTGAGCAGCCCACATGTGGCACCCCCGGAAGCAGCTCCGCGAGCTCCGCCCCGATCTCGTCCTGGTCGTACTCGATCCCCACAAAGACCAGGGCAGCCTTCACCGCCACATCCAGCCCCGCCCGTGCCTGAGCCAGCGCCTCCCGGACCGCATCACACGCATCGGGATCGTCGCTGTGTCCGGTGGAGAACTGCAGTCGCCGCATGTCGTTCCTCGCACCCCGGAATCGGCAATCGTCCTGCAGACTTTAGCGCTTCCTGGCCGCTATCCTGTCCAAGATCGGCTCCAACGCCAGGTGACGATCCACGACATCCGCCGCGGCCTCGAAGCCCGCCTCGCGCGCCTTGACCGCCCCCTGAGGGTCCCAGTCCCCCGAGAGCCCCTTCCGCCTGCGGAGCGCCGTCACCAGTCCGCGCAACACCTCCGGCTGATCGAGCAGGCCGTGCAGATAGGTCCCCGCCACGCTCCCCTTCACGCAGCCCTCCGGCTCGGGCGTCGCCAGCAGCGGCTCGCCATGCACCCTCGAGCGCCCCTGCCGGATCTCGTAGCCCTCGACCGCGGCGCCCTCCTCCAGCAGCCAACCTCCCAGGCTGCGCCCAGCCACGGGCAGCGTCCGCTTCTCCCGCCCAAAGACGGTCTCCACCGGCAAGAGCCCCAGCCCGGGCACATCACCCGCCAGCCCAGACACCCCCTCCGGGTCCCGCAGCCGCTCTCCCAGCATCTGGTAGCCCCCACAGAGCCCGAGCACCGGGATGCCCCTCGCCGCAGCCGCCTCCACACTCCGATCCAGGCCCTGACGTCTCAGCCACGCAAGATCCGACAGGGTGTCTTTGGCCCCGGGGATGACCAGGAGGTCGGGATTCCCCACCTCCTCGGGCACCTCGGCCGCACGCAGACCGATACCCTCCACGCCCGCAAGCGAGGTCAGATCGGTGAGGTTCGAGACCGTCGGCAGACGCAGCACGCAGATGTCCACCTCTCCGCCGCCAAAGCGGGTCGCGTCCGGCCCATCCTCATCGTCGATGTAGATGTCCCGCCGGTACGGGAGCACCCCCAGCACCGGCACCCCGGAGCGCTCCTCCAGCAAGCCCGGCCCCGTCGAGAACAGCGCTGGGTCTCCCCGGAAGCGGTTCACGATCAGCCCCGCCATGAGCGCCCGGTCCTCTGGCGGCAGCAGCCCCACGGTGCCCACCAGGCTCGCGAACACGCCCCCGCGGTCGATGTCCCCCACCAGGAAGATGCCCCCGAACTCCCCTCGCTCCCGCGCCCGTGCGATCGCGTGTCGGGCCATCGGCAGGTTCACCACGTCCCGGGTCATCAGGTTCAGCTCCACCGGCGAGCCGGCCCCCTCCAACACCACCACGTCCGCGTCCTCGGCCAGGCGGTCGTAGGCCGCGGTGACCTCTGAGAACCAGGGCGCCTTCTCCTTCCAATAGGCCTTGGCCTGCATGTGCCCGAGCGCCCGCCCCAGCAGGACCACCTGCGAGCCCATCGGCCCGGTCGGCTTGAGCAGGATGGGGTTCATGTCCACGTGTGGCTCCACCCCTGCTGCGGCTGCCTGCGCAGCCTGCGCCCTCCCGATCTCCCCCCAGCTTCCATCGCTCCGCCTTGCCGGCGAGGCATTGTTCGACATGTTCTGCGCCTTGAAGGGCCGCACCTTGAGCCCCCTCCGCGCGAGGGCCCGACACAGGGCCGTGCAGACCCAGCTCTTTCCGACGTTGGATGCCGTCCCCAGGACGACGATGGCCGCGGCCATGGCAACCTCATGAACTCAGGTGAAGGTAACTATTGACGTGTAAAGAGGCGGTTGCTACGGTGGCGCGACGCTGTTGCTGATGTGGAGCTGATGATGTCCAAGGACCACGCCCAGGAGAGGTACAACCGCCCTGAGGACTGCCCGGAGGCCGACGGCCTGGAGCTGACCCCAGAGGTCCACCTCGCCGAGGACTTGGACGACATGGACGCAATCGTTGCGCCCAAGGCCCGCCGCCGTCCCGCCACCGAGCTCCCCCAGCCCCGCCCGCTCCCCACCGAAGAGGCCGACACCGAGGACCAGGACCACAGCTTCATCCTGCTGGACGAGCAAGGTCTGCCCGTCCCCGGCGTCTCCGCCACGCCTCCTTTGGACCTGGACCGCAACAGCCGCCCCACCGACGGCGAAGAGGCCTTGCGCGCCTGGCGCCTCAAGCAGCCCGCCCGCAAGGCCGAGGTCACCCAACACCAGCGCACCGAGTCCGTCCGGCGCACCCTGCGGGGCGTCACCCTCGCGATGGCCGTCCTGCTGGTCGGAGGCGTGCTCCTGGGCCGCAGCCTTCGCGCCACCAACCACGACACGAGCCCCCAGGATCTGGTGAGTCCGGTTCCCAGCGCACCCCCGGCGGTCGCAGACCCCGGCTCACCCTCCGGCCCTTCGATGGACCCGGGCCTCCGTGAGGCTCTCCCCCCAAGCGAGGTCACCTCGGCCCCCGAAGAGGTGGTCGACGATCCCTCCACGCTCGCCCAGCTCCCCGACAGCGCGAGCCTCGGCCTGGTGGACGGGAGCCTTCGGCACTGGACCGGCAAGGACGGCTACCTCTACTGGCAGTGGGACTACCTGGGCACAGAGCCCCTGGACCTGCAGTGGCGTGACGCTGCCGGCACCCTGCGCATGCAGGACCGCGTCTGTGACGGTCGCATCGACGCGACCACCGGTCGCTGCTACGTCGGCCGCTCGCCCGCCCGCTTCGCCGCCGAGCTCGGCCGCGGCGCGACCCCCGGCGTCTGGACCCTCGAGGCCTGCCTGAACGGTAGCTGCGAGGCCGTCAGCCGCTTCGAGATCCAGTGAGTGGACAAGCTCCGGGCCCTCTCCGGCCCTGAGCGCCTCTGGCGCCACGCCGCAGCCCCTGGCGCTCCCTTTGCCCTCAGCGTGATCCTCAAGGGCCCGCTGGACACGACCGGCCTTGAACACGCACTGCAACAGGCCGCGCGGGCAAACCCGGGCGCCCGCGCCATCCTCCACCGCGGCCTCTTCGGCCCGAGCTGGCGCGTCGGCCCTCTCCCCACGCTGCAAGCACTGCGGGCACAGCCACTCCCCGGCGAGGTCGGGCCTTGGCTCCCCGAGGCCCCCTTCCAGCTCTCCTTCGGCCCCGACACCCTGGTCTTCTCCGCACACCACGCCCTCATGGACGGGCGCGGACTCTGGCACCTGGTCCAGGAGACCTTCCGGGCCTGGCGCGGCGAGCCCTTGCTGGGTGGCGACGACAGCATCGACGACCGCCGCTTGCTGGGTCCCGGCCTGCCGCTCCCCCCCGAAGCGGAGTTCGTCGCCGCGACGGGTCACCACAACGGAGACCTCACCCCGGTCTGGGACCACCGCCGAATCGAAGGCCGCTGGTCCCAGCTCCTGTCCCGGGTGGCCCTGAGCATCACCCGCACAGCCCGCAAGCGAGCCCCCGCCGCCGCCGTTCGACTCGACATCCCCGTCGACCTGCGCCAGGGCCTGCTGAGCACCGCGAACCTCACCGGGATCGCCAGCATCACCCCGCCACTTGAGGTGGACCTCGACACGATCACCTCGCAGGTGACGCAGGTGCTCCAGGAGGATCAGGCCCTCTCCTGGCTCAAGGTGAGCCAACGGCTGCGCGCACTCCCCGGCCCCCTCCTCCCCCCCTTGATCCGGCACAAGACCCAGCAGTGCCTCCGCCGGCAGCGCTTTGGCAACACCGCGGTGATCTCCAACCTGGGCCGGGTCTCGCTCACCGAGCTCCAGGGACCAGGGTTCGCGTGTAGCCGAGCATTCTGGCTCCCCCCCTGCGGCCCTACGACCACCGCGTTCCTGGGACTGCTGGGCACCCCCGAGGCCCTGGAGCTGAGCTGCGTGATGCCCCGCGGTCTGGCCGACCAAGGCCGGCTGGCGAGCCTCCTGGACGGCATCGTCACGGACCTGCGCGCCCCTCCCCCTTGAGGCGCGTCACAACTCGCTACAACCTGTCGGGGCTGCTTCGGAGTATCAGGGGGACTCATCACTGGAGTTCCCATGTCCCTCACCTTGATCCTGACCCTGACCGGCTGCCTGCTGAGCGCGACCGCGCAAGATGACAACAGCGGCGGCGACTGTAGCTGCGATGGCCCGGAGCTGGTCGCCGAGACCCTGCCCTGTGTCTCTGGAGAGAACGAGACGCTGGAGCTCGACGCCGCATGGACTGGGCTCACCATCATCGCTTGCGACTCCTACTCCTGCGAGTACAGCGACAACTGGCTGATCACCGAGGACACCCTGATGTACACGGGGACCTGCGACGAGCTGCGGGTGAGCTACTGGATCCCCTGAGCCCCCGACCCCACCGCTGAGGACCGAGGCATTCGGTCCTCAGTACAGATCCCAGCGCCAACGAGGCCAGGCTCAGCCAGGGTCCCCGAGCGCACAGGCAAGGAACGCAAAAAACCGCCCCGGGAGTGCAGCAGGCACTCAACCGGGACGGTTTGATGTGAAGGGCGGCGACAACCTACTCTCCCACAGCGTGACCGCTGCAGTACCATCGGCTTCTTGAGGCTTAACTTCCGTG
>JAZAMN010000060.1:0-17019 GCA_036229005.1 Myxococcota bacterium
CAAACACCCAGGAGCCAAAGATGGCGAAGCGACGGCAGTACAGCGTCGAGTTCAAGAGAGAGGCCGTGCGCCTCGTGCAGGAAGAGAACCTCTCGTACACCCAGGTGGGGCGGGACCTTGGGGTTGACCGAAGCGTCATCCGTGCCTGGGTCAAGAAGGCCGAGGCGGGCGAACTGGAGACATCGGCCCCGAGAGCACGGACCGATGCGTCGATTGAGGTGGAGCTGCGCCGGTTGCGCCGAGAGAACGCTATTCTGCGCGAGGAGCGAGACATCCTAAAAAAAGCCGCGGCCTTCTTCGCCAAGGAGAGCCAGTGACGGCCTACCGGTTCATCACAGCGGAGAAGGCCAACCACCGGATTCGGCTGATGTGTAGGGTCCTCCAAGTGTCTCGCTCCAGCTACTACGCATGGGTGGCTCGGCCACCTGCTGGAAGTCGAGACCGTGGCTTGGCAGCTCGTATTCGCGCAATCCACAAGCGTAGTGGCGGCACCTACGGCTGTCCTCGGGTGACCGCTCAGCTGCGTCAGGACGGGCTCACGGTCAACCACAAGCGCGTGGCCAGGATCATGCGAGAGCATGGACTGCAGGGCATTCCCCGGCGCCCCAGAGGTCGAGCTAGCCAGCCAGAACGGCAGGCCGCGGACAACCTGCTGCAGCGGGAGTTCACGGTCAGCCGGCCCAACGAGGCCTGGGTCGGCGACATCACCTACCTGCCTGTCGCGGGCGGCTGGGCCTATCTCGCCGTCCTGATCGACCTCTACAGCCGCAAGGTCGTCGGCTGGGCAGTGGGCGCCGAGCAACGCACCGAGCTGTGCCTGGCGGCCCTGCGGCGGGCCCTGGCCACGCGCCCCGACGTCCACGGCCTGGTCCACCACACCGACCGTGGAAGCCAGTACACCAGCGACGCATACCAGCGGGAGTTGGCCCGCAATGGAATCCGAGCCAGCATGAGCCGCAAGGGCAACTGCTGGGACAACGCAGTCGCGGAGTCCTTCTTCGCCACCCTCAAGCAGGAGCGGGTCAGGGGAGAGCCCTACCCCTCCGTCCAGGCCGCGCGTCGAGATGTCTCCGACTACGTCCACGACTTCTACAACGCCCACCGCCTGCACAGTGCAAACGGCTACCGAAGCCCAGTCGACCAAGAAGCCCTACACCGAAGCAACGGTCTGACCTCAGACCCTTGACCCAGGTGGTCCGTCAAGAAGGGGCAAGGTCACTCTTGTGGGGGCGGAGGCCCCCACACCCCCAGACGGGCGGCGGGGCCCGCCCGGCGCCCGCGCGGGCCGGAGCCCGGCTCCGGCTGGCACCTGAGCCGTTGTTCGCCCGAATGCTCAGAGCCCGGCACCCCGGCCCAAGGCCGCTCAGCCCTCCTTTGGGGGGTATCCCCCCACGCCCCAAACGGATTCACCACCCCCGTTGTGGCGCAGGCCCCCAAACGACTGGGCCTCCCGGCGCGGCCCCAGGAACCACCCGCGCAGAGCGTCTTCCCGACACACCTCGAATCCCAACCCTGAACAGCCCCAACTGGCGCCCCGCTCTCCTGCAGCGCGCCTGGCTCGGAAGGACCAAGAGACCCTGGAACCTGAGACTACGCCCTCCGAATGAGCGAACCCGGTGGCTACGCCCTCTGAGTGAGCGGTTCTCGGAGGCTACGCCCCACCGGTGAGCGATCCGCCCACCGATCTGCCGCCCAGAGCCCCAAAACGGCCCCAAATGGGGCCCAAAACAGCCCAGATCCCGCCTCTGAGTCCCCAAAACCAGGGCGAAGCGCTCACTGAGCCCCCGTAGCCGAAAAACATCGCTCATTGGGGCCCGGTAGCCACCCCCCTCCGCTCATTGAGCCCCCGTAGCCACCCCCCTCCGCTCATTGAACCCCCGTAGCCGCCTCTGAACGGAGGCCAGGGTCCGGCACCCAGCACCCAGGGGCCAAAGTCACGCCCAGAGCCAGCACGGTCGCCACCGATCCAGTCGTCGCTGCCGCAGTCCCCCACACCCTCTTGACGAACCCCGCCCCAAAGGCGCGGTCCCACCTCACATGCTCTCCCTCCTGCTGGCCTGCGCGCCCCCCGCCCTCGAAGACCCCCAGTTCAACCCGGCCGAGCTGCCCGAGCAGGCGGAGCTGCTGAGCTTGGGCAGCGCGCGGGCGCAGGTCGACGGGACCGCCTTCCCGATGGATGACCCGGAGCTGGACTGGGGGCGGCGCGGGGTCGAGGTGCTCGACTGGGACAGCGACTCGGTGCAGGTGGCCATCTCCAGTGGCGGGGTGCTCTGGGCGTTCTGGGTGGATCGCGACGACCTGACCTCGACGGTGGTCGCCGATGTCTGGGTGTCCGTGGGGGACCAGAGCGCAGGGGTGGACCTGCCGGCTGGCTTGCGCATCCAAGCCGCTCCCTCCCCCCACGGCTGGACCCTGGAGCACCCCGAGGGCCTGCTCCCCATCCACGCCCCCGCCGACGTGGTCGACCAGGTCTACGCGGACACGGGGCTCAAGGACCGGGTCTACGGGGGGCGGGGCGCCTACTTCCGGCTGCTGCCGGGTGCCCAACTGCTGGACGGGGTGGACGGGGCGCCTTTCGCGGAGAACACGCAGGACAGCGCGGTTTGGATCGAGCCGCTGGAGCGCGAGGGCGCCGGGCAGTGGGTGCGCTGGAGCGCGCCCTTTGGAGACGCCGAGGGCTGGGTGGCCGACCAGGACCTGGAGGACATGGGCAACAGCGCCGGCGGCTGGGGGGTGGGGTGCTGCATGTGCGGGGGGCTGGGGAGCCTGGGCTACGGCCTCTTTGGTGAGCCGACGCTGCCCCACGACACGCTGCTGCTGGATGCCCCCGATGGCGTGGTCATCGGGCGCGTGGAGTGGGACATGCAGGTGCCGCTGGGGGAGCCGGCCTGGGGGCGCACGCCGGTCACCCTGAAGGCGCCCTGGGGGCCGGTCGAGGTGTGGGCCCAGCTCTGAACCCCAGAGCCGCTACTCGGGCTGGTTCTTCATGAACTGCGCGACCTGGGAGAAGAAGGCCAGCAGCTCGTTGCGCAGCCCGGGGTCGGGGACCTGCTCCTCCAGGGCGGCCTGCATGCAGACGACCCAGGCCAGGGCCTCCTCGTCGCCGATCGCGAAGGGGAAGTGGCGGGCGCGCAGGCGCGGGTGGCCGTACTTCTCCATGTACAGGTTCGGGCCCCCAAAGCGGCCGACCAGAAAGCGCCAGAGCTTGTCCTTGGAGCTGCTCAGGTCGGCGGGGTGCATGTCCCGGATGTGCTTGGCGTCCGGGCGGGTGTCCATGTGGTGGTAGAAGCGGTCGACGAGGATCCGGAGACCCTCCTCGCCGCCAAGCATGTCGAAGACGGTGGCGCTCATGCCCACCGGCTATCCCGTCACTGCCCCGGACGTTCGCTCGCGTCGGTCAGGCTGGTGACGTAGATCGTGTCGCTGACCGGAGGACCCTGGACGCCGTCCTCGTCGCGGAAGCTCACCCACAGCGTGCGCTCCCCCAGGACGGTCGGCGCCAGGTTCCACGCGAACTGGCTCTCGGTGGCCTCCCAGTCCGTGCAGTAGGGCGTCTCGGACACGCACATCTCGGCCGCGGCGTCCGTCGCGCTCACCAGCACCCGCACGCGCAGGGAGTCCGTCTCCGCGTCGTTGCCGTTCATCACGATGGTGCCCATCGGGACCTCGGAAGGGAGCTCGCCGATGTGGGTGGCGGTGGCGGTGACCCCGTCGCTGACCCGCCCGCTGCTGTCGACCGCGCAGACCCGGTAGCTGACCACGTGGCCGTCGCCCTCGGTCTCGTCCCGGGAGGCGGTCTTGGAGCCGCTGTAGACCTGGGTGTCCTGGGAGCTGGTGCAGCCCTCGCTGGTGGTGCCCTCGCCATTGCGCACGAGCAGGTAGTGGTCGATCCCGTCCACCGCCGCGAAGCCAGTCCAGGTCAGGTGCGTGCGGTTCTCCGAGGCCACGGCGGTCAGCTCGCCAGGAGTGAACCAGTCTTCGTTGACCCAAGGGCCCTCTTCGCCGCCGGTGTCCTCGCCGCCGGTGTCCTCGCCGCCGGTGTCTTCAGAGCCAGTGTCCTCGGTTCCGGTGTCTCCGGTGCCAGTGTCTTCGGTGCCAGTGTCCCGGGTACCAGTGTCTTCGGAGCCGGTGTCCTCAGGCTCGGGCAGGTCGGTCGCTGCGTCCAGGTCGATGCGCGCGTGGGTGCGCCCGCTGCGGGTGTCCGTGACGCTCTGGCCGGTGGTCTGCAGGTGTCCGAGCAGGTAGCTGGGGTCTTCATCCGGCCAGCCGGCGACCATCACCGCGACCGCGCCCGCCACGTGGGGGCTGGCCTGGCTGGTGCCGCCCATGGTGGAGCCGGCGGCGCTGATCAGAGCGCCGGGGGCCAGCAGGTCCACGTGGTCGGCGTCATTGGAGAAGCAGGTGACCGTGTCGGCGTCCGCGTTGGTGTCGGTGCAGGTGGACCAGCCGCGGGTGCCCAGGTCGCTGTCGTAGACGGCGCCGACGGTGATCGCGGCGCTCACGCACCCTGGGTAGGAGGTCGCGTTGGTCCAGCCGTCGTTCCCGGAGCTGACCACCACCTGAACCCCCGCTGCGACGGCCTCCTCGACGGCCGCGGCGAACACGTTCTCGTCGCAGGTGTTCGCGTACTCCCCGCCGCCCAGGCTCATGTTGACGGCCACGATGTCGTGGGTCGCCTGGTGGGTCAGCACCCACTCCAAGGCGGCCAGCACGTCCGAGCCGGAGGCGCTGCTGCCGCTGAACACGTCCAGGGCCACGATGCCCGCGCCAGGGGCGACCTGATGCACGATGCCCGCCACGTTGGTGCCGTGTCCGCTCGCGTCCAGAGCGCCGTCGTCCGGAGCGATGTCCACCGAGGCCACCACCGCGCAGCCGGGCTCCCCCGGGGCCGAGCACGCGCCAAAGTCCGCGTGGGTGTAGTCCACCCCCGTGTCGATCACCGCCACCGTCACGCCCGTGCCGTCATAGCCGCGCAGGTGCGCCGCCGGGGTCCCCATGAGCGCGTCGGACTCAGCGTCGCGGGCCGGGAGGGCGTGGGTCTCCAGGACCGGATCCAGGTCCACCCGAAGCACCCCACCCATGTGCTGCAGCATCGCCAGATCCTGCAGGGAGGAGAGCTCGATGGCCATCACCGGCAGGCGACTGAACCGCTGGGACGTTGGCATGCTCGCCACGACCTGAGGCCGGATGGCATCGGCGAGGTCAGGCTGAAGCTGCAGCAGGACCTGGACCGAGTCTTCCGCCCGCAAGGCCGAGAGCACCTCGGGGGCGATGGTGGTGGCCGCAGCTTCTGCGGCGTCTTGGGGCGCGCAGGCAAGGAGCAGGAGCAGCACGAGAGACCTCCAGTGTGTCCTCGTCAGCGGAACTCCATGCAGAGTGGTTTAGGGGTCCCCTCGGATCCGGGCGGTGGGCCTTCAAGCGAAAAGCGCCAGAGAGCCGCACCTCATCCCGAAAAACGAGCCTTCAATCCAGGATCTCACCCTTGGGCGCGTGGGGCTCGGGGGGCTCGTCGTCCAGGCGCTCGGTCAGGTTGATCTCGATCATCTTGCTCAGGGCGTTGAGCGGCAGGTCGTTGGGATCGAAGCCAAAGGGCTCCTCGATCTCGTCGCCGATGCTGTCCAGGCCGTAGAACGCGAAGGACACCAGGGCGACCACCGCGGGGGTCAGGACGCCGACCGTGTCTTCGATGCCGAAGGGCAGGGTGATGCAGTAGAGCGCGACGATGCGGTGCATGAGCACGGTGTAGCCAAAGGGGATCGGCGTGGCCTTGATGCGCTCGCAGCCGCCCTGCACCTCGGTCAGCTCGCTGAGGGTGCGCTCCATCACGGGCAGGTGGTACTGGAGGATCCAGCCGCGCTGCCAGGCCTCGGTGAGCAGCTCGCCGGTGTGGTGGAGCAGGGCCGCGGGGGTGTTGGACTCGGGCTGGATGCGCTTGCGCTCGCGCTCGTCGATGAAGGCGTCCAGCTCGGCGTAGTCGTTGCCACCGCGCAGGTGGATGCGAAGGGCGTGCACGTAGGCGATCTGGCGCTTGACCATCTCCCGCTGCAGGGCGTGCAGCTCGGCCTGGTCCAGGCGCTCGGAGTCGGGGGCGGCGGCCAGCAGGGTGAAGGTCTGGCGGGTCCAGATGCGCGAGAGGTTCACCACGCGGCCCCAGAGCTTGCGGCCCTCCCAGAAGCGGTCGTAGGAGGTGTTGTTCCGAAAGCCCAGGAAGATGCCCAGCGCGACGCCGATCAGCGAGAAGGGCAGGGGGGAGAGGGACCACTGGGAGAGCTCCCACTCCTTCCAGAAGATGGTGACGCCCACCGCGAACAGAGTGGTGATGAGGATGCGGCCCCAGGTGTTGGGCAGGGTGGTGCCCTGCCAGCGAAGCACCATGCGAACCCAGCCCCAGCGGCGGGTGTGTTGTCCGACGATCACGGTCCGTGTCTCCTGGTCTCAGATCAAGCGCTTGAGCACAAAGTCGATGAAGCCCCCGTATGGAGGCTTGAAGAGCCCGTTCATTGCGAATCGGGACTGATAGAACACGCTCTTTTCGTGGGAGAAGGTCAGAAAACCGGCCTCCCCGTGGTACGCGCCCATGCCGCTGGGGCCCACGCCGCCAAAGGGCAGCTCGTCGTTGGCCAGGTGCAGGACCACGTCGTTGACGCAGGCCCCGCCGCTGACGGTGCGCTCCAGCACGTCCTGGGCGCGCCCGCCGTTGTGGTCGAAGTAGTAGAGCGCCAGGGGCCGGGGGCGGTCGTTGATGCGCGCGATGGCCTCGTCCAGGGTGGCGTAGGTCTCGATGGGCAGGATGGGCCCGAAGATCTCCTCCTGCATCACCAGCATCTCGTCCGTGGGGTTCAGGACGATCGTGGGCGGGAAGCGGCGGCCCTCGCCGGGCTCGTGGCGCTGCAGGATGGTCGCGCCCTTGGCCTTGGCGTCGTCCACCAGGGCCTGCTGCCGGGCAAAGTGCCGGTCGGCGATGATCGCCGTGTAGTCGGCGCCCAGGGTGGGGTACATGGCCTGCGCCTGGTCCAGCATGGCGTCCGCCCAGGCCTGCTCTTGGCCCTGGGGGACCAGCAGGTAGTCGGGGGCCACGCAGGTCTGCCCGGCGTTGAGCCACTTGCCCGTCGCGATGCGCCCGGCGCCCTTGCCGATGGGGAAGCTCTCGTGCACCAGGCAGGGCGACTTGCCCCCCAGCTCCAGCGTGCAGGGGACCAGGTTCTTGGCCGCGGCCTGCATGACCTTGGTGCCCACTGGCGTGCTGCCCGTGAAGAAGAGGTGGTCCAGGGGGAGGGAGGAGAAGGCGGCGCCCACCTCGGCACCTCCTTGCACCACCGCGACCTGGTCCTCCTTGAAACAGGCCGTGCACATCTCGTCCAACAGCGAGGTCAGGCTGGGCGTGTACTCACTGGGCTTGAGCAGCACCCGGTTGCCCGCGGCGATGGCCTGCACCAGGGGCAGCACGGCCAACTGGAAGGGGTAGTTCCACGGGGCCATCACGCCGACCACGCCCAGAGGCTGTCGCTGCACCGCAGCCTGGGCCGGCTCCAGCAGGAAGAAGACCTCCTTGCGCTGGGGCGACATCCACTCGCGCAGGTGCTTGCGGGTGTGGCGGATGCCCTGGACCACGATCATCAACTCCGCCAGGCGGGTCTCGTGGTGGGAGCGGCCGCCAAAGTCCGCGTCGATGGCCTGGGTGATGCGCTCGCTGTTGTCCTGGATCCAGCGCAGCAGCGCCTTGAGGTCCGCGTCACGGGCGCGCTCGTCGGGCACGGGCTGCGTGCGCCAGGCCTCCTTGAGGCGCTCAAAGGGGGCCTGGGCGGCCTGGACTGGGGGCATCTCCGTCATGGCGGGCTCCTGTGACGCTCCGATATCCTCCCACGACCGCTCTGGAGGAGAGAGAGCATGTGGTGGCTTCTCACTGCCTTGTGCAACGCCCAGGTCCCGGCCCCCCCGGACACCCCGGCACCCCCGCCCGCAGACGAGGACACCCTGCCCCGCTTTGGTCAGCAGCTCCCTGGCGCCGATCGGCCCCACCGGGTGGAGCTGAGCTTTGGCTCCAGCCTGCTCTTCGTCGAGCAGGCCATGCTCTCGGGGCAGGTGCTGGACCCCGAGATCGTTCAGCGCGTGGTCCCGGTCCCCAGCCTGCTGATGCTGGGGGAGTGGATCTGGACGCCGCGGTGGTCCACGGGGCTGATGCTCAATGTACCCACCGGGACCATCACGCAGATTGACGACGAGGGGCAGATCAGCGAGCGCCACTCGGCCGCTGCGGTGGCCCTGGGGCCGGGCTTCGCGCCCATCAACCAGCGGGTGCTCTACGACGCCACCCTGCGCTGGCAGAGCTCGGCGATGCTGGGCCGCACGATCAACCACCAGGGCGGCAACCGCAGCTTCCCGCTGGTGACCACGCGCCTGATGGTGCTGACCCCGGCTGGGACCAGCATGTACGCGGGGGTGGCCTACGCCTTCCAGGAGGAGACGTTGGCGCTGATCTACGGGGTGGGCACGCGCTTCTGAGCGGGGCCGGCGGACATCGGGGGCGCCGCCTCGAGATCGAGCAGGGCCTGCCGCCGCTCGGGCCAGTTGGCGCTGAGCTCCAGCCCGACGGGCAGCATCTGGGCCAACTCGCGCTGGGGGATGGGGGACACGCCCGCGCGGGCCATGTGCAGGTTGAAGGCCTCGGGGGCCTCGCTGTTGGCCTCCAGGATGGCCAGGCCCAGGTGGGCGATGCTGCAGTGGTGGCTGGGCACCAGGTCCAGGGCGCGCTCCAGGTGCAGGTGGGCCTGGGTGTGCTCGCCCTTGAGCAGGGCCACGATCCCCAGCCGCGCGAAGGCCTGGGCGGTGAAGGGCAGGCTGCCCAGGCGCTCGAAGCTGGCCAGGGCCCGCTGGTAGAGCGCGCGGGCCTCGTCCGGGCGGCGCTGGCTGTGGCGGAGCAGGTCGCCCTCCAGCAGCTCCACCTGGGCCAGGATGTAGGGCTGGGCCAGCACGCGGGCCCGCAGCCGGGCCTCACCCAGGGCCCGGGAGCAGAGGGTGGGGTGGTCCAGCTCCAGGGCGATGGAGGCCAGCCCCAGCCAGGCGTCGGAGGCCCAGCGGGCGCGGCCGCCGAGGCTGAGCGCGTCCTCCAGGTGGCTGCCGGCGCGGCGGAGCTGCCCGGCGTCGCGGCGGGCCATGCCCAGGCGGTAGAGCGCCAGGGAGTGCAGGCTGCGGGTGTGCAGGCTGCGGGCCAGGCGCGCGGCGGTCTCGGCGGAGGCCACGGCGTCGTGGGGGGCGCCGTTGCTGCGGTGGATCTCCACCTGGGCCAGGTGGGCCTGGACCTGTAGGCTGGCGTGCCCGCTGTCGGTGGCGGCGAGCAGGGTGCGGCGCACCAGGTGGGCCGCGGTGTCCAGTTGGCCCAGGTGGCGCTGGGCGGCGCTCAAGGTGAGCCAGCCCTCGACCCGGCGGGGGTCGCGCGGGCCCGCGTCTAGCCGATCCAGGCACTCCTCGCGATGCTGGAGCAGGCGCACGGCCCGGGCCCACTCGCTGGCGTCCATGCAGGCCTGCGCGGCAGTGAGCAGCAGCGGCAGGGCCTCCTCGAGCTGTCCGGCAGCGGCCAGGTGCTGCGCGCGGCGGGCGTCGTCGTGGGGGAGGGCGGCGGCGCAGGCGCGGTGCAGGGCCTTGAGGGTGTTGCTCTCTTCGGCCCCGCGCAGGATGGAGCTGCGCAGCATGGAGTGGGCGAAGGCCCATCCCTGGGGCTCCGGGCGGGCCAGGCGGGCGCGCTGCAGCGCGTCGACCAGGGCGTCGGGGGCCTCCCGGCCCAGGGCTGCGCAGGCCGCCTTCCAGGTGCGATCGCTGACTTCAAGGCCCAGCAGCGCGGCCAGGCGCAGGGGCTCGGCCCAGGAGGGATCCTGGCGCAGCAGGCTCGCGGTCCGCTCCTGCCAGATCTCGTGCAGGGAGTCCGGGAGCAGCAGGCGCGCGCTGGAGCGGAGCTGCAGCCCGCTGGGGCTGGGGCGCAGGGCGCCCTGGTCCATCCAGTGGTCCACGAGCTGCACCGAGAACAGCGGGTTGCCCTGGGTGGTCTCGGCGACCAGCTCCGCGGCCGCCGGCGACAGGTCCAGGCTCTCGGTCAGCAGCTTGTGGTGCGCCGCTGGGCTCAGGCGCCCGATGTGGAGCACCTGGGCGTTGGCCTGAAGCTCCAGGTGGTCCAGCAGCTCCGGGTTGCGCAGGCCCTCCTCCTGGATGGTCATCAGCAGCAGGATGGGCGTGTGCTCCTGGGAGCGCGCCAGGCGCAGCGCGAAGCGCAGGAACTCCGGAGAGCGGTGGGCGTCGTCCAGCCAGACCACCAGCGGGCGCTCCCGGGCCACGCGGGCCAGGTAGCGCTGGGTCAGCGCCTGGCGCCGCTCGCGGGGCGTGCGGGTGGGCTGCTTGAGGAACTCCAGCAGCTCCGCGTGCTCCTGGGGATCGACGTCTCCCAGGCGGGAGAGGGTGTCTTCCAGCCGCTCTTCGAGCTGCTCGTCGGCGATGCAGCGGGCGTGCCGCTTGAGCAGGGTCTCCAGGCCGCCGGACTCGGCGGAGGCGGTGAGCCCAGCCGCCAGACCGCGCTCCTGAGCCTGCTCGAAGACCCAGCGGGCCAGGCGGGTCTTGCCCACACCCGATGGCCCCCGCAGCACCAACACCCGGGGGGCGTGCAGGCCCTTCATGGTGTCGATGGCCAGCGCGCGGGTGCGCTCCCGGCCCACCAGGCGGGGCTGACGCAAGCGCTCCAGGCCCGGCACGGGGTCGCGCCCGCTCCCGATGCTGTAGTCGCTGCTGTCCATGGCGGTCGGGAGGGCCGGCGCGATGCCCACCGGGCGCCGGGGCTGGACGGGGCCCGCGGGGAACGCGGCCAGAGCGGCGCGGGCCTCCGCGGCGACCGTGAAGCGCTCGTAGGGGTCCTTCTCCAGGAGCTTGCGGAGCCAGTCCTCGACGCCCGAGGGTACGGGGATCCGGGGCTGGAAGGCGGGCAGCGGGGCGGTCAGGTGTGCTTGCCGCACCGCGTCGGCGCGCCCCTCGAAGGGCCGGGCGTCGGTCAGCAGGCGCCAGCCCACCACGCCCAGGGTGTAGAGGTCCGTCCAGGGCCCCTGATCCACCCAGCGCTTGGCGTGCTGCTCCGGGGCCATCCAGGCGGCGGTCCCACCGCCCAGGGGGGCGCGCTCGTTGCCGCCCAGGTGCAGCTCCTGCAGGTAGGCCAGGCCAAAATCGGTGAGCTTGACCCGTCCCTGCGGGTCGAAGAGCACGTTCTCCGGCTTGAGGTCGCGGTGGATGACGCCGCGCGCGTGGGCGTGCGCGAGGGCCTCCAACAAATCCAGCATCCACGCGCGCGCCTGCGGCCAGCTCGGGTCCAGGGTCTGCTGCATGGTGCCGCCGCCCACGAACTCCATGGCCAGCCAGGGGGTGCCGGCCTGCAGGCGGTTGTCCTGGGCCTCGCTGGCCTGGACGTGCCCGTGATCCAGCAGGCGCACGATGCGGGGGTGGTCCAGGGTCGCGATCGCACGGATCTCCGTGCGCAGCCCCCGCAACATGGTCGAGCTGCTCGTCCCCGTGTGCAGCACCTTGATCGCCGCGATGCGCCCGTGGGGACGGTGGCGCGCCATCCAGACCTCGCCCATGCCTCCGCGGCGGACGGGCCGGATCAGGGTGAAGGCGCCAAGGTGGACGGACATGGCGGCATCATAGATCCGCGGGCTGCCTCGCAAGCAGAAAACCGGTAGGCTTGCGGCATGGCGATGAAGGACGAGGCCTGGATCCTGGAGCTGGCGGAGCGCCACCAGCTCGACCCCAAGCTCGTGTTGGAGCTGCGCTCCGCGGTGCAGGCTGCGCGGGTGACCAACGCCACCGTCAACCTCTCCGAGCCCACCGTCGACCTGAGCGAAGAGGACGGTTCCCTACGTTCTCAGCCCACTCTGCGCATCGGCCGCTATGAGCAGCTCGGGCTGATCGGAGAGGGGGGGATGGGCGAGGTCTTCCAGGTCCGGGACCCGGAGCTCTCTCGCGTGATGGCCCTCAAGGCCCTGCGCCAGCACCTGGCGTCCAAGGCCGGACAGGCCGCCAGATTTCGTGAGGAGGCGCAGATCACCGCGCAGCTCCGGCACCCGGGCGTGGTGGCGGTGCACGAGTTCGGCCTGCTGGAGGACGGGCGGATCTACTTCACGATGGAGGAGGTCCAGGGCCGCACGCTGGCCGACATCCTCAAGGAGCTGCACGGGGCATCCGACAGCCGCGCCTGGGGCACCACCCAGGACGGGTGGACCCTGCGCAAGGTGATCGAGGCCTTCCGCCGCGCCTGCGAGACCCTGGCCTACGCCCACGCCCGCGGCGTCGTGCACCGGGACCTCAAGCCCAGCAACCTGATGCTGGGCGACTACGGCGAGGTGCTGGTCCTGGACTGGGGGCTCGCCAAGGTCACCGGGCGCTCGGACGCTGCGCTGGACCCCTCGGAAGAGGTCATCTCCGAGCGCTCCCAGGACCACAGCCTGCGCACCCGCGTCGGCAAGGTGTTCGGCACCCCCGCCTACATGCCGCCCGAGCAGGCGCGGGGCGAGTGGGACCGCGTGGGCTCCACCACGGACGTCTACGCCCTGGGCGCCGTGCTCTACAAGGTCCTCTGCGGGCGCTCCCCCTACCGCGCGCGCTCGGCGCACTCGGTGCTGGATCAGGTGCGCCAGGGGCCGCCCAGACCCCTGACCCAGCACCGCCGCTGCCCGCCGCTGCCCAAGGGCCTGGTCCAGATCTGCGAGCGCGCCATGGCCCGCGAGCCCCGGGATCGCTACCCGGACGGAAAGGCCCTGGCCAAGGCGCTGGAGGCCTGGCTGGACGGCTCGATGAAGCGCCAGCAGGCGCTGGTCCGGGTCGCCGAGGCCCAGGGGCTGCTCCCCCGCTCGCGCGCGCTCCGTGAGGAGGCCCAGCAGGCCCGCGAGGCCGCGCTCCAGGCGCTGGAGGGTGTACGCGGCCACGACCCGGTCACCCGAAAGCACGCCGCCTGGGCGCTGCAGGACCGCGCCGAGGAGGCCGAGGCCCAGGCCGCCCTGCTCCAGCTCGACGCCCGCCGGGCGCTCCACGACGCCCTGAACCTGGACCCCCAGCTTCCCGAGGCCCACGAGGCCCTCGCCCGCATCTACAAGGCCAGCCAGCTCCAGGCCGAGCGCGAGCGAGACCCCCTCCGGGCCAGCCAGTGGGAGCGCCTGCTGCGCGACCACGACCGCGGTGAGCACGCCGACTTCCTGCGGGGCCGCGGCCACCTCACCCTCCACTCCGAGCCCTCCGGCGCCGAGGCGGTGCTCTACCGCTATGTGGAGCAGGGCCGCCGCCTCCGCCCCGAGCGGGTGCGCTCCCTGGGACAGACCCCCCTGGAGCGCCTCGAACTGCCCATGGGGGACTACCTGGTCGTCCTCCACAAGGAAGGACACGAGAGCGTCCGCTACCCCGTGAGCATCGAGCGTGAGGGCCACTGGGACGGCCGCCGCCCGGGCTGGGACGTCCCCACCCCCATCCGCCTGCCCCAGAAGGGCGAGCTGGGCCGCGACGAGTGCCTGGTCTCCGCGGGCTGGTTCACCTCGGGCGGCGACCCCCTGGCGCCCAGCGCGCTCCCCCGCAGCGAGGTCTGGGTCGAGCCCTTCATCATCGCCAAGCACCCCGTCACCAACGGCCAGTTCTGCGAGTTCATGAACGCCCTGGCCGAGGCCGGTCAGGAGCAGCGCGCCCAGGAGCTGCTGCCCCGCTTCGAGGGCTTCCCGCTGCTGGTCAAGGGCCCCGACGGGTTCGTCTGTCGCAGCGACATGGAGGCCCTGATCGTGCGGCCGGACTACCCGGTGGTCCTGCTGGACTGGCACGCCGCCCAGGCCTACGCCGAGTGGTGGGCCGAGCGCACCGGCCTGCCCTGGCGCCTGCCCTTCGAGCTGGAGTGGGAGAAGGCCGCTCGCGGCGTCGACGGTCGCCCCTTCCCCTTTGGCCGGCACCTGGACCCCACCTGGTGCAACATGCGCGAGAGCCTGCCCCAGCGCCCCATGCTGCTGGAGTGCGGGCGCTTCCCTGCCGACGAGAGCCCCTACGGCGTCCAGGGCATGGCCGGAAACTCCATGGACTGGTGCGCCGACCGCTTCCGCGAGATCGGTCCCCGCGTGCTGGACGGCGTCGCCCTGGTCGAGCCCCAGCCCGGCACCGGCCCCCGGGCGCTGCGCGGAGGCCACTTCTACGGGGTCGGGGAGATCACCCGGGCCGCCCACCGCTACCGCCTGGACCCCAGCTACCGGGGCATCATGATCAGCCTGAGGTTGGCGCGTCCGTGGCCACAGCCTTGACCCTCGATCTGGCCTGCCCCGAGTGCCGGGCGCCCCTGGATCCCACCCGGATCCTCAGCGACCCTTGGCGCCAGCGCATGCCCGGCGCCCGACGCTTCCAGGTCAGCACCCGGGGGGCGCGCCCCTACGTGCTGAGCTGCGGCGCGTGCCTCTGCGCGGTCCAGGTGGAGCTCTCCGGTGCGCCCCAGGTGGTCGAGATCGTCGCCCGCGGAGAGCGCCTGCGGGAGCTGGGCCGGGCCCTCCAACACTACCGCGACCCCTGGGACATGGTCGGCCCCATGCTGGCCGAGCCCTTCCACGCCGAGCTGCTGGGCACCCCCGAGCTCTTCGCCCGCATGGCCTCCGGGCTGGGCGACTTTGTGCGCTTGGTGCACCGCTGCCGCGTGGATCTGCGGGCCGCCCCCGACGACCTGCACATCCCCGTCGGCCCCCGCAACGTGGTCGAGCTCGACGCCCTCCCGGCCGGTCCCCGCCTGCCCATGGCCTTCAAGCTCTTCCCGGTGGGCCTGCGCAATGGCCTGCCGCTGCTGCGCGCCGACCGCATCAAGGGCGACCGCCAGCTCCCGGAGCTCGTGGTCCCCTGGGACTGGCTGCGCTTGCAGCCCGACAGCTACACGCCCCCCGCGGAGCTGCCCAGCCTGCCCTCGCCGGCGCCACCTGCTCCCGTTGAGCCGGTCTGGGAGGAGGAAGAAGAGGAGGTGATCCCGGCAGCCCCGGAGATGCCAGCAGACCCCTTCGACCTCCCGGAGCCCGCGGGCTTGATGGGGCTGGAGCCCGCAGCCGAGGTCACCCTGGCGCCGACCTCCCCCCGCGAGACCGTCCTGGAGCAGGACCTGGACGCGGCCGCCCTGGAGGGCTGGGGGGACGACGCCGAAGACGAACACGACGAGAACTCCCACTGGACCGCCCCCCGCGAGGCCCTGGGGGCCACCGAGCTGCCCGCCGACCTGTTGGAGCTGCTCACGGCCCGGCTGGGGCCGCCGCTGCGCAGCTTCGAGGACCTGGACGCCCCCTTGCCGCTGCGGGTGCACGCCTTCCAGACCCCCGGCGATGCCCGCTGCGTGACCCTGGTGAGCGACGGCATGCGCCAGTGGGAGATGCCCGCGCTGGGCAGCGGTCCCCGGCGGGTCGAGCTGATGTGGTCCCTGTCCGAGGACCTGGCCATGGAGCTGGACGACTGGGCGCTGCAGCTCTTCCTGCGCCTGGCGCGCAGCCCCCACGACACCCAGAGCGCGACCTGGCCGGGGGACGTGATGGGCCCGCTGCGCCCGGGCTTTGGCGAGACCGGCCTCAAGAACGCGCTGCTCTGGCCCACCCAGCTCCTGGACGAGGTGGATCGGGAGCCCCTGACGGCGGTCGGGCGCACCACCTTGCTGGCGATCTGGCCCCTCAGCCGCATGCTGGCTCGCCAAGCCGAGGACAACGGCGGCGAGGGCGTCATCCGCGATCTGAGCGCCGCCGGCCGGGACGAACGCTTCACCGCGGGCGGCGTGGGGCGGTCCTAGATCCGTCGCCCCGCTGAGGGTGTGACCGAATGCAACAATGCCCGTCTTCCGGGGACGCTCTCGGGGCGCGCGCGGGTATGGGGGCCTCACCCAAGCCAGAGGCTCTGAGATGCTCGCCTTGCTCCCCCTCTTCTTCCCCAGCGCGGCCCAGGCCGCAGACATCCACGTCTCGGTGGACCGCACCGGCGTGTTCGTGCTCGTGGACGGCCAGCGCACCGAGTGGGACGGCCCCACCGCGACCTTCACGGCCTCCGGCCTGCCCGAGGGCAGCCACCTGGTCCAGGTCTCCAAGTACAGCGGGAAGATCCTGGTCGAGCAGCGGGTGGCCGTGCTCGCCGACGACGAGGTCCGCATGGGCCTGAACAAGGGCGAGCTCCGCGAGTTCAGCCGCAGCAAGCTCGCGCCCGTCCAGGACGTGGTGGTCGTGGAGACCACCGAGCAGGTCCAGGTGCAGGCGGACAGCGTGAGCGTGGAGATGTCGGCGGGCGCCGGCGGCGCGAGCGTGGACATGCGGGATGGCGCTGGCGGCGTGTCCATCGAGATCAACGTCGACGAGCGCCGGGCTCCCCCGCCCCCGCCCCCGGGAAACAGCCTGGTGGTCACCCTCTCCGGCATGCCCTCCGCGGGCTTCGAGGCCACCGTGGACGGGCGCCGCGTGCGGGTCGATGAGCAGGACCGCTTCGTGGCCAGCGGCCTGTCCGCCGGCAGCCACCAGTTCGACCTGCTCTCTTCGGGGGAGCGCGTGATGGGCCAGAGCGTGCGGGTCTCCGAGGGGGTCAACCACTGCACCCTCTACGCGCGCTTCTCGGGCTGGGCGCTGGAGTGCCAGCAGAGCCAGGTCCAGAGCACCGTCGTGGTGGTCCAGGACCCCGGCCCGCCGCCCCCCCCTCCCGGCCCGGTGGTCGCCACGCCCCGGGAGGTCGACGCCATCCTGCGCGCGGTGGAGGACGCCAGCTTCTCCTCCGACCAGCTCGACGTGCTGCGCAGCGCCGCGGCCCACCACCACTTCACCTGCGCACAGGCCGCGCGCTTGGTGGAGCCCCTGTCCTTCTCCTCCGACCAGGTGGAGGCGCTGCGCATCCTGCAGCCGGTGATCGTGGACCCCAAGAACGCCGTCGAGCTGGAGCTGCTGTTCACCTTCTCCTCCGACAAGGAGGAGGTCCGGCGGATGTTCCGCTGAGCTGTTCGGCTTGCCTCTTCGGCTGGCCCGGTCGGTT
>JAZAMN010000061.1:0-10957 GCA_036229005.1 Myxococcota bacterium
TGTCGGCCCCTCGGGCTGCATTACGCCTTCATTTGCCCGACCCGAAGGGGAGAGAGGCCCTTGGGCCTCGGTGGCAAATGGAGGCGAAGTGCAGGTCGCGGAACGCGACCCGACGCCGTGGGGGGGGCCTGGGGGGGACTGGCGAAGGTCCCCCCTGGGGGTCAGCCGGCTCCGCCGGCGTAGGGGGCTTGCCCCCTACTCAAAAAACACAGCCAGGCGCTCCTACCCGGCACCCCCATCCACCAAGCCACCCGTCCGCCCAAGAACAGCGCCGTCTCCGGATCGAACCGCCACGGCCCCCCAGCGCCCGCCCCCAGCCACCTCCAACCATGGAGCATGTCGGCCCCTCGGGCTGCATTGCGCCTTCATTTGCCCGACCCGAAGGGGAGAGGGGCCCCCTGGGGCCTCGGTGGCAAATGGAGGCGAAGTGCAGGTCGCGGAACGCGACCCGACGCCGTGGGGGGGGCCTGGGGGGGACTGGCGAAGGTCCCCCCTGGGGGTAAGCCGGCTTCGCCGGCGTAGGGGGCTTGCCCCCTACTCAATAACCCGCCCCCCCACAGACCAAGCCTATTCGGCGATCTCGCAGGCGCTCCACAGCTCCCCAGGCAGGCCACCCTCCCAGGGGTTGTCCTCCCCCATCTGCTGCGCGGCGAAGAAGAGCTTGACGTGCTCCAGGTTCACCGGCGGCAGGGTGTGGCCGTCGTCGTGCTCGCACATGACCACAAAGTGGCCGTCGGCCAGCAGGGCGTCGCGGAGCTCGAAGGTGGCCTCCTCGAAGGAGACCTGCTGCCCCAGGATGTTGATGGTGTCCGAGGGCCCGCCCCAGGTGAGCATCACGGGGAGATCGCCGCGCTCGGGCTTGTCGTAGCTCTGGAACATGCCGGTGCCGCCCGAGAGCGGCGCCACGGCGGCCAGATACTCGGAGCGGCGGCCCAGCAGGTGGGTGCTCCAGAGCCCGCCGGCGCTCATGCCCGTGGAGTAGACGCGGCTGCGATCGATGTCGTGCTGCTCCACAAGGCAGCTCAGCACGTCGTCGAAGAGCGCCAGATCCCAGGAGTCGTCCTGGCCGTCCACAAATCCCCACTCGGAGATGCCCTCGAACTTGCCGGTGGTGGTGGGCACCACCACGATGTAGCCCGCGTCGGCGATGTCATAGAGCCCCTGGTAGGTGACCGCCTGGTTGGCACTGCCCCCCAGCCAGTGCCAGTTGAACCAGACCGGCGCGCCCTGCGGATTCTCCGGGTAGAGCACGCGGACGCTGCGATCCAGCTCCGCGCTCACCAGGTCCACCCACTCCTCTTCGGGGGAGAAGCTGGGGCAGGCCCCGCCCGAGTAGCCCACGGGCTCCCAGAGGGCGGAGGGGGTCTCGTCGATGGGGGCGGCGCTGTCCGTGTCAACGGTGGCGTCGCAGGCGATCAGGAGCATCAGAGCAGTCATTCGGGTGTTCTACACCAAGGCGTGGGGCTCCGCACCCCGGAGCGGGGTAGGATCCCCGCCGTGAGCGACACGAGCCTGACCACCGCGGACCTGGAGCGCATCCACGCCTTCCGCGGCCTGCCCACCCAGGAGCTGGAGGAGCTGCTGGCCGCCGCCCCCGTGGTGGAGCTGCTGCGCGAAGAGCAGCTCAGCGAAGAGGGGGTGCTGACCGAGGGCGCCCTGCTGGTGGTGCGCGGGCTGCTGCGGGTGTTCGTGTCCCAAGGCGGGCAGCCCGTGCTGGTCGGGGAGATCTGGCCGGGCGAGGTCTGCGGCGAGGAGGCCCTGTTCCAGCTCGAAGAAGACGCCGCAGTGGAGCCCCCGCGGAACGCGAGCGTGGTCGCCGCGGTCAACACTGTGGCCATCCGCCTGACCCCCGAGCTGCTGGAGCAGGCGCGCGGGACCCGCACCCTGGCCGCGATGCAGGCCCACCTGATCCACACCCTGGCCGACCGCATCCAGTCGACCAACCTGGGCATGCGCAAAGCCTGGCTGGAGCAGCAGGTGCGGGAACCCATGGACCGGCCGATGCAGATGCGCCCCCCGCGGCGTCGCTGGGGCCTGCTGTCCCTGCTGACGGGGAGGTCCTGAGTGCCCAAGGGTGACCTCGCCGTGGCCAAGGAGCTGCTGCGGACGCACGGTGTGGACTGCGGCCCCGAGGGGTTGGCCCAGGTGTTGGAGAGCCTCCCCCGCACCTCCCTCCGCCGACGAGAGCTGCTGTGCACCGAGGGGGATCCCAGCGGGAGCATGTGGGTGCTGCTCAGCGGCTCCGTGCAGGTCATCAAGCGGGACTACAGCGGGCGCGCCCAGAAGCTGGCGGTGCTCCGGGCCCCCGCGGTGGTCGGGCACATGGGCGTGGTGGGCGGCAACCCCCGCTCGGCGAGCTGCGAGGCCAAGACCCGCATCGAGGTCGCCGTGGTGGACAAGGAGCGCTTTCAGGCCCTGCTCACTGAGCTCTCCCCCGCCGCCGATGCCTTCCGGAGGCTGCTGATCTCGGGGATGTCCCGCCAGCTCGCCACCGGCAACGCGGCGCTGCGTCGGCTATTGAGAGAGGCTGGCCCCTACCGACCGAGCTGAGCGCTGATGACCTCCCCCTGGATCCTGCTGACCGCCCTGAGCGGCTTCGCCGAGCCCCCCGACGCCTCGGCCCCCCAAGAAACCCCGCTGGCTGAAGACCCGCTGGGTGCCTTCGACTGGGAGGCGGCGAGCGATGAGGCGGTACAGGTCCTCAGCGCCTACCTGCAGGTGGACACGCGCAACCCGGGGCCCTTCGAGCTGCAGGGCGCGACCTTCCTGGGCGAGCGGCTCGCGGCGGAGGGCATCCCCTACGAGATCGAGGAGTACGCCCCCGGCCGGGCCAACCTGATGGCGCGGCTGCCTGGTGACGGGAGCGCCGGCGGGCCCCTGTGTCTGCTCTCCCACATCGACGTGGTGCCCTGGGAGGCCGAGCGCTGGGAGGGCGGCCCCGGTCCCCTGAGCGGCGCCATTGAGGACGGCTATGTGTGGGGTCGAGGGGCTCTGGACATGAAGGGCATGGGGGTTCTGGAACTCCAGGGATTCATCTGGCTCAAGCGTCTGGGCGTGCCGCTGCGCCGCGAGGTCATCCTGCTGGCGGTCGCAGACGAAGAGGTGGACAACGGGGGCGCGCGCCACCTGGCGGAGCACCGCTGGGACGAGCTGAACTGCGCGTACGTGTTCAACGAGGGCGGGATGGGCGTCCAGGACCTGCTCTTTGACGGGCAGACCATCTACCCGGTGTCCGTCGGCGAGAAGGGCGTGCTGTGGGTGCGCCTGAACGCCCAGGGCGAGCCGGGCCACGGGAGCACGCCGGTGCTGGAGCGGGAGTCCCCCGAGCGGCTGCTCCAGGCCCTGGACAAGGTGCGCGAGCACAACGCCGCGCAGCCCTTGCTGTGGCACCCCGCGATGTATGAGCTGCTGAACAACGCCGGCCTGGACCGCGCCGGGCTCGAGCGCACCGTGCTGACCAGCCCCAAGCTGGCCACGGTGGTGCTGGACGACCAGCTCTCGGAGAACCCCGTGACCCGGGCCAGCATGACCACCACCTGGCACGTCACGGGGCTGGAGGGGGCGCGCGCGCCGAACATCGTGCCGGGCGTCTCCAGCGCCGTGCTCGACATCCGGCTCTACCCCGGACACAGCGTGGAGCAGGCGCTGGCCGACCTCGAGGGCATCATCGGCGACCCCCTGGTGGAGATCGAGGTCATCTCCCAGGAGGAGGCCGGCGTCTCCGAGTGGCAGGGCGACCCGGTCTACGCCGCGATGGTGCAGCACCTGACCGCCGGGCGCGAGCACGTGGTCGCGGGCCCCGCCATCTCGCCGGGGTTCACGGACTCCATCTACCTGCGGGCCAAGGGCGCGCGGGCCTACGGCCTGGTCCCCTTCGAGGTCGCCGAGCAGGAGCTCACCACCTTCCACGGCCCCAAGGAGCGCATCTCCGTCCAGAACGTAGAGCGCGGAATGGAGTGGATGCTGCGGGTGCTGTGGGATGTCGCCGGTCCGGGCGCGCCCCAGGCCCCCACGGCGGAGTAGCCGCTCAGAGCTTGGACTCTGCCCATCCCTTGGGTATTGTGACCCCCGGTCAGTTGGAGCCACCATGCGCAGCCGCCTCCTCGCCCTCTGCCTCGCCCTCGCCGCCGGTGGGGCCGCCCTGCTCTCCGTGGGGAGCCCTGCGGTCCAGGCCGCGGACGCAGCGGACGTGCACAAGACCCTGCTGGACAGCGCGGGGTGGACCCTGGTGAGCACCGACTCCGAAGACGGCCTCAAGGTCTACAAGAAGCACATCGCGTCGCTGGGGGCCGACGCCTTCATGGGCGAGAAGGTGCTGGACCCGGGGGTCGACGACCAGGTGCTCTTTGGCCTGATCTCCGACGTGGCCAACCACGATCGGGTGACCCCCAACCTGCACGCCAGCGAGTCCCTGTCCAAGACCGCCGCCGGCGAGGACTACTACCAGGTCGCCAAGGCCCCCAAGATGCTGCCGGTGAGCGAGCGCTACTGGTTCAACCGCGCGGTGAACACCATCAACGCGGACGGCACCGTCGGGCACCTGCGCCGAAGCTGGCAGACCATCGACGCGAGCACCTACCCCACCGACCTCAGCCACATCACCACGACCTGGCCGGACGCGGTGCGCATCCCCTTCACCTACGGCATGTGGGAGGTCGTCCCGAACTCCTCGGGGCCCAGCTCGCTTGTGTACCGCACGGTGTCGGACCCGGGCGGGGAGATCCCGGGCTGGGTCATGAGCAGCCTGACCTCGCGTACACTGCCTGACAACATGCGTACGTTCGAGAGGGCGGCGTTGAAGGTGAGCCAATGAGCCCGTACACCCCCCTGACCCTCTTCCTCTCCCTCTCTGGGTGTACGGAGCCGGAGCTCGCACCGCCGGTCATGGATGAGACCACGCGCTTGCTGTGGACCCAGTGGGACGACGAGGACACCATGGAGGGGCTGATCGCAGACCTCTACGACCTGACGGACGACGTGGACACCGAGCTGGATTGGGAGGAGCGCAGCTACATCGTGACGGCGTTCGACCGCGCGTCCATCGAAGACCTGGTGGAGCACGACCGCGACCCCACCGAGACCTTTGGCATCGGGCTGGTCTACCACTCGCCGTGGACCCCGGTGGACCACATGGACATCATCGCCATCGAGGACCGCACGGTGCTGGAGAGCTCCAGCCCCAACCTCTACGAGCGCACCTTCGTGGAGGGGGACCCCGAGTGCATGCTGGACGGCGGCTGCTCCCAGATGCGCACGCACAACTACATCCGGCGGGAGAACTTCTTCTACGGGCAGATGACCTACGCGACGGACAAGAGCTTCCGGTGGATCACCACCCCCAGCGGGGAGCAGGCGATCGTCGCGCGGGCCTTCCAGATCGACCGCAGCGAGGAGCTGGACAACAAGATCCACCTGCTCCAGTCCTACGCCCTGGACGTCTGGCTCCCCGACGAGGGCGGCAGCCGGCGCTACCACATGAACTGGCAGCAGACCGAGATGCCCGGTGGCCTGGAGGACAGCGAGATCGCCGGCGTGCTGGGTGGCGGCATCCAGGACCTGATGGAGTCACAGGACGCCTGGCTTGAGGACCAGACCGCTGACTGAGCTCCCTCGCGGCGCGCTTGCCACCATTCACATCGTTCGCTATCTTCCGAACGATGGAAACAAGGTCCTCTGAATGCTGCTGACCCTGGTGAGCCTCGCCTTTGGTGGTGGCGGTGGCGGTGGCGCCTTCCCCCCTCCCCCCCAAGACAAGGACGACATGCGGCCCGCGTGGATCGCGGCGCCCCTGCTCTCCTACGACTCCACCCTGCTGTTCGGCTACGGCGGCTTTGGCGGCGTGATCTTCCCCAGCCCCGACCCCGAGCAGCCCTACCGCCTGCGCATCAGCGGCCAGTTCTACAAGACCACCGGCGGCTACGCGAACCACTTCTTTCGCTTTGAGATCCCTGGCCTGCTGGGCACCCAGTGGCGCTGGCGCAGCGACATCCGCTACGTCGACTGGTCTCAGGCCCCCTACTACGGCATCGGCAACAACACGCCGATCTCCAAGGGTCAGCCCGAGGAGTACTACGAGTACAAGAAGACCGGCGTGCGCTTCCGCCAGGACCTGCGCTACCCCCTCTGGGGTGACTGGGAGGCCTTCGGCACCTGGTCCTTCCGCAACGAGCACGTGCGCGTCCCCGGGGACACCTTGCTGGCCCAGGACCTGGAAGACGGCGTCGCCGTGGGGGCCGATGGGGGCCGCTACTCCTACGTCGCGCTGGGCATGCTCCGGGACACCCGCGACAACGAGATCGACCCCAGCCGGGGCGCCTTCCTCAACGCCTCCGGGCGGGTGAGCCACCCCTACGTGCTCAGCGAGTACAGCGTGGTCGGCTTCAACGTGAGCGCCAGCGCGTTCGTCCCCCTGCACGAGCGCGTGGTCTCCGCCTCGAACCTGAGCGTGGACCTGCGCTTTGGCGACGAGCCCTTCTGGAACCTGGCCTACGTCGGTGGCCTGGGGCGCGGCACCATCGGCGGTCGCTGGGCCTTCCGCGGCCTGCCAGAGGAGCGCCTGCGCGGCAACCACTCCGCCTGGGTGCAGCAGGAGCTGCGCGTCCACGTCTGGCAGGGGGAGATCTTCAACAACGACATGGACTTCATGGTCGTGCCCTTCACCGACATCGGGCGCGTCTGGGACCCCGGCGAGCTCGACGACTGGTACCACCTGCACGCCACCTTCGGCGCCGGCCTGCGCGTCGACGTCCGGGAGCTCGCGGTGCTGCGCGCCGACGTCGGCCTGGGCTGGGAGAAGTACGACACCGGCAGCGAGCTCGGCGTGGAGCTGTATGTGCTGGCGGATCACCCCTTCTGATGGGGTAGCGTGGGGCCCCACACCGGAGCCCCCTTGGCCACCCCCCGCCTGGTCCTCATCGACGGCAGCGCCCTGATCTTCCGGGCCTTCTTCGCCATCCCCGACACCTTCTCCACCCCGGATGGCCTGCCGACCAACGCCACCTACGGCTTCGCGCTCATGCTGCGCAAGCTGCTGGAGGGCCGCTTCCCGGACTACTGCGCGGTGGTGTTCGACACGCCCAAGCCCACCTTCCGCGCGGTCCGCTACCCCGAATACAAGGCCGACCGGCCGCCCATGGCCGACGCGCTCTCCCAGCAGATCCCCTGGATCCACCGCCTGGTCGACGCCCACGGGCTCCCCCGCCTGGCCATCCCCGGCTACGAGGCCGACGACCTCATCGGCACCCTCACCCGCCTGGCGCTGGCCGCCGACATGGAGGTGCAGATCCTCTCCGGGGACAAGGACTTCGCCCAGCTCGTCGGCGAACGCGTCCGCATGATCGACCCGATGCGGCAGATCACCTACGACCCCGAGCTCGTCCGCAAGAAGTGGGGCGTGCCCCCCGAGCGCTTCGTCGACTTCCTGGCCCTGATGGGCGACAAGGCCGACAACATCCCCGGCGTGCCCGGCATCGGCAAGAAGACCGCGGCCACCCTGCTCGAGCGCTTCGGCGACCTGCAGACCGTCCTGGACTCCACCGACCAGCTCAAGGGGCGGCAGCAGCAGAACCTGCGGGAGTTCCGCGACCAGGCCCTGCTCTCGCGTGACCTCGCCACCATCGATCAGCACGTCCCCATGGACGTCGGCGTCCAGGACCTGGCGGTGAGCCCACCCGCTCTGGAGCCCATCGACGCCCTCTACAAGCTCCACTTCTTCTCGCTGCTCTCGGTGCGGGAGGAGGAGGAGGATCTGCCCGCCGTCGAGATCCTGGACCACCCCGAGGCCCTGCGGGCCTGGCTCGCGGCCACCGACCAGCCCATCGCCATCCTCCCCGCCAGCGAGGACCCCGGTCCCATCTCCGGCGCCCTGTTCGGGCTGGCTCTGGCGCGCCCCAAGGCCACCGCGTTCGTCCCCTGGACGCCCCAGAACGAGGAGGCTCTGGGCCCCTTCCTGCAGGATCCCCACCGCCTCAAGTGGGGGCACCAGCTCCGCAACCTCCACACCGCCCTCCATCGGCGAGGACACACTCTCCGCGGACTGGCCGGCGACACCGCCCTGGCCAGCTTCCTGCTGGACCCCGCCGGCCACCTGCCCCACCGCCTGGACCAGGTGCTGCGCGTCGAGCTCCAGAAGGTGCTCCCGGGGCGCAAGGAGCTGGTGGGCAGCGGCAAGTCGCAGCGGGCCCTGGCCGAGTTGGAGCTGCAGGCGGTCGCCGAGCACTTCGGCCACCGGGCGGCCCTGCTGCGCCAGGCCTTCCCCAAGCAGCGCGCCAAGCTGGAGCAACTGGGGCTCACCGAACAGCTCCAGCGTGACCTCGCTTTGGCCCAGGTGCTGGGCCGCATGCAGGCGCTGGGGATCTGCGTGGACGGCGAGCACCTTGCGGCCCTCCAGGTGGACTTCGGGACCCGAGCCCAGGCGGTGGAGCAGAGAGTGCACGCGCTGGCCGGCCGCTCCTTCAACCTGAACTCCACAAAGCAGCTCGCCGCCGTGCTCTTCGAGGAGCTGTGCCTGCCGGTCATCAAGCGCACCAAGACCGGCTACTCCACCAACGCCGAGGTCCTGGAGACCCTGGCCGCCGACCACGAGATCGCGGCCCGGATCCTGGAGTTCCGCGCGCTGACCAAGCTGGTGAACACCTACACCCAGGTGCTCCGCGACGCCCTGGAGCCCGACGGGCGCGTACACTGCAACCTCCAGCAGACCGTCGGGGTCTCCGGGCGGCTGATCACCACCGACCCCGACCTGCAGCGCACCCCCATCCGCTCGGAGGACGGCAAGCGCATCCGCGAGGCCTTCAAGCCGCGGCCGGGCTGGGTGCTGCTGAGCGCGGACTGGAGCCAGATCGAGCTGCGGGTGCTGGCCCACATCAGCGGCGACCCCATCCTGCGAGAGGCCTTCGCGACCGGCCAGGACGTGCACCGCCGCACCGCCAGCGAGATCTTCGGCGTGCCCCCGGACCAGGTCAGCGCCGAGCAGCGGAACGTGGGCAAGACGGTCAACTTCGCGACCATCTACGGGCAGGGCGCAAGCGCGCTGGGCAAGCAGCTCGGCATGCCGCGCAAAGAGGCCCAGGCCATGATCGACCGCTACTTTGAGCGCTACGCGGGGGTGAAGTCCTGGGTGGAGAGGGCCGTCGCGGAGGCGCACGAGAAGGGCGAGGTCACCACCCTGCTGGGCAGGCGCCGGGTGGTGCGGGAGCTGAGCTCCAAGAGCTTCGCTGAGCGCAGCTACGGGGAGCGCATCGCGGCGAACACGCCGATCCAGGGCTCTGCGGCCGACCTCTGCAAGCTGGCGATGCTGGCGATCGACCAGCGCTTTGGGGAGCAGGAGCTGGAGGCCCGGATGCTGCTGCAGATCCACGACGAGCTGCTCTTTGAGCTGCCCCCCGCCGAGCTGGACGCCGTCCAGCGCATCGTCCGGGAGTGCATGGAGGCCCCCTACCCCCTGGAGGTCCCGCTCAAGGTCGACATGGGCCACGGCGGGTCCTGGGCAGAGGCGCACTGATGGCCGACTTCAAGCGCATCGAGCGGGATCACTGGATGGGCGCCGGCGTGCAGGTGCTGGCCTCCCACCCGGACCACCTCAACCCCCGGGAGCGCCGGTCTTGTCCCGAGGGGCTGGTCGCTGCCTTCCACGCCTGGCCCACCGTCTGGAGATCCACGCCCCCCGCGCTCTCCTGGGCACAGAGCTCCCTGCAAGCGAGGACACCCGTGCTCGAGCACTCCCGCTTTGACTACCGGGACCATTGGGCGCTGCGCTTCCCGCTGCACGGTCGGCCCGAGCACCTGGAGGGCCCCTGCATCGGGAGCTCGGTGGGGCGCCTGGAGTGCGATGCCCCCGGCACGCTGGGGTGGCTGGCGCGCAGCTTGGGGCCGGTGAACCTCTGCAGCGAGTGGTCGGGCACCAGCCCCTGGGGGCACCGCCTGCGGGACATCTCCCCGGGCAGCTTTCTTCCCGAGTTCTTTGAGCCCCTCCCCGCCGCCGCCCCGGACTGGTGGGTGCTCTACGAGGCCGACGGCGACTGGCTCGCCCTGGACGCAGATCAGCAGCGCCTGCACTGGGTGGGCCTGGGCGAGTGGACCGGAGAGCCCGACCGTGGCTTCCAGGCGCCGCCGGAGCGGGTTCTGCGCTTTGTGTTCTGGCGCTTGCTGGACGGCGGCTTTGTGCGCCCGAGCGATCTGGAGATGTTGGCCGACGGGCCTGACTCGCCGAGCGCGGGCTCCTGAACGACACGACACAGCCACACCACCGGAGGCGACGATGCAGCGGATCGAGCTTGAGTACTGCGAGGCCAGCGGCTTCGAGCCCCGGGCCAGGAGGGTGGTCCAGGCGGTCCACGAGGCGCTGGGCAAGCGGGTGACGCTGGTGGCTGGCCGGCCCGCCGTCTTTGCCCTGCGAGTGGATGGCCGGACCGTCGCCCGGAAGGACCGCGACCGGGGCTTCCCCACCGAGGCGGAGTGCGTGGCCGGCGTGCGCGCGGCGCTCAAGACCGGGCGCTGAGCACGGCGGCCCGAGCCAGGGTCCTATGCCAAGGTTCGGAGTCAGGGCCCCCAAAGCAGAACACCCAGGCCCGAGGGCCTGGGTGTCTGTAGGATGCGGGAGCCGGATTTGAACCGACGACCTTCGGGTTATGAGCCCGACGAGCTACCGGACTGCTCCATCCCGCGCAACAACTGGTCGGTAGGCCGCCCTGCCGCTCAGTGCCCCGAGCGTGCTCTCGCTCGCAGCCCCCTCTACATAACAGGTGACGCGTTTCTGTCACGGACTTTTCTGCGCGGGCGCTGGATCGATCGCCTGCGGCGACACAGAAGCGCCTCACAAAAACCGGCACCCCAAAAGCAGAACACCCAGGCCCGAAGGCCTGGGTGTCTGTAGGATGCGGGAGCCGGATTTGAACCGACGACCTTCGGGTTATGAGCCCGACGAGCTACCGGACTGCTCCATCCCGCGCAACAACTG
>JAZAMN010000062.1:0-118256 GCA_036229005.1 Myxococcota bacterium
GGCTTCGCCGCTTCTTTGGCTTGGACCGACCGCCTCGGCCGCCCGAACTCCCGGGTCTCGGGCGCAGGTCTGCGCACCGAGACCTCGGCGGTGGTGAGGGTGGGAGTGGGTGGTCGTGTGCGCGACCCCCCTGAGCCCCGGCGGGGCCGGGGCCACCACCCCCGCGGGCTCTCCGGGGGGACATGAGCGGAAGCTGCCCTCGGCGCGTCGGTGAGCCGGCCAGGGCCGACTCATCTTGGGTTTTTTGGAGGACTTTCTGTTTGACGCTCCAGACCTCGCGTCTACCTGTTGCCTGTCAGCGGGCCCTGCGGCCCCAAACATCACCCAAGCCTCCGGCATCACGTGAGAAATCACCGCCGGATGAAGAGGATTCCAATGGGCAAGATCATCGGCATCGACCTGGGCACCACCAACTCCGTCGTCGCAGTGATGGAGGGTGACTCCCCCACCGTCATCGTCAACGACGAGGGCGCCCGCACCACCCCCTCCGTGGTCGGCTTCACCAAGGACGGCGACCGCCTCGTGGGCGTCACCGCCCGCCGCCAGGCCATCACCAACCCCCTGAACACCGTCTTCTCCGTGAAGCGCTTCATGGGTCTGCGCTTCGACCAGGCGCAGAAGGAGATCGACCGTGTCCCCTACGCCGTCAAGAAGGGCGCCAGCGGCGACTGCCGCGTGGAGGTCCAGGGCAAGCAGTACAGCGCCCCCGAGGTCTCCGCGATGGTGCTGCAGAAGCTCAAGGCCCAGGCTGAGAAGTACCTGGGGCAGCCCGTGACCGAGGCGGTCATCACCGTCCCCGCGTACTTCAACGACGCCCAGCGCCAGGCGACCAAGGACGCTGGCCAGATCGCCGGCCTCGAGGTCAAGCGCATCATCAACGAGCCCACCGCCGCGGCCCTGGCCTACGGCATGGACAAGACCGACGAGCAGATCGTCGCGGTCTACGACTTCGGCGGCGGCACCTTCGACGTCTCCATCCTGGAGGTCGCCGAGAACGTGGTGGAGGTCAAGTCCACCGCTGGTGACACCCACCTGGGTGGTGATGACGTCGACCAGGCCCTGATCGACTGGCTCATCAAGGAGTTCAAGGACGAGCACGGCATCGACGTCGCTGGCGACAAGATGGTGCTGCAGCGCCTCAAGGACTCCGCCGAGAAGGCCAAGATCGAGCTGTCCTCCAGCCCGACCACCAACATCAACCTGCCCTTCCTGAGCGCGGACGCCTCCGGCCCCAAGCACCTCATCCGGGATCTGGGCCGGGCCGCCTTCGAGCGCATGATCGACCCCATCATCGAGCGCACCCTGGCCCCCTGCCGCCAGGCCCTCAAGGACGCTGGCCTGAGCGCCAACGAGGTGGACGAGGTCATCCTGGTCGGTGGCTCCACCCGCATCCCCATGGTGCAGGAGAAGGTCTCCAAGCTCTTCGGCCGCCAGCCCAACCGCTCCGTGAACCCCGACGAGGTCGTGGCCCTGGGCGCCGCTATCCAGGGCGGCGTGCTCTCCGGTGACGTCACCGACATGCTGCTGCTGGACGTCACCCCCCTGTCCCTGGGCATCGAGACCCTGGGCGGCGTGATGACCGTGCTGATCCCCCGGAACAGCACCATCCCCACCAGCAAGTCCGAGATCTTCTCCACCGCCCAGGACAACCAGACCGCGGTGGACGTGCAGGTCTACCAGGGCGAGCGCAAGTTCGCGAAGGACAACACCATGCTGGGCAACTTCCGCCTGGACGGCATCCCCGCCGCTCCCCGCGGCATGCCCCAGGTCGAGGTGACCTTCGACATCGACGCCAACGGCCTGCTCAACGTCAAGGCCAAGGACAAGGCCACCGGCACCGAGCAGTCCATCACCATCACCTCCTCCAGCGGCCTGTCCAAGGACGAGGTGGAGCGCATGGTGCAGGAGGCCGAGTCCCACGCGGCCGAGGACGCCCGCAAGAAGGACGTGGTCGAGGCCCGGAACAACCTGGACAACCTCGTCTACCAGACCGAGAAGCTCCTGAACGAGAACAAGGACAAGCTGCCCGAGGACTCCGTGAAGTCCATCGAGGAGGCCGTCGCCCAGGGCCGCGAGGCGCTGGATTCCGACGACGTCGACACCCTCAAGGGCGCCTTCGACACCCTGCAGGCCGCTTCCCACAAGCTGGCCGAGTCGATGTACCAGGGCGGCGGCGCTCCCGGCGCTGGCCCCGTCCCCAACCCCGCGGACGCCGCTGGCGGCAGCGATGGTGGTGACGACGACGTCATCGACGCGGAGTTCGAGGAGGCCTGAGCCGACTCGGTCTACCCACAACACGCAGCCACCGGGTGTCCTGGTGGCTGCGTCTGCGTTCCGGGCCCCCGATGAAGCGGGCGGCCTTTGCAGGGAGATGCGGTGAGCAAGCGCGACTACTACGAGGTCCTGGGCGTTGAGCGGGATGCGGACGAGAAGACCCTCAAGAAGGCCTTCCGCAAGCTGGCTCTGCAGTACCACCCGGACCGCAACCCGGATGACCCCGAGGCCGAGGCCAAGTTCAAGGAGGCCGGCGAGGCCTTCGAGGTGCTCTCGGACCCCCAGAAGCGCCAGGTCTACGACCGCTATGGCCACCAGGGGCTCCAGGGGCAGGGCTACAACCCCGGCTTCCAGGACATGGGAGACATCTTCTCCCACTTCGGCGACATCTTCGGCGACCTCTTCGGCGGCGGCGGTCGGCGGGGTGGGGGAGCCCGCGGCCCGCGCCGGGGCGCCGATCTGGAGTACCGCATGGTGCTCGACTTCATGGACGCAATCAACGGCGTCGAGAAGGAGATCGAGGTCCCCAAGCACGCCTGGTGCGAGACCTGCGACGGCAGCGGCGCCAAGCCCGGCTCCGACCTCAAGACCTGCGCCACCTGTGGCGGCCGCGGCGAGGTCATCCAGCAGCAGATGTTCCTGCGTATCCGCACCACCTGCCCCCACTGTGGCGGCAAGGGCCAGACCGTCTCGGACCCCTGCGGGGACTGCAACGGCAAGGGCCGCAAGAAGGTGACCGAGCGCTGGACCGTCAAGGTCCCCGCCGGCGTGGACAACGGCATGCAGATCCGGGACCGCGGCAAGGGCGAGCTCGGCGAGAAGGGGGCGCCCCCAGGCGACCTCTACGTCACCATCCAGGTCCGCAAGCACGAGTTCTTCAAGCGCGACGGCATGGACATCTTCTGCCAGGTGCCCATGTCCTACCCCCAGGCCTGCCTGGGCGCTGAGATCACCGTGCCGACCGTCTACGGGACCGAGACCCTGGAGCTGCCCAAGGGCACCCCCTCCGGCAAGGTCTTCACCCTGGCCGGCAAGGGCGTGAAGGGCATCCATGGCCGCGGCCAGGGGGACCAGCACGTCCAGGTCGTGGTCGAGGTCCCCAAGAAGATGGGCGAGGAGGAGGAGGCGCTAATCCGTCAGCTCGGCGAGCTGGGGGACAAGCCCGTCGCCGACAAGGACAAGCCCATCTGGGAGCGCTGGATGGACAAGCTGCACGGGAACTGACATGAGCACCGCACGCGAGCGCATCGACGCTGCCACCCCCAAGGTCCAGGCCCTCGCGCCGGTGCTCGAGGCCCTCCGCACGCAGATCGCCCGGGTGGTGGTCGGCCAGCTCGACATGGTCGACCGCCTGCTCATCGGCCTGTTGGCCGACGGCCACCTGCTGCTGGAGGGCGTGCCCGGCCTGGCCAAGACCACCGCCGTCAAGGCGCTGTCCCAGGCCCTGGAGCTGAGCTTCTCCCGCATCCAGTTCACCCCGGATCTGCTCCCGGCGGACGTTCTGGGCACCCAGATCTACGACCCCCGCACCCACGAGTTCTCCACCCACAAGGGTCCGGTGTTCGCCGGCGTGGTGCTCGCGGACGAGATCAACCGCGCCCCCGCCAAGGTCCAGGCGGCGCTGCTGGAGGCGATGCAGGAGCGCCAGGTCACCATCGGCGGCGAGACCTTCCCGCTGCCCAGGCCCTTCCTGGTGCTCGCCACCCAGAACCCCCTGGAGCAGGAGGGCACCTACCCCCTGCCCGAGGCCCAGTCGGACCGCTTCCTGCTCAAGCTGCGCGTGGACTACCCCAGCCGGGAGGAGGAGCTGATGATCCTCCGCATGGCCGGCCAGCCGCGCCAGGTGCCCCAGCCGGTGTGCAGCGTCGAGCAGCTCATCCAGGCCCAGGCCCTGATCCACGAGCTGTGGATGGAGCCCGTGGTCGAGGGCTACGTGGTCGATCTGGTGCGGGCCACCCGCGACCCGGGCGCCTACAAGCTGGGCAAGCTGGCCTCCCTGATCCAGGTGGGCGCCAGCCCCCGCGCCACCCTCGCGCTCTCCGTCTGCGCCCGGGCCCACGCGCTGCTGCGCGGCCGCGCCTTCGTCACCCCCGACGACGTCAAGGCCATCGCCCCGGACGTCCTCCGCCACCGCATCCTCCTCTCCTACGAGGCCGAGGCCGAGGGCCAGAGCGCCGATCAGGTCATCGCGGCCATCCTGGGAGCCCTGCCGACCCCTTGAGCCCATGCTGAACCCCGACGAGCTCAGAGCCCTCCGTCGCCTCAGCCTGCAGGCCGGGCGCAAGGTCGACACGCTGCTTGGCGGTCGCTACCGCTCGGCCTTCAAGGGCCAGGGATTGGTGTTCGAGGAGGTCCGCACCTACCAGCGCGGCGACGACGTGCGCCACATCGACTGGAAGGTCACCGCCCGCGCCCAGAAGCCCCACATCAAGCGCTTCCGCGAGGAGCGCCAGCAGACCCTGGTGCTCGCCGTGGACGTCTCCGGCTCCATGTTCACCGGCTCTGGGGGCGCGGACGGGCGCACCGACAAGGCCCTCCAGCTCGCCCGACTGGCCGGCGGTCTGGCCTACGCCGCCACCGACTCCGGGGACCAGGTCGGCCTGCTTCGCTTCTCCGAGCAGCCTCTGGACTACCTGCCCCCCCGGGCCTCTCGGGCCCACGCCTGGGCCATCATCCGCAGCCTCTTCGACGCCGAGGCCCCCCGCGACCAGGGCACCGACCTGAGCGCCGCCATCCAGGCCCTCACCCGCCGCCTCAAGCGCCGCTCTCTGGTCGTGCTGGTCTCGGATTTCCTGGATCCGGGCCCCTGGCAACCCGCCCTCACCGCTCTGGCTGGCCGGCATGGCGTCCACGCCTTGTTGCTTCACGACCCCGTCGAGGTGCTACCGCCCGCGCTCGGTCTGGTGGAGCTCCAGGACGCGGAGACCGGCGCCACCCAGCTCGTGGACCTCTCCAAGCTGCGGGCCCGCCGGACGGTGGACGCCCGCCTGTCCGAGCTGCGCCGCTGCGGCGTGCGGGCCGCCGCCATCTCCACCGACCAGGACCCCTTCCAGGCCCTGCGGCGCCACTTCGAGTCCCGGGGGCAGCGGTGAGCCTGCTGCTGCTCCTGGCCTGCGCCGGCCGCATCAAGCCCCTGGACGCCCCTGGGGTGGTCGAGCTGGACAGCTCGCTGGTCAGCCGCCAGGTGCCCGCGGGCAAGCCCGCCACCCTGCGAGCCTGCGTGCGCGTCTCGGAGCCGGGCTGGTCCTGGGAGCCCCATCTGCCCCAGGTGGACGGCCTCAGCGCGTCCGAGCCCAGCGTGCAGGTGGACGGGGACGTGAGCTGCTTGAGCGTGGACTACCGGGGCCCCGCCGGTGCCTACGCCCTGGATCCCGTCCGCCTGAGCGTGACCTCGCCGATGGGGGAGGTGTCCGAGGTGGTGGGGCCGCCGCTGTATCTGGACATCGGTGAGCCCCTGGTGTCCGTGGACCTGGGACAGCCCCTCCCTCAACCCAAGCGCTTCCGGATCACCGAGGCCATCCCCTGGTGGGTGCCCTTGATCGCTGTTCTTGGGGCCCTCGCCGGGGGCTGGTGGGTGCGCCGCCCCAAGCCCACGCCGCCGCCTCCGCCGCCCACGCCGCCCCACGTCCAGGCCGAGAACGACTGGGCGCAGGTGCAGGCCGACGGCAGCCTCAGCGACCACGCCAAGGCCCTGGCGCTCTCCGGCATCACCCGCCGCTACATCGCCGCGATGGGCGTGCCCCAGGCCGAGAGCCTCACCACCGCGGAGCTCGACGCCGCCCTCCAGGACAGCGCGCGCTTTCAGCAGTGGCGCGCCACCATCCAGCAGCTCCTGGGCGCCGCCGACCAGGTCAAGTTCGCCGGCGGACAGGCCGGACCCCAGACCTTCGCCCGCTGGACCGAGCAGCTCAGCGCACTGCTCCGCGGCACCCGGAGGGGCCTGTGAGCTGGGGCCTCCAACACCCCTGGGTCCTGGCCGCCTGGCCCCTGATCCCCCTGGCCCTGTGGTGGTCGTGGCGGGGGCGGGCGCGTCTGCGGGTCGCCTCACTGGCCGCGCTGCGCCCTCAACGCAGCCTCCGGAGCCTGTTGCGCTGGCTGCCCGCCGCCCTCCGCGCCCTGGGACTGAGCCTCCTGCTGCTGGCCCTGGCCCGCCCCCAGACCACCCGCGAGGAGGTCGTCGTCGAGTCCGAGGGCCTGGACATCCTGCTCGCCATCGACACCTCGCAGACCATGGAGGCGCAGGACCTCGGCAGTGGGCGCACGCGCATGTCGCTGGCCCGGGAGACCGCCATGGACTTCGTGCGCGGCCGGCCCTACGACCGCATCGGCGTGGTCGTGTTCGGCGAGGAGGCCTTCACCCAGGTGCCTCTGACCCAGGACCACGACGCCCTGCTGCAGATCCTCGCCCACGTCGACATCGGCCTGGCCGGCAGCAACGCCACCGCCATCGGGCACGCCATCGCCGTCGCCGCCGGGGACCTGGCCGACCTGGACGCCCCCGAGAAGGTCCTGGTCCTGATCACTGACGGCAAGAACACCGTCCCCCAGCCCCCGCAGCCCATGGACGCCGCCCAGGCCGCCGCCACCCTGGGCATCCGCGTCTACACCATCGGCGTGGGCGCGCCTCCCCGCCGGGCCGGGGGGATCGCCGGGATGATGGGCATGCACACCCGCGACGGCATCGACGAGCCCATGCTCCGAGCCATCGCCAAGGGCACCGGGGGCCGCTTCTACCGCGCCGCCAGCGCCGAGGACCTGCAGGCCATCTTCGAGACCATCGACCAGCTCGAGACCACCACCGCCCAAGTCAGCACCTTCGTCCACCGCGACGAGAAGCTGCACCTGGCCCTGCTCCCCGGCCTCGCCATGTTGATGGCCGAGCTGCTCTTGAGCCACACGCTCTTGAGGAGGCTGCCATGAGCTTTGCCGCGGCACCCTGGCTGCACCTCTTGTGGCTCCTGCTCCCCCTGAGCGCCTTGCTGCTCTGGTCCCATCGGCGAGGACACCGGGATCTGAACCGCCTGATGGGCGCCGGGCTGCTGGAGCGCGAGCTGGGCCGCGGTCTGCCTCTGCGCCGCGCCCTCCAGTCCCTGCTCCTGATGCTCGGGCTGTCCCTCTGCGCCTTCGCCTTGGCGCGCCCCCAGCTCGGCGAGACCTGGCGCGAGTCCCAGGCCGAGCACGCCGAGATCGTGGTCGCCCTGGACCTGTCCCGCTCCATGGACGCCCAGGACGTCGCCCCAAGCCGCCTGGCCCGCGCCCAGCAGGACGCCTGGGAGTTCGTGCAGGCCATGCCCGGCGACCGCATCGGGCTCGTCATCTTCGCCGCCGGGGCCTACCCGCGGGCCCCCCTCACCACCGACCACAGCGTGCTGGAGCACATGCTCCAGACCGCGCGCACCACCCAGATGCGGGCCCAGGGCAGCAGCCTGGGGGCGGCGCTGGAGCAGTCCGTGGACCTGCTCTCCGAGGAGGGCGCCGGCGCCCAGGCCATCGTGATCCTCTCCGACGGCGAGGACCACCGCAGCCAGGCCCTCGACCAGGCCATGGACCGCGTCCAGGCCCGCCACATCCCCGTGTTCGTGGTGGGCGTCGGCACCCAGGACGGCGCCCCCATCCCGCTGCCCGAGGGCGGCTTCAAGCGCGGCCCCGACGGCAAGGTCGTCGTCTCCCGCCTGGGCCAGCCCACCCTCCAGGCCATCGCGCAGGCCACCGGCGGCTCCTACATCGAGAGCGTCCCCGGCGGGCAGGACAGCCGGGCCCTGGCCAGCGCCGTGGGGACCTCGCTGACCCGACAGCTCGGGCAGGTGGAGCGCGAGCGCATCCCCAATGAGGTGTTCCAGGGTCCTCTGGCCGCCGGGATCCTCCTCCTCCTCCTGTCGACGGGGCTGCGGGATCGCCCCGCACCCTGGGCCCACCGCTTGCCCTGGCCGGCCCTGCTCGTGCTCCTGATTCCATTGGCTGCCGCCGCCGAGGACATGCGGGGTCTGCTCGAGCGCGGACAGTACGGCGCTGCGCTCCAGCAGGCCGAGCAGGCGCTCCAGGACGACCCCCGCGACGTGGACGCCCTCTGGGCCCGCGCTGAGGCCCTCTACGGCCTGCAGCAGTACGAGGCCGCCGCCCAGACCTACGGGCTCATCGCCGACGGGGCCCGCCAGCGCAGCGCCCGCACCGCCGCCCTGCACAACCAGTCCATCGCCGCCTACCAGGCCGGCAAGCTCGAAGACGCCCTCAGCGCGCAGCAGCGCATCCTGCTGGAGGACCCCCAGGACCCCGGCGCCCAGCAGGCCGTCGAGCAGCTCACCCAGGAGCTCAGCATGCGCCGTGCCCCCGAGCCCCAGGAGCCCCCCGAGCAGGATCCCCAGGAGCAGGACCACCCGGATCAGGGCGAGCAGCAGCCAGAAGGGGGCGAGCAGGGCGAGCCGCAGCAGGGCGAAGGCCAGGAGGAGCAGCAGCCCCAGGCCGGCGAGGGCATGGGCCAGGGAGACAGCGGAGATCCCGGTGCGAGCCCGGAGCGCAGCGGCCAGGACCCCACCCAGCAGCCCCCCGAAGGCGGCGACCCCGACGAGCCCGACACGGGCCTCAGTGAGCAGGCCGGCGGTCGCTCCGGCGAGGGCACGCCCACCCCCGATGACGGCCTGCAGGAGGCCCGGCCCGAGGCCGGAGAGGGGGAGGGGACCCAGGACAGCGGCGACCCCAGCCAGAGCGGGGAGGCCCAGAGCGGAGAGGCACAGCCCGCAGAGGACCAGAGCGGTGAACCCGACGATGCGCCCGTCGGCCCCGGCGGCATGCGCCCCAGCCAGGCGCGGGAGATCCTGGACTCGGTGGAGGAGGGGAGCCCGCGGGCGGCCTACGGCGGCAAGGGTGGAGGGCGCGACTGGTGATCCTGCTCCTGTCCCAGCTCGCCATCGCCGGCGAGGTCAGCCTGCTGGTCGACACCCCCAAGCTCTCGGTGGGGGAGGCCGTGCGCCTGCAGGTCTCCGTGGAGAGCCCCCAGCAGCCCCCCAGTCCGGCGATCCCCCCGGTGGAGGGGCTGGAGATCCAGCTCCTGGGCCCGCCCACCTTCTCCCAGAGCTTCTCGTGGGTGAACGGCCAGCAGAGCCAACAGGTCCACTGGGTGTTCACCTACCAGCTCAAGGGGACGCGGGAGGGGAGCTACACCCTGGGCCCCGTCACCGTCGGGTCCACCGCCTCGGAACCCTTGGCCATCCAGGTCGGGCCCCAGCAGAGCGCCGCCAGCGAGGACCTGTCGGTGAGCTTCGGCACCGAGCGCGCCTGGGTGGGCCAGACCCTGCTCTACAGCGGCGAGCTCCGCACCGAGCTGCGCGCCAACGACCGCCGCTGGAAGCTGCCCGCGTTCACCGGTCTGGCCGACGACCCCCTGGCCCAGGGCGTCAGCGAGGAGTTTGTCAGCAGCGTCCAGGGCGCCCGCGTGGCGACCTACCGGGTGCACATCCCGCTGATCGCCAGCGAGCCGGGCGAGCACACCCTGTCCAGCGCCGTGCTCACCCTCCAGATCCCCGTCTCCGGCCGCGGCCTCTTCGTGCGCACCGAGCCGCGCATCTTCACGGGCAAGAGCCCCACGCTCCAGATCCAGCCGCTGCCCGAGGGCCAGGACCCCGCCACCTGGAGCGGGCTGGTGGGCAGCTTCACCCTGGAGGCCGCCCTGGACCGGGATCAGGTCGCCGCCGGTGAGAGCGCCCAGCTCCAGCTCCGCCTGAGCGGGGACGGCAGCTTCCGCGACTGGATCCCCCCCGAGCTGACCCTGGAGGGCGCCCAGGTCTTTGGCGAGGTCCCCGCCACCAGCGGGCAGATCGAGGACGGCGCCTACCAGGGCCAGGGGCGCATCACCTACGCCATCCTGCCCAGCGAGCCAGGCGTGCTGGAGATCCCGCCCATCGAGATCCAGGTCTTCGACCCCGAGCTCGGCGCGTACCGCACCCTGAGCACCCGCCCCGCGCAGATCGAGGTGCTCGCCGGCGCCGAGCTGGAGCCCGAGGTCGTCGACTTCGGCCCCGCGCAGCCCCAGAGCCCCGAGGGCGAGCCCCTGCCCAGCCTGGAGCGCCGCCCCCAGCCCACCCGCTCCCAGGCCTTCTCCCTCACGCACCCGCTGGCCCTGCTGCTGATGGTGCTCCCGGTGCTCGGACTGCTGGTGCAGCTTGGTCGGGAGCTCTCCGGGCGCATGAAGCCCGAGCCCGACCCCCACGCCGAGCTGCGCGCGCGCATCGCTGGGCTGCAGACGGGTGACCTCGCCGGGGCCATGGAGCTGCTGCGGGCTTGTGGGGCCCTGGCGACCGGGCGGTCTGCCGGGGTGCTCCAGGGCCAGGATCTGGCCTCCTTCCCCGACCCTGGGCTCTTCGGCGAGCTCCAGGCCGCTCGCTATGGCGCCGCCGACCCCGGGGAGCTGGTGGAACGGACCCGCCGCCTCTGCGTGGCCCTGCTGGAGGCCGCACCATGAGCGCTCTCTTGGCCCTGATGCTGCTGCTGAGCCCCGCCGCGCGCGCGCAGGAGCCCCCCGTGAACGCCGACGCCCACTGGAACCAGGGCGTCCAGGCGCTGGAGTCCGGCCGCGAGGATCTGGCGGTCCTGGCCTTCCGCCGCGGCCTGATGCTGCGCCCCCACGATGGCGCCCTCAAGGCCCAGCTCGCCCAGCGCCAGGCCCACCCGGACAGCCCCCCGCTGCTCGCCCCCGACCGCGCCGGCTGGACCGGCGTCCTGCTCCTCTCCTTGGCCGGATTCTCCCTGCTGATCTGGCGGATTCAGGGTCGCCGGGAGCTGCTGGTGGCGGCGCTCTCGCTGGCCCCTCTGGGCGCGGCCCTCGGCCTCCAGGCGCAGCTCCAGGTCTCCGGGTGGGGGGAGCGGGCGCTGGTGTTGGCCCCCGGTGCCGTCCTCACCGCCCAGCCCGCTGGTGGCCTGACCCTCTTTGAGCTCCCTCCCCACAGCGAGGTCACGCTGGGCCCGACCGTGGACGGAGCCGTTCAGGTGCAGACCCTGGACGGGCGGCGGGGATGGACCTCGGAGGACGCTCTGGGTGTCCTGGACCCCCGGGTGTTCACTGCTCCCACACAACCAGCGCGTTAGAGGCGCTCCAAAGGAGGACCCCCAGATGAACGGCATGATTGCCCTGTTGGCCCTGAGCATGATGGGCGGTTGCTGGGAGAAGCGCGTCAAGCACCTCTCGGACACCGAGTTCGACCACTACTACGCCCTGCGTCCCTTCATGGACGAGGACATGAAGAAGACCTACCTCAAGCTCAAGACCCAGGAGGAGCGCGACGCGTACCTCAAGGAGCAGGGCCTGTGGGACCGCTTCTACCAGTACGAGGCCGACGAGCGCGAGGCCATCGTCATGGGCGACGTCCAGGAGGGCTGGACCAAGGACAAGGTGCTGATGTCCTGGGGCTCCCCCTACGACAAGCGCAAGGGCGCCGACATGAGCGTCACCCGCTCGGAGATCCTGGTCTACCGCTTTGAGGGCCACGACTCCGACGACGACGGCAAGGTCGACACCCACATCGTCTGGGAGCCCAACTCCAAGACCGAGTACAAGGCCGAGGTCCTCTTCCGCAAGGAGGTCCACCTGGCCAACGACGTGGTCACCCTGGTGGAGCTCAAGGACGGCTGGTCCTGAGCCCCGATGGCCCCCCCGGGCCATTGTGATCCCCGGGGGACATCCCCGGAGAGAGGACGAACTCATTGACGTTCCCCCAAGCCCCACGTAGCTTGGGGGACGCGTCACTCTGGAGAGCGCATGCACGTCACGCTGGTCAGTCCCTACCCGGACATCACCAACTACGGCCTCCGCACCCTGTCCGCCGTGCTCAAGCAAGCCGGCCACCAGGTGCGCTTCATCTGCATGCCGGACTTCGCTGGAGACGGCGAGTTCACCCACATCAACATGTCGGAAGAGCGCTACCCCGCCGAGGTCATGGAGCAGTTCATCGAGCTGACGCGGGACACGGACCTTTTGGGCATCACCCTGATGACCCACTACTTCGACACCGCCAGGCAGCTCACCTACGCGGCGCGCGAGGCCCACGGGACCCCCGTGATCTGGGGCGGCTTCCACCCCTCGGTGCGTCCGGACGAGTGCGCCAAGCACGCCGAATACGTGGCCATCGGCGACGCTGAGGACCTGATCCTCAAGCTCTGCGAGCGCCTGGAGGCCGGCAAGGCCGATGACCTCCACGACATCAAGGGCCTGGTGTGGCGCAAGGGCGACCAGGTCGTGCGCAACGTGTCCGGGAGCCTGGAGCAGGACCTGGACCAGTACCCCTTCCCGGACTTCGGGCTGGACGACCACCACATCCTCTTCGAGGGCCAGCTCCTCCCGCTGACCTCCGACCTGCTGCAGCGCTACCTGCACAACGGCACGGTCAGCCGGATGTTCGGCAAGATCGGCTACCAGACCATGACCGGGCGCGGCTGCCCCCACGCCTGCACCTACTGCGGCAACAGCTTCTACCGGGACCTCTACAAGCGCCAGCGCTACGTGCGCTACCGCAGCGTCGAGAACGTCATCCAGGAGCTGGAGCAGGCCAAGGCGGCCTACCCCTTCATCAACTTCATCTGGTTCTCGGACGACAGCTTCTTTGGCCGGCCGCTGCCGGACATGCTGAACTTTGCCGAGCAGTACAAGAAGCGCATCGGCGACCCCTTCTACCTGCTGGGCTCCCCCGGCACGATCACCGAAGAGAAGTACGCCGCCCTGGTGGACGCCGGCCTGCACTGCACCCAGATGGGCATCGAGCACGGCTCCAAGCGCATCCAGAAGCTCATGAAGCGCTCGACCATGGGCAACGAGAAGGTCCTGCGCAGCGCCGAGATCCTGACCAAGTACGCCGACCGCACCGCGCCTCCGCAGTACGACATCATCTACGACCTGCCCTACGAGACCATCGAGGACAAGCTGGACACCCTGCGTCTGGTCGCGGAGCTGCCCAAGCCCTACCGCCTGCAGGCCTTCTCGGTGATCTTCTACCCGGGCACCAGCCTGCACACGCTCGCCATGCGCGACGGCCTCGTCCACGATGAGAAGGACGAGATCTACGACAAGATGTACTTCGAGAAGAACGACACCTACACCAACGTGTTGCTCTACCTCGCCAAGTCGGGCCGCTTCCCCAGCCCCCTGCTCAAGGTGCTGATCGACCGCCGCGTGGTGGACGCCGCGACCTCCGACTATGCCCGCCCCTTCGCCGCCATGGCCAAGGTGGGCGTCGGTCGTCTGCGGGCCCTGCTGCGCAACCCGGCGCTCGAGCGGGCCCGCGCTCTGGGGACCCTGCAGGCGCGCATGGAGGGCATGACCGGTGCCAACGCGGGCGCCGCTGCGCCCACGGCCGCCAAGTAGGGGGCGCTCAGTTCAGCTGGATCTTCGTCACCACGCCGTCCAGGCCCGCGCTCACGCTGATGTGCGGCTCCTTGAGGCGCAGGCTGGTGATGTAGAGCCGGCCGTCCAGCACCCGAACCTCGACCGAGCTCGCGCCGTCGCCGTAGTCCTGGATGAAGCAGGCCAGCGAGCTGCCCACGCCGTAGCCCTCGGGGCTGCGGTGCGCCGGGTCCTCCACGAACAATGAGCCCGGCCCCGTCTCGCCCTCGCGGTAGTGCCCGGAGATCCCTCCGGGCCAATCGCAGAAGGTGGAGCCCTGGGTCACGGTGTCCTTGCCGCCCTCACAGGTGGGCTCGCCCAGGGCCTCGGTGAGCTGCTGAATGCTCATGCCCTCGCAGGCCCCCGCCACGCAGCTCTTCTGCAGGTCCAGCGTGGGCGCCGCGCTGGTCTTGGGGGTGCAGGCCGGCAGGGTCTCGATCAAGTCGGTCATGGCCAGGCCGGCCACGGGGGAGTCTTGAGCCAGCAGGGGCAACAGGAACAAGCTCAGCATTTCAACGCTCCGGTGTCCGAACAGTGTACCGCTGCCACCCCCAGCGGATAGCTTCTCTGCCAACCAAGGAGCCCCCGTGCACATCTCCTCCAACTTCGACTCCGGCAACATCCAGGTCCTGGGCATCGACGGCGACACCGCCCGCCTGGCCATCCGCCCCGACGCCGGGGATGAGCACATGCAGTGGTTCCACTTCCGCCTCAGCGGGGTGGCCTCCCGCGCCGTGACCCTGCGCATCGAGAACGCCGGGAAGGCCAGCTACCCCTCGGCCTGGCCCGGCTACCAGGCACGCGCCAGCTCCGACCGCCAGGAGTGGCTGCAGGTCCCCACCAGCTACGCCGACGGCGTGCTCACCATCCAGCTCCAGCCCGAGGCCAACGTGGTCTGGGTCGCCTACTTCGCCCCCTACAGCCAGGAGCGCCACCACAACCTGCTGGCCAACGCCCAGGCCTGCGGCGCGCGCATGGAGACCCTGGGGCAGACCCTGGACGGGCGGGATCTGGACATGCTCGTGCTGGGCAGCGGCCCCCGCAAGCTCTGGGTCATCGCCCGCCAGCACCCCGGAGAGTCCATGGCCGAGTGGTGGATGGAGGGCTTCCTGGGCCGCCTGCTGGACGGTCAGGAGGAGGAGGACGGGGACCCCCAGGTCACCGAGCTGCTCACCAACGCCACCCTCTATGTGGTCCCCAACATGAACCCCGACGGGTCCGCCCGAGGTCACCTGCGCGTGAACGCAAGCGGCGCGAACCTCAACCGCGAGTGGGAGAACCCCACGATGGAACGCAGCCCCGAGGTCAAGCTCGTGCGCGACGCCATGGACCGCCTGGGCTGCGACTTCTGCCTGGACGTGCACGGAGACGAGGAGCTGCCCTACAACTTCATCGCCGCCGCCGAGGGCATCGCCGGGTGGACCCCGCGCCTGGAGACTTTGACCCAGGACTTCTGCAACGTCTACGAGCAGGCCGACCCCGCCTTCCAGCAGGAGCACGGCTACCCCAAGGATGCCCCGGGCAAGGCCAACATGACCATGTGCACCAGCCAGGTCGCCCAGCGCTTTGACTGCCTGGCCATGACCCTGGAGATGCCCTTCAAGGACGACAACAACCACCCCGACGCCGAGCTGGGCTGGAGCCCCGAGCGCGCCATGGAGCTGGGCGCCAACGTGGTCTCGCCGATGGTGTCCGTGCTGGACGCGCTGCGCTGAGGCCGGGCTGGCGCGGGCGAAAGTGTGTCGCTCGGCGCAAGGGTGACCTCGCTGGTGGGACACAAGTAGCGAGCGGGTCCAGATGGGGGCCCGGCTCGTGTTGTGCCCTCAAGCTGGAGTCTCCTTGATCCTCTTCTTCCTCCTCAATCTCGCCTGCGGCCCTGACTACAACGGCGTGTACGCCGCCTGTGATGTCCCCGATGACTGTTCGGGGATCGTCCCCGAGGAGGTCGACGCCGTCTGCCTCGACAAGTCCGGGCAGGGCTTCTGCACCTGGGACTGCGAGACCGACACCGACTGCGAGGGCGATCAGGACGAGGACGTGGACTTTGTCTGCGCGAGCTTCGAGAGCACGGAGGGGATGAGCTGCTTCCCTTCGTGCGAGGAGGGGGACACCGCTCAGGGCTCCTGCCCGGACGGCTACACCTGCCGCAGCACGGGTGGCGGCGAGGACAACCGCAGGGTCTGCTTCCCGGAGTAGGGGCCCGGGTCGGGGAGCGGGCTCAGGCCGTGGCCTCGAAGAGCAGGCGCAGGACCAGGCTGGACTGGCCGTCCAGGGCGAAGCCCACCCAGTCGTCGGCCTGAACGTCGGCGCCGAAGTGCTCCTGCGCGGCGAACAGGGGGATGTGGACCTTGGGGTTCAGGTCCTCCAGCGCCGGGCTGTCGGCGGCCACGTCCATGACCTGCTTGACCTGGTGCATCTCCCAGGCCTGGCCGTCCCACTCAAGCTCGACGTAGACGCCCTCGAAGTGGGCGCCGGCGGCCTCGCGCAGGGCCTCGACCATGGCGGCGGGGGCGGCCAGATCGGAGAGGCCCAGGTGGGCGGCGGCCGCGCAGAGGCGCTGCAGGGTGGGGAGCTGGAGCTGGAGGGCCTGCCCGTCCTTCTCCAGGATGTCCTCGCCGGGGTGGGCCAGGCTCAGGCGGAGCTCGGGCAACACGAGCTGGGCGCGGTGGGCCTTGGCGCTCTGAGGGGGCTGGATCCACACCCCCTGGATCGGGAAGTCCAGGGTGGCCAGGATGCGCCCCAGGCGGGGGTCGATCACCGCTTGCCCCCGAGCTGCGCGGCCAGGCGGGCCTTGAGCGCGGGGCTGGTCCACACGGGGACCACGGCGTCCAGATAGGTCTGCTCGTCGGCCTCGGAGATCTCCATCACGCCGGCGTGCAGGGTGGCCTTGGTCTCGGCGTAGACGGCGGCATCGTAGGCACGCAGGCGCTCCAGGGTGGCTCGGCCCGAGGCCAGGGCGTCGGCGCTGATCTCGTCGACCATGCCCAGGGCCTGGGCCTGCTGGGGGCCGTGGAGCTGGGCGCCGAGCAGGATGCGGTCGATGTGCTGCTTGGGCAGCTTGTGCTTCATCAGGTCCCAGACGCCGGGGGGGAAGAGCACGCCGACGGCGACCTCGCTCAGGCCGATGCGGATCTTGGGGTTGTCCTGGGCGACGCGGTGATCGCAGGCCAGGGCCAGGATGGTGCCGCCCGCGATGGCGTGCCCGTCGATCACGGCCACGGTGGGGCGGGGCCAGTGGAACAGGCGTCGGGTGATGGCGTCGAGCAGGCGGAGGAAGTCCTCCATCTGCTGGTGGTCGAAGGCCAGGACCTCCTTGAGGTTGACGCCCGCCGAGAGGGCGCCGTTCTCACCGCGCAGGAGCAGGGACTGCCCCTCGAAGCGATCCATGCGCTCCATGAGGTCGGTGAGCATCGCGGTGCTCAGGGCGTTCTTGCCGGGCCCGTCGAGAACCAGCTCTTGCATGGGGAGCTCCTGTGAGCGGGGGACTCAGAAGCTGTAGCGCAGCGAGGCCTGCAGGCCCAGCAGACCGCCGCTCCAGGCCTCGGCGCCGAGCTGCGCGGAGATCTCCGGGCGCCAGCGATGGACCACGCCGGCGGCGCCGCCCACGGCCCAGGGGGTGAGAAGGGGATCGCCCATTCGGCGGGCGCCCAGCAGCTCGGAGTAGGGGGCCCAGCTCTGGGGGCCCGGGCGCTCCAGGTGGAGGCCGGCCTGCCAGGTGCTCTGGTCCGGGGAGAGGCGGAAGCGGGTCACGCCGCCCAGCCAGCCGCGCTGCACGCCGGTGCCCAGGGTGAGCCCGAGCTGTCCGCTGCCGGCGAGGTTGCTGCCCAGGCCCAGCTCCAGGCGGGGGCTCCAGGTGGGCGTGGTGCTCTGCGCCTGCAGCTCGACCGGGGACAGGTCCAGGGTTGCGACGGCCACTAGCCCGGTGGGGCGGACCAGCAGTGCCTGGTGCGTGTCGGCGGAGCTCTCCAGGCCGCGCTGGGCGGTCGGAGGCAGCACGCTGTCGGCCTCTCCGAGCTCTTGCAGACGGGTGAACGCTCGCTCCGAGAGGGGCGAGGACGGGTACTCCCGAATGAAGCCGCGCAGCGCATCGGCGTCGTCCTGGGGGAGCTCGCGCCAAGCCACGATGTCCTCGCCCGCGGCAAGCCGCGCCGAGTCCTGTGGTTGGGCCAGCGCCTCAGAGACGCCCGCTGCCGTGAGAAGTGCCAAAATCACGACGGCCGGAGGTTAAGGCAGGCCTCCCCCCCGTGCAAGGCGATGAAATGCTGACGCTCACCCTCCTCACCCTGGGTTCGGCCTGGGCCGCAGACGCCAAGCTCCGCGACGGCGAGATCGGCCTGCGCCTTGAGGCCCCCTTCACCGCCTCACCGAATGTCCAGGATCAAAGCCTGGGCCTGGGGCAGTCCCAGCTCCACTTCGGCTTCGAGGGGGAGTTCGCCGGAGCGGTCAACCAGCGCCTCTACCTGCTGGGTCGGGTGGGCAGCCGCCGGCAGTACCTGGCCTTCGAGGACGCGGACTACGAGCCCGATCAGGCCTTCGTGGAGTCGCGCAGCATGCGGGTGCTGGTGGGCGCGCAGTACAGCCTGCTGGACGCCCCCACCTTTGTGGTCCTGAGCGCCTCCGTGGGCATCTCCTCGTCCTACTGGGTCGCCCGGGTGGGCGCGGGCAGCGGCGATCGCAAGGGCTGGGGGCCGGCGGGCACCCTGGGCCTGGGGGTGGACCACTTCGTCAACCCGCGCTTCGCCATCACCGGCGAGCTCCGCGGGTGGGGGGAGCGCCAGCAGGCCGAGCAGATGAGCAGCGGCCCCTACGCCTTCACCTCGCCGTCCTACCGAGCGGGCGCCAGCCTGCTGGTGGGCATCAAGTTCCGCTGAGCTCCAAAGCCACTCAGCGCTCCCCCGGGCAGATCTGCAGATCCCCCTCGGTGAAGCGGAAGCGCAGCCCCTGCTCGTCGCCCGCGCGGTGCAGGTAGCGCAGCTCGATGGGGTAGACGCCCGGCCGCAGCTCGATGCTGTGGAGCTGCGGGTCGTAGGGGCTGTCGTGGAGCTCGATCACCCGGGTCTGGCCGATGTCCAGCCACACATCGCTGCTCGCCCCCAGCACGAAGGGGTAGGTCGTCCGGTCGGTCACCCGCAGCCAGGCCCAGAAGCGCACCGCGAAGTAGCGGGGGTCTTCAGGCCACCCCTCGTCCACCGGCGCCCAGCCGGGCCCGTACTCCAGGCTGTGCTCGAAGGAGGAGAAGGAGACCTCGTCCCACCAGCCCTGATCCTCCACCGCCTGGGGCTGTGCGGTGTCCCCAGAATCCACGACAACCCCGGTGTCAACGAGGACAGGCTGAGGCAGCTCCGCCAGCACCCCGGGGTGGTCCACCGCCAGGTTCGAGTAGCTGGCCATCCAGCCCTGCGTGCAGCGCTCCCAGTCCGGGGGCTCGCCGAAGGGGTGGGGCTCCGCCTCCGGCGGGTCTTCGGGCGGGGTTGGGGGCGCCTTCTGGACGGAGTAGTCCGAGCAGGCCGCGAGCAGCAGCAGCCCCAAGAGGTGGGCCCCAGAGCGCGCAGGGCTCACTCGGCCCTCCTCAGGTCGCAGTCCACCCACTCCTGCAGGCGCTCCAGCTCCAGGGCCGTCGGGCCGCCCCCGGGGGGCATCTCGGGCAGCTCCGGGTCCAGGGTGCGCGCCTGGATGCGCTCGGTCCACAGCACCGCGTCCGCGTAGGTGTCCAGGTCCACCCCCACGGGGGCCCCGAAGCGCCGGCTGGGCTCCAGCAGGCTGCCGTGGCAGCTCGTGCAGTAGCGCTCCAGGAAGGGCTCTCCGAAGTTGTGATAGCTCAGGGCCGGATCCCGCTGGGCGCAGGGATCCGCGGTGTCTTCGGGCTGCGCACAGCCCAGCAGCAGGGCCAGGATCATCGCAGCAGGCCGTCCAGCGCGGGGATGCCGGGGCGGTGGACCTCGGGATCCAGGCCGCCGAGTTTGAGCAGGGCGGCGCCCACGTGCTCGGTGCCCAGGGTCTCCCCGCTGTCGGAGGGCTGCCCGGTGCTCAGGTCCACCGGCAGGGCGATGAAGCGGTCGTCGGTCGCCCCGCAGACGTGGTTGCCGCGGATCCCGCTGCCCAGGGCCAGCATCGAGGTGTAGGGCCAGTGGTCCCGACCCATCGCGCCGTTGAACATGGGCGTGCGGCCCAGCTCGCTGGTGGCGACCACGGTGACCTCGTCGATCAGCCACTCGGCGTCCCGACCGGGGGTGGTCGCCAGGTGGGTCATGAGCTGGTCCAGCGCGTCAAAGAGCGTGTCCATCTGGGGGCCCACGTTCTGGTTGCCGCCGTGGGTGTCCCAGCCGCCGGGGATGCCCACCATGCCGCAGCGGGACAGGCCCAGGCGCATCAGCTCGGTGGCCATCAGGCACTGGTCCAGGAAGTCGCCGCCGCCGCTGTCCAGGCCGGCCTCGAAGCGGCGGCCCTCCAGCTCCTCGGCGCGGTCCAGGCTGGCCAGCAGGTCCTCGGCCCGGCGCTGGCCCAGGCCCTCGCGGGAGTCGGCGAAGGCCAGGGCGCGCTCGTAGACCAGCGCGTCGGCCATTGCGTCCGAGGGGGTGGGGACCACCGGGGCAGGGGAGTCGGACTCACCGACAATGCTGCCGTCCATCAGGCGCAGCAGGGTGCCGCCGCCGCCGCGCACCAGCGATGCGCCCTGGTTGCCGCCGAAGGCCGGCCCGGAGAACACCACGTGGGGCATGGGGTACTCCTGGGCCGCGTAGGCAGCCAGCAGGGTGGGCCAGTCCGCCAGGGAGCTGGCCGAGCTGCCGGTCATCATCCACTGGCGCCCGCTGGAGTGGCCGGCGCTGTGCACGTTGACCCCGCGGATCAAGGCGGTGCGGTTGATCCAGCGGGAGAAGAACAGGTCCATGGCCGGCCGGTCGGCGCCGGAGCTCCAGCTCAGGTTGCCCAGCTCCCCCCGCACGGTGTCGGGGTCCATGTCGGTGCCCTCGACGGGCGAGAAGCCATCGGCCGCGAACTTGGGATCCAGCGGGGTGGCGTCCCAGCCTCCTCCCGCAAAGAGGAAGAGGAACTTGCGCTCTCCGCGGTTGTTGGCGGCGCGCGCGGGGCGGGCGCGCACGGTCTCGCCCAGGGTGGCGGCGGCCCAGAGAGCCGCTGCGCCTTGCATCCATCGACGTCGGGTGGGGGTCATGGGCGGCTCCTCAGTACATCAGGATGCGGGGGTCGCGGAGCACCACGGAGATGACCCCCGACCAGGCATCGACGGGGTCCTCCTGCACGCTCCACAGCTCGCGCCAGAGGGTGGTGAGCAGCGCGACCTCGGGGGCCTTGGGGCCCAGGGGGATGCCCGTGGCCTCCAGGTAGAGGCTGCGGATCTGGGCCTCGAAGGCCTCGGTGTCCTCTGGGCGGGTGCTCGCGTCCACGTGGTGCAGCAGGATGGTGGGCTCCGTGCGCTCGGCGTCCAGATCGTGGCGGGCCACGTGGTAGGCGGCGGACTGCGCCAGGCGCTCCTGGATGAACACGCGGGCCACCGAGGGGTCGTGGCTGGGCGCCGCCACGTCCTGGGAGTCGATGCCGCCGCCGAGCACCTGCAGGTCACCTCGCTTGAGCCCATCGGCCCCATCAAATGTCCAGCGGTACCCGGTCGTGTCGGTGATGATCGAGGAGAGCTGGTCAGGCTGGACCGTCTTCACCGTCACCAGCCGCTGAATGAGCTCGGCATCGCTGGTCCCGGCGGCGCGGTACTCCGGCGAGAGCACGATGCTGCGCACCAGGGTGCGGATGTTCATGTCGCTGTCCAAGAACGCCTGCTCGTGGGCGGAGATCTCGGTCCAGTCGGCGTCCTGGAGCTCGCGCTGGGTCAGGCCCTCCCAGAAGGTCTGCACGGCGCACTGGGCGAAGCGGCGCTCGGAGGCCAGGCCCTCGGCCAGCTCGACCAGATCCATGGTGGGGCGGCCCTGCCAGGCGGGGGCCAGACCGCTGCCGTCCTGCCACAGCGGCTCGTCCTCGGGGCGGTAGAGCACCTGCAGCTCGGGGCGCGCGTCGTCGGCCTGGTCCCACCAGAAGCCGTAGAAGTGGCTGGCCAAGGGGTCCAGGCTGGAGTGGCAGTTCTGGCAGGCGGGGGTCTGGGCGATGACGTCTTCGGGGTCGCCGCTGGTCAGCGCGTCGATCTGGGTGCGCGAGAAGCTCACGGGGCGGCCCAGGTAGTCGTCGCAGAGCAGCATCATGGACACGGCGTTGGCCCGGTGCCGGTTCTGGTTGACCCCGGCGGAGGGGTAGCGGGTCCACACCGTGGTCATGCTCAGGATGCCGGCGTGGGGCCGGTCGTCGCGGTAGTGGCCCACCGTCCAGTCGGGGCTGTCGCTCTCCCGCTCGATGTCCCAGAGTGCGGCGGTGACCGGATCGGCCATCGTGTAGTCGGCCAGCACGATCTCGGACCAGGGCAGGTCATTGGAGATGATGTGGCGGGCCAGGGCCAGCGGCTCCTCGTTGGCGTGGGCGGCGGCCTCGGCCTGGGTCAGGTCGATGCCCAGCTCGCCGGGCTCGAAGGGGAGGGTGCCCGTGCGCGTGAGCATGCGGGTGTTCAGGATCACGCTGGCCCGGTCCAGAAAGCGCGGGTCCTGCAGGTAGCGGTCCACAAAGTCGGCGTACAAGGCAGGGTTCTGCTCGATTCGTAGCAGGTCGGCCTCGGTGGGGTGCACGCCGCGCAGGTCCACGCTCACGCGGATGAGCTGCTCGCGCGGGGTGAGCAGGTGCAGGTGCTCGGGGGGCCCGGTGTCCTCGACCTCGGACAGGGAGCAGGCGGCCAGTAGGAGGAGCATCAGTACCCCCGGCGGTCAGGGAGGAAGCCGGCGGGATCCGGCGGGGACAGCCGCGGATCGCTCCACAGCCAGGACAGGTCGGTGCAGATCAGCTGCTCCTGGGCCACGCCGCGCACGTACAGGGACGCGCAGCCGTCGCAGTCCGTGTAGGGGCTGTTGTCGTAGGCCTCGCCGGAGGCCACATCTTCTTCGCGGGGCTGGAAGACCAGGTGGAACCAGGTGGCGTCGGGGGTGCGCACGCCGATCCAGCCGCGGGGCTCCTGGGTGCACTCGTCGGGGCCCAGGGCTTCGGGCTCAGCCCAGGCCAGGTCCACGACCAGGGAGTCGAAGTTGCCCTGCAGCAGGGGCTCGAACAGGTAGACGTTGCCCTTGAGGGCCAGCTCCAGGGTCTGGGACTCGCCGGCCTGCTCGCCGCTCATCTCCAGGGAGAGATCGGAGCGCCAGCCCTCGGGGTGGACGGTGCCCTCCATGGGGAGCGTGCCGCGCAGGGTGCCGTCCACGTCGCTGCGCCAGGTCCAGCGCGCGTAGTCCGTGTCGGGGTCGCTGACCTGCAGCAGGCTGTCCTCGGCCCGGCCGTCCCAGGAGAAGAAGGTCTGCTGGGTGTCGCGCACCAGGGCGTCGGCCTGCAGGGTGCGCTCCGCTTCGATGGACAGGCCACCGATGTCCTCGCCGGCGATGTCGGTCTCCCAGCGCGCTTCACCCGCAAACTCAGCCCCGGAGGTGGACACACATGCGTCGACCCAACCCATCCACTCCTCCCCCTCGTCCGGCTCCGTAGGGTCACCGAAGTAGAGGTCGGGGCACCCCGAAGAACCCAGCTCCAACGCCGCGAAGTGCTGGGTCCATGCCCTCTCGGCGTGCACGCCCAGGGCCACGTCCAGGGCCTCGTTGGCGGCCACGGCCAGATCCATTCCGCTCATGTCGGGGATGGGCAGCAGCTCGACGCCCCGGGGAGGCCCGGTGTCGCCGGAGTCCACCGGCTCGGGGGTGCAGGCCACGGTCAAGAGAGGCAGAAGGGGCAGCATCACTCCTCCTCCTCTTCGGGGAGCACGATGGCGAGCTCGGCGACCCACTGGATGGCCAGCAGCTCATCGGCCTCCATCGCGTCCCACCAGGGCAGCCAGAGGCCCGAGGACTGGTAGTCCTGGAGGATCAGCTCCTGCGCGGGGTCCCAGCCGAACCAGCCGATCTCGCCGTCCCGGGGCAGGTCGGGGTCGCGGCAATAGGCGGTGTTGCCCTCGACCACGGTGAACAGCAGCTCCCACGAGGCCGCGCAGGTGGGGCAGCTTGAGTCTTCCAGGGGGGTGCCGACGATCTCGTAGTGGACCAGGCAGCGCTCCTCTTCCTCCTCCAGGCCGGTGTCCCCGGTGTCGTCGCTGGGGCCTGCGCCGGTGTCCGCCCCGCTGTCCAGGGCCGTGTCGCCCGTGTCCGGGAGCTCGGGCCGCTCGGCGTTCAGGTACTCCATCGCCAACAGGGTGCCGGTCAGGCCGCCGGTCTCCAGGTCCCGGGTCCACAGCCCGCGCTGCTCGAAGGTGATGGTGTCCTGGGGGACGAGATCCCAGCCGGTGTCCTGCGCCGTATCGACGACAAAGGGCACGCCGTCGGTGTCCAAGGGCACGCTGCCCGTGTCGACGGGGTCGGGGAGGGTGGTCGGCGCCGTGTCCTCGGTCGCCCCCAGGCCGCAGGCAAGCAATTGAAATGAAAGCGGAAGCAGCACGGGGCCTCGGGCGTGTAAGGCTGGCATCATTGTCAAAGGGGACCGCATCCCCTTGGTTCTCAAAGTAGTATGGACACATCTCGAAGTTCTTCGAAAGGTCTTGGGATGTCTCTGAAAGTCTTGCTGCTGCTCGCCAACACCGCCCAGGCCGCCACGGTCGAGGTCTCCCCTGGGGACGATCTCGCGGCCCTCACCTCCAGCCTCCAGGCCGGGGACGTGGTGTCTTTCGAGGAGGGGATCTACCCCCTGGACAGCCGCCTGAACCTCTCTGAGCTGCTGGGTACAGAGGACGCGCCGATCGTGCTTGAGGGCATCGGCGAGGTCTGGCTGGAGCTGTCCGGATCCGGGCGCACGCTGGTGTTGAGCGACTCCGCCCACGTGCAGTTCAAGAACCTGGGCTTCCGCGGGACCCCCGGCGCCGAGACCCAACCCGAGGGTCTGCAGATCGCCCGCAGCGACGACATCCTGGTGGAGGACTGTCGCTTCGAGGACCTGGGCGGCACGGCCATCTACTTCTCGGGCGACACCGACAGCGCCGTCATCCGGGGCAACCGCATCCAGCGCCTGGCCAACAACCACGGCATCTACCTGGGCTGCTCGGACGCGAGCTGCTGGAGCACCGGCGCGCTGGTCGAGCAGAACCTGGTCACGGACCTCTCGGGGGAGTGGTCCCAGGGCATCGTCGTGGAGAACGGCGGCACGGACAACACCGTGCGCGACAACGTGGTCGCCGACATCACGGGCATCGGCATCCGGGTACGCTCCACCGAGTACTCCGACCCCAACGTGGTCGAGGGCAACGCCGTGTGGCAGACCTGGGAGGGCATGGTCATCGAGGGCGCCGCCGTGGTGCGCAACAACGTGGTCTTCTGCACCGAGCAGGAGGGCATCATCGCCCGCGCCACCCGCGAGGCCTTCGAGGAGGTGGTCATCGCCAACAACACGGTGGTCGACACCGGAGAGTGGGCGATCTACCTGGAGGACTGGGAGCTTGGGAGCGGCCATGTGCTGGCCAACAACGCCCTGTCCAACCCCGTCGGGCAGGCCCTCTACCTGCGCGAGCCCGCGCCCGACGCGCTCTTTGTCGGCAACATCGTCACCGGGCTGGTCCAGGGCCTCGAGGACGGCTTCGTGCCCGGCGGCGGCTTCGGCGACTTCCTGGACGTCGAGCACGCCCAGCTCTACCCCTCGCAGAACTCTCCGCTGCTCGCCGCGGGGGAGGGGATGGCCGAGGCTTGGGTCCCCGCCCAGGACTTCAACGGCGTGGACCGGGAGGGCACCGCGCCCGGCGTGGGCGCCTACGAGTGGGTGCACCCCGAGAACCCCGGCTGGTGGATCCAGAAGGACTTCAAGGAGCTCGGCTACGACGAGACCCTCTTGGTCAACGAGCTCGAGGGCTGCGGGGGAGGCCGGGCCGCGGGGCTCGCGCTGGTGGCGATGCTGGGGCTTCTGGGGCTGGGTCGCTGGCGCGAGACGATGCAGCACTGAGCCCACTTGAAGGGGCGCCTCAGTCCTCCTTGGGCAGCTCCCGCAGGGTCATCAGCAGCGCGGCCTGCTCGACCTGGGTGTCGTTCTCCACGTGCACCTGGACCACCACGCTGGGGGCGCGGGCCGCCAGACGCTCCAGGGTGCCTTCGCCCTCGACCTCGCACAGGCAGTCTCCGCGGCCCACCTGCTGGCCGGGCTTGACCAGGACCTCGACCCACCCGGGGATGTTGGCCCGCACGCGCACCTCGTTGTTCCGATCGGCGATCACATCTGCTCCTGCTCTGCCTTCCACTCGGCCTCTCGGCGGTAGATCGTGCGCGCGGTGATGCCCAAGAGGTTGGCGGTCAGGGTCTTGTCGCCCTCGGTGTGCCGCAGCGTCTCTTCGATCATGCGGCGCTCCACGTTCTTGAGCGGTGTGCCCACGGTGAAGGTGAGCTGCGGTCTACCTCCCTTGCCCTGTCGGACCGCGGGGGGGAGCTGATCCGGCTCTACGAGCTGCCCGCGGCAGAGGACCACGGCGCGCTCGATGGCGTTCTCCAGCTCCCGCACGTTGCCCGGCCAGCGGTAGGCGCCCAGGACGTCCAGGGTCTCGGGGGTCATGCCCTGGATGTCCTTGCGGTTCTTGGTGGTGTAGCGGGAGAGGAAGTGGGCGGCGAGCAGGGGGATGTCCTCGGGGCGCTCCCGCAGCGCTGGGACGCGCATCTGGATGACGTTGAGGCGGTAGTACAGGTCCTCTCGGAAGCGCCCGGCCTGCACCTCCTCCAGGATGTCGCGGTTGGTGGCGGCGACAACGCGCACGTCGGCCTGGAGGGTGCGGGTCCCGCCGACGCGCTCGTACTCGCCCTCCTGGAGCACGCGCAGCAGCTTGACCTGCACCGAGGGGGGCATCTCGGTGACCTCGTCCAGGAAGAGGGTGCCGCCGCGGGCCAGATCGAAGCGGCCCTCCTTGCGGGCGACCGCGCCGGTGAACGCGCCCTGCTCGTGGCCAAAGAGCTCGGACTCCAGCAGGGCCTCGGGGATGGCGGCGCAGTTGACAGTGACCAGGCGGCCCTGGGCGCGGTGGCTGCGCTCGTGGAGGGCGCGGGCCAGCAGGCTCTTTCCGGTGCCGGACTCGCCGACGAGCAGGATCGACGCGTCGGAGGGGGCGACCTGTTGCAGCTCCTCCATCAGGGTGCGCATGGCGGGGGAGCTGCCCACGACGTTGCGGGAGGGGCCGCCCTCCAGGGCCTCGCGCAGACGCTTGTTCTCCAGGATCAAGCCGCGCTTCTCCAGGGCCTTGCGCAGGGTGTGCACCAGCTCCCGGCGCTTGAGGGGCTTGGTCACGAAGTCGTAGGCGCCGTCCTTCATGGCCTCGACCGCGGTCTCGACGGTGCCGTAGGCGGTCATCAGGACGAACTGGACCTCGGGGGCGACCTCGCGGGTGGCGCGCAGCAGCTCCAGGCCGCTCATGCCGGGCATCTTGAGGTCGGAGACCACCGCATCGGCCCCCTCACTGCGCAGCAGCTCCAGAGCGCTGCGGCCCTCTGGCGCCTGGAGCACCTCCCAACCCTCTCGGCGCAGGATGCGCTCCAGGGTGACGCGGTTGGCCTCTTCGTCATCGACGACCAGGATGCGGGGCATGGGGAGCTCCAGGTGTGGTGTGCAGACAACTTGGCCGCAGTGGGACCGGGTGTCAAGCGGTTGACATTTTGTCTTGAGCAGGCGGGAGTGTGCAGGGATATGTTGCCCACATTGGAGGAACACATGAACCGGACCGCGCTCGCCATGAGCCTGTCTTTGCCCCTGCTGGTCGCCCTGAGCGCCTGCACCCGGGTCTCCGGGACCGTGGACGGGGAGTCCCCCGACGCTGTCGAGGCCATCTTCATCCAGAACGACGAGGCCTACGGCTCGGACGGTTCGATCCAGGTGTGGATCAGCGACGTGCCGGAGTCCTGCGATGCCTTCGCCGAGTTCTACAACGACCTGCCCGAGGACTGGTGGGACTGGCTGGACACCGAGGAGATCGTCGACGCCTACGAGCGGAACCTGCCCGAGCAGCACTGGCTGACCAAGGTGACCTTCCGCGTGGACGACGTGGACGACGAGCTGGGCGGCCTGGAGTTCAAGGGCGTGGACTGGGACGAGAGCCTGGCCGACGACGACGAGATGAAGGCCACCACCTACTTCCAGGAGCGCTACCCGGAGGAGGACGAGCTGGACGTCGAGGGCCTGCTGGGCGGCGACCAGGACTGGGGTGAGACCTGGTACTCGGACGACGGCGACGGCAAGATCACCGGGCACACCCCGGACGAGAGCCTGCGCGGGAACTTCGCCGCAGAGTTCGTGGACTCCGACGGCGACGACCAGGGGGAGCTCAGCCTGAGCTTCGCCGCGACCCGCTGCCGCGACCTGGAAGACGCCCTGGATCTCTAGGGCTCACTCGCAGCCGAACACCGCCCACTGACCGCCCTGTGCTTGGGCGACCTGGGCGCTGTCGTCCTGCAGGATGACAAAGTCGGGCGACTCGGAGCCCGTCAGGTGGACGCTCTTCCAGCGGAGGGTGCCCCCGTCCTGCAGGGTGTGCTTGCCCTCGAGGGCATCCCACACGGCGCCGCTCTCGGTGGAGGGGGGCGTCGGCAGTCCGTATTCGATGCCGGGACTGAAGCCCTCGCCCTCTCCGGTGTAGGCGAACCAGTCCTGCCGCTCGCTGCTGCTGTCCTCGAACACCAGCAGGTCCGGGTGCCGGTCCCCGTTCAGGTCCAGGGTGGTCCACTGGACGGTCCCGCCTTCGACCTCGGCGCTGCCCTCCAGGGTGGGCCAGTCGTGCCCGGTCTCTTCGGGCAGCATCAGGTTCACGGGGTTCTCGGAGAAGCCGCCGCTCTCGCCCGGGTGCACCATCCAGCGCTCGCTGCCCAGGGTCTCGTCGGGGTCCGCGTGGGTGAGCACCAGGTCCAGCTCGCGGGTCCCCACCAGGTCCCTGGTGAACCAGGTGAACGCGGTCTCGCCGTCCAAGCTGAGCAGCGGCTCACCGAAGGTGCTGGGCAGGCTCCACTGCTCCACGCTGCCGAAGCCGTCGCCGTCCACGGGGAAGCTCTGCCAGAAGTCCTGCCCGACCTGCGTGTAGCCCTCGCGCATGGTGAACACGAGCTCCATCACACCGTCGCCGTCCAGGTCGGTGACCTGCCAGGTGTTGCCGTCCTGGTTGCCGGACAGCCCGTTGAGGTTGACCGTCAGGGGCGGGAGCGTCCACTCGGTCGCCGTCTCTGCGAAGCCGCCCGCGCCGCCTCGGTACAGCTTCCAGTGGTCGACGCCCACCTGGGGGTCGGAGGCGTCCTGGTACACCAGCAGGTCCTGCACCCCGTCGCCGCTCAGGTCGAGCACCTCCCAGGCGACCAGCGAGCCCTCTCCGCCGCGCTCGCCGCTCAGGGAGTCATAGCGGTAGTCCCCCAGGGCTGCGGGCAGGGTCCAGCTCGTCGGCGTCTCGGAGAAGCCAGACTCGCTGCCCAGGTACACCCGCCAGGACTCCGTGGGGACCGCCGCGTCGGCGGCGTCGTTGATGACCACCAGGTCCAGGTACCCGTCGCCGCTCAGGTCCAGCGTCTCCCACTGCACCGCCCCGCCGTTCGCGTTGCCGCGCCAGAGCGTGAATGCGTAGCCCTCGGGCTCAGGCAGCTTCCAGGCCGTGGGCGTAGCGCTCAGGCCCGCGCAGGTGGTGGGGTCGCTGTCCGCATCGGAGTCCGCGTCGGAGTCGGCGTCCGCATCGGCGTCTGCGTCGGCGTCAGCGTCGCCCTCTTCGGGCACCGTGTCGTCCGGTGGGCTGGTGTCCGTGTCGTCCTTGGAGGTGCAGGCCAGGAGCAGAAAGAGCAGGGTCATCCTATGTTCTCCGATTGCCGGTTTCGGCCGGCGTGGGGGGCCCAGCTCCCCAGGGGCAGGCGCAAGGCGATGCGCGTGCCGGGCTCCAGGGTGGACCAGGCCACGGTCCCGCCGTGATCTTCCAGGATCTGGCGGGTGATCGCCAGTCCCAGCCCGCTGCCCTTCGCTTTCGTCGAGTAGAAGGGGTCGAATGCGCGCTCGGCGGCTTCGGGGCTCAACCCTGGACCATCGTCTTCTACGCGCAGCTCCAGGAACTCCTGGGTGTCGGCGAGGCACACCCGGACATGACGGGCCCCCGCCTCCAGGGCGTTCTTGACCACGTTGAGCACCGCTCGGCGGAGCTGCGTGGCGTCCACCTCGACCGGGGGGCCCTCCGCGAGGTCCAGCTCCAGCGACACCTGGGCCTGCAGCAGCTCCTGCTCCAACAGGCGGGCCACGGATCGCACCAGGTCGGCCAGGTCCGTGGGCTTGAGGTCGGGGGCGGGGCGCCGGGCAAGGGTCAGGTAGTGCTCGGTGGTCTTCTCCAGGCGCTCGATCTCACCGGTGACGGTCTCCAGGATCTCCTGGGCCTCGGCCTGCCGGTCCGCCGGCAGGGCCTCGAACTCCTCGGCCAGCAGCTCGGCGTTCAGGCTCATGGCGTTGAGGGGGTTGCGCACCTCGTGGGTGATCTGGGCGAGCATCTGACCCACCAGCGCCAGCCGCTCCGCGCGGGCCAGGCGCTCCTGATCCGAGAGGGCCTGCTCCGCGCTGCGCCGGAGATCCTCGTCCCGCTGGGCGATGGCGGCGGCCATCTCGTTGATCCGCCGGGAGAGCACGCCCAGCTCATCGTCCCGCTGCACGTCCAGGCGCCCGCTGTAGTCACCGCCCGCGATGCGCTCGACGCCGCGGGTCATCTCGCCGATGGGCCTCAGCGCGATGACGGACAGCGCGAGCATCACCAGACCCAGGCTCAGGGCCACCAGAGCCAGGCTCCCGGAGGCCAGCAGGGCCGCGCGCTGGGCCTCGGCCGTCTCGTCCGCCAGCCCCCGGATGCGGCCATCCACCTGGCGGGCGAGCTGCTTGACCCGGGTCTCCAGCTCGCCGCGGGTGCGCACCAGCTCGGGCTCCAGGGCCTTGGCGTCGTGGGTGCGCCCGGCCTCCATCAGGTCCAGCCAGCGCTCGCTCACGTCCAGTAGCTGCTGGTTGTACTCGGCGATCACCTGAAGCTGCAGGTCCAGGCCCTCCAGCGAGCGCAGGTCCACCTCGTCCATCGGCAGCAGCAGTGCCTCGTCGATGGACTGACGGCCGCTCTGTACGCCCGACGAGATGCGGCGTTGGTGGAGTTGGGCGTTCGACCGCAATCCAGCCATCGGCCCCCCGCTGCGATCGAGATCCAGCTCCAGGCGCACCAGGCTGGCCTCCATCGTCGACACCGAGCGGGAGAGGGGGATGTAGCCCTCGTCCAGCAGGCGCAGCCCCTGGCCGATGTCGCCGAGCTTCCACAGCCCCACCGTCAGCGCCGCGAGGAAGCAGGCGAAGGAGAAGGCGAAGGCGGCGATGATGCGCAGGCGCAGGGGCAGACCCATGCTCCTGTCGCTAACCTGCGTCTGGATTGATGGGGATCGCCCACGGGGTTAGGCGCTCCCGTCGCGTCCCGATGTCGGGCCCTCGAAACGGAGCGAGTTCATGCGGAAGCTGTCCCTGATCACCCTGCTGACCGCCGGTCTGCTGGCCACCACCGGCTGCAGCGGCGACGCCACCTCCACTCCGGAGGGCGCCAGCACCGAGCAGAGCGCAGAAGACATCGGCACGGTGCTCGCCACCGTGAACGGGATGAAGATCGGGTCCGTGGAGTTCGAGAGCGTGGCCGCTCGCCAGGCGCCTGCCGACGGCAAGGCCCTCTCGGCCGAAGAGCGCAAGGAGGTCCTGGACCGCCTGATCAACGAGCGCGTCCTCTACCAGGAGGCGCTGCGCAAGGGCCTGGACAAGGACGACAAGGTCAAGAAGGTGATGGTGAACACCCTGTTGCGGGAGGACGTGTACGCCAACGTCCGCAACTCGGACTTCACCGACGCCGAGCTGGAGGCCTACTTCGAGGCCAACAAGGACGACTTTGTCGTGCCCGAGAAGGTGCAGATCAAGCACATCCTGGTCCGCATCACCGAGGAGCGCCCCGAGGCGGAGGCCAAGGCCCTGGCCGAGGACATCCGCAAGCGCCTGGGCGGCGACCCGGCCAACAACTTCCGTCAGCTCGCGATCGACTTCTCCGAGGACGCCTACGCCCGCCGCGGCGGCGACGTCGGCTTCGTCTCCCAGGAGGGCAAGCCCGGCCTGGACCAGAGCATCGTGGACAAGGCCTTCGGCATGGAGGTCGGCCAGCTCTCGCAGGTCTTCCGCACCGACTCCGGCTTCTCCATCGTCTACGTCGCGCAGAAGCGCGACCGCATGGAGCGCACCTTCCAGCAGATGAAGGGCAGCGTGCTGCGCAAGGTCAAGAACGACCGCCTCAACGACGTGCTCGAGGAGTACGTGAGCAAGCTCAAGGCCGACGCCGCCATCTCCATCGACGAGGCCGCCCTCCAGGCCGTGGAGATCGACGCCCGCGGCGGTCGCCCCACGCTCCCCGGCTTCACGCCCGCCACCCCGGAGCTCTCCGGAGCCCCCGCGGGTGAGGTGAAGGACCTGCAGGAGTGAAGCGCGCTCTGCTGGCCCTGGCGCTCCTGGCCCCCGTGGCCCTGACCGCGGCGCAGCCCGCGCAGGCGGAGATCGTGGACCGCGTGGCGGCGGTGGTGAACAAGGAAGTCATCACCCTGTCCGAGATCTACGACTACGCCGGGGACTTCATCGAGCAGCAGGTGCTGGGGGCGCCCGCGAACGACCCCCGACGCCGGGCCATGGAGCTGGACGTGCTGGACTTCCTGATCCAGCGCCAGCTCATCAACCAGGAGATCCAGCGCCTGGGCATGGACGTCACCCGCGAGGAGCTCGACCGCGCGATGGAGGACACCGCGCGCCAGAATGGGCTCACCCGCGACCAGCTCCGGGTCGAGGTCGAGCGCAGCGGAATGAGCTGGGCGACCTACCGCTCCGAGACCGAAGACGCCCTGCGCCAGATGAAGTTCAACCAGATCGTCCTGCTGCCCCGGGTGGCGGTCACGGACGACGAGATCCTGGACTTCTACCAGCGCCGCCTCAAGAACTCCGGCGCCACCACGGGCGCCCTGGAGCTGTCCGTCATCTTCCTGCCCCCCGCCGGGGATGAGGCCGCTCAGGAGGCCCTCCTGGAGCGCGCCCAGGGCATCAGCGATGCGGCGCAGGCGGGCGCGGACTGGACCCAGCTCGTCTCGGAGAACCCCGACAGCCTCTACGCCTCCCAGGGGGGCGACATGGGCGCGCTCGCCAAGGACGAGGCCGTTCCCGAGCTTCAGGTGCTCTTCACCCTCCCGATCGGGGCGGTGAGCGCACCCATCGTGCTGTCCAACGGCGCGGTCGCGGTGGTCAAGGTCATGGGAGAGGAGGCCGGACAGGCTCCGCCCCTGGAGCTGGTCCGGGAAGACCTCTACAACGAGCTTGCCCAGCGAAAGCTGCAGGAGGAGATGGAGCTCTGGTACGCCCAGGCCCGTCGCACCGCATCGGTGCGCATCCTCCTGGAGTCCGCGGATGGCTTCTGAGCGGCTGCCGCTGGTCATCACCCCCGGTGACCCCCTGGGCATCGGGCCGGAGATCAGCGCCAAGGCCCTGCGCTCCCTGAACCTGGACGTCGTGGTGGCCGGTCACGGTCCCGCGGTGGAGAGGTGGACCGGGAGCTTGCCTCGGGTCGATGGGATCACCCCCGGAGCTGGGGTGCGTCTGCTGGACACCTCGACACTGGACGGCCCCTGCGAGGTCACCGCGATCCGCTTGGCCGTGGAGGCCTGCCTGGACGGGCGCGCGGCCGCTCTGGTCACCGGCCCCATCCACAAGGCCCGGCTGGCGGCCCAAGGCTTCCACCACCCTGGACACACGGACTTCCTGGGGGAGCTCTGCGGCGTGGACGCGCCGGTGATGGGCTTCGTGGGCGGCAGCCTGCGGGTGGCGCTCGTCACGGTGCACCTGCCCCTCTCACAGGTGGCTCAGGCCGTCACCCAGCCCCGGGTGCTCCACACCCTCAAGACCGCCCACGAGGCCCTGCAGCGGGACCTTGGCCTCGCTGAGCCCAGGTTGCTGGTGTGTGGACTCAACCCCCACGCCGGAGACGGTGGGCTGCTCGGGCGCGAGGAGCTGCAGATCATCCAGCCCGCCATCGCACAGGCCCGGGCGCTGGGCATCCAGGCCATCGGACCGGTGTCCTCGGAGGCGGCCTTCCGCATCGCCCAGCGGGGAGACGCCGACATGGTGGTGGCGATGTACCACGACCAGGGACTCGCCCCGCTCAAGCTCGTCGACTTTGGGCAGAGCGTGAACTGGACCCTGGGGCTGCCCATCATCCGAACCAGCGTGGACCACGGAACGGCCGACGACATCGCGGGCCAGGGCGTCGCGGATCCGCGCTCCATGCTCGCCGCCATCACCCTGGCGGAGGAGCTGGCGCGCTCCCGGGGGCTCAGCCAGAGGTCAGCGTGAGCACGTCGCAGCTATCGGTGTTCTCGAACACCCGCAGGTTCTGGTTGTCCGTGGAGAACACGGCGCAGTAGCCCAGGCGGCCCTCCGTGTCCCAGATGTTCAGGCGCCAGGCCAGGTCTCCGGAGGCGAAGTCCGAGCAGCGCAGCAGGGTGCTGCCGCCCAGCACGACGTCGTCTTCGTCAAAGACCACCTCCAGGGAGGTGTCGTAGGCCCAGCCGAGCTGTTCGCCCACGTAGTCCGGGCCGTTCAGGGGGTGGATCTCGGAGATCTGCTCGTCGATCGTGTCGCCCACGAGCACGGTGTGCAGCTCGGCGTAGTCGGGGTCGCCGTTGGCGCTGATCTCGTAGGTCCACAGGTCCGGGGACAGGCTGTCGTCGCACTCGATGCGGATGTCCGTAGGCCAGACCGTGTTGACGGCCACGCCGGTGTCGTCCACGCCGCCTGCGCAGTTTGGGAAGAGCACACCCAGGAGTCCGAAGAGCACGTTCGCCGTCCAGTCAGTCAGGGTCACCTTAGCCGGTAGGGCCGGGGACCGCCGCTTTGGGGCTCAGGCCCAGATGCGACAAACCCCCGAGCCGCCGAAGCGACCCGGGGGTCTGTTTCAAGGGGCTGCGCCCTGGGAGATCAATCCCAGAAGGAGCAGTCGGAAGCGACGGAGTCGTAGTAGCCGGAGCCGGCCTGGCCCCACTGGACGCAGGAGTTGCTGGAGCCGTCCTCGGAGGAGGCGACCAGGTAGAAGTCCAGGGTGGACAGACGGCTGTCGTTGCAGACGAACAGGGTGTTCTCAGCGTCGACGGCGGTGTAGTCGTCGGTGGTGTTCAGCTCGAGGTAGTAGAAGTCCCACCAGCCCTCAGCGTCGTACACCTGGTAGCTGCCGGTGGCGCTGCCAGCGAGGATCTCGACGGCGGTGTGCTGACCGGACTCTTCCCAGCCGTTGGACAGGTCCTGGTAGATGTTGATCTCGACGTCGGAGGCCCAACCCAGGGTGAACACGTCGAACCAGTAGCCGACCTCGTCACAGTTGACGGAGACGGAGTCGGTGCTTGCGTCCAGAGCGGTGCCGGAGCCGTCGGCCACGATGTCGCCGTCAGCGTTCTCGGTGGGGGCGCTGCAGGCGGCGGTGTCGATGCCCAGAGCGAAGCTGCCGTCGTAGTCACCGCAACCGGTGGTGCTGCCGCTGTCGTCGGTGTCCTCGCAGCCAGCGGTGTCGCTGCTGTCGCAGCCGGAATCCTTCACGCAGGCGGTGCCGAACACTGCCAGGGCGCCGATGGCGAAAATGTACTTGTGCATGTTGCGTCTCCATGGTTGGGCCGAACAGGACCCGGGGGCAAGGTAGTCGAGGCAGCCATGGGGTGGCCACTCCGATTCCCGTCCGGGTTATCGCGATGTCAGATCTTCATCAAGGCGGGCTGCACTGCAAAGCAGGAGGAATGTCAGCTTTACTCAAGGGAGGCGCAGTCCGGCATATCGAGCAGATCCGCCCAGCTTGTGGGCTGTCCCCACACCCGGCAGTCGGCCTCCGAATCCCCCCGCGAGGACTCCACGCCCAGGCGGAACGCCAGGTCCTCGAGCTCGCCGCAGACAAAGACCGTGCTCTCCCCATCCTGCTGGTCTCGGGGGTCGGCGACCGACTCCAGCTCCAGGGCCAGCTCCTCCCACGCCCCGTCGGGATCGGCCCGCTGGCTGCGCAGGCTGTGGGCTTCCACGCGGCCGGTCTCCGGGGCCAGCACCCAGAGCGTGGCGCCCGCGGTCCATCCCTGGATCCGGAGGTCGAGGAGGTAGAGGTCCTGTTCCCGATCACAGTCCACCACCACCGACTCGATCTGCGTGGACACCTGAGAACCACTGTCCACCGGCGAGGTCCCCTCGGCGCAGGCCAGCAGCCAGATCAGCACGGCTGGGCGTCCTCGTCCCAGCAGTCCAGCAGGGCGCCCTGGGCGTCGCGGAGCTCGACGCGCCAGCCCGTCAGGGACTCGCAGGGCAGCTCCTCCTCCAGGGAGAAGGAGAGCCTCCAGGCCTGCCAGGTCCCCGCGCCGTCGCTGTCGATCAGGGTGAGCGGGCGCTCGGTGGGGGCCAGGACCCAGGACGCGGCGCTGGCCTGACCGGCGCTGTCTGCGCTCAGGCTGACCGCGCCGTCCACGCAGAGCAGCTCCAGGCTGCTCCACGCCGGGGGGCGCGCCTGCAGGCTCGGCGGGCCGGAGTCCGCGGTCTCGGCGCCGCCACAGGCCAGGAGCAGCAGCGGGATCACGGGTGAGGCTCCCCGTCCAGGCGGGCGCGCTCCTTGGCGCGGGCCTTGGCCTTGGCGCGGAAGAGGCTCTGCTCGATGCGCTCCATGAGCTGGTGCAGGCCCTCGCCGCTGATGGCCGACACAAAGAGCGCGTCCGGGTGGTCCAGGGCCAGCGCGTCGCGCTGCTCAGAGGAGATGCTGTCCAGCTTGTTGAACACCAGGAGCTGCGGGGTGCGTTCGCATCCCAGGCGCTCCAGCACGTTCTGCACGGACTGGATGTGGGTGGCGGACTCGCTGGAGCCGGCGTCGACCACGTGCAGCAGCAGGTCGGCTTCGACGACCTCCTCCAGGGTGGAGCGGAAGGCCTCGACCAGCTCTTTGGGGAGCTCGCGGATGAAGCCCACGGTGTCGGTCAAGATGACCTCGCGGTCCCGGGGGAAGCGCAGGCGCCTGGAGGTGGGGTCCAGGGTCGCGAACAGCTTGTCCTCGGCGTCGACCTCAGAGCGCGTCATCCGGTTGAGCAGGGTCGATTTGCCCGCGTTGGTGTACCCGACAATGGAGACCAGGGGCAGACCCACCTTCCTCCGCCGGTCCCGCCGCATGGCGCGCTGCTTGCCGCGCTTCTTGAGCTCTGCGCTCAGGCGGTTCTCGCGCTCGTCGGCGCGACGCCGGTTGATCTCCAGCTTGGTCTCACCGGGGCCTCGCCCGCCGATGCCACCGGTGAGGCGGGACATGGCGGTGGGCATGACCTTGAGGCGGGGCTTGCGGTAGCGGAGCTGGGCCAGCTCGACCTGGAGCTTGCCCTCCTTGGTCTGGGCGCGCTGGGCGAAGATGTCCAGGATGAGCTGGGTGCGATCCAGCACCTTGAGCTCGGTCTCCGTGGCCACGTTTCGGAGCTGGGAGGGGGAGAGCTCGCGGTCGAACACCAGCACCTCGGCGTCCAGGTGCATGGAGCGCAGCAGCGCGTCCTGGAGCTTGCCCTTGCCGATGAGGGTGCGCTGGTCCGGGCGGTCGCGGAACTGGACGATGCGGTCGGCCACCTGCAGGCCGGAGGTCTGGGCCAGGCGCTCCAGCTCCTCCAGGCGCAGGCGTGCCTCTTCGGCGTCCTGGCCGCCGACGCCGATGAGGATGGCCTTGACGCCGTCCTGCACCTTCTCGGGGCCGCTGGAGCGGGCGTGGCGGGCCTCCAGATCCTCGATGAAGGCGCCGTAGTCCTCCTCCCAGTCGTAGACGCCGTCGCGCTGCTCGACGCGCCAGATGTCCTCGTTCCCGTGGACCTCGTGCGGGGGGAGCGCGTAGGCGTACTCGATGGGCCCGGGCAGGCCCTCGGGGTTGGACTGCATCACGACCACGCAGTCCAGCGAGAGCAGGGAGAGGTCGGTGAAGTTGTCCTTGGTCAGGCCCTCGCCGCGCAGGTGGGTGACGACCAGCCGCAGGCCACGGAAGCGCCCCGAGCCGGCGCGGGAGCGGCCCAGATCGGGGATGAAGATGGAGTGGGCGTCGCCGACCAGGACGAACTTGACGTAGCCCAGGCGATCCACGAGCAGGCCCACCTGGCGGCGGGTCTCGCGGGAGATCGAGGCCATCCGGCGCGCGACGGGGACCGTCAGGAAGCGGCCCTGGGGCACGCGGGACCGGAACAGGGACTTGAGGGCCTTGACCTGCGAGGCCTTGAGCCCTTCGGTGTTTCCGCTGAGATCGGGGATGGCGTCCTCCAGGACGGGTGGGGTGGGCCGGGGAGCAATGCGCACAATCCCGCCCCTCGTCAAGGAGGGATTCGGGCGCTATGGCCTTGAAGATGTCCTCGTCGATCTATCCCACAATGGCCTCCTTGGAGCTGCGCCGGGTGAGCTTCCTGTCCCACCCGGGCACGGGGGCGCAGGGGATGCTGGTGGTCGACGACCGCACCCTGGGGCCGCCGGTGATCGCGCTGCGGGTGGGGCTGCACGGCGACGAGCGGCACGCGCTGCAGGAGGCTGGTCGGCTGGCGCGCGCGATGACGCTGCGGGCTTCGCTGGCGGGGCTGGATCATGGCGGTGCGGCGCTGCTGGTCCAGGACCGCCCCACGATGGACCGCGCCCGGGCCTTTGAGTGGCTGGGCGGGGAGCTCTCCGATCTCGCGCGGAGCTGGGTCATCGGTGACCGCGGCGCGACCCGCCTGGACATGCGCGCTCTGGAGCAGGGCGGCGCCCGGGTGGACATGGAGCCCGACCTGCGCCGGGAGAGCATGGCCCGCGGGGTGGTGCGCGGACTCCAGCACCTCGCTCAGCGTCGGGAGCGTCGCCTGGAGGAGTGCTGCGTGGCGGTTCAGGGGGCGGGCCCCGAAGGGGAGGCTGTGGCCGCGCTGCTCTCGGCCATGGGCTGCGAGCTGGTCATCGCGGACCCGGACGCCCGCCGCGCGCGCGAGGTCGCGGACCGATTGGGGGCCCAGATGGTGCCTGCCCACGGCATCTGGTCGGCGTCCAAGGAGCTGCTGGCGCCCTGCGCGGCCGGGGGGCTGATCGGCCCCAAGACGGCGCCCCAGATCGAAGCCTTTGGCATCTGCGGTACCGCGACCCACCAGGTGGTGGATCTGGAGACCGCTCAGGCGCTCCAGGACCGCGGGATCCTGCATGTTCCGGGGGTGCTCTCGACCGCTGGGAGCTTGCCGGCCCACCCCTCGGAGCGGGCACCCGCTCTCAGCGACGAGACGCTCCTGTCCACCATCGAGGACATCCTGGACGAGGCGGAGGCCACCGGCAGGCCCCCCAGCCAGCTTGTTGATGAGCGGGCCTGGGAGCGCATTGAGCTCTCTGGCTGACCTGCCGCAGGCAAGTCGGTGAATCTGTAGGCGGCGGCGGGATTATCTTGGGGGTGGAGGTGTGTATGTGGTGGCTGGGAGCGCTGGCATTCGCCCAGGAAGCTGCTGTCGAATCCCCGGGGCTGGAGTCCCCTGTGGACCCCTGCGCGGAGGCGGCCTCAGCCTGCGAATCCGAGCGGCAGGCGCTGGAGCAGGAGCTCGCCGACATGCAGGAGCGCCTGAGCACCCAGGGGGCGGAGGGGCAGGCGCTGCTTGGCGCGGTCGCGCGCGCCCTCGACCCCAGCGTGGGGACCGCGCAGGCGCTCGATGCTCTGCGTCTTGTCGCGGCTTCCGGGGATCCGGCCGTGCCCTCGGTGCTCCGGGCGGCCGCCTGGTCACGCAGCGCAGCCCTCCGTGCCGAGGCGCTGGCGCTGGCCTTCGGGGTCTCTCCGGAGCTGGGCTTGGCCCTGTCCCAGGAGGTCGTGCGCAGCGACCGGCTGGCTGGCCCTGAGCGCATGCAGGGCCTCGCGGCGCTGGAGCAGGCGGGGCAGCCCGCAGCGGGGCTGGCGCTGATCGCCCTCTCCAGGGAGTCTGAGCTCCCCAGGCCCCTGCGGGCCGAGGCCGGAGACGCAGCCCTGCGGGCCTACCCGGAGCTGGTCGCCGCCGAAGATGAGGGCGTCGGCAGCAGCGATCCCATCGGGGTCGGGCTGCTCACCGGCGCCGGAGCGCTCACCGGCGGCGTGATGCTGTCCTCCATCGGGGTGTGGGGACAGTCCGACGCGGCCACGGCGATCGGTGCGATCGGCGGCACCGCGATCGGCGGCGCGTCTGCGCTGACCTATGGGCTGACCCAGCCGGTCACGCTGGGGCAGGGGGCGCGGGTGGCCTCCAACGTGAGCTGGGGCGTCACCGGCGCTGCGCTCACCAACGACTGGCTGATCGACGGCTTCGGTGAGACCCAGGACAACCAGCGCGCGCTGATCCGGGTGGTCGGTGTTGGGGCGGGCGCCGGGCTCGGTGTCTGGCGCATGCAGCACAACCCCACGGCGGCGGACGCCTTGGAGATGAACGTCGCGGGGCTGGCGGGCATGGGGATCGGCACGTCTGTCTACAGCCTGGCCATCCACAAGACCGTGATGGACTGCTACAACGCCGAGGTCTGCGACTACGACGCGATGGACGAGCTCAATCGGGGGCACGCTGGCGCGGCCCTTGGCGGCGCGGCGCTGGCGATCGGCGCCCAGACCCTGATGCGCGACCGCTTTCAGCCCACCCTGACGGACTACGCACTGAGCGCGGTGATCACCGGGCAGGCCGCCGCCAGCACGGCCATGCTGCACGACAGCGTGGCCTGGAGCGAGGACCGTGGCGGCGAGCGGCCTCGCTTCGGGACGGGGGACCTCGCGCTGCTGGCGGCCTCGGCGGGCTACGGCGCGACCTGGGTGCTCTCCGACATCTTCGAGCCCACCCCCGAGCAGGTGGCCCTGGGCACCTGGACCGCGCTGCTGGGCGATGGCCTGGGCGCCGGTGTGCCCCTGCTGCTCAAGGCGGACGGGGCGCAGGTGGAGCAGGGGGCTGCGCTGCTGGGGGCGGCCGGGCTCGCGGCTGGCGTCGGGCTGCACAACCAGCTTGATCTCTCCCGCGGGGACGTCGCGCTCCAGGCGGTGTTCGTGCCCATCGCGCTGGCCGAGGGCATCGCCCTGGGCAACTACCTGGACTACGCCAACGCGGACTGGGACAACGACCAGGCGCCAGGCCTGATGCTGACGGCGGCCTCTGCGGTGGGCATCGCCGGGTTGGCCAGCAGCCCCTTCATCGACCCCCAGGCCGACGACATGGCCTTCCTGGGCGCGAGCGCGGTCTGGGGCGCCTGGTACGGCACTCTGCTGCCGGTCTCCTTCTCGCCCGATGGGGACGCCCGCGAGCTGCTCCTGACCGGCTCCATTGGAACGGACGTTGGCGTCGCGGCCGGGCTGGGCTTGATCTACGGGGTGGGCCTGGAGCCCCGCCGCACGGTGCTGCCCCAGCTCATGGGCGTCGCCGGCGCCACGATGGGCTCTCTCGGCGTCGCGCTGGGCACGCAGGATGGCCAAGCCATCGCCGCGGGCTCGGTGATCGGCAGCACGGTGGGCCTGGGCGTCGGCTCCCTGATCGAGGTCAACCGGGAGAACAAGCCCCAGCCCGTCAGCCTGATGCTGCATCGGCCGCGCCTGGACCTGCCCGGGCACTGGAGCGTCGCCGCGATGCCCACCGCGATGCCCGATGGGGCGCTGGGTGGGTACGTCGGCGTCAGCGCGATGGGGTTCTGAGCCCGGGTGACCTCGCTTGGGCTACTCCCGCACAAGGACGCGCGAGGACATTGCGGGCAGGGAGATGGAGATGCGATCTCCGGAGGCCACGAAGCGCTCTCCCGACAAGAGATCCACGTAGCTGGCCTCGGGGTCGAGGTTGGCGAAGGAGAGGGAGTTGTCCAGGGTCCGGTCGGCCCAACTCCGGTTGATCATGGCCAGCACCTGATCTTCGTCATGGACCCGGGCCCAGGCTAGGACATCGGCCTCCTCCCACCAGATGGTGCGCTCACCGATGGCCATCGCGGGGTGCTCCCGGCGGGCCTGACCCAAGGCGGCCACGTGGTCGTGGACCTGCTGCTCCCGCCAGCTCCACTGTGACTCCCAGCGCATCATCTGGCGGTTGTCGGGGTCGTGGTAGCCGGGGAGGCCGATCTCGTCGCCGTAGTAGACCAGCGGCAGGCCCTCGTGGGTGAGCAGCCAGGTCCAGGCGAGCTGGAGGCGCAGGTAGGGCTCGTCCCAGTCGGGGCTGTCGTCGGGCCCGCGGATGTTGCTGCCGTCGGGGCAGGCGCCGTCGCCGTAGAGGCTCCAGACCTCGCCGGCGCTGTGGGCGATGAAGCGCTCCACGTCGTGGTTGCCCAGGAAGGTGGACATCAGGAAGCCGTCGTAGGCCGCCTCGCTGTCCTCGAAGGTGCGCTCCAGGTCCTGCAGGGTGCTCTCGTTGCGGCCGATGGCCGAGAGGATGGACCAGTAGAGGGTGAAGTCGAACTGGGCGTCCAGCTCGTCTTCGTTCACGTAGGCCTTGATGAGCCCCCGGTCGCCGGAGAAGGTCTCGCCGACGGTGTAGAAGTCCTCGTCACCGCCCGCGTGCACGTGCTCGATCTCGGCGTGGACGCGGTGCTGGAAGTTGTAGAAGAGGCTGTGGGGCATGTGCTTGACTGCGTCCACGCGGTAGCCGTCCAGCTCGTACTCCTTGACCCACCAGACCGCGTCGTCGACGGAGACCACCAGCGGCTCGGGGTCGTAGTACTTGAAGTCCGGCAGGAAGCTGTCGAACCAGCAGGTCTCGGGGTCGGTGTTCCACACGTCGCCGGCGCACACCAGCAGCTCGTTGAACCACTCGGGGTGCTCCTGGTAGTAGGGGTGGTCCTCGTGGACGTGGTTGCCGACCCAGTCGGTGAGCACGCGCATGTCCCGGGCGTGGGCCTGGTCGATCAGCTTCCGCAGCAGGTCGTCGTCACCGAAGTGGTCTTCGGGCATGAAGGGGTCGGCCGGCCAGTAGCCGTGGTAGCCCGAGTAGTTCTCCCCGCAGGAGGAGCCCCACGCGCCCTGGGGGTTGTCCTGGGGCGCGGTGAGCCAGATCACGGTGACGCCCAGCTCCTCCAGGTAGTCCAGCTTGTCGATGACCCCCTGCCAGTCGCCGCCCAGGTAGTCGGTGAGCGCGTGGGAGGTGCCCTCGTCGAAGTCCAGTCCGGTGTCGCCGTTGTGGAAGCGGTCGACGAACACGTAGTACATCAGCCCGGTCTCCCAGGCGACGTCGTCGGTCCAGAAGGGGACATAGAGCTGCTCGGCCTGCCCGCCTGCGTCGTCGTAGACGTCGATGCGCAGGGTCTGGCGCCCGTCCCCCAGGCCGTCCAGATCCAGGGCCTTGAGCTCCCCGTCGTAGACGGTCTGGTCGTTCAGCGTGGCGACCATCCGGGAGAGGCTGGAGGCGGCGGGGCCGGGGGTGCCGGCGATCTCCACGCGCACGGAGTTGTCGTCCCGGTCGATGTCCAGGGACTCCACCCAGGCCTGCGGCGGCCCGCACTCCGGCACGATGACCATGGAGTTGCAGCTCTCCTGGCCCAGGGTGCAGGAGGGGTTCCAGGAGTAGCCCTCGTCGCACTGCTGGGCGCTGGCGTTGGGGTCGCAGGTCCACTGCTCGCTGTCGCCGATCTCGACGAACTTGTAGGGGTGGTTGCCCGCAGGCAGGGCCAGGGAGATGGCGTAGCTGCCGTCGGACTGGCGCTCCATCACGTTCGCGGTGCGGTCCCAGTCGTTGAAGCTGCCGGCCAGCGCGACCGACTGCGGGTTGCCCTGGGGGGTGTAGGTGAACGTGGTCTCACAGTCGCTGGGGACCGTCTGCGCGCCGAAGATGACCTCGACCTCGGCCTGGGCCAGATCCACACATTCGTCGTCGGGGTCGGCCTCCGCGGCGGTGAGCGACAGAGTGGAGCTGCCCTCCCAGCCGCTGTCCGGGACCAGCCGGAGGGTGTCTCCCGAGATGTCCGCGACGAAGCCCTGGCCGGCGGAGACCTCCCAGTAGAGCGCGCTGGCGTCGTGGCTCTCGACCCAGGTGGACAGGTCGATCTCGATGATCTCGTCCACCTCTCCCTCCACGGACTCGGGAGGGTTCAGGGAGGGAGCGAGGGCGAGTCCGCGACAACAGGCGCAGCCCAACAACAGAAAGCTCAGGACCACAGCACACCTCCGGAGACACCTTGGACCGGCGAGGTCACCATTTTGCACACCAGCGGGCGGATCCGTGCTCTGGACCCTTCCTTGGCAACTCGGCACTGGCCGCGGGGGGCGGCGCGCATATGCTCTTCCCATGAACGCTCGCACTCTGCGCATTGGCGCGATCCTCATGGCCCTGGCCGTCGCGGCGGGGGCCTTCGGGGCGCACGGCCTGGAAGACATGGTCACCCCCGAGCGGCTGCAGACCTGGAACACGGGGGCCCGCTACATGGTGATGCACAGCCTCGCGCTCTGCGGCATCGCGCTGCTGCCTCGGACCCCCCGGGCCGTCGGTGCGCTCTTCCTGGCGGGGATCCTGCTGTTCTCCGGCAGCCTCTTTGCGCTGGTGCTGCTGGACATGGGGGTGCTCGGGGCCATCACGCCGCTGGGCGGTCTGGCCTTCATCAGCGGCTGGATTGCCCTGGCCGTCCAGGCACCGAAACTCATCGAAACCCGGCAATAGCCGCAGGCATTCCCCGTAGAATTCTCGGGTGGTTCTCCCCGCCAAGGCGCCGAAATCGGTAGGCTTGGCGGAGCCCGACCGGTCCACCTCCAGCTCACAACCAGGACGTGATGCTCCCCGCTTATCTCGCAGCTTTCGCCTTCGGTGTCGTGCTCATCGGCGCCTCTGTCTTTCTCGGTGGCAAGGAGATCGACGGGGACGGGGACGCGGAGTTCGACAAGGACATCGAGTTCGACAAGGACATCGACCTGGACGGGGAGCTCGATGCCGAGCTCGATGGGGATCTGGACGCCGAGCTCGATGGCGATCTGGACGGCGATCTGGACGCGGAGGCCGAGCTGGACGCCGAGGCCGATGTCGGCAAGGACCTCGACTTCGCCAACGCGGGCGACGCCGCCAACCTGCTGATCTTCAACCCGCTGCTCTCGCTGCGCTTCTGGACCTACTTCCTGGGCAGCTTCGGCGGGATCGGGGCGGTGCTCTACCTGATGGGGCTGGACACCGTGGTCCACCTGCCGGCCGCCTCCGTGATGGGGTTGGGCATCGGCTACGGCGCCGCGGCGGCCTTCAACTTCCTCAAGCAGCGCACGGTCGTCACGGAGACCAGCAGCAGCTCGGTGGTGGGCGACGAGGCCGAGGTCGTGCTCAGCATCGGCCCGGACAAGGCCGGCAAGGTGCGCCTGCAGCTTGGCGGCAGCGTCGCGGAGTTCAAGGCCCTGTCCCAGGACACCCTGGAGCGGGGCGAGCGGGCGCTGGTGGTGGCCATCGACGGCCACACCGCCCAGGTGATTCGGATGCCTCGGCTGGAAGACCTCAGCGACGCGGAGGCCGCAAAGGTGCGGCGTCGCGCGGCGATGCAGGCCCGCAGCCGACAGAAGGGGGCGCAGTGATTCAGCTTTCAACACAGCAAAGGAGCGACATGACAGGAGGTGTTCCATGCTAGTCGAGGCCATCAGTGGCTTGATGTGCGGCACGATGGGGGGCTTGACGGTGCTCGGAGGCATCGTCGTGGTCGCCAAGCAGTTCCTCTACATCTGCGAGCCCCACGAGATCCTGGTGTTCTCCGGCCGCAAGCGGATCGAGGACGGCGTGGAGAAGGGCTACCGCGTGATCTATGGCGGGCGCTCCTGGGCCATCCCGGTCATCGAGCGCGCCGAGCGCATGGACTGCCGGAACATCGCCATCGACATCCACACCACCAACGCCTACTCCAAGGGCGGCATCCCCCTGAGCGTGCACGCCGTCGCCAACGTGAAGGTCTCCAAGGATGACCGCATCGTGGGCAACGCCATCGAGCGCTTCCTGGGCCGGGACCCCTCGGAGATCAAGCGGGTGGCCAAGGAGACCCTGGAGGGCCACCTGCGCGGTGTGCTGGCGACCCTCACCCCGGAGGAGGTCAACGAGGACCGCCTCAAGTTCGCCAACGCCCTCAAGGAGGAGGCCCACGAGGACTTCGACAAGCTGGGGCTGCGCCTGGACACCCTCAAGATCCAGGCGGTCAGCGATGACGTGAACTACCTGAACTCCATCGGCCGCAAGCAGATCGCGATGGTCATTCGCGACGCCGAGGTCGCCGAGGCCAACAACCTCTCCCTGGCCGAGCAGTCCGAGGCCAAGGCCCGCCGCGCCGGAGAGGTCGCCAACGCCCAGGCCCAGACCAAGATCGTGGAGGCCGAGAACCGCGTCGCTCAGATCCGCGCCGAGCTGCACGCCGAGGCCCAGTCCGAGCGGGAGCGCACCACCGCTGCCGCCAGCCAGGCCCGCGCCGAAGCCGAGCACGAGCTGCAGGAGATCCGTACCCGGCTGGAGCAGCTCCGACTGCAGGCTGACGTGGTCCTGCCCGCCCAGGCCCAGCAGCAGGCCGCTGCGCTGCGCGCCCAGGGTGAGGCCGCCTACGTGGAAGAGGACGGTCGGGCCATGGCCGCCGTGCTCGCTCTGATGACCGAGGCCTGGAAGAAGGCCGGCGACGACGCCAAGGACATCTTCCTGATCCAGAACCTGGAGAAGGTGCTGGAGACGGTCGTGGCCCGGGTCAACGCCATCGAGATCCAGGAGGTCACCCTGCTGGACAACGGAGACGGCACCGCGCTGCCCTCCCACGTCGCGGCCTACCCCGCGATGGTCGCCTCCATCCTCAAGGAGCTGGAGGCCTCCACCGGCGTGGACGTGGTCGGGATCCTGGGCTCCGCCGGTCAGGCGGGTGCCCTCAAGGATGTCTTGGATGCCAAGGAGGTGAAGTGATGGAAGAGCTCCTCTCAGCCCTGGTCGTCGGCGGGTTCTTCCTGGGCTTCTCCAGCCTCGCCGTCTACATCACCATCAAGAAGCTGCTCTACATCGCCGGCCCCAACGAGGTCCTGGTGTTCTCGGGCACGCCCTGGATCGCAGGAGACCCCAACAACCAGGGGTACACCCTGCTCAAGGGCGGCCGCCGCATCAAGAAGCCCATCATCGAGTCGGTGTCCCGCATGGACCTGACCAACATGACGGTGGATGTCGCGGTGACCAACGCCTACTCCAAGGGCGGCATCCCCCTCATCGTGCAGGGCGTGGCCAACCTCAAGGTGGCCGGTCACGAGCCCATCCTGGGCAACGCGCTGCAGCGCTTCCTGGACCGCCCGCGGGAGGAGATCATCCGGGTGGCCAAGGACACCCTGGAGGGCAACCTGCGCGGCGTGCTCTCGCAGCTCACCCCCGAAGAGGTGAACGAGGACAAGATCGCGTTCGCCGAGAAGCTTCTGGAGGAGGCCGAGGAGGACCTGGCCTCCCTGGGGCTGGTGCTGGACACCCTCAAGGTGCAGAACGTCTCGGACGAGGTCGGCTACCTGGACTCCATCGGCCGCAAGACCTCGGCGGAGCTGCTGCGCAGCGCAAAGATCGCGGAGGCAGACGCCAAGGCGGAGGCCATGATCAAGGACGCCGAGGCCCGCGAGCGCGCCCGGGTCACCGAGGCCGAGGCCGAGGTGGAGATCGCCCGCGCTGAGACCGCCCGCATGATCCGTGACGCCCAGACGCGCAAGGCCGCCCTGGTCGCCAAGGAGGTCGGTGAGGTCGAGGCCCTGGTCGCGCGCGCCACCTCCGAGCTCAAGGTGCAGGAGGCCCGCGTCGAGCAGGTCCGCCGCCGCCTGGAGGCCGATGTGGTCGCCCCCGCCCACGCGGACATGGAGGCCAAGCGCGCCGACGCCAAGGCCCGCGCCGCCAAGGTCATCGAGGACGGCAAGGCCACCGCGATGGTCCTGGAGGAGATGATCACCACCTGGAAGCAGGGCGGCGACTCGGCCCGGGACATCTTCCTGATGCAGAAGCTCGAGAAGGTCATGGGCTCGCTGGTCGGCACCATCCAGGAGGTCCATGTGGACCGGATGACGGTGCTGCCCAAGGGCAAGGCCGACACCACCGCCACCAAGGCCGTGACCCTCAGCGAGGAGATCAAGGCCGCGGTCGGGGTCGACGTGCCCAAGCTCCTGAACAAGCTCACCGAGTAGTTTCAGGGGTCTGGCGTCCTCACCACGCCGCACCTCGCTTGCGCCAAGCAGCCCCAGGCAGTGTCCTGGGGTTGCCAGCTCTGGGCGATGGGGGCATGGTGCCCGGATGAATCTGAGCTCCCTTCTTCTCCTGCTGGCCTGTCAGAACGACAGCGTCGGCGACGACAGCGCCTCCTCCACGGTCGATCTGGACGGCGACGGCTACATCGAGGACGACTGCGGTCCCAACGACGCAGGCACCTTTCCGGGGGCCCCTGAGCTCTGCGACGGGGTGGACAACGACTGCGACGGGGCGCTCGCCTGGGGTGAAGGCGACGAGAACAGCGACGGCGCCTTGGACTGCCTGTCCTGCGAGGCCGCCGGCTACTGGAGCGCGCTTGCTGCCAGCGACGACCCCGTCGGGACCGCGCCCAGCCTGCTGGAGGGCGACGCCTGCGCCAGCGGTGAGTACAGCACCGTGACCACCTGGATGTTCGAGCGCCTGGACGCCGTGGACGACCAGGTCGAGTGCGTCTACACCGGGCGGGTCGTGGACGTATCGGACGGCAAGCCCGACGGCAGCGACATGAACACCGAGCACGCCTGGCCCCAGAGTCAGGGAGCGAGCGAGTACCCGGCCCGCTGCGACCTGAACCACCTCTTCCCATCGGATGCCTACGCCAACGGCCGGCGGGGGAACCTGCCCTTCGGCGAGGTCAGCTCGGTGGACTGGGAGCAGGGCGGCTCCAAGCTGGGGACCGACAGCTCCGGCACCGACGTGTTCGAGCCGCGGGACGTCTCCAAGGGCGACATCGCGCGGGCCATGCTCTACGTGAACGCCCGCTACGACGCGGATCTGTGGGGCCAGCAGGCGCTGCTCGAGTCCTGGTCCCAGGCCGACCCGCCCTCGGCAGACGAGATCGCGCGCAGCTTGGCAATCGGCGACTACCAGGCCCAGGCCAACCCCTGGGTGGTCTGCCCCATCTGGTAGTTCCCTCGGGACCCGAGCCAGACCTAGAGCGTGAGCTGACGGGCCTCCAGCCCCTGGGAGAGCTGCTCCCAGACCTTGCCCTTGTCGGGGCCGGCGATTCGGCAGGCCCTGCGGTCCACCCAGGCGCGCAGGCTGTCCAGGTCTTCGATCGCGGCGGCGGAGAGGTCCAGGTTCAGCAGCGCGGGCAGGGTCTTCAGCACGCCGAGGTCCGTGAGCAGGCAGCGCTTGAGCGCCAGGTGCTGCAGCTCGGGCAGGCCCTGGAGGGGGCGCAGGTCGGCGGCGAGCACCATGTCGGAGATGCGCAGGGAGCGGAGGGCGCGGCAGTCGGCCAGGGCGTCGAGCTGGTGCAGGGCCTCGCAGTACTCCGCGGAGAGGGTGTGGACGCCGGGTCCCAGGCTGCCCAGGGAGCGCAGCCGCCGACACTCGGACAAATCCACGGTGCGCAGAGTGGGGGAGTCCAGTCCCCGCGCCGACTCCAGGCCGCTGCGGCGCAGGTTCAGCACCTCCAGGCTGGCGGGGATGCCGTCGGCGCTGCGCAGGGAGCGGGCCCCAGGGAGTGAGAGCTGGCGGAGGGCGGGGAGTTTGGAGATCCCCTCCAGGGACGCCAGCTTCACCGGCTGCCAGGCCACGAGCTCCTGCAGCGCGCTGAGGTGGGAGAAGGAGCGCAGGTCGGTGAGCAGCGCCGCGTCGTGATGATTCAGGTTCAGGCGGGTGGTCTGGGAGCGGAGGCGCTGGGCCTCTGCGGACTCGGTGGCACAACTCAGCCACCGCATGGCCATCCGCAAGCTCGCGTGATGCAAGGCGTCCGGCGAGGACAGGCTTCCGCCGGGCTGCGTGAGGCTTGGGCACCCCTGGAGCAGGTCGTCCACGGCCTGGGGGCCTTGGGCGCGGATTTCGGCGGCGGCGGCCTCGATCTGGGCCGGGTCCGAGCTGAGCAGGCGAGCGTCCATGGGCCCAGTCTACGCCCTTCGGGGGCGCGACCAAAGCCCACCCGTGCCCGCGCAGTCCATCCCGGCTACGTGTTCTCCAAATCTCCTCACTCCCTCAAAGGAGCCCTGAAATGAAGCTCGGCACCCTCCGCTCCGGCGGCCGCGACGGCACGCTGGTCCTCGTCTCCCGCGACGGCAAGCGCATGACCTCCGCAGAGGGCATCGCGCCCACCCTGCAGCACGCCCTGGACAACTGGGAGACCCTCGCGCCCAAGCTCGAGGCCCGCTTCAACCAACTCGAGAGCGGCAGCATCGACGGTGAGCCCGTCAACCTGGCCGACTTCCACAGCCCCTTGCCCCGCGCCTACGAGTGGGTGGACGGCTCCGCCTACATCAACCACGTCGTGCTGGTGCGCAAGGCCCGCAACGCCGAGCCCCCCGCCACCCTCGAGACCGACCCCCTGGTCTACCAGGGCGGCTCCGGCGTGTTCCTGCCCCCCCACGGCGACATCCCCCTGGCTGACCCCGCCTGGGGCCTGGACTTCGAGTCCGAGGTCTGCGTGGTCCTGGGCGACACCCCCCAGGGCGTCAAGGCCAAGGACGCCGAGCCCTACGTCCGCCTGGTCATGATCTGCAACGACATCACTCTGCGCGGCCTGATCCCCAACGAGCTCAAGAAGGGCTTCGGCTTCTTCAACGGCAAGCCCGCCACCGCCTTCGCGCCCTTCGCCGTCACCCCCGACGAGCTGGGCCCCGCGTGGAAGAACGGCCGCATGCATCTCAACATGAAGACCGAGCTCAACGGCAAGATCGCGGGTGACCTGGCCAGCGGTCCGGAGATGCACTTCTCCTTCTTCGACCTCATCCAGCACATCGCCAAGACCCGCGCGTTCACCGCCGGCACCATCCTGGGCAGCGGCACCGTCTCCAACATGGACACCTCCAAGGGCAGCTCCTGCCTCTCCGAGAAGCGCATGCTGGAGATCATCGCCGGCGGCGACGCCGACACCGCCTACCTGCGCCCCGGCGACAGCGTCCGCATCTCCGTGAGCGACGAGAGCGGCAACGAGGTCTTCGGTCACATCGCCCAGACCGTGGTCGAGGGCACCATGCCCGCCCCCGGTGCGCAGTGATCCTGCACGGTTACTGGCGCAGCTCCAGCGCCTACCGCGTGCGCATCGCGCTCCACCACAAGGGCCTGGCCTTTGAGAACCACCCGGTCAACCTGCTGACCGGTGAGCACAAGTCCCCCGAGCACCTGGCGCGCAACCCCCTGGGGGCCGTGCCGGTGCTCGAGCTGGACGACGGCACCATGCTCTCGCAGTCCATGGCCATCCTGGAGTACCTGGAGGCCACCTGCCCGGAGCCCGCCCTGATCCCCCAGGACCCCATCCTGGCGGCCCAGGCGCGCATGTTCGCCGAGCACGTCAACGCCTCCATCCAGCCTCTACAGAACCTGGGGCTGGTGCGCTACGTCGGGACCCGACACGGGGCCGACAAGGTGGAGTGGATGAAGCACTGGATCGAAGAGGGCCTCGGCGCTCTGGAGATCCTGGCCCAATCCCTGGAGCGCCAGAGCCCCTGGCTGGTCGCTGACAGGCCCTCCATCGCCGAGGTGCTGCTGGTGCCGCAGCTCTACAACGCCCGCCGCTGGGGCTGTGACATCGACGCTTGGCCCACGCTGCTCGCCGCTGAAGCCGCCGCCCTCGCCCTGCCTGCCTTCGCTGCTGCCCACCCGGACCAGCAGCCCGACGCCGTTTCCTGAGAGGAGCCGCCCGTGCTGGACTACATGGCCGTTGGGGAGCTGCCCCCCAAGCACCACATCGCCCACCGTCAGCCGGACGGCTCGCTCTACTGGGAGGAGTGCCTGACTCGGCAGGCCTTTGATGGCCCCTACAGCATCCTCTACCACCGGCACCGCCCCCAGGAGCACATGCCGCGGCCCACCCGCCACGGCTTCACGCTCCCCAAGGCGGCCGCGGACCAAGCGCTGGCCAAGCGCCACTTCCGCACCCAGGACATGGCGCCTGCCGGCGGCGCTCCGATCGACGCCCGCAAGCCGCTCCTCTTCAATGGGGACATGGTCATCGGCGTGCTGCACCCCGACCGCAGTGATCCGGTGTATTTCATCAACTCCGAGGGGGATGATCTCTTCTTCATCTTCCACGGCGGGGGCTTGCTGAGGACCCCCTTCGGCGACCTGCGCTTTGAGCAGGACGACTACGTGATGGTCCCCCGGGGCGTCGCCCACCGCTTCATCCTGGACGAGGGCGTGGAGCAGTACTGGCTGTCCATGGAGTGCTTCGGCGACCTGGGCCTGCTCAAGCAGTGGCGCAACCCCGCGGGGCAGCTCCGCATGGACGCGCCCTACTGCCACCGCGACTTCAAGCGCCCCGAGTTCATCGGGCCCGTGGACGATGGCATCCGCGAGCTGGTGGTCAAGCGGGGCGGCGCCTTCCACGGCTTCGCGCTGCGCAACCCCCTGACCGACGTCGTCGGCTGGGACGGCACGGTCTACCCCTGGGTCTTCCCCATCCTGCGCTTCCAGCCCCGCGCCGGCCTGGTCCACCTGCCCCCCGACTGGCACGGCACCTTCGGCACGCGCGGCGCGCTGATCTGCAGTTTTGTGCCCCGGGCCGTGGACTTCCACCCCGACGCCATCCCGTGCCCCTACCCGCACCACAGCGTCGACGTGGACGAGTTCCTGTTCTACGTCCGCGGGAACTTCACCTCCCGCAAGGGCGTCGGGCCAGGATCGGTAAGCTTCCACCCGCGAGGGATTGCGCACGGGCCTCATCCCGGCGCCTACGAGGGCAGCCTGGGGCACCGCGAGACCAGTGAGCTCGCCGTCATGGTCGACACCATCGGACCTCTGGTGCACACCGATCTCGCGGCTGGCGTGGAGGACCTCGGCTACATGGCCAGTTTCATTGAGGACTGAGCCTTATACGAACCTGACATGGTGGGGGGCTGCAGTTGTAGCCAAATGTCTCAGTCTCTACGGTAAACCCCGCAGGGGCTCTCCCTGAGCCTCGGGGAGCATGCCGTGACGGACCGCTTGCAGACTCGCCCCTCGAGAGGGGGGAATGTCGTCGTCATCGTGGCGCTCTCGTTGGTCGCAGTCCTCGGCGTCGCCGCCGTTGCGATCGACGGGGGCTTCGCGCGATACCACCGGGTGGAGCTCCAGAACGCCTCCGACGCCGCTGCGCACGCGGCTGTCCTGGCCTTTGACGGGACGGAGGAGGGGCTGTGGACCGCTCGGCAGGCTGCGGTCTCCATCGCCGCGCTCAACACGGCGGCCGGAGATCCCGTCATCCTCGACCCGAACGAGGACAACGATCCCGCCGGTGACATCGTCTCCGGGTACTGGGACGCGGAGACCGGCGCCTTCACGGCCTCCCTGGACCCCGAGCTGGTCGACGCCTTCCGGGTGACCGCCCGCAATGAGGCGCTCCAGACCTACTTCGCGGGTGCGGCCTTTGGTCGCCAGGACCTGGTGGTGTCGGTGGACACGGTCGGCCTCAAGCCCGAGGCCCTCCCGGCGGGCGCGGTGGACTGCTACCTGCCCCTGGCCATCCCGGCCTGCCGCATCGAGCAGTACGGCAGCGGCGAGATCCTGGACATCGACTTCGTGCTCAACCCGGACGGTGGGGACAACGTCGGGTGGGCGCTGCTGGGCTCCGGCTCGGTGTCCGCGTCCACGCTGGAGGAGCAGATCAACAACTGCCAGGCCTCCGGCGAGGTGCAGAATGCCTCCATCGTCTCCCTCAACAACGGCGCCATCAACACCGTCCTGAGCGCCATGGCAGACGCCGTGGGGGACTCCGACACCGTCTGGCGGGACGAGGTCTGGGGCACCCAGGGAGCCCCCATGGAGAAGTCCCTGGTCGACAAAAACGGCGACTACGGGAACACCTTCGAGGGCCCCATCATCGTGTTCGACGAGCAGGGGCAGCCCTGCGACGAGGTCAAGTTCACCCAGGACTACCCGGTCAAGGGCTTCTACTGGGCCGCGGTCTACGACGTCCGGAGCAAGGGCGCCGCCGCGGAGAAGAACATCCGCGTCCGCATCGACACCACCGCCGAGGTCGATGTCGGCACCCGCTCGGGCGGGGAGTACGACGACGGCATCCTCTACCAGCCCCCGCCGCGGATCGTGCAGTGATCACCCGCCGCCAGGGGCGCAGGGGCAACGCCGGCATCGAGATGGCGCTGACCCTCCCGGTCCTCCTCCTGCTCCTGGGGGGAATCGTGGACTTCGGGCTGTACTTCTCCGATGCCCAGAAGGCCAACCACGCCGTGCGGCAGGCCGCCCGGGCCGCTGCAGGCACGGACTACGACCTGGCCCCCCAGGCCATCGGCGAGGCCACCCTCAGCGAGCAGCTCGCGCTGTTCTCGCTGCCCACCGGGACCGACACCACCCGCTCGGTGGTGGTCGACAGCACCACCGGGCTCGTCACGGTGACCTACCACGCCCCCTACGAGGGCTTGGTGGGCCTGGTCGCATCCAGCGACAACCTCAAGCTGGGCGCGTCGATGACCCTCACCATGGAGGACCTCCACCCATGAGCCGTCTCGTCCGAAGTCCCTCTCGCCAGGGCAGCAGCTCCGTGGAGTTCGCGCTGGTCTTCTCCATGGTCCTCTTCCCTCTGCTCATCGGCACCGTCGAGGCCGGGGTCTACGTCCACCAGATCGACGCCGCAGCGGACGCTGTGGTCGTGGCCGGCCGCGCTGCAGCCGGCGTGGCCCTGGAGGACGATCCCGCCGCCACCTTCGATGAGCGCATGGCCATCGAGCTCAGCGAGCGCGGCATCATGCCCAGCCCCGTCATGGACAACATGCTGCTCAGCTCCTCCGTCAGCGGGGAGTCGCCCGAGCGTATGCTGGATGTCGAGGTGCAGTTCGACTACGGCGGCATCATCGGGATCCTCCCCACGCCCGACCACGTCCGGGTCAAGCGCCGCTTCCGGCTGGAGGACCAGGTAGAGTACGGGACATGAGCTACGCCTACACCGTCCGCTGCCGCTTCGATGACCCCCAGGTTGCGGAGCGCTGGGCACGCTGGATGGAGGCGGAGCACTTCCAGGACCTGCTGGATGCCGGCGCGCTCCGCGCCGAGCTGGTGGGGCTGCAGGGGGAGGGGACCACGCTCGAGTGCCGATACCTCTTCGCGGATCAGGCGGCCTTCCACCGCTACCAGGAGCAGCACGGGCCCAGGCTGCGCGCCGAGGGGCTCTCCCGCTTCCCGCTCGCGCTGGGGCTTCACTACAGCCGCAGCGAAGGCCCGGTGCGGCTCTCCAGGACTCCGGCTCCAGGCCAGGTGTAAGTCCCGGGCCCTCTGCGTCGTACACTCAGGGCAACAGGGAGCTTGCGTGCTGGTCTTCACACTGCTGGGTTGCTTTGGCATGGGCCCCGGGCTGGTCGGGATGCCCGAACCCTATGAGCAGCTCGCCTGGCTAAGCCGGAACGTGCCGCTGGTGAGCGTAGAGGGGGCCGAGGTGATGCGCCTGGAGGAGTTCCTGGTGCCCCAGCTCTGGTACGCCGACTCGGTGGACCCGAGCACGGTGCAGGAGTGCTTTGAGGGGGAGCGCGTCCACGAGTACATCCCGTCGACCTATGCGCACGTGGAGATCGCCTGGGACGCCATCCGCGTCGCCGATGAGTACACCGTCTCCATGAGCGGCAAGCCGGACGACTACGAGTGGAACGGCGCGCGCATCGAGAGTCTCTATGTGCGCCTGCTGGAGCTCAAGAGCCAGACCCGCCTGCTCTCTACGGCCTGCTTCCCGGACGTCGGCGACAAGCTGCTGGTCAGCGTGGACCCCGCCGCCCCCGCGCCCTTGGTTTGGGCGGTGCTCGAGAGCGCTCGGCAGGCGGGCTTCCGGGACTTCTACCTGGCGGTGGATGACCCGGTCGCCAAGGCCGACGCCGAGCGTCACCCGGCCTACCCCCGCTTTGAGCCTGGCGCCGGCAAGGCCCGAGAGCGCCCGCCCGCCCTCAGCGCCGAGGAGCTCGCCGAGGCTCGGGATCAGCTCGCGCGGGGGCTGCGCGTGAACAGCGAACAGGGGTCGTGCAGAGACCGGGCGCGGCTGCAGATCGATCCGAGCGGCTTCCGCCTGAGCCAGGAGCCGGTGCACACCACCGCACGCTGGGAGGAGCAGGCTCCCAGCCTGGAGGGCCTCAAGGATGGTGTCCCGGGCGAGGTCTCGGCGGTGTTCCTCTCGCCACAGGAGGAGGCCACCGCCACGCAGCTCCTGCAGGCTGCGGCCAACCTCCACAGCGCGGGGGAGACCCTGGCCCTCTCGCCCTTGGGGGAGGCCAACGTGGGCTTCCTGTGGGGGGGAACCCAGCCGCGGATCCCGGTGTGGACGGGCAGCAACAGCTACGAGTCGCTGGAGGCAGAGGCCTGGCAGCCGGTGATTCACCTGACCATGCCCCTGCGCGCCAGTAGCGTGCCTTGCGTCGATGAGAGCGGGATACGTTGGAGCCACTGACAGGGGCCCTCGGTGACCGGCGGCGCAGAAGTCTTCCTCCCGGCCGCGCTCGCTGCGGCCATGGCAATCGCCGCCACCGTCGCTGTTGAGCGCTGGGGCGGCATCATCGGCGGAGTGCTCGGCACGCTCCCAACCACAATCGTCCCGGCGGCCTTCGGCCTGCTGGCGGTCTCTCCGGACGCGGAGGCCTTCCGGGACGCGATCTACATCACGCCAGTGGGCATGTTCCTGAACGCCGGATTCCTGTGGCTGTGGCGGGTGCTCCCGCCGCGACTCCCAGAGCGTCCGCTCCCGCAGCGCCTCGCCAGCATGGTGATGTTGACTCTCAGTGCCTGGGCCATCATGGCGGCTCTGGCGGTGGGCCTCTCCCACCTCCTCAAGGGACTGGGCCTCTCCTCCCTCTTCCTGGGGCTTGGAGCCACGCTGGTGACCCTGGGCGCTGGGCTCGCGGCCACCCGGGAGACCCACCCTGCGCCCCGAGGGACCCGCAAGGTCAGCCCGCTGGTGCTCATCGGGCGGGGGCTCCTTGCGGCGACGGCGATCGCTGTCTCTGTGCTGATCGCGCGGGTGGGCGGCAGCTTCCTGGCGGGGATGGCTGCGGTGTTCCCCGCCATCTTCCTGACCACGATGGTGGGGCTGTGGCTGTCCCAGGGCTCCGCGGTGCCCAGCGGGGCGGTGGGGCCCATGATGCTGGGCTCCTGCTCGGTGCAGGTCTTCTCGCTGATCTGCGGCTGGTCGATGCCGGCGCTGGGGAGCGGCTGGGGAGCGGCCCTGGCCTGGGTTCTGGCGGCGCTGGGGGTCAGCCTGCCTGTGGCCACCTGGCTACGGCGCAAGCGGGCTTGAGGGCCGTCTGAGGGGCTCCTGGGGCCAAGCAAGGCCGTCCAGGGGGTTCAGTGGCGGAAGACCCGGGTGATGCGGCCAGGCGGGTTGGCCTGGTACTCGCGGACGATCTCGTCCAGGCGCCGGAAGCCCAGGGCGCTGGACAGGGACTCCAGGGCCGTGCGCTCCTGCCGGTTGAGCTGGGAGGCCTGGAGGACCATGGCGACGGCCAGGCGCACGACCAGCTCGATGTCGTCGGGGTGCAGGCGGTCGGCGCGGCGGCGGAGCTCGCCGGGGGCGCCGGAGACGAAGTCCAGCCGGTTCTTGACCGCGGAGTCCAGGATGTCCGAGAGCGGGAAGCTGCAGGAGAGCTTCATGTGGACATCGGTGAGGGCGCTGCGCTCGGGGGGCGAGAGCTCGCCGTCGGCCAGGGCCACGTAGACCATGGCGATCAGCGCCACGGCCTGCTGGTTGGGGTGGGAGAGGGGGCGGCTGCCGCCAGGCCCGGGGCCGCTGCGCTCATCGAGCTTGCGCAGGATGCCAGCGATCTGCTTGTCGATGCTGCGGAAGCCGCGGGACGAGAACATCGCCGCGTTCTTGCGCAGCATCACGAGGTCCAGGGCGCCGAGCTCGATGGCCTTGAAGCGGATGGGGATCATGGGGTGGGTGCGCACCCACTCGTGGCCCTCGCCTTCATCGTCGATGTGGCTGACGAGCTCGTCGTACTGGCTGCGCAGGCTGTTGAGGATCCGGGTCTGGTCGATGCCCGGGATCCCACTGCTCGTCTTGAAGAGCGCAGAGGTGGCGGCGGCCAGGTTGCCGGCGCACACGAGGCCGATGCGGTCTGCGGAGACCTCGGCGGCGCGTGACCAGGCCAGCAGGCTCTGGGCGGTGCTCGCGTCCACCCCCTGCTCGTCGCGGAAGACCTCGTGGATGGAGAAACTGGAGTGCTTGAAGAGCACGTGGCCCAGCTCATGGCCCATCACGAAGGTCAGCTCGTCCAAGGTGAAGTCCTTGAGCAGCGAGCTGTGGATGAGGATGTCGAAGCGGTCCCCGTGGGCGAACACCGAGGCGTTGTATTCAGGGGACTGCTGGACGTAGAGGTCGCCCTTGAGCTCCCCCCCCAGCAGGGAGAGGCACTCGATGTAGCGGGCGTGGACCTCGGGCAGCAGGTCGGGGGTGATGCGGACGGCGTCCCCGAGCAGGCTGCGCTTGCGCGCGTGGAACTGCTCCCGGATGACGGCCTGGCGCTTGGAGACCCGGTCGGGCCCCAGGGTGCGCTTGACGGTGTCCAGGAGCTCGGCCTCGTAGGAGAAGCGGAGCTGTTCCAGCTGCGCGCGCATCGCTCAGTCCTTGGAGCCAGCGGTCCACTTGAGGCCCCACCCGTAGGTGCGGTCGCAGTCGACGTGGTCCTCGTGGAAGGTCGCGGTCTTGGTGACCTTGACGGTGCCGTCGTCCAGGAAGTCGATCCAGCAGATCGAGCAGAAGGTGCGCTTGTCGGCGGCCTTGCCCAGCTCCACGATGAGCTCGGGGCAGCCGGGCGCCTTCACGGACACCACGCCGTCGGTGTGGGCCCAGTTGGCGGCGCCCTCGTAGATGTAGGTGAACACCATGATGCGGCGGAGGTTGTGCCGCTCGGCCAGGTTCACCTTGACGTTCTCGCCCGCGGAGGCGGAGCCCGTGCGGTCATCGCCCATGTGGTAGATCCAGGGCAGGTCCTCGAAGCGGCCCTGCTGGAGGAGGCCCTGGTTCAGGGGCTGCACACAGGCCCGGACGGGCTCGTTGGTGCGGGGGTCGATGATCTTGGTCTCGAAGTAGACGCCCAGGTCCAGGTCGACGCTGTCGTCGCTGGAGAAGAGGCTGGCAAAGAAGCCCTTCTTCTCCTGGGTGGGGCCCTGGTTCCAGTTCAGGTTGATCAGCAGCTCGTCGCTGCTGCCCTTGACGACCTTGGGCTTGATTGCGAAGGAGTCGCCCTTCTGGGCCAGGGTGATCTTGGACTGGACCTTGAGCTCGCCGGCGCCGGGAACGCTGTTGCGGAAGCCCTCCAGGTCCATGACCATGGAGTCGTTGACCAACTGGGCGCCCATGAAGGAGGCGGTGAACTTGGCCAGGATGGCCACGGAGCCGGTCTTGGAGGAGTCCAGGTTGATGACGTGGGACTCGCCCTTGTCGGTGACGACCTCGACGCGGGCGTCGTAGTCGTTGAACACCTTGTTGGCCTGGCCCTGCGCGTCGGTGAAGTTCAGCGCGCAGATGTAGAGCTCCTCGATGTCGTCGAGCTTGGTGATGCGCAGCTCCTCGCGGTTGTCACCGCCGGTCGCGCCCACACCCTCGTCGCCGGAGAGCTGCATGAAGGGGAAGGCGTTCAGGTCGCCCAGGCTGCCCCCTGCGTAGTTGTCGCTGTAGACACCGCCGGTGCGTCCGTCCTTGGTCTTGTAGAAGGCCATCAGGTCCAGGTCGACCGCGCTGGTCCAGACCAGGGAGACCTTGAGCTGCTTGAAGGCGCCGAGCTGGGCGCTGGCGCCCTTTTGCTTGAGTTCCATGTGGACGGACTCCAGAAGTCGAAGGGGAAAGGGGCGGGTCTCGGTCCCGCGGGGCCACAACGCGCCCGGCGCTGAGGCCCTTACAGTGCAGGGCTCAGGCGATGCCCGAGACCTGGGCGGCCCGGTAGAGCACAAAGCCCAGCCAGCCAAAGTAGAGCGCGAAGAGGGTGAGCGCCTTGCCGCGGCCGACCTTCTTCCCGGCCAGGAAGAGGGTCAGCACGATGCCGGTGACCACCAGCAGGCCGATGCGCAGGACCTGGACGTCCGCGGAGTCGCCGAACTCGTGGGCGAGCTCGATGTTCCCGTAGACCAGGCCGTAGGCCAGCAGGGGCAGGCCCAGGGCCACGCAGATGTCGAAGATGTTGGAGCCCACGGCGTTGGCGACGGCGTCGTCGTAGTTGCCGTTCATGGCGTCGCGCACGGAGATCACGGTGTCGGGGACCGAGGTCGCCGCGGCCGCCAGGATGACCGTCGTGAAGTAGAGGGGCACGTCGAGCTGGTGTGCGGTCTCGACCACGGCCCAGGACAGGAAGTAGCAGGCGATGCCGATGACGGTGGTGGCCAGGCCCAGGACCACCCAGGCGCTGCCCGTGGTGAAGTCCTTGCCGCCGAAGAGCAGGGTGTTGAAGTCGAAGGTCAGCGCCGCCTTCCACAGCGGGGTGTCCTCGTCGTCGTCCTCGTCCTCATCGTCGTCGTCGTCCTCGTCGGGGACGGCGCGGCCGGTCTTGAACTGCCACATCAGGAAGGAGAAGTAGACCAGGTAGATGGCGATCAGCGCGCCGCCCATCCACCAGGTGAGCGTGGTGTCCCCCAGGAAGTAGATGAGGGCCAGCTCGGCGAGGACGAAGAAGGCGCCGTCCCGCAGGACCGTGCCCTTGTCCAGCTCGATGAAGGCCACCTTCTTGCGGGTGCCATCGGGCTGCTTGACGCCGATGAACATCACCGCCATGACGCTCACGGCCGGGATGATGACCGCGTTGAACACGGCGGAGCCGGCGCAGGTGGCCACGCCGCCGGAGAATCCGTCTTCGTCCTTGAAGGCGAAGAGCAGGAAGGTCGCCGTCAGCAGCTCCGGCAGGGAGCTGGCGATGGCGTTGATGGTCGCGCCCTTCACGCCGGCTGGCATGTTCCGGCCGAGGTAGCCGCTCGCGTCCTCGAAGGGGTCGCAGGCGTACATGATCACGATGGAGGCGAGGACCACGGTCCCCAGTGCGGCGAAGAGCATTCAGTCCTCAGCGCGGCGCGGGGCCGCGGGGGAGTCAGGGGAGGGGGGGCTCCCCTCGTCGGGACGCGGGCCAAGATCGGCCCTCGTCCCAGGCGCTGGGCCCACCGCTCAGGCGAGCAGGGCCTTGAGGGAGTCCGGCAGCTCGACCTTGCTGGCGAGGTGCTGCAGCAGCGCCTTCTCCAGGGGATCGACCTGCCCGTCTCCGCGGATGGACAGCTCCAGGAAGGCGGCCTCCTCGGCGTCGATGCTCCCGTTGGAGAAGTCGTCGTCGAGGACGTGGCTGGAGATGGCGTCGATGAAGAAGGGCCCCCAGCTCTCATGCGCGCTGGTCTTGGCGTCGTTGAGGGCGAAGAGGAACTTGGCCTCGTCGCGGTCGATGACGCCGTCCTCGAAGAGGATGGTGGAGATGCGCTTGACCTCGGCGGCGTCGATGACGCCGTCCTCGAGGATCTCGGCCTTGAGCTGGTTCAGGTCCATGTCTTCCTCAGCCGTTGATGATGTCGAGGAGCTGCTGCAGGTTGGTCAGACCCTTGAGCGTGCCCGCGCTGGAGGTGTTGACCAGCTTGGATCCGACGGGGCCGTTCTCGATCATGGCGATGGAGGCGACGTTGCCGAAGGTGCCGGCGTCCAGGGTCACGCTGTGGCTGTTGCCGGTGTCGTCCATCACGGACAGGCTGATGTCCGAGTCCTGGAAGCGAGCGGGCTTGCCGGCCTGCACCTGGCCGTAGTCCCAGGCCAGCAGCCAGATGGCCTTCATGTCGTCGAGCTTGGTGATGCGAAGCTGCTCTTCGTTGTCGCCGCCGGCGTCACCCTGGCCCTCGTCGCCGGAGAGCTGGATGTAGGGGAAGTCGTTCAGGTCACCCAGATCGCCGAAGTACACCAGCCCGTAGCTGCCGTCCTTCTTCTGGTAGGCGGCCGCCAGGTCGAAGTCCGCTGCGGTGGTCCACTTCATGGTGACCAGGAGCTGCTTGAAGCTGCCGACGTTTGCGGAAGCGCCCTTCTGCTTGAGTTCCATTCTTCCCTCTCTGTGGGTGACGTTTTCCGGGTGGCGCCGTGCCATGGACGCGCACCGGGTGAATCTGCCTACCACCCTGGGGTTTTGCGGACAACTCCGATCCCCCGCTGGGCGCGGGCGCGCTCAGAACTCCTGCTTGCGCCGCTCCGCCGCCAGCCGCTCCGCGTGGGCCAGCCGCCGCTGCCGAGCCCGGAAGGCCACCACGCCCATGGACAGCAGCCCCAGCCCCATCGCGCCCGAGAGCATCAGCCAGGTGCTGTCGCCGACGGGGGACGGCCGCCGCTCCTGCAGCCACTGCTCCGGCTCCTCCCGGCCCAGGCGCTCCAGGCGCCGCAGGGTGCGCTCCTCCCAGTCCCAGCGCTCAAGCTGGCGCAGGATGTCTTCAGGGTCGGCGCCGCGGCGGTCGCTGGTCTGCCGGCTGGGGAAGAAGTGGTTGTCGTTGTTCCAGGCGCGCAGAGGCAGGTCGCTGTCCAGCAGCGGGTCGTCGGCGGCGACCACGGCCTCCAGGACCATGCCCTTGTCCAGCCAGCCGTTCCAGCCCAGGTCGGTGCAGCCCCGGGTGCAGCCGCCGATGGTGCCGGTGCCGTCCACGTGCAGGAAGACCCGCCCCTCAGGGCCCTCGATGAGTGGGGAGCCGGCCGGGGGCTCCACGCTGCTCAGGTCTCCCACGGAGCGCAGCAGGGCGGTGCTGAGGTGACCGCCGGGGCCCTCCTGCTTGCGCCAGCGCATCAGGTAGGGCGTGTACCCCAGCTCCAACAGCAGCGCCGACATCAGGATGGCGGCGTCGTCGCAGTCGCCTTGCTCGTCGACCAGCATCTCCACGGCGTACTTGGGGTACTCCGTCCAGCCCGTCTCCGCGTCCAGGTGGTAGTCCAGGGACTGCGAGATGCCCTGGACGTACCCGACCTTGACGGCGTCGGAGGTGATGCCCTGCTCAGTGAAGAAGGCCTCCAGGGCGCGGGCCAGGGGCTCCAGGTCCTGCTGGGAGGTCGCGATGAGCTCACTGGCCTGCGCGTGGGGGCCATTGCGCCGGGCCACGTAGGCGTCCACGGACACGCCGATCTCCACCCAGGCCAGCTCCTGGCAGGAGACCTGGTAGCTGGGGCAGAAGGGCCAGGACAGCACGTGCACGCTGGGGTCGATGCTCTCCACCTGCCCGTGGGGCTGGTCGTCGTGGAACACCGCCGCGCTGCGGATGGCCGTGGAGGCCTGCGCGCTCAGCAGGCCGGAGAGCAGCAGCCACATCTCAGAACTCCTCGCGGGCGCGGTCCCGCTTTCGCTTGGCGAGCACCTGGGCGCCCCGGCTGCGGTTCCGGAGCACCAGCGCCCCCATCCCGAACAGCACGGAGCCCAGGCCGACGCTGCCCAGCCACCAGGCCGCGTTTCCTTGCTGGGGGACAGCCGCGGGGGCCACTCGGGGCCTTGGGGCCGGCGTCGTGGGCTCCGGAGGGGGCAAGGGCCGGGCCTCCGATGCGCCGCCCGGATCGAACCCCGGGGCCTTGGCCTGGGCGAGTGACCAGGAGGCCAGCTCCGATGCCGCCGCCTCGGGAGCCAGGTGGGCGTTGGGGTGCAGGGTGTAGAGCACGCCGCCGCCGGGCAGCCCGACAAGGACCGTGTCCGGTGGCGGGGTCCCGCCGCTGCGCAGCCCGAAGGCCACACCGGCGGTGGTCGTTGGGCAGGGGTAACGCACCAGCTCCGCCTCCAGGCCCAGCGCGTCCACCAAGGCCAGGCTCACCAGCGCGGCCGACAGGGTGTCCGCGGACTCCGGGTCCAGGAGGAGCTGCCAAGGCTGGAGCAGCTCGGGGCCCCGCGCCAGGGCGACCTCGTGTTCGAAGCTGCCGTTCTGCATCAGCCCGACCACCTGGGCGATCTGCAGCGGTGCGGTCTGGGCCGAGGGCAGCCCGGCTGCCCGGAGCGCGTCCAGCAGCCCCTCGATCTGCTCGGCCTGGAGCTGCTCTGAGGGGGAGGTGGCGGCGGGGGGCGCCTGGGTCCAGGAGATGGGGACCTGCACGTGCACGGTCCACGGGGTGGTGTCCGGCGGCAGGACGCGCGCGAGCTCCTCGACCTCGTGCTGGGGGACAGCGACCTCGCGGGCGGTGACGAGCCCCGGGTCCAAGCGCACAGAGAAGGCGGCGGAGGAGGTGGGGATCAGGGCCAGCAGCATCGAGATCCCCACCTAAAGACACGCCTCCACCAGCATGCTGGCTTGCATCGCGTGGCGCAGGCGAGGTGCGTCGTCCGCCCCCTGCGGGAGATCGCTGGCGAAGGCCTCGGCCCAGCGCTCGATGGCGCCCAGGCGGTCGGCGGGGGACCAGGGCTGGGACCACCCGGCGGGCCCCACCGCGAGCTGCACGACGCTGCCCAGCAGACACGCCAGGTCCCACTGCTCGGGCTGCACCACCGTGGGGCGGGACACCGACCAGAGCCAGACGCGGTAGTCGAGCTGGCCGCTCTGGGCGGGGATGGGGCCGGCGCCGAAGGGGAAGAGGGTGCAGCGGTTCAGGCCGATGTCCACCAGGCCCAGGCGCTTGTAGAAGGTGAGGTTGCCGGGGTGGACGGCGCCGTGGTGGCGGCCGCTGGCGTGGAGGTCCTGGAGCAGCGGGTAGCTGAGCTGGAAGAGGTCGCGGGAGGCCTCCAGGCGCTGCTGATCGTCCAGGCCCTGCACGCGCTCCAGGGCGCTCTGGCCGCGCTGACGGGGCCTCCGGAGCCGCAGCCCGCCGCGCTCGAAGGCGTAGTGCAGGATCTCCTTCTCCTGGTGCGCGGCCTCCGCCAGCGCCAGGCTCGCGCGGGTGCGCTCCACGCCGGGGAAGAAGCGCTCGATGATGGGGGGCGTGTCGGCCAAGGAGTCCTCGCTGGGGTGTTCAGGCGATCGCCGGGGTCACCTGGACCCGGCAGTCCGGATCTGGGGGAAGCTGGCCCGCAGGCCGCCGAAGATGGCCTCCTCGGCGTTGGCGGTGAGGTCCTGCTGCAGGGCGATGCCGCTCAGGCGCTGGTCGACCTCGACGCGGGCGCTGCTCATGGCCTGGACCTGGACGCGCCCGTGGTAGGCGGCGGTCAGGTAGTCGAAGACATGCAGGGTGGCGGCGTAGGCGCCGGGCTCGAAGGTCTCCTCGGCCTTGGCCTCGTGGGGGAAGGCGAAGGTGTCGACGGCCGCCACGATCACCACCTGGGCGGCGTCCAGGCTCCGCAGCAGGCTGTCCGCGCGGGCCTCCATGAAGAAGGGGGAGGTGGGCTGGCCGGCGCTGAGCTTGTGGAGCTGATCCAGGCGCGGATTGGTCTCCAGGACCAGGCTGATGGTGGGCTGCTTGCCGGAGTCCAGGCTGGGGTCCAGCAGGGCGCCGTCCGTCACGAGCAGGGCGCTCTCGCCGATGACGACCGTGCCGGCCAGGGGCTCGATGACCTGGGTGTCCTTCTGACCCTTCACGCCCGCGAAGGCGGTCTGCAGGGCCTTCCAACGCTCCAGGTGCGGACCCAGTTGGGCGCCGTGCTCCGCCTGCCACTGCTGCTCCCACGAGGGGGGCTTGGGGGCGGGCTCGGACTCCCCGCCGCAGGCGAGGCCCAGGGCGAGGGTGAACATCAGGGGCAGAGACATGGCTCAGTCCAACGGAGGGGGCTCGTCGTCGTCCAGGGGCGGCGGCTCGTCGTCCAGAGGCGGGGGGCCCATGCGCTCGGCGATCTCGGGGACCTCGGCGGCGAGCTTCCAGGCGCGGCCGAACTCCCGGGTCCAGACCTTGTGCACGGAGTCGGGGGAGGAGGAGGCGGCGTCCGCGATGAACTGTGCCGTCTGCACCCCCTTGCGCTCTCCGTCGCACGCATAGTGGAAGGAGCTCCCGGCATCGACGAGGTCAGGCTGGCCCCCATCATCGGGGGGCGGCCCGGCGCTCAAGGCCTGCTTGACGGCGGAGAGCTCGGCGGCGTCCTTCCACCCGGACCAGCCGGTGGCGAACACGCGGTGGCGCGCGCTGGGGGCGGCGACCACGCGCTCGGCGATCTGCTCGGCGCTCAGGCCCTGCTCCTTGCCCTGGGGGCCGGCGTACCAGTAGGTGGTGGCCGACTCCTCGAACTCGGGCAGGTCGTGGGGGGGCTTGAAGGCGCCCCAGTTCAGCGCCAGGCGGGGGAACTGCAGGGCCAGGCGGCCCATCTCGTCGCGGGACTGCCGCAGGGCGCCCATGCGGGTCATGCGGTCGATCTGCTCGCGCACCTGGGGGAGCAGGCCCCACTCGTCCACGCGCAGCTCGTCGGGGACGTCCGCGCTGCCCGGCACGGGGAGGCCAGGGGACTTGTAGATGGGCTGGGTCCACTCGCTCAGGCTGCCCATGCGCTGGATGCGGCGGGCGATGAGCTGCTCGGGAGCGATACCGGCGGCCAAGGCCATCTGGATCCACTCCTTGCGGATCTCGGAGACGGCGAGGTTCTCCAGGGAGCCGCGGGCCTGGACCACGCTGGCGCCGGACTGCTCGGTGACGTTGACCACCGGGTAGACGCAGTAGAGCCAGTAGTCGGCCAGACAGACCAGGTCGCCGTAGTCGCCGCCGGCGTCCATGAGGTCCTGGATGCGGCGCTCGATGTCGGCGGTGAGCTGCTGCACGAAGCCGCGGTCGGCGGACAGGTTGCGCAGGACGGTGGCCTCGACGCCCAGCTCCTCCCAGGCCACGTCCAGGGCGGTGGAGCGGCGGCGGCGGGTGAAGGAGACGCGCTCGTCGTCACCGTGGCGGCGACGGCGGCTGCAGATCAGCCCCAGCATCTGGGCCTGGGTGAAGAGCTTCCACGCGCGCTCGGTCCAGCGCACCTCCTGCTCCTCCAGCGGGACCATGTCCTGGAAGGTGTGGAAGTCCGTGTGGATGTGCAGCGCGGCCGGCCGGACGGGGTCGTAGAGCATGCGCTCGTAGTGAGCCTCCATGCCTCCGGCGCCGTGTACTTCGCCGATGTAGTAGGCCGCGAAGGCCGACCACTCGGTGAAGAAGACCAGCTCGCTGGGGTCGTTGGTGCCCACCTTCTGCGGACGGAAGGGCAGCTTGTGGGGCTGGCAGGCCTTGAAGGCCGAGAAGAGCTGGTCCACGAAGCGGCCTTCCAGGGTGGACAGCCCCAGGAAGGCGTCCGCGACGGGCTCCAGGGTGGCGCCGCCGGTGGGGTCCTTGGGCGTGGGCTCGATCCAAGGCAGGCCCTTGTCGTAGAGCTGCTTGAGCAGGACCTGGACCTCGGACCAGGGCATCTGCTCCAGGGCGGCGAGCAGGCTGTAGCGATGCAGGAAGCCGGGCTGGGGCTCACTGTCCTCGCCGACGAACGCAGCCGTCCTCCCGGTCTCGTCTCCCTTGAGGGCGAAGAAGGATTCGGCCGCGAGCTGGTCACGGAATCGATCCCGCTCTCCCCCCAGGCGGGCCTCGAGATCGCTGAGGGTGTCGATGCCCATGCGACGGAGGGCCCCGGCCAGCAGCTTCTCCAGGCGCTCCCGGCGCTGCCCCGCGTCGGCCCCCAGGTAGGGCTCCAGCAGGCCCTGCAGGCTGTCCTGCAGCGGGACCTCGATGAACAGCGTGGAGGGGACGGGGTCCGCGAAGTGGTCGCGGAAGTTGGCGTACCAGCCCTCCAGCTCCTGCATGTGGGCCACGATGCCGTCGATGCGGGTGAGCTGCTCGCGGATCAGCTTGCGCACGCCCTCCAGCGCGTCCACGCCCTCCGCGCAGATGTACTCTGTGACGCGGGCGCGCCAGTGGCGGACGAAGGCCTCCGACGCCATCTCCAGGGCGGCGTGGTGGTTGTCGGCGCTGGGCAGCAGCCCCTTGGAGGCCTGGTGGGTGTTGCGCAGCAGGCGCTCCCACTCGGTCTTGGCCTCTTCGGCCTCGCGCTGCTTCTCGGTGCGCATGTGGCGCAGCCAGTCGATGAACAGGGCCTTGTCCCAGGGCCGCTCCAGCTCCTCCAGGATGGACTGGAGGATCTCGCGGACGCCGGTGATCCCGACTCCTCGCCGGCGCCTGAAGGTCTCCACGACATCGGGGAGCCGGCCCCGGACAGCGCGGAGGTAGGCCTCCCGGTTCTTGGTGATCTGCAGCGCCCAGTCACCCTCGTTCCCGGCGGAGTATGGGTCGCCGAAGAGCTTGCGGACGTGGCGGAAGTGCTCCTTGGCGAGCTCCTCGGTGCTCTTCTCGTGGAACATCTCCTCCGACAGGGAGACCAGCTCGTCGCCCAGCTCCTGGATGTGCTCGAAGATGGTGCTGGCGCTGGTGCGCGTGCCCTTCTGCTGGGCCAGGGCGTCGCGGACCTGGTAGACGCGGCTGCGGGAGCCGTCCTCGTCCACCAGGGTGCCCTGGTAGAAGCCGCACTCGACCATGAAGCGGGTGCGCCAGCCGGTGAGCACGTCGCCGAGCTGCCCGCCGTGGCCGGGGTCCAGCAGGCGCACCATCTCGGCGGCCAGGTCGAACTTGGCGTAGTTCAGAAGGCGCCAGGAGGGGTAGACCAGCTTGGAGAGGCCGAAGCTGACGAACGCGGTCTGGTACTGCTCGGCGTGGGTCTCGCGGGGCTTGCCGTCGGCGCCCTCGACCACGTAGTCGTAGCCGACGAAGGAGCTCAGGTACTGCTCGCGGTTGACGCGCACGCCCTCGACCCAGGACTTCATGCGGCCGCCGGCGAAGTCCAGGAAGAGCTGCTCGCCGATCACGCGGTAGGCGTCGGCGGGGTCGGCCATGGACTCGGCCAGGGCGTTGGTCCCGGAGAGCAGCACGTAGCGGTTGTAGAGGGGGGCGGCGTCGGCGCGGGCCTGGTGGTCCCACTGCACCTGAAAGCGGTGGCTCAGGTAGTGGTTGATCTCGCGCAGGGCGGCGTAGCCGTTGGCGGCCAGCTTGGGGAACTTGGTGTCCGCGCCCTTGTAGACGCCGGGGAGCACGAAGATGCCCTCCAGGTCGAACTCGCGGCCGGCGAAGCTCGCGCGGATCAGGGCGGCCAGGTCCAGGAACATGCCCGAGCCGGTGCCGCCGGCCAGACCGGCCACGACGACCACGCGCACCTTGCCCTTCTGGAGGCGCCCGTCGTCCAGGTTCTGGGCGGTGATCTCGGACCAGCAGCGCTCCAGGGCGGACTGGATCAGCGCCCGGTTCTGGAAGAAGACCAGCCGCGAGAGGGGGCGGATCTGGCCCGCGCCCTTGGACAGGTCGAAGTTCCGGGAGCTGTCCAGCGCGGTGTCGTCCCACCACTCCTTGATGTGGGGGTGCCGCGCCATGTTGTGGAGCACCACGTTGAGGTCGGCGCTCAGGTTGATGCGCTGGGTCTCGTCGAAGGAGACCAGGTCCTCGTAGGGGGACTGCTCGCTGGTGGCCTCGGGCCGGGCGGACTGCAGATCGGTGTCCAGGCTCAGGTAGGCCACGCCGGGTAGATCCACCCGGCCAAAGCGCTGCACCTTCATCTCGCGCAGGTGCTGCAGAGCCTTGGCGCCGGTGCCTCCCAGGCCGATCAGCAGGGTGCGGGGGTAGCGGCCGTGCTCGGCGGACTCGACGTAGCGCTGCAGCGCGTCGCGGTCCTCGGCGTCGTTGAAGCGGGAGAGCTTGCCCCCGGTGCGGTACTGGCTCATGCGAGCCTCCTGTGGGGGCGGTTCAGTTGCGGACGGCGACGAGGGCGTAGATGCCGTGGATCAGCCACAGCGCGCCGACCACGCCCACCCAGATCAGCAGCTTGCCGGGGAAGCAGTTGGTCACCGCAAAGGTCATCCCCACCAGCCCCAGGTTGGCCAGCAGGATGGCCAGGGAGATGCCCGTGTGGCGCGCGCTCAGGGGGGAGCGCCCCTTGTTGATGGCGGCGCGCTCGATGATCCGGGGCAGCAGGAAGAGGGCGACCACCCCCACGAACAGCGTCCCGATGCCGATGAAGATCTGCTGGGCCTGGTTGGGAGGACAGCAGGCGCCCTCCTCGCAGGCGGCCTCGGTGGCCTCTTGGGCCCAGGCCGGGAGGGAGAAGAAGAGGTGCATGGGGTGCAAGGGGCTCCTTGAGGGAGGGGAGAATAGCAACGGGGTGTCTTCGAGCTCTCGGGCCCACCGTCTCCACCCCTGGGTACGCGCCCCCGCCCGACGCTATTCGGCCCCAGCGAGGTGCGGCTGGGTGCGAGCCCCGTCACACATCCTCTTCCCTGGGCGTAGCGCTTGAGTGATACCGTTGTCTGGACCTTTTGAGTTGGAGGGGGAGATGTTCGCGATTCTCATGCTGGTGGCCTGTGGCGACCAACCGGTTTGCAGCTACGACGTGCAGGACATCGCGGCCGACGAGCAGACGGAGTTCGGCGCGCCCCAGGAGCTGGTGGACGCCCTCAGCGCCACGGAGCTGGAGGGCCGCTGGGCCAACGGGGACCCCGTGGGGGTGACCCTCTCGGTGACCCTGGGCCAAGACAGCGCGGAGCTGTGGACCTTGGAGACCGGGCCCAACACGGGCTGGCGCTACATCGACCCCTGGTCACAGGACATCCAGATCACCTGTGTGGAATTCCAGAAGGTGCCCGCTCAGGTGGAGATCAGCACAGACGACGGCGCCGTCAGTGAGCGCTTTGACGTCGTCCTGAACTTCAACGGCTACGGGGGGAGCGCCGCCGCCTCGGTCCCCCTGGGCACCCGGCGCTGGGACCTGATGCGGGAGGACCCCGCGCAGTGGGACACCACCACCCTGCGGCTGAGCCTGGACCGCCTGGAGGCCCCGGTCTCCGGGAGGCTCGACTGGAGCGGCCAGGGCGGACCCGAGGACTACGGCGAGCGCCTGCTGAACTTCGATGAGATCTCCGCGGACACCGGCGACACCGGCGGTGGAGAGTGACCCCGATGCTGTTGCTCGCGCTGAGCGGCTGCGCAGAGCACCGCACCCACAGCAAGCGCTGCGTCTACGAGCCCATCGAGATCCCCGACGATGAGCCCACCGAGCTGGGCACCGCCCAAGAGCTGCTGGCCGCCTTCGAGGGCTACTTCGGCGCGGAGGGCACCTGGGCGGACGGCGAGATCACCGGGGTCGAGCTCGAGGTCCGCCGGGCCAGCGGGGCTGCGGTCCTGGTCCAGGCCGAGCTGGTGGAGGAGGTCAGCGTCAACGGTCGGGGCGTGCGCGAGCAGGACTACTACCCCATGGTCAACGTCCTCTGCAGCAGCCGCCTGGAGGTCCCGGTCAATCTGGCCCTGCGCAGCGACGACGGGCGCCTGGACGTGGTGCTCGGCGCCCAAGCGCAGAGCCTGCCGGGGGCCGAGGACCCCGAGCGTCGGATCTGGGCCAACCTGCCCCTGGGGGACGTGGACCTCCCCGCCACCACGCAGGACCCCGCCGACTGGGACGTGCCCCGGTTGATATCCAGCCTTGAGCTTCACGAAGGCCTGATCGACAATGGCCGCGTGGCCTGGGAGGCCCAGCAGGACGGGGAGGCGGTCTCCGAGACAGTCCTGGAGTTTGAGCAGCAGGCGGCCGACACCGGGCACTGAGGGAGGACGGATGGGAATCGGGGTGACCTTGCTGGGGCTGCTGGCCTGCAGCACGCAACTGGAGGGGGAGGGGGATGTGTGTCAGAGCGTTGGCATGGACCCCCTCACCTGGAGCGAGTCCACGGAGCTCGGTGTGCCGGAGGACGCCATCGACGGCCTCGCGCTGGACCAGTGGGTGACGGGCACCTGGTGGGACGGGGAGCCGGGCCAGGTCCGCATCCAGCTTGAGGCGGAGACCGACGAGGAGCCCCAGTGGTTGTACTTCTCCAGGGGCGCAGGCAGAGAGGGCAAGGAGCGCTTGTTGGCGCTTCGCTCGGGAAGCGAGCCCGCCGACGACTGCAGGGACCGGATGCTCATCCCGGTGCGCTACACGCTCGAGAGTGGCGAGCGGGACTTCTACCTGCAGGGGGGCGACTTCGCCTTCATGGGCTCCATGCAGGTCGGGGAGATCAGCCACGACTCCTACCTGCTCGCCGCCATCCCGGATGGCGATGACGTGCCCATGGAGCTCGAGCCCGGCGGCGCGCTCTGGCTCATGCTGGACGTCAGCGCCGGCGAGGGCGAGATCGACAGCTTCTCCCTGCACGTGCGTCGGGAGGACCTGGAGACCGGGGCGGGCCGCTGGCAGGAGCTCTTCGAGGGGGAGTGAGGCTGCCCCAGGGCCGCTTGGCTCAGTCCATCTCGCGCAGCGCCACCGCTGCAGCCTCCGCCGGGTCGTCGGCGGTCCCCACCACGTACTCGGTCTGCAGGAAGCTGCGCCGGGCGTGGGGGACCTCCTCTCCGTCAGGGCGGCGGGCGATGAGCACCATGGCCTGACAGCGCTGGACGGAGAAGCCGACCTCCGCGCTCCAGGTGACCACCAGGGGGTTGCCGGGGTCGTCCTCGCTGGGGACGTGGAGCATCACCGGCACGGCCAGGCCGTCGCTGAGGCTGGGCTGCATGCTGGGGAGCTCGAAGCCGGGGTAGGCCACCAGTCGGGCGCTCACGCCGCCGCCGGCCAGCCAGCGGCTCACCTCGGTCAGCAGGCGCTGGCTGTGCTCGACCACGTGCAGGATGCGGCCGGACTCGTCGCGCGGGCGCCAGGTCCAGGCGTCGGGATCCCAGTACTCCACCGGGCCAAGACGCAGCTTGTAGTCCATCTCCGGGGCGCCGGGCAGCACATAGCCCGGGTAGTAGAAGCGGGTCCCGCGCTCGCGCAGGGCCTGGACCTCCAGCAGCATGGTCGCGTAGCCCAGGCTGTGGCTGGCGTAGGTCGGGCAGTAGACCCCCAGGATGCTCTCGGCGGAGTGGTCACCCAGGTCGTACCAGGAGAAGGCCACCAGGGTCTCTCCGTCGTAGATGCGGATCTCGTGGGTGTCGAAGAGGGCCTGGCCGCGGTTGCCACCCAGCACGGCCTCCAGGCGCTCGGCGCGGGTGCCGCTGGCCTCCAGGCGGTAGCGGGCGTACAGGTCCCGCTTCTCCTGGTCCAGGCGCAGAGGGCCGTGCTCCACGCGAAAGCGCCGGTGGATGCGACTGAGCAGCTTGCGCTGGCTCTTGCGCGGCGGGTTCTCCTGGACGTCCAGGCGGATCCACAGGGCGCTGCGGGGCACCCCCTCGAACCAGACGGCGCGGCAGGTGAACAGGCTGTCCCCAATGCGGAACCAGCCCTCCGCCAGGCGCTGGTCCAGCTCCCGGGGAAGGATTCGGTCCGGTCGGTGGGACTGGATCAGCATCTCAGTGCACCACCACCGCGGTGTCGAAGCTCCGGCTCACGCGCTTGCACTCGTCCCCGCGGCACATCTTGAACTTGACCCGGCCCTTGACCGGGTAGTCGCCGATGCGCTCCGCGCGGAAGGGGACCCGCACGCGGAACTCCGTGGCGTCCTTGGAGAACTGGCCGTCGGCGGCGGAGAGCTTGGCCTGCCCCCACTCCAGGTTCTTGGGGGCGCCCTTCATCTTGACCTTGATGCCCTGCTCGGGGGAGAGCTCGTAGCCCTGCCGCGCTTCGACACGGACTTCTATGTGGCCCTTCTCGGCGACACCCGCGGTGCCCCGCCGCGCGGAGATGGTGTAGGTGTCCGTCGAGACATCCTGACCCACGGTCATCGTCTTGCTCTTGCCGGAGGCCGGGGTGGCCAGCAGCAGCAGGGGGGCCACCGCGATGGCCATCAGGGTCTTGTGTGCCCGCAAGTTCACTCCAGCCAGACACCAATCCTAACCCCCGTCGCCCGGGGCGTGAATCGCAGAATCCTGTACAGGGGGGAACAAGGCCCCCAGGACAGGTCTGGATCAAGGTCTGCCGGGCCTTCTCGGGCGGTGGCTACTGGGGCCGCTCGTCGCAGAAGCCCTCCCGGGTGCCGCTGCAGCTCCCCGAACAGGTCTGCACGATCTCCCCGTCGCGCAGGAAGCGGTCCATCTGCTCCCAGGCCAGGGGCTCCTGCCGGCAGCACACGTGGGTGTCCGTGTCGGCGTCGGCGGGCACGGCGGTGGTGGGCTCCTCGGAGATGTCCACGTAGTCCCACTCCAGGTACGCGGAGCCCTGGGGGGCGGCGCTGGACTCCAGGCCCCAGACCGGGCGGGTGGCCGGCTCCAGCAGCTCCGCACCCACGGCCCGAGCCAGCCGCTGACCGGCCAGGGTGGTGACCTGGGCGTCCCCCAGGTTGTGCTGGATCAGCAAGGTGTCGCGCTCGCGCAAGATCGGCGTCCAGCCGGCGCTCTCCGCGGGATCCCAGAGGGTCTGCATGGCCGCCAGGGCCACCTGCACGCTGCGCGGGTCCTCCAGCTCGGCCTCCAGGATGCCGGCGAAGGCTGCGAAGTTCGTGGACCGCGGGAGCAGCATCGCGAAGGGGGTGCCCGGGACGTTGAGCACCCCGGAGTCGAGCTGCTCGGACCAGCCCAGGTAGCCGCCGCCGACCACGCCCCCCATGGAGATGCCCAGGAAGCCGTAGCGCTCGCCGTCCAGCAGCGGGGCGCCGTCCACCTGGAGCTCGGGGGCCTCGGTGAGCGCGCCGCGGGCCAGCTCCAGCAGGGTGTCCTGGTTCACCCAGGACTGCAGCAGGCGCTCGGGGACCGCGCCGAAGTCGCCGTAGTCGTCGGAGAGCAGCCCGACGATGGGCACGGTGTCCTCGCGGGACATGCCCTGCCAGTCGGTTGCGATGAGCACCCAGCCGTGGGTGTCGGCGAGCTCCCCCAGGTACTGCTTGCGGATCTCCTCGCGGTCCTGGAAGAGCCCGTGGCCGTACTGCACCAGCAGGACCTCGCCGGCGAAATCGGGGTCGAGGACGCTGCAGGGGACGCGGAGCTCGAGCGGTATGGGGACCCGATCCTGGAGCACCGGCAGACCCTCTTCGTCCCGGACCAGGAAGGCGGGGGCCTCCTCGGAGTCCAGGAACATGGGGACCTGCATCGTGCCCTCGATGTGCAGGCCGATGTGGGTGTCCGGCTGCTCGCAGTCGTAGGTGCGGGTGTCGGTGAACGCCCACTGCGGGGGCACCTCGGCGCGGGACTGGGCGGCGAGATCGCGCATGAGCAGCGGGACAGCGGTGGTGTCTTCCTGGGACGCGGTGCGGAAGTGCCAGGCGAGCTGCAGGTCCTCGCGGGGCACGCCGGCGGCCTCCAGAGCGGGGAAGATCCGCTCTTCGTAGGCCTCTCGGCGGCCCTCCACGTCCCAGGACTCGGTGCGGGTGTCGTCGCGGAGCTGCAGGAAGGCCTCGGAGGGCTGGATTGGGGCGCCGCTGGAGTCCACCAAGCCGGCGAGCCCGACCGCGTACCAGCGGCCGTACTCCAGGCCCGCGACCGGGTGGATGAGGAGGCTGGGGTCGTCGTCGACGGAGAGCTCCGCCCTCACGGGCACCCGCTCTCCAGTGGACAGGTCCACCAAGACCACCGGGCTGTCGCCCTCCAGGCTCTCTCCCCCCTCTGTAGGCAACCCGGTGTCGGCGAGGTCATCGAACCACGCGATCAGCGGGGCGTGCAGCGAGAAGCCGTCGCGCCGGTTCCACGCGGTGGGGTCCACCGGGCCGTCGTCCACCCGGGGGGGCAGCGTCTCGGGGCCGAGATCCAGGGTCCAGCCGGCGCTCTCGCTGCCCTCGATGTGCTGGGCGCTCGGCCAGGGCAGGGCGCAGTGGTCGGGGATCAGCGGGTCGCAGTCGCTGTAGGGCGCGGGCTCGGGGCCGCCGCAGGCCAGCAGGAGCAGGAGCATGCCGCAGCTTAGCCGACCCTGGGTCAGTTGTGCGCCGGCGATCCGGGATCCAGCGGGGGGTCAGTAGGGGAGCGCCGCGCAGCGCACGCCGATGGTGCCGTCAAAGTCGTGGTAGTGGCCGTTGTATGCCTCGTGGTTGGTGGCCGCGCCCCCCGAGTACCAGGCGCCCCCGCGCTTGTCGGTGAAGGGGACGCCGTCGTCTTCGTGGAGCAGGCGGACCTTGAGCGAGCCGTCTTCCTGCTGCACGCCCTGGATGGGGACTGTGCGCTCGTCGAGGGGGCGGTCCAGCTCGGACCGGACGTGGGCGTAGCCTTTGTAGGTGAGCTGCTCGTTGCTGTGGAACTGGCTGGCGTCCAGCATCAGCAGCCCCTGGGCGTCCAGGCTCCAGGTGCCCTGTGCGCCGGCGATGTCCACCAGCAGCGAGTAGCTGCTCTTTGCGCCCAGGAGCCCATCGCTGCTCTCGAAGAGCTCCAGCCCCAGCGACTCCGCCGTCTCCAGGAAGAGCTGGATGTCGGCGTTGAGCGCCGGATCCACCCACTCCCAGGCGTTCCCGATCTGGTCGTAGGTGCCCCAGGGGCTCACGCAGTCGGGGAAGCTCCCGGTGGGCTGCAGGGCGTCGACCAGCGGGACGTTGTCCATGGGGACCAGCGCGCAGGCCTCCACTTCGTAGCTGTCGCCGTAGGGGTAGGTCAGGCCGCCCTCGCCCACGACGCCGTCTGCGGCGTCCTCCCACTCGGAGACCGTGGGCATGTGCTTGTAGCCATAGGCGACCCCCTGGTCGTCCAGCGCCGGGGTGTTCTCGCAGGCGGCTTTGGCCTGGTCGAAGCTCATGCCGGTGCTGGGCAGCACGCCCGGAGCGGTGGTCGCCGTGGCCAGAGTGGGGGAGCCCCCTGCGGCCCACTGATCGGCGCTACCCAGGTCGCCGCTGAGCTGCGCTTCGTAGGCGTCCATGCAGAGGGCGACGGGGTCTCCGATGGCGACCATGCCCTCGGGACAGCGCCCGGCTGGAGCGCCGGTGTCGTCCTGCTGGGGTTCGCTGTCCAACAGCCCGCCAGTGTCGGTCTCGGTCTGGGCCGGGGCCCCCACACACGCAATCATCAAAAGCAGCATGGCGCCTATTTTATGGCCAGCACCCCAGCCGACTCCAGGCAGCTTTGGGGATTCGTAAAGAAATTGTCTGCCCAGGCGAAGGCCACGCCCAGCGCCTCGGCGAACAGCCGGTCCGACTCCATGTCCCCCACTATCAGGCATCGCGCCCGGTCCACCCCCTGCTCGCGCAGCAGCGCCACGCCCATCCCGGGGTTGGGCTTTCGGTCCCAGGCCTGGCGATCCACCCACGCCGAGTAGCGGTGGGGCAGGGTGCGCCCGAGCAGCGCGTGGGTGCGCTCAAAGCAGGCCTGCACCTGCGCGTGGCTGAGCTGGCCCTGCTCGATGATGCCCTGGTTGCTCGCCCCCATGAGCACCAGGCCCTGCGCGGCCAGGTCGTCCAGGACCTCCTTGCGGCCAGGGAGCAGCGCGACCTGGTCCGGGTGTCGGGGGAAGGGGGCCTTGCCCGTGGAGCGCCGCAGAGTGCCGTCGTAGTCGAAGATCACGCCCGCCCGAGCACCCCAGGGCCTGCGGGTGAAGGGCTGCCGGCGCAGCGTCGCCAGGCCCTCGTCCAGGGTGGGGGGCTCCAGGCGCGAGAACCACCCGTCGATCGCGATGGGTGGCAGCATGTTGGGGTCCTGCCGGCTCAGCTCCCGGAGCTCGGGGGGAGACAGGATGCGGCCGTGGCGCTCCAGCATGCGCTGACAGGCGTTGATCCGCGCCTCGCGCTGGGGGCAGTCCAGCCACTCCAGGTGCACCGGCAGGCCGTGGCGCTGGGCGGCCTGGATCACCTGGGCCCGCGAGGCCCGGTCCGCGTAGGTGTTGTCCAGCACGGCGAAGCGGAGCCCCTTTGAGAGGGCCTGCTCCAGCGCCTGCGCCAGGGCCTTGAGGCTGCCCCCGCGCTCGTCCCGGTTGAAGCGCCCCCAGCCGGCCTGCTCCAGGGGACGGACGAGCTGTGTCTTGCCGCTGGCAGGTGGGCCCATCACGATGCGCACCTGGCCCGCGCGCGGCTGGTCGGGACAGAGTGGCGCCAGCGAGGTCACCGGCTCCGCGGCCAGGCTGTCTTTCAGGCTCTGGGCCCGGGTGGCGCCCACGATGGGGGAGTGCCCCAGCCCCAGACTCCAGCTCAGGGCCGCGCGCTGGGGGCTGACTCCCAGCTCTCTTGCCGCCGCCTGCCAGGGCGCCGGCCAGGCCTTGCCGATGCGCTTGTGGCCCCCCAGCGGCGAGTGCGCGAGCACCGGGATGCCCTGGGCGGTGGCCCGCTGGATCACCGGCGCGCTGCGCAGGCTGCGGGGGCTGTACTCCACCTGCAGCGCGGCGATGGGCAGGCGCGCGCAGGCCTGGTCGAGCTGGGCGCTGTCCACGTTGCAGAGGCCGATGCGGGCCGCCGTGCCCTCGGCCAGCAGCTCCGCCAGGGCGCCCAGGCTCTCGTCGAAGGGCACGCGGCGGTCCACCACGTGGAGCTGCAGCAGGGCCAGCGCGTCCACACCCAGCACCTCCCGGGCGCGGCGGGCCTGGGTGAGCAGGCGCTCCGGAGACCCATCCGGGACCCAGCGGCCGCCGGGGCGGGCCAGGCCGACCTTGGTCAGCACCAGGGCGTCGGGGTGTCCGCGCAAGGCCTCGGCGAGCAGGGCGTGGTTGTGGTGCAGCTCGCCCTCGTCCAGGCAGTAGCTGTCGGCCGAGTCGAAGCAGCGCACCCCGCCGTCCGCGGCCTGCTGGATCCGCGCCAGGGCCTCCGCGCGCACCGGCCGACCCTGGGTGGACAGGCGCATGCAGCCCAGGACCAGGGAGGGGAGCGGCAAGGGGGCGCACGCGGCTGCCGGGCCCAACACAGGCAGCCTGTCCTCGCTGGGGACGGGTTGTTGGGGTGTTGGCGCCGGCGAGGTGCTCGGTGGTGGGGCCGGCTCCGAGAACAGATCCCACCCCTCCTCCTCCCAGTCACCGCCCTGATCGGGCAAGGGGCGGCCGGCCAGGTTCACCAGCGTCCACCCCCGGCCCAGGCGCGCCAGGTCGGCGTCGGTGCAGAGCAGCACCTCGCGGCGGTGGCCTCCGGGGCGCACGGCCAGGTGGAGGCTGCCGTCCAAGACGGCGCTCAGGCGGGCTTGCATGCCCACGTCAGGGAGCGCGTGGCGCAGGCGCGGGGAGCTGGAGACCCAGCGGCCCACCTCGGAGGCGCGGCCGTCGCCGGCGTCGAGCTCCAGGGCCAGGGAGAGCTCGGAGTTGCGCAGGGGAGGGGACACAGCGGCCTGGATGCGCTGCAACCTCTCGCGCCAGAGGGCCTTGGCTTGCTGCCAGGCGGACTCTTCGGCCTGGGCGGCGATGCGCTTGGCGGAGGGGGTCAGGGGCATGGCGTCAGGCTACATCTTCTTCCCCTGGAGCAAGGCATGTCCGAGCAGTGGTCCCCCAACACCTGGGCCCCCGTCACCCTCAAGGCGCGCATCGAGCACGCCCCCGGCCTGGCCACATTCGTGCTGGAGGGGCACCGCTGCGCGTTCACGCCGGGCCAGTTCGTGCAGCTCGGCCTGGAGATCGACGGCGAGCCGGTGGGGCGCCCGTATAGCCTGAGCAGCGCCCCCGGGGCCGATCTGGAGACGCTGATCGTCCGGGTCGACGACGGCCAGCTCACCCCGCGGCTCTTTGAGCTCTCGCCGGGGGATCCCCTGTACGTGCACCGGGTGGCCAGCGGGGCCTTCGGGCTGCGGCGGGTGCAGGACGCGCCGACGCTCTGGATGATCGCCACCGGCACCGGGCTCTCGCCATTCCTGTCCATGCTGCGTGCCGGCGGATTGGAGCGCTTCGGCAAGGTCGTGCTGGTGCACGGCGTCCGGCAGGGGGCCCACCTGGTGGCTCGCGAGGAGATCGCGGCACTGGGCGCGCAGCATGTCGCCGTGGTCTCCCGCGAGGCGGTGCCCGGGGCGCTGTCGGGGCGCATCACCGAGCAGATCGCCAGCGGTGAACTGGAGCGGGTCGCGGGCGCACCTCTGGACCCCAGCGCGCAGGTGCTCCTGTGCGGAAACCCGGCCATGATCGCCGAGACCTATGGGCTGCTCACCGACCGGGGGCTCACCCGGAACCGGCCGCGGAAGCCTGGAAACATCACCTTCGAAGCCTACTGGTAGGACCCCTCCATGCTGCTGCTGATGCTGGCCTGCGCCACCAAGACCCTCCCCATCCCCGAGCCCATGATGGGCGCGGCGGCCCCCAAGACCCCTCTGCCGGACGGGGAGACGGCGCCGGCTGCGTACGGCAGCCTGGACTGCGGGCTCACGGTGGGCTTTGCGGGCGTGGACGAGGAGCTGACCGACCTGCTGGTCCAGGACAACGGCGAGCTGCTGGTCGTCGCGGAGGCCTACAAGGGGCGCTACCAGGAGGCCCTGGTGATGTCCCTGCGCGACCAGGGGCCGAGCTGGTTCCAGGTGCTGGGCGCGGGCGGGGATCAGGACCGGCCCACCGCCGTGACGGCCCTGGACGACGGCTTCATGGTGACCGGCGGGACCTGGTCCACGGGCGCCGGGCAGAACGACATGTGGCTGCTGCGCCTGGACGCCGCCGGGCAGCTCGAGTGGCAGCGCACCTATGGGCTCTACGACCGGGATCTGGCCCGCGGCTACGTCCCCAACACCGAAGGCGGGCTGGTCTATGGCGAGATGGCCGACTTCGGGGCCCTGTGGATCCAGGTGGATGCGCTGGGAGCGGTCCGGGGGCGCGGTGGAGTGCCCGGGGTTCACCTCTTGGGGGTCGAGGGGCTGCCCGACGGCTCCGCGCTGATCTGGGGCACCCGCGAGGACACCGGGTGGGCCGCTCGGGTCAACAGCGCCGGCGCGTTGGTCTGGGAGGCGCAGCTCCCCCTGGTGCCGGTGGACGCGGCCCTGGACCCTGAAGCGCGCGGCCTGTGGCTGCTGGGCGCGCAGGGGCTCAGCCACCTGAGCCTGGAGGGCCTGGTGGACAAGGGCCTGGCGCTCCCTGGGGAGATGGAGGGGCTGTCTCCGGAGGCCGTGGGCATGGGAGTGGGCGGGCCCGCGGTGGTCGGGCGCGCCACGGGGGGCAGCGCGGTGTTCCAGCTCGACGAGGCCGGCGCGGTGGTCTGGAGCCAGACCCTGCAGGCGGTGGAGGTGCGGGAGCTCGCGCTGGATCCCCGGGGCCTGGTCGTGATGGGCGAGGGGAAGGGCAAGCAGAGCCGGGAGCTGTTCGGCGTGCGCCTGAACGCGGACACCGGGGCTTCGCTGTGCATCCAGGTGCCGCCGGTGCCGGAGCTGCCGGCCTCCGAGGCCGCGCCGGGGTCGGGGGCGGAGTCTGCGCCCGAGTCTGGGGCGGAGCCGGAGGAGGCGCCGGCCGCGCCGAGCCCCGCGGAGGGGGAGGCCGATCCGGCCTGAGGGCTGGTTGAGCTGCGGGTGACCTCGCCGATGGGGGGATCTGAGCGGGGTGGGCTCGCGCCGAGGGCTCGGGAGGTGGGGCCGGGGGTATGATCGGGCCATGATCCTGCTCGCCCTCTTCTCGCCCGCTGCCCACGCTGACCCCATCTACGTCGCCATCGAAGACGGGGGCTCCAACGGGGCGTCCGCGGCGATCGCCAGTCAGCTCAACGACGACACCTGGTACGACTTCGAGGCGACGGTGGTCACTGCGGCCGACATCGACACGGCCGCGGAGCTGGCGGCCTACGACGTCGTGATCCTGGGGGACTCCGGCTACGACGAGGTGGACTGGACCAAGGCCATGGCCGATGCCCTCAAGCAGTGGAACCATGACGGCAAGGGCGGCGTGGTGAGCGTGGGGTTCTCGGACCGGCTCAACAGCCCCAGCAGCTCGGTGCTGGAGGTGATCGACTTCGTGCAGCCCATCGACAGCTACCCGCACTACGGCAACTCCTGCGGGGCCTCGGGCGACAACATCATCAACAGCCACGAGATCACCGCGGGGATCAGCGCGACCCTGGGCAGCGGCGCGGACAGCATCGAGGGGAACAACTACGGCACGGACGCCACCAACGGCGAGGTGCTGGGCTACACGGCCTGCGCGGGGCAGGCGAGCGTGGTGGTCGGGGAGTACAACCTGGGCTTTCAGGTGTGGCTGGGCTTTCTGTACATGGCCCCGAGCAACTACAACAACAGCGCGCTGCGCAGCGGGGAGTGGGACCGGCTGCTGGAGCAGAGCGTGGCGTGGGCGAGCCTGGGCATCGACTCCGACGGCGACGGGGTCGGGGACGGGAAGGACAACTGCGTGGACATCGAGAACGCCGACCAGACCGACTCGGACGGGGACGGCAACGGAGATCTCTGCGATCTCTGCTGGGGCGAGGACTCCACGTATGACGGCGACGGGGACGGCTACTGCGCGGACCTGGACTGCGACGACTGGGACGACACGGTGCTGCCTGGCGCGCCCGAGCTCTGCGACGGGATGGACAACGACTGCGACGAGGTGCTGCCGGACGATGAGACCGACCCGGACGGCGACGGCTTCATCCTCTGCACCATCGACGCGGGGGGCTGGGACGGCGATGAGGCCGTGATCGGCGGCGAAGACTGCGCGGTGGACGAGGCGACCATCTACCCGGGGGCGCCGGAGCTCTGCGATGGGCAGGCCAACGACTGCCTGGGCAGCATGGGCGCGGACGAGGTGGACAAGGACAGCGACGGCCGCGTGGTCTGCACCCTGGACGAGGGCGGCTGGGACGGGGAGGGGGACATCGTCGGCGGCGACGACTGCGATGACACGGAGCCTTCGGTGTTCCCGGACGCGGTGGAGCTCTGCGATGGCCTGGACAACGACTGCGACACGCTGCTGCTGGAGACCGAGGCCGACGGGGACGGGGACGGCTACGCGCCCTGCGAGACCGCGGCGGGCGGCTGGGATGGCAGCGGGGACGTGATCGGCGGCGACGACTGCGACGACGCGGACCCCGAGATCAACCCCGGGGTGGAGGAGGTCTGGTACGACGGGATCGACCAGGACTGCGACGGCCGGGACGATGACCAGGACGCCGACGGATACCCGGAGGCCGAGGACTGCGACGACCTGGACGCGTCCGTGTTCGAGGACTGCGACCGCACCCTCTCCGGCTGTAGCTGCACCAGCCTGAGCGGACAGGGGGCCGGCTGGTGGGCCCTGGGGCTGATGGTGTTCGGGCTGGCGCGGCGGCGGCGGCGCTGAGAGGGGCCCGGGCGCGGGGCTACTCGACCGCGCAGTAGAAGGGCTTGGCCTCGCTGCAGGTCGAGTCGTTCCACTTGCCGTTGCTGTAGTAGCCGAGCTCGGTGCAGTGCTCGGTGTCGTTCCAGTTGTTGGGCTCGCCGGCGGCCCAGTTGTAGTAGTCGAACGCGCTGGCGTCGGACCAGACCCAGGTGCCCTCGGCGTTGTAGTCGGAGAGCCCCACCCAGAAGCGCCGGCTGGCGTTGTTGTCGATCAGGAAGCGGTTCTTGTTCAGGCTGTGGATGGACTCAAGCTCGCTCCCCAGCGAACGGCAGCGCTCCTGCGCCCGGAACCAGGACAGCTCGTCGCTGCACAGGTAGGACTCGAAGCCCTGGCCGGAGACGCTGCCCTCCACGTAGCTGCAGCAGGTCTCCAGGGTCTCCATGGTGCCGTCGCAGTCGCGGTCCACGCCGTCGCAGAACTCCTGGGCGCCGGGGTGGGTCTCGCTGTCGTAGTCGTCGCAGTCCCCTCCGCGCTGGATCCAGCCCTCGCTGCCGCCGTCGCAGCGGGTCTCGGCCAGGGCATCGTCGCCGTAGCCGTCCTCGTCGATGTCGGGGTACCAGGTGGTGTCTCCGGCGTCTTCGTCGATGTCGCCGTCGCAGTCGTCGTCCAGGGTGTTGCAGCCGTCCAGGACTCCGGGGTGGATGTCCGGGTCCTGGTCGTCGCAGTCGCTCCCTTGACTGACCAGGGTCAGCTCCGCGCAGGTCTCCAGGCGCTCTCCGGCGCCGTAGCCGTCCCCGTCGTCGTCCACGTAGCCGCTGTTGAGCGCGCCCTCGTCCACGGCGCCGTCGCAGTCGTTGTCGCGGTCGTCGCAGGCCTCGGCGTTGCCCGGGAAGTTGTCGGGATCCCGGTCGTCGCAGTCCAGGTCGTGGGGGACGCCGTCGCCGTCTCGGTCACCGAGGGCGCCGCTGTCGTCCAACTGGACCTGCAGCGGGGGCATGCAGGCCATCAAGGTAGCGAACAAGAGCATGGGCGGAGTGTAGCCGGACCTTTGGAGGGGTTAGGATGCGCGCATGGCCCGTGATGGCACCGTACTGGGCCCCTTTCGCCTGACCCGAGTGATCGGTCAAGGGGCGATGGGGGTCGTCTGGGAAGCGCAGCACCGCGCACGCCGAAAGCGCGTGGCGGTGAAGCTGCTGCATGAGGGCAGCCTGCGGGATGACTGGGCGGTGGCCTCCTTCCAGAAAGAGGTGCGCGCGCAGGCGGGGCTCTCCCACTCGGGGATCGTCCGGGTGCTGGACCACGGCGTGGTCGAGGAGGGCAGCCACCGCCTGCCCAAGGACAGCCCCTTTCTGGTCATGGAGCTGATCGACGGCGGTCCTCTGCACACCTACACCGGCCGCATGAGCTGGCCGCGGCTGCGGGATGTGCTGCTGCAGCTCCTGGACGCGCTCTCCCACAGCCACGCCCGCGGCGTGATCCACCGCGACCTCAAGCCGGGCAATGTCCTGGTGCTGGAGGAGCTCGGGCAGATGCCCCTACCCACGGGGAGTGGGCCCTTCCGGATCACCCTGACGGACTTTGGCCTGGCCCAGGCAGTGGACCGGGGCAGCCCCGCGGACGGTGTGGTCGCGGGCACGCCGGCGTACATGGCCCCCGAGCAGCTCTACGGGCTGTGGCGTGACCAGGGGCCCTGGACGGACCTGTACTCGGTGGGCTGCATGGCCTGGGCCCTGGCCACCGGGGAGCCGCCCTTTGGCCGCAAGCGCCCGGTGGCCGAGTTCCGCGACATGCACCTGCGGGCGCCGCCCCCCGCCTTCAGGCCCCTGAACCCGGTGCCGCGGGGCTTCGAGGCCTGGCTGCGCCGCCTGCTGGAGAAGCGCCCCTCCACCCGCTTCAACCGCGCAGCGGAGGCCGCCTTCGCCCTGCTGGGAATCGAGGGGGGCGCGCCCGGCTCCGGGGGGCTGACCTCGGGCAGCGTGCAGTCCCTGGCCGGGGACAAGGACCAGCTCCGGGCGCTGATGACCCAGGCCATCGAGGCCCTGGACGAGGCCACCGGTGTGCTCCCCCTGGACGCCATCGAGCCGCTGGCGGCGCCCGCGCCGGCCCTCCAGCCTGGTCAGCCGTTGCCGCGGGTCCGCGTCCCCAGCCCCCCGGGCTGGGCGCACCCGCGGCCGCCTCGACACCCCGAGCCGCTGCCCGGCGTGGGCCTGAACCTGGTCGCCCTGCGCGAGTCCGAGGTGGTGGGCCGCAGCTCCGAGCGGGACGCGCTCTGGGCGGAGCTGCGGGAGGTGCACAGCAGCCTCAGCCAGCGCGCGGTGCTCCTGCAGGGGCCCGCGGGGTGTGGCCGCTCCCGCCTGGGGACCTGGCTGTGTGAGCGCGCGGACGAGGTCGGCGCCGCCACCGCGCTGCACGCGAGCCACACCAAGGCCGGCGAGGGCGACGGGGTGGTGGGCATGCTGGCGCGCCACCTGCGCGCGGCCGGCCTGACCCGCCAGGAGCTCCTGGACCGCCTGCGCCCCCAGGGCGAGCTGGCCACCCCCTTGGCCGAGCTGGTGCAGCCCTCCGGGGAGCTGGGCTTCTCCTCCCGGCGCGAGCGCTTTGGCGTCATCCTGCGGTATCTGGAGCAGCTCAGCCGGCCCCTGGGGCCGCTGCAGAAGCAGGTCCCCGTGGTCCTGGTCCTGGACGACGTGCACTGGAGCCAGGAGGCCCTCGCGTTCGCCCAGCACCTGCTGGAGAGCGTGCGCAGCGTCCCCATCCTGCTGGTGCTCATCACCCAGGACGAGGCCCTGGCCGAGCTCCCCGCCGCCCGCGGCGCCCTCACCAAGCTCGCCCGCAGCCCCCGCTGCGCGACCCTGCGCGTGGAGGCGCTCCCCGCCGCCGACCACCGGGCCATGCTGCGCGAGGTGCTGGGCATGGATCAGGCGGTGGTGGACGCGGTCGCCTCCCGCACCAGCGGCAACCCCAAGTTCGCCCTGCAGCTCGTCGAGGACTGGGCGGAGCGGCGCCTGCTGGAGGCCGCCCCCGGGGGCTACCGCCTGCGCCGCGGCGTCACCATGGACCTGCCGCCCGACCTGCAGTCGGTGTGGAAGGAGCGCGTCCAGCGCGTGCTGTCCGAGCGCACCGCCGAGGCCGCCCAGGCCCTGGAGCTGGCCGCCGTGATGGGCGAGGAGATCGCCCTGTCCGAGTGGCGCCAGGCCTGCGAGCTGGCCAAGGTCAGCATCCCCGCCGACCTGCTCGAGGAGCTGCGCAAGCGCCGCCTGATCCAGGACACCGGCGACGACGGCCTGCGCTTCTCCAACGTGATGCTCCGGGAGGCGCTGCTCAACCAGGCCCGCGAGCGCAAGCGCAGCCACCACTGGCACAAGGCCTGCGCCCAGGTCCTCCAGCGCCGCGCCGACCACGGCCTCTCCGTGCCCGAGCGCCTGGGAAAGCACCTGCTGCTCTCCGGGCAGCCCGAGCCCGCCCTCCAGATCCTGCTGGACGGGGGCAAGGCCGCCGTGGAGCGCGCCGAACTCGACGCTGCCGCCCGCCAGCTCCAGACCCGCGAGCGCGCCATGAAGCGCCTGCGCGTCCCCATGCAGGACCCCCGCTGGGGCGAGGGCTGGCTGGCCCAGGCCTTCCTGCTCTTCTTCGCCCGCCGCTACGAGCAGGGGGACACCATCCTGCGCCGCGCCGAGGCTGGGGCCGAGCGCTTCGGCTGGCGCATGGTCAAGGCCCAGGCCCTGCGGGAGCGCAGCCGCTTCGAGCGCCGCAACCAGGACCTGCCCGCCGCCGCCAAGGCCCTGCGTGAGGCTCTGCGGCTGGCCCCCGACGACCCCGAGCTGGCCGCCTCCTCCCGCCTGGGCCTGGGCGCCGTGCTGCTGCTGCAGGGCAACACCACCGAGGCCCGCCAGCTCCTGGAGCAGGCCCACCAGGACTACCAGTGGGAGGGCAAGCTGGGCGGCATGGCCGACTGCGAGCTGCACCTGGCCCGCTGCGACATCCAGCAGGGGGCCCTGGACTCCGCCCTGGAGCGCATCCAGCGCGCCCGCTCCCTCTACAGCGAGGCCCGCTCTTCGTGGAAGGCCGCCGAGTGCCTGAACATGCTCGGGGAGATCAGCCGCTCCAAGGGTGACCTCGCTGGGGCCGAGTCCTGGTATCGCGAGGCGGCCCAGGCGCTCGAGGCGGTGGGCCACCCCGACCCCTACCTGCCCCAGATCAACCTCGGCCTCGTCCTCTCCGAGAAGGGGGAGTACGGCCGGGCCCGCGCGGTGCTGCTGCCAAAGCTCAAGACCCTGGAGCGCGGCCGCAGCCCCATGATGGTCGCTACCCTGCACCTGGCGCTGCTCACCCCCAGCGCGCACCTGGGCGAGTGGGGGGCCTGGGACCGCCACCTGGAGACCGCGCGGCGGGTGCTCAGCGAGTCCGGCTACGTCGACATCGAGAACGCCCAGCAGGCCCAGCGGGCGGGGGAGAGCGCCCAGGCTCTGGGGGAGCGGGACCGCGCCCGGCGGGTGTGGCGGGTGGCCCTGGAGCAGTACCGGGCCCTGGGGCGGGAGGCCGAGATGGCTGCCGCCCGGGACGCGCTGGCCGAGCTGCACTGAGTCTCATCGCCGAGGGGCCAGCTTGGAGGGGCCCAGCTTCGGGTGCCCGCAGACAAGACGCGACAAGGTGCGCCGAATCCTGACCCCGGTGTCTCGTCCAAGCACGCAGAACCGGAGACTCCCATGCGCTTGCTGCAGGCCTTCACGGCGACCTCGATCCCCACCGGCACCATGCTCCTGCTCATGTCCATGGGCTCGTTGGGGGCCGCTCCGCGCGTGCCTCTGGCGGCGCCGGAGGTGGAGGTCCAGGAGGAGTACTGGACCGCGCTCGCTCCGCAGACCTCGGGTCACCTCGCTGACACCCAGGTGCCCGCGCTCCCGGAAGAACACCCAGGTCCCAGCGAGGTGAACCGTCCTGAGTCCGAAGACCCCGCAGCCGCACCTCCCCCGAAGGATCCCACCCCGGCGGCTCCCAAGGCGCGGGCGCAGCGCGCGGAGGCTGGGACAGGGGGCTCGGCTGCTGGCGGGCAGAGCTCGGAGGCGCGGGAGCTGCGGGTGCACCCGGGGCGGGCGGAGCGGGACGCCCTGGCGGCCCAGGGCAAGGGCGGGCGCAAGTGTGTGGAGCCGGTGGCGGGGATCCGTAAGGCGGGGAGCGACCACTGGGCGGTGGAGCGCAGCCTGTTGGAGGCCTACGCGAAGGACCGCGACGCGGCGAGCCGGCTGGCCATGCTGACCTGGCAGACGGGGGCGGACGGTCAGGTCTCGGGGTTCAGGATCGGGCGGCTGCGCTGTGGCTCTCCGCTGCACCAGGCGGGCTTCCGCAACGGGGACGTGGTGCACGCGGTGAACGGCAAGCCCATCACCTCGTACGCGGAGGCGGCGTGGGCCTACGGTGTGCTGCGGACCAGGGCAGCCTCAAGGTCAAGCTCACCCGCAAGGACGGGAGCCCAAAGCGCCTGCGCTACACCCTGGAGTAGGGGCGCTCAGGCCGTGAAGAGGCGCCGCAGGTGGTCCAGGCCCTGGAGCAGCGGAGCGAGCATGAGCAGCGCGCCGATGAGCTGGCCCAGCCAGGCGTTCCCGGTGCGGCCAGCCTCGCTGGAGTAGCGGGCCTGGGACCAGGTGGCCATGCCGAAGAAGCCGGCCAGTCCAAGCAGGGGGAAGACCAGGAGCATCGCCAGGATCGGGAACTTGGCCAGGAGCGCGAGCAGGCTGGCCGAGAGGCCAGAGCACAGCATGGACCAGAGCATCACCATGGCCCAGGAGCGGGTGGACTCGCGCTGGGGCTGGATTTGGAGGGGCTGTTCTTCCATTACGTAAGCGTAGCTTGCTGGGCCGCGTTCCGGAAGGCCAGAGCCGCCGTCATCCTCTCGGGGATCAACCCATGGCGGGCGCGGCTGTGGTCGATAGGTAGTGCAGCCAAGGGAGCGTGAACATGGCCGGCAGACAGATACTCCTCCGCTACCAGGGGCAGGAGAGCGCCTTCGGGTTCTCGCGCCTGACCCGGGACAAGCTCTACGGAAAGCGCGTGCGGCAGCACCTGGACGGCAAGGGGGAGCCCTGCACCCGGGCCAGCCTGACCAGCGACGGCGCGATCCTGATCCAGAAGGGCATGACCGCCCAGGGCTACTTTGGCCCCCAAGGGGAGATGGTCTCGATCCGCGATCTGGTGGGCCTGGATGACAGCGGCCAGCCCCTGCCCGAGCAGCCCGGCACCCTGGGCGTGCCCCAGGACCTGAGCCCGGCGGCCCCCACCGAGCTGACAGACGTGCGCGTCCACGCGGTCTACGCCCTGGACCCGGAGAGCGTCTCGCCGGAGCTGGAGCAGGCCCTGGATCGCGGTGAGCTCTTCTCCTTCACCTTCAACTACCGGGCCGACTACCGCAGCGAGCTGGGCTTTCTGCTCCGCAACGACGCCGGCCTGTTCGCGCTGATCGGCCAGCCCCAGCGCTGGGCGTGGTCCGAGCTGGCCTCCCTGCCGGACGTGGTGGACGAAGACACCGCCGACGACGACAGCCTCGACTTCGAGATGTTCTGATGCCTCAGTACCGCAAGCTCCACATCGCCAACGAAGACGGCCGCGACGCCACGGTCCTCTTTGCCCCGCTCAAGGCCGACAAGCCCCCCGAGAAGGGCCTCCCTGACGGCAGCCCCGTCCAGTTCAAGCGCTACCTGGCCTCCACGGAAGGCGGGCTGCACGAGGCCCTCCAGGCGCGCCTGGGCGAAGACTACGGGCAGGCGTTGATCGATGGCGACCCCGAGGTCGACCGCGAGCTGGTTGGCCGCGAGATCGGCGAGACCAACCAGGTCTTCCTCTCGTCCGAGGGCGAGGTCCTCTACGCCGCCCCCCGCGTGGTCGAGCTGCTGCTGGGCCCCGACGGCCAGGAGAAGGAGCGCCGGGCGCCCGTGGACACGCCGTCCAACGTCAACGACGAGATGCCGGTGCGCTGGACGGGCAAGATGATGCCCCGGCGGGACGTGGTGCGGCGCTTCCTGCTCAGCCGCAGCCTGCAGATCCAGCACGTGGACGGCCTGAGCTTCGACTACCTGCACGCCATGGCCAAGCGCCTGGACGAGGCCGATTCGATGGTGCTGGTCGGTGGCGGCGCCAAGGGCCGGGACCCTCTGGTCTTCCAGGTCAACGGCAGCCCCTACCGCGGCTTCTTGGAGGGGCGCGTGGACGGCCAGCGCTACCTGCTGCTGCTGCACCTCTCCAACATGGAGCTCAAGCTCCCCAAGGAGGCCTGAGTGGACTTCATCGATCGCAGCAAGGCCAAGCCCCTGGGCGAGGGCGCCTTCCTCTGCCCTGAAGGCAGCGTGCTGGACCCCGAGCTCTCCGCGCTGGCCATCGCCTACAAGCGCACCGCCGCCCGCTACCGGGCCATGACCGCCGAGGAGATCCCCGACCTGCCCTCGGGCGAGCTCTGGGTCTCCCCAAAGATCGACGGCCACCTGTGGCTGGCGGTGTTCGAGGCCGGCGAGGTCTGCCTGATCTCCCACCGCAACCGCGTCATCTTCGGGGACCTGCCGGTGCTCAATGAGCTGCGCGAGCGCGTGGCCCCCAACACCCGCGGCCGCACCATCCTGGCCGGTGAGCTCTTCGCCCTGCGCCGCGAGGGCCGCCCCCGCTCCGGAGACGTGGGCGCCGCCCTCTCGGGGGGACCCGCCGCCCAGACCCAGCGCCTGGGCTTCTACATCTTCGACCTCTACCGGGGGGGCGACGCCGAGAACCCCGTCGCGACCGGCGAGTACTTCGAGCGCTGGGAGACCCTGGAGCGGCTGGTCGGCAAGGGCAAGCGGGCCCAGCTCGTACCCACCACGCCCGTCAAGAGCCAGGAGGCCGTGCAGGAGCTCTTCCAGAAGCACGCCATCGACGGCAAGGCCGAGGGCCTGGTCGTTCGCTCCGCGGACGGCCGCAGCTACAAGGTGAAGCCGGCGTTCGACCTGGACTGTGCGGTGATTGGGTTCACCGAGCGCCAGGGCGACGACGGCCGCATGTTGGTGCGCAGCGTGCTCCTGGCCGCCATGCGCAGCGACCGCCAGCTCCAGATCATCGGGAGCTGCGGGAACTTCGGCGGCGACGACGAACGGGCGGCCCTCTACCAGGAGCTCTCCGGCCTGGTGGTGGAGTCCAGCTACCGCTACCCCAGCTCGTCTGGCGCCCTCTACCGCTTCGTGAAGCCCGACCAGGTCCACCAGGTCCGGGTCACCGACATCCAGTCCGAAGACGGCAGCGGCGGCGCCATCATGCGCATGGTGCTGGCCTTCGACGACGCCCAGGGCTTCCACCCCGTGCGGCCCATGCCCGGCGTGTCCATCCTGCACCCGGTCTTCCAGCGGCGCCGCCCCGACAAGGCCGTCGACCCCCACGACGTGCGCCTGGCCCAGGTGCTCGAGCGCGTCGAGCTCTCCGAGACCGAGACCGTCGCCGAGCCCGTGGAGCTGCCCGAGAGCACCCTGCTGCGCCGCCAGGTCTGGACCAAGACCACCAAGGGCCAGGTGGCCGTGCGCAAGCTGCTGCTCTGGAAGACCGAGAAGGAGGCCGTGGACAGCCGCTTCCCCGCCTACGTGGTGCACTGGACCGACTACTCCCCGGGCCGCAAGGACCCCATCAAGCGGGAGGTGAAGCCAGCCGTGAGCCTTGAGCAGGCTGAGCACACCGCCCAGGAACTGGTCGCCAAGAACATCAAGCGGGGCTGGGCCCCCGTCGAGGACACGCTGTGAGCCAAGAGCGCATCGACAACCTGGCCGCCCGCCTGGAGCAGGCCAACGCCGCCTACCGCGCCGGCGAGCCCACCATGAGCGACGCCCGCTACGACGAGCTGGTCGAGGAGCTCCGCGGGCTCGCCCCCGAGCACCCCTGGCTGCACCAGGTCGAGGCCGAGGATCTGCCCGTCAAGGACCAGGTCCGCCACCCCAGCCCCATGCTCTCCACCGAGAAGGCCTACCAGCCCGCCGATCTGGAGCGCTGGGTGGAGCGCGTGCGCAAGGCCGCCGTGGAGCAGGGCATCGACACCGACTCCCTGGTCTTCCGCATGACCCCCAAGCTGGACGGGCTGGCCGGCCGCGACGACGGCCAGGTCCTCGCCACCCGGGGCAACGGGCGCGTGGGCTACGACATCTCCAGCGCCTGGGACAAGGGCTTGGTCGCGGTGGGCGGCCGGGGCCAGGGCGTGGGTGAGATCGTGCTCGTGGAGTCCTGGTTCAACGAGCACCTCGCCGATGCCTTTGATCACCCTCGCAATGTCGCGGTGGGCATCGTCAAGGCCGACGAGGTGAACCAAGACTTCCTGGAGGCACTCCAGGACGAGGTCGTCCGCTTCGTCCCCTACAGCAGCTTCAACACCCAGGACGGCACCGCCTGGGAGGGGAGCGCCCAGGAGCTGCTGGAGCAGACCGCCGAGATCACCGCCCGGCTCCGGGAGGCCGTCGACTACCCGCTGGACGGCATGGTCGTCGAGGTCCTGGGAGACCCCCTGCGCGCCTACATGGGCGCGACCTCGCACCACCACCGCTGGCAGATCGCCCTCAAGGAGCGCGGCGAGCTGGTGCAGACCGTCGTCAACCAGGTCGTCTGGCAGACCGGCCGCACCGGCAACGTCACCCCCGTGATGGAGGTCGAGCCCGTGCGCGTCAGCGGCGCCACCGTCTCCCGCGTCACGGCCCACCACGCCGGCATGATCCGGGACAAGGGCATCGGCCCCGGCGCGAGAATCGAGATCATCCGCTCCGGCGAGGTGATCCCCAAGCTGGAAGAGGTGCTCAGCCCCGTCGAGCCCACCCTGGTCTCCGCGTGCCCCTCCTGTGGCACCGAGCTGTCCTGGCGCAACGACTTCCTGGTCTGCGAGGCCGGCCTGGAGTGCCCCGCCCAGGTCGAGGCCGCCCTGCGCCACTGGTTCCGCACCCTGCGCACCGCCGACTTCTTTGGCCCCAAGACCATCGCGCGCCTGGTCGAGGGCCGCACCGATCTGGAGACGGGGGACATCGTCCAGCGCTGGGACCGCCTGCCCAAGGTCTACGACCTGACCGAACAGGACCTGCGCACCCTGGGCTTCGGCCCGGGCCAGACCAAGAACCTGCTGGAGGCCCTGCAGATCTCCCGCTCCACCCCGGTCGAGGACGCCCGCTGGCTCGCCGCCTTTGGCATCCGGGATCTGGGGGTGGGGGACTCCCGCAAGCTGCTGGCGGCCTTCCACATCGAGGATCTGGGCGGCATCACCGCCGAGCAGATCGCCGCCATCAAGGGCTTCGGGGAGATCACCTCCCAGAGCATCGCCGCGGGCCTGGAGCGCCGCTGGCCGGTGATCTCCGAGATGCTCAGCCGCGGCTTCAACCTGGAGCGCACCCCCCTGGCCGGCGAGGCCCCGGAGATCGAGAGCCCCGTGGCCGGTAAGCGCGTGCTGTTCACCGGCAAGATGGTCCAGGGCACCCGCGACGACATGAAGACCCGGGCCAAGGCGCTGGGCGCGGTGCTCGCCAGCGGCGTGTCCAAGAACCTGGATCTGCTGGTCATCGGCGAGAAGGCCAGCCCCGCCAAGGTCGAGAAGGCCCGCAAAGCCGGCGTCGAGGTGCTGACCGAGGCCGAGTACCTGGCGCGGATCGGGGGCTGAGTCGAGGAGGAGGGGGATGGATGGTGCTCAGGCCGCCCGTCTCCACCGCCTCACACCCAGCAGCACCAGCACCCCCAGCACCCCCGGCCCCAGCGAGGTCACCCTGCGGCTGGTCGAGCACCCGGGGACCTCGGCGCGGGACTCGCAGTGGAGCGCCTCGCTCCACTGCTCGCTGCCGTTGGGGTCGTAGAGCGCCAGGGTCAGGCAGCGGTCGGCGCTCTGGAGCGTGCCGCTGGCCTCCAGATCCTGCTCGAAGACGACCTCGCGGGGCTCGGACTCCAGGTGGGCCCAGGAGAACCAGCTCGTGCTGGGGTCGCTCACCCGCAGCCCCCACCCGGGGTCTGCGCTCGCGGGGACCCACAGGGTGAGGGCCTCGAAGCTGTGCTGGCGGCGCCGGAGCTCCAGGCAGCTCGGGGTGGTGCGCTCGGAGACCCACCCGGTGGACCAGGAGACCGCCAGCAGCTCGGGGCGGTCTCCGGGCAGCGCCCAATCGGTCACGGGCAGGGTGACCTCGACGGTGACGGGATCTCCGAGGTTGTGGAGCAGGTAGGTGCCCGGGGGTTGGGCCGCGTCGATGGACCACTGCCCGAGCCCGTCCCCCTCCAGAGAGACCCACTGCTCTCCATCCAGGTCGCTGAGGCCTGGGCTGTAGAGGGCGCTGCCCTCGGGACGGACGACGCCGCCTGCCGGGATGCTGTCGCCGGCGAGCGGGTAGGCGATGGGGTCGCTGGTGGGGGCCGGGGAGCAGGCCTCGGCGGGGGAGGGGAGCCAGGCCAGCAGCAGCCAGGACATCAGGGCTTGAGCCGCAGGCGCTGGGTGAGCTCCTCCAGAGCGGCGTCCACGAGCGGGTCGTCGTTTCGCTTGCGGTGGCGCTGGATGCGGTCCAGGACGGCGCGGCGGTGCTCGGGCTGGTCGCTCCCGGCGCGGGCAAGGCGGCGCAGGAGCTTGTCGCGGTCGTCCGTGTCGGCCCCCAAGGCGGCCAGCACGGCGGAGAGCACCTTGGCGGCGGCCTGTCCGGCCTCCTGGGCGCGGTCCAGGAGCATCAGCTCGGCGATCTCGGCCGAGATCTCCCAGGGGGCCAGCTTGCCCAGCTTGAGGTGCTCGGTCGTGCCGGCCTCGGTGCGGACGGCGAAGGTGCCCGCGGGGATGGGGGTCCCGCTGGGCACCAGGAAGTAGCGGTGGGGTCGCTGGACGGACTCCAGGACGCGGGGACGGGCGCTCACTGCCTGCAATCCTGGAGCGTGACGCCGTGCTGAGCGGGGAGGGTGAGCCCGCCGATCTGGCAGTTGCTGAGGGTCACGCCGGCGAGCTTGGCGCTGCTCCAGTCCACGTCCAGGAACTCGCAGTCCTGGAAGTGGGCGCCGCTGAGGTCGGTGTGGCCCCACTTGCCGCCGTCGAACTGGACGCCGACAAAGCGGGCATCCGTCCACCGCGCCCGCTCCATGTCGCAGTTGGAGAAGCTGCTCTGGTGGACCTTCACCCCCGGCGCCTTGGAGAGGGCCAGGAAGCAGCCCTTGAAGGCGCTCTGGTGGATGAGGGCCTGGTCCAGCTTGGCTGAGAGGAACACGCAGGCCATGAAGGTGCAGCTCTCGAGCTCGGCCTCCTGCATCCGGGCGGAGCGGAGGACGGCTTCGACCAGCTCGCAGTCGGACAGGCGGATCTGTGCGAGCTCCTGTCCGGCCAGCGCGACGGACAAGAGGCGGAGGTGGCTCCGGTCGATCCGGCCCTCGCCTTGTCGGCCACGCTCAAGCCAGGCCCGATGGGCGCGCCCGGCGGTCCCCAGGATGGTGTCGGTCTTCACGCTCAGTTCCCCATGTTCTTCTTGTTGTCCCGCCCGATGCCCTGGTAGGCGCGAGAGGCCTCCTCCAGCCGCTGGATGTCGAAGCGCTTCTGCACGCGGGGGCCCAGGTCCTTGTAGAGGATGTCCTTGCCGTCGATCTTGATGGCGACGTCGCCGTCGACGAAGGCCTCGATCATGTCCTTGGCCTGGTTGTACTCCTGGTGGAGATCGGTGTCCATGACGCCGCCGGCGTCGGTGTTGATGGACACGTCCAGGTTGAAGTAGAGCGCCCTCAAGAGGGGATGCTCGGCGTAGTCCTGGATGGCGTTGGTCTGCTTGTTCGAGCCGATGTTCATCTCCACGTGGATGCCCATGGACTTGAGCTGACGGAGCTGACTGTCGGTGGCGTGGGTGATGTGGCCGGCGCGGATCTGCAGCTTGTCCTTGTCGTTCCCGAGCGCCTTCTGGACCTTGGCCACGGAGTCGATGAAGCCCTGGATGTTGTGCTGGGCCTTCTTGATCTCCGCCGCTCGGTCGACGCCCTCCGTGAAGTAGCCCTCACCGACGTGGACCCGGAACACCATCTCCTGGCCCTCGGCCAGCTTGCCTGCCTGCTCCAGACAGCAGTCGACGAACGCGTCCTGACCGCCCTGCTGGAAGAAGGGCTCGGCGCCCAGGTAGTCCACGCCGACGTGCAGCGGCATGTCCGCGTCCTGCGCCAGCGTGATGCCCTTGGCCCGGTCGCCCTCCTTCTTGGGCACGCCCATCGCCTTCTTCTTGGCGTCCGCCTGGTCCACGTTGCCCATGGTCTCCCGAGACCGGATGGAGGCCAGGAAGCGGACCTCGACCCCGGTCTCGTCCATCACCTTCTTGATGGTCTCCGGGTCCACCTTGGCGGAGTAGCCACCGGTCAGCTCGATGTAGGTGATGCCCTGCTTGGCGAGCCGCTCCAGCAGCACCCGGAAGTACTGCTCGGAGTCCGGCCTCGCGCCCTTCGAGGAGATCAGAGCGCGGATCTTGTAGACCTGGTCGTAGTCCAGCGTCCCCGCGACCAGCAGGTCATTGAGCAGCAGGTCTTGGCTCAGGTCTTCCGTGACCTGGTCCCGCTTGGCCAGGGTCTGCTCGATGGTGGCCTTGATCTGCTCGAACTTCTCGATCTCCGCGCGGGCGCGGTCCTTGGCGTCGGCAGCCGCGTTGGGGTTGTCGATCACCTGCTGCTGCCGGTCGATGAGCCGGTCGAAGTGCTCCTCGTAGTTGTCGTCGATCAGCTTGAGCAGCTCCGTCTTGCCCTGCTCGTTGTCCCCGGCCTGGGTGTGGAGCTTGAGGATGTCGGAGGCCTCGAACACGCCGTTCTGGTGGTTGTGCAGCTCCGAGCGGCCCTTGATGGTCTTCCAGATCCGATCGGACAGCTTTGGACCGATCCCATCGACCTTCTGCAGGTCAGCGGGGCTGTTGAAGGGGCCGCCGTGCTTCACGATCTCGCCCGCCAGGTGCGGTCCGATGCCATCCACGCCCATGAGCGCGGTCTTGAGGGCGTCGCCCTTGAGGTACTGGAGCGCGACGGGCACACCGTCTCGCTTGGTGTCGTTGGACTTGTCCTTGTGCTGCTGCGCGATGTCGTCGAGGCGCTTGTCGGTCGTGCTGACCTCTTCGCTGCCGCCGGACTCCGTGTGGGTCTCCGGCCCGTCGACGTGGAGCTCGCTCTGGGGCGCCTCGGTGTGCGGGGTCTCCGTGTGTGGGGTTTCGGTGTGGGTGGTGGTGGTGGTGTGGTCCCCCTGGTCCACCGCGTCAAAGTCCAGCTTGAGCTGGCCAGCGTCCTCCACCACATTGGGCTTGGTGGTCCCGCCGCCGGTCACATCCTGGACGGTCTTGTCGCCGCTCTTGTCATCCGAACCGCCATAGGTCACGGCCTCGGTGGGGTCGAACATGTCGAGCTGCACGCTCTCGAAGTCCGGCTTGCTGAACTTGTCTGGGTGCTCCTGATGCAGCGTGAGCTGGTGGCCCGGCGCCAGGCGGGACTGGATGTCCGCGGCCGCGTCGTCGGTGATGTTCCCCATGTGGTCGACCGTCTCCTGGGGGAGGTTGACCAGGCGGTTCATCTTGCGGACCTGAGACTGGATGGAGATCTCGGCGCCGCCGGCCCCGGCGAACTTCTCCAGGGTCTTCTGGAGCAGGGCCAGGTGCACGTCGTCGCCGGACATGACCACCGGATCCGAGACGATCTCGGTGATGGTCTCGCCCATGGCGTTCACCCACTTCTTGCCCGGGTCGGCGACCTTGTCGGCCAGGCTCTCGTTGGCGACGCCGCCGACGGAGCCCACGACCATCTTGAAGGAGGACACACCCAGGATGGCCAGGAACTCGTCCCAGTCGCCGGTCCAGGTCTTCTCGTCCATCAGGATGCCCTGCAGCTCGCCCGGAGCCGAGGAGATGATGCCCGCCAGGACCTTGGCCTTGAGCCCCTGCTCGCCGAGCTCCTGCAGGAACTTGCCGAACTGCTTGAACTTGCTGGGGCCGATGCCCGCCGTGGCCATGCCGATCAGCGCCTCACCCGCCAGCATGGAGAAGTCGGTGAGGGCCTCACCCGGGCCGTAGGCGGCGCCCTTCATGGTGGACTTGATCATCATGTTGACCGCCGCGGCGCCGGCGCCGATGGCGATGCCCACCCACAGGGGCCCCAGGGCGCCCGCGGTCACGATGGTGGAGACCACCGCCGCGATGGTCGTGATGACCGAGGTGATGCCGTTGACCAGGGTCTCCCGCTGGTCCTTGTAGATGCCCCCCATGGTGTCGAGCAGCTCGGTGTACTTCTGCCACTCGGCGTACTTGTCGCCGGTCAGGTCGTGGGGGGTGCCGGTCTCCGGGTCGTACCAGCTCGTGTCCGCCTTGAGCTCCTTGAGCTTCTCCCACTTGGCGTCCAGGTCGTTGCCGGAGTCCGAGTAGATGTCCATCAGGCCGTTCGAGATCAGGCCCTGCTTCCGGTACCACTCCCACTTGGTCTGCGCCCGGGCGAACTGGTCGTAGATGCTGTTGGGGTCGGACTTGATCTCCATGAGGACATCGTTGAAGTCCATCCGCTCCTGGCCATCCAGCTCCAGGATGCGGTCGTCGTACATGTTGTCGCCGACGCCCAGGTACAGCTCGAGATCCGTGATCCCGTGCTTCTCCCGGAACCACTCACAGAGCTCGTCCCAGGCCTCCTGTCCGGCCTGCGGGCTGGTCTTCTTGGCCTCCGCGACGTCCTTCTTGAGCTGCTCGATCGCCTTCTGGGCGTAGACCTCGTCGGTCCCGCCGCGGATGATGGCGTAGGCCAGCAGGTGCTTGGGCTCCGCGTCCTGACCCTGCAGGAAGGACTGGGCGATGTCGGTGGCGTTCTCGCCCTCGCCCTCCAGCTTGTCGTCGATGTCCTCGGTCAGCGTGCTGCCCGTCTGGGAGGCGTAGCTGTTGTTGAGCTGCTCCCGGTCTCCCAGCGCCTTGCGGTCGGCTAGCCAGTCCTGGGAGGTGCCGGCGTTGGCGGCAACCAGGTTGGGGTCCTCCAGCAGCTTGAAGACCTCCTGCTCCTTGCCCTTGTCCAGGGCCAGCTCCAGGGCGTACGCGTCCGCGCTGGCCTTGTCGCCGTTGGCCAGGGCCATGGCCCGCTTGTATTCCAGGTCGTTCTCCCAGAAGCCCCCGAACTCGTCCTGGATCTCGGCCTCCAGGGAGACGCCCTTGTAGGCCTCGAACTTGGCCTTGAACGCGGCCAGCTCCTCGCCCTCCAGCGTGCCCATGATCTCCCAGACCTTGGCCTCGTCCGTGCCCCACTTGAAGGGGTTCATGGAGTCGGTGTCGAAGGCCTTGGCCAGCTCGATCACCTGCACGTCCTTCTTGGCCTCCTCCAGGGTCTTGGAGGGGTCGGACAGGGCCGCGAAGGCGTCCAGGTCGTACTTGCCGGGGCCAAAGAACGCGGTCCCGGCCCACAGCGCGCCGCCGCCACCGAGCAGCAGGGACTCGGGGCCCATCGCGATGGTGGGGTTCTCGATGTTCTGCTTGATCTGCGGGAACTCGGGGTTGTTCAGCAGCTCGGTGCGGGACTCCTCGTCCATGTTGGACAGGGTGTGGTTCACCAGGTCCATGTCCGCGCCGAACACGCGCCAGATGCCCTCGCTTGCGTACTTGAGCGCATACTTTGCGCCCTCGGCCTGCTTGCCGTCGAGGTAGGCCAACGCGGCCTCGCGCACGTTGTCGCCCTCGCTCGTGTCCCCGATGATGGCGTCGCGCAAGGACTCACCGGCCTCGTCCTGGTAGCGGGCGGCGGTGTAGCGGGCCTCGGCCAGGGTGAGCCCGCCCATGTTCTTGAGAAGTGTGCTCTCGTCGGTGCCCCAGCCGTCGATGGCCTTGTAGATCTCGACCGCGCGCTTCTTGAGGGCGGCGGCCTGGGTCCCCTTGGCGGTCTGACCTGCGGCGTCTGCCGCGACCATGGCCTTGGACTGCAGGTCCTGGAGCTGGGCGAAGGCCCCGGCGGTGTACTCGTCGAGCTGGGCCAGGAGCTTCTGCCGGTACTCCGTGGAGGTGGTGTCGATCTGCTGGGCGCTGTCCGCCGCCTGCTGCACCGTGTTCTGCCCCAGGGTGCTGTACACCGCGCTGCCCTGCTGACCGAGCGAGGCGAGCTGGGTGCGGGTGCTGTCCTGGGCGACGGAGATCGCGGTCAGGCTGGACTGCCCGGCGTCCAGAACGCGCTGCGCGTGGGCCTGGCTCTGGTCCTGGATCACCTGGGACTGGGTCGCGTGGCGCTCCCGCACGAACTCCGTGGCGGCGGTGGTGTCCTCCTGCAGGGTCTGGAGAACGCGCCCGGTGCTGTCGTCCAGGAAGCCCAGCAGCTCCAGCTTGCCGGCCTCGAACTCGGTCGCGTCCGTGGTGCCGCCCAGGCTGTCGGAGGCTTCCTGGATGACGGTCATGTAGCTCGCGCGGGTCTGCTGGATCTGCGCGGTGGCCTGGGTCTGGGTGTCCATCACGGCGGTCAGCGACTCGTCCGTGCTGGTCTGAAGCTGGGAGGTCGCGCCCTCGACCTGCCCCAGGGCGTCCTGCTGGCCGGTCTGGAGCGCGGTGTCGGTGGTGTCCCGGATCTCCGTCATGCCCTGCTGGAAGGTCTGCTGCTCCTGGCCGATCTGCTCCTGGAGCTGCTCCCCGTCCGTGGACATGGTCTTCTCGTTGTCCTGCTGCAGCGGGTAGAGGCTGTTCAGGGTGGGCGCGAGAAGCTGGTCGGTCAGATCGGTGGCCTTGTCGGCCATGCCCCGCAGGTACGACGCAGCGTGGTCGCCGTACTTCTTGAACTCCGGCGCGTAGCGCTTGTAGGTGTCGGCCTTGGCCTTCTCCGAGGCCAGCTCCAGCGCGTTCTCCGGGGTGCTGGACTGCCCCAGGGACTTGTAGTTGGCGCGGTGGGCCGCCTCCAGGCTCTTGGCCTTGGTCTCCAGCTCCGCGCCCATGGCCGCCACCTTCTCGGCGTGGCCCATCACGGTGGCGGTGTAGTCGCCCTCCCACGTGGCCTTGGCGGACTCCAGCACGCCCTCGGCCTTGGCGAAGGCCATGGTCTCCGCAGACACCTGCGAGGCCGTCACGCTCTGGATCTGACCCACAGCCGCGCTCATCTCCGAGCCCACGGTCCCGATGGCCTGGGTGGCCGTCGCCCCCACCTGGGTCTGCACCTGGGAGAACACGTTCCCCAGATCCCCCGTCGCGCTCGCGGTGAGGCTGGCGGTGCTCCCGCCCAGGCCCTGACCAAAGCTCAGGGTGGTGGCCTGCAGGCTCTGCCCGGTGGAGGCGATCAGGCTGTTCGCGTCGCTGACCGCGGTGGAGAGCTCCTGCGCGCCCTGATCCAGCAGGGACTGGTGGCCCTGGAGGGTCAGCCCGGTTTCACTCACCAGCATCTGCTCCACGCTGGGATCCGCCAGCAGCGGGTTGCCGGTGCCCAGGTCGGGGAGGGGAGCCGCGCCGACCGTGCTGATGCCCGGCGCGCTGAGGCTGGAGTTGCCGTTCTTTCCGCCGCCGTCGCCCCCGCCGCCGCCGTCACCGCCGCCCAGGGAGCCGCCCTCCTGATCGGAGCCGCCCTCGTCCACGGCGTCACCGGTCTCGACCGCCGCCTCGTCCTTCGCGACGTCGCCGTCTTCAGCGTCCTCATCCAGGCCGCCCGCGTTGCCCTCCTTGCCGGGATCTCCCGGATCCGGGGCGCCGCCGCCACCGCCGCCAGAGCCCTGCTCCTGATCCGCAGCGGCCTCCTCGCCGCCCTGAGCGCCCTCGACCTGCTGGTCCTGCTCGGACTCGGTCTCCGTGTCCTCCTGCTCAGCCTCGGTCTCTTCCTGCTCGGTCTCCTCCGCCTTGTCGGTGTCGGCGTCCTGATCGGCGCTGGCCTCCGGGGCGGGCGCCTCGATCTCAGGGTGCTCCGGCGCGGATCCACTGTCCTCGCTGGTGGCCGTGGTGCTGGCGGGGGTGCTCGATGCGCCCAGCGGGTCCGAGAGTTGGTCCCCGGTCTCCCGGGCGAGGTGATCCGGGGCTCCCTGGTCCCTTGCCTGCTGCTCCTGGCTCTGCGTGGTCTGCTTGCGCTTGCGGGCGGGCTCTACAGGGTTGGACACCATCGGATACTCCATGAAGTCTGTGCGGACCCAGGCCCGGTGCCACCAGGCGGATCTCGGCGCGTACAGTGTAGCCGGGGAACACCTTGGGATCTCCCCGCATCCGACTTGACGTGAGAGCAAAGAAGGGACGTCTCAGCCACGTAGCCCCTGTCACCACCCCGGAGTCCCCCTTGAAGCGCCTCGCCCTCGTGCTCCCCGGACTGCTGATCGGCTTCCTGCTGGGCCGCATCGGACCCGCCCGCGAGAAGCTCGCCCTCGAAGAATCTCTGACCAAGGCCGAGCAGCGCGCCGAGGACGCGGAGCGGCGGGCCAACGCCAGGCCTCAGCCCATCTTCATGCCGGGGATGGGGGAGGTGCTCCCAGGCGCCCCTGGATCCCGGCCCACCCAGCCCCATCCGGAGCGCACCCCACCCTCTGCACCCCCGCCCGCAGACGAGGTCACCGGTGCCGACACCGGCGCACCCCCAGCACCGCCGCCGCCTCCCAGCCCCGAGGCCATCCAGGAGGAGTTCGAGCTCGCCGTGGAGGCCCAGCGGCTGAGGGCCGCCCAGAACCGCGCCGCCCTGATCGAGCAGGCCGACCTGGACGACGCCCAGATCGAGGCCGTGGACCACGCCGTCGCCCGGATGAATGATGAGCTCGCCCTGCTGGGCGATGAGCTCTACGCGATGGCCACCTCGGGCGCGGACCCGGATCCCACCGAGATGCTCGGCCTCTCCCACGAGGTCACCGGGATCCTCTACGAGGCCCAGCTCGGCCTGGAGGACGCCGTCGGACAAGACGCCCTGCGCGACATCCAGCCCGAGGCCGGGCAGATCTGGAACTACGTCGACCTGGAGGCCTTCCGCGACACCATCGAGGGCGCGCAGTAGCCCATGACCGCCCTCCGCGACATGCTCCTTGTGGCCGGCTTCGACCTGCGGGCCTCCCTGCGCTCCTGGAAGGCCATGGGCCTGCTGGCGCTCTACCTGGCCGGCGCCATGGCCGCGACCGCTGGCTTCGTCACCTTCCTGCGCGAGCTGGAGAACGCCCTGGCCGACCAGCTCGGCGTCGCCCAGACCGAGCAGCCCGGCGCCATGGCCCAGGAGCTCATGCAGAGCCCCGAGACCCTGGAGCTGCTCGGCGGCCTGCTGGGGGACGCGCAGCTCGCCAGCGAGTTGGTCTCGATCCCGCCTCTGGCGCTCTTCTACTTCGCCACGACCCTGCTCATGCTGCCCGCCTTGGTCATGGTCACCTCCGCCGACGCCATCTCCGCCGAGCGGGCCACCGGCGCCGCCCGCTTCGTGCTCTCGCGCACCACCCTGGGCGCCTACGTCTGCGGCAAGGCGCTGGGCCAGCTCACGCTGCTCGCGTTGGGCATCGCCGCCGCCGGCCTGGGCGCGTGGCTCGTCGGATTCTTCAGCCTCAACTCCTTCCAGGGCGGCGACAACGCCCTCTGGATCCTGCGCTTGGGCCTGCGCACGCTGCCTTGGGGCGCAGCCTGGCTGGGCCTCGCGCTGGGGGTCTCCCAGGTCACCCGGCACTGGGTCGCTTCCCTGGCCGCCGCCCTGGTCATGCTCGTGCTCGTCGGCGGCACCGGGCAGGCCCTGCTGCACCTGGACTGGCTCGCCGAGAACGCGCCGCTGGTCCCCGAACTGCTGGCCCCCCTCTTCCCGGCCGCCCACAAGATCGACCTCTACCGGCCCGAGCTCAGCTCCCGCCTCTCCGCCAGCGCCATGCTGCTCACCCTCGGCGCGAGCTGGGCCGCGCTGGGCGCCTGGCGCCTGTCCCGGGTGGACGCATGACCCCCGCCCTGCGCCTCTCCGGCGTCCACAAGTCCTATGGCAAGGTCCAGGCCCTGCGCGGTCTGGAGCTCCAGGTCCCCCGCGGCGTCATCTGCGGGCTGGTCGGCCCCAACGGCGCCGGAAAGACCACCACCTTCGGGGTCGTCGGCGGCTACGTCCAGCCCGACTCCGGGAGCGTCGATCTGCTCGGCCAGGGCCCCTTCGACCCCCGCGTCCACCGCGGCCGCGTCGCCCTGCTCCCCCAGGACTGCGAGCTCAACCCCCACATGGCCGTGGGCGCCAGCCTGCGCTTCTTGGGCCGCCTCCAGGGCCTCTCCGCCGCTCAGGCCGCCAGCGAGACCGACCGCGTCCTGGACCTCGTCGACCTGCGGGACCGCGCCCAGATGCGCATCCGCCAGCTCTCCCACGGCATGCGCCGCCGCGTCAGCGTCGCCCAGGCCTTCCTCGGTCAGCCTGAGCTCGTGCTCCTGGACGAGCCCACCGCCGGCTTGGACCCCGACCAGGTCGTGCGCCTGCGCCGCCTCTTCCTCTCCCAGAGGGGCCGCTGCACCCTGCTCATCTCCAGCCACGTCCTCTCCGAGCTGGAGCAGAGCTGCGACCACGTCATCTTCATGCAGCAGGGCCGCGTCGTGCGCGCCGGTCCCATCGCCCAGGTCACCGGGGCACGCTCCATGGTCCGGATCCGGGTCGAGGGGGATCCGGCCGCCGCCGCGCGGGTGCTCTCACCGCTGAACCCCCAGGTGGACGGGGACTGCATCGTGCTCCATGGCGCCAGCGAGGACACACTCGCCGAGCTCAACCGCCGCGCTCTGAGCGCGCTGCTGCATGCGGGCATCGGGGTGCTCGAGCTGCGGGCCGGCCAGAGCCTGGAGGCCGCGCTGCTGGGGCCTTGAGCAGGAACCTTGAGCTGGGATCTCAGTGCATCTCAGCGGGACTGTCTGGGGCGCGCGCGGGTGCCCGCGGTACAGCCTCTGCGTGACCCTCGCCAGCGCCCCCTCAGCCCAGCTCGCCCGGCCGCTCCAGGCTGATGGGCCCCAGCTTGCCCATGCGCAGCTCCTTGACCAGCACCTCGCAGGCCTGGGGCAGGTTCACGACCCCGCCCTTCTGCATGCAGCCCCGCTTGCGCCCGATCGTCTCCACCAGTTCCTCGGGGGTGGTCGGCAGCTCCTTGAGCTTGAAGCGGGCCACCAAGGCCTGGGGGTACAGACGCAGCGTCTCGGCCGCCACGAAGGGCCCGATCTCCTCGTAGGACACGACGTGATCGGGGATCGAGGCCAGAGCCGCCAGGCGCATCCCGCACTCCGGCGGATCCAGGCGCGGCCAGAGAAAGCCGGGGGTGTCCAGCAGGATGTACTCGCGGCCCACCTCGACCCGCTGCTGGCGCTTGGTGACGGCCGGCTTGTTGCCCACGTCGGCCAGCCCACGTCCCACGAAGGTGTTCAGCAGCGTGGACTTGCCCACGTTGGGGACGCCCAGGATCATCGCCAGGATGGGCCGGCTCATGTTCCGGTCCTTGGGCATCAGGCGCCGCCCCAGCTTGAGGATCTGCTGGCTGACCTTGGGCTTGCCGCGCTCGTTGGTGATGGCCCAGGTGCCCTCGCGGGCCTTGAAGTGCTCCATCCAGAGCCTGGTCACCGCCGGGTCGGCCAGGTCGCGCTTGTTGAGCACCTTGATGCAGGGCGTGTCTCCGCGCAGCCCCTCGACCAGGGGGTTCTCGGAGCTGTGGGGCATGCGGGCGTCGAGCACCTCGATGACCAGCTCCACCTTGCCCATGGCCTTCTTGATCTCGCGCCGGGCTTTGTTCATGTGGCCTGGGAACCAGTTGATCGCGGGCATGGGGGGTCTCCTTCGACGGCCCCTTATCGTCCGCCACCTCCGGAGAGGCAATCCAATGAGTGACGAGAGAATCCACGGCGTGAGCCTGCGGGACTGCGCGGAGATCTTCGCGATGGACGGCAAGCTCAAGGCCGAGCACGGCGAGCGCGCCTACGTCCCCCACTTTGACGCCTGGCTGCGCGGCCGCGGCCTGAGCATGCAGGTCTGGAGCGAGGCCTGGAACGCCTGGTGGGCGCGCATGCAGAACGATCCCTCCGGGCAGCTCCACGCCCGCTTCGCCACGCTCCAGCAGCAGGCCCAGCTCGCCTCCCACCACGCCGACGTGCCGGCCGCTGGGTCCAAGGCGGGCGTCAGCCTGGAGACCTTCGCCAAGATCATGGCCGGGGCCGCCGCGGGGCAGGACATGCAGGCCCTGGTCGCTCAAGAGGGGCTCACCTGGCAAGGCTGGCAGCAGGCGCAGGCCGCCTGGAACCAGGCCATGGCCGAGGACGTGAACCACCACATCACCACCCAATACGGCCAGCTCTACGCCAAGCACAGCCCCGGTCACGCCCAGGCCATGCAGGGGGCCGTCGCGGGGCAGATGGCCGCCGACTACGCCCAGCGCCAGCAGGGGATCGACGACGAGCCCGACGCCGAGTACACCACCGCTCAGGCCATCTCAGAGATGGAGAGTCGCAACCCCCTGGAGCGCTGGCGGGCCGCCTACCACCTGAGCAACGACTGGGACATCGCCGAAGACCGCGCGCCGCTGCACGCCGCCGCCAAGCGCGCCGTGGCTCTCCACCGCGAGTGCCTGAGCCAGTTCGACGAGCACAGCGTGGACGACGGTAGCGGCGCGATGGCCCAGCTCAAGACCTACGCCGCGGAGGGCTTTCTGACGGCCGCCGAGGCCGAGGACATCAAGGGCGACATCCACCGGGCCTGGCACCGCGCCTACGGGCACCTGCAGACCCTCAGCGCGGCCTTCGAGCCTCTGCGCGGCAAGTCCGTCCCCGAGAAGGTGCGCCTGCAGTCGGCCATCCAGGACTACACGGGCTTCGTCGAGGACGCCAAGGAGATCCTGGAGGAGTGGGACGACGACTTCGTTCCGGCGAGCGGCCAACCCGTGATCCAGTCCAGCGCGCCCGCGGAACGGGTGACCTCGCCGGCGCCTGGTGTCACTCAGCCGTCTGGAGGGCCGGGGGTGCCCAGCGGTGGACCGCAACGTCCCAAGGGGCCTCCCAGCCTCCTCGACAACCTCAAGGAGCTGCCGGTGCTCGGGGATCTGATGCGCGCGCTGGGGATCTGAGCCCTGTCAGTCCCCGGGGTGGAACGCCGCGCTCCTGGGCCCGAGGCTCTGTGCACAGGCCTGCGTCCGCTCGACCTCGTTGTCGGGGGTGAGGCTGCCCGCGCGCACCTCGATCGCCGCCCGGAGCTGGGCCACGCCGGGGGACCAGCGCTGTCGCCAGGCTGCATCGGGCGCCAAGGGGGAGGGGAGGAGCCCGTAGACCGCCAAGGCCAGCAGGCCCACCCCCAGCACCTGCGTGGCCCGGACGGCGCGCCCGCGCCTTGGATCCCGACACCCCCAGGCATCGGCGAGGAACTGCGCAGGCAGCGCGAGGCCCACCCCCAGCAGGACGGCCAGCGCCGGGGCGATGTGGGACAGGAAGCGGAGCTGGAGATCCAGGCCGTTGAGCGCGCCGTAGAGCGCCACCCCAAAGGGCAGCAGGCTCAGGGTGAGTCCGGCGAGCACCCGGGGACGACGCACCAGGAACACCCCGCTGCTGAGCAGAGCGAGCAGGGCGGGCCAGCGCCAGGGCAGGACGTGGGCGTTGCGGGCACCGGGGGGCTGGAGGCGGGCGTTGTCGGGGATCAGGGCCAGGGCCTTGTCGCGCTCGGTGAGCAGGGTGCGGGCGCTGTCCAGCCACTCGCTGGGGGGGCTGGAGCCCCAGACGAACCCGCTCATCAGGTCTTCGCCGAACTCGGGGGTGTTGGTGAGGTTGGAGACGTCGAGCTGGCCTTCCAGGGTGACGGCGTGCTCGGGGTAGGCGAGCTCGGCCACGGGCCAGCTCAGGGCGACGGGCAACAGGAGCAGGACCAGGGCCAGGGGGCGGCCCCAGCGTCGGGCACCCCAGCGGATGTCGGAGAACCCGACGGCGGCCAGCCCGGAGAGCAGCGCGGGGACGGCCCAGAGCGCGCCGCGCACATCGACCAGCAGGCAGGCACCCACGCTGAGACCCAGGCCCAGGAAGTCCTGGGGGCGCGCCCGGGTCCAGGCCATCGCGACCATCAGGCCGGCGAACACCATGGTGGCCGTGAGGGTGGGGTAGAAGCTGAGCATGCGCAGGGCGCCCATGTTGGGGCCCATGGCGACCCCCAGCAGGACGGCGACGACGCCCGCCAGGGGCCCGGCCAGCGACCGCGCCCACTGGTAGATGCCGGCGCCGGTGAGCACCAGGGCGAGCTGGGTGCCCATGTAGAGCCCTGGGACGACGCCTCGGCCCAGGAAGGGCCAGCTCAGCAGAGCCGCGGCGCGGGAGCGGCGGTCGGGCCAAAGCTCCAGGGCTGGATCCTCCAGGGTCGCCATGGCCAGGCAGTAGTCCAGGAAGTCCGACGAGAAGAACGCGGGGTGGACGTGGAAGGCGGACAGGCGGAACGCCGACCACAAGAAGAGGCCCCCCATGGCCCAAGGCATCAGCCACTCGGCTGCTCTGGCCCCGCGCGCTCGCCAGGTCTGCGACATCGGGGGAAGTCTACCAATGCGCCTGTCGGCGGACGGGGCCGCCTTGGGGTATGGGGACCGGGTGACCGCTCTCCTCTCCTCGCTGCTGGGCGACCGCGCCCGCCCGATCCTGGCGTTGGTCCTGCTGGCCTGGCTGGGCTTCATGGGGTGGCACTACGCGCAGGTGACCACCACCCGCAGCGCCCAGGTGGCCGAGTGCAGCGCGGACCCCAGCGCCTGCGACAGCGAGTTCGTGTTCCTGGCCCTGGTCGAGGTGGAGGCGGTGGAGCCCCAGGTGCGGGTGCGCAAGTCAACGCGCCTGTACACCCTCACGGGCCTGACGGAGACCCTGAGCCCCGGCGAGGTCATCTCGGTGGTCGCCCACATCCCCGAGGACCCGGCCCAGGGCTACGTCGTGGAGACCCTGGAGCGCCACCCCCTGCGCAAGTGGAAGGTGCGCCTGAGCACCTTGGGGCTGGTGGTCTCGCTGGGCGTGCTGCTGGGGGGCTTCCGCTGGGAGCAGGGCAGGGTGGTCGAGCGTGGCTGACCTCATCACCCACATCTCGTCCGCGCTGCTGCTCAAGGCGGCCTTTGGGCGGCGGCACACGGCCTCGTTCACCCTGGGCAACGTGCTGCCGGACCTGCTCGGGCGCGTGCCGGGCATGGCGCTGGTCAAGCTGGCCTCGATGGGCTTGCCGGTCCCCGAGGGGCTGACCTACGCGCCCGGTGTGCTGCACATGCCCTTCGGGATGTTGCCGCTCTCGGTGCTGCTGGCCCTGGCCTTCCCCGAGCGGCAACGCCTGGCGGTGGCGGCCAACCTCTTCGGCGGCTGCATGCTGCACCTGGGCATCGACCTGCTGCAGCACCACACGGGCACGGGCTACCCGCTGCTCTTTCCCTTCTCGAGCTGGCACTGGGAGCTGGCCTGGATCGGCACGGAGGCCACCGTGCTGGTCGCCCCTGTGCTCGCGCCGCTCTCGGTGCTGGCCTTCTGGGCCAGAGGCCGCTGGGACGCCCGACGCGCACCAGCGACCCTGCCCTGAGCGCATCAGAAGGGGATGCTCGCCTCGACGGGCACGCGGGCCTGGGCCGGCTGGCTGCGCTGGGGGCGCCCGATGATCGAGACGCGCTCAGCGGTGACCCCCGCCTTGGTGCGCTTGCGGCCCTCGGGGTCCTCCCACTGGTGGTACTGGAGGCGGCCCTCCAGCGCGATCATGTCGCCCTTGCGGGCGTGGGTGAGGATGTTCTCGGCGGTCTTCTCCCAGGTCGTGATCTGGTGCCACTCGGTCTGGGTCTCCCAGCCGCCGTCGGGCTGGCGCACGGCACGGTCGGTGGCCAGGGAGAACCGGGCCAGGGTCTTGCCGCTCTTGACCTGCCGACGCTCGGGATCCATCCCGATGCGCCCCAGCAACATCACCTTGTTCATGGTCTGCATCTTGCTCGCTCCTGTTGTCGGGCGCTCCAGTGCGCCTCACCCCCCTCCATGCCAAGAGCGTGCCAGCCGCAAGTTGTTGGAATCCCGAGTTGTCAGCCCGCCCCCTGTCGAATGGTTGACACCCCTGACGGGGGACTGACGCCCCCCGGGACTGGCAGGACGGGCCGGCGCGTTATGGTGCGCGGGTCGGTGGGCACGCCGACTCTCACTGGAGCAGCGGGTGAACCGTTTCCTGGTCATCGAGGGCCTCATCGGCGTGGGCAAGACCACGCTCTGCAAGCTGGTGCGCGATCGCTACAAGGCCCGTCTGGTCCTGGAGCCTTGGGCGGAGAACCCCTTCCTCGCCAGCTTCTACGACGACCCGGAGCGCTTCGCGTTCCCGGCCCAGATGTTCTACCTGGCCAACCGCTACCAGCAGCAGCAGACCATCCGCCAGCAGGAGCTCTTCGAGCAGTTCGTGGTGGCGGACTACCTCTTCGAGAAGGACCGCCTCTTCGCGGAGCAGACCCTGGGGGGTGTGGAGCTCGAGCTCTACGATCGCTTCGCCGGCCTGCTCTCGGAGGGCCTGCCCAATCCCGACCTCATCATCTTCCTGGACGCGCCGACAGAGGTCATCCTCAAGCGCATCGCCATCCGGGGCATCGAGGCCGAGCAGCAGATCGAGCCCGCGTATCTGGACTCCCTGCGGGAGCGTTACTACGCTCTGTGGGCGCGGTACACCGCTGCGCCGGTGCGCATCCTCCGCACCGAAGAGCTGGACTACGTCAACAACATGGCCCATCGGGAGCAGGTGCTGGAGCTCATCCAGTCCTGGCTCGAGGGCACCCCGGGCCCTGGGGTCCCTGCATCCACGCTGGCGCAAGCCAAAGCGGAGCGGGAGACCCAGCCGAGCCTCTTCGGCACCCCGGGGCAATCCCCCCAGGAGTGATAGAGCAAATGGCACGAAAGACAGCGTTGGACCTTCGCAAGATGAAGGCCGACAGCGAGCGCATCAGCATGGTGACGGCCTACGACTACAGCACGGCCCGGATCGTGGACGCAGCGGGCGTCGACATGGTCCTCGTCGGCGACTCCCTGGGCATGGTCTTCCAGGGGCAGCCCGACACCCTCTCCGTCACCCTCGATGACATGGCCTACCACGGCCGCTGCGTGGCCCGGGGGCTCTCCCAGGCGCACCTGACCGTGGACCTGCCCTTCATGAGCTACCAGGTCTCCCCCGAGCAGGCCCTGCAGTCCGCAGGCCGCCTGGTTCAGGAGGGCAAGGCCCAGTCCGTCAAGCTCGAGGGCGGCTCTCGCTCCGTCCCCGCCGTGCGCCGCATCGTCGACGCCGGCATCCCCGTGGTGGCTCACCTGGGCCTCACCCCCCAGTCCGTCAACCAGCTCGGCGGCTTCCGCGTCCAGGGCCGGGGTGACGACGCCGCCACCCAGCTCATCGACGACGCCATCGCCCTTCAGGACGCGGGCGCCTTCGCGGTCGTGCTGGAGATGGTCCCCCAGGAGCTCGCCGCCGAGGTGAGCGCCGCCCTGCACATCCCCACAATCGGCATCGGCGCGGGCCCCCACTGCGACGGGCAGGTGCTGGTCATCAACGATCTGCTGGGCTTCGACCTCTCCTTCGCGCCCCGCTTCGTCAAGCGCTTCGCCGAGCTGCAGCCCACCATGGAGCAGGCCGTAGCCCGCTACGTGGCCGAGGTACGGGACGGCAGCTTCCCTGGGCCCGAGCACAGCTTCAAGCGCCGCGGCGGCAAGGCCAAGGTCGCCAAGCTCTACTGAACGGAGCGCCCCATGCAGATCATCACCAGCACTGAGCAGATGCAGGCCCAGGCCCTGCGCTGGCGCGCCGAAGGCAAGCGCATCGGCTTCGTCCCCACCATGGGCTTCCTGCACCAGGGGCACGCCAGCCTCATGGACATCGCCCGCCCGCGCTGCGATGTGCTGGTGGTGAGCATCTTCGTGAACCCCACGCAGTTCGCCCCCAACGAGGACCTGGACCGCTACCCCCGGGACCTGGCCGGGGACCAGCGGGTCTGCGAGGAGCACGGGGTGGACTGTGTGTTCGCCCCCACCGACGGCTTCTACCCGCCCGGTCACAGCACCATCGTTCGGGTGGAGGGCCTCAGCGAGGGCCTCTGCGCCGGGGATCGGCCCACCCACTTCCAGGGCGTCAGCTCGGTGGTCGCCCGGCTCTTCGGCGTTGTGCAGCCCAGCGTCGCGGTCTTCGGCGAGAAGGACTACCAGCAGCTCGCCATCCTGCGCCGGATGGTCCTCGACTTGGCCATGCCTGTCGAGGTTGTCGGGGGCCCACTGGTCCGAGAGGTGGACGGCCTCGCGATGAGCTCCCGAAATGTCAACCTCTCCTCCGAACAGCGGCGCCGGGCCCTGAGCCTCTCCGCTGCCCTGCGTGGGATCGCCGCTGCCGCCGCCCAAGGGGAGTCCGACTGCGCGGCCCTCATCGCCCAGGCTCAGGCCGCCGTGGACTGCGACAAGCTGGAGTACCTGGAGATCCGGGACGCCCACAGCCTCGCGCCCCTGCAGACCCTGGACCGCCCGGCCCGCGCCTTCATCGCCGCGCGCTACGGCGGAACCCGGCTCATCGACAACCTGTCTGTGCGGGACTGATGGATCCGGACATCCTGGTCATGGGGGCCTTCGGGGCCCTGCTCGGCAGCAACTACCTGGTGTTCGCCGGGCAGAACTGGCACCGCCGCCTCTGGCTCTTCTGGACGGTCCAGGTGCTCAACCTGCTGGCCGCCTGCTTCTTTGTGCTCTGGGGGGCGCCTGGTTTCCGGGTGCAGTGGCCGATCGCGAACTACCTGTTCGCGGCGATGCTGATCGCGCGCAGCCTGTTGAACGGTCGGAGGCTCCAGGCAAACTACAGGGAAGCCCTGGAAGACGAGGCAGAGGGCCGGGAGCAGGTCCGACAGAGCATCATGGAAAGGCTCGCCAGATCCGATGAGGAGGGCAACAAGGATTGACCCAATGCTCCTCAGTCTGCTCTTGGCCCTGACCTCCGAGAACGAAGCACCGAGCACCGGAGAGGCCCGCGCTTGTGTGAACAACCACGTGGCCGAAGACTACGGCGACGGCTGGCGCGTCCGAAACGTCGGCGCCTTCGAGGTCAGCGAAGACAACAACCGCTACATGCTGCTGACGCTGGTCTCCGAGGTGGAGTACCGCTTCGTGAGCTGCGGCGATGCCCGCGCGCACATGGTCCGGATCGTGGTCTACGACGAGAACGGTCGGCTGATCGCGGACACGCGCCCCGAGGATGGGACCGTCCATGAGGGCCGCCAGGCGGAGATGAACTTCACGCCCGAGCACTCCGGGAACTACTTTGTGGGGGTCCGCTTGATCGAGGCCACCCCTCCGCCGCCGGAGACTGGAAAGTCCGGCCGCCGGCGGAGCAAGGGGCAGGAGGAGGAGCAGGCGCCGTCAGCAGCGATCGGGCTGGGTGTGCTCTACCGCTGAGCCTGGAAGGCCACCACGATCGCCTGGATCTCGTCTTCCTCCAGCAGCCGGTTGGTCTGCTTGGCGTGCTCGAAGATCGCCTGGGCCAGGCCGTCCTCGACCTCGTAGCCGCGGCTGGCCAGCCACGCGTGGACGTTGGACATGCCCGAGTAGTGGCCGATCTCGATGGCCTGCTTGAGGCCGAACCAGCCCGCGGGGACGCCCGAGTAGATCCGGTCCGCCAGGTAGTCGTCGCCCACCTTGAGCGCCTTGACGATGGCGGAGGCGTGCACGCCGGTGCCAGTGCGGAAGGCGTCCTTGCCGAACACCGGGTAGCTCACGGGGATGGGGACACCGCAAGCCTCGGAGACAAGCTGCACCAGCTCGTTGAGCTTGGTGAGGTCGCCCTGGTGCTCCCCGAGCAGCGCCAGGTTCACCAGCACCTGGTCCAGGCTGGTGTTGCCCACGCGCTCGCCGATGCCCAGCATGGTGCCGTGCACGCGGTGGACGCCGGCCTCGATGGCGTAGAGCGTGTTGGGGACGGCGTGGCCGCGGTCGTTGTGGCCGTGCCAGTCCAGCTCGGCGTCGTAGCCGCCCGCGCGCAGGATGTCCTTGGTGAAGTGCACCAGGTTGAACACGCCGTCCGGGGTCGCGTGGCCCACCGTGTCACAGAGGGTCAAGCGCTGCGCGCCCTCGTCCAGGGCGGCCCGGAAGAGGCGGGCCAGCAGGCGGGGGTGGGAGCGGACGGTGTCCTCGGTCACGAAGTTGAACACCTGCCCGGCCTCGACGGTCATCTTGGCGGCGGTGCGGGTGCGCTGCTCCAGCAGGTCCTCGTCCCATCCCTCGGCGTAGAGTCGGATGGGGGAGGTGCCCAGGAAGGCCATGACCTCGATGGGGACGCCGGTCTTGGCCGAGATGTTCAGGATGGGCTCGATGTCCCGGGGGTGGGTGCGGCCGGCGCAGGTCAGCTTGATGTTCAGCTTCTCGTCGCGGACCAGCTCGGCCATGACGGTCACATCGTGGACCGCGCGCTCGCCGGCGCCGGGGAGCCCGACGTCAGCCGTGTGCACGCCCACCTGGTCCAGCAGCCGCAGGATGCGCAGCTTGTCGTCCAGGGAGGGGTCCTTCACCGACGGGCACTGGATGCCGTCCCGCAGCGTCTCGTCGTGGTAGTGCACCGCGCGCAGGGGCGGGGAGACCCGGTCGCCCTGGGTGTTCCAGTCGTAGACCAGCTCGTTGTCGCTCATCGGGTGCTCCTGCTTCGGCCCGCTGGGGCCTGTGGCCTCTATCCTTGTGTCCCGCGGCGTCCTCTGCAAGAGGCAGACCGCGCCGCGGGACCGGGCTGCGAGAACAGCCCGCCAGGGGGCGCCCCTGGGCGCTTCGGGGGGCGGGGCCCCCCGCCGTGAATCAGAACGCTTCGACGACGACGGCGATGCCCTGACCACCACCGATGCAGGCGGAGCCGACGCCGTACTTCTTGCCGCGGCGCTTGAGCTCGTAGAGCAGGTGGGTGGTGATGCGGGTGCCGCTGGCAGCCAGGGGGTGACCGATCGCCACGCCGCCGGAGTTCACGTTGGTGATCTCGCGGTTGAGCTCCAGCTCGCGCTCGCAGGCGATGTACTGGGTGGAGAAGGCCTCGTTGATCTCGACCAGGTCCATCTGACCCAGGCCCATGCCGGCGTGCTCCAGAGCCTTGCGGATGGCGTAGACGGGGCCGATGCCCATGTACTTGGGATCCACACCAGCGACGCCGTAGCCGACCAGGCGGCCGAGGGGCTTGAGGCCCTTGGACTCGGCGAACGCGGAGCTCGCGAGCACCATCGCGCCGGCGCCGTCGTTGATGCCCGATGCGTTGGCGGCGGTCACGGTGCCGTCCTTCTTGAAGACGGGGCGCAGGCCGGCCATGGCCTCGCGGGAGAAGCGGTCCCGGAACTTGGCGGGGCGCAGGGGGCTCATCTGGGGGTGCTCGTCCACGGAGACCACGGTGTCGCCGCGGCGGCCGGGGATGGTCACGGGGGCGAGCTCGGCGTCGTAGTAGCCGTTCTCGTTGGCGTTCACCCAGGCCATCTGGCTGCGGAAGCCGTACTCGTCGGCGTCCTCACGGCTGATGCCGTACTTCTCGCCCAGGTTCTCGGCGGTGATGGCCATCTCGCAGCCCGCGAAGGGGTCGTAGAGGCACTCCTTGAGGCTGTCGGTGAACTCGGCGTGGCCCAGCTTGAAGCCCTGGCGGCTGCCGCGGACCACGTGGGGGGCCTGGGTCATGTTCTCAGCGCCGCCGGCCAGGATGGCGCGGGCCTCGCCCAGCTTGATGCGCTGCGCGGCCTGGATCAGGGACTCGAAGCCGGAGCCGCAGAGGCGGTTCACGGTCACGGCCGGGACCTCCTGGGGGATGCCCACCTTCAGGCCGATGTGCCGCGCGCAGTAGATGGCGTCACCCGAGGTCTGCAGCACGTTGCCGAAGATCACGTGGTCGATGTCGCCCATCTCCAGGCCGGACTGCTCCATGGCGGCCTGGGAGGCCACCACGCCGAGCTCCGTCGCGGAGGGCTTGGAGAGGGCACCCAAGAAGGTGCCGAAGGGGGTTCGCTTGCCAGCCAGAAAGACGACGTCGGACATGGTCGCTCCGTAGAAAGGGATGGGGTCAGGAGAGGTGTTGGATCACTGCGTCGCCGACTTGCGCGCAGTTCAGGGTCCCGCCGAGCTCAGCGGTGACCTGCTGGGTGTTCAGGCAGTGCTTCACAGCGCCCTCGAGCGCGGCCTCCAGCTCGGGGTGGCCCAGCCAGGACAGCATCATCCCGGCCGACAGGATCGCCGCCAGGGGGTTGGCGATGCCCTTCCCCGCGATGTCGGGGGCCGAGCCGTGCACAGGCTCGAACATGCCGATGCCGGCCTGGGGGTTCAGGTTCCCGCTGGCCGCCAGCCCAATGCCGCCCTGGAGCTCCGCGCCCAGGTCCGTGACGATGTCCCCGAACAGGTTGTTCGTCACGATCACATCGAACTGCTCGGGCCGCCGCACCATCTGCATGGTGAGCACGTCCACGTAGTAGTGCCGGGTCTCGAGCCCGGGGTACTCCGCAGCGACCTCCCGGAACACGCGCTGCCAGAGCTCGTGCCCGTGGCGCATCGCGTTGGACTTGTCGGACATGCACACCCGCTTGAGCCCACGCTTCTCGGCGTGCTCGAAGGCCGCGCGGATGATGCGCTCCACGCCCTTGCGCGAGTTCATCTCCGCCTCGATGGCGATCTCGTCCGGCGTGCCCCGCTTGAACTGCCCACCGACCCCCGTGTAGAGGCCCTCGGTGTTCTCCCGGAACACCACAAAGCGCAGGTCTTCGGGCTCCTTGGCCTTGAGGGGGCAGTAGCGGCTGTCCAGCAGCTTCACCGGGCGCAGGTTGATGTACAGGTCGAGCTGAAAGCGCATGCCCAGCAGGATCTCGCGCGCGTGCACGTTGGACTTCACCCGGGGATCTCCCAGGGCTCCCAGGTAGATCGCGTCGTAGTCCCGCAGGCCCGCCATCTCCTCGTCCGTGATGGACACCCCGGTCTCCAGGTAGCGGTCCGCGCCATAGGGCAGGTGCTCGAACAAGAGCTCCAGACCGTGGGTGTCGCTGAGGTGCTGCAGCACCCGCTGGCCCTGCTCCAGGACCTCATGTCCGATCCCGTCACCCGGGATCACGGCGATGCGCGGCATTCAGGCCTCCTGTGGACCAGTGCGCTATCATCGGTGGCAATGGCACGCTACGAGCTGCGCGGAGAGCAGGGCCCCGAGCCCCTTGGTGACCTGGGGAGCGTCCAGCGGATGCTCTCCACAGGCCGGATCGCGCCCGATGCCTCTCTCCGGGTTGACGGCGGTCCCTGGACCCCTGCCCGTGAGCTGCCGGGCCTGGCCGAGCACCTCCCGGCCGCGCGCGGTCTCTGGGATGCATGGGAGGACGAGGATTGGCAGCCCTCAAGCGACCCGTCCCCACCGCCTGGCCCGCCGCCCGCACCCCACAGCGCAGCGCTCCCGTCCCCAAGCGAGGACACCGGGGACGACCTCACCGAGCCCGACACTCCGGCCTCCCACACCCCGGCTGCCGACACTCCGGCCCCGGCCGACGTCCCTGCAGCCGAGACCCTCCAGGTCGCGCTGCGCGTCGACCCGCCCACGGCCGCGCCCCCGCCCCGCATCCTCGCCCCCGACGAGGACACCGTCGAGCACCTGGACCCCCAGCAGGTCGAGGCCCTGCCGCCGCCCCCGCCAATCCAGGTGCCCGCTGAGTCGGTACACCCCGCCGAGCTCCAGCCGCTCCCGCCGGCGGGGGGGCGCTCCGGCAAGGTGATTGAGTTCCCTGGCCCCAAGCGCGGGCCCGCGCGGCCTCAGGCGGTCCAGCGGCAGAGCGCGCGCCCCCGCCCGGCGCCCAGCTTCAAGACCGTCCCGGTGACCTTCGACGAGACCGCGCCGCCCCCCGCCCCGGTGCTGGAGCGCAGCCAGGAGGGCCCCCAGCCGGGTTTCCAGACCCGCCACATCTGGATGGGGGCCGCCGTCTTGGGGGCCACGCTGCTGACCGCCGTGGGGGTGCTCCTGGTCAAGGACACCGCCGCCTGGACCTCCGACCAGCCCCTGGGGCCGGCGGTCCACCAGCAGGACCTGCCCCAGCTCCCCGAGCCCGTCGCCACGGCACCTGTCGAGCCCGTGGCCCAGCCCCCGGTCAAGCCCGTCGCCCCCAGCGCCACCGGCGGGCTGGGGGACATCGTGGTCGAGCTCCGGGCCAAGATCCCCAGCAGCGCCGCCCTGATCGGCGGCGACCTCTCCCGCGCCGAAGACGCCCTCTTTGTCGAGCTGCGGCGCGTCGTCGCCATCCAGCGGGTCGAGCTGCAGCCGGGAGACGCCGGGCTCGAGCTCCGCGTGACCCTCATGGAGAGCAGCAACCTCTCGCGCAGCTTCATCGGCGCCGCGCTGGTGTGCGGCAAGTACGTCGACCGGGGAGAGCTGCCCGTCGAGCAGCTCGTGGTCTTGGTCCCCAACGAGGCTGGGGGGCTGCTGGAGCGCCGCTTCTCCGGCAGCTCCACCGCCGCGTTCTGGCGGGACGAGCTGGGCGCTCAGGCGCTGCTGACGGAGTAGCCCGCTCCCGGGGCCCCGGTGGGCCCGCGGGGGTGCGCCGGAGGCGCATTCCGGGGGTGTCCCCCGGGAAGACAACAGTTCTCTGAGCCGCAAGTCCCGACACCAAGGGTGTTGGGACTTGCGATTCGGAGAACTGGTTCTGCCGGTCCAAAGTCACAACACGGAAGAGTCCGGCAGAACGCCGGGCCCGAGTGGGCCCGCGGGGGTGCGCCGGAGGCGCATTCCGGGGGTGTCCCCCGGAGAAGACAATAGTTCTCTGAGCCGCAAGTCCCGACACCAAGGGTGTTGGGA
>JAZAMN010000063.1:0-47427 GCA_036229005.1 Myxococcota bacterium
ACGTGCCGAGCAGCTCGTCCAGCAGCTCTTCGCGCTTCTTCTCAATCTCGCTCTTCTTCTTGCGTGCCATCGGGCATCTCCGGGTGGAGGAGATCACCCGGAGGGCTTGACGCGTCTACACAGAATTCTGGACACCCTCGACCGGAGACCGGGGACCGGCCCCTCCCCGAGACGCCTGAACCAGTCGGCTTGCGCGGCGCTCGCCCCCAGCAGAGCGTCATCGGCGGTCCCCGGTCCCCGGTCGCCTGTCGCCGCGCGCCTCCCTGCCTCCGTCACCGCGCAATCCGACCCGAATGCACCATCTGGCAGCTCAACCCCACCCGAATGCACCACCGGGCCGCGCAACCCCACCCGAATGCACCATCCGGCCGCGCAACCCCACCCGAATGCACCCCAGCCGCCCCATCCTCGACCCCCACCGGTGCACTCACCCCCGGTTGCGCACAAGCTCGGTGCACTCACCCCGGGTTGCGCACAAGCTCGGTGCACTCACCCCCGGTTGCGCGCAAGCTCGGTGCACTCACCCCGGGTTGCGCACCCACGCCAGCCCACGCCCTACAATGCCCCCGATGCTCCTCCTCCTCGCCACCCTGGCCCACGCCGCCCAGACCGTCGTCATCGAAGTCGACCGCGGCCCCCTCGACGCCGCCCCCATGCTCTCCCTGCGCGGCGGCGGTGAGCAGCTCGACCAGGCGTGCCGCGACGACGGCCAGGGGCGCGACCGCGTACGCAACGACAGCATCCACACCTGTGTCGCCCAGGCCCCCGGCTACCCCCTGGAGCTGCTCGTGCGCTGGGGCAGCGGCGAGGCCAGGCACCAGCTCGCCCAGCAGCCCTCCGGTGACCTCACCCTCCGATTGGGCCCCGATGGCTTCGAGCCCCTGGACCTCTCCAAGCTGCGCCAGCCGCCACCCCAGCCCCAAGGCGCCGACCCTCTCTCCCGGCCCGGCACCACACAGACCTTCTGGGCCCTGCTCGTGGGGATCGTGGCTCTCGGGGCGGCTGCCTTCACCCTCTGGCCCCGCCGCCTGCCCGCCGGCCTCTCTTGGGATCCCCCCACCCGCGAGGACACCCTCCCCCTGACCCTCCCCCAGGCCCACGCCCGCTTCTCCGGCCAGGGCCCCGTCCTCGTCGTCGGCCAAGCCCCCGTGGACGCTCCCGCGCTCCACGCCAAGTCCACCGACGTCCAGGACCTGCTCGACACCCTGCGCCGCATCGCCCGCGCCCAGCCCCTCCAGGCGCGCACCCTGCTCATCCCCGCCGACGCCACCCTGTCAAACCCCGGCGACGTCGGCCTCAGCCCCCGCGAGCGCCTGCTGCGGGACGCGCCCCCCGGCACCCGCGTCGTCTTCCTGACCACGCCCACCGCCTGAACCCGGGAGACCCCCATGCTGCCCCTGCTCCTGACCCTCCCCGCCGCCGCCCAGCTCCAGCCCGGCGAGTGGGGCGTGAACGACACCCCCGACATCCTGCTCATGGGCAACTCCTACACCTTCTACAACGGCGGCTTGGACGCCGCGCTGCGCCCCATGCTCGAAGAGGGCCTCGGCGTCAGCGAGGTCCGCGTCCGAATCCTCGCCGAGCCCGGCCGCAGCCTCGCCGACCATGCGGGCTGGGCCGCCGACCCCGAGCACGCCTGGAACCTCGCCCTGGAGGAGGGCGAGTGGGACTACCTCGTCGCCCAGGACCAGTCCCAGATCCCCGGCTTCCCCCAGACCGAAACCTACTGGCAGGACAGCCGCGACGCCGCCGTCTACCTGGGGCAGCGCGTCAACGACCAGGGCGGCGAGCTCGTCCTGCTCATGACCTGGGGCCGCCGCGACGGGGACAGCCAGAACGCCAGCCTCTACCCCGACTACGCCACCATGCAGGCCCGCCTGGAGGACGGCTACCTGGCCTACGCCGAGGCCACCCAGGGCCGCATCGCCCCCGCCGGGCTCGCCTGGGAGGTCATCCACCAGGACATCCTGGACGACGGCGGCACCCCCACCGACAACCCCGGCTTCACCGACCTCTACGTGGCCGACGGCTCCCACCCCTCCGTCGAGGGCACCCTCCTCGCCGCCTCCGTCATCTACGCCAGCATCACCGGCCGCAGCCCCATCGGCCTGACCACCGCCTACCAGGACGTCAGCGCCGCTCGCCGCGACCAGCTCCAGCAGGCCGCCCACCGCGCCGTCTTCGAGTCCGGTCCCGGCCGCGTCCCCATGCCCTATCTGTGGGAGGACGACCGCATCGCCCAGGCCGGCGGCGTCCTCAGCCACGGCGGCCAGTGGGTCACCGGCTACGTCAGCGACCACCAGGGCGACCTCGTCCTCTCCGAGACCAGCACCGCGTGGATCGCCGGTCAGCTCGACGGCGCCATCCTCGGGGACGGCAAGGTTGTCCTCGCTGGCACCTGGATGCTCCCTGAGCTCGGCGTCACCCTGGAGGGTCAGTTGGTGGGGGAGGGGACCCTGGTGCTCCCCGATCTGCCCTCACCCGGAGACACCATCCTCCAGGCCAACACCTGCGACGATCTCTCCACCGTCGAGGTCATCGGTCCGCAGGGCGACCCCGTCCCCGTCGTGGTCGAGGGCTGCCTGCTCTACGCCTCCAACGGCGAGCCCAGCGACGACACCGGCCTCTCCTCGGACCCCGGCGGCTGCGGCGGCTGCGCCCACGGCCCCGGCGGATCGCCCGCCTGGATCCTCCCCTTGGTGCTCCTGGGACTCGCCCGGCGCCGCGATCCCTGAGCCCCGCTGACTTGGGGTCAGCAAAGCACCGGCCCGCCGAGTAGACTTGCGGCCATGACCTTGCTCGCCCTGTCCTTCCTCGCCTGTTCCACCGAGCCGCCCGATGACCTGGATGTCTACAGCCAGGCCCACGGCTGCTACGCCCTGCGCTCTGGGGGCAAGTACCTGGTGTCCTCCGACGACCAGGTCGCTTTCTCCACCCGCAGCGTGGACGAGGCCACCGCCTTCCGCTTCCAGCCCGCGGACCTGGGGAGCTACCTGCTCTACGACCCCGAGCGCGGCTTTGTGGTCAATGAGAACCAGACGGACCTGCAGCGCCTCACCGAGCTGGAGTCCGACGTCACCCTGGTCGACGACGGCTACATCTCCGGCGCCCAGTGGTCCCTGACCGCCCACGCAAAGCACGGCGACCGCTTGGCCCTCAAGAGCGACCGCACCGGACTGTGGTTGGACGAGAAGGGCCTGGTGGAAGAGGGCACCAAGGCCGCCGACCTGGAGCTGGAGCCCGTAGACGGCTGCGCCGACTTCCCCGAGCTCAGCGTCGACGCCGAGGGCGAGATCGGCATGACTGTGTGGGAGGACGGCGAGCTCTACGGCTATGTCGACGTCCACTCCCACCTGCTCACGAACTTTGGGTTCGCCGGCGGCATGTATCACGGAGCCCCCTTCCACCCTCTGGGCGTCGAGCACGCTCTGCACGACTGCGCCGTCGTGCACGGGGAGATGGGCAGAAAGGACATGTTCGGCTGGGTCTACGACAACCAGGGCAACGGCGGGGACCTGACCGAGGCCCTGCCCATGATGTTGGCCGGCGAGATCGAAGAGGACAACCACTACACCGACGGCTACCCCACCTTCACCGACTGGCCCCACGCCAACGAGCGCTTCACCCACCAGACACAGTATTACAAGTGGCTGGAGCGCAGCTACCTGAGCGGCCTGCGTCTGGTCGTCCAGCACGCCACCACAAACTCTGTCATCTGCCACCTGACCGTCGGCGAGGAGTGGTCACCCGCCCGCTATTCGTGTGAGGACATGGTCGGCGTGGACCGCGAGATCGAGGGCGCCTACGACATGGAGCGCTACATCGACGCCCAGAGCGGCGGCCCGGGCCAGGGCTGGTTCCGCATCGTCCGCACCCCCGAGGAGGCCCGCCAGGTCATCGAAGAGGGCAAGATGGCCGTCATCCTGGGCATCGAGACCTCCGACCTCTTTGACTGCCACCTCACCCCCCGCGAGGGCGGCCCGGTCTGTGATGAGGCCTACGTCGACGCCCAGCTCGACCACTACTACGACCTGGGTGTGCGCGCCCTCTTCCCCAACCACAAATACGACAACGCCTTCACCCCTGGCGACGGCAGCGATGGCTTCATCGAGGTCGGGAACTTCCTCAACTCCGGCCACTACACCAACAAGGTACAGAACTGTCCCGAGGGGGTGCCTGGCAACTTTGACGGCGGCAGCGTCACCTTCTCCGGCCTGCTGGAGCCCCGGGACGAGTATCAATCCGACCCCCCCGAGGACGTCAGCGGTGTCTACGGCGACGAGCCTCTGGACGCCATCTTGCCCTACGCCCTCAAGCTCACCGGTGGCGGCGTGGACGGCCAGCACTGTCAGAACGGAACCCTCACCCCAATCGGCGAGTATCTCATCAATGGCATGATGCAGCGCGGCATGATCATCGAGGTCGACCACCTCCCCATGTGGTCCTACGTGCGCGCCGTCGAGATGCTCGAGGCCAACGACTACCCCGCCGTCGGCACCCACGGCCGCGACTGGGACGGCAAGATCTTCGCCCTGGGCGGCACCACCTTTGGCAACTTCTCCCGCTGCCATGACGCACAGAACCCCGGCGCTGCCATGAATGGCTACAACGAGCGTCTCCAGCGCAAGATCGACGCCGGCGGCCACGCCAGCCTGGGCTTTGGCTTTGACTACAACGGCCTGGCCAGCGGTCCCCGCAACCGCTTCGGCGACGACTCTCCCTGCGTCGACCAGACCGACCCCGTGACCTACCCCTTCACCTCCTACGATGGCTCCATCACCTTCACCGAGCCCGTCGCCGGCGAGCGCGTCTTTGACTACGGCACCGAGGGCATGGCCCACATCGGCCTCATCCCCGAATACATCCAGGACGCCCGCAACGACGGCGCCACCGACGCCGACCTGGAGCCCCTCTTCCGCTCCGCCGAGGGATACGTCCAGGTCTGGGAGAAGGCCGTCGCCCGCGCGGAGGCCGGGGCTGGGCAGTAGGGGAGTTGTGGCGATTGAATACACGCTTTACGCGGCAGAGCCGATCTCCGGGATTCCAATCCCGGGCGCTTGTCGAGATTCTTCAGTTCGACCGACGAGGTACAGCCTCTCTGCCTGTTCGTGGGTGCCCTTGCCAGTGGAAGGCCGAGTTGCCCAGTTTGTGGAGGAAGACCATCGTCTGGTCCCTCGGGAGATGATCATCTTCCGTCTGGACAAGTTCAATCAAGTGGTGGCGAGCCGCCAGTTGGCCGTCGTTCTGAGGGCCCTGGTCGGCAACTCGCATGGAGAGTTGCTACTTCTCTTCAACGGGGAGCATGTGGTGCTTCGCCGCGGGAGGCAAGGCTTGTGGTTGGATGAACAGTCGTTGCCGATGCAGTATTTCGCCGAGACTGCGCCGGAGTAGCGCTTGTGTCGCGCCGGTTGGGTTCAGCTCAAACCCGTGGTTCAGCGTGCGTCGGTACACACTATCCTGGCTGGTAGTCCCTGAACGCGTGGACACCGTCCCTGTGCGGAGTCTCTCCGTTGTCATCCGGAGCACTGATTCTGTTCGTGTTGAACCAGAGACGCCGCGCCCCCGCATCGGGGTTGTCGTCGACACCGACGCCTTCGATCTCGAACTTGGTCGAGTATTTCTTGGAACGGATTCGGAAGGAGAGGCTCTCGGAAGCTCGAAGACTGGAGATGCCTTTCTGAGGATCCAGGTCGAAGACCGCTACGACGCTGACATGGGGCTTCCCGGCGGCCTCGCTCCCTCCCCAAAGTGGACAGAAGACCTGTCCTTTGTGGTAGGTAATGCCTTGGTGGATGAAATGCCGGACAGGCTCCCCGGCCACCACCAGGTCCGCGAAGTTGCACTGGTGCTCGGCGGAGACTTTCAAGATCCCCGTCTGGCGGTCCAGGGGGATGTCTACCTCGTAGAAGCGGTCGCTGGACTTGAGCACCGCCTGGATCACGGTTCCTGAGGATTTGTACCCGGTCTTGGTGATTCCGGAGACTGCACTGATTCCCGTACCGTGTAGAGAATAGCCACCAACCACTTGATAGCTGTTCCCCTTGTATTCCAGCTTGACAATGTCCAAGGCATTGTTGCTGCGCATCGTCGCAACGTACATGAACAGTCGCCCGCTGGAATCATGTGCAAGGACGATGTCGTTCCCATGCCCCAGTTCAGTCGTGTAGTCCGAGTGGCCGCCCCGCGCGTTCTGCATCAGGCTTGTCTTCCTGGTGCGCAGATGTGTTCGGTAGACCATCGCGCGCGTGTCCTTCGGGATGGTTTCCGTCCCATGGGCTACCTTGATTGTGTACGCGTAGGTGGAACCTGTAGCAAATCCCTGAACGGCTCCGCAGCCCTTTGCATAGGGAATGTCAGAGATGTCCTCGTAGTGTTTGAAGGTCTGCATGATCCCTACACGGCTCCTTTGTCTGGCGTGGCCTGCGCATTGCCAACGGTGTGAGTCACCCCAAAACCTCCCACCTTCCACCCCGCCGGACCAGCAGCTCCCGAATCAACGGATGGTCCACCTGCGGACCCGAGGTCTTCCGAATCACCTCGCGGAGCATGTCCGGACCTCCGGGGTTGTCCAAGCCGGTGAACGGTAGCATGTCCCATGCGGGCACGGTGGCGATCAAGGGACCCCGGACCTGAGGAGGCGTTCGAGCACTGGCGCCTGGTCGCCCTCCATCACGATTGTGGTGCGTCCCTGTGCGTCATCGCTTTCCGCGCGCTTGATGAGCGGGATCAGCTGATCCGGAGTCCCCCTGGGGGGCGGTGTCTTCTTCTTGAACCAATCGAACATGCGAACTCCTGTGCTCCTCACTGACCAACGGCGTGGACACACTCCCACTCTCCCAGCTCCTCAAACTCCACCGCCGCCCCATCGGGCCCAATCACCCGGACAGCCACACTCCCACCCGTCTCCGGCCAGGCCATCACAGATCGGTTCGTGAAGAACCAGATCTGGGCTCCAACCTGGAGCTCCACGACCACCCCTCGTTTCCATGCGTCAGGGGACAACCAGTCGGCGGTGAGACCCACCCCGCAATCTCCGGTTTCCACCAACTCGGGGCGAGTCAGCCCGCTCAGGTCAAGCGGGACAGTACCCCCGAGAACGCTGATCTGGAACTCGACACAGTCCAGGTCATGGGTTCCCATTTTCGCGAACTCATCCATTCGCCACAGAGTGCACCCTTCGGTGTCGGTGGTCGCAGTCCATCCTGTGAGGCAGTCTTCGTCCTGAACGGTCTCCGTTGTGGCATACCAGGGGCGGTCGCCAACGTGCCATTCCCGACTGATGGGATCACACCAGCCACGGAAGCTCTCGGGGTCCTCTGTATACGGCTCCCCACTACAACCCAACAGCAACACCCACATCAAAGCACCACCGCCTCACCCACAGTCTCCTGCACCCCCTCCGACTTGTCTCCAACCCGCCCAACCCGCTCGTTGAGCCGCAGGGCCTCCAGGGTGCCGGGCTGGGGAGGCTGGATGAGGGAGAGGGGCTCGGGGGTCTCGGGGTTGAGCCACTCACCCCACAGACTCTGGGGCAGGACCACGGGGCTGCGATCGTGGTAGCCAGCGAGGTCACCCTTGGCGGCTTGGGTGATGATGACTGCGCTGTCTGTGTGAGGTGCGCCGGGCGGGTCCCAGGGGCTCCACATGCCGGCCAGGGCCAGCAGGCCGCCGCCGCGGGGCTGGAATCTGTAGGGGATGCGCTGGGGCTTGCTGGAGCGGGGGGCGGCGCCGAAGAGGGAGGTCTGTGCTTGCTGCTCCAGTGTGTCCTCGACGCGCCACTCCATCCAGCCGCTGACGAGCACCAGGCAGCGCCGGGCGGTGAAGGGCGATCTCCAAGGGCCCCAGCGCAGCAGCTTGTCCTCCCTGGCGTTGATGAGGGGGCGGCCGATGGCGGACTTGGGGGCCTGGCGCTTGTCGTCGGGGACCAGACCCCAGCGGACGCTGCTGAGCTTGGGACCCTGGGCGTCCAGGCGCAGGATGGCGATGGGGTCGGTGGGGGCGATGTTGGGGCTGCGCAGGGTGCTGTCCTGGAGCTCGTCGTCGCGGATGTCCGGGTCCAGGCTGCCCACGAAGAAGCGCAGCTTGACGCGCTGGGTGAGGAGCAGGGTGCGGGCGCACATGGGGACCTCCTGGGCACATCATAGGGGTCAGCGGAGGGGGATGGCGGCGAGCTCCTGGGCGAGCGCCCGGAGCTGGGCGGCGCGGTGGTGGCCCTTGCGCCAGACCAAGCGGAAGTGGTCGGAGCGCAGCGTGAGCTTGGGCAGAGGCTGGATGAGGCGGCCCTGGGCGAGGTCCTGACGCACGAAGTACTCGGGGAGGACGGCCAGCCCCCCGCTGGCGAGCAGGCGGGCGCGAACGGCGCCGATGGTGCCCAGGATGCGGGTGCGCGAGAAGTCCCAGTCGGCGGCGGCGGGGTGGGCGTCGAGCAGGTAGCGCCACAAGGGGAGGTCGGAGGCGGTGTCCAGACGCTCCAGGCCGGGCGCGCCCAGGACGCAGCCAGGGCAGGTGACGAGGCGGTAGTGCTCTTCGTGCAGCGGGGCGGTGTCGAGGCCGCCCTGGGAGAGGCGCACCGAGGTGATGGCGGCGTCGGCCTGGCCGAGGCTGAGGGCGCGGAGCAGGTCGGGGCTGTCGCCGAAGCCCAGGTGCAGGGTGCGCTCCGGGTGGGCGGCGTCCAGGGTGGGGAGGGCGGGGACGAGCCAGCTCAGGCCGAGCTCGTAGCGGGTGCCGAGGGTGAGCTCGAAGGGGAGGGCCTGGGCGCTGGGGTCCACGGCGGCGACGCAGGACTCCAGCGAGCGGAGGACCTGGCGGGCGGCGGGGAGGAGGGCGCGGCCGGCCTCGGTGAGCTCGATGCGGCGGGTGGTTCGGGTGAAGAGGGGGCTGCCAAGATCGGCCTCCAAGCGCTGGATTCGCTCGGAGAAGGCGGCGGGGGAGAGGGCGACCTTGGCGGCGCTGGCGCGGAAGGTGGGGAGCTCGGCGGCGGCCAGGAAGCAGCGCAGGGAGTCGACGTCGGGGAGCTGGGGCATGCGTCTATTGTTCGGTAGAGGCGAAGGGTTGTCTACGGAAAATACGACGCGACACCCACAGGTGGAAGCGGTCATGTTCCAATGGCCACAGAGGAGCAAGACATGCGGAAAGAGAGCTTCAACAAGGGTGTGCTGGCGGCGGCCCGCGTCGCGTGCGCCATCGCGCTGGTCGGGTCGGCGACGGCCTGCCGCAGCACGGACAAGGTGCCCACGGACAGCATGGCGAGCGTGATCGACGACACGCAGGGCCAGGACAGCGGGGACACGGGAGCCACCGATACGGGGCCCACGGACACGGGGCCCACGGACGCGCTCGCGGAGTGCCGGGAGCAGGTGGCCGAGGTGTTCGCCGAGGCGGCACCGGCCCCCAGCCAGGATGACCTGGACTGCTGCCAGGACATCGCGGAGTACTACGACTCGGTGGACCTGGCGGGGCTCGAGGAGTGGCAGGAGCGCAACGGCTGCTGCGAGGCGCTGGACTGGCAGGGGAGCCTGGCGTGCACGCCCTGGGGACCGCCCTGTCCGCCCAAGATGCGAGGTGCGGCGTGACCCTGGATCTGCGGGCCCAGGCGGCGCAGTACGAGCCGGCGCTGCCCCCGGTGGGGGACCACAACCGACCGGCGGCGCTGCACACCTGGCGGGGCCGGATGGTGAACGAGTCGGGGAGCGCGGCGGTGTTCGAGGGGCTGGCGGAGCAGTTCCGGGCGCTGGAGATGCCGGCGGAGGCGCGCACGTGCCTGGAGTTCGCGGCGGAGGAGCGGCACCACGGTGTCCTCTGCGGGGCCGTGGTGCAGGCGCTGGGTGGAGAGGCCACGGCCGCCGGGAGGGTGAACCCGGACTACCCGCTGCACCCCGAAGTCGCTCCTCTGGAGGCGCTGGTGCGGAACCTGCTGCACATAAGCTGCCTGTCGGAGACCATCGCGGTCGCGCTGATCGGGGCCGAGCGGGAGGAGATGCCGGAGGGCGCGCTGCGGGCGCTGCTGACGCGCATCTGGGCGGACGAGTGCGGACACGCCAACTTTGGCTGGCGCACGCTGCCCAAGCTGCTGGCGCTGGACCCGACGCTGGCGGGCCGGATGGGGCCCTGGCTGCAGGTGGCGTTCGCGGACGTGGAGCGCCACGAGCTGGAACACCTGCCTTCGTCAGATGCCAGTCCAGACGCCGAAGGTGCGGCGCTCGGGCTGTGCAGCGGACCCCACGCGCGCGGCATCCTGTACGCGACGCTGGAGCAGGTGGTCGTGCCGGCGCTGGAGGCGCAGGGGATGCCGGCGCGGCAGGCCTGGGAGAGGCGGAGCGAGGCGGCGCTGGGATAAGGAACCGGGCATGAACACGCTCGTCTTCCTGTCCGCCCTGCTGTCCTCCTGCGCCCTGTCCCGGGCCGAGCCCCCGGAGGCGGTGGAGGCGGCGCCCCCCAGCCAGGAGGGGGTCTACGACGCGCGGCTCAGCGGCGTGGCCTACCCCTTCCCGGTCAAGACCTACGCGGTGAAGAGCCAGGGCCAGGACCTGGAGATGGTCTACATGGACCTGGAGCCGGCGCAGCCCAACGGGGAGGCGGTGGTGCTGCTGCACGGCAAGAACTTCTCCGGGGCCTACTGGGAGCGCACCGCGCGGGCGCTGGTCGACGCGGGCTACCGGGTGGTGATCCCGGACCAGATCGGGTTCGGGAAGTCCTCCAAGCCGGTGGCCTACCAGTACAGCCTGGCGAACATGGCCTTCCTGACCCATGGGCTCCTGTGGGAGGAGCTGGGCCTGGAGCGCGTGGCGGTGGTGGGGCACTCGATGGGCGGGATGGTCGCCACCCGCTTCGCGCTGATGTACCCGGTGCAGACCACGGAGCTGGTGCTGGTCAACCCCATCGGGCTGGAGGACTGGTCGCAGGTGGTGCCGTATCAGCCGGTGGACGTCTGGTACGCAAACGAGCTGGGCAAGACGCCGGAGAAGGTGCAGGCGTACATGCAGGCCAGCTATTTTGACGGGAACTGGGAGCCGGCCTACGACGCGCTGGCCCAGCTCCAGATGCGCTGGACGGAGAGCCCCGACCGCGAGCAGCTCGCGATGGTGTCGGCGCTGACCTACGACATGGTGTTCACGCAGCCGGTGGTGCAGGACTTCCCGCGTGTCCAGGCGCCGACGACGCTGATCATCGGGACCCGGGACCGCACGGCGCTGGGCAAGCCCTTTGCCCCGGCCGAGGTGCGGGAGACCATGGGCCGCTACGAGGTGCTGGGCAAGCAGACGGCCGAGGCGATCCCGGACGCGGAGCTGGTGGAGCTGGAGGGGATCGGGCACATCCCGCAGGTGGAGGCCTGGGATGCGTACATTCAGGCGCTGATGGGGGCGCTGGAGGGCTGAGGCGCTTGTAGAAGCTCAGCGCTCGCAGGTCATGAAGTCGGCGTCGCACTTGAGCAGCACGCGCTCGCCGGAGCGCACGCGGACGCTGCCGGCGTTGACCTCGGCGCCGCCGCCGAAGCGGGCGCGGATGCTGTAGCTGCCCGGGGGGACCTGGCCGGTGCTGTGTCGCTTGCCCCGCTCGTCGACCAGCACGACGTGGGCGCCCTGGGCGCTGATGGCGGCGGCCGGGACCGCGGTGGGGGGCTGCCGGCGGGTGGTCTCGGTCAGTGTGTCCTCGCTGGTGGGAGGATCAGCGGGGGGCGCGGGGGCCGGGGTGTCCCAGGGGTCTTCCACGGGCTCTGCGGGGGCCTCGATCCGCTCCTCCACTGGCTCCGGCCTGGGCTGGACGACGGGCTTGGGGACCGGGGAGGTGACGGGGCGGGTGACCGGGGGCGCTGGCTGCGCGACGGGCTCGGGGTCCTGCCAAGGGGACTCGACGGCCTGCAGGGGTTGGGCCTCCACCAACTGGACTTCGGGGAGGTCGTCACTGAGCAGGCCCCAGGATGTCAGCGAGGCACCGGCGCAGAGGGCCACGCCCGCGAGGGGGAGCGCGACGGCGAAGATCGGCCAGATACGCCGCTTTTGGCCGGGCTCCTGGGGGAGGCTCGGGGCCGGCTCGGTGGGCTGTGGAGAGGCCTTGGCGGCCTTGGGGGCGGGGGCGAGCGTCCAGGCCTGGCCGCCGCCGAGCACGCGCTGGAGGGTGGCGCAGTCGGGGACGCGGGCGCTGCGCTTGGGCTCCAGGCAGCCGCGGATGGCCTGATCCAGGCGGGCCGGGAGCTGGGGGTTGTGCTGGGTGGGCGCGATGTAGGTGCCGGCGGCCAGGGCGTTGAAGAGCTCCAGGAGGTCCTGCTGGGGGAAGGCCTGTACACCGCAGCAGAGCTCGTAGAGGATGCAGCCCAGGGCGAAGATGTCGGCGCGGGCGTCGACGTCCTTGGCGTTGCGGACCTGCTCGGGGGCCATGTAGGCGGGGGTGCCCATGGTGGAGCCGGTGCGGGTGTGGCCGCGGCTGGGGGACTGCAGGGCCTTGGCGAGGCCGAAGTCGGTGACCTTGGGGCCGGAGGGGCCGAGCAGCACGTTGGCGGGCTTGAGGTCGCGGTGCACGACGCCGGCCTGGTGGGCGTGGGCGACGGCGTCGAGGATGCGGACGAAGAGGGCCTCGGCCTCGGCGATGGGGAGGGGGCGGCCGGCCAGGCGCTGCTCCAGGGTGGGGCCGGGCACGAACTCCATGAGCAGGGCAGGGGAGCCCTGGACCTGCAGGACGTCGGTGACGGCGACGATGCCGGGGTGGCGCAGGCTGGCCTGGACGCGGCCCTCGGTGATCAGGCGCTCGGTGACGTCGGGGCTGGTCAGCGCCAGGACCTTGAGGGCGTGGAGGGTGCCCAGGGTCTGGTGGCGCACCTTGTAGACGGCGGCCATGCCCCCCTGTCCCAGGGGCTCGATGACCTCGTATCGGTCGATGACCTGGCCGGCGGTGAGCATGGGCCTCAGGGTATCCCGGTGACCGTGCTAGCATCCACGGATGCACACACCTCCTCCTTCTCCTTTCCTGGTCCCCTTTGACGGCAGCTTCCGGATCGCGGACGCGGCCACCGCCCTGCCGGAGGACCACCCGGCCACCAGAAAGCGCGGCAAGCAGCTCGACGCCGCCATCGAAGAGCTCGCTGAGCTCCAGCACCGCTTCCACGCGGATGGCTCCCGGGCGCTGCTGCTGGTGTTCCAGGCGATGGACGCGGCGGGCAAGGACAGCACGATTCGGCGGGTGTTCTCGGGGGTGAACCCGGCGGGCTTCCGGGTGCATGGCTTCGGCGCGCCCTCGAGCCTGGAGCGCAGCCACGACTTCCTGTGGCGCCTGCAGACCCGCCTCCCGGAGCGCGGCCGCATCGGCATCTTCAACCGCTCCCACTACGAGGAGGTGCTGGTCGTGCGCCTGAACCCGGGCTTTTTGGCGGGGCAGGGGCTGGACCCCAGCGGGGATCTGGACGCCCTGTGGGCCCAGCGCTTCGAGTCCATCCGGGGCTGGGAGAAGCACCTGGCCACGCACCGCACGACGGTGGTGAAGTTCTTCCTGCATGTGTCCAAGGAGCAGCAGCGGCTGCGTTTTCTGGATCGGCTGGATGACCCCGAGAAGAACTTCAAGTTCAACCCCGATGATCTCAAGGTGCGCGCGCGCTGGGATGAGTACATGGGCGCCTACGAGGACGCGCTGAATGCGACCTCGCGGCCCTGGGCTCCTTGGTACTGCATCCCGGCGGACGACAAGAAGGCGATGCGCGTGATCGTCGCGCAGCTCCTGGTACAGACCTTGCGCAGCCTGGACCCACAAAATCCGACTCTGGGGCCAGAGGATCTGGCCCAGTTGGATACGTGGAAGTCACAACTGGAGGCAGACAATGGCTGAGACGGCACCCGCCCCCGTGGACCTGCAGGACCCGGCGCTCTACCTGAACCGCGAGCTCTCCTTTTTGGAGTTCAACCGCCGCGTGAAGGCCATGGCGGAGACCTCCACGACCCCGCTGCTGGAGCGCCTGCGCTTCCTGACCATCGTCAGCTCCAACCTGGACGAGTTCTTCGAGGTGCGGGTGGGCCTGCTCAAGCAGCGCATCGCCCTGGGGCTGGCGCTACAGGGGGCCGACGCCACGCCGCCGCGGGAGCTGCACCAGGCCATCAAGGCCAAGGTGGAGTCCATCGTCACGCGCCAGTACGCGCTGCTCAACGACCAGATCCTGCCCGACCTGGAGAAGGAGGGGATCCGCCTGCTGCGCCGCTCGCGCTGGACCGACAAGCAGAAGGCCTGGATCCGCGAGTACTTCGAGAGCCAGGCGCTGCCGGTGCTGACCCCGGTGGGGCTGGACCCCGCGCACCCCTTCCCGGTGGTGCAGAACAAGGGCCTGAACTTCCTGCTGACCCTCAAGGGCGAGGATGCGTTCGACCGGGACGCGGACATCGCCATCCTGCAGGTGCCGCGCTGCCTGCCGCGGGTGATTCAGCTCCCCGAGGAGCTGGGCGGGGCCGAGGACTTCACCCTGATCTCCTCGGTGATCCACGCCAACGTGGAGCGGCTGTTTCCGGGGATGGAGGTCACCGGCTGCTACCAATTCCGCGTGACCCGAGACTCCAACATGTGGGTGGACGAAGAGGAGGTCGAGGACCTGCTGGCCGCCCTCAAGGGAGAGCTGCACGGGCGCAACTACGGCCACTGTGTGCGGCTGGAGGTCGCGCAGGGCACGCCGGAGCCGGTGGTCGACTTCTTGCTGCGCCACCACTCGTTGACCCGGCGGGATCTGTATGTGGTCAACGGACCGGTGAACCTGCACCGCCTGGGCGCGCTGGTCAACCACAGCCACAAGGACGGCCTCAAGCACCCGCCATTCACGCCAGGGTTGCCCCAAAGCCTTGGGCCAAAGCAGGACTTGATGGCGACCCTCCGTTCGCGGGATGTGCTGCTCTACCACCCCTACCAGTCCTACAACCCGGTGGTGGACCTGCTGGAGCGCGCCGCCAGCGACCCCGAGGTGCTGGCCATCAAGATGACTCTGTATCGGGTCGGCAAGGCCTCCCGCATCACCGAGGCGCTGCTCCAGGCCGCCCGCGCCGGGAAGGACGTGACGGTGGTGGTGGAGCTGCGCGCGCGCTTTGACGAGGCGGAGAACATCTCGCTGGCCACGCGCCTGGCGGAGGCTGGCGCGAACGTGGTCTACGGCGTCGTGGGCTACAAGTGCCACGCCAAGATCCTGCTCATCGTGCGCCGGGAGTCCGGCAAGCTGCGCCGCTACGTGCACGTTGGGACGGGCAACTACCACGTGGGCAACGCGCGCCTGTACACGGACTACAGCCTGATGTCCACGGACCCCAAGCTGGGCCAGGACGTGCACCGGGTGTTCATGGGGCTCACCGGCCTGGGCAAGGTCCGGCCGATGAACCACCTGCTGCACTCGCCCTTCACGCTGCGGAGCCGGGTGGTGGAGCTGATCGATGCGGAGACCGCCGCCGCCAAGGCCGGCAAGAAGGCCTGGATCCGCGCCAAGATGAACTCCCTGACCGAGCCGACGGTGATGGAGGCGCTCTACCGGGCGAGCCAGGCCGGCGTGAAGGTCGACCTGATCGTTCGCGGCATCTGCTGCCTGCGTCCGGGCGTGCCGGGGGTCTCCGAGAACATCCGGGTGCGCAGCATCGTGGGCCGCTTCCTGGAGCACGACCGGGTCTACGCCTTCCACGCGGGCGGCAAGACCAAGGTCTACATCGCCAGCGCCGACTGGATGGACCGCAACCTTTGGCGTCGGGTGGAGGTCGCCGCACCGGTGCTGGACCCCGAGGGCCGCAACCGCATCCTGGCCAACCTGCAGCGCTTCATGGACGACGACGTGCTGGGCTGGACCCTGTCCTCGGACGGGGAGTACAGCCGCGTGGAGCCCGCGGGCAGCCTGTCCTCGCAGGCGCTATTGCTTGCCGAGCACGAGAGCCGGTAGGCTGCGGGGCCCGGAGAGGTGGGCTGCGGGGTGTTCAGCGCCCCTTGGCCTACCCAAAGACCAGAGAGAGCCCCGCCGCACCCTGACGCTTGCGTTCGTGCGCGAGGCCATCTCGGCTCATGGCGCGGTGCTCCAGGAAGCCCTCGGGGAAGGCCAGGGTCATCGTCTCGCCCTTGACGCGGACCTTGGGCACGGGGAGCGGCTTGGGGGAGCGGCGGCGGTGCAGGAGCACGCTCAGGCGCAGGATGCGCACGCAGGCCAGCAGGCGGGGCTGGTGTTCGCGCAGGCCGTCCATTGGGGGGCTCTTGAGCTTGCCGCGCTGCAACCGAACCAGCAGGGCCAGGGCGTGGCGGTCCTGCAGGGAGAAGCCGGGGAGCTCTCCGCTCTCCAGGATGTAGGCGCCGTGACGCTGGTAGCCGGAGAAGGAGATGAACTGCCCGACCTCGTGGAGCAGGGCGGCCCACCGCAGCAGGCGACGCTGGCGCGGCCGCAGATCCAGGCTGGACTGGAGCTGGTCGAAGACGGCCAGAGACCACTGGGCGACGCGGGCGGCCTGGGCGGTGTCCACCTGCAGGCGCTCCATCAGGTGCTGGACGCTGGCCTCGCGCAGATCGTGCCCGTAGAGGCGCCCCAGGAGGTCCTGCAGCAGGCCCTCGCGCAGGGCGGTGGGGGAGGCCACCATGTGCTCGATGGGGAGCTCGGCGAACACGGCGGAGAGGATGGCCAGGCCGCCGGGGAGCACCTGGGCGCGCTCGGGGCTGAGGCCCTGGAGCTGCAGCGCCTCGACGTGGCCGGCGCTGATCAGCTCCTGGCGCAGCTTCTTGAGGGCCGGGCGGGTGATGCCCCCAGGGGAGATGCCCTCCTGGAGCAGGATCCGCTCGATGGCCTTGATGGTGCCGGAGCTGCCCAGGGCGTGGTCCCAACCGATGGCGCGGAAGTCCCGGGAGACGCGGCCCAGGAGCTGGCTGGCGTGGCCCATGGCCTCCTTGAAGCCCTTCTGGGTGATGCGCCCGTCCGCGAAGAACTTGCGGGACCAGCTCACGCAGCCCATGTGCAGGCTGCGGCCGAGCCCGGGGGTGGGGCCGTTGCCGGTGATCACCTCGGTGGAGCCGCCGCCGATGTCCACGACCACGCGCCGGTCGGCCTGGGGCGGGTCCACGGACTGGTCGACGCCCTGGTAGACCAGGCGGGCCTCCTCCTGGCCGGAGACGATCTCGATGCTGTGCCCCAGGGCCAGCCGGGCCTTGCGCAGGAAGTCCTCGCCGTTGCGGGCCCGGCGGAAGGTGTCGGTGCCGACGGCGCGGACCTGCGTGTGGGGGATCTCGGCGATGCGCTCGCCGAAGCGGGCCAGACAGGCCAGGGCGCGGGCCTCGGCCTCCAGGCTGATGCGCTTGTCTTCGAGCCCCCCGGCGATGCGGACGCGCTCTTTCATGCGGTCCAGGACGCGCAGGCGCTGCTGCTCGTCGATCTGGGCCACCACCATGTGAAAGGAGTTGCTGCCCAGGTCGATGGCGGCGACCTGGGATCCGACCGCTGCGCTCATGCGACCGATCGGTCCTTGAGCTCCTTGGGCCGGACGAACTCCTGCAGGGTCCAGGGCCCCGCCAAGGCGCTCTTCCAGTCGCTGGCCTGGCTCTCCAGGAGCGCGGCGTTGCAGGTGGTCATCCGGTGGAACTCGCCGCTCAGATGCGCGGCCAGGTTCTCCATCCCCGGGTTGTGCCCCAGCACCAGCAGCGTGCTGGCGTCCTGGTGGCCGCCGGCGATCTCCGCGAGCAGGGTCTGCACGCTGGCCAGGTACAGGTTGGGGGTGAACTCGGCGGGGAGGTGCCCGAACACGGGGATCATCCCGGCCCAGGTCTCGCGCGTGCGCTCCGCGTTGGAGCTGAGCACCCGGTCCGGAGACCAGCCCAGCTCGGCCAGCGCCTGGGCGACGCGGGGGGCGTCCCGGTGGCCTCGGGAGGTCAAGGGGCGCTCGTGGTCGCTGAGGCCGGCGTCCCCGTGGGAGGACTTGGCGTGTCGGAGGAGGATCAATCGCACCTCCAGACCTTATCCGGGAGTGCAAAGGCTGTCGCGGGGGATGCGTCAATCGCGTTAGCAGAGCCGCCCAGGAGACTTCACATGTCCGACACCGAGAACGAGAAGACCGAGACTTCCTCCGCTGAATCCGCCGAGGCCAAGAAGGAGGGGGCCACCAGCTTCCCCAGCCCGATCCCGGCCCTGGTCAAGCAGAGCGACCGCGCAGCCCGCCCCGGCTTCCGAAGCCCCGCCAACAACAAGACCAAGGCCCAGAAGAAGCAGCGGAAGGGCAAGAAGAGGCGCTGAGGCGCTCTCCAGCCCCGACCCAACCAAAACAGGCCCCCGCAGTGTCCAGCACTGACGGGGGCCTGTCTGCATCGGCGAGGACCGACTGGCGCTACTGGCAGAAGCCGCCGGTGCGCACGGTCTCGTTGTTGGCCTCGGAGCACTCGCCGATGGCGCTGGCGCCGGTGCCGTCGTCGTCGACGACGACCCAGAGCTTGTCTGCGCGCATCAGGTCATCGCGGGTGAGCTCGGTGACCTGGGCGTTGCCCGTCCAGCCAGCGGGGATCAGCTCCTTGGTCTCCACGGTCCCGACCAGGGTGCGGGTCCCGCCGTCGTCGGCGTAGAGCGCCAGCGACACGCCAGCCTCCAGGTCGACCTCGGCGTAGTTGAGCACCCGCCAGGTCACGAACACGCGGTTGACGGCGCACTCGTCCTCGCAGACCTCCAGGATCTCCACGGCCAGGTCCATGCCGTCCTCGAAGGGGGAGGACTCGGCCAGCGCGCCGTGCCAGGTGTTGTGGTCCTGCCAGGCGTACTGGGGGCCGGCGGGGATGGTCCCGTCGTCGTTGATGTTGTTGATGCTGTAGCCGTGCTGGTTCCACAGGGGGCGCGCGTCGGCCCAGGTGGAGTCGGCGTCGCCGTATACGCTCATGGGCTTCATGCCGCCCAGGGGCGAGTTGTGGCAGACCAGGATCTCGGCGTTGTGGTCCCCATCCACGTCGGCGATGGTGGGGTAGTCGAACATGGTGTTCGAGGCGTGCTCGGTGCTGTAGAACTTGATGCCGCCGGTGGACCCGTCGAAGGCGATCATCTGCACCTCGTCGATGTAGACGACCTCGGGCTGGCCGTCCCCCTCGAAGTCGAAGATGCTCGCGCCGGTCGCGCCGGACTCATCGGTGGCGGCCGCGGACCAGAGCACCGTGCCGTCGTGGTTGAGCGCCCACAGCTCGTTGCCGCCGGCCACCACGATCTCGGGCATGCCGTCCAGGTCGATGTCGCCGATGGCCGGGGTGCTCAGGATGTTGGCGGAGGGGATGGTGATGGGGCCCCACTTGACCGTGCCGTCGTGCTCCATCGCGCGCACGCTGGCGCCGGAGATGGCGACGATCTCGCCCTCGGGATCGGAGTCCAGGTTGGCCACGCCCACCATGCCGTCGGTGAACTCGGCGTTGTGCCAGATGGTGGAGCCGTCCTTGTTGTAGGCGGCGTTGCCCACGATGACCTCGGCCTGGCCGTCCAGGTCCAGGTCAGCGACGGCGGACACGGCGGTCTCGGAGATGTAGAGGTCGCCAAGCTGGCTGATCCCGTAGCTCCCGTGCCCGTGCTCGCCTACACCGATGGTCGCGCCGGTCTCGGCGTTCAGGATGGCGGCGCCGACGACCAGCTCAGCCACGCCGTCACCGTCCATGTCGGCGAAGGAGGGGGCGGCGGAGCCGTCGTAGACGGGAGCGCCCACGTGCTCGGACTCCCAGATCAGGTTGCCGTTGTGGTCAAGCAGCAGAGTGCTGTACTCGCCCTCGGAGAAGGAGAAGATGCCGTTGACGTACTCCTTAATGATAGCGATCTCGAAGTCGCCGTCCCCGTCGATGTCCGCCACCGCGGGGATGGAGCCCGCGCCCGCCTGCAGGTCCTTGGACCAGACGGTGCCGCTGCCGTCTCCGGCCTCGTTGTAGAGGGTGGCGGGGCTGGAGAAGCCGTCGTTGACCAGCACCAGCACGTTGGGCAGGCCGTCGCCGTCCAGGTCCGCGACCACAGGCAGGCTCAGGCAGCCGCCGCTGGCGTTCATCTCCCACTCGATCTCGGGGGTGAAGCCGGGGGGCAGCTCGTCGGGACACTGGTCCGAGGTCCCGATCTGCATGGGCTCCCAGTTCCCGGGCTTGCACTCCTCGGGGAGGTCGGCGATCAGGCCGGTGTCATCGCCGGAGGCGGTGTCGTCGTTGCCTCCGTTGTTGTCGTTGTTTCCGACCAGCCGGTAGTCGTTGCAGGCAAGCGCCAGCACGGCGAGCAACATCGTGCGCTCCTATTGGGGTGGTGCCCTGAGGGAGCGCAGCCTACGCGCTGGGGCGCGGACTGTAAAGGCGGAAGCCCCCATCTGCGGGGATGGGCTCAGCGCCGCCGCATGCGGACGGGGTGGGCCTCGTCGTCCAGGAAGACCTCCCAAGGCCCGTCTTGGCCCTCGGCGGGGCAGCGCAGCGCCCCGAGCTGGCCCTTGAAGGGGGGAGCGCCGCCCAGGCGCTCGAAGTAGCGGCGGCCCACCGAGAAGTCCACGCAGTAGACGTCCCCGCGGCCCATGGCCCGGAAGGGCTCGTCGCCGTCGAAGATGCCGCCGTGGCGCTGCAGGGGGGGCATGCGCGGGCTGCGGCGCCAGTAGTGGCCCACGACCACCAGGGGGCCGATGTAGTCCTCCCACCAGGGCACCCGCCGCAGCATGCGCCAGCGGCCCGCCGCGAAGAAGGGGCGCTCGGCGAGCTGCTCCAGGCCCGAGGTCAGCACGCGCACCGGGTTGCCGGTCTGTCGGGCGAGCTCCTCTTCGGCGGTCCACTGGAGCAGGGGCGGGGTGTAGTCGGGGTCCCGCAGGTCGTAGGGGGCGCGCTCCTGCTCGGCGCGCTTGGGGACGCCGGCCTCCTGCAGCCGGGTGTGGATCAGGGTGTCCCACTGGTCCACCAGATCGCCGATGGGGACGTTGGGCGCGATGCGCAGGGCCTCGATGCTGGGCGGGTGCCAGCAGGCGTGGACGACCCGCAGGTCGCTGCGCTCCAGGGCCAGGGGCTGGGCGGCCAAGAAGCCCAGGATCTCCTGGCGCTCGGCCCGGTCGGCCTTGACGGAGTCGTAGAGGATCCCGTCCCGGATGACCTCGTCTGCGCCATAGAACCAGTGGTTGCCCGACTTGCGCTCCCAGCGAAGGAGGTTGAGCTCGTGGTTTCCGAGCACCACGAGCGCCGCTCCCTCCTCCACGAGACCGCGCACGCGGCGGAGGACCGCGAGGCTGTCGGGGCCCCGGTCGACCAGGTCCCCCACGAACACGAGCTTGCGGCCCTGGGCCTGCGCCTGGCCGCTGTCGTAGCCCAGCGCGGCGAGCTGCAGGTTGAGCGCGTCGATCTCGCCGTGGACGTCGCCGATCACGTCGAGGGGGCAAGAGGGGAGGGACTGGATCCAGCGCATGACCCCATCCTCACCGATCTGGCCGCGCGATTGGCTTTCAACTCCTTTTCAATCGGACCCCAGCGAGGTGATCAGAACTGCCAGCCCACCCCGGTGGAGACGACCACGCCGCGCGGGGCCTCGCGGCTGCCGCTGCTCTGCTTGTCGACCACCGAGATGCCCACGGCGTTGAGGCTCACGTCGGAGTCGGCGTCCGCCATCACGCCCTCGGACCACCCGAGCTCGCCGTTGAGCACGAAGCCCTGGCCCAGCACGATGTCCAGGCCGGCGGAGGGGGTGAAGCCCCAGGAGAGCTGCTGCCAGCTCGCGCTGCCGTCCACGACGCTGCCGTCGCGGCTGGCCTCGACCTTGAGCCAGCGGGGCCCGAACGCGGAGGCGAAGTAGGGGTGCACCCGCGCCTGGTCGTTGCGGCTGAACTCCAGGATCCCCCGGGCGTCCATGCCGACGCTGCGGGCGACCACCCGGGTGCTGCCTTCGGGGATGAAGTAGGCCAGCGCGCCGTTGGTGGCGGTCTGGAGCAGGAAGGGCTGGCCGTAGGAGAGCTGGGTGCCGCCGGCGATGCTGAAGGGGCCCAGGCGGAGCAGGCCAAGGTCGGCGCTGCCCTCGAAGCCCCACCAGCTCACGGCCCACAGGGCCCAGCCGCCGTTGCCGCGGACGCGGGGGTTGGTGCCGGTCCCCAGCCGGATCTCCAGGTCGCCGGGCTCCAGGGCACGGACGATGGCGGCGGGGGGCTCTGGGGGGAGGTCGGTGATGGGCATGGTGCCAGTCTGACACCGGATTGGCCGCAGACAATCCCCAAAGTGAGGGCGGCGACAGAGGCCGCCCCCGCGGGATCAACCCTGGGTGTAGCGACGCAGGCGGTTGGCCATGCGGTCGGTGCCGTTGCCGGCCCAGCGCTTGACGGGCTCGCCGTTGACGTAGATGACGTTGGTGGGCAGGTCGTTGACCTCGCCGAGCCAGGGGGTGGCCTTCTTCCACTTGCCCAGGCCGCCCTTGTCCAGGAGGATCTTGGCGAAGCGGACCTCGCCGAACTCGCTGTCCTCCTCCAGGAAGCTCTCGAGCTCCTCGGTCCAGGCGTTGCAGGCGGCGCAGGTGGTCTTGCCGAGCAGGATCATGGCCACGGGGGCGTTGACCGCTTCCTCCCAGGTGTCGCGTTCCAGTACTTCGAGCTTGGCCATGGTGGCCTCCTTGTGGGGTGTGCGTGTGTGTGTGCGTGGGGCCCAGAGGACGGACGCCCCCGGCGAAGGGCCGGAGGCGCTGTCTGGCGTCTCTTCGCGCTCTGCGAAGCGGGCCCGTGACTCAGCAGGGCTGAATCAGCCGACGAACTCGTCGCCCTTCTTCCAGTCGGCGCCGCAGAGGCCACCGGACTGGAGCGCCTGCACGGTGCGCAGGGTCTCGTGGGGGGAGCGGCCAGCGTCGAGATCGTTGATGGTCTCGGAGCGGACGATGCCCTTGTCGTCGACGATGACGGTAGCGCGGAAGGCGACACCGGCGTCCTCGAAGAGGTAGCCGAAGGCCTTGGTGACGCTGTGGTTGGTGTCAGCGATGACGGGGTGGGTGATCTTCTGCTCGAAGGTCTTGCCGTCGTTGAACCAGGCGTTGTGGGAGTGCCAGGAGTCGGTGCTGGCGCCGATCACGGCCACGCCGTCGTCCGCGAAGTCCTCAGCGAGGGACTCGAAGCCGCGGATCTCGGTGGGGCAGACAAAGGTGAAGTCCAGCGGGTACCAGTACATGACGTACCACTTGCCAGCGAAGTCGCTGCTGCTGATGACCTTCTCCTCGCCGTTGACGTAGGCGACGGAGCTCCACTCGGGGGCGGGCTTGCCGACGTTGCTCATGAGGTTCTCCCTTCTTTGCGTTGTTGAGGCGTTTGGAATCTTTCCAAACCAGTGTCTCAAAGCTAAGGGGGCCTCGACGGAGCGTCAAGGCCGAGACAGTCTGACCCGTGACTGGGCTCAGTGGTTGGAGTTCGTGGCCCCGGGAGAAGCCAGGATCTCGCTGGCAAACTCTGGGTTCACGGCCCCGATCCCCTCGTCTCCCTGGTAGGCGCTCCAGTTCTGGGGGTCGCTGCCGTCTCCGGGGACCAGTGCCCGCTCCATGGAGCGCACCTTGCCGTCGGTGCCGAGCCCACCAGCGAACGCGCCGCCGCCGTCTCCGACGGTGTCCACGACGTTCCCGCGGGGGTCCATCAGGAAGAGCTCCAGGGAGCCGTCCTTGATGTAGAGGCGGGACTGGCGGTTGTCGTTGAAGGCGTTGACGACCATGTCGCCCCAGGTGTAGGCGCTGTACTCATCCTGGGGAGCCCCGTCCTCGTATGCCTCCAGGACGTGATCCACGATGAGGAAGGTCTCACCGGCCTTGATGGTGGTCCCAGGGGGGAGACCGACCGTGAAGTCGTCCACTCCCGTGATCTGCCACATGTCGAGCTTGAGGTCGCGGTCGGTCATGTTCCGCAGCTCGATGAACTCGTCGAAGCCTTCGTTGTCCGCGGAGTGGGCGCCGTACCACATGACCTCGTTGATCACGACGTCGCCGGGCTCGATGCTGTTGTAGAGCTCGCCGTCGGGGGCGTCACCGACGAAGGTGTACCCCATGTAGGTGCCGTTGTCCCAGAGGCTGGTGAAGTAGTCGGCGTAGGCCTCGGCCACGCGACCGCCCTTGAACACCAGCAGGTACTCGTCGTTGCTGACGGTCGCGGAGGAGCTCCAGTTGAAGGAGCCGGTGACCACGACGGGGTTCTCGCCATCGGCGTCGATCAGCATGGTCTTGGAGTGCAGGCGACCGCCGCCGGCCTGGTAGTCACCGGGCTGCTTGGAGGAGTCGTTGCCGTCCAGGCGCATGGGGATCTGCGCGCCCATCAGGCGGTAGACCTCGTGGTACTGGCCGTTGGAGTGCATCTGGGACTTGTCGACCACGCCGGCCACGCCGTAGCGGGGATCCGAGCCGCTCAGGCCGTCCCAGAGGGCGTCGTCGCCGTGGAGCTCGGCCAGCTCCTCCTGCTTGCGGATGAACGCGGAGCCCACCTGGTCCTTGGTGAAGGCGAAGATGGTGAAGCGCACGGACTCCTGGGCGCCGTCGACCAGCTCCAGGATGCGGCCCATGCTGTCCTCGTTGGGGGAGAACCAGACCTCGACCTCGGTGTCACCCAGGGTGTAGCTGCGGCCGTTGTGGAGCTCGACCTTGGAGTGCCCGAAGGCGCCGCCCCACATCTGCTCGAACTCGGCCTGGAAGTCGGCGGCCACGGCCGGGCTGTCCATGAAGGCGAAGTTGTTGGAGTTGTGGATGAGGTCGGTGTCGGTCCAGTTGGCGGTGCCGCAGAACACGTAGCGGCCGTCCACGATCATGAACTTGTGGTGCATGATGTGGGCCTGGTTGCCGGTGACGATGGGGATGTCCCGGTCCAGGAAGGTCTGGTAGCCGCTGTTGTAGAGGTGGCCGGCGTCACCGACCATGCGCACCACAACGCCGCGGTCGTGGGCCCGCACGAAGGCGTCCACGACGTCCTGCTGGTAGAAGCCCATCACGGCGAAGTCCAGGGTGGCGTCGGCGGAGTCGATGAGCTCGACCATCACGTTGACGACGTCCGGGTACCAGAGGTTCTCCAGCCGGGTGCCCGGCTCGTTGAAGAAGGTGTCGACGCGGCCGCCGCGGGTGCTGTCCAGGTCCTCTTCGGAGGGGGCGCAGGCGAGCAGGAGGAAGAGCGGGGTCATGGTCTCACCGGGCCTGGGAGGCTGCGTGCTCCCAGAGGGCGATCAAGGCGTCCATCTGGGCGTTGGAGTCACTGCCGGGGGCGTCGTAGTCGTCCAGCACCCAGAGGCTGCCGTCCAGGAGCTGGTCGGTCAGCACGGTGGCACCCCGGTTGAGGCGAGCTGCGGAGACGACGTCATGGGACAGGCACATCGCCTTGGCGGTGTTCCAGGTCCCCCGGCGGTCGATCTGGGTGTCGACGAGGACAACCGTGGGTACCACGAGTCCGTCGGGAAGCTGGCTGAGGGGCACGCCGGTGTCCTCCAGCGTGCTCGACAGGGAGCGGTTGGCCTCCTTGAAGTTGGGGCCCACGATGACCTGGACGTCGAAGCCGTCCTCGTACTTGGCCTGCAGCGCGTTCGCGAGGCCCTCGTCCAGGAAGTCGTCCGTCAGCACGTAGATGTTGGAGCGGGCGCCGTAGCTGGCGTCCACGATGCGCTTGATGAGGCGCTCCTGGGGGCCGAGCCACACCTCGAGCTGCTCGTCGGACTGGGTGCCGTAGAGCCAGCGGTTGTCCGCGACGGACTTGGCGAGCGAGTCGTAGGCCGTCAGGGAGCTGGCGTCGGAGCCGCCGAAGATCTGGTTGTGCTCGATGTCCCAGTCGTAGGACAGGTCCTGTCCGGTGGCGTGGATCATCCAGCGCATGCCGTCGCCGGGGAGCAGGCTGGAGGCGTTGAGCACCTCGGAGCGGTCCACGACCATGGCGGTGTGGGTCATCCGCACGTCCTCGGAGTCCCAGGCCACGTCGGCGTTGAGGCTGAACTCGAAGTAGGCCACGGCGTCGTCGCCCAGGGACACGGGCACGCCGGCGTCCTGGAGGGCCACGATGCCGGAGTCTTCGGCGGAGTCGATGTCGGTGGCGACGGCCACGCTCAGCCCGTCCTCGTATGCGGCGATGATGGCCGCGGTGAGATCGGCATCGACCAGGCCCGGGAGGAGGACCGCGAGATCGGAGGTGGCTCCGTCAGCCGCTTCGATGAAAGCGTCGATGACGGCGTCCCCACCGCTGGCGTCGGTGTAGGTCTCCACCGTGACCACGTTGAAGGCCTCGGTGGTGTCGGGGGCGGCGCAGGCCAGAAGGAGCAGGATCATTCGAAGGACCCCGTGCTGTAGGCGCCGGAGTAGTCCGGCGAGTTGGGGCGGCCCGGGCTGGCCAGGGTGTTCCGCTGGCAGTCTTCCGAGATGCGGTCGTTGTTGGCCACGTCGACCTCGGCCGGGGTGTAGTAGTGCCAGGCGGAGGGCTCGGTGCCGCGGCCGCCGAACATCAGCTCCACCTTCTCCATGGAGCGGGAGCGCACGTAGTCGTAGCCGCCGGCGTAGGGGGGCATGTCCTTGGAGCCCGCGGGCTCGATCAGGCGCTCGTCGCTGTCCTTGAGGGTCAGGCGGAAGGGGTCGCCGTCGCCGAAGCGCAGCTTGGGGAGCAGCGCGTCGGGCTCGGGGAAGCAGCCGGTGTCCTTGGCGGCCAGGAAGACGTGCTCACCGACCTGGACCCAGAGCTCCTGGCGGATGACGTAGGTCTCCTCGATGGTGCCCTCCTGGTCGATGAACCAACCCTGCAGGTTGATGGGGCGCACGCCCTCGTTCCGGATCTCCACGAACACGTCGCTGGCGTCCCGGTTGCCGTCGTTGTCGACGGAGCCGGACCAGAGGACCTCGGAGATCTTGATGTTGCCGCGCTCACCGCTGCTGGTGCCGTCGGAGCTGTCGGTGCCATCCCGATAGCCGACCTGCTCCAGCCGGCCTTCAGGGGCGCCACATGCCAGGAGGAACAGGAGCATCAGAACCTCACGCTGGTGCCCACGCTCACGGACCAGGGGGTGGCCTCGCCGTCCCAGCCGAGCTGGCTGCCGGCGATGCGCGAGACGGGGATCTCGTAGAACGCGCCGGGCATGAACAGCGCCCCGTTGCCGCGGAGCTGGACGTTGTCGGTGAACTGGTAGAAGAGGTCCACGTCGGCCTCGTGACCGAGCAGCTCACCCATGCGGGCCTGCGCGGCGAACTCCTCCCGGGAGTAGCCGAAGGGGGTCTCGACGGAGTCGAGGCTCTCCAGGTCGGTGTAGGTCACGCCCATGTCCTGGAAGGTCCACCAGCGGCCCTGCACGGTGAGCTTGCCGAAGTCGTAGCCCAGGCGGGCGTGCAGCACGCGGGTGCCGGACTTGCGTGCGATCTCGTGGGGCGAGTCGCTGACGCCGAACATGCCGACGTAGGCGCTGGGGTGCCAGCCCATCAGGCGGTCGGCGAACACGCCACCGGTCTGGCGGGCCTTGAGGCCGACGTAGCCGTGGCTGTACTGCAGGCCGGAGTCGCCAGAGGCGTTGCCGTAGGAGGCGCCGTCAGCCTGGAAGTAGGAGAGCTCGCCGCGGACGCCGGTCTCCTCGCCCTTGGCCATGGAGACACCCAGGGTGTAGGCCATGCCGTTGGTGTCGATGTCGCGGGCCACCAGCTCCTTGCGGTCGATGCCGCGGGAGGCGTCCACCGAGAAGTAGGGGGTGAAGGTGTCGGCCACGGTGATGTTGCCGCGGACGCCGACGTTGGCGACCCAGTCGTTGTCCGAGAAGTTGCCCAGCAGGCCGCCCTCGGAGATGTCCGAGCCGGTGCCCAGGGCGCCCACGTCGGTGTAGAAGCCGTAGGCGCGCAGCTCCACGTTGTCCTTGGGCTCCAGGGCCAGCACACCGCCGGTGCGCTTGGTCATGTGGTCACCGCGGAAGCCGTAGGTCTGGGTGGTGGACTGGCCGGCGTAGGACACGAAGTTGGCGTTGTCGTTGGAGCTGGACATGCCGACCACGTTGATGGGCAGCAGCTCCAGGTGGCCGATCTCGCCCAGGGGGATGTCCACGCGCACCATGTCGATGACGTCCGCGTAGATGTAGTCGCGGGCGCCGCCAAGGCCGCCGATCTCGTAGTACTGGCGGCCGACGCGGGCGGTGAAGGCCTCGCTGGTGGGGGTGAACTCCCCGTACATGGCCGTGAAGTAGACGAAGCCGCCGAACTGGTTGACGACGCCGATCTGGTCGTTGCCCCAGAGGCCTCGGTGGGAGGCGCCCAGCACGAAGCGGGTGACGCCGGCGTCCTGGTCCAGGGTGTGGGCCAGGTTCAGGTAGGCGCCGGAGAAGGCGAAGGAGTTGCGGTCGTCCGAGTCGAAGATGGCCTGGTCGCTGCTCTCATCCAGGGAGCGCAGGTCCAGGTTGTCGTACTCGAACCACTGGGCCTCGAAGCCGCCGGAGACTTCGGTGGTGCCGGACCCCTCGATCTGGGTGTCGCGGTACTCGAGGTCCCGGTCGTCCTGAGCAAAGGCGACGGCGGAGATGGCAATCAGCAGGTTCACGGTGCTTCCTCAGCCGTCCAGCACTTCGAGCTGGCCGACGTTCATGATGACGATCTGGTATTCGCTGTAGCTCAAGAGCACGGGGCCGGTGACCTGGACGGTCTGACCGACCTCGGGGGCCCACTTGCGGCGGTTGATCTCCGAATCCAGGGAGACCAGGTGCTTGCTGCCGGAGGCGTCCTCGAGCTGGAACTGGCCGAAGGTGTCGGCCTCGCGGGTGACCACCCCGGTGACGCGCTTGACCAGGGCCATGTCGCTGGCTCCCAGGCTGCGTCCCTCGACCACCTCGTAGTAGATGGCGCTGTAGTCCCGCTCCACGGACACGATGTCGTGGGCGTAGATCATGGGCAGGTCGTAGTTGGTCTTGGTGGCCCGGACGGTCATCACCACCCGGTCACCCACGTCGAAGTGGGCCACCTTGGAGTCACCCAGCACGAACAGCCCGCCGGTGTCGTCCTGGATGAAGTAGCTGCCGTAGTACTTCTCGTCGGAGGACCGGTCGCAGCCCTGGGTCTTGAAGTAGAAGCGCGGGTGCAGCGTGACCACGCCCTGCACCGTCATGGGCAGGGAGCTGTCCGTGCTGGTGTCGCAGTCGGCGTCGTCGCTGAGGGCGTCCTCGGGGGCGTACACGATCTCGCCGGCCGTGGCCGTCTCGATCACGTCGTCCTGCAGGTCCGAGATGGACACCACACCGTCGACCGCCGGCAAGGAGTAGTTCTGGTCGGTGAACGCGATGGGCTCACTGACGTCGAACATCTCGCCGGAGTCGTACCAGGCGCTCCAGTCTTCGGCCTGCTCGCGGACATCGCAAGCGAGCAGACCCAGGGCAAGCAACATGGGCATCAGTCGATCCAGTCGAACCAGTCGAGGTCGCTCACGTCCATCTGGTCGGCGCCGGAGTAGGTGCCCAGGGGGACGACCACCTGCGCGCAGTCACCCTGGACCACGCCCTTGGAGCTGAGGATGCGCAGGGTGGTGGTGTTCGCGCCGTACTGGAAGTCGAAGCAGGTGTAGGAGGTGCTGCCGCCGCACTCCACGCCCTCGTCCATGATCTCGCCCCAGGCGTACACGAACTGCTCGGCGTGGGTCTCGTAGGACAGCGTGGTGTTGTTGCCGTCGGTCAGCCACACCTTGTCGGAGCCGGTCACGGTGACCTCGCCCATGGCGGTGATCTCCAAGGTGCCGTAGTAGTTCTTGATCTCGGTGGCGGTGAAGCTCACCACCTCGCCGCCGCTCAGAGCCACGCCGGGGTCGACGTAGTAGGTCCGGACGGTGCCGTTGACGTCGTTGAACCAGATGTTCGAGGGGTTGGAGCCCTCGGGGTAGTAGCCCACGGCCCCGACGACAGCGCCGGTCACGACCCACTCACCGGTCAGGGTCTCGCCCTCGGCGGGCTTGTCGGCGATGATGGCGCCCAGGCCAGCGTCGGTGGTGTAGGGGTTGGCCCCGACCACAGCGCCGTCTGCGCCAAAGAGCTCCTCGTACACGGGGGTCGCGCCGCTGATGTCGCAGTCGGCGTCACCATCGGCGTCGGTGTCGGTGTCGGTGTCGGAGTCCGCGTCGGAGTCCGCGTCACCCTCGACGACGGGGCCGGTGTCCTCGGGGGGGCCCTTGGTGCAAGCGGCCAGGGCGATGGGAAGGCTGAGTGCAAGCGCGAGGCGAAGCATCTTCATCTGGGACTCCTGTTCGAGTTTGCGCCCTGATACCCCATTGGGGCTCTCCGTGTGTTTCGGGAAAGCAACAGAAGGCCGGGCCACAGCAAACTGACAGGCCCCGCAGAGCCTTGCGCTACCCTTGTGCGCCCGGAGGAACGATGCCCCCCCTGATGCTGCTCATCGCGCCGCTCGCCTACGCCGACGGCCTGCCTGCAGCCTCCCAGGACGGCGCCCCACTGGACGCTGGGATCCCCCTGCACCAGGCGCCGAGCGGCCAGTGGTACCAGGAGGACGTTCCGGTCTGGCGCACCGGCTCCCTGATCGTCTCGCTGGAGGAGGGAGAGGACCCGGAGTGGCTGTCCGCCCTGCCGGGCGTCGCCTCGGTGGACCACCTCCCGGGCCTGCACGCCACCTTCAAGCTGCTCATGGATCCCGGCGCCGACGAGGTCATGCTGGCCGTGTCCCTGCAGGGCGCCCCCGGCCTGCGCTACGCCCACCCCAACCTGGCGGTGGAGCTCCACCCCACGGCGCTCCCCGACGATCCCCTGCTGGCCGACCAGTGGCACATCGAGAACAGCGGCCAGCGCAGCGAGACGGCCTGGCCAGGCGCCGACGCCAACGTGGTCCCGGCCTGGGAGACCACCTGGGGAGAGGGGCAGCTCATCGCGATCCTGGACTCCGGGGTGGACACCGCGCACCCGGACCTGGACACCGTCCCCGGGTTCACCCCCAGCGCCGGCGAGGACGAGAACCCGGACCTGGACTATTCCGGCCACGCCCACGGGACGGCCTGCGCGGGGCTGGCGGCGGGCACCGGGGACAACGGCATCGGCGTGGCGGGGGTGGCGCCCGCGGCCCAGGTGATGGGCGTGCGCCTGCTGGGCGAGATCCAGGAATACGCGGACATCTACGAGTCCATCGTCTACGCGGTGGACGGCGGCGCGACCGTGCTCTCCAACTCCTGGGGCATGGGGGAGGGCTGCCCGGCGTACACCCTGCCCGGGGTGGTCAAGGACGGCCTCTACTACGCCGAGGAGGTCGGCCGCGACGGGCTGGGCAGCGCCTGGGTCATGGCCATGGGCAACGACGGCTGCGACGCCAGCAGCGAGGGCTTCTTCCGGGTCAGCTCCACCATCGCGGTGGGGGCCAGCACCGACCAGGACGCGCTGGCCGACTACTCCAACTACGGCGCCCGCATGGACCTTGTGGCCCCCAGCGGGCAGAGCGGGCGCCCCATGCTGCTGACCACCGACATCTCCGGCAGCGAGGGCTACGGCGCCTACCTGGGGGACGCCGACTACACCGGCCAGATGTCGGGCACCTCGGGCGCGACCCCCATCGTGTCCGGGGCGATCGCCCTGATGTTCGCGGCCAACCCCCGCCTGGACATCTGGAGCCTGCGCGAGGTCCTCTGCGAGACCGCGGTGCGCGTGCGCCCCGAAGAGGCCCAATACGACGACGAGGGCCGCAGCCTGCACTACGGGTGCGGGCGCATCGACGTGGCCGCCGCGGTGGCCGCCGTCGCCAACACCGCCCCGGCGGCGCCTGTGCTCTTGACGCCCAGCGGCGAGATCTACCTGGACCAGGCCACCCTGCGCTGGGAGCCGGCCGTGGACCCCGACGCCGAGGCGCTCAGCTACGAGGTCGAGTTCACGCCGGCGAGCAACCCCGAGGGGAGCTGGTCGGTGGAGACCTCGGAGACCGCGCTGGATCTGCGACCCGATGTCCTCGCTGGTGAGGGGGTGTCCTTGCGGGTGCGCGCGGTGGACGCGTGGGGTCCAGGGGTGTGGAGCGATGCGGTGGCGCTCACGATCCTCTCCGACCCGACCCCTCCGGAGACGCCGACGGCGTCGGGCTGTCAGAGCGCGCCGGGGACCGCCCCCGGGGCCTGGTTGTTTGCGCTGGTTGTTGGAATGATCGGCCTCAAACGCCGGGAGTTGCGCGCATGAGCCTGCTCCTGTTGCTGGGCTGTGGCGGCGCACCGCTGGTCTTCTCGGACTACGAGGTGGCGGCGACCTCGTTCTGTGGGGCGCCGGCCTCGCCCTCGCACTCGCGGCTGCGCTGGGTGGGGGAGCGGCAGACCACCCTGTCGCTGCAGATCGACCAGGGACGCCGCGCGCTGGCCGGGGGCTCGCTCTTTGCGAACCTGTACACCGAGGGCGAGCTGCCCGTGGATCAGTACGAGGTGCAGCTCGACAGCGAGGGCCGCCTGGAGCTGGACACCGCGGCGCTCCCGGAGACGGACGCGGTCTGGGCCTTCGTGTTCACCCGGGCCTGGGACAGCGACGAGGCCCTGGGCGAGCTGTGGCTGGAGCCTCTGGAGGACGCGGGCCCCACCATCCTCTGCGCCGGGCACATCAACGACCAGGGGCAGCTCGGCGAGCCCACGGCGCTGGCGGACGGCGCCACCTTCGAGCTCTGGGCCTTCACCCACGACGCGGCCGGGCTGGACCTGACGCTGGCCATCGAGGGGCAGGCGGAGGGCTCGCCGATCTCCGTGGAGCTGGGCTCGGCCACCGGAGAGGTCAGCGCCTCGGAGGAGGTGGGCGGCTGGGTGAGCCTGAGTGTGCCCAGCGGCGCGGATCTGGAGCAGGTGGCGGTCTCGGGCAAGGCCAGCCTCTGGGACGGCGGCAGCCTGGTCTCCGAGCTGGGCTTTGTGCCCAACGTCGAGTAGCGCGGGCGGATCGGCGGTACGCTCTGGGGGCGCTGAGGTGTCCAAAGCGCACAGCGCACTGTCCGGAGGCCGTCCATGCTGCTCGCTCTGTCCACGCTCGCTCTCGCGGAGCCCTGCCAGATCTCCCTCAGCGTCCACATCACCCCCTACGGCACCCCCATCGAGGGGGCCGACGAGCTGCTCTACGGGGGCACCCGCCCGGCGCTCCGGGACACACCGCTGGCCTGCAGCAAGGAGTCCTGTCACCAGGCGCTGGACTACGACTGGAAGGCGCTGCAGGGCGAGCTCTCCCGGGTCAAGCAGGCCTGCCCGGCGCACGAGCGCGTGACCCTGGTCGCCCAGGAGGACACCCGCTACGACACCCTGAGCAGCGCGGCCCGGGTCGCCAGCGAGGTGTTCTCCGAGGTGATGATCGGCGGCACGGTCGCGGTCTCGGAGAAGAAGCCAGGGGCTCAGCAGCTCACGCTCACGGCCCACCAACGGCACCGGATCGATGGGGTCGAGACCTCGGAGTGGGACTTTGGCGCCGGCGAGGTCATCGAGCTGCAGGTCGAGGCCCCCGCGGAGCTGCCCTTCTCGGAGCTGCGGCCGGCGCTGCGCACGGCCTCGGAGGCGGGGTACCGGCGCTTTGTGCTGGCCCGGGAGAACGGGCAGGTGGTCGCGAAGGTGGCCGCCAACGCCGGCGGCTCGCTGGCCAAGGTGGTCAAGGGCAAGCTCTCCGCCGCCCAGGTCCAGGCCGGCGTGGTGGGGATCCAGGGGCAGCTCGGGGAGTGCTACAACGCCGCGCTCGCCCGTGACCCCAGCGCCGGCGGCGCGGGCAGCGTGGAGTTCCGCATCCAGGCCGACGGCAGCGTGTCCAGCACGTCCATGGCCAGCGGCGGCTTCCAGGACGCGGAGCTGCAGCAGTGCGTGCTGGACGCCTTCATGCAGGCGAAGTTCGATGAGCCCGGTGGGGTGCTCACGGGCACCTTCCCGCTGACCCTGGCGGTGGAGTAGGGACGCTCAGGGGGCGGTGGTGAAGCGCACTGCTGGCCCGCCGTCCACGCGGATCTCGTAGGCGGTGGCGCGCTCCAGGGGGCCCTTGAACTCCAGCCGGGGGGCGGGGCCGCAGAGCTCGTCGGTGGCCTCCCAGGCGCCGACCGGGGTGCCGTCGCCCGCGCGGACCAGGGTGACCTGCTCGACCTTGATGGGCCAGACGTGGCCGTTGGTGGTGCCGTCCGGGCCGCAGGAGCGGCAGGAGGTCACGCCGCTGTTGTAGCCGGAGAAGCTGAGGACCTGGGCGGGGTCGATGGCGTCGGCCTGGACGTCCTGGGCGCAGGCGGCCCCGTGGAGGCGGTAGAGGGGCGGGTTCATCACGCCAGAGGCGTGCAGCAGGGCCATCACCAGCAGGGACATGCGGGCTCCTTTGGGGGAGGAACGGGCTGGCGCTGCCGGGCCTTACAGGCTCAGCAAGCGCCCCCGCTGCAGGTGAAGCTCTCGCCCGCGCCCAGCCCGGTGCGGTGGTTGATGTCCGTGGGGCTGTTGTCGCTGGTGCCGGTGCCCCAGTCGGTGTTGGTGAAGGTCCACGTCCCGTCGACAGAGGCCCCGCCGTCGCCATAGACGGCGGTGTTCTCGGTGAAAGAGGTGTTGACCACGGTCCCCGTCGGGCTGGCGCGGCCGCCGGCCTCCATCCCGCCGCCGCTCTGGGAGCTGTTGCCGCTCACTGCGCACTCCAGCAGGGTGAGCTCCGGCGCACCCCAGCCACCGAGATCGATGCCGCCCCCGCTGTACTCGCTGCTGTTGTCGGTGAAGTCGCAGCCCACGCACATGAAGTGGCCGCCGCCCCAGCTCCCCATGGCCAGCGCCCCACCCTGGCTGCCGGCGCTGTTGCTGTCGAAGGTGGTGTCCACTGCGACCACCTGCGGGTAGTTCCACGACCCAAGGGAGATGGCGCCGCCCGAATACTCCGTGTCGTTGTTCGTGAAGCTGCAGGTGTCCAGGATCAGCTTCCCCGGGGTCGCCGAGCTGGCGCCCGCGTACTCCAGCGCGCCCGCCTCGTAGTCGGCGGTGTTCCCGTCGAAGTCGCTGCCCCAGATGGTGCCGCTGGCGCTCACGTCGATCTCGATGGCGCCGGCCTGGTAGTCGGAGTGGTTGTTGGTGAAGCTGCAGTCCAGGATCTCGATCTGGTAGCCGTCCACGTCGATGGCGCCGCCGCTGGAGGTGGCGCTGTTGCTGTCAAAGCGCACGTCCTCCAGGCTCAGGGTGCCGGCGCCGCTGAGGGCCAGGGCGCCGCCACTGGTGCTGGTGTTGTCGTAGAAGCCCGCCCGGGTGACGCACAGGTCGATGGCATTGCCGGTGATGCCGCCCGCGCTCCCATTCTGGACGCTGAGATCCGCGATCTGGAGGGTGATGGCCCCAGAGGTGGTCACGATGGGCTGGGTGCCGCTGTCCGGCTCCAGGATGCTGCTGCCTTCGCCGTAGCCGATGAGGGCCAGGTCCTGGGAGATGACCAGGTCTTCGGTGTGCGTGCCCGGGCAGACGCTGACGGTGTCCCCGCTGGCGGCGTCGTCGATCGCGTCCTGGATGCTGCTGTAGGAGCCGCCGGTGCCCAGGATGGCGGCGACCCCGCTGGTGCAGAGGGCGCTGGACGCCGCCGCGATGCTGGGGTCGCAGAGCCCCTCGTTGGTGCCGTCGTAGGTGCTGGGGTCGCAGTCCTCCCTCCAGTCGTCCTCCAGCCCGTTGCAGTTCTGGTCCACCAGGTCCAGGCAGATCTCCGCGGCCCCAGGGTTGATGCTGCTGTCCGTCTCGTCGCAGTCCCCGTCCCGGTCTGCGGTGCCGGAGGGCGCCTCGCATGCGGTCCCGACCAGACCATCGCCGTAGCCGTCACCGTCCGTGTCCAGGTACCAGGGGAGGGCGCCCTCCGCGCTGGGTGGGTCCGTGACGCCGTCGCAGTCGTCGTCGATGCCGTTGCAGACCTCGGCTGCGTCCGGGTTGACGGCGTCGCTCTCGTCGTCACAGTCGCCGTCCTGCAGGACCCATCCCTCGCTGGCGCCGCAGAGCTGCTCCGGCCCGTTTGAGTCGCCCCACCCATCCCCGTCGGTGTCTCGATACCAGGTCTGGGTCTCCAGCCCCTCGTCCACCTCCCCATCGCAGTTCTGGTCGAGCCCGTCGCAGATCTCCGCCGCGTCCGGGTGGATGCTGCTGTCGCTGTCGTCGCAGTCCAGGTCGTTGTCCACGGCGCCTTCGGGCTCCTGGCCGGGGCAGGCCTCCACCGCCAGGGCGCCGAAGCCGTCGCCGTCTTCATCCAGGTACCAGGTCTGCGTGACGCAGAGGCTCCCGGTGTCTTGGACCTCTGGGGCTTCCTTGGAGCAAGCGGCCAAGATGAACAACAACACAGGGACCTCCCGCGGCCCCGGGTGGTCTGGTCAGGGGCCTGTCGCGTCTACTCTACACCAAGGAAGGGGGCTTTTGCCGGTGAATCTCCGCGCCGACGCTAGCGCCGCATCAGGTAGCGCACCTGCTTGCCCTTGGCGTGGCCCTCGCCGACGGGCTCGAAGCCCAGCTTGGAGTGGAAGTCCAGGCTCTCCTGGTTCAGGGGTACTGTGTTGACCTCGCAGGCGACGGGGAGTCCCTGCTCGGACAAGGCCGCGTAGAGGGCGCGGCCGACCCCCCGCTTTCGGGCCCAGGGGTGGATCGCGATCCGGTCCAGGTACAGGATCTCTCCCCACCGCTCTCCGATCTGGTCCACGAACCAACGGTAGTTGGGGGACGCATACGAGGACTGGCTGTCCAGGACCAGCGCGAAGCCGGCCAGGCGCCCGTCCAGCTCGGCGGCCAGCGGGTGGGCGCACTGGGCGAGAAGGGTCTCCAGCTCCGGGGCGCTCAGGGGCCCCAGGGCGGGGAGGTTGGCCTGGTTGAGGGCCAGGATCTCGGGCAGGTCGGCGGGCTGGATCCGGCGGATCACTTGCCTTCCAGGGTGGCCAGGCGGGCTTCGAGCTTGCGGAGGCGCTCTTCCAGCGATTCGATGGTCTTGCGGTCGGAGCCGGGGTCGGACTTGCGCAGCGCGGCGGCCAGCTTGCGCACCCGGGGCTTGTCCTGGACGGCGACGCGCTCGACGATGCCGTCGATCTCACTGGCGCCGGCGGGCTCCCCCAGCGCCTTGATGGCCTGGGCGGCGGCCATGCGGGTGCCGTAGTCGGGGTGGCGGGCCAGCACGGCGAGCTGGGCCAGGGTCCGCTCCCGCTGGGCGCGGTCCTGAACGCGGGCGCAAACGCCCAGGGCGGTGGTCGCGGCGATGCGCACGGGGCGGCGGATGCTGGGGTCCAGGGTGACCTCGTGGAGGCGCTCCAGTGCAGAGATGTGGCCGCTCTCCCCGAGCCCGAGCATTGCACCCCGCTGCACCCAGCCCCACCAGCCGCTGTCCTTGGACTTCTCGATGAGCAGGTCGATGGGGGCATCGGCGCGCTGCTTGCCCAGGGCGGTCAGGGCGTGTCCGCTGGCGCGGTAGGGGCGGCCGGGGACGGCGAGCCAGTCCTGGAGGGCGGCGGAGAGCTCGGGGGCGCGGTGGTTCTCGCAGGCTGCGCAGAGCGTGGTCATGACCTTGGGGTCGGTCTCCAGCTCCAGGATCTGGGCCAGGGCGGCGGGGGCGGCGTGGCTCTTGGCGCTGCCCAGGTAGCGGGCCCAGGCGCGGCGCACGCGGAAGGCGGGCTCCTTGGTCCAGGCGGCCACGATGGCGTGGATTCCGGTGGGGTCCCCGCTGTCGCAGAGGGCCTGGGCGGCGTGGATGCGGCCGCGCACGCTCTCTCCGCTCAGGGCGCGGATCAGGCGGTCCCGGCCGGGGTCGAAGTCCAGCTTGTGGAGGAGCTGGGTGTCGGGGTCCAGGACGATGGAGACCACGGGGCCGGTGAGGGGCACGGTCAGGCTGGTGACGGCGTGCTCGCACTGGAGGGTGTGGCGGGTCCACTGGCCGGCGCTGTGCTCGACGGCGACCACCAGGGGGAAGGTGAAGGCGCCGATGCCCTTGTCCTTGTCGATCTGGGTCTGGGTGACGCGCAGGGTGCCCTGGCCGTCGTCTTGGGACCACTCGGCCTTGAGCTGGGGGTAGCCGGGGCGGTGGAACCACTGGTCGAAGAAGGCGTTGAGGTTGCGCCCGCTGGCGGCCTCGAGCTCCTTGCGGAAGTCGGCGGTGTCGGCGACCTGCTCGTCGAAGCGGGCCAGGTAGCTGCGCACGCCGTCCCAGAAGACCTCATCCCCGAGCTGCTGCCGCAGCATGTGCAGGCGCCAGGCGCCGCCGGGGTAGAGGTGGTGGTCGAACATGTCCCAGCCGGACTCGAAGTGGCGGGTCACGATGGGGCGGGCGTAGCGGCTGGCGACTTCTCCCTGGTAGGCGATCGCGTCCTCGTGCATGTGGCCGTGGAAGGCCTCGCTGCCGATGGTGTCTTCGACGAACACGCCCTCCATGTAGGTGGCCCAGCTCTCCTTGAGCCAGACGTGGGCGAACTCGCGGCAGACCACCCGGTCGCCGAACCAGGTGTGGGCCATCTCGTGCAGGTTCACGGAGTCGACCAGCCAGCCCATCTCGGCGTGGTAGGTCTCGTCCATCACCCAGGCGTCGTCCCAGCTCACCAGGGAGACGTTCTCCATGGCGCCGCCGATGCCGGCCACGGCGAACTGGAAGTACTTGGGCCAGGGGAGGGGGCGGTCCAGCTTGGTGGTGAGGTACTGCAGCATCTCGGCGCTGCGGCCGAAGCTGCGGAGGAGGTTCTCGGCGCTGTGGGGACGGGGCGCGTAGTAGGCGATGGGCGCGCCCTCGAAGGCGCCGTCCTCGGCGCAGACCAGATCCCCGACCACAACGCAGAGCAGGTAGATGGGGGTGCGCTCATCCAGGCGCCAGGTGGTGACGGCGAGGCCATCCTGACCAGGCTTGGTCCCCACCAGCGCGCCGGCGCTCACGGCGGTGTGGGCGGGGTCGTGGTGCAGGCGGATCTCGGCGGTGGTGCGGACCAGGGGGTGGTCCACCGCGGGGATCCAGTAGCGGGCCCGGGAGGTCTCGTGGTCGGAGGCGACAAAGGTGCCCTCGTCTGCGGACCCGAAGCGCAGTCCGGCGATGGGGTCCACCACCTCCCAGCGGAGGTGGGCCGTGATGCGCTGACCGCTCTTGAGCCCCTCGGCCCACTCCAGGTGCAGCTTCTGACCGTCATAGCGCCAGCTCAGGCCGGGCTGGTCGTCCACCCGCAGGCTCTGGAAGTGAACGGCGTCCAGGCTGAGCTTGCGGGCGCCGCTGCGGCGGGCGTGGAGGGTGAGGGTCTGTTCGCCGTGGACGCTCTTGTTGGGGAGATCCAGGCGCAGGTCCAGCTCCAGGTGAACCGGCTCGAGCTCCGGAACGGGGGCGTACTTGGGGCTGGTCTCAGGGCCCGCGAAGCCGGGGGTGGGCTGGGTCAGGCGGGCGCTGCGCTTGATGCTCATGGGGACTCCTGTCCATGAGGGCTATCCACGATATGGGGCCGCCGCCACGGGCCGAGGGGGGCCGTGAGGTCAGCGCAGGGTAAGAGTCCTCGCGGTCTGTCAAGGCGTTATCAAGAGCGCCCCACCACATGGAGGAGACCCATGTCCATCCTGATGATGCTCGCGCTGGCCACCACGGCCTTTGCCGCTCCGGAGCTGAGTGAAGCGCAGCTCGCAACCATCCCCGCCGAGGCCGCCGCCGAGCTGGACCCCCTGGAGGCGAAGCTGGCCGATCTGGACGTGCAGATCGAGGAGGCCACCCGCGTGCTGGCCGAGCTCGAGGGCGGCAAGGTCGAGGAGAAGCAGGAGCTGGCCCAGGACCGGGACGCCGTCTCCGACGAGAAGGCCGAGATGCGCGCGGTCCGCACGGAGACCAGCGGGGATGTCGACGAGGCCAAGGCCGAGGTCAAGGGTGCCCGCGCGGATCAGCGGGACGCCAAGGGCGTGATGAAGGACGCGGAGGCCGAGCTCAAGCGGGCCAGCTCCGAGGTCAAGCGCCTCAAGAACCTGCGCAAGGCCGAGCGCCAGGCCGCCAAGGCCAACGTGAAGGCCGCCAAGGCGGACCTGGACGCCACCAAGGAGTCCATCGCCGCGGTGCGCGATGAGGGCGACGCCCGGATCGCCGAGGTCGAGGCCGAGCTGGAGCGCGCGGAGGCCGACCAGGACCGCGCCAAGGCCGAGGTGAAGAAGGCCAAGGGCGACTACAAGAAGGCCAAGGCCGAGAAGAAGCGGGCCAAGCAGGACGTGGACGACGCCAAGGATGTCGCCGACGCCAAGGTGGACGCCGCCAAGGACCAGGTCGAGCTGCAGAAGGCCGAGAAGGAGCTCTCGCAGGAGCACCTCAAGGCCCAGAGCGAGGCGGTCGCCAAGCAGAAGGCCAAGGTCAAGAAGCTCAAGGCCGAGCGGGCGCTGGTTCAGGCGCAGCTTGAGCTGGCCCAGGCCAAGGCCATCAAGCAGGCCGGCGGCGAGATCGAGGTGGAGCCCTACAAGGCCGCCGTCGAGGCCGCCAAGGGCAAGGCCGAGCGCGCAGAGTAGGCGGCTGAGCTTCGGCTCTAGGCGGGGTCCTCGGGGTCGGGGGCCCCGTCGCTGCTCTGGGGACAGAGCGGGCTTGCGTTCTCTCCCAGGCGGGGGCAGAGTCCTGTCCTGAACGGAGGGGGCGAGATGCTCTTGTTGTTGCTGGCGTGTGGCGCATCCGAGGACAGCGCTGCGGAGGACACGGCGCTGCAGTCCTGGATCCTGGATCCCGTGGCTGCGCCCTACCAGTTCACCCAGGAGGAGGTCCCCAAGGCGCCCTTCTACGATGGCCAGCAGGCGGCCATGTCCGTCTTCGCGCAGGGGGACCTTGACGCAGATGGCGTCAACGACCTGGTGGTCATGAGCTACAACCCGGTGCTGCTCTGGTACCTCCCCGGGGTGGCCGGTGGGGGGCTCGGGGAGCCAGATCTGCTGCTTGAGCTGGAGTATCCCCACGAAGGGGTGCTCGCGGACCTGACGGGGGACGGGGTGGCTGACTTCGCCCTCGTGGGGCAGAGCTCGACGCTGTTGGTCGGCGGAGGCTCCCTGGCCTTTCCGGACGGCGGCGTGGCCTTTGAGCAGGGCTGCGACAGCGCTGTGGCTGTGGTCACGGATGGGACGGGGGTGCCCCTGCTGGTGAGCGGCTGCGGGGTCTCGGCGGACACCGCCTTGTTGGTCCACAGCTTTGATGCTGACGGCAACGCGAGCTGCGAGAGGGTCGAGTTTCCGGACCTCTATGGCGTCAGTGATGTCGAGAACATCGGAGATGTCAACGGCGACGGCTATGCCGATCTGGCCCTGGGGGTCGAGGTCGCCGAGAGCCCCTTCCTGAACCGCGTGGTGGTCTCCCTGGGCGGCGCCCAAGGCTTCTCCTGGAGCGTGGACCACACGCTGGAGCCGGCGGAGCCGGACGACGACTTCTTCGGGCTGAGCATCGCGGGGCTCGGCGACGTGGACGGGGATGGGATGGCGGACTTCGCCGTCGGCGGGAAGGAGACGGTCGCCATCTACAAGGGCTCAGCGGAGGGCCCCCAGTTGTGGCAGCGGCTCCAGAACCCTGAGCCCGACGAGACCACCTTCGGCCATGTGGTTGCACCGGCCGGGGACCTGAACGGTGACGGGGTCCCGGATCTGGTGGTGGACTCGAACGGGTATCTGGCCTACGCAGGCGGCCAGGAGGGCTTCGGAGAGGCGCCCATGGCCGACTCCCGAGATAGCTGGGTCTCGGAGGGGGGGCTCAGAGGGGGCGGCCCGCCGACCCCCGGCGGGGACATCAACGGTGACGGCGTCGATGACATGGTGCTCGCGCTCTCCAGCACCCAGCGCTCCAACGGCCCCATCCTCTGGTATGGAAGCTGCCGGCAGCGCCACTACGCGGACCTGGACGGCGATGGCTTCGGCGACCCCGAGACCTTCCAGGACACCTGTGCGCCCGACTTTGTCAGCGCGCTGACGGATGGGGACTGCGACGACACCCACCCCGGGGTCAACCCGCTGGCCCCCGAGACCCCCGGGAACGCTCTGGACGAAGACTGCGACGGCGTGGTGGAGCCGGGCGATACCGGGGTCGAGGAGGAGGAGGAGGCGGGGAGCTGCAGCACCACGCCGGGCACACCGCTCAGCCTCTGGGTGCCCGCGCTGCTGCTCGGGCTGGCGCTGCGCCGACGAGGTCATTGAGGCCGCGACCCCCTGTGGTAGACCTCCGGCATGACCGACACCCCCAAGCGCTCCCCGATGGCCCTCTTCCTCGATCTCATCGAGAAGGTGGGCAACAAGCTGCCGGATCCCATCACCCTGTTCGCGGGCGGGGCCCTGTTCGTGCTGGTGCTCTCCCACGTGGGCGAGAGGGCCGGCTGGGAGGTCGACAAGCCCGTCGGCCAGCCCAAGATGGAGCAGGTCCTGGACTCCGGGACGGGCGAGCCGGTGCAGGCCATCCAGACCGAGATCGCCGGCCGCAAGGTGGTGCTGGTCACCGACGAAAACGGCATCCCCGTCGCCAAGCCGGTGACCCAGCCGGTGCTCTCCGACCAGGGGCAGCTCCAGCTCGTGAAGGGCTCCGAGCCGGTGCGGGCGCGCTCGCTGCTGACCCGCGAGGGCTTCAAGTGGGTCCTGGACAACCTGGTCGACAACTTCACCCACTTCCACCCCCTGGGCGTGGTGCTGGTCGCCATGCTGGGAATCGGCGTGGCGGAGAAGACCAAGCTGATCGACGCGCTGCTCAAGGCCATGGCGCTGATCACGCCCTCCAAGCTGCTCAACCCCGCGATGGTGTTCATCGGCGTGATGTCCTCGATGGCGGCCGACGCCGGCTACGTGGTGCTCCCGCCCATCGCGGCGCTGCTCTACAAGTCCGTCGGGCGCTCACCGCTCGTGGGCATCGCGGCCGTGTTTGCTGGCGTTGCAGCAGGGTTCTCCGCCAACCTGGTGGTCACCTCCCTGGACCCGCTGCTCTCGGGGCTGACCCAGGTGGGCGCCAACATCGTGGACCCCACCTATGAGGTCCTGCCGACGGCGAACTACGCGTTCATGGTGGTCTCCACCTTTCTGCTCACCTTCGTGGGCTGGTTTGTGACCTCGCGCTTTGTTGAGCCCCGCTTCGCCGGCAAGCCGGCCAGCGAGGGTGGCCCCAGCGAGGTCACCGAGGAGGAGAGGGCCGCCGCGGTCCTCACCGACACCGACAAGTCCGGCATGGTCCACGCCGGCATCTGGGGCGGGGTCACTTTCCTCGCCGCCGCCGCGCTGATCTTCATCCCCGGCGCGCCCCTCTATGCCTACGAAGGTGAGGGCCCCCGGTGGGGACACGCCATCGTCCCCATCCTCTTCTTCGTCTTCCTGGCCTGCGGGCTGGGTTTTGGCCTCAAGACGGGCACCCTGCTGTCCCAGACCGGCGCCAAGCGCAAGGACACCGCCCTGGCCAAGATGATGGGCGCGACCATGGCCGACATGGCGCCCTACATCGTGCTCGCCTTCTTCGCCGCGCAGTTCGTGGAGTTCTTCAACCACTCCAACCTGGGCGTGATGTTGGCCGTGGTCGGCGGCAACTTCCTCTCCCAGATCGCTCTGCCGCCCCAGGCCCTGATGGCCCTGTTCATCGTCGTCGCGATGGTCGGCAACCTCTTCATCGGCTCGGCCAGCGCCAAGTACGCGTTCTTCGCGCCCGTGTTCGTGCCCATGTTCATGGCCGTCGGCATCAGCCCAGAGCTCACTCAGGCCGCCTACCGCGTGGGCGATAGCTGCACGAACATCATCACGCCGCTCAACCCCTACTTTGTGGTCATCCTGGTGTTCGTCCAGAAGTACGCGCCCAAGGCCGGCATCGGCACCCTGGTGTCCATGATGATGCCCTACACCGTCGTGTTCTGGCTGGTCTGGACGGTGGTGCTGCTGGCCTGGATGACCCTGGGCTTCCCCCTGGGACCGGGCGGGCCCATCCACTACGAGGCGGCGTTCTGAGGCCCCTCGGCCGCAGCCCCCAGGGCATCATCACGCCCCAGGGCGGCGCCATGCCCTTCCAGGTCTCCCGCTGGGAGGTCTCCCAGGAACTCTCGGCGTTCGTCGCCCACATCTGGCAGGTGCGTTGGTCCCTGTCGGCGGGCGTCGAGCACACCCAGCCCACCCTGCCGGATCCGGTGGTCCACGTGGCCTTCGAGGGCGGCCAGGCCCACATCCACGGCCCCCTGAGCCACCGCTTCCAGCGCGGCCTGGAGGGCAGCGGTCAGGTCCTGGGCGTGCGCTTCCGGGCCGCCGCCTTCCGGGCCGTCTGGGAGCAGCCCCTCTGGACGCTGCGCGACCGCATCCTGCCGCTGGAGACCCCTGAGGTCCGGGAGCCCGAGGAGGCTGTGCGGTGGCTGGAGGCCTTTGTCCCCACCGCTCTGGACCCTGCGCTGGCGCGCCTCCGCGACCACGTCGAGACCCTCCTGCCCGCAGACGAGGTCACCCGGGTGCCGACCGCGGCGCAGGCTCTGGGCGTCTCGGAGCGCACCCTGCAGCGCCGCTACAAGGACGCCGTGGGGTGGACCCCCCTGGAGGTGCTCCGCCGCCGCCGGGTCAAGGCCCTGCTCGCCGCCCTGGACGCCGGTGAGCGCGAGCTCGCCGAGCTGGCCTACCGCCTGGGCTACGCCGACCAGGCCCACCTGAGCCGCGACTTCAAGGGGCTGATCGGGCGCACGCCCACCCAGTACATCCAGGACGCCCAAGCCCGGTGTTGAACCTCAGTTATGCGTGAGTCGGGGCGCCCCCAGGGTCCAGGTCTGCGTGCACACCGCCTGGCCCAGCGCCTGGTCGTGGGTGACCAGCAGCAGGGCGCCCTCAAAGCCCCGCAGCGCCGCCTGCAGGGCCTGGCGCGCGGGGAGATCCAGGTGGTGGGTGGGCTCGTCGAGGACCCAGATCCAGGGCTGCCGGCCCAGCGCCAGGGCCAGGGCCAGCTTGCGGGCCTCGCCGGCCGAGGGCGCCTGGGTCTGGAGCACCTGCGTGGGCGGTACGCCTAGGGCCGCGAGGAGCTGGAGCACTGCGCCCTTGTCCTGCGACGGCAGAGCGTCCAAGCGCGCCAGCAGGCCCTGGATCTCCGCCTCGCTGAGCTCCTGGGGCAGCAGGGCGACCCGCTCCGGAGGCAGGGCCGCCGCCTGGAGCAGCGCCCGCAGCAGAGTGCTCTTTCCGCTGCCGTTGGGGCCGCGCAGCCACACCTTGTCGCCCCGCTCCAGGCGCAGATCCAGGTCCTCCGCCAGCAGCTTGGGACCCCCCATGAGCCGGGGGATGCGGAGCTCCAGCAGGGTGCGCCGGCGGGGCGTGTCGCTGGGGAGGGTCAGGGCACCGCCCAGGGCGTCAGGGCGCTCCAGATCGAGGCTCTGGGCCTCGGCTCTCGCCAGGGCCGCCCGCTGCTGCCGATAGCGCTTGGCGTGGGCGGCCTCGGCTTTCGCGAGGCGCCCCTTTCGGGCCGAGGAGCGGGCGTCACCGTCCTTGGCGCTCACCCGCCGCCGGCTCTTGGCCCGGGAGGCGGCCTCCAGTTGCTGTCGGGCCTGTTGGGCGCGGCGCTGGGCCTTCCGGCGCTGGGAATCGGCGGCCTCGTTCAGGCTGCGGGCGCGCTCGGCGTCGGCCTCCCAGACCTCGGCGGCCTGGGACCAGGGCAGCGGGAGGGCCTCCAGGCGGGCGCGGTGCAGGCGCACGGTCTGGGTGCTGAGGGCGTCCAGCAGGGCGCGGTCGTGGCTGACCACCACGCCGATCCCGTCAAAGTGCGCCAGGGCCTCCACCAGGCGCTCTCGGGCCTCCAGATCCAGGTGGTTGTCGGGCTCGTCCAGCAGCAGCACCTGGGGGCGGGCCCAGAGCGCGGCGGCCACCTGGAAGCGCCGGCGTTGACCCGGGGAGAGGGTGGTCCAGCGCGCCACGCCGTCCTCGGGCAGCTCCAGCAGGCTGAACCAGCGCAGGGCCGCCCGGTCCCAGGCCGCGGCGAAGGCCTGCACGCGCTCGGAGGGGGCCTCGATGCCCTGCTGCACCCGCAGGATGCGCAGCTCCGGTGGCTCCGGGGTGCGACCGGAGACTGGCAGGCTGCCCTCGAGGATGCGCAGCAGGGTGGACTTGCCGGCGCCGTTGGGACCGACCAGCCCGGTCCAGCCGGGGCTCAGGTGCAGGTGGGCGCGGTCGAGCAGAGGCCGACCGCCAAAGGAGAAGGACACGCCATCCAGGCGCAAGGACACAGACATGGGGACACCGAGAGGGGGGAGCGCTTTCGCTGCGGGCTCAGGCTCGGGTGTCCAACGTCGTGTCCTCCAACTGCCAGGAAGCTACTCGCCAGTCGCCGGGGTGTCCACCTTGGGCTCGGGGGGCGCCGCCTGGGCGGGGGCCTCCAGGCGCAGGCGCGTGGTGGTGTCCTCTGTCAGCTTGAACTCCCCCCGGCTGTCCCAGGCCACGGGCTCGTCGGCCTGCCGCTCGTTGTCGCCGTTCTGGTCGATCCAGGCCAGGAGCTGCACGCGGGGCTCCGGGCTGCAGCAGCTCCCCAGGCTGGCCGTCACCTTGCCGTCGGGGGGCAGCGGGAGCACCTTTCGGTTGCGCTCCTGTCCTTGAAGTTCGAGGTTCAAGCTCCCACCTTGAGCGACCAGGGTCGGCGCCACGGTGACCTCGTAGGTGATCTCGTAGGCGTAGGAGCAGCCCGTCAGGGCGGCCAGGGCCAGCAGTGGGACAAGGGGTGTGCGCATCAGTCCTGCAGCTCCAGAAGCTCCTCGTACAGCTCCCTCCGCTCCACCCGGAGGTCCGCCAGGGTCACCTTCGCACGCGCCCGCAGGATCCGCACCCGCAGCCCCCGCCAGGCCTCCCGCACGCCGCGCACGTAGCGGAGCAGCGCCATGCCGCCGAGCATCCCCAGCACCCCGACGAGCACGCCCACCAGCCAGGCCGCGTCGGGCATCCCGTCCACGTGGTCCCGCACCCAGTCGGCGAAGCGCCACGCACCCAGCCCCGCCCCCAGCCAGGAGAGGGGGTAGGTGAGCGTGCCGAGCATGATCTTCACCGTCGCGTCGTCTCGGGGGGAGCGCGAGAAGCGGCGGGTCGCCAGCCAGCCGATGGCGGTGGCGGGCCAGTTGACGACCAGGCCCAGGACCAGCAGCGGGGGCATCACCAGCACCAACCCGGCGAGCTGGAGCAGCAAGAGGAAGATGAGGGAGGGGCTGAGCAGCTCGGGATCACGCTCCAGGTCCACCACCTGGAGATCCAGGGCGCGGAACTGCTGGTCAAAGACCTCCATGCGCCGGCGAAGTGCGGCGATCCGCTCGGGGTGCGTCTCTCGCTGGGATTGGTAGCCCGACCAGATGCGCCCCATGCCCTGAACCCGGTCGGGGAAGGCGCTGCGTCGCGGCTGTTGGCCTGCCTCCAGGGCCTGCTCGACGGCGACGATCTCGGCGGCCCGCTCCATGAGGCGGTGCAGCTCCCAGGACTCGGTGGCGTGCACGGCCTGGGTGAGGGCCTCGCGCATCTGGTCGCGGAGGGCGCGGGCGGGCTCCAGCCAGGACTCGGGGGGCGCGTCGGGGGCGGGGTCGAAGTCGAGCTCGGGGGGCAGCTCCAGGGGCGGGTGGATGCGCACGAGCACGTCGGAGCGCCACAGGGTCTTGTCGTCGTAGAAGAGCCCCACGGGCAGGATGGCGGGGGGCGGCGCGGGGCTGGGGTCGGGGGCGGCCTGGGGACCCTGCTCGCGGGCGAG
>JAZAMN010000064.1:0-107308 GCA_036229005.1 Myxococcota bacterium
GGGGGGGGGGGGGGGGGGGGCCGGGGGGTCGGAGAGGATCTCGGGCGCGGGAGGATCCGGCTGCAACCCGATGACCTCGTCGGCGGGCAGGGTCTGCGTGATCTCCGTGACGGGAGCGAGGTCAGGGGTGTGCCAGCGAGCGCCTGATGTCACCGGGATCCGCTCCTCCCCCTGGACCCCGGCGAGCACGACGCCGCTGATCACGGAGAGGTGGCCCTCGGCGCTGAGGGTGAACGCGGCCCCCTGGGTGACGAAGGACGCGCCCCCGGCGTGCACGGTGAGGTCGTTGTAGAGGCCCTCGGGGTTCACGTCGAAGCGCAGCTCGCCGGCCAGGAGCTCGACGATGGTGCCGCGGGCGCCGGCCTGGACAAGGCGCAGGGTGCCGGTGCCCTCGCTGCGGATGTCGCGGCCCAGGAAGATGCCGTCGTCCACCGCGGTGGGCTGCCCCTGCTCCAGCATCACGGGGCCGGGGCCGCGGGGGAGCACGATGAAGGCGAGCAGGAGCATCGCGGCGGGGACCAGGGCGCGCCAGGGCAGCTCGGCGCGGGGGGCGCGGCGGGGCTGGAGGCGGGCGAGCTCGGCGGCGCTGGGGGCGGTGGCGGCGGCCAGGAAGCCCTGGGGATCGGCGGCGGGCGGGGCGCTGAGGGCCTGAATCTCCCGCTCGGTGGGGTCGGTGGCGCTCACGGACCCTCCTTCACCAGGCGCAGGACCTGGCCTTCCCGGACCACCAGGCCCTCGCGCAGGCAGGCCTGCTTGAAGAGGCGGCGGGCCTTGTGCAGGCGGCTGTAGACGGTGCCGGTGGGGATGCCCAGCAGTTCGGCGACCTCGGGGGCGGAGCGCTCCTCCAGATCGCAGAGCACCAGGACCTCGCGGGAGGCGTCGGGCAGGCGCTCCAGGGTGTGCTGGACGGCGCGGCGCTCGCGGAGGCGGGCCAGATCGCCGTGGAGGTCCTCGCCGGAGTCGGGCTCGGGCACGCGGTCCAGGCCGATGAAGCGGCGCAGGCGGGCGCGGCGGCGCAGGTTGGCGAGCACCCGGCGGGTGATGCTGTAGAGCCAGGTGCTGAGCTGCGCGTCCCCGCGGTAGCCCTCCAGCTTGCCCAGGGCGGTCTCGAAGACGGTGTGGGCGGCGTCCTCCGCGTCGATGTGCGGGCCCCCCATCCGGATGCACCAGCCCAGCACGCGGGGGGCGTGCTCGCGGTAGAAGGCGGCGACGGCGTGGGGCTCTCCGGCGCGCAGATCGGCGAGCTGTTGGGGGGTCATGCGCGCCTCCCCAGGTGGAACTCCAGCAGCGCGGTCGCTGGGTCCAGGGCCCAGCTCTCGCCGTCGGGGTGGCCGGGGGTGGGCACGAGGCGGCCTTCGTAGGTGCCCTCGACCTGGAGCGCGAGCGCGACGCCCAGCAGCAGGCTCTGATCCCGACCGGGGCCCCACCAGCGCAGGCGCAGGCTCGCGCGGGGGAGGGGAGCCCGGTACTGGACCCCCTCGGTGGGGGAGTGCACCTGGAGTCCGCGCAAGCCAGCGCCCAGCCAGACCTCGCCGGTGCCCGTGGGTCCCTCTCGGCTCAGGCCGAGCTGCAGGTCACCACCGGCCCGGGAGGTGAACCAATCGGTCTCGGTCAGTCGGGCCCCCACATCCACATCCACGACCAGCGCCTTGTGCACCCGGCCGGTCGTGGCGAGTTCGAGTCCAAGTCGAAAGGGTTCGTTGTACTTTCCATTTCGCAGGTTGACGCCCGTGTGCGCGGCCAGCATGCGCGAGAGCTCGGGGGCCTCGGGCTGGGGCGTGACCTGGGCGGCGGAGGTCTCCGCGGGGGGAGTCGCTGGGGTCTCCGGGGGGAGCGGCTCTGGGGCCGGCAGCCAACCCTGGTCCACCGGATCCAACGCGTGGGTCCAGCTCCGCACCAGCAGCACCTGTCCCGCCGGCGAGGTCGGGCTGGCCTGCTCCACGCTGCGCGCCCCCTGCTGCCAGTGGAGCGTGCCTTGGTCCACCCAGACGCCCTCGGCGCCTTGGGGCACCGGGCCCAAGTGGACCTCGACGCCGGAGCTCGGCCAGTGCTGATCCAGAGCGGCCTGGAGCGCGTCGGCCTGCTCGGCGTCCGCGACGTACCAGTCCAGGGCCAGCAGCAGAGGCATCATCGGCGCCACTGTAGCCCCACTCCGACCCAGAGGTGGTCGCGGTGAAGCTCTAGACCCGCGGACTCCTCGGTGTAGCGGGTCTGGGCGAGCTGCAGGCGCAGGCCCAGGTCGTCGCGCCACAGGCCGCCCTCCGCGCCGTAGCGCAGGACGGGGGAGAGCTCGTCCGGGTCTTCGTCGTACCAGTTCTCCAGCCACGCAGGCATCTGGGACCGGAGGGCGCCGGCGCCCAGGAACACGCCCAGGGTGCTCTCCAGGGGGCCGACCTGGGCGCTGAGGGGCTGGAGGTGGGCCTCGGCGGTCAGGATGCCCCGGATGTCGGCGACGTCGGGCTCGACCATCTGCTCCTGGAGGTTGATCATCAGGGGCCTGAGGGTGGCGTCGGCCGAGCGGGGGCCCCAGGAGCCATGCAGCTCGATGCTGGCCCAGTCGCGGACCCAGAAGGCGGCCCCGGCGGCGAACTGGGGGGTGTGGACGAAGACGTCGTTCCAGCTATCCTCGACAGAGACCGAAGCGCTGATTCTGGGGGGCTCCCCGGCAGCGGCCAGGGCGGTGAGCAGCAGGATTGCGGCGGGCATTTCGGCCTCCTCAGAAGCGGTAGAGCAGGTCCCAGGACCCGCGGGAGTTGAAGGCGGCGCCGCCCACGTTGGTGGGCTCCCGGGCGGTGAGCACGGAGAGGCGCAGAGAGACCGGGCCGACGTAGGCCTGCAGCCCGGCGCCCACGACCAGGCCGGCGCTCCACTGGGCGGACTCGGCGGCGGCGTTGTTGATGTCCCCGCTCCACACCCCCATGCTGCGCATCGTGTAGCGCATGGCCTGGGCGCCCGCGTAGAGGTGCGGGGAGCCGCCGAAGCGCTGGGTGAGGGTGGGCACGCCCACGTCGGCCAGGAGCCGGAGCTCGCCGTGGCGCTGGATGGAGTACCAGTCGCCGGTCGAGTCCTTGAGGATGTCGTAGAGCGTGCTGTCCAGGGCGTCGGGCGTCCAGACCCAGGGATCCATGCTGCCGGACAGCTCCAGAGCGACGGGGCCACGGAGGGCGCGGACCACCAGCCGGGGGTCGCCCAGGCCGCGCTCCTTGACCAGGTCGAAGGCGCCCAGGCCCACCTCCAGCTCCAGGGGGGGCTCCGGGGGCGGGGAGGGGGTGAGGGACTGCGCCCCGCTGGCGCCGATGAGTGCGAGCCACATCTGACTGCTCCGTTTGATTCACGGGGCTTGGTGTGGGGAAGGCTCGGGATCCTTCAGGTTTTTTCTCCCGCCGCCGCCTCCGGGATGTCCCGCCTTGAGGCATCCCCCCTCCTCTCTGTAGAACCGGCCGATGATCACCCTCCCACACTGCCTCGTCGATCTGGGCCAGGCCGAGATTCGCAGCGGGGCCCGCGTGCAGCGCCTCACCGAGCTGGAGGTCAAGCTGCTGCGCCACCTGCGCGATCGCGAGGGGGCCGCGGTGAGCCGGGAGGAGCTGCTGGAGCAGGTCTGGGGCTACTCGCCGAGCCTGCAGTCCCGCTGCGTGGACACGACCGTGCGCCGCCTGCGTCGCAAGCTGGAGGAGGCGCCGGGCAGCCCGCGTCACCTGCTCAGCGTCCGGGGGCATGGCTATCGGCTCCGCGTGGACCCGGGGGCGCCGCTGCGGGGGCCTGCCGAGCGGCTGGGGGCGCCAGTGCCCGGCCGGGAGGCGCTGGTGCACCGGATCCTCGCGCTGCTGGAGCGGGAGCGGTCCGTGGCGCTGCTGGGGCCGCCCGGCGTGGGGCGGCGGGCGCTGGCGTTGGCGGTGGCCCACGCCTTCCCCGGGCCGGTCTCGCTGGGGCCGAGTGACCCGGTGGAGGGCCTCTGGGTGCGCCTGGATGGCGGTCTGGGGCCTGCCCAGGCGCTGCAGCTGGTCCTGCCGCCGCACCCGGAGCGGGGAGGGGGCCATGAGCTCCTGGTGCCGCCGCTGGAGGGGGCCGCCGCAGCGCCCGCTCGGATCCCGGAGTCCCCGCCAGCCACTCTGGGGCGTCTGGCCGCGTTCGCCGGGCCAGTCTCCCGCTGGGACGCCCAGGACATCGGGATCACGCCCGCCGACCAGGAGGACCTGCTCGCCCGCGGCTGGCTGATCCACAGCGACGCCGGCCTGGAGATCGCCCCGTGCTGGTCCATCCACCCCAGCGCCGCCGACCGCGCCGCGCACGCCGCCTGGCTGGAGGAGAAGCTGGGCCTCGTCGGGCGCGACGCCCCCTTCACCGCGCAGGACTTCCCCGAGCTGGACCGCCGCAGACAGGCACTCTTCGCGGCGCTGGACTGGCGCTGCACCCAGCCGGGGGACGGGGGCCTGCGCGCGCTCTACCTGCTCAACCGCTACCTGATGGCCACCACCCCCATCGAGCGCAGCCTCGCCTGGGTGCGCGGGGCTCTGGATGGGGCCCTTGACGCCGATCTCCGCTGGCGGGTCCGGGGGGAGATCCAGCTCGCTGGCCTGCTGCGGCTCTCGGCCCAACCGCTCAGCGCCCACGCCGCCTTGGACCGGGCACTGGCTCTGGGCGCCGGCGAGGACATCGGGTTCGTGACCTCGGTGCGCGCCACTCTGCTGCACACCGAGGGCCGCCACGCCGAGGCCCTGGCGGCCTACCTCCAGGCCGTCCAGGAGCTGGAGCCCTTCCACCCGGAGCGGGCCGCGATCTTCAGGGCGGAGGCCTCCGTCCAGGTCCTCCGCCAGGGAGACCCGGAGCGCGCCCTGGAGCTGGCCCGCCAGGCCACTCGCCGGGCCCGCGCCCTCGGAGACCCGCGGGTCCTGGCGCGCTGTGAGGGCCGCCTGGGGCTGGTGCTCTCCCGCCTGGCGCGCTCCTGGGAGGCTGCGCCCCGGCTGGAGGCCTCCACCCGCAGCTTCCGCGCCCTGGGGGACCACCAGCAGCTCGCCTTTGGCCTGCTCCACCTGGCAGAGGTCCGCGTGGACTGCGAGGAGTTCGGGCCCGCCAGCGCCGCGCTGTCCGAGGGCCTGGCCCTGGCTGCGGAGCTGGGCATCCCCGCGCTGGTGGCCCAATACCAGGCGCTCACGGGGGTGTTGGAGGTCCTGCGCGCAGACCCCGCCCGCGCCCGGGGCTTCCTGGAGGAGGCCATCCGCAGCCACGAGGACACGCTGCGCAGCGCCTGCGGGCAGCAGGCGCTGGTCTGGCTCGCGGTCTGCTACGCGGACCTCGGCCTCGCCGCGCTGGCCGCCCGCACGGTGGAGGCCCTGACGGACGCGGGCCTGGCCCACAGCGTGCGCTGTCTGCTCGCTGGGGAGCCCGCGCCAGCGCCCGAGGTCGACCCCGCCTGCGTGGAGGGGCGCCTCATCGGCAGGCTGCTGGCCCAGCGGGCCGCGGAGGCTACTCGCAGGCGGTGTTGAAGTCGCCCGGGGTGCCGCGGTCGCCGTCGCCGTAGGTCGCGCTGCCCGACTTGCAGATGGTGTCGTACCAGGTGCCGCCGGAGTAGGCGCGCTGGAAGCTGACGCCCGCGCTCGCGGAGCCGTAGGTGAAGCTGTCCAGCAGAGCGCCGTCCAGGCCCACGCTCAGGGTCTTGCCGGAGTTGCTCAGGCTCAGGGAGCACTCGACCGCGCCGGAGATCCCGCCGTTGGCGCTGACGTCCGCCTTCTTGGCGAGCACCACGAAACCGCCAGGCTCGATGGCCACCGCGCCGCTCACGGAGCAGGGCTCGTCCAGGCCGTCCAGGGAGACCGGGCTGTCGGTGTTGTTGTAGAGCTCGACCCACTCGCCGTAGGAGTCGCCGACCGCAGACGGGTCGGGCATGGCCTCGGTGATCCACAGGTCGCCCGCGACCAGGTCGCTCAGGGTGAGGGCCTGGCCATCGCTGCCGTCGCAGTCCTGGTCGATGCCGTCGCCGTAGCTGTCCGGTGCGCCCGGGTAGACCGTGTTGTCGCTGTCGTCGCAGTCGACATCGGAGCTGTAGCCGTCGCCGTCGATGTCCTCGGGGAGCTCGCACTGGGAGCCGGAAAAGCCCGGAGTGGCGAGCTGGTCGCCCCAGGTGTCTTCGCTCGCGCACCAGTAGCCGGCCTCTTCCGCGCCGGGCTCCCGCGGGTCCACGTGGGCGGACACGCCCTCGTCGGTGGGGCAGTCCTGGCTCGCGCAGTCGAGCACGGACAGCTCGACCTCGTCGCCGGACAGGGTCTCGAGTCCGACGCCCCAGCGCTCACCGCTGTTGGTCATGGTGAGCCCACCGATCTCGCAGGCCCTGTAGTCCTCCCCCTCGTGCCAGCTCAGGTCGCGGGCGAACACCAGGTACTCATCGGGGGCCAGGGTGCCGTCGCAGCCGGTTGTGGGGACCAGGTCCAGTTCGCGGAGGCTGCTGCCGTCCACCGCCCGCAGGCAGCTCAGGGGCACGGCGCTGTCGCCCAGGTTCAGCACCTCGATGAACTCGCCCTCCTCGTCGCCGGCCACGTTGGGCAGGACCTCGGTGACCACCACGTCGGCGGTCTCGGGGCACTCCAGGACCACGGGGCAGGGGGGGTTCTCCTCGCCGGGGGTGCCGAAGTCGCCGTTGGCCCACTCGGTGGTGGCCGCGCACCAGTTGTCGACGTTGTCGTTGTCGTCGGCGTCAAGGGCGCTGGGGCTCAGGGACCAGGCGGTGCCCTTGCTGGTGTCGCCGTAGTCGATGCAGTCGATGACCTCGCCGTCGCAGTAGAGGCAGAGGTTGGCCTCGGAGTCCGTCAGGGTGAGGTTGCTGTAGATGTAGTCGGCGGGGACATCCGGGTCCTCTCCTTTGGCCAGGACCGCGTAGGCGCCGGGCTGGAGGGTGATGCCCGGCTCATAGAGGCTGGTGGAGCTGCCCTCGCGCACGATGTTCAGGCCGTGCAGGTCCTGGGGCTCGCCGCTGGCGTTGTAGATCTCCAGCCACTCGTAGTCGGCGCCCGCGCCGGGGGAGGACATGACCTCGCTCAGGACCAGGCCGGTGGGGCAGGTGCTGGGGGCGGTGTCGTCCACGACCGAGGGGGCCCCGCGACAGCCGCCTGCGCCGTCGGGGCGCTCCGCATCGGGGCCCTGGGTGCAGCCGTACATCAGGACCAGGGCAAGCAGTGCTCGACGACGCATGAATCCTCCGGGCCACGACTCTACCGCCGAACCCCGGCCCCCCGGTAGCGCTTGCTCCGCAACTGTCACGCCCACGCCAGGGTTCCGGATCGGGGGTCTGATGTATATTCATGCGTAAAGTTGCATGGAAATGCACCCGAGTTAGAAGCGGAGCCCCCTGGAGGACCTCGTGTCAACCCCCACCCCCACTGCGGTCGTCGGTGCCAGCGGATTCGCTGGAGTCGAGCTCGTTCGTATGGTGTTGCAGCACCCCAGGCTGCAGCTCAGCGCCGTGGCCGCCAAGGGCAGCGCCGGGCAGCGGGTGGACCAGAGCTGGCCGCAGCTCTCCGGTCTGCCCGTCGGGGAGATGCAGATCGAGGCCGTGGATGCCAAGGCGCTGGCCGCCAAGGCGGAGATCGTCCTGCTGGCCCTCCCGCACGGCGTGTCCGCGCCGATCGCCGCGCAACTGCTCAAGGAGGGGGTCCAGGTCGTGGACATGGGGGCCGACTTCCGGCTGCCCGACGCCGCTCAGTGGGAGGAGGTCTACGGCAGCCCCCACGCTGAGCCCCAGCTCCTCGGTGCCGCCGTCAATGGCCTGGTGGAGCTCAACCGCGCCGCCCTGCCCGGCGCCCAGCTCATCGCCGCCCCCGGCTGCTACCCCACCGCCACCACCTTGGCCGCCGCGCCCGCCGTGCGGCACCTGGGCGTGGACTGGGTGATCTCCGACTGCATGAGCGGGGTGTCCGGCGCCGGCCGCAAGCTCAGCGCCACCACCCACTACTGCGCGGTCAACGAGTCCGTCTCCGCATACGCCATGGGCGGCGTGCACCGCCACAGCGTCGAGATGGAGCGCCTGCTGGCCCCCGCGCGGGTCTCCTTCACCCCCCACCTGGTGCCCATGACCCGGGGCCTGCTCGCGACGGTGCACATGCGCCCCAGCCAGCTCCCCACCCAGGCCCAGGTGACCGCCCTGTACCGGGAGTTCTACGCCGACAGCCCCATGGTCGTCTGGCGCGATGGACCCCCCGGCACCGACTCCGTGCGCGGAAGCGCGCGCGCCCACCTCCACGCGTGCGTAGATCAGAAGCGGGGAGTCCTCTCCGTGAGCTGCGCGATCGACAACCTCCTCAAGGGCGCCGGGGCCCAGGGCATTCAGGCCCTGAATGTGGCTCGCGGCTGGCCTGAGACCATGGGGCTTCCCCTCTTCCCGGTGTTGCCGTGATGATGAACGAAGATCAGATGACCACCGTCGTGGTCCTTCGTCTGGCGGAGGGGAAGGATCTCCCCGCTGTGCAGACCCTGATGCACCCCTTTGTCCTCGACGGCACCCTCAGACCGCGTGATCTGCGCGTAGGCGAGGTCATCGTCGCGGAGGTGGGCGGTCAGCTCCTGGGCTGCGTGGCCCTCTCCTCCTGGACCTCCGATACCTGGGAGCTGGGCTCCCTGGTCTCCACCCAGCGCGGTCTGGGCGGCGCCCTGGTCCAGTCCGCGCTGGCCCACGCCCACGCCCAGGGCATCCGGCGCGTGGTCTGCATCACCGGCGTCGAGCGCTTCTTCGCGCGCCAGGGCTTCTCGCTGGTCGGTACCGGCGTGCCCCCCCACCGGCAGCCCGACACCGGCTGCGCTGCGATCCGCTGGAAGGCCGCGCGTTGCCGCCTGTGCCCGGACGCCCAGAACTGCAACCAGAGCCTGATGGAGTACACCGCATGAGCGCACCGCTGCCTTACTCCCCGCCGGCCAAGGCCGAGCGCATCCCCTACGGGACCCTGACCGAGATCGCCGGCATCCAGGTGGGCGTCGCCGCCGCCGGGATCCGACCCTCGGGTGGCCTGGACCTGCTCGTGCTGTCCCACCCCGGGGCCGCCGTCGCCGGGGTCACCACCCGCTCCACCGCCGTGGCCGCCCCCTGCAAGTGGACCCGCTCCCTGCTGCCGGGCTTCGCGGACGCGCTGGTCGTCAACGCGGGCAACGCCAACGCCGCCACCGGCACCCAGGGGGAGGCCGACGCCCAGGCCACCGCCGAGCGCGCCGCCGCCGCCCTGGGCACCACGCCGGAGCGCGTCCTGCTGGCCTCCACCGGGGTGATCGGGCGCATGCTGCCCATGGACAAGGTGTTCGCCGGCGTCGACGCCGCCTGCGCCGCGCTGCGTCCCCACGCTGGCCACGCCGCCGCCTGCGCCATCCTGACCACGGACAGCGGCCCCAAGGAGGTCGCCTTCCAGGCCGGCGGCGTGAAGGTCGCGGGCATCGCCAAGGGGGCGGGCATGATCCACCCCAACATGGCGACCATGCTCAGCTTCATCGCCACGGACGCCAAGGTCGCCCCCGAGCACCTGCAGGCCATCCTCAAGCCCGCGGTGGACCGCAGCTTCAACGCCCTGAGCGTGGACGGCGACAGCTCCACCAACGACACCGTCGTGCTCATCGCCACCGGCAAGGGCGCCGAGCTCGCCCCCGGGGCCCCCGGCTGGGCCGAGCTGGTCCTGGCCCTGGAGAGCACCTGCACCCACCTGGCCCAGGCCATCGCCGCCGACGGCGAGGGCGCCACCACCCTGATCGAGGCCGTGGTCGAGGGCCCCAGCGAGTCCGAGGGCCGCGCCCTGGCCCGGGCCGTGGTCAAGTCCAACCTGGTCAAGGCCGCCGTGCACGGGCGGGACCCCAACTGGGGCCGCATCGTCGGTGCGCTGGGGCAGGCGCAGGCCCACGGCCTGGACGCCCTCAACCTGGACATCGGCGGCGTGCCGGTGGTGCGCGAGGGCCAGCCGCTCCCCCTGGAGTCCGAGAAGGTCGCCCAGGCCATGCAGCAGCCCCAGCTCCGGCTGCACATCCAGCTCCCCGCCGATCCCAGCGCGCCCGGCCTGGCCCGCGCCTGGGGCTGCGATCTGAGCGCCGAGTACGTGCGGATCAATGCCGACTACACAAGCTGAGGGCCTCTGGGTCTGCAAGCTGGGGGGCGCCGCCCTCCAGGACGCCGCCAAGGCCGAGGACCTCTACCAGCGCCTCGCCGCGCACCACGCCGCCGGTCGCCAGCTCGTGGTGGTCCACGGCGGAGGCCCCGCTGTGTCCGCGATGGCCAAGCGCCTGGGGGTGGCCAGCAGCTTCCACGACGGGCTGCGGGTGACCTCGCCTGCGCTGATGGAGGTCGCACAGATGGTCCAGCTCGGGCAGGTGGGGCGTGGTGTGGTCACGGGCCTCGCGCGCCTTGGGGTCCCAGCCCTCTCCCTCTCCGGAGCGGACTTCGCGGGCATGCTGCGGGCGCGGCTTCACCCCGAGCGGGCCCTGGGGAGGGTGGGGGAGATCGATGCGGTCGACGTGGATAGGCTCACCGCGCTCACCGCTGCGGGTGTGGTCCCCGTGATCGCCCCCATCGGCGTCGACGAGGACATGCTGCCGCTGAACGTGAACGCCGACAGCGTCGCCCAGGCCGTGGCCGCCGCCCTCCAGGCCGAGCGCCTGATCTTCGTGAGTGATGTGCAGGCCGTGCTGGGTCCGGAGGGTCCCGTGGAGGTCCTCCGTGCCGCGCAGGCCCGGGACTGGCTAAAGGACGGGACCATCCACGGCGGCATGGTCCCCAAGATCCGCGGAGCGCTGGACGCCCTGGACTTGGGGGTGGGCCAGGTCGCCATCGGCAACACCCGGATCTGCCCGTGAGCACCCAAGACCCCTTCCTGAACACCTACGGTGAGCGCCCCCTGACCCTGGTGCGCGGCAGCGGACGCCGCGTCCTGGACGACCAGGGCCGCTGGTATCTGGACGCGATCTGCGGCATCGCCGTCAACGCGCTGGGCCACGAGCACCCCCGCATCCTGGCCGCCATCGCCGAGCAGAGCGGCAAGCTGCTGCACACCTCGAACCTGTACCACGTGCCCGTTCAGCGGGAGCTGGCCCAGGCGCTGGTCGCGCTCTACGACGCCGGCGGCGTGTTCCTGTGCAACAGCGGCGCCGAGGCCAACGAGAGCGCCCTCAAGCTGGCCCGCAAGTACCACTACAAGCGCGGCGCCCCCCGGGCCGAGATCCTGGTGGCCGAGCACGCCTTCCACGGCCGCACCCTGGCCATGGTGACCCTCACCGGCCGGGACAAGTACCAGGAGGGCTACCACCCTCTGCCCCCCGGCGTGCGCGTGGTCCCCGACGACCAGATGGCCTCCGAGATCAGCGAGGCCACCTGCGCGGTCTTCCTGGAGCCCGTGCGCGGCGAGGGCGGCTGCCTGCCCTTCCCGGACCTCCAGGGCGTGCGGGACGCCTGCGACGCCCACGGCGCGCTCCTGGTCTACGACGAGATCCAGTGCGGTCTGGGGCGCACCGGCACCCTGCGTGTGCAGCCCGAGCCCGACATCCGCGCGCTGGCCAAGGCGCTGGGCGGCGGTCTGCCCCTGGGCGCGATGGTCGCTGCGCCTCACCTGGCCGACGTCTTCGGCCCGGGTGACCACGGCAGCACCTTTGGCGGCAACCCTGTCGCCTGCGCCGCTGGCCTGGCCTTCCTGCAGGTCCTGGCCGAAGAGGGCCTGGAGCAGCGCTGCACGGAGCTCGGCGCGCTGCTGCGCGAGCGCCTGGAGGCCCTGGGGGTCCCTGTCGTGGGCCAGGGCCTGATGCTCGCCGCCCAGGTCGAGGCCTCCGCGCCGCTGATCCAACACATGCGCGAGGTGTCCGGCGTCCTGGTCTGCCCTGCGGGCCCCAACGCCGTGCGCTTCCTGCCTGCGTTCAACAGCACCGAGGCCGAGATCCACGAGATGGCCGACGCGCTGGGCGCCGCTCTGCTTGCCGCGCGGGCCGCTACCTCAGGGCGCTGAGCTCCGCGTCGATCCAGGCCTGGGCCTTCTCTTCGGGGAGGGCCGAGCCCTGGGCCACGCCAAAAGCGATGGGGCCGCAGCCCGCGTTCTTGCCCTGCACGGTCGTCTCGCTGAGCAGGGCGCCCGTGTGCCGCTCGAACACCTGCACCTGCAGGTCCCGCCGGGAGTCGAACACCTCGCGCTGGGCGCCGGTGCGCTCCTCGGTGTAGATCCCGCAGCTCCCCAGCTCCACCTTGGACTCGGTGCGGCGGACCAGGAAGCGCACGTCGCTCAGGGGGCCGGGCTCGCCCGACCACCCCACGAAGCTGTGGTTGGCCTCGGGCGCGTCCGAGCTGCGGTGCAGGATGAGGGCCACATCGCTGGTCGGCGCCGGGGGCCAGGGGCTGCCGCTCAGGGTCTCTCCGAGGGCTTGGGCGAGGGCATGCTCGGCCCCCACACGGCCCGTCCACACCTCTCCGGAGTAGGTGGTGCCCTCGACCTCCGCGGACACCCCGGTGATGGCGAGGTGGGGGCACTGCTCCAGGGGCTGGTTGAACACGCCGAAGTCCCAGCTCGCCAGGGAGTCCAGGGGGACAGGCACCCAGACGGTGGCCTTGCCCGGCTCCTTGCTGCCGCTCTGCGCGCCCACGTTGAGGGTCGCGCCGTCCGGGACCGCGCCCATCCCCACGCCCCAGGGGTCCATCCCCAGCTTGCAGGCGGGCCGCGCGTCCCCGGCGCTCAGGCAGAAGTTCGCCACGCTGAGCTTGCCGGTCAGCTTGCCGACGGTGGCCCGGTTCTGGACGGTGGGGGGCGGCGGCGGGACGCTCAGGGTGCTGGGCTCGCTGCCGTTGTCGCCGCGCAGGGTCGGGCGTCCGTACTGCTCCAGCGGCATGCTCAGGGTGAGCTGGCCCTGGGCGTCCGCGACGCCGCTGAGGGGGGGCTGTCCCAGGCGCTCCAGGGTGAGCTGCACGCCGGGCTCGGTCTGGATCGAGACCGCGATCTCCTGCTGTCCGCAGGGGCTGGGGACCCAGGCCGCGCTGGCCTGGAGGGTGGGGGGCTGGGTGCAGGCGGCGAGCAGGAGGAGGTGCATGGGGGGCTCCGGTGCGCACCCCTATTGTCTTTGGCGGCGCCTCGGCGAGGGGCATCGGAGCCCCTGCGCCTCGCGCACCTGATCGGCGCTGCCGTGGTCACAGGGGCGTCCGGGAACCGGGCCTGACGACCGCTACTTTGCCGCCGCTGCGGTCGCCTTCTTGTGGTTGCGGGCCACGTCCACCACGTGGAAGGCCTGCATGCCCACGATCAAGGCGCCGACGAAGGCCAGCGCGTGCCCCGAGCCGGCCGGCAGGGAGACCAGGCCCGGGCCGGGGCAGTAGCCGCCGATGGCCCAGCCGATGCCGAACAGCGCCGACCCGCCGATCAGCCGGGGGTCGATGTCCGTCCGGGTCGGGATGCCAAAGCGCTCGGCCAGGATGGGGCTCTTGCGCTTGGTGATCAGCCGGTAGGTCACGATGTGGACAGCCATGGCGCCGCCCATGACCAGCGCCAGGGAGAAGTCCCAGTCGCCGGCGATGTTCAGGAAGCCGATGACCTTGTCCGCCTGGGTCATGCCGGACACGCCCAGGCCCAGCGCGAAGATCACGCCGACCACGAAGCTGGTGATGAGCTGCTTCACAGGGAACCCCCCGCCAGGATCTGGATGAGGCTCGCGGTCACGATGCCGGTGGTCATGAAGCTGGCCGTGGCCACGACGGAGCGCCGCGAGAAGCGGCTGAGGCCACACACGCCGTGGCCGCTGGTGCAGCCGTTGCCCATGCGGACGCCGAAGCCGACCACCAGGCCGCCGACCAGGGTGGCGGCGACGCTGCGGTGCTCGCTGATGGCCAGGGTGTCCGGCGCGACCAGCGCCAGGAGGACGCCGCCGACCAGCAGACCGCCCACGAAGGCCAGGCGCCAGTCGATGTCACCCCCCTTGGGCTTGAGCAGACCGCCAAAGATTCCGCTGATGCCGGCGATCCTTCCGTTGAAGAGCAACATCAAGCTGGCGGCCAGCCCGATCAGGGCGCCCCCAGCCAAGGGCAAGACAAACTCGGATGCTTGGAGCGACACGCGCCCTCCTCAAATCATGATTGAGGACAGGGAGAGCAAGGCGCGTGCCAGCCAGATGGCTTGGAATGGCTGCAGCCTGACCTCGTTTGGGTCGGAATGGGTCAGGCTGTTGCGGAACTGGGTGTGTCGCGGTGGGACAATCAGCCCCGAAGGGCCGCCAGCAGCTCCCCCACACTCTGGGTCGTCCCGACCTCCAGGGCGCGGCAGATCTGCGCGTGGCCGATGCTGACCTCAGCCAGCCCGGGGTGGTCGGCGATGCCCACCAGGTTGTGGCGGTCCAGGTCGTGGCCAGCGTTCACGCCCAGCCCGTGCTCCAGAGCGGCGTCGATGCTCGCGCGCAGCAGGGCGGTCTGCTCCTCCTGCTTGTCGGTGCCCCAGGCCCAGGCGTAGGGCCCGGTGTAGAGCTCGACGCGGTCCACGCCCAGCTCGGCGGCGTGCTTCATGTTCTCGGGCACGCAGTCCATGAAGATGGACACCCGGATGCGGGCGGCCTGGAGGCGGCGCACGCTGTCGCGCAGGCTCTGGGACTGGGCGGGCAGGTCCCAGCCGTGGTCCGAGGTGACCTCGCCGGGGGTGACGGGGACCAGGGTGCACTGCGCGGGGCGCAGGCGCAGGACCATCTCGATGAGCTCGGGGTTGTCCTCGCACTCGATGTTGTACTCGATGCCGGGGTGCTGCTCCTGCAGGTGCGCGGCGATGACCGGCACGTCGTCAAAGCGGATGTGGCGCTGGTCCATCCGCGGGTGCACCGTGATGCCGTGGGCCCCCGCGGCGATGACCGTGTCGCAGGCCCAGAGCAGGTTGGGGGCGTCGTGCCCGCGGGAGTTCCGGAGCAGTGCGTACTTGTTGACGTTGATGGAGAGCTTGGCGGCCATGGTTCACCCGTTAGTGGCCGGCTCCATATCCCCTCGCGTCCGCACCTGGCGCTGGAGTACGTGTGTCCCAGGAACTTGAGTCCCTCATCCGGCGTCTGGCCTCTGACCTGGGGGTGGAGTGCTACCAGCTCGACCTCCAGCCCCCCCGCTTCACGGCCTACGCGTTGGACACCGGGCCCAAGCGGGTGCGGCCCGACGAGGCGCCGCCCGTGGGCTGTCTGCGGGGCAGCGTCCAGACGCCCCTGGGGACCCTCCAGATCTGCCAGCCCTTCACGCGCAGCGGGGCTCTGCCCTGCCAGTTCCGCCTGGACCTGGACACGGGCGCTCCGGCCGCGGCCATCCTGCGGCGGGGAGAGGGGCTGGCGGCACCTCGCTGGCAGCAGTGGGAGTTGGAGGGCGCGTCGGAGTCAGCCTTCGTGGCCGCGCTGCAGAAGCAGCCTACCTCCGGGATCCGGTGGAACCATGCGCTGATCGCGGACCGCTTGTTGGAGCTTCAGTGGGCCATGCGGGTGCTGCCGCGGGGGCCGGGCGCCTGCACGCTGGTGCTGGTCACGGGGGAGGACGTGAAGGCCAGCCGCCGGGCAGGCGTGGAGCTGGCGCTGGAGCACTTTGCTGCCTACGCCGAGCTCCTGCGCGCGCAGGATGGGGACGCCGAGGCTGTTCAGGCGCTGGAGGCGGTCCTGGTCCTTGAGGACGCGGCGACGCTGGAGCGGCGGCCAGACTGGGATCCGCCGGCGCCCAAGCAAGTCAAGCCCCTCTCTCCGGCCCAGCGTCGGCAGCAGCGGTTGCTGATCCTGGGGATCGCCCTGTTCATCGGCGCATCGGTGCTGGCAGGCTTCCTGGGCATCTTCGATTAGAGTGCAGCCACCGCTGGAGTGCCTGCATGAGCCTGATCGGAAAGATCGTCGCCGACGCCCTCACCACCCGAAAGGGCATCGTGGAGGGCCAGAGCAAGCGCATCCAGGATGAGTGCGTGAAGCTGGGGCTGCCCAAGCCCCAGGTCCGCGTCTACAAGGTGGGCACCGGCGAGAAGAAGGTCCGCTACAACGAGGTGGTGCCCAACGGCGCCCTGCGCTGCGAGGTGGACCTGGGCTTTGGCGAGATGCAGATCACCATGCCCTTCACGGACAAGGTGGCGATGCCCACGCAGTTCCGCATGGACTTCCCCTTCGACGCACCCGCCAGCGTGGTGCTCACCCGGGGTTTCCTGGGCGTCGGGTCCTGGGAGGCCCACGACGTGCAGGAGGATCTGCCCGAGGTGAAGGCCTTCTTCGATCGCCTGGGCGAGATCTCCGGGCGCCTGAGCGACGACATCGAGCTGCGCCACGAGCTGCCGGGGAACACCCACATCGACCTGGGGTGGGGGATGCAGATCCTGCAGACCGGAGCCGGTCGGTGCACCGCCATCATCCAGACGGGGGGCGTCGGCATCTTCACGACGGTGCCCGGCGTCGAGGTCGCCAAGGTGTCCTTCCAGGCGCTGCGGGACCTGCTGGCGGGGTACTCCGGACAGATCGCGCCCCAGGGGGGGCCCCACGCCTACGCGCTCGCGATGGTGGGGGACCACGAGCTGGAGCTGGATCCGGCGTTCAGTGGGGGCCAGGCCCAGGCGGACGCGCCCCCTGCGGCGGAGCCGGACAGCCCGACCTCGTCGGCGCCGATGGGTGCACAGAGTGGGGGGCGGCCGGAGCCCCAGGGGGTGGTCCAGGATCCCGCGGACTTCAAGATCCGCCCCAAGACCGACTGGAGCCCGGAGCCTCCTCCCGCTGCAGGGGCGCCGAGTCCGGGTCCCCGCGGGGAGCCTCCCGAGCCCGCTGCGCCGGCCAAGAAGGGCATGGGGGTGCTGGGCTGGTCCTTCCTGATCGGCGGCGGCCTGATGGCGCTGAGCTGCGCGGGGTGCATGGGGCTGGGGATGCTGGGTGCCATCCTGGAGAATGCTGGATACTGAGCGGGCACTGGAGGGCGGATGACGCTTCTGCTGATGGGACTGCTCGGGACGACGGGCTGCTACAAGAACACCGTGGTGACGGGCAAGCCGAGCAACGGTGAGAGCCAGAGCAAGCGGCACCGCTTCCTGCTGTGGGGGCTCATGGGCAGCCCCACCTACGACCTGCAGAAGATGTGCCCCACGGGGGTCTCGCGGATCGAGGAGCAGGTGGACATCGCCGGCTCGCTGGTGGGCTGCGTGACCTGCGGCATCGTGATGCCGGTCAAGATGACGGTGACCTGCGCCGGTGGGCAGCAGGTGGACCTGACGGCGGACGCGGACAGCGGGCTCTGGACCGCGGAGGTGCTGTGATGAAGCGACTCACTCTGGCGGTGCTGGCCCTGACCCTGCTCGGCGGCTGCTTCAAGACCCAGTACACCTACGGCCCCAAGGCCAAGGGCGACTCCGACCACGAAGAGTGGCGGCACCGGGTGGCGTGGGGGATCATCGAGCTGTCCGGCCCCATGGACATCTCGCACGTCTGCCCCAACGGCGACTTCTCCCGGATCAAGACCAGCAACACGCTGGGCAACTCCATCGTCGGGATCGTCATCCGCGGCCTGATCGGCGCGGGCGCCGTGGACTGGTACTCGCCGTCCACCATCGAGGTCTGGTGCGCGGACGGGACGGCCTACCGGGCCACCGTCGAGCAGGACGGGACCGTGCTGGAGCTGGAGGCGCCGGTGGATCAGGGGGCTGCGTTCCTGGAGTAGGGACTCAGTCTTTTGGGCCCGCCTCCACGGCGGGCATTCGCCTGCGGCTGTGCACGACAGCGAGGACCACCGCGGCCTCCCGGTCGAGCCGGTAGACCAGCCTGTAGGGCGGGACGATGCGCTCCCGGAGCCGGGGCTCTGAGAACTCCGGCACCATCCTGCCGGCTTCCGGGTGCTCTTGAATCAGGCGCGTGGCGCCCTTGAGCCTGGCGGCCATCCTCCTGGCTGCGCTGGGGTCGTCCTGGGCGATGTAGAGCACCAGTTCTCGCAGATCCTCTCTAGCCCCGCTCGTCCACACCAGCTGCACGGCCGCCCTCCGCGTCGTCGAGGAGCGCGTCGATGTCCGCCCAGACGTCCTCGTCGCTGCTCACGGCGCCGTCGTCGGCTTCCCGCAGTCCGCGCAACACCTTGGAGACCAGCTCACGCCCCTCTTCGAGCTCGTCCAGCATCGCGGGATGGATCAGCACCGCGGCGGCCTTTCCCCGCTGGGTGATCACGACTGGGCGCCCGTTCTCATCGACCCGACGGAGCCAGCCGGCCAGGTTGGAGCGCAGCTCCTTGACGGGGACCAGGTCTTCGGCCAGGGCAGGGCGCTTCATGCTTCACTCCGGTACACTCAGGTGTACACCCCAGCGGTCGCTGGGGCAACCGCGCTCAGCCCTCGTCCTCGTCGAACCCCGCCCGGTACAGCGCCGCGTAGTGGCCGTCCTGGGCGAGCAGCTCTTGGTGGGTGCCGACCTCGACCACCCGGCCGGCGTTCATCACGACGATGCGGTCGGCCTTGGTGATGGTGCTCAGGCGGTGCGCGATGACCAGGGTGGTCTTGCGCTCCAGGATGCGCTCGGTGGCGGACTGGATCAGGGCCTCGGTGACGGGGTCCACGCTGGCGGTGGCCTCGTCCAGGATGACGACGGGGGCGTCGTAGGCCATGGTCCGGGCGAAGCTCAACAGTTGGCCCTGGCCGACGGAGAGGTTGGCGCCGCGCTCGGTGAGCACGGTGTCCCAGCCCCTGGGGGTGGCGTCCACCACGCGGTCGGCGTTGACCAGGGCCGCGGCGGACTCCAGGGCGGATTGGTCGATGCGCGGGTTGTCCAGGCTGACGTTGAAGCGCACGGTCTCCGGGAAGAGCTGCACGTCCTGACGCACGCGGGCCACGGCCTTGCGCACCGAGTCCAGCCGCAGCTCGCGCAGCTCGACGCCGTCCAGGGTGATGCGCCCGGAGTAGCCGTCGTAGACTCGGGAGAGCAGGCGGGTGAGGGTGGTCTTGCCGCAGCCGGTGCTGCCGACGATGGCGACGGCCTCGCCGGGGTGGATGTGCAGGTCGATGCCCTTGAGGACCTGGTGCTCGGGCCCGGGGCGGTAGCCAAAGCGGACGTCCTCGAAGACGATCTCGCCGCGCACGTTGTCCAGGGACTGGGTGCCGTCAGCGATGGCCTCGTCGGCGTCGAGCAGGTCGGTGATCTTCTCCAGGGCCGCGCCGGCGCGCTGGATGATGGCGACCTTGCCCGAGAACTCGCGCAGGGGCCGGAAGAGGCGGTTGAGGTAGTCGATGAAGGCGACCAGCAGGCCCGCGGTGATGCCGGCCTCGGCCCGCCCGGTGGCGTACCAGAGCATCAGGGCGATGCACACGCTGCCGATGCCGTCGACCGCCGCGTACATAAGCGCGTCGAAGATGTTCGAGCGGACCGTGGCGTCCTTGTACTCGGTGTTGCGGGTGATGAACCCGTCCAGGCTGCGCTCTTCGTGGGAGAAGAGCTGCACGACCTCCATGCCGGCGACCTGCTCGGCCAGGTAGGCGTTGACCACCGAGAGGCTGGAGCGGACCTTGGTGTAGGTCTCGCGCAGGTGCTTGCGGCAGAAGTTGATGACCAGCGCCAGGGGAGGGGCCACGGCGAAGAGGAGGAGGGTCATCTGCCACTGCAGCATGAACATCGCCACCAATACGCCGATGATTGTGAGCACATCGATGAGGATGGTGACCACGCCCGAGGACAGGGACTCGCCGAGGGCCTCGATGTCCGAGGTCGCCCGGGTGAGCATCGCCCCCGCCGGCCGCTTGTCGAAGAAGCTGGAGGAGCGGGAGAGCAGGTGCTCGACCACGTGCCGCCGCAGGCGCTTGACCGTGTGCTGGCCCGCGATGGACAGGGCGATCTGGAAGCCCGCGCTCACGAAGTAGGACAGGAACACCGCGGCCAGGTAGGCGCCGGCGACCTTGGGGAGGGTGTCCAGGCCCCAGGCGCTGGCCTGACCGGCGCCGGTGCCCTCGATGTGCTCTTCGATCGCCGCCTTCATCAGCCAGGGCTGGGCCAGGGAGATGGCCGTCGACAGGGGCGTGAGCAGGAAGGCCAGGCCAAAGAGCCCCGCGGAGGGCTTGGCGAAGGGCCAGATCCGCTTGAGGATGCCGGCCGCGCTCAGGGGGACGCGCTCGCTCATGACTGCACCCCCTCGGGCTGAGTGTCTGCCGGGGCCTGGTTGGGGTCGGGCAGGTCGTTCTGGCTGGCCCAGGCCTCGCGGTAGGGGCCCGGCCGCTCCAGCAGCTCGGCGTGGGTGCCCTGATCCACCAGACGGCCCTCGTCCAGCACCAGCACGTGGTCGGTGCGGGCCAGAGCGCTCATGCGGTGGGAGACCAGCACGATGGTGGGGCGCTCCCCCTGTCGGCCGATGCTCTGGAAGGTGTCGATCAGCCGCTGCTCGGTCTCCTGGTCCACCGCGGAGAGCACGTCGTCCAGCAGGATGATGCGGGCCTCCCGGTACAGGGCGCGGGCCAGGGCCGTGCGCTGCCGCTGGCCGCCAGAGAGCATGATGCCGCGCTCGCCGACCACCGTCTCCAGGCCTTCGGGGAGGGCCTTGAGGTCCTCGGACAGGCTGGCCAACCGCGTGGCCTGCTGGACCCCCTCCGGATCGGGCGGACCCATGGCCACGTTCGAGGAGATGCTGGCCGAGAACAGAAAGGGCACCTGGGGGGCGACGGCCAGGGCGTCGCGCCACTGGCCCAGATCCAGGCTGCGGATGTCCCGGCCGCCCACCAGCAGGGCGCCCTCCGGTGGGTTCATGCTGCGGGTCAGCAGGCGCAGCAGGGTGCTCTTGCCAGCGCCGGTGCGCCCGTAGATCCCCAGGGTGCTGCCGCCGCGGATGTGGGCGCTGATGTCATGCAGCGCCGGCGCGTCTTCGCCCGGGTAGGTGAAGCTCAGGTCCCGCAGCTCGATGTCCGGGGCCTGCTCGGGGGGCGCCTCGCCGACGGCGCCTTCGGGGCGCTCGGGCTCGGCGTAGAGCACCTCGTCGATGCGCACCAGGCTGGTGTAGGCGCGCTGCACCACGCTCGCGAGCCAGCCCAGGGACATCAGGGGCCAGAGGAGCTGGGCGATGAAGGTCACGAACGCCACCAGCACGCCCACGGTGACCTCGCCGCTGCGGGCCATGGGGCCGCCGACCACCAGCAGCACGTAGACGCAGGCGGAGCCCGCCAGCCCCAGCACCGGCATCAGCGTGGAGCGCAGCCAGGCCAGGGAGATGTTGGTGTGCATGTAGCGGCTGTTGTCCGCCTCGAAGCGCTTGAGGAAGGCCGGCTCCGCGGTGAAGTCCTGGATGGTCTGCACGCCCTGCAGCAGCGACAGGATGCGGTTGGAGAGCGTGGAGAGCTCCTCCTGGGAGCGGCGGGTCAGCCGGTGCATGGCGAACACGCCGGCCTGCATGACCACCAGTCCCACGAACACGGGCGCCAGGGTCAGCAGGGTCAGCTTGGGGCTGAGCAGGTACATCTTGCGGCCGGTCAGGGCCAGGGCCATCGCCACGTTCGCGATCTGCAGGCCGCCGAAGCCGACCAGGGCCCGCACGAAGCTGATGTCATTGGTGGCCCGGGAGACGATGTCGCCCGCGGGGATCTTGGCGTAGAAGCTGGGCTGCAGCTTGGTCAGGTGCGCGAAGATGTCGTTCTTGAGGTGGAACTCCACCAGGCGCCCGGGGGTGAAGAAGAGCACCCGGGACAGGGTGCGCACGGCGATGACCGCGAGCCCCATCGCGCCGATGGCCAGCGCGGCGTTCCGCACGCCGTCCGGGTCCGTGCCCAGGGCGTCGATGCCGGCGGCCATGCGCAGCGGGATCTCCACCGCCAGCCAGTTGGTGGCGAACAGGAAGACCAGGGCGCCGATGTACCAGGTCCACAGGGGCGTCAGGTACTTCGCGAAGAAGCGGGTGAAGGTTCTCAATGTTCGGGTTCCAGCAGTCCGTCGTCGGGGAACTCTTCCAGGTCTTCGTCGGCGGTGCGCTCGGCCCAGGTGCTGTCCAGGGGCCCCGTCGGGGCACTGTCCTCGTCTTCGGGGTCGAAGTAGGTGCCGGGGTCGTCTTCCGACTCTTCCGGGAGGTGGACCACGGTGCGCGAGGGCTCCACAGGCCGCTCCTCTCCTGCCTCGCTGGACTCGGGCCAGTGCTCGTCCGGGCTCTCGGGGAGGGTGGCCTCGTCGACCAGCTCGACCGCGCGCGTGGGCTCGGCGAGGGGCCCGTCGGAGGATCTGGGGCTCACTGGGCGCACTCCTGGCCGTTGGTCACCAGGGACTCCAGGCGGCGGTCGTGGTCCAGCCAACGCTCGATGATGGCCTCGTCGGCGCCGTGCTCGCGCAGCACCGTGCGCAGGATGGCCAGCCGGCGACGAAAGTGCCCGGCGTTGATGGGGTGTGGCGCATGTGTGCTGCCCATGCCCCGGCCTGTGTAGCGGTGGGGGCCGCCCAGGTGGGCGCTGGCGAGCTGGAACTCCATCTCCTTGATGCGGGCCAGATCGTGGCCCTCGAAGAAGAAGCCCACGATGAAGTCGCCGGCCTCCCGGTCGATGAAGTCGTTGACGATGGCCCGCAGGCCGGGCTCGCCGCCCAGGGCCTCGTAGTCGCTCATGCCGTTTCCAGGGTGCTGTCGGTCACGCGGAAGTAGGCCAGATCGATGTTGGAGATGCGCTGGCGAGCTGGCTCCAGGTGCTCGGGGGGCAGGCCCTGCGCGGCCGCCGGGGTGAGCAGGATCTCCCCCGTCTCGGCGATGTCTTCGCCCAGCTTGGAGGCCCGGTTGACCTCGTCCCCGAAGAAGTCGTGGCCGTCGATGTCCAGGATGGGTCCGTAGCCGATGCCGATCGCCAGGGAGATCCGGGAGTCGGGCACGCGGTCCGCTGCGTCCTTGGCGCAGGCCGCTCGCATCGCGATCGCCGCCATCAGGGCCTGCCGGGAGTCGGGGAACACCGCGAACAGGTTGTCCGCCTCGGCCTTGACGAGCCGCCCGCCGCACTCCTCGATCTGCGGAACGCACAGCGTGTGCATGCGCTGGATCAGCGCCAGGAAGTGGATGATCCCCCGCTGCTCGGTGATCCGCGAGAAGCCGCTCATGTCGGAGATCAGCACCGCCAGTGGCCTCTGGAAGCGCGCGCGAATGCGCTCGTCGATCGCCTCCTGCTGCTTGGGGTCGCTGTGGCTGTTCCGCTCGGCCAGCAGGCCCTGGAGCTCGAGCAAGGCGGTGGGGTGCTGCATGTCTCTCACCTCTACCCAGCCCCCCTAACCCCTCGGTCCGGCGCGCCCGAGCGGGATCCGCTCTCCGGGAAAGCCTCCATTTCAATGGGACTTGCGACCCTTGTCGTGCTATGTCACGATTTGTCATGAGGCCCGGAGGCCCCCGATGAGACCGCAAAGCTCCCTGACGCGCCGCGCCCGCAAGGCCGCCACGTCCATCGAGTACGCCCTGATCGCCGGGGTGGTGAGCGTCGGGATCATCGTCTCCCTGAACGCCTTCGCCGGCGCGCTCTCCAACCTGTGGCTCACCACCGCGTCCACGGTCGTTCAGAACATCGACTGATCGAACGCTGAGGCAAGCGCGGCCCCTCGCAACCGGCGATGACTTTGTGCTGGTCGCTGGCGCTGGTGACAGCACGACTTGCGGGGAGCTGTGCGCGCTTTTGCGGAGCTACGGGGTGTCAGAGCGCGCATTCGCGGAGCTACGGGGTGTCAGTGCGCGCATTCGCGGAGCTACGGGGTGTCAGTGCGCGCTCTGGACCGGAACTCCGCGCACTCAGATGCCGTAGCTCAAGAAAGACGCGCACTCAGCCCCCGTAGCTCAAGAAAGACGTGCACTCAGCCCCCGTAGCTCAAGAAGGACGCGCACTCAGCCCCCGTAGCTCAAGAGCGGGGCGTTATCGCGGGCGGGGGCCGGCCACCGGAGACTCGACCGGCGATGCCCTCCTGCCCGTGACTGCTCGCAGCGCGACCTGCGCGAGCCGCCGGTCCGGACCCAGCACCGCGACCGGCGATGCCCTCCTGCCCGTGACTGCTCGCAGCCGACCTGCGCGAGCCGCCGGTCCGGACCCAGCACCGCGAACGGGCCACGACTCTCCGCGCGCCAACGGCACCCCGACCCCGTGAAAGCCCCGGCGTCATGCCGGTTCCCGGTCGCCAGTCGCCGGTCGCCGCGGACAAAGCCAGCCCCTCCTGCCCACCGATACCCGATACCCGATACCCGATACCCTCCAACCGACCTCCTTCGGGTCGGCCGCCGCACCAAGCGCCACGCTCACCTCAGTTGGAGGGGCGCTATCGCGGGCGGGGGCCGGCCACCGCCGACTCTACCGGCGATGCCCTCCTGACTGGTCGCAGCCGACCTGCGCGAGCCGCCGGTCCGGACCCAGCACCGCGAACGGGCCCCGACTCTCCGCGCGCCAACGGCACCCCGACCCCGTGAAAGCCCCGGCGTCATGCCGGTTCCCGGTCGCCAGTCGCCAGTCGCCGCGGACAGAGCCAGCCCCGCCTGCCCACCGATACCCGATACCCGATACCCGATACCCGCCCCCCTCCAACCGACGCCCGCCCATCACCCGCCAAGGGGCGATTAAGGGGCAGACGTGCTGCTCCTGACCGCGCTGGCCCTGCTCTGCTCCGCGCTGACCCCCGTCGGGTCGGCCGCCGCGCCGAGCGCCACGCCCACCGAGCGCGTGCTGGCCCACACCGAGACCCTGCTGTCCTTCGGGCCGCGTGAACACGGAACGCCCGGGGAGCAGCGGGCCTTGAGCTGGATCTCGGGGCGCCTGGAGGCCGCTGGGTACACCCCCACACTCCAGGGCGATCCAGGCGTGCTGTGGGCTTGTACCGCCGGCGAGGTGCAACCGGGCGCGATCTGGTTCCTGGCCCACCCGGACTCGGTGTCCTCGTCTGTGCCCGGGGCCGTCGACAATGCTGTGGGGGTCGCGGCTCTGGTGGTGCTGGCAGAGGATCTGGCCACCCTCCCGCCTCCCTCCCAGGTCTGCGTGGCCTTCCCCCGCGCCGAGGAGCTGGGGCTGGTCGGCAGCATCCAGTGGGTCGCCACCACGCCGCCGCCGGAGCCCGGGCTGGTGGTCGCGCTGGATCTCGTCGGGCAGGGCCAGCTCTCGGCCACCGGGCTGGGGCCCCGCTTCGGGGACGACGCCATCGCCTGGCTCGCGGGCTTCGACCGGGTGGAGCAGCCGGTGGCCTACCGAATCGTGAGCCGAAAGCTGGGCATCGAGCGCTCGGACCACGGGGCCTTCCGGCACACCCAGGTGCCCGCGATGCACCTGCTGGGGCGGGGGCGCTCGGGGATCTACTGGGCCTACCACTCGCCCGCGGACGGCCTGGAGCAGGTGGAGCCGCAGGCGGTCGAGGACCTGATGGAGACCCTCTCCCACATGTCCCGGACGCGCCCGCTGCCGCAGCCCGGCGCCGAGGCCGCGGTCAAGCTCCCGCACCTGGGCTTCGTGCTCCCCGGCGGCCTGGTGTGGCTGCTCTGGGGCGGGGGGCTCATCGCGGCTGCGGGGGGCTGGCGGGGCTGGCGCAGCGCGGGGGTGGCGCTGGGGGTGAGCGCGGCCGGCACGGCGATGGGCGCGGGGCTGTGGGCCATCGGAGCGCTGGGCCGGGTACAGCACGCGGCGCTGGCGACCCCCCTGACCCTGGTCTGGCTGCTGACCCTGGCGGCGGCGACCTGGGCGGCCCCCCACAGCCGGAGAGCGGGGGAGGGCGCGGCGCTGGCCTTTGGGATCCTGGCCCTCCCGGCGGGCCTCTTCGACCCCATCCTGGGCGTGTGGCTGTCCCTGGGGGCCCTGGGCCTCGCGCTCACCCGCTACCGCCCCATCGGTGGCGTGCTGGGGCTGGGTGTGCCGGTGTTCCTGTGCCTGCCGAGCACCTGGCGTGAGCTGGTCTTCCACCACCTGCTCCCCCCGCAGGGGCTGGTCTACATGCCGGTGCGCGCCCTGGTGTGCTGGCCGGTGGTGGCGCTGGGCCTCTCCATTCCTCGCTGGCGCCGAGGTCCCGTGTTGATGTTGGCCAGCGCCCTGGTGATGTTGGTGGTGAGCCTGCTCATGCCGGCCTGGAGCGCCGCCTTTCCTCCCCTGGAGACCCCGTGAAGACCTCCCGCCTGGCCCTGCTGTTGGCCCTCTCCGGGGCGACCGCGTTGGCCTATGAGGTCCTGTGGATGCGCCGCTTCGCCCTGCTCTTTGGGGGTGGTGCGCTGGCGGTGACCCTGACCGTGGCGACCCTGTTCGGGGGCCTGGGACTGGGCGGTCTGCTGGGCGGTCGGCTGCGGGGGAGTCCGGCGCGCCGCTACGCGCAGCTCGAGGGCTTCGCGGCGCTGTGGGCCTTCTCGATGCCCTGGGCGTTGGAGGCCCTGACGCCCTGGGTGCGGGCCCACGCGGGACTCGGCGTGCAGGCGCTGGTGGTGGTGCTGCTGACGACCCCGCCGGCGCTGGCATTGGGGGCGACCCTGCCGGTGCTCGCGCGGGGGATCCAGGACCGGGGCAGCCTGGCGGGGCTCTACGCGGCCAACACGCTGGGGGCGATGGCGGGGACGCTGGCCGTGCCGCACCTGCTGCTGCCGGTGTTGGGGGTGAGGGGATCGGAGCTCGCTGCGGTGCTCTGTGGCCTATCGATCGCCACCTTGGCCTCGCGCATCTCTCTGCCTGAGCCCGCAGACGAGGTCACCCTGGGCGCAATCCGCCCCCGAGCCGTGCTGGCCGCCGCGCTGACCGGCCTGTGCGCGATGGCCCTGGAGGTCGCCTGGACGCGCCTGGGGGGCGTGCTGTTGGGGCCGTCGATCTACGCCTTCGCGTGGGTGCTCGCTGCCTTCCTGGCGGGGGTCGCGCTCGGGGCCGCGCTCGCTCGCCGCTGGATGGGGCCGAACGTGCTGCCGGCGGCGGTCGGGGCCATGGGCGTGCTCGCGCTGGGGGGCGCGTTCGTCTACGGGCAGGCGCCGCTGCTGCTGGCGGCGCTGTACGACCGGGTGGGGGCGGGGGGCATGTGGTCGGTGGAGCTGCTGCTGGCCGCGCTGACCATGGCGGGGGCGCCGATCGCGAGCGGCCTGGCCTTCGGGGCGGCGCTGCGGGAGGCCTCCGGGGAGGGCGGCAGGGCCACCGCGGCGGTCTACGGCGCGAACACCCTGGCGGGGGTGGTGGGCTCGGCGGCGACGGGGCTCTGGCTGCTGCCGGCGCTGGGCATCCAGGGCGTCGTGGGGCTCTGCGCGGGCCTGCTGGGCCTAGGGGCGGTCGCGCTGGGGGGCAAGCGGGGCCTGCCCTGGGCGGCGGCGGTGCTGGGGCTCTGGTTCGCGCTGCCGGAATGGGACGGCAAGCTCTACGCCGTCGGGGTCTACAACCGGGTCTCGGATCTGGGCGACCGCAGCGCCCGCGGGGTGCGCCAGTTCGCCGAGGAGGGGTGGGAGCTGGTCTCCTACGACGAGGGCCGCACCGGCTCGGTCGCGGTGGGCCGCAGCACGCGCACGGGCAACGTGTGGCTGTCCATCTCCGGCAAGGTGGACGCCTCCACCGGCGACGACATGCCCACCCAGGAGCTCTCGGGGCTGCTGCCGGTGCGCATGGCGCGGGACCCGGAGCGTGTGCTGGTCGTGGGCCTGGCCAGCGGCGTCACGGCCGGGGCGGTGCTCGCGGAGCCTGGCGTGAAGGCGCTGACCGTCGTGGAGCTGGAGCCGCGGGTGGTGGACGCCTCCCACCACTTCGACCACGTCAACGGGCGGCCTCTGGAGGACCCGCGAACCACGCTGCGGGTCGAAGACGCGCGGGCCGTGCTGGCCGAGGACGGGCCCGACTTCCAGGTCATCATCTCCGAGCCCAGCAACCCCTGGATCACCGGCGTCTCCAACCTCTTCACCCTGGAGTACTGGACCCTGGGGCGCGCCCGGCTGGCCCCCGGCGGGGTCTTCTGTCAGTGGATCCAGCTCTACGGACTGGCCCCCACGGAGCTGGCCTCCATCGTCGCCAGCTTCACCGAGGTCTTCCCCCACACCTGGCTCTTCGAGCCCCTGGAGGGCGGCGATCTGCTGCTCATGGGCAGCGACGGGCAGGTGGATCTGGGCGGCCTCCCCATCGGCCCCAGCCTGGGCCCCGAGGGCGTGCGGGCGCTGGGTCGGGGCGCCCCTCTGAACACCGACGACCGGCCCCGGGTGGAGCTGGCCGCGCCGCGCTCGCTGCACCTGGCCACGGTGGGGCCCAACCAGGCGCGGATCCAGGCGCTGCAGCAGGAGCACGGCCTGCGCTGAGGCAGGCTATGGATCGGGCATGAACTCCGCACAGCTCCGCGACGCCCTGGTCACCCGCCTGCAGAGTCTGCCGCGCCGCGCCCGCATGGCCCGGGGGCATCGGGTCCGGGTGGAGGAGGGGGAGCTGCTGTCCGACGCGGGGACCCCCACCGCCTGGCGCCTGCACCTTCCCCAGTGCGCCGGTCCGCTGCCGGCCGTCCTGCTGTGTCCGGGCACCAACGACGGCATGGACACCTTCCAGGGCTGGAGACAGCCTCTGAACGCCAGCGAGGTCACCGGGATGGGCTTCGCCGTGGCGACCTTCGACCCCGCGGGCCGCGGGGCCTCCTGGGGCGAGGAGGACTACGGCGGCCCCGAACACCAGGACCAGGTCCAGCGCGTGCTGGAGGCCCTGGCCACCCACCCCCAGGTCGACGCCACGCGGGTGCTGGTGGTGTCCATCAGCCTGGGCCTCTCCATGGCCGCCGGCGCGCTGATCGACCCGCCGGTCTCCGTGCGCGCCCTCATCGACTGGGAGGGCCCCTCGGACCGGGAGATCATCACCGCGGGCGGCACCCGGATGGCCCCCGCCCTGGGCCACAAGCTGGACGACGAGGCCTACTGGCGACCCCGCGAGGGCGTCCGGGCCCTGGACCGCCTGCGCTGTGGCTACTGGCGGCTGCAGGCTGAGCGGGACCACGCCCAGCCCGGCGAACTCCGGCACGCCGAGCGCATGATCCAGGCGGCCGAGGCCTCCTCCACGCTGCGCTGGTTCCGGCTCAATGGCCACGAGCCGGGGGAGCTCCCGGAGCGGCCTCAGTGGGGGGCCAGCGGTCGCAGCGCCGCGAACAAGGCGCTGCTCCGGGCCATCAAGCAGGCGGCAGGCGTAGCTTGAACACCGTGCCGTGTCCGGTGCGGCTCTCGCAGGTGATCACGCCCCCCAGGCGGGTCACGGTGGACTGCGCGGTCGCCAGGCCCAGGCCCGTGCTGTTGCCGCCCTTGGTGGAGTAGAAGGCGTCGAACATCCGGGCCCGCACGTTGGCTGGGATGCCCGGACCGGAGTCCTCGATCTCCAACAGAGCCTGGCCCTCGTCGCCCCGGATGCGGATCTGGATCAAGCCCTTCTCGCCCTTGGGGATGGCCTCCTCCGCGTTCTTGAGGAGGTTGAGGATGACCTGGGCCAGGTCCGCGGGGACGGCCAACACCTCCGGGGTGGGTTGGTAGTCGAGCTTCACGTCGGCTCTGCGGCGCAGCGAGGACGCCATCACCACCAGCGAGTTGTCCACCAGGTCCTGCAGCACCACCTTCTCGGGGTGGTGGTCGTCGCCGCGGGCGAAGGACCGCATGCTCTTGACGATGTTCCCGACCCGGTGGCAGCCCTCCTCGGCGTCCTCGACCACCCCGATCAGGTCCTGGATCTGGGCGCTCTCGCCGCTGGGATCCATGTCCCTGAGCTCCTGGGTCAGCACGTTGAGGTTGATCAGCACGAAGGTCAGGGGGTTGTTGATCTCGTGGGCCACGCCGCTGGACAGCAGACCGATCTGCGCCAGCCGGTCGGTCATCCGCAGGCGCTCCGCCATCTCCCGCCGCGCGGTCAGGTCGCGGAAGATGGTCACCCAGCCGATCCCGCCGTCGGGGCCGCGGACCGGACCGGTCACCGACTCGCTCAGGAAGCTGCGGCCGTCCACCATGCGGTAGCGGCGCTCGTAGGGGGTGGGGGAGGACTGGGGCGAGAAGCGGATCGCGTCCTCCTGGAAGTCGGCCTTGGACTCGTAGAAGCGCTCGGAGCTCTGACCCACGATCTGGGACGGCTGCATGCCGGTCAGGCGGGTGAAGCCGGGGTTCACGCCCAGCACCCGCCGGCTCTCGTCGCAGATCACCACCGCATCGGGGATGCTGTCCACAATGGCCCGCAGCTCGGCTTCGGCCCTGTAGCGGTGGCGGCGCTCGGTGACGCGGGCCTCGTTGACGGCCAGCCGCACCTCCAGCTCCTGCATGGTGAAGGGCTTGGCCAGGTAGTCGTTGGCGCCGGCCCCCAGCACCTGGGCCAGGTCCCCCTCCTGGTCCCGGCCGGTGACCACCAGCAGCACCACGCTGGGGTCGCGCTCGTGGACCATGCGGGTCAGGCTCAGGCCGTCCATGCCGGGCAGCATCCAGTCGACCACCATCAGGTCGAAGCGCTGCAGCTCCATCTGCTGCAGGGCGGCCTCGGCGCTGTCGACCGCCGTTACCTCGTGCTCCCGGCCGCGCAGGGCGGCCGCCAGAAGGGTCTGGATTGCGGGGTCATCCTCGATAACCAGGGTCTTCACGGACATGCGTTCCTCGGGTCTCCAGTCTACCGGATACGCGCCCGTTCAAGCCGCCGCCGCCGGGCCGCTCCGCCCACCGCCAGGATGCGCTGGTCCCGCTCCCAGCGGCTCCGCACTGCGGGGTCCACCCGCTCCCAGCTCAGCCCCCCAAAGGCCAGCACCGCCGCCGGCAACAGGGCCCCGAGCGCCCGGTGCAGGGCCTTGGAGTCGGCCTCCATGCGCGTCGCCTCCAGCAGGGCCAGCACGCTGGGCAGCAGCCCCTCCAGCTCGCTCTCCGGCAGCGCGTACTCCCGGCAGATCCGGACCAGGTGTCCGCTCAGCGCCAGCACCACGTAGAGGTCCTCCAGCGTTCGGAAGGGCCGCACGTAGTCGCCCCAACCGTCGCCCGGCAGAGGGGGAGGCGCCGGGGTGTCCAAGGTCAGAGCGCAGTGAGGGAGCTCGGGGAGGATCGGCGAGTGTCCCGGCGCAAACTCCATTCCGGCGCTCCCGGAGGCCACGGGGAAGAGCCGCAGGTCCACCCGCGGGCCCTCGCTGGGCACTTGGCCGAGCACGTAGAGCGTGTCCGCCCGTTCTCCCAGCAATACAAAGCGCTTGGCCCCCCGCAGCCGGCCCTCCGCCGCCGTCGTCTCGATGGCCCGCGGGTGGTTGCCGCCCGCCTCGGTCACGCAGAGCGCGCCGAAGCCCTGGTGTCCGGGGATCAAGCGCCGCAGCGCCGCCTGGTAGCCCGCGCCGAAAGCCCACGCCGGGTGCGAGCTGTGCAGGCCCCCCAGCAAGGCCGCCGCGGCGGGGTCTTCGGGCAGCTCCGCGAAGCGCCGCGCGAAGGTGTCCAGGTCAGCGGTGGGCCCCAGGGGCGCAGCGGTCAGGAGGGTGTCGATCAGGTGCATGGTGCATATTTAGCCTCTCCGTGACCACTGACCGCCAGCGCCTCTGGGAGGCGGCCCAGGCCGCCCTGGGCCCCGCCTCCACCCACGTCGAGTTCCTGGCCGCCCAGGCCGCCGCCCGCGGGCACGGCGCCTGGCTCGTGGGCGGCGGGGTGCGCGACCTGCTCCTGGGCCTCCTCGTGCAGGACGTGGACCTCTGCTTCGACACCGACGTGCTCCAGTGGCTGCCGGAGCTCAGCGACCAGCCCGGCGAGCTGCGCAGCCACGCCGCCTTCCACACCGCCACCTGGCTCACCCGCGGCCTGCACATCGACCTGATCTCCACCCGCGCCGAGTCCTACCCACAGCCCGCCTCCCTCCCCGTGGTCCGGCTCTCCGGCCTGGACGACGACCTGCGCCGCCGCGACTTCACCCTCAACGCCTTGGCCCTGGCCCTGGTCCCCGACCAGCGCGGCCAGCTCGTCGACCCCACCGGCGGCGCCCGGGATCTGGAGGATCGCGTCCTGCGCATCCTCCACCCCGACAGCTTCATCGACGATCCCACCCGAGCGCTGCGCGGCGCCCGCTACGCCGCCCGCCTGGACCTGCGCCTCAGCCCCGACACCGCCGAGGCCCTCCGGCGCGCCCTGCCCACCTTCCAGCGCATCGGCCTCGAGCGCCTGGGCACCGAGCTGCACCGTGTCCTCCAGGAGCCCCGCGCCGAGCGCGCCCTCGAGCTGCTCGACCAGTGGGGGGTGCTCGACGCCATCCACCCCGAGCTCTCCGATGTCGCCGTCAAGGTCGGGGAGGGGAGGCAGCGCGTGGCCACCCTGGGCTTGCAGGCCCACCTCCCCACATCTCTGTGGCTCTCACTCGCCGCCCACCTCTCCCCCCCAGCGAGGTCATGCTTGCGCGGACTGGTCCGACCATTCCGGCGCCTCCCGGGCCTCTGGGAGCACCCCGCCGTCGACGCCGCTCCGCTGGGCGCCGGGCGGGCTCAGTGGGGCCTCGCCTGCGCCCGGATCCCGCCGGAGCTCTGGCACCTTCAGCAGCCCGAGGCGGTGGACTGGTGGGTGCGCGAGGGCCGTCTGATCTCCTCCCTCCCGGCCAAGCGCCTGATGGAGGCCGGCGTGCCCCGCGGACCGGAGCTGGGGGCGGCGCTCAGAGCCGCGCAGGCCTGCGCTTGGGAGGGGGGATCGGAGGCGGAGCAGCTCGCGGCGGCGTTGGGGACTCTGGGGGCTCAGGTATCGGGTATCAGGTCTCAGTAGTCAGTTAGGAACACCGTTTCTTGTCCGTCTCGGCGACCGGCGACCGGCGACCGGGGACCGGCATGACGTCGAGGCTCTCCTGGGTCCAGGTTGCATCTGGCGCGCCAAGAACCGTGGCCCGCACGCAGTGCCGGGCCCTCCCCGCGGCGTCCCCCAAGTCGGCTGCCACCAACACCCGAGCCCGGCACCACGCCATCGCCGGTCGCCAGTCGCCGGTAGCCGGTCGCCGCGTTGGGGGTCTCAGTAGTCAGGCAGGAGCGCCGGTTTCTGTCCGTCTCGCCGACCGGCGACCGGCGACCGGGGACCGGCATGACGCCGGGGCTTTCATGGGGCTGGGGTGCCGCTGGCGGGCGATGATTCGTGGGCCGGGCGCGGTGCCGGGCCTTCCCCGGGGCGTCCCCCAAGTCGGCTGCCTTCAACACTTGGACCGGCAAGACGTCGAGGCTCTCGTGGGGCCGGGGTGCCGCTGGCGGGCGATGATTCGTGGGCCGGGCGCGGTGCCGGGCCTTCCCCGGGGCGTCCCCCAAGTCGGCTGCCTTCAACACTTGGACCCGGCACAACGTCATCGCCGGTCGGCAGTCGCCGGTAGCCGCGTTTGGGGTCTCAGGTATCGGGTATCGGTAGTCAGCCAGGAACACCGGCTTCCGCGTGTCTCGGCGACCGGCGACCGGCGACCGGGGACCGGCATGACGTCGAGGCTTTCGTGGGTCCAGGTCGCCTCTGGCGCGCCAAGAATCGTGCCCCGCACGCTGTGCCGGGCCTGGGTGTCGTTGGCGCGCCGAGAACCGTGGCCCGCACGCAGTGCCGGGCCCTCCCCGCGGCGTCCCCCCAAGTCGGCTGCCACCAACACCTGAACCCGGAACCACGCCATCGCCGGTCGCCAGTCGCCGGTAGCCGGTCGCCGCCACCCCCCAACCCGATACCCGATACCCGATACCCGATACCTGACACCTGCTAAAGCGAGCACCCCGGCACCCGCTCGCTCTCCCCCGCCACCACATTCCGCGCCTGGATCAGCTCACGCTCCCAAAAGCAGAGCTCCTCCGCCCGGAGCAGGTAGCCGTACTTGTAGAGCGTCGGGTTCTCGCCCTCGCTCAGCAGCCGCTCGGGGTCGGGGTCGGCCAGGTCGCTGTGGCGCGCGTCGACGATGGCGCGGGCCTGGTCGATGCGGCCGCTGGCGTCCTCGATGGGGCCGAGATCCATGTCCAAGACCCCTTGGGCCACGTCGGCGGCGTGGTGGGCCCGCAAGCGATCGATGGCCAGGCCCTCCTCGACCTCCCGGACATAGCGGGACTCGGTGAGCTCCAGGGTGGCGAGCTGGGCCTCCAGGTCCTCCAGCGCGCTGGCGTAGGCGCGGAGCTGTTGGATGTCGGCTTCGATCTGGGCGCGGGCGCCCTCATCCACGGCGGCGAAGTCCTTGTAGTGGATGCGCTCGGGCTGGCTGACGATGCCCAGGCCGTACCCGAGCTCCATGACGTTGTCGACGCCGGCGATCCAGACGGCCAGGCGCTTCTCGATGAGGTATTCGCGCTGCAGCTCGGTGGTGTCCACGACCACCTGACCCAGGCCCGCGCCCAGGGGCTCGAACATCCACAGCACGGTGTCTGCGTAGCTGCCCGGCAGCTCCCAGTTGAAGCGCAGGGTGGCCAGGTCGTTCTGCCAGTAGCCCCACTCCCAGCCGCTGGAGAAGAGCACGTGGTCGTCGATGGAGACGCCAGTGCGGGCCAGCGCCTGGTCCATGTCGTGCCAGCGGCTGTGCATGTAGAGCGGGAAGTACTGGGGGACCGGGGTGTCGAAGGCGACCCAGTAGGCGGACTCGGGGAAGTAGCCGACGGGCTCGCCGTCCGTGAGCCGCTGCTCGAGCAGGGCGCGGTGCTGGTCGAAGTCCTGGTGGTGGTAGGCGCCGCCCGGGTCCTCGTAGAGGTTGTAGAACATCACCGTGTGCACCCAGGGCGTGATCTCGGGGTCGGCGTACTGGGCGAGCAGGTAGTACACCATCGTCTCGCCGTTGTACTCGACCTGGAGGTCGTCCCCGACGTGCAGCACGGTGGTCATCTCGGCGTCGGGGGCCTGCTCCTTCATGACCTGGTGGGCCAGGTCGATGGAGGCGATGAAGGCCTCGGGCGGGAAGTCGTTGAACTCGCCGAAGCTCAGGTTGTAGACGTCAAAGGGGGTCTCTCCGATGATCTTGGCCCACATCTGCTCCATCTGCGGGCGGTAGTCGGCGTCCTCGTCGTCCACCAGATCGAAGGCGAGCTGCAGGTTGGCGCCGGCAAAGAGCTGCACACCCAGGCTGGTGGTCATGCCGCGGCTGTGGGCGTAGTCGATGATCTCGCCGGTGCGCGCCTGCCAGTCGGCCAGGGCCTGGTCCGAGTCGTTGATGTCGTCCAGAGAGACCCACTGGATGTGGTTGCCGCGGTTCTTGACCACCCAGTCCATCACGCGCTGGGGCTCCTCGATGGGCTCGTCGGGCTCCCAGAAGTCGTAGAGGCCCTCGATGGGGTGGAGGGTGTGCATGTGGATGCCGCGGCGGCTCATCTCGGGGGCCTGCAGGTCCTCGCGCAGGGACTCCGGCCAGGCCAGCTCGGCGGGCACCCAGGTGTCGTAGGGGTTGTAGAAGCGGTAGCCCAGGGCCTCCAGCGCCGCGGCCGCCCCGTACTGGGCGCCCAGGGTGTCGCCGGCGTGCACGATGACGCGGTCGCCGTCGCGCTCGAGCTGGAAGCACTCGCTGCAGTCCTGATCCAGCACGACGCCGATGTGGAGGCCGCGCCCGCGGGTGGACGCGGGGTCCTCGGAGACCTCCCAGCTCAGGCGCTCGTCGCCCACGAAGCCGGCGAAGTCCGCCATCACCGGGTCCAGGTCCTGGGGACCGGACAGGGTGAGGGAAGGGGAGCAGGCCATCAGCCAGAGCAGCACGGGAACCTCCGGAGGGAGGCCCACTCTACCGCGCTCAGGTGATGATGACCTCGGGCACGCCGCCGCGCTTGGAGGCCTTGGAGTTGATGGCCCGGTTCACCAGGATCTGCTTGATGTCGAACTCGGCGTAGAGCTCGCGGACCTCGGGCGTGTCGTGGTTGCTCAGGATGACGGTGATGTCCCGCCGCTTGAGCTCCCAGGCCAGGTCACGCAGCTCCTCCTGGTCCTTGGGGCCGAAGCCGCCGCGGGTGTAGGAGGTGAAGTTCGAGGTCTTGTTCAAGGGGACGTAGGGCGGGTCGAAGTAGACCGTGTCGCCCGCCTCGGCCTTGAAGAAGACGTCCTGGTAGTTGCCGTGGTTGATCTCCACCGTCTGGAGCGCCTTGGAGCAGTCCCGCAGGGTGCGGTGGTCCAGGATGGTGGGGTTGGTGTACTTGCCAAAGGGTACGTTGAACTTGCCCTTCTTGTTGACGCGGTACAGCCCGTTGAACCCGGTGCGGTTCAGGTAGATCATCCAGGCGGCGACGGCGGCGTCCTCGCGCTCGGCGTCCACATCCCAGGCGCGCACGTCGTAGTACTGCTCCTTGTTGTGGCCATCGCGTAGCACCGCGAGGCGGGCCATGACGCCGTCCAGGTCGTCCCGGATGCCGCGGTAGGTGCGGACCAGGCGATGGTTGACGTCCGTGAGCACGGCCCAGGTGTCTTCCCGCTGTCGCTGCGCGGTCTCGTCCGCGAGCGCCCAGAAGAAGGCACCGCCTCCCACGAAGGGTTCGAAGTAGCGCCCCATGGGGCGATTGACATGGCCGAGCAGGTGCGGCACCACCCGGCGCTTCCCACCCACCCACTTCATGAAGGGGCGAAGGGGGGCGCGGGCCTCGGTGCGCTCATGCGCGTCCGCTCTTCCAGCAGCTACAGCAACCATATGTCCAGCTTCAACAGTGAAGGCACTTTCACACCCCCGCTGTTGACCTGTCAAGTGAAATGTCATCACCGCCCGAGATTGGCGTGACGATCCGACGCCGGATCCCGCGTTTTCATCCGCCAGATGGGCGTCCTGGTGTAATCTCGGGGCCCCTGGAGGCTCCCATGAGCGCCCCGCTTCTCACGCTGACTTCCCTGCTCCTCTCTGGACTCTCTGGCTGCTCCAAGGACAGCGCGGGGACCGACACCTCCATCGACACCAGCCCCGTCGTGGTCGATGACACCGGCGATACCGGCGGCGAGGCCTGCCCCTGCGATGCGACCATCACGGGCACGGTCAAGGTCGACATCTACGACTACGACGCCGACGGCAACTTCGTGGACGTGGACGAGAGCAGCCTGAGCAGCTTCCCCTTCGGCGCGGTCTGGGTCGCGGCCTCCGACTCCGAAGAGGCGATCCTTGGCAGCGACACCATCAAGGCCCCCAGCCTGAGCGGCGACAGCTACAGCCTGGACGTCAGCGTGGACGAGGCCCAGGACCTGACCCTCTACGGGCGCCTGGACTACTGGGTGGACGGCATCATCGGCAGCACCGAGCCCGTGGGCACCTACCCCCAGCCCGTCTCCATCAGCGCCACCGAGACCCAGTCCGGCCTGGACATCACCATCCTGGCCTACTGGGACGTGGACGGCTCCGATGGCGGTGGGACCGGCGGCCCCGGCTGCACCACCGTGGACATCAGCGGCGATGTGCTCATCACCCGCAGCTACGCGGGCGGCGACGTCGCCACCATGCTCCTGGGCACCGACGGCAGCGGCCCCTACTACAGCACCTGGGACACCCCCACGGCCTCCGGCTCCGGCGCGAGCGCGGCCTACACCCTCCCCGTGTGCGCGGGCGAAGGCGAGCACAAGCTGGTGGCCGCCTGGGACAGCGACGGCGACGACCTGATCACCGCCGCGGACACCTGGGGCGCCTACATCTCCGAGCCCGACACCGACGGCAACCCCATCAGCGTCGGGAGCAGCGACCTGAGCGGCCACGACATCCAGGTTCCCCTGGGCGATGAGTCCCCCTTCGGCGCCTTCCCCTTCCTGTCCATCAGCGGCAGCCTGAGCGTCCAGGACGGCAGCTTCGCGGACTACCCCGAGGGCACCACCCTCTACGTCGCCGCCCTCAAGTACCGCCCCGACGGGGACCTGGCCGTCTCCAAGCTCAAGGAGCTGGCCTACGGCATGGACTCCTGGGACTACGCCGACTTCAGCACCGAGAGCAGCCTGCCCTACAGCATGACCGTGCCCGCCGGCACCATCGTGTACCTGTGGGCCTACGCCGACATCGACGGGGACGGCGTGGTCAACGGCCCCGGCGAGCCCGTCGCCAGCTACGGCGGCAGCACCGGCAAGCTCCCCACCGGCAGCGAGGACACCACCGCGGACCTGGAGCTGGGCGCCTACAGCGCGGAGTGATGGTTGGGCTGCGGGTGACCTCGCTTGGGTCGGGGGGCTTGGGATGGAGGTAGACTGCGGGCGTGAAAGAGTTGACCCCAGAGCAGGAGCGCGAGCTCATCGCCGACCTCCGCTCCCTCCATCAGCAGCTCCTCAGCGCCCTCTCTGACGGGGATCGCCACGAGGTCGTGGATCTGGACCTGCCCATCGGGCGGCTGTCCCGGGTGGACGCGCTCCAGCAGCAGTCCATGGCCAAGGCCGAGCGGCAGCGCACCGAGCAGCGCCTGGAGCAGGTGGAGGCCGCCCTGGAGCGGGTCGAAGACGGAGAGTACGGCTACTGCTGCCTGAGCGGCGAGCCCATCGGGTACAAGCGGCTCAAGGCCCGGCCCGAGGCGCCCTTCTCGGTGGCGAGCCAAGAGAAGCTGGAGAGGGAGGGATCCGGATGAGCACCACAATCGTCCTCACCGCCTTGGGTTTGGGGTGCGGCCCTCAGCCCACGACACTCGACTACCCAAGCGAGGTCACCCTGCATGACCGCAGCCTGCAGATCCCCGAGGCCAAGGTGCTGGACGCTGACGGCGAGCGCCTGGAGCTGCCCGTGCAGGTGCTCTCCAGCAACCGCGCGGAGGTCGTACAGCTCACCACCGGTGGGTTCTCCTGCCTGGGCAACGGCGATGCCGAGCTGCAGCTCAAGGCCGGCTCCCTGGAGCACCGCGTCCTGGTCCACTGCGCCCTGGTCGAGCGGCTCGAGCTCAGCGCCACCCAGACCCGGCTGGTGCTCCCCAAGGAGGATGGCCAGCTCCAGCCCCAGACCCTGCAGCCCCCCACCGTGCGCGTGCTGGGCCCCGACGGCGCGCCCGCCTACATCGACCCGGTCGCGGTCAGCTCCCGCCCCGAGGTCCTGAGCGTGCAGGAGGACGGCACCCTGCAGGCTCTGCGCCCCGGACGGGCGGTCGTGACCTACACCGCGGGCGGTCGAAAGGCTGAGTACACCGTGGACATCGGGCGGCTCATCGACGACAGGCTCACCCTGACCGTACCGCCAGGCGGGCGCAGCACCCTGCCGCTGGAGCCCGGCCCCACCTGGGTGGATCTGAGCGCCCCCGTGCGCATCGAGGCCCACCTGGAGGGCGAGCGCTGCCCCGAGCCCCAGACCGCCAGCCGCATCGAGGACCTGTACTGCGAGCTGGGCGACCGCGGCATGCTGGTCGTCCACAACCCCAGCCGCAGCACCGTCCGGGTCCGCGCCAAGCTGGTGGTCGTTCCGGGATAGGGGAGGGGACCAGACCAGGAGTCCCCGTGAAGGAGATCGAGAGCATCGCCGGCCTGCAGGCCCACCTGGACGCCCACGGCACGCTGGACGGCGTGGTCATCCAGGGCGTCGACCTGTGCGGGCAGGATGACCTCGTGCGGGCCCTGGGGCGTCGGAGTTGTCTGCTGGGCTGCCTGCTCGATGATGGTGGGCTGGCCCGTGCCCAGCGCATCGGCGCCCTCGTCTTCCCGGTCCCGCCTCGGCTGCCCTTCCACCCCTACCGCGCGCACCTCTACACCCCGGAAGAGCTGCTCACCGGCTTTGTGCCCGGGGACCCTGACAGCTTCGCGCGCGACACGCTGGACTCGCGGATCTACGACCACTCCGAGGCTCTGCGGGGGAGCGAGGGGGCGCCGCCCGTCCTGGATGCGTTGGCCCAACGTCTCCACGATCACGCCATCGACGACGCTCTGGCTCAGCTCCTGCACGCCGGCGAGGACAAGCGTGTCGTGGCCATCATGGGCGGTCACAGCATGCGGCGCTGCACCCCCGAGTGGATGCAGGTCCTGCGCCTGGGGCGGGAGCTCACCCGGGCCGGCTATTTCGTCGCCACCGGCGGGGGCCCTGGCGCCATGGAGGCCGGCAACCTGGGCGCCTGGCTCGCCCCGCACCCCGACCGCGCCCTGGAGGAGGTCGCCGCCCTGCTCGGCGGCGCGCCCCACTACACGGACCCCGGCTACATCGAGGCCGCCATGGCCCTCAAGGAGCGCTACCCCCGCGGCGCCCAGTCCCTGGCCATCCCCACCTGGTTCTACGGCCACGAGCCCAGCAACCTGTTCGCCAGCCACGTGGCCAAGTACTTCTCCAACTCCCTGCGCGAGGACGGCCTGCTGGCCATCGCCACCCACGGCGTCGTGTTCGCCCCCGGCTCCGCCGGCACCGTCCAGGAGGTGTTCATGGACGCCTGCCAGAACCACTACCAGACCTTTGGCGGCCACGCCCCGATGGTGTTCCTGGGGAGACAGTTCTGGACCGAGACCCTGCCCGTGCGGCCGCTGCTGGAGGCTCTGGCCAAGGGGAAGGGCTACGGCGAGCAGCTTGGGTTTGTGGACACGGTGGAGGAGGTGGTGGGGTTTGTGGTGGGGCACCCGCCGGGGTGAGAACAGCCGGCCAAGTTCGCTTCAATAAGGAAGCTCAGCCAGCTGACTCAACACAGACTCGAGCGTTGGGCGATCGCCCGGCTGGGGACGGGTGCAGGCCCGAAGCAGTTCGCGCCACTCCGGCAGCTGGAGTTGGTCCGGATCCGTCTGCCCGGTGAGCATGTATGTGAGGACCTTCCCAAAGGCATACACATCCATGGAGGGGTGTGGTTCTGCTTGTAGGACCTGCTCTTCGGGAGCGTAGCCAGGGGTCCAACTGCCAGCGAGTGTCCTGCGTGACTGCAGGCGAACGAGGTTCTTTGCGAGGCCGAAGTCCCCCAGCTTCCAACGGTCTTGGACGCGGAGTACGTTCTCGGGCTTGAGGTCCCGATGTACGACGTCCAACTGGTGGAGGTTGCTAAGCGCTGCGCCAACCTCCAACCCGATTCGCTGGACTTCGGATGGGCCGAGAGTGCCACCTTGAGAACGGACGTAGCTCTCCAGAGTACCGCCGTCAGCCAACTCTGTGACCAGGGCCATGGTGGTGTCGTCCTGGTGCACATCCAGGATCTTCAGGCTTCCCGCCACGTCAGCCCGTTCGAGCTTTGTGTAGATCTGAAGCTCTCGACGCAGCGCAACCGCGTTCAGGTCTTCCCCGACGGGAGCCTGCTTGATGAAGACCTGCTGACGGCTCTCGTTGTCGAAAGCTCGGTAGGCTCGGCTCATTCCGCCGCCAGCCAACTCCTCCAGGACGGCGTACCGGCCGTAGAGGACGAGCGTTGGTGTGTTGATGTCCCCGGGTGAGCGGGGGAGGGCAGCGCCGAAGTTCTTCCGAACACTGTCGCTGTCTCGTCCGTTGATCTCTTTTCCTGTTGCGTTCTCGATCAGGTCCAGCAGTCGTCTGGAGCGGTCGATTTTGAACTCTTCGTAGGTATCCGCCCGCATCAACTCAGGTGATGCCAAGTGGGTCCGACAGTAGGCATTCAGTTGCTTGGCATCGACGTCAGCGCGCTCGAGAAGCTCCAGGTAGTGGCTGGGGGCATGGCCTGAGATTCGTTGGTTCGTGCGGCGAGCCAGGGGGGTTCGGTTGTAGATGGCATTGTAGTCAGAGGATGGGATTCCCATACTCTTGCACCACTTCTGGGGAAACAGATGGTGGATGTCGATCGCGTCGCCTGCGCGGGAGATGTCGGAGACGGTATCCCCCCGGGCAAGGTCCCGACATCCTTGGGCAAGCAGAAGTGCTGCTATGCCTTTGTATGCCGCTGAGTTCCGGGTCCGGAGCGTAAGGAGGCGTGTAGGCTCGAAACTGCTGTCCCGTACGGTGGTCGGCTCTCGGTCATCGTCATCGACCCACTTGAGAAGGTCGGTAAGGTCGTGTGCGAATCGGGTCTCTGTACTGCTCCCATACAGCTCCCCAAACACACCACACCAGTACCAGCGCTCGAGCTTCTTGCGGGTTTTCTCGCTCTCTTCCTTTCCGCCCAGACGGGCAAGTACCGCTGCCAGAGGGACCAACTGAGTGGGATAGGGGACATTGCGCTCGTCGTAGATACACAGGCGCTCGAGCATCCTTGCTGCCCTGATGAACCCGGCTTCCAGACGGTCCGCTGTCTTCCGATACGACTCCAGCTTCAGGTTCAGCATGTCCTTTCGGGTGCAGCCCACCGCTGTGCCTTCGCCCGATTCCACTGCTTCAAATGAAGAGAGGAGCGTTACGGCCTGCATGAAATCCCTTGCACGAATCGTGCGCAGGACTGGATACCGGTGCATCCGCTGAGACCGGCCCTCTTGCTGGAGTCGTTCATTCTCGAAGACACCGTACCAGTCTGCGCGCAGTCTGAAGTCCTCGTCCTCGGCCGAGAACATCGCTGTGAGGAGCTCAAACACGGTGAGCTTCACGCCTCCAGTGTTCACGTTCTCGAACACCTGGCAGACCGCGGCATGGTCGGTGTTCTGAGCGAGTTCGATGACCGGTACACGGTAGGTTCTAAGGTTCTGTAGAACGGTCTCTCTAAACTTGCTGAAGATTGAAAGGGTTTCCTGCGCCGTTCCATTTCCGAAGGCCCAGGTCATTTGTTCGGCGTGCCAAGTGGCTGCCCTCTCTGCGTCGAATGCAACCTCAAGTGGTATCGCCCAGTGCTTGAACTGCTGTTCGGGACTGCTGAGATCCTTCACTACGTCACGGTTGAAGTTCGTCCGAATCACCCGGTCCGAGGGTGTGCTGAGGATTGCGTTTGTCCGTTCCGTGTCTTCGTTTAGACACGCCCTGATATCCAGGTAGAACCAGCGATCAATCGCCTTTCCCTTCTCGTCCTGTGTCTCCACGGGGCTGTTCTTCTTCAGTGCCTGGAACAGACTCGTGATTCTCTGCTGGCCATCAAGCAGCAGCAACTCTGGAGCGCGGTTGACCCTTGGTGCTCCCTCAATCGGCCGGGGATGAAATGCCGGTCTCCCGCCCGTCTTCAGCATCAAGAGTGCGCCGATTGGATAGGCAAGCGAGATGCTCGCCACCAGCGCTCGAATGCCCTCTTCCTTCCATACCCAGCCCCTCTGGAAGTCGGGCAGCTGGATCTCTCCACGATTCACCCGCTCAAGCAGGGTGGGAAGATCAGGTTGATTCAGGTCGAATGCGGAGATGCCTGCTGGCATGACCCCTCCCAGGAGAGCTTTGGTACGTTGGACGACTTCTTCATACCAGACTCCCGAGTCAGCGCGCCCGAACTAGCTCCTCCAACACCGCGCTCTCCCCCTCCGCATCCACACAATCGTCCAGCTCCCACACCACCAGCTCCCCCGATCGGCTGTAGTAGATCCCCACGCGCTCGATGGGCTCCGGGGGCCCACCGTTGAAGCCGTAGGCCCGCGCCAGGATGGCGTAGCCCACAAGCTGGCGCACATCCTTGAGCCTGAGCCGCAGGTCCTTGGTCGTCTTGATGTCGATCAGCAGGTCATCCAGCACCAGGTCGGCGTCCGCCCCGCCCACAATCAGCGAGCCTTCGCCAAAGCCTGGGTTCAGCAGGCAGCGCTCCGCGGGCACGAAGGCGTCCCAGGTGATCTCCGCGTAGAGCGCCTGCAACTCCTCCAGCCACCCCGGGGGCGGTTCGCGACCAATCCACGTATCGGGCGCGACCGACGCGACGCCCCGCCCGATGGGCTCCAGCAGCGCGAGATCCCAGCACGCCCGAGCCTGCGCCCGAGTCAGCGCTTCGGCATCCTCCCAGGTCTGCAGGTCCTGCAGGGCCCGCTCCAGCAGCGCCTCACAAGCCCGCGCCTGCTCACGACTCCGCTGAGCGAGGGGGGCCCGCTCGGCAATCAGCGGCCCGCTCTCGCAGCGCTCCGGCCACAGGACCTCAAAGCCCGCCCGCATCGCGTAGTCGAACGCGGTCCCCATCAGCGCCGGACTGCCCCCGCAGGAAGGCACGCGCAGCGGCTCGCCGGGCCGACACTCGGGCTTCCGCATCCACTGCTTGAACACAGCCCGGCCGCTGGGACTGTCTGCTCGGCTGGTGAGGCTCATGGGCTCCCCGTCCTTGGGCGCAATGCGCGTTCACCCCTGCGCCCGCAATGCGCAGAAGAAGGCGTGCATGCTACCCTCTGCGGCCCCAAGCAGGCCATCCGCCAAAGACCCCGGGGGGAAGCACCCTTGCGCAGCCTACGAGACCAGATCCTCCACCTCCGGCAGCAGCCTCTGCTTCACATAGACGCAATCCGGGCCCGCATCGACCAACACCTCCAAACCGCCCAAACCGCCGCCCAGACCTCCCCCTTCGTCGACCTCCCCACGGCCGCCACGATCCACGCCGCCTGCACCGAGCTCCTCAACGACTGGGACCAGCTCACCGACGATGCGCGCCTCTGGGCCCAGGTCGCCTGCCTCTACTTCGCCGACCCCGATGACTCCGCCGGCGAGCCCGACTTCGACTCCATCGTGGGCTTCGACGACGACCTCGACGCCCTCAACCACTGCCTCGAGCGCATCGGCCGCCCGCCGGTCCCGCACCCCATGGACGCCCCATGAGCACCCTGAACACCTACCCCCCAGGCCAGCGCGTCGAGATCCGGGACGAGGAGTGGCTGGTCCGCCGCACACTCCCGGCCCAACAAGGCACGGCTGTCCAGGTCATCGGCCTCTCTGAGCTGGTGCGCGGCCACGAGGCCACCTTCCTGGACACCCTGGACCCCGTCACCGTCCTGCGGCCCGAAGACACCGAGCTCGTCCCGGACCCCAGCCCCGGCCACCGCCGCAGCCGCCTCTACCTGGAGGCCCTGCTCCGGCGCAGCCCGCCCACCGACCCCCGGCTGGTCATCGGCCACCGCGCCGCCATCCGCGAGAGCCCCTACCAGTGGGCCCCCGCCGCCCAGGCCCTCCGCCAGCCCCGCCCCCGCATCCTCATGGCCGACGGCGTGGGCCTCGGAAAGACCATCGAGGTCGGCGTCCTGCTCTCCGAGCTCATCCAGCGGGGCAGGGGACAGCGCATCCTGGTCGTCGCCCTCAAGTCCATCCTGGCCCAGTTCCAGGAGGAGCTCTGGGCCCGCTTCACCATCCCCCTGGTCCGCCTGGACTCCGTGGGCATCCAGCGCGTCCAGGGCCGCATCCCGGCCAACCAGAACCCCTTCCATTACTTCGACCGCGTCATCGTCTCCATCGACACCCTCAAGAAGGATGCGCGCTACCGCGGCTACCTGGAGAACGCCCACTGGGACGCCGTCGTCATCGACGAGTGCCAGAACGTCGCCGAGCGCGGCACCAAGGCCTCCCAGCGCGCCCGCCTGGCCCAGCTCCTCGCCCGCACCGCCGACGCCCTCATCCTGACCTCCGCCACCCCCCACGACGGCCGCCCCGAGTCCTTCGCCAGCCTCATGCACCTGCTGGAGCCCACGGCCATCGCCGACCCCAGCCAGTACACCAAGGACGAGGTCCAGGGCCTCTTCATCCGCCGCTTCCAGAAGGACGTCCGCGCCGGCGCCTCCGGCAGCTTCCACGAGCGCCAGCTCGGCACCCTGGCCCCCCGCTGCACCGACCCCGAAGAGGCCGCCCTGCTCGCCGTCCGCGGCGCCCGCTTCCACACCATCGGCCGCTCCCGCAAGACCGACGCCCTCTTCCGCGTCCTGCTCCTCAAGGCCCTGCTCTCCAGCCCCGCCGCCTGCCTCCAGACCCTCGCCGAGCGCCGCCGCAAGCTGGAGAAGCGCGAGCAGACCGACGACGTGGTCCACGACCTGCAGGTCATCGACGACCTCACACAGACCGTCTCCGCCATCTCCACCGCCCAGCAGTCCAAGCTCCAGGCCCTCTTCCAGTTCCTGGACGACCTGGGCTACCGCAAGGGCACCCCCGGCAAGCGCGTCGTCATCTTCTCCGAGCGCCGCGCCACCCTGGACATGCTGCAAGAGCAGCTCGCCGCCCGCTACGGCCTCAAGACCACCGCCGCCCGCAAGGGCGAGCTCCACAAGTGGCGCAAGGGCCAGATCGCCACCTTCCACGGCTCCCTCCCCGACCAGGAGCAGTACGCCTTGGTCCAGGACTTCTCCAACGAAAAGGGCAGCCTCCGCCTGCTCCTGGGCTCCGACGCCGCCGCCGAAGGCCTGAACCTCCACCACACCTGCCACCACCTGGTCCACTTCGACATCCCCTGGTCGCTGATCACCCTGGAGCAGCGCAACGGCCGCATCGACCGCTTCGGCCAGAGCGAGCCCCCCATCATCCGCTACCTGCTCTCCGACCCCGGCCACCCCGATCTGCAGGGCGACATGCGCATCCTCAAGCGCCTGATCGACAAGGAGGGCGAAGCCGCCGCCAACCTGGGCGACGTGGCCTGGCTCATGAAGCTCCACGACGCCGTCCAGGAAGAGCGCCGCATCGCTCAGGCCATCGAGTCCGGCGAGTCCCCCGAGTCCGTGCTCCCCGACGCCGACGACCAGCCCCAGGACGACGACGACTGGCTCCAGGCCCTGCTCGAGGAAGAGGAGGAGGAGGAGCCGGAGACCACCCGCCCATTCCGCCTCCTACCCTCTGACCTGGAGTATGCCCGCCTGGGCTTTGGAGAGCTGCTGGCCGACGGCGAGGACAGGCTGGTCCAGTGGGAGCCCGAGCTCTCCGGCTTCGTCCTGCAGATGCCCCCGGACCTGGCCACCCGCTACCGCTACCTGCCCCCCCAGCTCCAGCGCGGAAAGGACGGCCGCCTCAAGCTCAGCACCGACCGCAAGCGCGTCATGGACGCCTACGCCCAGGCCCGCAACACCGAAGACGGCTGGCCCGAGTGGGAGCTCTTCTGGGAGCAGCACCCCGTGGCCGAGTGGCTCAACGACCGCGTCCTGGCCACCTTCCGCCGCCACGAGGCTCCCGTGCTCCCGGTGCACGCCCACCTGCAGCCTGGCCAGGCCGCCTACATCTTCCAGGGCGTGCTCGCCAACCAGCGCTCCGTCCCCGTTCGGGTGGAGTGGGGGGCCGTCGTCCTGCGCGGCCCCGGCGACCTGCAGCTCCAGCCCTTCGAGAGCCTCGCTGCCGCCGTCGGCCTGGACCAGCCTCTGCCCAACACCGGCCAGTCCCTGGACACCGCCCCCCTCAGCGCGAACCTCCCCGCCGCCGTCCGCGCCTTTGGCGACCACATGCGCCGCGTCTCCCTGGAGTACCAGCGGGACGCCGTCGCCCAGCTCCGCCCCGCCGTCCGCAAGCTCCGCGGCTGGCACGGCCGCAGCCTGGAGCAGCTCCAGGCTCAGCAGCAGCGCCTCATCGGCGCCCAGAGCGTCAAAGAGCGCCAGCTCCAGCAGCAGCGCCAGGAGCTCGACCGCGTCTACAAGAGCCGCCACGACTGGATCCAGAACTCCGTCAAGCCCGGCCCCCCCACCACGCGACTGGCCGCTGTGCTGGTCCGCCCCGCCTGAGAGCGCCCCATGGCCCTGGACCTCACCGGCATCGAGAACCGCGGGGAGTTCTACTCCCACCACTACCTGGACGCCCTGCTCGAGAGCGACCTCAAGCCTCTGCTCCAGCAGTGGGCCGACGCCGAGAGCGCCACCCCGCCCGTGCGCGCCCCCTACAAGCGCCTGGGGGGGCTGGCCGGCCGCTACTTCGACGCCCGCGCCCAGGCCGCTGAGCTTGGCCCCCAGGCCCTCAGCGAGCGCTGGCAGCTCGCCCACGCCTTCCACGCCCACCTGCTGGACGCCCTGGGCTACACCCGCAGCCCCCAGACCGTCGAGCTCCCCGGCGGCACCCAGCTCCCCTTGCTGCACGAAGAGCGCCGCGGCGGCCAGGCCGCCCTGTGGGTGATCGAAGCCCCCGCCCCCCAGCCCGACCAGGACCCCCTGGACGCCCAGCCCCTGCGCGACCAGTACCCCCAGCTGGGCCCCGACACCAAGACCCCCGAGCTCACCTGGCGCGAGCTCCTGGACCGCGAGCTCTTCCGCCACGACGACGCCCCCACCTGGGTGCTCTTCCTGGGCGGCTCCGAGATCGTGCTGACCCACCGCCACAAGTGGGGCCGCGGCCAGGCCCTGGCCTTTGACCTGGACGCCCTCTACGCCCGCCGCCAGTCCGCCGCCTTCCGCGCCATGGCCGCCCTGCTCCACCAGCAGGCCCTGGTCCCCAGCGACGGCGTCTCCCTGCACGAGCACCTGGACGAGTCCAGCCACAAGCACGCCTTCTCCGTCTCCGGCGACCTGCGACGCGGCGCCGAGCAGGCCATCGAGATCCTGGGCAATGAAACCGCCTGGTACCTGCGCACCGTGCGCCGCCGCGGCGTCTTCGGCAGCAGCGAGTCCGCCGAGTCCGTCGACCCCACCCAGCTCACCCGCGAGCTGCTGGTCTATCTGTATCGCCTCATCTTCCTGTTCTACGTCGAGTCCCGCAGCGACGCCCTGGGCGTCGTCCCCATGCGCTCCGAGTCCTACCGCCGCGGCTACAGCCTGGAGTCCCTGCGCGATCTGGAGCAGGTCCCCCTGAGCACCCCCCAGGCCCAGGAAGGCTACTTCCTGCACCACAGCCTCCAGCAGCTCTTCAAGCTGGTCAACCAGGGCCACGGCGTCGCCGCCCAGCAGTCCCTGAACGCGGCGGGCATGGACGCCGCCGGCTTCCGCATCCGCGGCCTGCACAGCCGCCTCTTTGACGACACCCAGCTCTCCATCCTGGCCCGGGTCCGCTTCCGCAACGCCGCCCTCCAGCGCGTCATCCAGCTCCTCTCCTTGTCAGAGGAGGGCAAGCACCGCCAGCGCGGCCGCATCTCCTACGCCAGCCTGGGCATCAACCAGCTCGGCGCCGTCTACGAGGGCCTGCTCTCCTACACCGGCTTCTTCGCCAAGGTCGATCTGATCGAGGTCGCCAACCCAGAGAAGAAGGGCAAGCCCGACGCTCGCAGCTTCTTCGTGCCCGAGTCCCACATCGACCGCTACGACGACGCGGAGGTCGTGCGCGATCCCAAGACCGGCGCCCGCAAGCGCTACCCTCGGGGCAGCTATCTGTATCGCCTGGCCGGCCGCGACCGCGAGAAGTCCGCCAGCTTCTACACCCCCGAGGTCCTCACCCGCGCCCTGGTCCGCTACACCCTGCAGGAGCGCATCGGCAAGGACGGCGCCCCCGACGCACTGCCCGCCGACGCGCTGCTCACCCTGAGCATCTGCGAGCCCGCCATGGGCAGCGGCGCCTTCTTGAACGAGGTCATCGAGCAGCTCGCCCACGCCTACCTGGACCGCAAGTCCGCCGAGCTGGGCCAGCAGATCCCGGCCGCCGACTACCCCCGCGAGCTCCAGCGGGTCAAGGCCCACATGGCCGCCACCCAGTGCTACGGCGTGGACCAGAACCCCCTCGCCACCGAGCTGGGCAAGGTCTCCCTGTGGCTGAACACCCTGCGCCCGGGCGCCCCCGCACCCTTCTTCGACCCGCGCATCGTCACCGGCAACTCCCTGGTGGGCGCCCGCCTGGCCGTCTACACCCCCAAGCACCTGCACAAGGCCGGCAAGAACAAGCCCCCCAACTGGACCGAGGCCGCCCCCGAGCCCCTGCAGGGCCCCCGCGCTCCCCAGGCCATCTACCACTTCCTGCTGCCCACCACCGGCATGGCCCCCTTCGACGGCGACAAGGTCGTCAAGGCCCTGCTCCCCGAGCGCGTGGCCGAGCTCAAGGCCTGGCACAAGACCCTCAAGGCCGCCTGGAGCCCCGCACACCGGGCCCGCCTCCAGAAGCTGTCGGAGCAGGTGGACAGTCTGTGGGAGGAGGTAGCGGCGCATCGGCGCAAGACACTGGCCGCCTGCACCCCCCCAAGCCCCGTCTGGCCGGAACCTGACAACACCGACCCCGCAGACGAGGACACCCTGGCCGCGACCTGGCGCCAGGCCCAGGACGACGACTCCGCCGGCAAGCGCCTGCGGGCCGTCATGGACTACTGGTGCGCCCTGTGGTTCTGGCCCCTGCAGCGCGCCGCCGAGCTGCCCAGCCGAGAGCAGTGGCTGGCCGATCTGGAGCTCTTGTTGGCGGGCCGCCGCCGGGATGCGGGCAGCGACAGCCCCACCGCCCGGCGCCTGGACCTGGCCGCCGAGCTCGCACAGACCCACCGCTTTGTGCACTGGCCCCTGGAGTTCCCGGAGGTGTTGGCGAATGGTGGCTTTGACGTGGTGGTGGGAAATCCGCCGTGGATCAAGCTGCAGTGGAACGAGGGCGGCATCCTGTCGGATCTGGACCCCCGCCTGGTCATCCGGCGCATGTCCGCCAAGAAGATGGCCGATCAGCGCGCACAGACTCTGGAGCAGCCGGAGGCCCTTGCCGCGTATCTGGGGGAGTTTGAGGGGCTGGAGGGGCAGAAGGCCTTTTTGAATGGGGTGGGGAACTATCCACTGTTGAAGGGGGTGCAGACGAATCTGTACAAGGCCTTCTTGAGCCTGGGCTGGCGTGTGCTGGACCGCGCTGGCATCGGCGGCATGTTCCACCAGGCAGGCATCTTTGATGACCCCAAGGGCGGGGCCCTGCGCAGCCACGCTTTCCCCCGGATGCGGCTGGTTGGTCTCGCCAAGAACCAGCTCAGTCTCTTTGAGGGTGTCACGCACCAGCGGCCCTACTGCTTCACAGTCTGGGGAGGCCGAGAGGACGTCTCGGTAGACTTCCGCTGTGTGTCCAACCTCTTCCACCCCCGCACCCTCGACGCCTCGCTGGAACACGACGGCCTCGGCGAGGTCCCCGGAATCAAAGACGACGAGGGCAACTGGGACCTGCGCGGCCACTGCTCCCGCATCGTCCACGTGGACCAGGCCACCCTGGGCCTCTTCGCCAAGCTCTACGACCCCCCTGGCACGCCGGCCCTGCAGGCCCGGCTGCCGGTGGTCCACAGCCAGGAGATCCTGAGCGTGCTGCGCAAGCTGGCCCAGGCGCCGCGCACCCTGGCGGATCTGGAGGGGCAGTTCTTCGCCACGGTGTGCTTCGATGAGACCGGAGCGCAGCGCAACGGGACCATCAAGCGGGACGTCCGCTTCCCTGCCGACCCCAGCGAGTGGGTGGTCTCCGGCCCCCACTTCTACGTGGGCACCCCCTTCAACAAGACCCCCAACGAAGGCTGCCGCCACAACCAGGACTACAGCGTGGTGGACTGGATGGACATGCCGGCGGACTACCTGCCCCGCACGAACTACGTGCCGGCCTGTGATGCGGAGACCTACCGGGAGCGCACGCCGCACTGGCAGGGGCGGCCGGTGACGGAGTCGTTTAGGCACGTCCATCGCCGAATGGCTCCGCCTACTGGAGAGCGCACGCTGGCGCTGGCGATTTTGCCCCCCGGGGCTGCCCACACTCACACTGTGATCTCGTTTACGTATTCGTCACCGAAGGAGTTGGTCGCCAGCGCGGGGTTCTTCTCCTCCATTCCGTATGACTTCTTCGCCAAGTCCACGGGGAAGAGCGACATCTATGAGCAGACGATTGCTGCATTCGCTAGGCCAGAGGCACCCACGCAGTTGATTTCGCGCGCCCTCCGCCTGAACTGCCTCACCGCCCACTACGCCGACCTCTGGTCGGAGCTCTACCAGCCTGACTTCGCCGGCGACACCCACACAAAGACCGACCCCCGGCTGCCCGACTGGTCCCACTTGGTGGACCACTGGACCTGGGACACCCCCCTCCGCTCTCCCTTCTCCCGCCGGCAGGCGCTGGTGGAGCTAGACGCGCTGGCCGCCATCGCCCTGGGCCTCACAGCGGAAGAGCTCTGCCTGATCTACCGCGTACAGTTCCCGGTGCTGCGCGGCTACGAGAGCGACACCTGGTACGACCAGCGCGGGCGCATCGTGTTCACCAACAACCGCGGCCTGAACGGCGTGGGGCTCTCCCGAAAGGAGTGGAACGAGATCCGCGACGCCCAGCCCGGCGACCCCCTGCCGGAGTGGGCCCGCGACAACCTGGGTTGCTACCAGCCGCCCTTTGACCGCTGCGACCGGGAGGCCGACATGACCCAGGCCTACAACGCCTTTGTGGCCCGGGGGGTGACCCAGTGATCCCCAGCGTCGTCGCCCGCCAGCTCCAGGACAACCTGCTGGACTACGTGGGGGCCACCCTGGCCCTCTCCGACGCCGCGGTGGACGACGCCCTGCAGGCGCACCTGGCCGGGAAAAACGGCCTCTTCGCCGGGCCCTACCTGCGCCTGGGCCTGCCCTTTGCCAGCGCGCCCGCGGACGCGCCTCCGGTGCTGGACGTCGGGCCGCCCTTTGTGCCCTACGCCCACCAGCGGCAGGCCTTCGAGCAGCTCTCCAGCGACCAGGCCCAGCCGCGCAACACGCTGATCACCACGGGCACCGGCTCGGGCAAGACCGAGTGCTTTTTGTACCCCATCCTGGACCACTGCCAGCGGCACCGGGACACGCCGGGGGTGCAGGCCATCCTGATCTACCCCATGAACGCCCTGGCCACCGACCAGGCCCGGCGCTTCGCCCAGGCCATCCACGAAGATCCGCGCCTGCACGGCCTGCGCGTGGGTCTGTATGTGGGCGGCAAGGGGGGCACCCGCAAGATGGGCCCCGAGCAGGTGATCGAAGACAAGGACGTGCTGCGCAAGCACCCCCCACAGATCCTGCTCACCAACTACAAGATGCTGGACTTCATGCTGCTGCGCCCCGACGAGCGCAAGCTGTGGTCCCACAACGGCCCCCAGACCCTGCGCTACCTGGTGATCGACGAGCTGCACACCTTCGACGGCGCCCAGGGCTCGGACGTGGCCTGCCTGATCCGGCGCCTCAAGGCCCGCCTGGGCACGCCCCCGGGGCACCTGATCTGCGCGGGGACCTCGGCGACCATCGGCGGCAGCGCGGACGGCGACTCAGTGGCCCGGCTCTCGGAGTTCGCCGGCCTGGTCTTTGACGCGGACTTCCACCCCAGCGCCGTGGTGGGGGAGCAGCGCGTGCCCCGCCGGGAGTTTCTGCGACAGGCCACCGGCCCCACGCCGCTGCCTGACCGCGCCCAGCTCGCCGCCCTGCACCCCGGACCGGACGCGGAGGCCTGGCTGAGCCAGCAGCAGCAGCTCTGGCTGGGCCAGGTCTTCGACGACCCGGTGGCCCTGGGCGACGCCCTGCGCGCGCACCCCCTGCTGGACCACCTGCTGGCGCTCTGCGCCGCGCACCCTCGGCCCCTGCCCAAGCTGGCCCAGCGCCTGCACGAGCGCATGCCGGAGCTGCGCGCCTACCGCGACGACGCCCTGGGCGCGCTGCTCGACTCCTTCTTGGGCTTGCTGGCCCACGCCCGCCGCAAGCAGGGCTCCAAGACCCTGCCGCTGGTCACCCTGCAGATGCAGCTCTGGAGCCGGGAGCTCACCCGCCTGCTGCGCGTGCTCCCCAACCGCCAGCGCCCCGAGCAGCAGCCCGAGATCGGTGAGTCCCCGGGCATCGACGGGCTGGTCCCGCGCTTTGTGTGGTGGACCGAGCAGCCCAACCCCGACCGCTCCAAGCCCCTGGCCGGTGTGCAGGCCCACTGCCGCGAGTGCGGCGCCGTGGGCTTGGCCTGCGCGGAGACGGAAGCCGACCAGCAGAAGGGCCAGCTCACCTGGGACCCCGGCGCGGTGGGCCAGCACTGGATGGAGAGCAGCCGGGCGGCGCGCTTTCTGTGGCTGCGCCCCCTGGACCACGAGCAGCGGGTGGGGGAGCTGATCCACTGGCTGGATCCCAGCGGCGGCGTGGTCATGGGCGTGGAGCCCGTGGACGACCAGGGGCAGGGGACCGGCGTGCCCGTCATCGTGGAGAAGCGCCTGGGCAACGGGGGGCGCTTTCTGGCCCAGTGCCCCTGCTGCGAGAGCGAAGACGCCCTGCGCATCCTGGGCGCCCGCGCCGCCAGCCTGAGCAGCGTGGTCATCTCCCAGCTCTTCCAGTCGGACTACCACCACGACCCCAAGCTGCTGGCCTTCACCGACTCGGTGCAGGACGCCAGCCACCGGGCCGGGTTCTTTGGCGCCCGCAGCTTCCGCATTCACCTGCGCGTGGCCATGCAGGCCGTCCTGCGCGCCGCCCAGGACCGGGGGGAGACCCTGACCCTGGAGAGCGCCCCCAAGGCCTTCCTGGAGCACTGGAAGGCCGAGCAGGGCGCGGCCTGGACCATGGCCGCCTTCTTCCCGCCCGACCTGCGGGAACTGCCCGAGTTCACGACCTACGTGGAGAAGAAGGGCAAGGGCCGCCACCAGCGCCTGTGGAACATCCTGCGCGCCCGCATGGGCTGGGAGTTCACCCGGGAGTTCGGCCTGATGGCCAGCCTGGGGCGCAGCCTGGAGCGCACGGGGGCCAGCACCCTGGCCATCGATCCCCAGCGCCTGGAGCAGGCGCAGCAGCGCTTTGAGCAGTGGCTGGCCCAGGACGGGCTGGCCGGCCCCAAGGCCCTGCCCCGCGCCTTCGTGCTGGGCCTGCTCCACCGCATGCGACACCAGGGCGGCATCCACCACCCCTACCTGGAGAGCTACCGGCGCAGCCTGGGCAACGCCTTCCTGCTCAACCGCCGCAAGAACCCCCACATCAGCTACTTCGGCCGCCGCACGCGGCGCCCCCGCTATGTGAGCTCCTACGCCAAGGGAAAACGTTTTGCCTCGCCCTTCTCCCGCCGCTCGGCGGCGGGCTGGTACGGCGACTGGATGAACCGCTGCCTGGACTGGGGCAGCCCCGGTCCCGACGACGTGGCCCGCGTCTACCGCCAGCTCCTGGCCCACCTGGTGGAGGCCGGCATCCTGGAGCAGCGGGACGCCGAGGGCGGCGCCGAGACCTGGGGCCTGCGCCCCGACGCCCTGCACCTGAGCCTGGAGCTGGGCCGCCTGCGGGACGGGCACCGCCACCAGCACCTGCACGCCGCGGAGACCCAGGTCATCGCCGGCGGCCCGGTCTGGCGCTTCCGGGCCCCGGAGCGCTTTGTGTCTCAGAAGCCCCAGCCCGGCTTCTACGCCCAGGTCTACGCCCGTGAGCAGAGCAGCCGCGTGCTCTCCGCCGAGCACACCGGCCTGCTGGAGCGCGAGCCCCGCACCCTGCTCGAGCAGCGCTTCCTGGCCTCGCCCGACCCCCAGGACCCTCTGGCGCCCAACCTGCTGGTGTGTACGCCCACGCTGGAGATGGGCGTGGACATCGGTGACCTCTCCGCCACCCTGCTGTGCTCCGTGCCCCCCACGCCGGCCAACTACCTGCAGAGGGTGGGCCGCGCAGGTCGAAAGACGGGCAACGCCCTCATCTTCACCCTGGCGACCTTCAAGAACCACGACCTGTACTTCTTCGCCGAGCCCGAGCGCATGCTGGACGGTCAGGTCGCCACCCCCGGTGTGTTCCTGGGGGCGACCGCGATGCTCCAGCGCCAGCTCTCGGCCTGGTGCATGGACCGCTGGGCCCAAGACGACCCCGGCGCCGAAGCCATCCCCGCCAAGGCCAGCCTGGTGCTCAGCGAGCAGGGCGCGCAGGTCTTTCCGGGGCGCTTTCTGGACTACTTCAAGGAGCACCGGGAGCGCCTGCTGGCGGGCTTCCTGGAGCGCTTCTCCCAGACCGGCCTGCGCCCCCAGACCCAAGCGCTGCTGACGGCCTGGGTGCAGGATCAGGCCCACGGGCTGGAGCAGGCGATCCCCGGGGCGTTTGCGGAGCTGCAGGCGCAGATCAAGCAGTACGCCTACGAGCGCCAGAAGGCCAACGAGCGCATCAAGCAGATCGAGGCCGACCCCACCCTGGTGGGGGACGCCGCGCTGGAGATCAAGGAGCTCAACCGCCACCGGCTGGTGCTCTCCCAGCTCATCGGCGAGCTGCGCCGCACCTACCCCCTCAACGTGCTCGCCAACCGCTCCCTGCTTCCCAACTACGCTTTCCCAGAGGCTGGCGTGGAGCTGCACTCGCTGCTGGCCGAGAACCGTCAGGGGCCCGGCGACCAGACCGAGCGGCACTACGACAAGCGGAGCTACCAGCGGCCGGCCGCCCGCGCCCTGCGGGAGCTGGCGCCCTTCAACACCTTCTACGCCGACGGCCACAAGGTCCGCGTCACCGAGCTGGAGCTGGGCCCCAAGGCCAAGCTGGTGCGCTACCACCGCATCTGCCCCACCTGCCACCACCACAGCATCCAGCCGGTCAACCCCCAGGAGCCCTGCAAAGACCCGGGCTGCCCCAGGTGCGGAGACCCGCAGTGGGGGGACAAGGGCCAGGTGCGCGCGCTGCTCTCCCTGAGCACCGTGCGCTCGGTGGCCGACCGCGTGCTCAGCACCACGGTGGACGACAGCGAAGAGCGGGAGCGCCAGTCCTACCACCTGATGGGTCTGTATCAGGTGCTGGAGACCGAAGGGCAGGCCCTGGTCCACCCGGAGCTGGGCTTTGGCTTCGAGTACGTGCGGGAGCTGCGCTACACCGAGCTCAACACCGGGCCGCGCACCGCCGTGGACGGGGGGCCCAAGCTGCGCTTGGCCGGCGAGGAGGTCTCGGCCCAGGGCTTCATGGTCTGCGCCGACTGCGGGGGCGTGCAGGAGCCCAGCAGCGGTGGGCGGGACCCCAAGCTGCGACACAACTTCCGCTGCCCGCAGCGGAACAAGGACAACAAGGCGCTGCTGCCCCTGTACCTGTCGCGGGAGCTGCGCTCGGAGGCCGTTCGCTTCCTGATGCCCTTCTCCCAGGTGCAGGTGGAGCAGAAGCAGCGCAGCTTCCAGGCCGCCCTGAACTTTGCCCTGCGCCGCCGCTTCCAGGGGCGCCCCATCCACCTGGGGGTGGGCACCATGTCCGAGCCCGTGCCGGGCAAGAAGGACCAGCGAAAGCACTTCTTGGTGCTGCTGGACACCGTGCCTGGGGGCACCGGCTACCTGCGCGAGTATCAGGACCGGGAGCAGGTCTTTGGGCTGCTCCAGCTCGCGCTGGACGGCCTGCGGGGCTGCGGCTGCCAGCAGCAGGGGCGGGACGGTTGCTACCTGTGCCTGTTCGCGCACCAGGCCCAGCGGCACCTGCCCCTGCTCTCCAGCAAGGTCGCCCAGGACATGCTGCAGGAGATCCTGGACAGCAAGCACGAGTTCGACGGCGCCAGCGGGGGCCTGAGCGGCACCAACGTGTCCTCGGTCTTGGAGTCCGAGCTCGAAGAGCGCTTCGTGAGCTGGCTCCAGGCCCAGAGCGGTGTGGAGCTCACCCCCCAGGGCCAGGACTTCCGCCTCCAAATCGGGGAGTGTGTGTGGGTGATGAAGCCCCAGGTGGACCTGCACGCCGAGGCCGGTCAGCCCATGCGCGCGGACTTTGTGCTCTATGGGGCCCAGGGGCCCGCGCTGAATCAGGTGGTCGTGATCGAGTGCGACGGCTTCGAGTACCACGCCATGCCCGGCAAGCCCGACTGCAGGCTGGAGGGGGACGTGGAGAAGCGACAGTCCCTGGTCCAACGCCCGGGCTGGCAGGTGTTCTCCCTGACCTGGCAGGACCTCGTCGGCGAGGACACCCCGGCCTTTGCTCCGGAGGCGTTCATCGGGCGGCCCACCAAGACCCGGGAGAAGATGTTGGACCGGGTCGCGCCCAAGCTCCCGCACCTGAGCGTGGAGACCTTGCGCAAGCTCCCGGGGCTGGATGCAGGGGGGCTCCTGCTGGCGTGGCTGCGACAGCCCGTCCCGGACTGGTCGGGTGCGGTGAGCGGTCTGTGTCACGCTGCGCTGATCGGGGCGCTCAAGGGGCAGGGGAGCCTGGACGCCTTCTCGCTGGGCAAGCTGCAGGACCACCTGGAGGGGCAGCGGACACTGTCGCCGCTGCCGCCCCTGGGACACAACCGGAAGCCCAAGAACACCGAGCCGCTGGGGGTGTCCAGCGCGGATGCCTACTGTGCGGGGCTGGTCTGGCTCCCGGAGATGGCGCAGGCGGTGCAGCTCGGGGTCAGCAACTTGCGGCTGATCCTGCGGCTGGAGGACAGCCACCACGCCCGCCAACAGGCTGACTACCGGGAGAGCTGGCGGCGCTTCCTGATGGGCATGAACCTGCTTCAGTTCTTGCCTCAGACACAGGTGCTCCTGAGCTCCCAAATCGAGGAGCTCTCGGAGGACTCCATCGACATCCTGGCCGCCCTGGGCCTGGACGACGACGACGTGGTCGGCATGGCGGCCAGCGCGGAGGACCCGGGGTATCAAGCCGATCCTGCGGCGGTCTATGCGGACGCGCTGCTGCTCGAGGAGCCGGAGCAGGTTCTGATCCGCAAGCTCGCGGAGCTGGGCGTGACGCTGCCCGCGCTGGAGCCGCCGGACCTGCCCGAGGGCCTGCCCGCGGACTTGGTGTGGCCGGAGCACAAGCTGGCGCTGTGTCAGCCGGACGACCTGGAGCCCGGCGACCTGGACACGCTGCGCGCCGCAGGCTGGCAGCCATTGCTGCTGCCCCAGAGCCCTGAGACCATCAAGCGCGCCCTGGAGCGCGCCCGGAAGGAGTCGCAATGAGCGACAGCAACTTTGCCCCCTTGGACCGCCCCGCGCAGGAGCTCGCCGAGCTCGGCCGCTTGGCAGAGCGAGCCTTCGCCCAGGACCCCCGCGCGGCCATGTCGCACCTGCGCCTCTTTGGGGAGCGCATGGCGCTGGCCCTGCTGGATGTGTATCGCCTGCCCATCTACGCCGAGTCGCAGGTGGACCGGCTGCGGCGGCTGCGTCAGCAGACCAGCATGGGGCCGCGGGTGCTGGACCAGCTCCACACCCTGCGTCAGGAGGGCAACAAGGCGGTGCACGCCTACGGTCGGGTGTCGCATTCTGAGGCCATGCGCATGCTGCGCGCGGCGCACGCGCTGACCCGCTGGTACTGGAAGGAGCACACCGCCAAGCAGCCGCCCAAGCCGGGGGAGTTCATCAAGCCCACGGCCAGCGGGGACCGCCGCCAGGCGGCCATCCTCAAGGCCCAGCTGGACGCTGAGCGCGTCCAGCGCAAGCGGCAGCATGAGCAGGTGCAGGACCTGCTGCGCATGCTGGACATGCCCCAGGTGGCCTTCTTCGCGGGGGTGCGGGACTGCTTTCAGGGCCTGGACGAGGACACCCAGGCCCAGATGGAGGTCTTCCTCAAGCTCTTCCGGGAGGAGCCCCTGCACGAGGACTGGCCCCTGGAGACGCCCCAGGGCATGGCGGACCCCAAGGTGCGCTTTGTGCGACAGCACGGGCTGGTGGTCACCGTGGTGGAGTCGCCCCGCGGGGAGCTGCTGGTGGTCGCCCACTTGGGCACCCAGGAGCAGGCCACCGAGTGGGCCAACGGCCGGCGCTTTCAGGTGCACCCCATCACCGGCACGCTGCAGGTCTTTGACGTGCAGGAGGCTGAGCAGGCTGCCCCGCAGAGCGCCAAGGGCTCGCTGCTGCAGAGCTTTGACGACACCAGCCTGACCTCGCTTGGGCTACCGGCAGCGCTGCTGCCGGCCGTTCGCAGCCTGGACACGGTCGCAGAGCTGGATGGGTTGGCCCCCCACCTTCCGCCAGAGGCATCCGACGCGCTCTACCTGCTGGCCGCTGGATACACCTTGGAGGAGACCCGCGCGGAGCTGCAGGGCGCGCCGCCTGAGGCCGAGACCGCCGAGCCCGTCGAGATCGACGAGCAGGACTTCGCCGCGGCGGTGCATCACCCGGACTCCCAGCGCAGCTTCAAGCTGCCCGAGGACAGCGGCGATCTGGAGGCGGTGCTCAGTGGGAGCGTGGAGGCCTGGCGCCTGTACCTGCACCCCGATCAGCAGAAGCTGGTGCGCATGAACGCCAACGGCCCCGTCCGGGTGCTGGGTGGCGCGGGCACCGGCAAGACCGTGGCGCTGATGCATCGGACCAAGGTGCTGCTGGAGGAGCGCTTTGTGCGACAGGAGCGCGTGCTGGTGACCACCTACACGCGGAACCTGGCCAGCGATCTGGAGCACCACCTGCGACAGCTGCTGGAGCCTGCGGACCTGGCGCGCCTGGAGGTCGTCAACTTCCACGCGCTGAGCGCGCGGCTCTGGGCCGAGCACGGCAACGGCAAGTCCATCGCGCGGCAGCGGCACCAGGACCAGGCCTGGGAGACGGCCATGACCCACGAGAGCTTGGGGCTGCCCATCAGCTTCTATCAGGACGAGTTCGCACAGATCCTGCTGGGTCAGGACATCACCCAGGAGCGCGCGTACCTCAAGGCGCGGCGCACAGGACGGGGAGTCCCCCTGGGGAGGGCGCAGCGGCGACAGGCCTGGACTGTGTTTGAAGCCTACCGGCGCGACCTGGACGACCACGCACAGATCGAGCACGGAGACGCCCTGCGCATCCTGCGCGAGCGCTACGAATCGGGTGAGATCCAGGGCCCCTTCGCGGCCGCCCTCGCGGACGAGGTGCAGGACTTCGGGGCGCCGGAGCTGCGCTTTCTGCGGGCCTTCATCCCGGCGGGGCCGGACGATGTGTTCCTGGTCGGGGACGCGCACCAGCGCATCTACGGGAGCCCGGTGCGCATGGGCAAGTGTGGCATCGAGATCCGGGGCCGCTCGCGCCGGCTCAAGGTCAACTACCGCACCACCGCGCAGGTCAAGGACTGGGCCGTCGCCGCGCTCGAGGGCCTGGAGGTGGACGACATGGACGGCGGCCAGGACACCCTGCGGGGCTACCACTCGCTGCGCACCGGGCCGGCTCCGCGGGTCCTGATGCACGGCAACCGGGAGCAGGAGCTGGCCGCCATCCGGGATCAGGTGCGCCGCTGGATTCAGCAGGACGCCCCTGAGCACGTCTGTGTCGCCGCGCGCACCAACAAGCTGGCCAAGGACATCGCGGAGGATCTGGTGGCCTCCGAGATCCCCTGTGTGGTGCTGGAGACCGACGCCAGCGCGTCGGGGGAGGGGGTGCGCATCGCGACCTTCCACCGGCTCAAGGGGCTGGAGTTCCCGCGGGTCCTGCTGGCTGGCGTCGAGAGCGGGCTGATGCCCCTCCGCATCCGAGGCTTCTCGACGATGGACCAAGACAGCAAGACCCGCTGGGACCAGCGGGAGCGCTGCCTGCTCTACGTGGCCGCTACGCGCGCTCGGGACGAGCTGGTGGTGACCGGCAGCGGCGCGACCTCCGAGTTCCTGGGGGAGGGGAGCTGATGTGGGGACCGCTGCAGGCGCTGTCTCGGCGTCGGTCTGTGTTTCATTCCGAGGCGGACTTCCAGTTCGAGCTGGCCACCGAGCTGCGGGAGCTAGGGTGGACCGAGATCCGCCTGGAGCGCCCCGCGCCCGGGCAGTCGGGTCGCATCTACGTGGACATCGTTGCGCGGGACCCGGATGGCGTGCGCTGGGCCATCGAGCTCAAGTACTGGACCCGCAAGCTGGAGCTCACCCTGGGCGACGACGTATTCGAGCTGCGGGACCAGTCCGCTCATGACCTGAACCGGTACGCGTTCTGCAAGGACCTGGCGCGGGTTCAGCGCTTGGTGGCAGAGGGTGTCGCGCAGCGGGGGCGGGTCATCGCGCTGACCAACGACTCGGCCTACTGGAAGCCCGGGCGCTCGGAGCAGTGCTTGGATGCGGCGTTCCGCATTCACGAGGGCCGCGAGCTGTCCGGTGTGCTGGACTGGACCCGTGAGAGCGGGACCACCAAGGGAAAGGGGCCCTTGGCGCTGTCGAGCCCGGTCGCGCTGGCTTGGGAGGACTTCTGTGAGCTGGATGGGAAGCGGGGGCGCTTCCGCTTGTTGGACGTGCGCATTCCAGAGAGTGCGCACCCGCCGGGGTGAGCGGCTACAATTCCGCCATGCTCCTCCCCCTGCTTTTCGCCTGCACCGCCCCCACCGAAGACACCGCCGCCAGCGAGCACTACGACGCGCCGGACAGCGCGGGGAGCTTCACGGCGGTGAGCTATCAGTCCACCGTGACGGCGCGTGGCGGGGAGACGCTGCCGGTGCAGGTCTGGTACCCCTCGCGGGAGGGTGACCTCGGGGATGTGGTCGAGTACGACGGGATCTGGACGGACCAGGCGCGCTCGCAGGGTGAGGCCGCCTGTGGGGTCCCCCGGCCGGTCATCCTCTTCTCCCACGGGAACGGGGGCGTGCGCTGGCAGTCGACCTTCTTCACGGAGATGGCGGCGGCCCACGGGTACATCGTGGTGGCGCCCGACCACGTGGGGAACACGCTGACGGACATCGGCGATGTGGACCGCGACACGGTGGCGCTGCGGCGGCCCCACGACATCCAGGACGCCTATGAGTGGCTGCTCAGTGAGTCCTCGACGGTGGGATCGCGGCTGTATGGGTGTGCGCAGGAGTCCGATGGCTATGCGGTGGTGGGACACAGCTTTGGGGGCTTCACCAGCCTCTTCCTCTCCGGAGCTCAGATCGACACGGCGGCCCTGAGCAGCGCGTGCGAGACGGACGGCGGCGGCTGGCTCTGCGGGATCCCGGAGATCGCCCAGGAGGCGGTGGTCTCCCGCAAGGACGAGCGCATCTGGGCGGCGGTGCCGATGACGCCGGTGGGGGCGCAGACCTTCGGGGCGCAGCTCAGCGCGCAGGACACGCCGATCCTGGTGCTGGGTGGGGAGCTGGACGACCTGACGACGATGGCCCAGCAGGTCACGCCGATCTACGAGGGGGTGGGGGGCAGCCCGGCCTACCTGGCGACGCTGGAGGGCGCGGGCCACTACTCCTTCTCGGTGATGTGCTCGCTGGTGCCGAGCTTCAACGGCTGCGGCGAGGGCTTCCTGGACCACGAGACGACGATCCGGGTGACCAACGAGCTGACCCTGGGCTTCTTGGGCGAGCAGCGGGGCTACGAGGCCTCGGCGTTCCTGCCCACCGAGGGCCCCGTGGAGTGGACCGCGCGCTGAACGCACGCGGAGCCTGGGGGGCGCCCGTCAGTACATGAGCTTGCGCTGCTTCTGGACCTCGTTGGAGAACCAGGGGCCGGAGCTGACGGGGGCGAAGTCCTGCTGGATGGCCTCTTCGGCGGGCATGTCCTCGATGTAGCCCATGGACCGGAGTCCGTAGTCGACCGCCCAGTCCTGGCGCTCGATGGACTGCAGGACCTCCAGGGGGACGACGACCTGCTCGGGGCCCATGGACAGGGCGAGGGTCATGGAGTCGTCGGCCAGCGGGCCCTGGAGCACGGTGCCGGAGTCCAGCTCGATGCGCCAGTCGCCGGTGGGATCGCCGCTGATGGGGGTCATGGACGCGCACTCGGTCAGGAAGGGCGCGAAGGTGCCCAGAGTGCTGTCGATGCGGATGCGGGTGGTGCGGGGGTCGACCAGGAAGTCGTCGCCGTGGGTGGTCTGGACGCGGACGACCTCGTGCTCGGGCCAGGCCTGGGGGCCCTGGGTCTGCACGCGCATGAGCTCCTGGGTGGGGAGCTCGACGCCGACGCGCTCACCGCCGACCTCGATGTTCAGGGCGAGCTCGGGGGAGCTCCACTTGCCGCGCAGCTCGCTGCCGTTGCGCAGCCAGACGGTGACGTGGCCGCTGCTGCCCGCCAGATCCCCGCCCTCTACCGGGGCGATCTCGCCGACGTCCTCCAGGGGGATCCGCAGGGTGCCCAGGCCGCCCTCCAGCTCCAGGGTGGGGGTCTGGATTGCGCCGACGACGACCTGGCCGTCTTCGAGGGTGGTGCGCAGCGGGAAGGCCTCCTTCTGGGAGAAGCAGGCGGTCAGGGCGAGCAGTAGGGTCATGTTGGCTCCGGAGCTTCGCGGGGGGAACGTCGGAGCGGCGGGGGAGCTTACAGGTTCAACCTTGATAGAGTTCGAGGGGCAGCGGATGGGCTGCCGGCTCGGGAATGGGGAGCGAACCGTGTCGTTGTTGTTGGCCCTGCAGGTGTTCGGAGGCGTCGCTGCCGGACAGTCCATGATCCAGGATCACTGGACCATGCGGCAGGGGCTCCCGCAGAACTCGGTCACGGACCTGGCGCAGGACGACCAGGGCTACGTCTGGCTCGCCACCTACGGCGGCGTGGTGCGCTTTGACGGGCGGAGCTTCTCGGCCGTGCAGGTCCCCGGGCTCACCGCGCAGCGCTTTCTGACGCTGTGGGTGGACAGCGAGCGGGTCTGGCTGGGCTCGGAGGCCGGGGGGCTCTACCTGCTGGCCGATGGGCGGGCGCAGGCCATCGGGCCGGAGGAGGAGACCTGGGCGATCGCCCCGGGGCTGGACGGCGAGCGCTTGTGGATCGCCAGTCGCTATGAGGTTTTCTCGGTCTCTCGGTGGGGGGAGCCGGAGCTCGGCGAGCGCCTCGACGTCCAGGTGCGGGCGTTCCACCCCTGGGGCGATGGCCTCGTGGGAATCGGCGGCGCCGGGAGCGCGATCTGTGTCGAGGGGGACTGCGGGGACTTCCCGCAGGGGCCTCCGCTAGGCGGGGTGCAGCGCTGGGTGGGGGACGGCGAGCGCTTCCCGCTGGTGGCCTCGACGGCGGAGGGGGTCTACCGCTTGGAGCAGGGCCAGTGGGTGGAGCTGGTGAGCCTGGATGCCCCCAGCCGCTACCTGCCCATCCCTTGCGCCTACTGGGAGCAGGAGCTCTGGTGCTCGATCCAGGGGGCGCCCTTTCGACCGGGGGTCGACCCGGTGGAGCGGGAGCGGGTGTTCGCAGCGAGCCTGATGGTGGACCAGGAGCACGGGCTCTGGGTGGGGACCGACGGCGCCGGCGTCTACCGCCACCAGAAATCCGGGGTGGACCGACCGGGCCCCCGGGAGCCGGTGCTGGGGGTGGGGCCGGCTGGGGACGACGAGGTCTGGGCCTGGATCGGGCTCCGGGCGCTCTCGATCTCGCTGCGTGACGGGCAGGTCAGCGGCCAGGCGGAGCTGGACGATCTGGGCAACCTGTGGACCGCCGGCGAGCGCACGCTGGTCGCCTCGAAGGGCCGAATCGGCGTGCTGGAGCCCAGCGGCCAGGTGCGCTGGCTTCCTGGGGGGCTCAGCGACGAATACATGCAACCGGCGGCGGAGGGGCCCTGGTTCGGGCAGGGGGCGGAGCTGTTCTGGGTGGGGGAGCGGGAGCTGAAACGCGTGACCTCGCTGGCGGGCGAAGGGGTAGAGGTGGTGGTGCCTCTGCGCGGCGATGACCAGGGGGTGTGGGTGCAGGGTGACCGTCACCTGCTGCTGCTCCTCGACAGCCAGGGCAAGGTGCTGGAGCGGATCCCGATGGAGGAGCCGGCCAAGGCGCGCGACGTCCACCCCCGGGCCGCCGGGGGCATCTGGGTGGCGACCTACGGAGGCGGCATCCTGGCGGTGGAGCAGGGCCGGGTGGTCGGTCGGGTGGGGCTGGCCGAGGGGGGCTGCGATGACATGGTCTCGCACTTCTTCACGCTGCCGGGGGACCCCTCGATCTGGGTCAACACGAACCGTGGGCTGGGGCGGCTGGACGAGGCCACCCTGGAGGAGGCGCTGGCCGGGAGGGGGCTCGCGAACTGCCACCTGCAGGGCTCACCGGAGGGCAACGGGCCGCGGGGCTTCGTGAGCGCGCAGGGGCAGATCGTCGCCCCGTCCATCGAGGGGCTGGTGGTGCTGGATCCGGCCCAGGCCAACGAGCAGAGCCCGCCGCGCGTGCTGCTGGAGTCGCTCTACTACGGGACGCTGCCACTGGAGGAGGGCGACCACGTCCAGGGGCGGGGAAACCTGACGGTGGAGCTCTCAGGCATCTACTTTCGGGACCCGCACATCCTGCGCTTCCGCTATCGCTTGCTGGGGCTCGATGATCAGTGGTCGGAGCTCGAGGGCGGCGACCTGCGCGTCACCGGCCTCCCGCCCGGGGAGTACACCCTCCAGATCCAGGCCCGCGCGGACGGCGCTTGGGGCCCGATGGTCCAGCGCAGCTTTGTGCGGGAGGCGAGCTGGATGGAGCGCCCGGTGTTCAGCGTCTGGCTGCCGCTGGGGCTGAGCGTCGGGGTCATGTCCGTGCTGGGCTCCGCCTTGGTCCTGGCCCGGCGCCGCACCGGAGAGCTGCAGGCCGAAGTGCAGCGGCGTGAGCGGGTGCAAGGGGAGCTCGCCGAGCAGCAGCGGGAGAACCAGGAGATCCAGGCCGCCATCGAGGCCGGCCGGCGCATGGACTCCCTGGGCCGCCTGAGCGCGGGCATGGCCCACGACTTCAACAACCTGTTCACCGTGGTGCGTCTGCACGCCGCCATCCTGGAGGGGCACGAAGACCCCGAGGTCCAGGAAGAGGCCCGCGGCCTGATCGAGGTGGTCGAGTCCGGCGCCGACGTGGCCAAGGGGCTGCTCACCTTCGGGCGGGGCTCCTCCGACAGCCTCGGGAGCGCCCCCATCTGCGAGGCCGCTCGCGCGCGCATCCCTCTGCTGCGGCGCCTGATCCGGGCGAACCTCCAGATCATCGACGGCGTCTGCCTGGAGGACGATGTCCACGTGGGGATCAGCCGCGGCCAGGTGGACCAGATCCTCACCAACCTGGTCCTCAACGCCCGCGACGCCACCCCTGGCCCCGGGCGCATCTGGGTCGAGGTCAACGTCCAAGGCGACTCCGCCTGCCTGCAGGTCCGAGACGAGGGACTGGGCATGCAGCCCCACGAGCTGGGCCGCGCCCTGGAGCCCTACTTCACCACCAAGACCCTGGGCCGGGGCACCGGGCTGGGGCTGTCCACCATCCACGGCATCGTCCGCAGCGTCGGCGGCAGCTTCGAGCTGGAGTCCGAGCCCGGCAGCGGCACCACCGCCCGGGTCCTGCTGCCCATCGTCGAGCCCGGCGTTCAGGACGCCCCCCAACAGGCCCCCAAGGACATCGACCTGAGCGGTCTGCGCCTGCTGGTGGTCGACGACAACCTGGACCTGCTGCGCTCCATCAAGGTCTACCTGGAGGAGGCCGGCGTGCAGGTCATCGCCTTCGACCAGCCCCTCAAGGTCCTGGATCGCCTCGCCGAGCGCCCCTTGGACCTGGTGCTGCTCGACGTCGTGATGCCCGGCATCTCCGGCCCCGATCTGCGGGACGCCCTGATCCGGGAGCGCCCCGGCCTCCGCGTGGTCTTCATGAGCGGCTACACCGGCAGGGAAGCCGGCCTGCGACCCAGCGATCGCCTCCTCCAGAAGCCCTTCTCCCCCGAGCAGCTCAAGGCCGCCCTGGCGCGCGCTATCGCTTGAGCTTGCGGCCTGCCTTGGAGCGGGCCCGGTCCAGCGCGGAGCCCATGCCGTCCTGGGGCCCATCGTCGTCGCTGTCGTCTGCGGGGGGAGGTGCGGCGGGTTGGCCCTCGGACACCTTGGCCAACCGCTCGGGCGCTGCCTTGGACGCACGCTTGGCCGGGCCTCTGCCCATCAGCGAGGTCCCCTCGGCGCGCCCGCCCCGGCCACCCCTGGCGCTTGGGCGTCTGGAGATCCGCCCCCAGAGCAGCAGGCGGCGGCCCGCGATCTCCAGCAGCAGCAGCACCAGCGCCGCCGCGATCAAGGGCTTGGTCACCACCACCCCGGCGCGTCCGCTGTCGCTGGCCTCCCACAGGGCGTCCACCTGCCCCAGCGGACCGCCGCCGCTGACCCGCGCCAGAGCGTCCATCGTGTCGCGGCCGGACTCGGGGTCCTCCAGGTGGGCGAACTCGGGGGAGTGGGGGAGCGCCAGGGGCGGCAGGGTCAGGGCCATGTCGCCGTCGACCTGGACGCTGGCCAGCGCCACCCCCTGGGCGGGGAGCGCCACGCGGGCCTCGTAGCGGGTGGGGCCGACGCGCTGCAGGCGCACGCTCTGGGTCTGGCCGTCCGGCAGCAGCATCGCGGCGGGCAGGGTGCCGGGCAGCTCGGCGCGGGACTCCGCGACCTCTACGCGCATCACGCCGTGGCGGCCCTCGCCCAGGATCTCGGCGTACCAGTCCTGGGGCGGGTCCTGCAGCGCGGTCCAGCGGGTCAGGGTCACGAAGAAGCGGGAGAAGCCGCCCCAGGCCACCACCGGGCGCCCCTGCTGGCCACCCACCTGTCCGGTGTAGGCGGCCGTTCGGCCCAGCCCGGCCTGCTGCCAGGCCACGACCACCGCCGCGTTCTCGTCCAGGGTCTGCACGCCAGTGGTCGCGCCCGGCTTGGGCCAGACCAGGTTGTAGGCGGGCAGGGTGGGGAAGGACTGCGTGGGCAGGCCCAGGGTCAGCAGCGAGGGCAGCGGTTCGGCGGCTGTGGGGCTCTCCACCCAGGCGGAGCGGGCGGCCACCAGCGTGTCCAGGGCGAACAGCCGGGGCAGGTCCGCCGGGGACTGGGTGAACCACGCCTCGCCGCCGCCCTGCTTGGCGGTGCGCAGCAGGAAGGCCGCGTCGATGTCCTGCTTGGTGCCCAGGGCGATCACGGAGACCGTGACCCCGTCGGCCTCCATGGTCTTGAGCAGCCCCGGCACCCCCTCCTGCTGCTCGGAGTCGGCGGCGTCCGAGAACAGGATGACGTGCTTGTTGCGCTGGGGCGCCTTCAAGAGCTGCTCGTGGGCCGCCTCCAGCGCGACGCGGGTGTAGATGCCGCCGCCCATGGACTCGATGCGGGCCACGTCGGCCGCCATCGCGTCGGGGTCCTCCACCGGGGCCTGGGGGACGATGACGTGGGGCGCGGAGTCCACCGCGATCACCGACACGCTGTCGATGGGCGAGAGCATGCGGATCGCCGTGGCCGTGCCGTCGTTGGCCAGGTCCATCTTGGTCAGGCCCGGCTGCACCTCGGCGGCCATGGACCCGCTGCGGTCCAGCACCACGGACAGAGCCATGCCCACCTTGCGGTGCTCCTGCTTGAGCTCCATGGACACGGGCAGCACCGGCTCCAGGGTGGAGTGGTGGTAGCCGCCGACGCCGAAGCTGGCGTGCCCGCCGGTCATCAGCAGGCCGCCGCCCTGCAGCTCCACGAAGCTGCGCAGCGCGGACATCCCTTCCAGCCCCAGGCGCTGGGCGTCCACGTTCTCCAGGACCACGGCGCGGTAGCGGCTCAGGCTCAGGGCGCTCAGGGGGTGGTCTTCTGGCGTGGCGACGTGCACCTCGAGCCCACCCTGCTCCAGGGCCTGGCTCAGGGTGGAGGCCGCGCCGCTGTCGTTGAGCACCAGGATGCTGCGGCGCCCCTCCGCCAGCACGGCGCCTGTGCCCACGTTGTTCTGGGGCTGGGGGTCGCCCTGCCCGGCGCTGACCTGGAGCTGGTACACGCCCACCCCGGCCTGGGGCAGGGCGTCGCGGAACACCAGGCGGTTCAGGCCGGGCTCGAAGACCTGGCGGCCCGAGCTGAGGACGGAGCCGTCGCGGGTGAGCACCCAGTCGGCCTCCTGCTGCGTGTCCGCGCGCACCCAGCCGGAGAACTGGAAGGGCTCGTCCACGTCCAGAGCGGGGGGCAGGTCCAGGCGGGCCACCGACAGGTCCTCCCGGGCCAGGGGGCGGCCCAGGTGGCGCACGTGGATGGGCACCTGTCGGGAGGCCGCACGGCGCGCTGCGGGCAGGGGGCTGCCCTCGGTGGCGCGGCCGTCGCTGAGCAGCACGATGCTCCCGGCGCGGGACTCGGGGATCAGGCTCAGAGCCAGATCCAGGCTGGCCCCGATGTCGCTGCCCTGTTCGCCCTCGCCGGCGGTGAAGCCCTCGAAGCGCCCCTCTTCGGAGAGCGGCCGCTCGATGACCGCCTGCTCCCCCACGCGCACCACGGCCACGCGGTCGCCGGGGCCCCGGCTGCCCTCCAGCAGGCCGATGATCTCCTCGGCCCGGGTCTGAGAGGCGGCGGGCATGCTCGCGCTGCGGTCCACCACCACCACCACATCCCGGCCGGTCGCCGGCCTCTGAACGATGGGCCCGGCCAGCGCGAGGACAACCGCAGCCAGCAGCAGCGCGCGCACCGCCGCGCCCATGCGCTCGGGGGGGCGGGTCAGCCACCACAGCGCCGCCGCGGGCAGCGCCAATAGCAGCAGCTCGGGGATCAGCAGGCCGATCACAGGGCCACCCGGGGCAGGACCAGGCGGTCGTCATTGCGCAGGGCCCACCAGTCCAGGGCCAACACCAGCAGGAGCAGGATCAGCAGGGCGCTGTCCGACAGGGACACGCTGGCCTCGGCGACGGCGCTGCCACCCTCAGCGGCGCGGGCCCCGGCGCTGCGGCCGCGCAGCTCGGACTCCAGAGGGTCCAGGGCGTTGACCGCGATCTCCGTGGGCGGCTCCTGATCCCGCTGCACGGTCCACACGCCAGGCGTGCTCAGGCCGCCGATGTCCAGGGCCTCCTGGTGGGGCAGCTTGCGGCTGCGGCCGGCGGGGTCGGTGAGCGTCCACTCGCCCAGGGGAGCGCTGCGCCAGACCAGGCTCTGCCCTACCTGGGTGGTGGTGCGCGAGAGCCCGGGCAGCGCCGCGCGGCGGGCCTCCGCCAGGTTGAGCAGCAGGATCGGCCAGTCCGGGGAGCGCGCCAGGCTGCTGCGGGCCGGGTCCAGGTTGAGGCGGTAGTGACCCTGTCCTCGCTGGAGGAGCAGAGCCTCCGAGCCGGCGGTGATCAGGGCCTGGCCAGGCGGTGGGGGCTGCGTGGGGAGCGACCAGATCACCCCCTCCAGGCTCATCCCCCGGGTGATGGGGTGGTCCTGGGCGACCAGGAATGGGCCCAGCAGCGCGGCCGACTCGCCCGGGGGCGGGAGCTCGATGCGCCAGGTGTCGGGGGCGTCCACCGCCTCGCCCAGCACGATGTGGGCGCGGTCCGCGGAGACCAGGCGGGCGTCGGGGACCAGGGTGGCCCAGCGTTCGCCGCTCGCGTCCAGGCCCAGAGCGCGCGCGCGGTCTTCGGAGAGGGCCAGGTGGAGGCCCAGGGTGCGGGGGGGGAGGGGGGCCAGCCAGGCCTCGTCGTCGAGCGGGAGCGCGTTCCGTTCGCTGGGCAGGACCAGGGCCAGGCGGAGCATCCCAGCGCTGTGGGGGACGCTGATCTGCTCCTCCAGGACCCCATCGGGAGGCAGCGTGATCGGGCGCTCCGCCAGGCGGGTCTCGCCCTCCCAGAGCTCCAGGGTGCCGGCGGCCGGCTCGTCCGAGAAGGAGCGCAGCATCGCGAACACCAGGTCGCTGTCGGCGGGCCCCCGGACGCGCTGGGCGTGGGAGAGGCCCAGGTTGTCGGCGGGCTCCCCCAGGGCCACGAGGCCGGCCTCGGGGGGCCAGTTCTGGGGCTGGAAGTCGTCGGTGATGAAGGTGAGCTCGCCGCCGGCCGAGAGCTGCAGCGCCAGGTCGATCGCCGCCCCGGGGTCATGGGAGGCAGCGGCGGGGCTCCAGCGGTCCAGGGCCGGGTCCACCTCTTCGCGCAGTGCTCCGGGCCCCACCAGCATGCGCGGGCTGGCCCCAGTGAGGACAACGCTGACCCGATCCCGAGCCTTGAGGCCGCGCAGCTCCTTGTCCAGCGCCTGACGGGCCGGGCCCTCCACGGCCTGCATGGAGGCGGAGTCGTCCAGCACGATCACCCGGTGCTCCGCGCTGCCACCGCAGCCCCGTACCCCCGCGAGCGCCAGGGCCAGGAGCACGACCGCCAGCAGCTCCAGCCAGAAAGAGGGGGAGCGGTGCAGAGGCTGACGCTTGCGGCCGCTGCCCCGGGGACTGCCCATCCCCTCCCACAAGAAGAGCGCGGAGACCTTTCGCTGCTTGGCCTGCTGTCGGTACAGGTGCAGGCCGACCACCGCCGGGACGCCCAACAGGGCGAGCAGTCCCAGGGGAGTCGTGAACACGGGGCCTCCGGAGCGTGGCTTGGCTACGGGGCAGGGCCGAGCCCTGTTTCACCCCGCGGCGGTCAGTGCTGCTCGATGTCGACCAGGGTCCCGCCGAAGCGGAGCTGGCGGGTGGGCTTGCGGCGCTCCACCAGGTGCTGGGCGCCGTCGATTCCGCAGGAGGCGAGCTGCTGCCGAGCCCGGAAGATGTAGACGGACAGGGTGCCCTCGCTCACGCGCAGGGCCTTGGCGAGCTCGTCCACGTAGAGCCACCCCTGCTCGGTCTCATCGGGGTCCTTGTCCTCGGCGCGGGCGCGGGCCAGCTCCATGAGCATCCAGTGGTGGGCGCGGTTTCCCAGGTCCCAGGAGTCCCCGCCAAAGTCGACCGTGAGCTGCACGTTCTCCTGGTCGCGGGTGACGTCAAAGCGGAAGCGCACGCTGTCCAGGGTGGGGCCCTTGGCCTCCAGTGCCTCGGTGCCGACGTTGCCGCCGGGCAGGTGCAGGCGCCACTCGCGGCCGGCCGCGTGGACCACCTGCAGGTCCTCGACCAGCACCTCGGTCCCGTCCACGCCCTCGGCGACCCAGCGGTCCTGGGCGTCCTTGTAGATGTTGAGCTCGGGGCTCTCGGGGGGGGCGGGCAGCACCAACAGGCCCTCCACCCCCGCGACGGACTCGGCGTCTGCACCCAGGGGCGCCGCGGTGGGCACGGGTGGCGCCGCGCTGTCCACGATCCAGCGGCAGCCGTCGCTCCCGAAGGTCAGCACGCTCCCGCTCTTGAGGGGGTGGGCCCCGGCGGGCAGCAGGGCGCCGTCCAGCAGCGTGCCGTTGCGGCTGCCCAGGTCCCGGATCACCCAGGTGTTCCCGGTCCAACGCAGCGTCGCGTGCTGTGAGGACACCGCCGGGCTGTCCAGGCGCAGATCGCAGCGCCGGGACCTGCCGATCAGGTGCTCCGCGTGGAGGGTGATCAGTCGTCCGCTGTCCGTTTCTCTGAGTACCGCCATGCTCGGAGCCTAACCCGTATTAGGATGCAGGGGGGGCGCTTGAGGCGCTGTGTCCGACCCTTTCTCCACGCAATACCGCACTTTGGCCACCCAAGACGGGGTGGGCACCCTCACCGGCAGGGGAGCCAACCCCGCCCGGCCAGTGCTCCCGCAGCGCTTCCGCTTCATCCGATACCTGGGACATGGCGCCCAGGGCGAGGTCTACGAGGTCGAGGATCAACAGCTCCGCCGGCACCTGGCCCTCAAGACCTTGCGGCGGGAGCGCAGCGATCCCCAAGCGCAAGCCCGCTTCGCCCGCGAGCGCGACCTGGGTGCGGGGTTGTCCCACCCCAACATCGCCACCATCGTCGACGCGGGGCGGCTCCCAGACGGCAGGTCCTGGTTCACCATGCCGGTCATCACCGGGCAGACGCTCTCCGAGCGCCTGGATGGCATGGACTACGTGCACAGCGCGGGGGGGTGGGGCACCGGCGAGGACGGGGAGCGCCTGCGCGGGCTGCTCTGGTCCTTCAGCCGGGTGGCCGACGCCGTGGAGTACGCCCACGACAAGGGGGTGATCCACCGGGACATCAAGCCCCACAACGTCCTGCTGGGCCACGCCGGCGAGGTCTACCTGGTCGACTGGGGCACCGCCTCCCGCCCCGGTCAGGTCGTCGAGCGCGCGGGCACGCCGGCCTACATGAGCGCCCAGCAGGGAGAGGGCGAGCCCCCCAGCGTCGGGCAGGACGTCTACAGCCTGGGCTGCACCCTGTTCCACATCCTGGCGGGCCACGCCCCCCGTCCCTGGCAGGTGGACCAGCCGCACCCCACCGAGCAGCGCCTGGATGACGTCTGGGCCTTGGCCGACTCCCGCTACGGTGGCGTCCCCGAGCAGCTCATCCAGGCCTGCGCTGCCGCCCTCCAGCCCCATGAGCGCGACCGCCCGCGCGCGGAGTATCTGGGCCGTCAGGTGCGCCGCTGGCTGGAGGGCATGCCCGCCCGGAGCGAGGCCGAAGGCCGCTTCAACGAGGCCCGGGACCGCCTCCCCCTGCTCCTGGTCGAGCGCGAGCAGCAGCGGCAGGAGGAGGAGAGGCTGCGCCAGGTGATCTGGGAGGGGGGCGCCTGCACCGAGCTCCCCGATCGGCTCCAGCGCCTCTCTGAGCTGCAGGCCACCGGCGAGGACCTCGATCTGCGGATCAGCGAGAGCGCCACCCTGCTGCGCGCCAGCATGCGTCGCTACGAGATCCAGGGCGTCCACGCCCTGCTGGCCGGCCACTACCGGGATCGCGCCCGCGAGGCCGAGCTGCGGGGTGACCGGACCGAGCTCCTGCGCCGCCTGGGTGAGCTCGCCGAGCACGATCCCCAGGGCAGCTTCGCGCCGGTGCTCCAGGGCCAGGCCCGCTACACCCTGGAGTGCGAGCACCCCGCCGTCCTGGAGCTCTACCGCAGCGAGCCCCGGGCCACCGTCCTGGAGTGGGTGCCCGACCGCGCGATCCGCCCCCCCTTCCGCAGCGAGCCGGTCCCCGCCCGCGAATACCTGCTGCGCCTCCACGCCCCCGACTGCACACCGCTGGATCTGCCCGTCTGCTTCCGCCGCGGCGAGCACTGGCGCCACGTTGACCCCGGAGCGGTCGAACGGCCCCTGCGGCTGCTGCGCGCGGACGCCCTGGCCCCCGACGAGCGCCTGGTCCCCGCGGGATTTGCTGTCCTGGGCGGAGACCCCGCCGCCCCCGGCGCCTTCCACCGACCCGCGCGCGCCTGGGTGCCCGACTTCATCGCCAAGGCCCGTCCCCTCAGCAATGGCGAATACCGGGCCTGGCTGCTCCAGCAGCCGGAGCTCGAGAGCGGGTGGCCGGCGAGCTGGGATCTGCGCCCCGGTGACCTCGCCGGCATGCCCGAGTCCTGGGCCCAGTGCCCGGTGGGCGGGATCCCGAGCGGTGCACGCGCGCGCTTGCTGGCGGACCTGACCCCTTGGCGCCTCCCCCACGAGTGGGAGTGGGAGAAGATGGCCCGGGGACCGGCCGGACGGAGCTGGCCCGGGGGCTGGGAGGGCACCGCGCTGGCCTACTGTGGTCGGGAGCCCGGCGCGCACCCCATCGACCGCTCGGTCTACGGCATCGAGGGGCTCGCCCTGGGCTTGATGTCCCTGTGCAGCAACACCTGGTGCCTGCAGCCGCCTGGAGAGCGCGTGGACCCCAGCTCCCAGGGGAGGGGAGGGGCCCGGGTGGCTCGAGGTGGTTGGCCCACCGCCAGCATCGAGCAGCGCCGCGCAGCCGCCAGGCACCGGCTGGGCCCAGGCGAGGACACGCTGGCGCACGTTGGGATCCACCTGGTCCGGGACGTGGACCCCGGACTCTGGGCGCCCGCTACCCGCTGAGGCTCAGAAGGTGCCGGAGTAGCCCATCACGGGGCGGCCCTCGTCGTCCACGAACACCAGCACGCCGGTCCCGGCGGCCAGGCACACGCCGCCGATGGCGAACAGGGCCATGCTCTGGGCGCGCGCGGGGGCGATCTGGTCGTTCCACATGGTGTCGGCGCGGCTGGCGTCTTCCGGGCTGCGGATGGTGCCGTCGCCGTTGGTGTCCAGGCCCGCGTACTCCTGGTAGACGGGCAGGGTGCCCATGCGGATCACGGTGCCGGTGGCCAGCGCGCCTACACCCACGGCCGCGATCCCGGCGCCCGCGATCTTGGCGCCGCGGCCGGGGGTGGGCTCACGCGGGGTGTCCTGCGCGGGGGGCGCGACCTCCGGAGGCTTGGTCGCCACGGGCTGCTCGACGGGGGTGGTCTCCACGGGCTCCGGGTCTTCGGCGACGACTGCGGTGGCGGCCTCGGGCTCGAGCTGCAGGTTCAGGCGGTAGGCGCCGCCCATCTCGACCACCAGGGACTGCTCGAGGGTGGCCATCCCGGGGGCGCTCGCCACGATGCTGTGGGCGCCGCAGGCCAGGGGCAGCATGGCGGGGGCGGGGACCACGGTGTCGTCCACCTTGAGGGTGGCCTCGGGGTCGCTCACGCGGATCTCGGCGAAGCCGCCCACGGGCTGCAGCTCCAGCTCCAGGGGCAGGGTCTGGCCCGGGGAGAGCTCCACCTGCTGGCTGGCGGTCAGGCAGTCGCCGTTGACCTGGATGGTGTGCTTGCCGGGCGCCAGAGTCAGCGTGCTGGGGGCGGTCTTGCCGCTGTCCTGGCCGTCGACCAGGATCTTGCCGCCGCTGGTGTTGGCGCTGACCTGCACGGTCGCGTCCTGGGCGTAGGCGAGGCTGAGGGACAACAAGAGGTGCATCATGGCCGCAGTCTCACCCCCGGGAAGGGATTGTGCAAGGTTGATTGCCCCCGTGTGATAGAGCGCTCAGGTCCCCGGCCCTGGAGAGAGCATGACCCCCTTCAACATCCGCAAGCGCCTCAAGCGCCTGCTGGGCCTCGAGCCCGCCGAGCGCACCCCCGAGCCCACCCCGCCCCCGCGCGAGAAGGTCACCCTGGTGCTGGTCGACGCCGACGGCAACGAGCAGACCTACCAGGGCCACGAGGGCGACACCCCGCTGTTCATCAGCGGCAACATGGCCAAGCCCATCGGCTCGGGCTGCAACGACAGCTCCTGCGCCACCTGCCGGGTCGAGGTCCTGGAGGGCGCCGAGAACCTCAGCCCCCAGGCCGAGCGCGAGCGCCAGACCCTCCAGGAGAACGGACACTCCCCCGACCTGCGCCTGGCCTGCCGCACCGAGATCCTGCGCGGCACCGTCAAGGTCCGCGCCTACGAGTTCCTGGAGCTCTGAGTGGCCCCGCCCGCCGGCCTGATCCAGGACCCCGAGATCCTGGAGGGGTACCTCACGGACGCCTCCAACATCCCCGGCCAGGCCAGCGGGCTGCTCCGCCCTGACAGCGCCGAGCAGGTCGCGGAGATCTTCCGGGCTGCCCAGGCCCAGGGTCAGCCCCTCACCGTCACCGCCCAGCGCACCAGCACCACCGGCGGGCCCGTGCCCCACGGCGGGTGGCTGCTCTCCACCGAGCGCCTGCGCGGCCTCCGCTGGCTGGACGATCAGCGCATCCGCGTCGGCGCCGCCGAGCTGCTGGCCGAGGTCGAGGCGCTCGCCCAGGAGAAGGGCCGCTTCTACCCCCCCGATCCGACCTCTTGGCGGGAGTGCTCGGTGGGGGGGACCCTGGCCTGCAACGCCTCCGGGGCCCGCTCCTACCGCTACGGCGCCACCCGCCCTTGGGTCGAGTCCGCGCAGGTCGTGCTGCCCACCGGCGAGATCGTCGAGGCCGACCGCAGCACCCCCATCCCGGCCCACTGGCCCGTGCCCGAGTGGACCCCGCCGCAGGTCAAGACCGCCGCCGGCTACCACCCCGCGGACAACCTGTTGGACCTGATCATCGGCAGCGAGGGAACGCTGGGCCTGGTCACCGCGGCCACCCTGCGCACCCTGCCGCTGCCGGAGCGGGTGTTCTCCATCCTGGCCTTCTTCCCCAGCATCCAGGCCGGCCTGGACTTCGTGGAGGCCGCTCGCCAGGCGCAGGCCGGCCCCCGGCTGCTCGAGTGGTACGACGCCGGCTGCCTTGAGCTCGTGCGCGCGCGCGTCCCCGAGGTGCCCTCGACTGCGGTCGCTGCCGTCTGGATCGAGGTGGAGACCGATGCTCAGGCGGAGGACCAGGCGCTGATGAACTGGGCCGATCTCCTCTCCCAGACCGGCGCGCTGGAGGAGCACACCCTCTTCGCCGCCGACGAGAGCGGCATGGAGCGCCTGGGGCGGATCCGGCACGCGATCCCGGCCGGCGTGAACGAGCAGGTGGTGGCCAACGGCATGCCCAAGGTCGGGACCGACTTCGCCGTCCCGGACGCTGGCCTGGCGCGGATGATGGCCGCCTACGGCGCGGTCGAGCTGGAGAGCGTTCTCTTCGGCCACATCGGCGACAACCACCTGCACCTGAACCTGCTGCCCAAGACCCCCCAGGAGCTGGAGCAGGCCTGGGCGATCTGGGGCCGGCTCTATGACCTGGCGCTGTCCCTGGGCGGCACCCTGTCGGCCGAGCACGGCGTGGGCAAGCTCAAGCAGCCCTACCTGCGGCGCATGGTCGGGGATCCCGGAATCGCGGCGTTCCAGGCCCTCAAGCGTGCGGCCGATCCCGCCTGGATCCTGGGGCGCGGCAGCCTGCTCGCGGACCCCGTGGCGGCGAGTTCTGCCCGATCGGTGTAAGTAGGGTGCAGTCCCCTCCGTTGTCATCACGGAGGAAAGGCAGGTGCCCCGTCTCAACAACAGCGCAGCTCTCCCGGGAGACCGGACTCGCTCCCCTGGAGCGGGAGCGGGAAGTTGTGCAGTTGCTCAAGGCGGGGGACCGCGGCGCGCTGGCCCAGCTCTACAACTGGTACGGCGACCGCCTCTTCCGGCAGATCATCCTGCCGCGCTTGCCCATCACCGACCTGGCCGAGGACGTCCTCCGGGACACCTTCCGCATCTGCATCGAGCGGATCGGCCAGTACACGGTGGTGGACCGCAGCATCTTCTTCTGGCTCCGGCGCATCGCCATCAACCGAGCCATCGATGTGCACCGCGCCCACCAGCGCCGCGAGCGCCTGCAGGACGCCGTGGAGCAGGAGCCGGACCGCACGATCGGAGCCCCACCACCCGCCCCAGACCGGGGCCAGGAGGTCGACGAGACCAGACAGTTGGTCGAAGAAGCCCTGGAGCTGATCAACCCTCGCTACGCCATGGCCCTGAGGCTGCGCCTCATCGAGGACCTGGACCGCGAAGAGTGCGCCGAGCGCATGGGTGTGACCGTGGGCAACTTTGACGTCATCCTCCACCGGGCCAGCAAGGCCTTTCGCACAAAGTACCCCCCAAGATGACCGAAGAACGTCAGGCATCGCTGTTGGCCGAGTGGCTGGAGCGCCCCGGCACGCCGCCGCCCGAGGGGCTGGATCCCGACGTGATCCAGTCCACGCTGGCGCTGCGTCCGGAGATGGCGCCCGCGCCCTCGGTCTCGCTGGATGACATCCTCGCCGGGGTGAGCGAAGGTCCCTTCGCCGGGGGGGCCCAGTCCCGGAGCGCCGAGCTCCCGCTGGATGCAGGTGGAGAGGGAGCGATGGGCAGGAGCGCGGAGCTCCCGCTGGACACCGCCGCAGATCTGGAGCCCGCCAACACCCCGGAGATCCAGGGCACCAGCGAGGACACCAGCAACGTGATCGACCTGGCCTCCAGGCGTCGCCGGCGCATCTGGGGTGGCCTGGGGCTGCTCGCGGCCGCTGCCCTGGTGCTGGTCACCGTGGGGCCGAGCCTGGACACCTTCAACGCGCCCCCGGCCGAAGAGGCCGGCGTGCAGGCGCTCCCCGGGGCCGCCGACCAGATGGTCACCGAGCGGGGCCTGAGCGAGGACAACCCCCGCGGCGCGGGCGGGGCCATGGACGACAAGCTGCGGGCCCCCGAGCCCGCCAAGCGCAGCGCTGCGCCTGAGCCCGAGCCCGCCGCACCGAGCGACGCCGAGGCCCTCCCCAAGCAGGAGCTCGCGCCGGTCAAGCCCGCCGCCGCCTCCCTGCAGAAGAGCCAGGAAGAGGCCAGCTACGGCCCGCCGCCCACCACCGCCACCAGCAACGATGTGCTGAGGAGTGCCCCCGCCAGCTCCGCCTCCAGCTCCTGGGGCGGCAGCTACGACACGCTGGACATCGGCAGCCGCAAGGAGGCCACCGCCCAGGAGGACGCCGACAGCGAGCGCCGCTTCAAGCTGCGCAGCGCCAAGTCCGACGAGGCCGATGCGCCCGCCGTGGCCGACGACTTCGCCTACGAGGTCGAGCAGGCCCAGGCCGAGCCCGAGGGCCTTCCCAGTGATCTGGACGGCCTGCGCAGCGCCGCGGTCCCCCAGGACTACCGCGGGGGCTGGTACCTCACCGGCCTGGACGGAGAGGCCTATGATCGCTTCGAGGCCGCGCTGAACCAGGCGCAGGGCCAGTCGGCGTCCGCGCAGGCGGGCATCTACGCTGGGCTCATCGGCGACGCGGACGCCCGTGTGGGGCAGGACATGGCCTTCCGGGCGGCCAAGGCGGCCTCTCAGGCCGGCGATGACGCCGCAGCTCTGCGCTACCTGCGGCAGGGTCAGGCACGCAGCTCCCTGAACACGCCGCAGCGGGCGAACCTCTACTTCCTGGAGGGTCAGATCCGGGAGCGGCAGGGTGACCTCGCTGGCGCCCAGGAGGCCTACCGGGTGGCGGCCAACATGAACCAGGCGCGGTGACCCCCGAGCTTGGACAAGGGCTATAGTCCCGCCATGCCAATGCCCCCCCTGCTGGCCCGCGCCCTGATGGCCGCGACGCTGAACGACGAAGATCAGGAGATGCTGCTCCGCGTCCGCATGAACGACGCGGGGCACGGCTACGACGCCTTCGGCATGCACAAGGACTTCGTGGGCCTGGGCATGGCGATGGCCAAGCCGCTCTACGCCAAGTACTTCCGGGTCAAGAGCTTCGGCGCGGAGAAGATCCCAGACACCGGGCCGGCCATCCTGGCGGCCAACCACTCCGGCACCATCCCCGTGGACGGGATGATGCTGTGGGCGGACGTGATCAAGCACACCGGGCGGATCCCGCGGGCGATCGCGGACCACTTCGTGCCCACGCTGCCGATCGTGGGGACCTTCTTCTCCCGCGGCGGCATGGTGGGCGGCTCCCGGGGGAACGCGCGCTCGCTGCTGAACGCCGGGGAGATCCTGATGATCTTCCCGGAGGGCACCGCGGGCGTCGGCAAGCACTTCTCCCAGCGCTACCAGCTTCAGCCCTGGCGAGTGGGGCACGCGGAGCTCGCCATCCGCCACCGCGCGCCGGTGGTCCCCGTGGCCTTCATCGGCCCGGAGGAGCAGATGCCGCAGGTGCTGGCCATCAAGTCCCTGGGCAAGCTCTTTGGGCTGCCCTACCTGCCGGTCCCGGCGACCCCGGTGCCGCTCCCCGTGCGCTACCGCATCCACTACGGAGACCCCGTGGACCTGCCCAGCCTCTACAAGGCCACGGACGCCGACGACCCCGAGGCCGTCAAGGAGGCGGCCGCCAAGGTCGAGGTCAAGGTCAAGGAGCTCATCGCCCACGGCCTCCGTGAGCGCGGCGGGAGGCTGTTCACCTGATGCCTGTGCCCAGCGTCCCCATCAAGGGTGTGCTCGTCACTGGAGCCACCACCCCCATCGGCGAGCGCCTGATCCGCTCCCTGCTGGCAGACCCCGAGATCGAGGCCATCCTTGCGGTGGGCCAGGAGCCCGAAGACCAGGCGCTGCCCTTCTCCCACGGCGAGCGGCTGGTGTACCGGTCGGTGGATCTGGGGCGCTCCCGGCGCGTGCGCAACCTGCTCTTCGGGCCCGCCCGCGAGATGGGCATCGAGGTGGTGATCCACACCGCGATGCACCGCGACGCCAAGGACTCCGGTGGCCGCGTCCGGCGCTCCAACGTGGACGCGCTGCGCTCGCTGCTGGATCTCTCCGACCGCCACCCCACCATCCGGCGCTTTGTGTTCAAGAGCTACGCCGAGGTCTACCAGGTGCAGCACGACCTGCCGATCCTGGTGACCGAAGACCACCCCCTGAACATGAGCCCGGGCTCGCCCCAGTGGGTGCGCGACCGGGTGGAGGCCGACCTGACCGCCTGCACGCGGATGGGCCTGACCAACCTGGAGATCGCGGTCCTGCGCTGCGCGGAGATCCTGGCCCCGGGCACGGGCTCCCAGCTCTTTGACTACCTGGACGCCAAGGTCTGCCTGCGCCCGGTGGGCTTCGACCCCATGATGAACCTGCTGTCGATCTCCGACGCGGTGCGCTCCATGGAGCTTGCGGCCAGGGCCTTTGGGGTCCAGGGTGTGTTCAACGTGCCCGGCCTGGACACCCTGCCGCTGTCGGCCTGCATCCGGCGCTGGGGCTGCCTGGGGCTGCCGCTGCCGCAGCCTGCGATCACGCCCTGGTACCGGCTGCGCCGGCGGATCCGGGGCCACGACTTCTCCTACGGGATGAACCGCAGGCGCTTCCACTACTGCTCGGTGCTGGACGGCACGCGCGCGCGGGAGACCCTGGGCTTTGAGCCCGAGAACGCCATCGACTGGCCCGCGCCGGTGGATCCGGCTGGCTGAGTCCCCAGCGGGTTACACTGCGGGGGATCTGGAGGGTGCCCCATGTCGCTGTTGTTGATCTCGTCGCTGGCATTGCTCGGTTGCAGCAAGGGCGACGCCGTGGACACCTCCCCGGTGGAGGACACCGGCCCGGGGGTCCACCCCAACGTGCCCGAAGGCTACGAGCTCTTCTGGGACACGGACGGCTGCGGCGCCTCCGGCAACGAGACCCAGGCCTACGTCCTGGGCGAGGGCAGCATCTCGGAGGACGGTGAGACCCTCACCATGACCGAGACCTGGTACTGGTTCTTCGGCGGGGACCGCTCGGAGGACTGCATCGACACCTTCGAGTTCACCACCGCGACCAATGGGCGGCTCAGCGCGGCCGACCTGTCGAGTCTCAACGCCTCGGAGGCGGAGGCCGGGTACTACGGCGTCTACACCAAGACCGAGAACAACTGCCCGGGCATGAACTACTACGCGACCTGGTCGCACCCCGGCGAGGACGGCTTCGAGTACGGCGACGACATCCAGGCCAGGATGGTCCTGATCTTCGACTACGCCAACCCCAACGGCAACCTGAACTACGAGAACAAGATGCTCGTGTTCGCCTACATCGGCGACGAGAGCGGGTTGACCTGGGGCGACACCAACTACGACTCCGCGGGCGTGTTCACCCCCACCGGGGACGACGCCGCGGGCCCCCCGGCCACTGTGACCTGGGAGCCCAGCTTCTGCTTCGACGGCGGGGAGGGATAGGGCCCCGCGGGCCCGCTTCATGACCACCACGCTCGCTGTTCTGATCGCCGCCGCGGTCGCCTGGATCATCGCCCACTTTGTGGCCGACTGGATCCAGGAGCGCTTCTTCGTGACCACCGGCAGCGAGTACATGCTGCTCGGCGTCCTGCTCGGGCCTGTGCCCGTGTTCGCGACGCTGATCGGCACGGACAACAGCTTCATCCTGATCAGCCAGGACACGCTGCGCCAGCTCGACCCGCTGATGTCACTGGCGGTGGGCTGGGTGGGGCTGACCTACGGCGCGAGCCTGAGCCCCACGCGCCTGGTCGCCCGGGGGCGGGGGGCGCTGACGCTGTCGCTGGTGGCCACCGTGGTCACCGGCCTGGTGGTGTTCGGCGCCAGCTATTTCCTCTTTGGGCTGGCCTGGCACGGCGAGCTCTCCCAGGCCGAGCGGCTGGGCGGGGCCTCCGGTCTGGGCATGGCCGCGGCCGTCTCGTCGCCGACCGTGCTGCGCGCCATCAAGGTCAAGTTCGAGGCGCAGGGGCCCACCACCAAGCTGCTGGGGCAGACCGGCCGCCTGGAGGAGTTCATCGGGATCCTGGGCTTCGGCGTGATCTTCTGTGTGTTCCACGAAGACAGCTCCTCGCTCGGACGCGAGATCACACCCTTTGAGTGGTTCGGGATCTCCGTCGGTCTGGGCCTGGTGCTCGGCGCCCTGTTCCGCTTCTTCCTCAAGGACGAGGACGACCGCGACAAGCAGTTCCTGTCCCTGGTCGGCATCATCGTGTTCGCGTCCGGGGCCGCCCACTTCCTGGACCTCTCGCCGCTGCTGGTCAACGCGGTGATGGGGACGGCGATGATGGCGGGCGTCAACGACGACGCCTCCGAGCGCATCCTGGCCATCCTGGAGCGCTCGCGGCGCCCCATGTACATGGTCATGCTCATCTTCGCGGGGGCCATGTGGCTCCCCATCCCGGCGATGGGCTGGGCCTTTGTGGCCGCCTACATCGTGGTCCGGCTGGCGGCGAGGATGCTGAGCGGCTGGGTCTCCTCGGTGTTCCTCCCGGGAGAGATCCGCCGGGACGTGGGTAGGGGACTGCTGCCCCAAGGCGAGGTCGCTGTGGCCATGGCCCTGAACCTCACGCTGGTCTTTGGCGGCCGCCCGGTCATGCCCTGGGTGTTCTCGGCCATCCTGGTCAGCGTGCTGTTGAATGAGTTCTGGTCGGCGCGGCTGCTGCGCGGCCTTCTGATCGACGCGGGGGACATCCGTCACAGCGCCCTGCAAGAGCCCGAGCTGGAGGAGAGCTGATGTACGTGGTCGTCATTGGCATGGGCCGAGTGGGCCAGCACGTGGTCCGGGAGCTGGAGCTGGACCAACACGACGTCGTGGCCATCGACGCGGATCCCCAGATGGTGGCCGCCGTCGAGGACAGCCAGGACGTGGGCACCATGGTCGGCTACGGCAGCTCGCCCAAGGTCCTCAAGGAGGCAGGCGCGGCCAAGGCCGATCTGGTCGTCGCGGTCACCAACGACGACGAGGTCAACCTGGTCGCGGCGCTGGCGGCGCTGCGGCAGGGGGCCAAGCGGGCGGTGGCCCGGGTCCAGGGCGACCAGTACTCGGGCTCCGACGAGGGCATCCAGTACGGCCTGCTGGGAATCGACGTCGTGATCAATCCCCGCATCCTGGTGGCCCAGGAGATGGCCAAGATCGCGCGCTCCCGTGGCGCCCTCGAGGTCCTCGGGTTGGCCGGGAACCGCGTGGAGATGGTGCAGGTCGAGATGCCGGCGTCCAGCCGGATGTTGCACAAGGCCCTGGCGAACCTGAACCTGCCCGCTCAGACCCTGGTGGCGGCGATTGTCCGCGACGGGGAGCTCTTCGTCCCTGGGGGCAGCGAGGTCCTGCTGCCTGGAGACCGCGCCTACCTCATCGGGCACGCCGGCAAGATGGACGAGATCGAGGATCTCTTCGGTGCCGGCAAGGACATCACGCGGGTCTGCATCGTCGGAGGTGGTGTGGTGGGCTCCGCCCTCGCGCGCCTGTTGGTGCAGTCCGACGTCGAGGTCATGCTGCTGGAGCGGGATCGGGACCGCGCCGAGGAGCTGGCCATCGACCTGCCAGACGTCACGGTGCTCCACGGGGACGGCACGGACAGCCACCTGCTCGAAGAGGAGCAGGTGGGCAGCTTCGACCTCTTCGCGGCGGTCACCAAGGACGACGAGGTCAACCTGATGGCCGGGCTGCTCGCCAAGCGCTCTGGTGTGGACCGGGCCGTCAGCCTCGCGCAGCGGCCGGACTACGCGGACATCTACCGGCAGCTCGGCATCGACATCGTGCTCTCGCCGCGCACCCTGGCCAGCGAGAACATCCTCCGCTACGTCCGCCAGTCCGAGGTCCAGAGCCTCACCCTGCTGGAGCACGGCCAGGCCGAGGTGCTGGAGCTGCTCGCCCGCGAAGGGAGCCGCATCCTGGGGACCCCCATCAAGCGCCTCAACATGCCGCGCGGCGCGCTGATCGCCGTGCTGGTCAGCCAGGGCCGCGTGACCATCCCCCACGGCGGCGACCAGGTCCGCGCGGGCGACACCGTCGTGCTCATCACCACCGCCTCCGCCCGTCCGGCCGTCGAGCGCCTCTTCAAGCGGCGGTCCCGTTGAGGAGCGTCTCCCGCCGGAATCTCCGCAGCCAGAAGAAGGCCCGGGAGACCCACTGGCAGCGCGTTGTGGGCATGATCCCGCCCGTCGCGCGCGCTGTCGGCGGCCTGATGGTGATGGTCGCCTTGACCATGCTGGGGACCGGCGTCGTGGGCCTGCTCATGTCCTCGGTCAAGGGCGCGCTGCACATGGCGGTCTCCGCCTTCATCGTGTTGCTCTTTGCGGGCGCGAACCTGCTGCTGGGGCGCAACGCCGCCTTCACCTCCATCGACCGCCGCGAGGCCTTTGTGGTGGTCACCGTGAGCTGGATCGCCCTGTGCGTGGCCGGCGGCCTGCCCTTCATGGTGGGCGCGGACTTCACCTTCTCGGAGGCGCTGTTCGAGTCCACCTCGGGCTTCACCACCACCGGCGCCACCATCCTGCCGGAGATCCGGGACCGCCTGAACCCCGCCCTGCACTTCTGGCGTTGCCTGAGCCATTGGCTGGGCGGCATGGGCATCGTCGTGCTCTTCGTGGCGGTCTTCCCCGCGCTGGGGGTGGGCGGCAAGCACCTCTTCCGCTCCGAGGTCCCGGGCCCCAAGTCCAAGGGCCTCTCGCCCCGCGTGCGCGAGACCTCGTCGGTGCTCTGGAAGGTCTACGTCTTCATCACCTTGATCCAGGTGGGGCTGCTGATCCCGGCGATGCGGCGGGCGCTGCCGGACTCGGACTGGCGCCAGATCATCTTCGAGTCCTTCTGCCACGCGTTCAGCACCATGGGCACCGGCGGCTTCTCCACCTTCAACGGCTCGGTGGGGGAGCTGGACTCCGCGCTGGTGGACTTCATCATCCTGGTCTTCATGATCGTGGCCGGCATGAACTTCGGCCTCTTCTACGAGGCCACCCGGCGCGGCATCTCCGTGTTCTGGAAGGACACCCAGACCCGCGTCTACATCGGCATCCTGGCCATCGTGTCGGTGGTGATCGCCGCCAGCATCCTGCCCCAGGTCGACGGCGGGCCCCTCTACGCGCTGCGCCTGTCCAGCTTCCAGGCCGCCGCCATCATGTCCACCACCGGCTTCGGCACAGCGGACTTCGAGCAGTGGCCCTCGGTCACCCGCATGCTCCTGCTCGCGCTCTACTTCACGGGCGGCTGCTCCGGGTCCACCGCCGGTGGCATGAAGCTCCAGCGCATCATCGTGCTCTTCAAGGCCGTGCTGGTGGAGCTGCGCAAGTCCTTCCGGCCCCACCTCATCATGCCGGTGCGCGTGGACCGCAAGGCCGTCGACAACCAGTCGCTGGTCGCCCTGATGGCCTTCATGGCCCTCTACGTCACCTCGGTCGGCGTGGGCGCCATCTGGGTCGCGCTCGTGGACCGCACCGACGGCACCACCGCGCTCATGGCCTCGCTGGCCTGCGTCGCGAACGTCGGTCCCGGCTTCGGCGCCGTGGGGCCCACGGACAACTTCGGCTTCCTCTCCGGCATCACCCAGACCTTCCTCTCCGGCCTGATGATCCTCGGCCGCCTGGAGTTCCTCACCGTGCTGGCCCTGTTCACCCCTGGCTTCTGGAGGCGTTGAGATGAGCGGCGGACACAAGCTCAGCCCCCTGGAGGGGTTGACCAAGACCCTCATCGTGGCCCTGCTCTTTGGGTTGATGCTCTTCCTGCCGGCGATCCACACGCCCATCGGGACCATCAACCCCGAGTCCATGGTCACCCTGGGCTTCATCATCCTGGCCGCGTACACCGCCGGCGAGGTCCTGGGCACCATCTCCCTCCCGCACATCACCGCCTACCTGCTCATCGGCATGATCTGCGGCCCGGAGGCCCCCCACGTCCTGCACGTCCCCGAGGCCTTCAACGTCCTCAGCCACGAGGTCATCCTCGACCTCAAGCTCTTCGACAACCTCGCCGTCGCGCTCATCGCCCTGTCCGCGGGCGGGGCCCTCTCCCTGGGCGGCCTCAAGAAGAACGCCCGCCTGCTGGGCTCCGTGCTCACCACCCAGTACCTGGCCCTGCTGGGTATCCTGGCCGGGCTGGTCTTCCTGCTCTCCGGTGTGATCCCGGGCTTCAGCCTGCCCTTCTTGGAGGGAGAGAGCACCAGGGTCGTCGCCGGCGCCGCCGTCCTGCTCGCCATCATCGGGGCGGCCCAGTCCCCCGCGGCCTCCATCGCCATCATCAACGAGACGCGGGCCAAGGGGCCAGTGACGGACGCAGTGCTCGGGGTGTCTGTCCTCAACAACGTCGTCGTCGTGGTGCTCTTCGGCGTCGGCTCCGCCGTCGCCTTCGGCCTGCTCGGGGTCGAGTCCGGCGGCGAGGTCGGGCTGGCCGCTTCCCTCGGTATCGAGATGGGCCTGTCCCTGCTCCTGGGCGCCCTGGTCGCCGGCGGCCTGGCCGCCTGGATCCGCTTCGTCGGGCGCGAGCAGCTCCTCCTCATCTTGGTCGGGCTGTGCTTCGCGGTGGTGTGGGGCGCGGGTGCGTTGGGTGAGGAGCTGATCGGGAAGGCCATCGACCCCCTCCTCGCCTTCCTGTTCGCGGGCTTCCTGGTGCGCAACGTGTTCTCGGAGCAGGCCCACTCGGCGCTCTCGGCCACGGTCAGCACCCTGTCCATGCCGGTCTACGTGGTGTTCTTCTTCCTGGCCGGCGCCAACCTGCACCTGCACGCCCTGCAGGAGATGGCCGCCTTCGCCGGCGTGTTGTTCGCCGGACGCATGTTCGCCCTCTGGGCCGGCACGGCCTCAGGTGCCGTCCTGGGAAAGGGCCCCGAAGCCCTCAAGAAGAGTGGCTTTCTCGGCTTCGGCGCTCAGGCCGGCATCGCCCTGGCCATGGCCGGCAGCGTGTCCGCCGGCGCAGGGGAGATCGGGGAGTCCATCGGCACCATCGCGGTGGCTGGCATCGCCCTGAACGAGATGTTCGGCCCCGTGCTGCTCAAGGCTTCGCTGGGCTGGGCCAAGGAGCTCCCGGACGAGGAGGCCGACGGCCTGCCGCCCGAAGAGCCCACCCGCGCCGAGGACGCCACCGCCGAGCTGGACCGGCGCATGCCCGAGTTCCTGCCGGAGCCGGGGCATACCAACTTCGACCCCTGGGGGCCGCCGCCTGCGGTGAGCTGGAAGCGCCTGCTGGAGCTCTCCCGCCAGATCAAGGCCGAGCTCCAGGGCCAGGTCCGGGACCTGCGCAGCAGCACCATCGCCCCCCGTCGCCGCGACGCGTTGGGCTGGCTGGGTGGCCTGCGGCGCGAGTTCCTGCGCATGCACCGCCGCATCACCGTGCGCGCCAACGACCCCGAGCTGGACCCCGAGGCCTTCCGGGAGGAGCTGCGCTCCCACCTCAAGGCGCTGGCCCGCGAGTGGGAGGACCAGATCCTGGACCGCGCCGCCAGCGTGGACTTCCGCAAGGAGCGGCGCGCCCTGGACCAGCTCCTGCTGGACGTCGATGAGCTGGTGGCTCAGCAGCCCCAGGCCATGGAGCTCCCCCGTGAGACCGAGCTGCTGGCCGCCAGGGAAGGGGACGCGTTCCCTCTGCGCATGCAGCTCGCCATGGCCCGCCTGGGCAACAGCCCGCGGGTGATCCAGCCCCGGGTGCTCGCCCGCTTCACCCTGGGCGGCGAGGTCCCCGACCACCTCCCGGAGCTCGCCGGCCTGATGGCGCTGTCCGAGCGGCACCTGCTGGCGCGCGCCCGGAACATCTTCGAGGCCCTGCGCCAGAACCTGGACGAGGTCGCCTCCCAGAAGGACCTCAAGGCCGAGGACTACGGCCCCCTGCTCCAGCAGGTGCGCGAGGAGATGGAGGAGGAGTTCGAGCTCGCCCGCCGCGAGGTCGACCGCCTGGCCGACGAGACCGTGCGCGTGACCCAGGCCACCCTGGGGCGCCCCTACCGGCACCTGAACGAGCTGCTCCTGATCGCCGGCACCCCCCGACTCACCGATCGGGACGTGCGCTACTCCAAGGTCTTCGCGCGCCGCGAGCAGGCCGTCGCCCAGGTTCAGGACGGGCTGGAGCACAGCTTCGAGCTCACCCGCGGCGTCGCCAACGGCCTGGCCATGGAGCTCCAGCTCCTGCGGCTGCGACTCAGCGTCCGGGAGACCGTGGACACCCACGGACGGGCCCTGGAGCGGGACCTGCGTGGCCGCGTGCTGCTGCAGCTTGACCGGATCACCACCAACCTGACCGAGAGCCTGGATCGCCTCGCGGAGGCCATCCTCCAAGGGGACATGCCCGCGGACCAGCTCGCCGGCATCATCCAGGAGACCTGCAACCCCCTGGAGCACCTCATCGAGGACGCCCTGGGTGTCTGCGAGACCATGCGCTCTGGCCTCAAGACCGAGGCCGCCATCGAGCCCATGCGCGAGGGCCTGGCCCAAGGCGTCGACGCGCTCACCGACCGCTTCCAGGTGGTCGAGCGGGCCCCTGGTCTGACGGGGCGCCGCCTGCCGGAGCCCCCCACCATCCGCGAGGTGCCCTTCCGCGAGCTGGCCACCCAGTACCTGGACGCCGAGGTCGGCCGCGACCTCTCCCTGGTGCTGGAGGAGCTGCTCTCCCAGGTCGAAGAGGCCGTGCGCGCCGTCGAGGAGATGCAGCGCGGCCTGCAGTTCAACGTGGAGCTGGCGGCCTCCGAGCTGTCGGTGCTGGGGAGCGAGCCCGCGTCCGCCGAGGTGCGGCGGGTGGTCGAGGAGACGCTGCTCTCCACGGCCTCGCGCATGGGCAACCGCCTGGAGACCATCCGCGAGGGGATGGAGGGCCTGGACGTCGAGGGCCGGCGTAAGGTCCAGGAGGTCGTCCTCGGCCACATCGACGCCTTCCACGACCTGCTCGTTGGCGGGCGCTGGGACGAGGTCCGCCGCCGCCTGGCGCTCGGCCAGCTCGAGCGTCGCCGCCAGCTCATCACGGGGGGAGCCTCCAACCTGGGGGACCTGGGGCGCCACCTGGAGTCCAACCTGGAGCGCGCCCTCGGCCAGCGCGCCTACCGCCAGGCCCGTCGTCGCCTGGGGCTCCCCGACCGCCGCCGCCTCAGCACGGATCTGGGCCCGGCCCGCTTCGCGCCGATGCGCGCCAGGGCCGAACTCCCCGTGGTCTTCTCCCGCCTGTTCACCGACCCCGCGCTGGAGGCCGCGGACCTGCTCGCCGGCCAGGAGATCGAGGTCGCGGAGCTGCGCTCGCTGCTGCTGGGCCGAGGCCCGGGTCTCCGCCGGGGCGTCGCCGTGGTCGGGCACGGAGAGGGCCGGGCCGCCGCCGTCAACGCCCTGCTCCGCGGTCTGAACGAGCGCCTGCGCATCAAGCGCCACACCCTCACCCAGCCCGTCACGGACGTCGCCGAGGTCCAGCGCATCCTGGACTCCGCCCAGGGCCACGGCTGCGTGGTCATCGAGGGCCTGCACTGGCTCTTCCAGGCCGAGCCCGGGGGCTACGGTCCGCTGCGCGCCCTGGTCGAAGGGATCCTGGAGGACGAAGGCGAGAACGCCTGGGTGCTCTCCGCCGAGCCCCACGTCTGGGAGTACGCCTGCGGGGTCGTGCCCCTCACCGACCTCTTCCCGGGCACCCTGGAGCTGCGCCCCTTGAGCCCCGAGGAGCTGCGCGAGGTCCTGGTCAACCGCCACGCCATGAGCGGCTACCGCCTGCGCATCGCCCCCACCCTGGGCAACCTGGGCCAGCTCGTCCGGGACGCCTTCCGAGGCCGCGGGGGCCGCAAGGACCGCGACGAGGAGGTCTACTTCGAGCGCCTGCACGAGGCCACGGGGGGCGTGCTCCGGGACGCCCTCTTCCTCTGGATGGCGTCCGTCACCGAGGTCGATCCCGCCTCGGATCTCATCACCATCGGTGAGTTCCCGGACAGCCCGCTGCACGCTCTGCGCGAGCTCTCGGACACCGACCTGCTCAGCCTCCGTCAGCTCTGCCGCCAGGGCCGCCTCGACGCCGACAACCACGCCGCCTCCATGCACATGGACCCCCAGAACTCCGCCGGTGAGCTCGCCCGCCTGCAGCACTGGGGCATCCTCGAGCGCGGTCGCCACGGCTTCGTGGTGCGTGATCACCTGCTCGGCCCTCTGCGCCGGGTCCTGGTGGAGAAGGGGCTGGACCGATGAGCTGGTTGCTGCTGTTCACCACCTTGTCCACCGCTCAGGAGCCCGTGGCCCCCCCGCCGCAGGCGGAGCCCGCGACGGACGCTCCCGCGGAGCGGGATCCCTCCACCAGCGAGGACACCCTCCCGCCGACCAACCCCCTGCTGGAGCAGACCCTGGACCTGCTCGACCTCCAGCGGGCGGAGGAGCTCCAGCGCATCCCTGGCGTCGCCCGGCCCTGGACCCCACCCGAACAGGAGTGGCGCAGCCAGCAGCTCGGCCCCTGGCCCGACGGGTACACCCCCACCGGTGAGCGCATGGTCATGCTGCCCACCCTGGACCCCATCACCGGTCGCATCCTGGACGCCGGCATCCCCATGGAGGGCGAGTGGCAGGGCCCGGAGGTCCCCCCGGCGCTCCCAGGGATGCAGTCTGGGGAGGTCGCGGATCCGAGCACCTCGCTGGCGCCAGAGGGTGTCGGGGGGGCGAAGGACCTTGGGGAGTCCGACGCGGTGGACCCAGCCGCTCCGAGCGACCCAGATCCCGCTCCCACCCCGGTCGTGCAGCCCCCGGACATCCAGGTGCAGGCCCCTGGTGGCGCGTGGCCCTTCACCCCGGTGCGGGGCGGGCAGGACTTCGGTGACGCGTTCGCCTGGTTCATGCTCTCGGTGTTCTCGGTCCTTGTGGTCCGGGGCATCGACAAGCTCAAGCGCAAGCTGACCAAGCGCGGGCTGATCCCCGTCTCGCTGCGCACCATCGCCATCGTCCTGCGGCTGCTGGCCTTGATCGGCGTGCTCTTTGGCGCGGCCCACCTGGTCCCGGATGAGTACGGGCAGTACTTCCCGGTGGTGCTGGTGACCTCTGCGGCCGCGCTGGGGTGGAGCGCGCGGGACCTGCTCCACGACCTGTTCGCCGGCGTGCTCCTGGTGGTCGAGAACCGCGTCGTCACCGACATGCGCGTCGAGGCCGACGGCCGCGTGGGCACCGTGCTCTCCGTGGGCTTCCGCTCGGTGAGCATGGAGTCCGATGACGGGCAGATCATCCGCATCCCCAACCGGGACTTCCTGAGCACCGACACCCGCACCGACATGGATCCCTACGCGCCCGTCGAGGTCGTGGTGGAGGCCCCTCCTGGGGCCCGACGTCGCCTGGAGGAGGTCGTCCTGGCCAGCCCGCTGGTCGCGCCCGGACACGCCCCCGAGGTCTTCCGCGATCCCGAGCACCCGGGCCGCTGGGTCGTGCGGGCGCGCCTGGTGCATCCGCGCTGGACCCTGGCCTTCCGAGGCTCGGTGTTGGACCGGCTGGATCCCCGGGTCTGCGGCGATCCCGAGCAGGCCTGAAAGTTTCTGGCGGCTCCATCGTTATGCTGACGCGATGACAGCCACCCGTACACATGTGGAGCGCGCCCGGCAGCGGGTCGTCCTGGGCGCCGCGACCGCCACCTGGCTGCGTCACGCGGCGCTGGCGCTGGGCGTGGCGGGGGCGGGCTGCCTGCTGATCCGCCTCGGGGGAGGGGAGATGCCGTGGACCCTGGCCCCCCTGGGTTTCGTCGCGATCACCCCTCTGAGCGTCGCACTCGCGCTGCGCGGCAAGCTGCCCACCCTGGACACCATGGCCGCCTGGGTGGACCGGGAGCAGGGCGGAGCGGGCAAGGTCGTGACCGCCCTGGAGCTGGGCGGGGATACGGAGATCTTCGCGGAGCTGCCTCGGGTTCGTCTGTGGCCGTCTGCGCGGCATGCGCTGGCCGGAGCGGCATTCCTGGCGCTGGCGCTGCTGCTCCCGGTGCGCCCCATCCTGGCCGAGCCGGCCCTGGTGGATGGCCCCGGGGTGGAGCAGCTCGAGGCCCAGCGGGAGGCCCTTGAAGAGGCGCTGGCCCTCCAGGAGGACGAGCAGGAGGCGCTGGAGGAGTCCATCGACGCGCTGCGCAGCGAGCAGGCCCGCGCGAACCCGGAGGCCGCTCTGGAGGCGATGGACGCTCTGGAGAGCCGCATGGAGGAGCTCGCTCGCTCGGCTCAGCAGGCCGCACAGAGCGCGCAGGAGGCCATGGAGCAGGCGGAGCAGTCCGCCCAGGAGGCCCAGCAGGCGGCTGAGGAGGCCGCGAGCGCTCAGGCCTCGGAGCAGGCCCGGAGGCAGGCAGAGGAGGCCAGGAAGGCGGCCCAGGAGGCTCAGCAGTCCACCGCTCAGGCTGCCGCGGAGGCTCTGGCCCAGTCGGGGCTCAAGCTCCCCGGCGAGGCCACCGAGGCGCTGAACGGCGCGGGCCTGAGCGCGGAGCAGATCCAGTCCGGCCAGATGGACAGCCAGCAGCTCGCGGACGCCATGGCCAAGATGAGCGCGGAGCAGCTCCAGGCGATGCAGAAGGGCCTCCAACAGGGGCTGGCCCAGCAGATGGCGCAGCTCGCCCAGGCCGGTCTGGGCGAAGGACTCCCCAGCGCGGGCCAGGGGCAGGGCGAGGGTCAAGGCCAGGGTGAGGGCCAAGGCCAGGGGCAAGGCCAGGGGCAAGGCGAAGGCCAGGGCCAGGGCGAAGGTCAGGGCCAGGGTCAGGGCGAAGGTCGGGGCCAGGGCCAAGGTCAGGGGGGCCAGGCGGGTCAGGGGGGCGTGGCGCGGGGACCCGGCACCGCGGAGATCACCTTCGGAGAGGAGCGGCCCGACCAGAGCGAGCGCTTCACCCCCACGCGCCTGAGCCCCGGTGAGCTCGACCTGGCCTCGTCGGCGCTGATCGGAGAGGGCTTCACGGACGCCGAGGTGCAGGTGGTGCGCGGCGCGGATGGGGCCGTGCAGGTAGTGTCCTCGTCGGGAGAGGACACCCACCGTCGGCGCCTGGCGCCCAGTCACCAGCAGGCCGTGTCCACCTGGTTTGCTGTGGAAGAGGAGTAGCTGTGTCGGAGCTGATGGAAGCGCAGACCCTGAGCCGGGCGCAGGCCCTGGGTCAGTCCCTGATCGACGGGCTCAACGCCCGCCTGCTCGGACAGGAGCAGCTCGTGCACATGGTGGCCGTGGCCTGCCTGGCGCGGGGGCACGTGCTGCTGGAGGGCCTGCCCGGGCTGGGCAAGACCGAGCTGGTCAAGGGCGTGGCCGGCTTCTTGGGCCTGGACTTCCGGCGGGTGCAGTTCACCCCGGACCTGCTCCCGGGCGACGTCACTGGAGGCCCCGTGCTGGAGGAGAAGGACGGCGCGCGCCGCTTCGTCTTCCACCCAGGCCCCATCTTCGGGAACGTGGTGCTCGCGGACGAGATCAACCGCGCCAGCCCGCGCACCCAGTCTGCGATGCTGGAGGCGATGCAGGAGCGCCGGGTGACCGTGCTGGGGGAGACCCACCCTCTGCCGGACCCCTTCTGGGTCCTGGCCACCCAGAACCCCATCGAGCTGGAGGGCACCTTCCCCCTGCCCGAGGCCCAGTTGGACCGCTTCTTGTTCAAGCTCGACGTCCGCCGCGTGGGGGCCGACACCCTGACCACGCTGCTCACCGAGCGCCGCCGGGGGCGCCCCCCGGAGCCGGTCGCGGTCTCCGACAAGGCCGGCCTGGACGCGCTCTTTGACGCCGTGGACCAGGTCTTCCTGCCCAAGGCGGTGGCCGCGTACATCGCCCGGCTGGTCAACGCGACCCACCCCGAGGAGCCCAGCGCCCCCGAGCAGGTCAAGCGCTACGCGCGCTACGGCGCCTCACCCCGCGCTGCCATCGCCATCGCTGAGTCCGCGCGGGCCCACGCGCTCCTCGCTGGCAAGCCCAATGCCGGCTTCGATGATGTGCGGGCCGTGGCGCCCCATGCGTTGGGCCACCGGGTGGTGGTCGACTACAAAGCCCGCCTCGACGGCATCAGCGGCAGGGATCTGGCCGAGTTTGTGCTGGAGCAGGTCGACGAGCTTGGCAGCGCGCTCCCTGCGGAGCTGTCGTGATCGCGCTCTTGATGGGCCTGGTGGGCGCAGCCCAGGCCGAAGAGGGGCTGTGTCTGGGCGACGAGGTCCGGGTGGTGGCGGACTACGCGTGGCCCGCTGCGGTGGGGCAGGGGTACTTCCCGATGGCCCTGCAGGTGGAGAACCTGGCGGACCGGGATCTGGAGCTGGAGCTGAGCTTCCAGTCCACCAACAACAACGGCATCGAGGTGGAGCGCAGCCTCAGCCTGCCCCGGGGGCGAACCGAGTCCTTTGAGCAGGCGCTCCCGGCCTTCAGCCAGCACGGCGCCGCCTACTCCCTGAACGTGCGCGCCGAAGGGGAGAGCCTCTGCTACATGTCGCCTCTGGGCAGCTACCAGGGCGTGTCGGGGGATAGCTGGCTGATCTTCCGGGACGCGCCGCAGACGCCGGGGGAGCAGCAGGTCCTGGAGTCCGGGCTGGGGCTGGCGGACGACCACATGGCCATCGCCTCGCCCCAGGATCTGGCGAAGAGCTGGGTGGCCTACACCAGCGTCGACGTGGTGATGCTCGCGCTGGACGGGGAGCCGCCCAGTGAGGCCCAGCTCGATCCGCTGCTGCAGTGGGTGCGCATGGGGGGCTTCCTCAACATCCGGGGGGAGGGGGCCACGGCGCTGTCCCAGCAGAACCCCGAGCTCTCGCGCTGGGTGCAGCCGCGCCACGCGCTCCGGGCCAGCGTGGAGCGGGGCTACGTGCGGGGGCTGGACGGCTACAGCCTGGGCCTGGGGGTGGTCGTCGTGCAGGAGGAGCCCTTCACGGGCCCGGACAAGCTCCTGGACTCGGCGCGCCTGGTCTCGGACACCGTCCCCCTGCGGCGCTGGGTGAACCCGCCCAACTACGGACCGCCGCCCGCCTACCCGCAGATCCCCGGGGTGGGGAGCATCCCCGGCGGCGCCTTCGCGCTGCTGCTCTTTGGCGTCGGCATGCTGCTGGGGCCGGTCAACCGGCTGATCCTGCGCAAGCGCCGGCCGGCGATGCGGCTGCTGTCCACGCCCCTGCTGGCTGGCCTCTCCTCGCTCGGGTTGGTGGGCTACGGGATCGCGTCCACGGGGCTGGGCGCGCAGAGCGCCAGCTACAGCGTCTCTCTGCTGGACCAGGAGGCGGCCCGGGTCTCGGTGCTGGAGGCCCGGCAGATCTACCTGGGCACCGCGATCGCGGGCGGCCTGCGCCCCGGGGCGGACACCTGGGACTTCCCGCTGGAGATGGACTGGGACAGCCGCTTCAAGGTGGAGCTGGATGCCGAGGGCCGGCTGGTCTCCGGTGACCTGCTCTCCAGCCGCGTGGCGACCACCTCTCTGCACCTGGGGGAGCGCAGCTCGCGCCTGGGGCTGGCCTGGGATGGGCAGCGGGTCCAGAACAACCTGGACGCCGAGCTGACCGGCCTCGTGCTCATGGACCACCAGGGCAGGACCTGGGTCCTGGACGGCGTGCTCGCCCCTGGGCAAGGCGCCGAGCTGACCCTGGTCGAGGACACCGAGCGCGTCCTGCAGCGGGTGTGGAAGAGCAGCATGGTGCGCTCCTCCAGCGTCGTGGCCTACCCCCGGCTGGACCAGGACATGGCTCCAGGTAGCTACGTCGCGCGGCTGGACAGCAGCCCCTTCCTGGACGCCGAGGGCCTGCGCATGCAGGAGCGGGCGGGAGAGCACCACGTCGTCGGCGTGCTGGAGGCACCATGACAGTCCTCGAGGTCAGGGACATCCACCGGGACTTCGGCTCGGTCAAGGCCGTGGATGGGGTGAGCTTCACCGTCCGGGCGGGTGAGATCTGCGGCTTCATCGGACCCAACGGCGCCGGGAAGACCACCACCATGCGCATCTGCGCGACCCTGGAGCTGCCCGACGACGGGGACGTGTTCGTCTCCGGTGTGAGCGTGCTGGAGGACCCCCGCGGAGCCCGGCGGCGCATCGGCTTCATGCCGGACCACTACGCCAGCGAGCCAAACATGCCAGTCCGGGACTACCTGGACTTCTACTCGCGGGCCCAGGGCCTGCGGGGAGAGGAGCGGCAGAAGTCCATCGACAGCGTGGTGGACTTCACCGGGCTCGGGCCCCTGCTGGACAAGGAGGTCCTCAGCCTCTCCAAGGGCATGCGCCAGCGGGCGGGACTCGCGGTGACCCTGCTGCACGACCCCAGCCTGCTCATCCTGGACGAGCCCGCGGCGGGCCTGGATCCCCGGGCCCGGGTGGAGCTCCGGGAGCTGCTCTCGGTGCTGGCCGAGATGGGCAAGGCTGTGCTGATCTCCTCCCACATCCTCACCGAGCTCTCGGAGATCTGCGACGTCGTGACGGTCATCGAGGCCGGCCGTATCAAGGCCGCCGGGCGCGTCTCCGACATCCAGCGCCAGCTCGCCCCCGACCCCCTGCACTTCCTGCGGGGCCTGGCCGGGCAGGAGGCCGTTCACCGCTTCCTGGTGGAGCAGCCGGCCGTCAGCCAGATCCGCCCCGAGGCCGAAGGCTGCGTGTTCTCCCTGGCCGGCGGCGACGAGGCCCTGGCCGAGCTGCTGGGGCGGGCGGTGGCCCAGGGGATCCAGCCCATCGAGCTGCGCCCCCTGGCCGCCGACCTGGAGGAGGTCTTCCTCTCCCTCACCGAGGGGGTGGTCCAGTGATGCGCCTGCTCGAGTCCTGGACGGAGCGCCTGAACCCCATCCTGGTCAAGGAGGTCCGGCAGGCCCTGCGTGGCCGCTACTTCCGGGTCACCTACGGCCTGACCCTGCTCGCCGCGACCGTGGTGGGCATCCTGACCCTGATGAGCGTCGACGACCCCGACCGGGTCGGCCAGGTCTACTTCACCGGCATCTACTTCTGCATGGCCGGCGCCATGCTCGGCCTGGTGCCCTTCCAGGCCTTCGTGGCCGCCGGCGGGGGAGGCCGCGGATCCCGGGCCGAGCTCCTGCAGCTCACCGCGCTCAGGCCGCGCCAGATCGTCGCGGGCCGCCTGATGTCCTCGCTGGCCCAGTCAGGCCTCGTGCTCGCCGCGCTGCTGCCCTACCTGGCGTTGGGCTTCCTGCTCCCGGGGGTGGACCTCTTTGCGCTCTTCTTCATCGTCGTCTACACCCTCATCTGGTCCCTGGCGATCTCCTCGGTGACCATCGCGGCCAGCTTCCTGACCAACAACCGCCTGGTGCGGGTGCTGCTGATGGTGGTGCTGGGCGCCTTCCAGTTCGGGTTCACCTCCAGCGCCGTGGGGCTGGCCGCCGAGCTGCTGGACCGCTCGGAGAACCTGCGGGACAGCGAGTTCCTGGCCGTCTCCGGGCTCTTCGCCGCCATGGGCCTGTCCATCGGCCTGTTCGCCTTCATCGGCGGCACCCTGCGCATCGCCCACCCGGAGGAGAACCGCTCCACGCCTCTGCGCGTGTTCATGCTGCTCTTTGCGTTCATCGGCGCGCTGCTCAGCTACCTGCTGACCTGGTTCGTGCGCCACCCGGAGCCCGAGTTCCCCCTGGTCGGCTACCTGATGCTGGGCTTCTTCATGCTCATTCCCGGGGGCATCTTCGCCTCGGAGCCCGAGCGGCTGGGGCGTCGGGTACAGGTCACCGCACCTCGCAACCGCACGATCGCGCTGCTGGCGGCCCCCCTGATGCCCGGCGGTGGGAACGGCGCGCTCTTCAACACCCTGGTCCTCGCCTTCTTCGGCCTGCTGCCTGCGCTCTTCCCGGCAATGGACCCCGACGAGGGTGACGCCTGGGGCAGCCTCTTCCTCTTCGCGGGGCTCTGGGGCTTCGCGGCCTTCAACCTGCCCACCGCCATCCTCCAGCGCTGGGTCGAGAACACCTGGGTGCGGGTGGTCGCGGTGTTCTCGCCCATCCTCTTCTTCATCGTGACCGGGCTGCTCCCGGCCATGGTCGGCTTTGTCATCGGGGACCGCGACCTGCAGGACTTCGAGCACCCGCTCTTCTTCCCCTGGGCCTTCGAGCGCCTGACCCGAAGCAGCCAGACCTACTGGGAGGCCATCTGGGCGGTCGCCATCGCGCTCTTCGTCATCACTCTGGCGGTGAACCTGCCCCGCATGAAGCGGGGCGTGCAGGCCGTCCTCTTGGTCTCCAAGCGCCGTCGGGAGCTGGAGGCTGCGCGCACCGACACCAAGGTCCAAGCGCCCGAGCTGCCCAGCGAGTCCCCCATCGGGGAGGCCGTGGTCAAGGAGGACTCCGGTGCCTGAGCCCGGAGACGACTCCCTGCGCCTGTCGGAGGTCTGGCACCTGGGCCTCGCGCTCCCGCGGGTGGGTGAAGACGGCGGCCCGGTCATGGGGAGAGGGGCTGGGTCCAGTACGGAGTTCCAGGACCACCGCAACTACACCCCCGGGGACGACGTACGGAAGCTGGACTGGCGGGCCTATGCGAGGACAGACCAGCTCATGCTCAAGCGCTTCCGCGAGGAGGTGCGGCCCCAGGTCGAGCTGATCGTGGACGCTTCGCTCTCCATGGACAGCGAGCCAGGGAAGGCGCAGCGCGCGGTCGACCTGGCGGCCATGCTGGCGCGCTCCATTCAGCGCATGGGGTGGCGCGTGCGCGTGTGGCGGGTGGGGGAGCAGGTGCTGCCGCTGCCTGTTCCGGCGCTGTTGGCCCAGGGCCTGTCTCCGGACGCGCGCAGGCCGCTGATGGACTCGCTCCGGCACCTGGCTCCCAGGGTGGGCGTGGGCAGCATGGTGGTGCTGATCTCGGACTTCCTGAGCCCTCTGGATCCCGCCGCGCTCGTCGCGCTCCTGGGCCAGCGGGCCGGCGCTCTGGGGCTGCTTCAGGTCCTGGGGGAGTGGGAGTCAGACCCGCCCGTGGGCGGCAGCGTCGAGATGGTGGACAGCGAGCTGGGCGAGCGCATGCAGGTCACCCTGGAGCCCGGCGTGGTGGCCCGCTACCGCGAGCGGCTGGAGCGCCTGTCCGAGGCGCTGGATCAGGAGTGTAGGCGCGCGGGCGGGGCCTTTTCGGCGGTCGTTGCCAGCCAGGGGCTGGAGCAGAGCTGCCTGCAGCTTGGGGAGCGCGGCTGGCTCGTGACAGGCTGAGCGGGCGCCGGGGTTGAGTGCATCTGGGTGGGCTCAGGAGAGCCACATCCCGACGCTGAGGGCGGCGGCTCCAGCCAGCGCCAGGGTGGCCAGCAGCAGGCTGATGTTGCCCGTGCGGCTCATTCCGCGGCGCGCGCGGGGCAGTTCCTGGACGGGGCGGTAGGCTGGCGCCTGATCGGCCTGCAGGTCCACCAGCTCCTGGATGGGCAGGCCCAGCGGCAGCAGCCACAGGTCGGTCTGCCCAGCCTCATGGATGCGCAGGGGAGGCTGGGTCATCACCCCCAGGCTGCGGCCGGTGGGGCTGGTGATGCGGAGCTGCACGCCCGCTCGCTCGTCCAGGGCCTGGTTGGTCTCGACGACCAGCGCGCCGTCGACGATGCAGACCTCGGTCCAGGTGCCCACCTGGTCGCCCTGCCGGAAGCTGGCGTGGCTGAGCGGGAACTCGTGGGGAACGGCAGGGGGAACGGCGGACATGCGGACCTCGCTGGACACGAGGAGCAGTTAGCGTCGCGGCCTGACAGCGCCTATGACATCGCCGTTTCTCAGGACAACCCCGTACTGGGTCAAGTTCTTGAATTTGTTCGTAAATTACTCGGAATTACCCGAGGTTTCAGAGCCTTGCGCGCTTACATCCTGCTCTCGGATCGCCTCGTCGACGAAGTCCCCCAGGCAGTGCATCTGCCGGGCCCCCATGGTCTGCCCGATCTGCGAGGCCAGGTAGACCCCCACCGCCAACACCGCGCAGGCCGGCAGCCCCCAGAAGCCCCAGGCCTGCCCCTGCAGCATCCACTGCGCCGTCCCGCCCACCAGCGACACCACGGCCGCGAAGGCCAGGAAGGCGTAGAGGAACATGAAGAAGGTCCACAGGTTCGGCGCCGGGTGGTAGTTCCCGTGGATCACCGCGCCGTCTTCGGTGGGCTCGATCTCCAGGGTCAGCACCGGCGAGTAGATCTTCCGGTTCTGCTTGGCGACCGAGAGGTCCACGTGCCGCTTGGCGATGCGCGCGCCGACGCCGCACTCACCGCCGTCCACGCGAGAAGCCAGGAGCTCCCGGACTTGTTCGGGGGCCAGTTGGATGCGGCGCTCAAAGCGCGGGCGCATCCGGTCAAGGTGATCCATGCTCATGGCCGCATTGTGCCAAAAGCGAAACCAGGTCTGGCAGGATTCTGCTGGCCTGCCAGGCGGGCCCCCAGTGGACCCCATCCATGGGCCCACCCATGGACCCCATCCAGGACCGTGGGGCGGGCCCCGGGGCTCAGGCCCCGGAGTCTGCGCAGGCGTCGGCGTCGTCGGCGCCCTCGACCTCGTCGATCAGGAAGATCCAGGCCTCGGTCCACTGCAGATCACAGCCGGGGTCCTCGGTGTACTCGCCGGGCACCACGCGGGTGTCTCCGTCTCGCACGAAGGGATCCAGCCAGGTGTACTCGCGCTCTTCGCAGCCGTCGTAGCGGTTGAGCCAGAGCAGCAGATCCTTGCCCTCCCAGTCCGCGTCCGGGATGGGGTCCTCGCGACCGTGTACGTCCAGGAAGGTCAGCCAGAGGCTCTGGCTGGTGTGCGTCTGATCGCTGGGCTCCCCAACCTCGTACAGGGACCGGCCCTCCTGCCAGTCGATGGCTTCGACCGCAAACGAGGTCCCCGGGTGGTCGACCAAGCGGCCGCACTCGGTCCCCGAGCCGGAGTCCGAGACGTCCTTGTTGCAGGCCAACAGGGCCAAGAGGGCAGTCATTCAGAGCCTGGCCTCGACGGCGCTCACGACTGCATCGCAGCCATCAGCACCACCGCAGTCGACGGTGGTGAGCCCATCTGCGAGGGCGCCGTGCACGGCGTCCCGGATGCGACCCGCGGCCCGCTCCTCTCCCAGGTCCTCCAGCAGAGGCAGGGCGATCATCAGGTTGGGGATGGGGTTCGCGCGGCCGGTTCCGACCAGCGACTCCGCCTTGCCGTGGGGGTTCTCGAAGAGCTTGATGCCGTCGCCCAGGTTCACCGAGCCGCCGACAGAGATGCCGCCGGCCAGACCGGTCGCCAGGTCGCCCACGATGTCGCCGAAGAGGTTGCCCGCCACCAGCACGTCGAAGTCGCTGGGGCGCTTGACCAGGCGCATGCACAGGGCGTCGACGATGACGTCCTCGGAGTCCAGGGTGGGGTACTCGGCGATCACGTCGCGGGCGGTGCGCAGGAAGAGGCCGTCCGACTTCTTCATGATGTTGGACTTGTGGACGATGCTGATCTTCTTGCGGCCCTTGGACAGGGCGAGCTCGCAGGCAAAGCGCGCGATGCGCTCACAGGCGGGCTGGGTGGTCAGCTTGACGGACTCGTAGACCCCGGGGGTGGTCTCGTGCTCGAAGCCCTTGTAGATGTCCTCGCTGGTCTCGCGGACGACCAGCAGGTCGACGTCGTTGAAGCGGGCGTTCAGGCCGGGGATGTTCTTGACCTCACGCACCTGGGCCCAGATGCCCAGCTCCTTGCGCAGGTGCACGCCGGCGGGGAGCTTGCCGGCGACCCGGGGGGCCTTGGTGCGGTTCTTGAGGATCCGGCCGGTGCTGCGGGCGCTCTCCAGGAGCTGCTCGGAGACCAGACCATCGACGATGGGGTGCTCCTCCCAGTGGATGTCGACGCCGGCGGAGGCGATGATGCGTTGGACGGCGCGGGCGGTCTCGGGTCCGACCCAGTCGCCGGGAACGAGAGTGACTCGGTGGCTCATTGGGGTCTCCTAGAGGGCGTCGATCAGCGCGTCGGTGAAGGTCTTGGTGTCGGCGCTGCCGCCCAGGTCGCCGGTCAGGGTCTCGCCCTTGCCCAGCACGTCCCAGATGGCGCGGTTGATGCGGTCCGCGATGGCGCGCTCGCCGATGTGCTCCAGCAGCATCACGCCGCTCATGAGCACGGCAAGGGGGTTGGCGATGCCCTTGCCGGCGATGTCGGGGGCGGTGCCGTGGACGGCCTCGAACACCGCGATGCGGTCACCCACGTTGGCGCCGGGGACGACGCCCAGGCCGCCGACCAGGCCAGCGCAGAGGTCGGAGAGGATGTCGCCGTAGAGGTTCTGGAGCAGCAGCACGTCGAAGTTGCTGGGGTCCATGGCCAGGGCCATCGAGACGTTGTCGATGGGCATGGTGTTCTGGGCGATGTAGGGGTAGTCGTCGCCGATCTTCTTGAAGGCGTCCACGAAGGCGCCGTCGGAGAGCGGGTTGACGCTGGGCTTGGCGCAGCAGCTGATGAGGCGGCGGCCCCGGTAGCGCATGTACTCGAAGGCCCACTTGGAGATGCGCTCGCCAGCGGCCTTGGTGCTCACCTTGAGGGAGATGACCTGGCCGGGCTGGATCTCGTGCTCGATGCCGGCGTAGAGGTCCTCGGTGTTCTCGCGGAGCACCACCAGATCGACGTCCTTGTAGGGCGTGATGATGCCGGGCAGGCTCTTGACCGGGCGCAGGCCCGTGTAGAGCTCCAGCTCCTGGCGGATGGTCACGTTCGCCGAGCGGAAGCCGCGGCCCTTGGGGGTCTCCAGCGGCCCCTTGAGGCCGATGCGGTTGCGCTTGAGCGAGGTGATCACCGCGTCGGGGACGGGGATCCCGGTCTCTTCGAAGGCCTTGCGACCCGCGTGCACGGTCTCCCACTCGATGGGGGCCCCTGCCGCGGCGAGGACGCGAACGGTCGCGCCGGTGACCTCGGGCCCGATTCCGTCGCCCGGAATCAGGGTTGCCTTGTACGCCATCCAACTCTCCTGGTGTAGGGGTTTGCCTAACACAGCCAGCGCACCCTGCCTGACACCGATCACGGCCCCCGCGACCCCCGCCCGACGCCGGCCCGGTTAGAGGCCCGGCCCATGAGATCCCGCACCCCAACAGAGCGCAACGCGCGCTTCGTCTTCGGCAGCCTCCCGATGCTCATGGCGGCCTTCATGGTGGCCAGCGTGATCGGCCTCTTCGTCCTGACCCGGATCGGGGGGAAGGCGGCTGGAGCCCGCGTTCAGATGACGTGGTCCACCACCTGCCCCACCGAGTGGGGCGAACTCTTGACCGCCCGCGGCACCGACATGGGGCTGGGTGACCTCGAGGTCACCCCTGGCGCCGACGAGGTCATCGTCACCGCGACCCTCCCCGGGCTGGACGGCGATCAGGACAAGACCCCCGCGCTGCTCGGCGCCCGCGGTCTGCTGGAGATCCAGGCGGTCGAGAGCCGGGACTCGGCCCCCGGCGGGCAGGTGCTCGCCACCAACGAGGACGTCCTGAACGCCTGGTACCAGCTCAACTACCAGGGGCACCCCGCCGTGGAGCTGGAGCTGCAGCCCCAGGCCCTGCTGCGCCTGCAGGAGCGGGACACCCCGGCGCTGATCTACGTGCTGGACGGCCAGGTCGTGGATGCCTGGGACTTCGAAGAGGGCCCCGAGGAGGACGACGTCCGCCTCACGCCCGAGCTGGAGCGCACCGAGGATGAGGTGCGGCAGACCGCCGACTGGCTGATCCTGCTCAGCCACCCGCCCGCGCCCTGCGACGCCACCCTCCAGTCCGTGCTCCCCCTGGACCCGGGGTAGGCCCTATTGGCCGATGGTCCCGGGCCCCAGCAGGCGGGCCCGGTGCAGGGCCGATTCGGCGCGCTGCAGCAGCGCGGGGCCGCCCAGGGTGTCCGCCACACCGCCGGTGAAGCGCAGGTCCTCGAGTTCGACGTCGGCGCCCTCGGGGATCAGCCCCTCCTGGATCCCGCCCAGGCGCTGCATGGCCTGCCTCGCATCGCAGCCGACCAGCAGGATGCCCAGGGTCCATGGGCCCACGCGGCCGATGACGTCGGTCTCTCGGATGGCGCTCTGCAGGCTGTGGGCGAGGCTGCGCAGCACCTGGTCGGCGCCGCCATTTCCTCGCTGTTCCACCAAGCGCTCCCAGCCGTGGAGCTCAAGCAGAGCCGCGGCGGTGGGCTCCCCGCTGCGAAGGCTCAGTCCCACCTCGCGATCCGCAGAGGACAGGAAGGCGTTCCGCGACATCACGGCGGTGTCGGGGTCGAAGAGAGAGGCCGCGGCTGCGCGCTGGCGGCGCTTGATGCGCCCCTGGATCTGCTGGACCAGCACGGCGTCAGAGAGCTCCGAGAGCAGCAGGTCTGCCTGGGGGACCTGGGGGAGGGGGGCCTTGCCGTAGACCGCCATGGAGAGCTGGTGCCAGCGGTCGTGCCCCCGGAGCGCGGGCAGGAGCGGGGCGGCGTCCGTGTCGTCCAGCACCACCAGATCGGGACCGACCTGGTCCAGCAGATCCAGCAGCTTGCCGCTGTCGCCAGTGGCCACGACGTTGACCTTGAGCTCAGGGGCCAGGGCGGAGATCCGCGCCGCGGAGCGGGGGCCGCAGACCACCATGCTGGGGCTGTGCAGGTCCCCGCTGCGGATGTGCTGGCGGATCCGCCAGAGCATCGCCGGGATCTCCAGGGGGACGCGCACCCAGCCGTCCGCCCCGATCCGAGCGGCCTCGGCGCGCTTTTGCAGGCCCTGCTCCTGTTCGGAGAAGGCGTAGATGGGGAGGGTGGCCAGGCGGTCGATGGCGCGCAGGCCCGCGGCGACCTCGGCAAGCGACTCGTAGGGGACCACGGCCGCGAAGGGCTCCTGCCCCTGGGCGCTCTCCAGCAGCGCCTGGACGTCCTCCACGAAATCCACCTGGACGGCGCAGGAGCGGGCGCGCACGCGCAAGCGCATGGCGGACTTGCTGTCGGGCTCCAGCACCAGCAGGGGGCGGAACACGGGGCGCCGGCCGTCCAGGGAGCGGCACACGCTCAGCAGGGACTGCATCTCGTCCTGGAGGCCGCCCTCCTGGGTGGCGGCGCGGGCGCGGGCGGCGGCGTGGGACAGCTCCACCAGATCCAGGGCGGCGGCGGTCTCCTCGAGGCGCTCCAGGTCGGCGGCGAGGGGCTCCAGCAGCGCCGGATCGCTCTGGGCCTCGCGCGCCAGCCACGCCAGGGCGGCGACCTGCTCATCGAGCACGGCAGAGAAGTTGTTCCGCAGGCGACCAAGCCCGGAGCGGTGGACCGCCATGCAGCCTCCGTGGGTTCCTCCGCCACGTAGCGGGGTTGGACGTGCACAAGCAACCGGGTCAGACTGCATGAAACCGGTCCGGGAGCCCCCATTGCGGCAGGCACGACAGCTCGCTGGCTTCTTTGTGCTGCTCATCGGGCTGCTGTGCTCGGGTGGCCTCGCCGGGCTCTGTCCCGAAGATGTGCTGTGGCTCTCCGCGCTCCGGGCGGTGCTCCTGAGCCTGCCGCGCCCCATGATGTTCCTCTTCGTCCTGTGGGGGATCTGGTTCTGGAGGCGGACCCGCAGCCGCGGGGGGCTGGTGGTCGCGGGCGTCGCGCTGCTGCTGGCGGGCATCCCACCGCTCTGGCCCGCCCCGCGAGAGGGCCTGCTGTTGGTGTCCGCGAACGTGCAGGCCTACGCCGACGAGAGCGAGGCGCTGGAGCAGTCCCTGGGCGCGCTGGGCGCCGACATCGTGCTCACCCACGAGCAGCGCGGGGAGCGGATCCCAGGCATGTCCCGCGTCGCCGACAACTACGACCGGGGCCTGCCCAAGCCCAGCCACGGGGAGGCGGTCTACTGCGCCCGGCACCTCTTCTGCGACGCCGAGATCACCGAGGAGTACGGCGCCCCCGGCTGCGGAATGCCGGTCGCCCTGGCGCGGGTCGAGGCCAGCCTCTGCGTGATCGGCATCCACGCCCCGCCGCCCATCCCCATCTGCTCCAGCGGTATGGGGCCCTACCTGGAGACCGTCGGCAGCCACATCGAGGGCGGACGCATGGCGAGCGACTGGGGGCCCTGCAAGGCTGACGACCCGGTCGTCGTGGCCGGGGACCTCAACTACGTCCCGGGTAGCCGCGCCTGGCGGGGGCTGGTGGACCGCGGCCTGGAGGACCCCGTGGCCTGGCAGGGGGTCTGGGCGAATAGCTGGCCCGCGGGTGGGGGGTGGCCGATGGCGCCGTTCTTCAGACTGGATCACCTGCTGGCCGGAGACGTGCGGGTGCGGGGCGTTCGCTACCTTCGGCTCCCGGGGGCGGATCACCGGGCCATCCGGGCGCGCATCCAGATGGAGGATTGAAGAGGGTTTTCATCTGAACGCTGCTCAAGGCCCCCAACGCGGGATCCGTTCTGCCTGATTGTCAACCCAAGTCATCCCCGAAGGCGGTCCGATGAAGATTCCCGAGCTGCTCAGGCAGTCCATCCCCGAGGTCACCTCCGCGCTCCTGGAGGACCACGAGATCGTCCTGCAGAAGGCCGGCCCCCAGCCCACGCGCCGCGCCGCTGTGATTGGCTTCTCGGGTGATCTGGTCAAGGGCTCGCTGGGGCTCGCGGTGGAGCCGGAGCTGCTGGAGTTCGCGCACGCCCGCTTGATGGGGAGGTCCCCGAACGCGCGGGAGTCTGACGACTTCCTCTCCGAGCTCTCCAACCAGCTCCTGGGCCGCATCAAGACGGTGTTTCTGCGCTACGGCGTCGAGATCTACCTGAGCACCCCGATGGTGCTGCGCGGCATCAACATCTCGGTGTCCCCGGGGCCCCACAGCAACCTGGTGCCCGCCCATTTCTCCACCTTCGTGGGGCCGGTCAGCGTCTGGATCGACGCCCAGCACGCCCCGGAGCTGGACGTCCACGAGGTCGAGCAGGCCGAGGACGTGATGGTCGAAGGCGAGCTGATGTTCTTCTGAGATACCGGCTGGTCCAGTCAACCGGTTTCTGATCTCACGACGAAACCATGACCCTGGTTCGCGACTGCGTAGACGACGGTGAGCAGCTTCCGCATGGAGGCCACCAAGGCGACCTTGGGTGGCTTGCCCCGCTC
>JAZAMN010000065.1:0-56462 GCA_036229005.1 Myxococcota bacterium
GCGCAGTCTCCGCTTTCAGCGGATGCGCCGGTCGCCAGCTCTTCTTCGTAGAGCGAACTCACGTGCTTTGTGGGGGCGAGGCCCCCACACCCCCTCAGCGGGCCTCCCCGAGGGAGCCCCGGCTCGGCCTAGGCATGGGCCTCGCAGAGCCGGTACCGGCGCGCAGTCTCCGCTTTCAGCGGATGCGCCGGTCGCCAGCTCTTCTTCGCGGAGCAAACACAGATGTCCAGCCGACCTCTGGGGCGTCACAAAGGACCCACTCAGAACCGCTGGCCATGGGAGGTGGAAGCCAACTGTGTTGGTGGGGGCCTCCGCAGGAGCACCAAGCTCGCGGCTACGGCTCCCCAGTGAGCGCTCTTCCGAGGCTACGGCTCCCCAGTGAGCGCTTTTCCGAGGCTACGCCCCACCGGTGAGCGTTTTGCCCACCGATCTGGGGGCCAGGGGGCCGTCAGGGGCCTGAATCGGGCGAAAAACGGCCCGTTTGGGCCTGTTCGGCTCCGAACTTGGCCCCTGAGCGCTCACCGAGTCCCCGTAGCCGCAAAGAGTCGCTCATTCACGCCCGGTGGCCACCCCCTGGCGCTCATTCGCATCGCGTAGCCTCTGCCCGCCGCTCATTCACGCCGCGTAGCCGCGTCCCAAGCCCCTCCAAGGCTCCGCTCACCGACAACCGAGACAGAGCCGCGATCCGCAAGCTCAGAGCACCAAAGCCCGCTCCAACAACCCCACATGCACCGGCGTCCGCTCCTGCTCCAGGAACCAGCCATTGCGCCAGCGCATCTCCTTGACCGCCCCCTTGTAGTCAGCGATCTTGAGGCTGTAGTCGCAGAGCCGCTGGGACACGCCGGGCTCCAGGGTCAGCCCCAGCGCGCGCTCGGCGACCCCGGAGAGCTCGGCGACCAGGGCGTCGATCTGCGCGCGCTGCTCGCGGACCAGGGTGCCGACGCTGGCGTTGTGGACCTGGCAGAGAAGCCCAAAGACACAGTTCCACAGCAGCTTCTCGACCATCTGCTGGCCAAAGCGGGTGCTGTCCACGACGGTGCACTCCAGGTCGCCCTTGGCCAACAGCTCGCAGAAAGCCTGCGCCCACTTGCCGGTGACCACCGTCCCGCCGCCGTCCACGGGGGCATCGCCCCGCGTGGAGACCGCAAAGTAGACCAGCGCCTGGGTGTTGTCCTGCAGGCCGTGTTCGACCAGCAGTGGGCGGAGCATGCCGTTCTGGATGAACACCAGGTCCTCGCGTCGGTGCTCGGGGGTGGCCTGGATGACGGCCGCCAGATCGTCATTGCGCGTGCAGACGATCAGCGGTCCTGGGGGGGCGTCATGCCAAGCCTGTCCTCGCTGGTGGGCGGGGGTGCCGGCGAGCTCGGACAAGGCGATGCCGACGCGGCCGGCTCCGATGATAGTGGGGGTCATTCAGCCTCTCCTCTTCTGCCTTTGGGGCCGGTATACGTCTATGCTCTTTCTCGCCATCGGATGCGGGCAGCCGCTATCGAATACCGTCCAGCTCCAGTGTGAGGTGGAGACCGCTTCCGAGCCCTGGGATGACACCCTCCGCACGCTCCTGGAGCAGCCCCTGGCGGGACATCTGGCGTGGCTGGAGCACGCTCCGCCGGCCGGTAGCCTGGAGACCTTCGAGCTGACCTGGACGCCCCAGCTCGAACAAGCGCCAACGGCTTGGACCGTCACCTCCGGCGATTGTGACTCGGGCGTCTCCTTGCCGGTGGACTACACGTGGACCAGTGGACAGGGCGAGTTGATGTTCGCGGGGAGTTGGACAGACGCCACCGGGCCGACGGTCTTCGTGACAGAGGAGGGGGTGCTTCGCTTCGGCCTGGGTGCGGAGGGGGGAGAGAGCTGGGTGTTCGACCCCGTCCATGCGCTGGCTCCAGATGCCTACGACTTCCAGGTGTCGTTTGATGGCAACACCCAGGACGGGGGAAGCATTGGCTTGAGCACCCTGCGCGAGGACTCAGAGACCGGTGTGCAGCACAACGAGCCTGTGTTGTCCGGCGTGTGGGGGGCGGGTCTGTGATGCTGCTCTTGCTTGGGTGCGGCCCGGTCCCAGGCAAGGCCGAGCTCGATGTCGCCACACCACTGCACGTGGTCTGTCGCGAGTCTCTGGAGACGAGGGGCTGGGAGGCCCAGGAGCTGAGTGGCTTTCCACTGGAGCTGGGCTTCGCCCTTGCCTGGACACTGGGCAGTGGACCGATTGGCGCCGGCGAGGAGCTGTCGCTGGTGCTCTCCGCGGACACCACGCGTGATCCGTCGGATGCAACCCGTGTTGCATTGGGCGACCAGCCGTGTCCCGACCGGGTGGTTTGGCCGGTCCAGGGCTCCCTGAGTCTGGCGGGTGTTCAGGACGTGAACGCGTCGCTGCGGGGGACCTTGGACAGCCTGGGGGCGCTTCGTTTGGCGGGTGACCAGACCGATTAGGGGCAGGTGGGAGCGTCGAACACCGCACCGGACGTGTGGACCGTGCGCGCGGACCATGAGGGTGGCGAGCTGAGGGTCTCGAGCCGCATCGACTCGAGCCAGTTGAAGACACTCTGGACCGCCTCCCTGCAGCCCTGAGCGTGCCGCTCTTCAGGCCTTGAACGCCGCCAACGCGACGCCCACCAGCTTGCCCCAACCGGGCTCCGCCTCCATGGACATCATCTTCTGGCCCAGGCCATCCAGGTTGTTGTGGACGGGGAACCAGAAGGGCGTGGGCTTCATGACGAAGGGCGCGTGCACGACGGACTTCTGGGGGTGGTCCAGCATGAAGCTGTTGTGGACCACGCCGGTCCCGGACTGGATGTCCTGCGGGGTGTGTCCGGGGAAGGCGCCCCAGGTGGTGGAGACCAGCCCGTAGATCAGGCCAGGGAAGCAGTTCAGGGCGACCCCGCCGTAGCGCAGATCGGCGATGGCCTGGTCCAGCTCGGCGGCGTGGGTCTTGGCGGTCTTGGGGTGTACCAGGACCACGCAGCTCAGGGTGCCCCAGCAGTCCTCGTTGGCGAAACGCACGGCCTGTCGCAAGAACTCGGTGGGGGTGCTGCAGTCCAGGTCGCACTGGGCCAGCACGCCGCAGAAGGCCTCCTGGGTGAGCGCGTACTCGCCGGGCTCGGTGGACACGCCGGGGATGAAGGTCCAGGGCACGATGTCCTGCCCGTTCTGGCCCAACTCGCGGGCCTGCGGGTACTGGTTGACGAAGCCCTCGAAGCGCTGCTGAGCGCCGGGGTAGTAGGCCTTGCGGGCGGGGGCCTGGGCCAGGGCGGCTTCGACCTTGGCGAGCAGGCGGTCGCGCAGAGCCCAGCCGCGGGCGGTGACCAGGAGCTTGGCGGCGTTGCAGTTGAAGCTGCCGTTCTGGGTGACCATGCCGGCGATCGACTGCGCCTGGTAGTCCAGCTCGGACTCGGTCCAGGGGCCGGGGACGACCAGAACGGGGGTCACGCAGCCCAGCTCGGCGGAGAAGGGGCGCGTGTTGATGGGGGTGTTGTTCGCCTTGTTCTTGGCGCCCTCCTCACCCACGCCCCAGACGATGGCGTCGTAGGTGCGGTCGGAGCCGGTGATGTGCAGGGTGTCGACGCGGGCGTGCTCGGTGAGCTGCTTTCCGACCTGCACGCCGCCGTAGCAGATGGCCAGGTAGCCCTGGTCGATCAGCACCTTGAAGGCCCTCTCCAGGTGCGGGCCCACGTGCTCGTTGACGGGGTTCATCTTGAGGACGCAGACCTCGTCGTCCACGAACAGCTTGTAGAGCACGTCCATGGGCGGGATCGAGCCCACGTTGCCCGCGCCCAGCACCCCGCAGACGCCCCCGTCCTTGGAGCTCGGGTCCCGATAGAGCTCGCCCTGGGTGGCCTCCTTGCCCGGCTCGATCCAGACCTCGGCCGTCAGCCCGCCAAAGGTCAGCTTGTCCTGCAGGTTGGTCGGAAACACGGTCGCCACGAGCTGGCCGTCGGGGCGCCTCGTGACCTTGGGCAGCTTGGGCTGTCCGCCCGCCTCCAGGGCCTCCTTGTAGAGCCGGATGTTGCGCACCGTGGTCGCGACGGTCGCCAGCCACTCCTCGCCCGCCAGAGCCGAGTCCGGGTCGATGCCCTTGGCCTTGCAGCCGTCCACGACCAGCTCCGGAGCGGTCGCCTGGAAGGCCCCGATCATGGTGTCCAGCATCTCGATGCGCTCGGCCAGCCCCACCTGACGCCAGGCCGCGGCCCGGTCCGCGACGCGCTCGATCATCTCGGCGACCTCCTCCGCCGGAGTGGGGGGGATCTTCGCGGGGGGCTCAGGGAAGGAGGCAGAGGACATGGGGCTCTCGGGGCTGTGTGGCCCACCTCTTTAACAGACGCTGACTCCAGGTCAGCAGCGATCCCGCCCCCAGCGAGGTCACCCGTCCGCTGACCGCTCAGCCCTCCGTCCAGTCCCGCCGCTTGGGCATCGATCGCAGGCGGGGCTCCACCGCCGGCTCTGCGCGGCCCTGCGTGCGCGTGAGCTCGACCAGCGTGGCCTCCATCGCCTCGCGCACCTTTGGGGGCACGGCGCGCTGGACGATCGAGTCCTCCAGCATCTGCTGCTCCATGTGCTTGCGCAGCTTGCGGCGCGCCCGCTGGAGCAGGCCGCGGGCCCCGGAGCGCATGTCCAGCTCCATCACCTCGGTCACCTGGGCGATGGGCAGGCCGGCGCTGTAGTGCAGGTAGACCGCCTCGGCCTCCTGCGGATCGAGCACCTCGTCGATGGCCCGCTGTACCGCCTCGCTGCGCTCACTGTCGGCGCGCAGCGCCACGATGCTGGGGGTGGGGTCGGCCAGCTCGAGGCCCTCATCTCCTACCTTCTCCCGCCGCTTCTCCAGCCAGTTCAGGCAGAGGTTCCGGGCGATGCGGTAGCTCCAGGTGGACCAGGCGCAGTCCCCCCGGAAGCGGGGGATCGAGGTGTAGAGCCGCACCAGCGCCTCCTGGGAGAGCTCGGCGGCGGCCTGCTCGTGGCGCACCAGGGAGCGGCACAGGCGGTAGATCCGGTCCATCTGGCCTCGGATGAGGGCCTCGATGACCTGCGGATCCTTGCCGCCGGAGTCCAGCAGGCGCTGTACGAGTTGGGCTTCGCTCACCCCTGGACGCTAACCGGCTCGGGGGGCTGTCCGGCAACAAGGGCACGCTGGCGGTTTCCAAACCCCGTCGGGGGGATTAGCTGGCTGGACCCGAACCCCCTGGGAGGAGACCGTGGAAGAGCACGAGAAGGGCCGCGAGGCCTTTGAGTCGGACGACGCCTACCGCCTGCATGCGCTGCGCCATTCGACCGCGCACGTGATGGCTGAGGCCATCCAGACCATCTTCCCGGAAGCCAAGTTCACCGTGGGCCCGCCCATCAAGGACGGCTTCTTCTACGACGTGGACGTGGAGAGCCCCATCACGGAGGAGCACCTCTCCGAGATCGAGAAGGCGATGAAGCGCATCGTCAAGCGCAACTCCAAGTTCGAGCGCAGCGTCCTGTCCCGGGACGAGGCCGTGAACCTCTTCGCCGAGCTCGACCAGCCCTACAAGGTGGAGCGGATCGGCCTGCTGGATCCCGACGCCGAGATCAGCGTCTACGACCAGGGCGGCTTCAAGGACCTCTGCGCGGGCCCCCACGTCCAGCGCACAGGCAACTGCAAGCACTTCAAGCTGCTCAAGGTCTCCGGGGCCTACCTGCACGGCGACAGCCGGAACAAGATGCTCCAGCGCGTCTACGGCACCGTCTGGAAGACCCGCGACGAGCTGAACACCTACCTGGAGCGCCTGGAGGAGGCCCGCAAGCGCGACCACCGCCGCGTGGGCCAGCAGCTCGGCCTGTTCATGTTCCACCCCTACAGCCCCGGCGCCCCCTTCTGGCTGCCCAAGGGCGAGGACCTCTACAACACCCTCCAGATGGCCATGCGCGGCCTGCTGATCGAGGGCGGCTACAGCCCGGTCCGCACCCCCATGGTGTTCGACAAGAAGCTCTGGGAGACCAGCGGCCACTGGGACCACTACCAGGAGGGCATGTTCCACTTCGCCGAGGGCCGCCACGCCGAGGGCGACTCGGACGAAGAGGACGACAGCACCATCCTGGGCCTCAAGCCCATGAACTGCCCCTCCCACATGCTGATCTTCGGCCGCAAGCGCCGCAGCTACCGGGAGCTCCCCCTGCGCATCCACGACCAGGGCGTGCTGCACCGCAACGAGCTGCGGGGGGCCCTGGGCGGCCTGACCCGCGTGCGGCAGTTCTGCCAGGACGACGCGCACATCTTCTGCACGGAAGACCAGATCGAGTCCGAGGTCGACGCCCTGATCAAGCTGGTGGACAAGGTCTACACCGCCTTCGGTCTGGGCTACCGCGCCAAGCTCTCCACCCGCCCGGACGACAAGCTCGGCAGCGACGAGCTCTGGGACAAGGCTGAGGGCGCGCTCACGGCCGCTCTGGACGCCGCGGGCATCGAGTACACGATCAACGAGGGCGACGGCGCCTTCTACGGCCCCAAGATCGACTTCGACGTGCTGGACGCCCTGGAGCGCCCCTGGCAGTGCGCCACCATCCAGCTCGACTTCCAGCTCCCCCGGCGCTTTGACCTGTCCTACATCGGAGAGGACAACAGCACCCACGTCCCCGTGGTCGTCCACCGCGCCATCTTCGGCTCCTTCGAGCGCTTCATCGGCATCCTCATCGAGCACTACGCCGGTGAGTTCCCCATGTGGATGGCGCCCGAGCAGATCCGCATCGCCACCGTCTCCGAGAAGTCCGTGGCCCACGGTCAGGACGTGCTGGAGGCCGCCCTGGCTGGCGGCGTCAAGGCCACCTTCGACGACGGCGACGACAAGATCGGCAAGAAGATCCGCACCTGGCACGGCGACAAGGTCCCGTACCTGGCCGTCATCGGCGAGAAGGAGCAGGAGGACGGCACCGTGACCCTGCGTAGCCGCCACAGCCGCCAGATGGAGACCATGAGCCTGCCCGACTTCGTGCGGCGCATGCAGGACGAGGCGCGCAGCCCCTGGGCCCCCGCTCAGTAGGGTCCCCCACAGCGCAACTTGTCACAGAGGCCGAGGGTTTTCGCGGGGTAGCTTGCTCTCCCGCGGAGCCCAGCCTTGCCCAACTCCCAGCGCGCCAGCACCTCGACGCAGACCAGCAGCAGCAGCTCTGGAGAGGTGGCTGTTGCCCCCTCGGGACCGGACAACTCCACCGTCCAGGCCCAGGTCCCCGGGGCGGATGCCTCCGGCCGCGCCGAAGCCATCCACCAGGCCTTCCACGGATCCTGGTGGGGCGAGGACGAAGAGGCCGCGCTCCGCCAGCTCAGCGGGGTGGGGCCGGGCATGGCCGGCGCGATCCGGGACGCCTACCTGACCCGCTACGGCGTCGCCCTGGAGCAGGAGTTCCGCGACCGCTGCAGCGCCGCCCAGGCCAACCAGGCTCTGCGGGTGCTCTGGCCTGCGCTCAGCCTGTCCGAGCGCCTGCGGACCCACGTCTCCGGGGGCCTTGTCTGGGACAGCGCCAACCAGGGCGGCTTGATGGACGTGCTGCGCTCCGCCAGCGTCAGCGAGCAGATCGCCGCCGGCCGCGACCCCAGCGTGATGGCCCTGCTCGCCAACCACCTGGACGCCGACCAGCTCTTTCAGGCTCGGCAGCTCCTCCAGCCCGACCAGCTCGGCGCGGCGGTGCTTGAGCGCATCCAGGCCGCCAATGGCTTCTTCGGCGACGACGAGGATGCGGTGATGGCCGCCTTGATGACCCTGCCCCAGGCAGACCGGGCGGCCTTCTGGACTCAGCACGGCGCGTCCTTCGACTTCCTCTCCGCCCAGGAGCGCGGCCGCATGGCGCAGATCTGCACCGGGAGCGAGGCCGACGCCCTGGCCGCCCGGATGGAGCAGGCCACCGACGGGCTGGGCACCGACGATGACGCGGTCTCCGAGGCCGCGGCGCGCGCCGGCGATCTGCGGAGGGAGCAGCTCGAGCTCCAGTCTGTCCTCGCTGGGACCCAGGATCCCCAGGAGCGCGCGCGGATCCAGGCCCGGTTGGTGGAGATCGGGGATCTGGACGGACTGCTCGACCCCTCCTCCCAGACCATGGGCGCCCTGCAGGGCGACCTCTCAGACAGCGACTTCGCCCGGATCGCGGGGCAGATGGGCCAGTCGGAGTACGCGCTCGCCAGGCAGCAGATCCTGGACGCCGTGGGCTGGATCAGCACCGACGAGCAGTCCATCTACGAGGCCTTCGACCGCGTCCCCGAAGGCCTGCGGCAGCAGCTCTGGGACGACCCCGAGATCCAGCGCGTGCTGGGGGGCCTCTCCGAGAGCGAGCGCTCGGACGTCGCCGCCTTCCGGGACAACAACAGCGGCGCCATGGTGATGCAGCGCCTGGAAGAGGAGTGGAGCCACTGGAGCACCGACACCGCGCGCATCTTCGCCCTGGTCGGGGAGATGTCGGAGGGCGAGCGGGCCACCTTCCGGAGCAGCCCCCTCTACGTCCGGATGCTCACGGGCCTGGATCTTCGGGAGGGAGCGGCTCTGAGGCGTGTCGCGGAGACAGGGTCCATACCGACCGACATGGCCGTGGACGCCGCACTGGGAGGGAGCTGGGACGGCACCGACGAGGACATGCTGGCGCAGACCTTCGAGGCGATGCACGCCGATGAGCGCTTCAACTACCGCTTGGGCTACTGGCTCTCCCGGGATGGGCGCGAGCCGGCGGATCCCGAGCAGGAGCAGGCGCTCGCTGACTTCCTGGCGCTGGAGTCCCGCCTGCGCTCGGAGCTTGGTGCAGACGACCTGCAGACCGCCCTGGACCAGCTCGTCGGCGTGCCCACCGCCCGGGAGCTGGAGACCGAGGCTGGACGCCTGATGGCCGCCGGCATCCTGGTGCACCGCGCGGACGACAAGCAGGCGCTGGGGGACGGCCTGGGGGCGATGTTCACCGAGAAGGACGAGACCGCCGACGGGATGGAGGTGCAGCTCGACGCCGCCTACCTCCAGGCCCTGGAGGACGGCGTGATCTCGGCCGAGGAGCTGGCCATCCTGGCGAGCCTGGATGAGCGCTTCGCACAGCGCTACGCCGAGTCGGTCGCGGCCATCGACATGGTGCGGAACATCGCGGCGACGGTCGCGGCGGTGGCGGCGGGCATCGTGGTCACGGCGCTGACGGCGGGCGCAGCGGGGCCGGTGGTCGCGGGCCTGCTGTCCACCTACGGCGCGGGGGCCCTGGCGGGTGGTGTCGCGGGGGCGGTCACGCGGGTCGGCGTCAGCGAGCTCATGGGCGGCGACCACTTCGACACATTCTCCGGTGAGGGCGCGACCCAGGCCGCCGCGGGCTTCACGGACGGGGCCATGGCGGTGCTCGCCAACGGTCTGGCCACCCGCTTCACGGACTTGGTGGGGCTGCGGGGCGCCCAGCTCTCGGGGGCCATGTCCCTGGGGAGCATCGAGGCGGCGGGCGGGACGATCCAGGCCTCCGGACGGGCCTTCGTGCAGGGCTCCGTTCGCGGCGGACTGGACGGGCTGCTCTCGGGCATGGTGGGCGAGCTGGTGCTCACCGCGGCCGACTCCGAGACCTGGCGCCGGGGCGTCTGGGACGTGGTCATCGCGTTCGGTGAGGCGGCGCTGCGGGGCGGCAGCCTGGGCGCGGCGACCGGCGGTCTGGTGGGCGGAGGCATCGACGCACTGGGAGCCTATGTATCCCGGGCCCGCATCGAGTCCCTGGTGCAGGACCTGGAGTCCGTGGGCATCCCCAGGCAGCGGCTGGACAGCATGCCGCTGGACTCCGTGCGGGTGTTGGGGCAGGTGGACGCCGCCCTGGCCGCTGGGGATCTGGAGAGCGCCAACCAGCTCATGCGCCAGCTCGGCGGGGAGCTGGAGACCGGGCAGTTCGACCTGCTGCGCGCCAAGCTCATCCAGACCCACATGGGGGGAGACGCCCTCGGGGACTTCGGGCTCCAGGGCAGCGCGGACCTGGCCGACGTGCTCGCCCCGGGCTTCCGCGCCACCCCCGAGATGCAGGCCGCGTTCCGGCCGATCGCCGAGTCCCCGCGCTTCCGCCAGTACTTCGGGGAGCAGCTCGGGCCTGGGGGCGTGGACGAGTGGTACGCCGCCCTGGTCGCCAAGGTGGGCGCGGATCACCCGGCCGTGGCGGCCCTCACCCCCGAGGAGCTGCTGGCGGTCTACGGCTACACCACGGACGCCTACGAGATGCTCAACGGCCCGCTGCGGAACATGGACCCCGCCGAGCTGGAGGCGGTCATGCCCTTCCTGCAGTCCGCGACCAGTGGACTGAACGCCATGCCTTCGGTGCAGGGCGTGCTCACTCGCCGCATGGACGAGCGGGCGGTGCAATACATCGACCACCTGCTGGTCGAGGGCACGGTGTTCTCGGACAACGCCTTCTCCTCGTCCTCCGTGTTCGATGACCTCACCTCCTTCGGCGACCGCTACATCATCGACGTCCGGGGCAGAACGGGCGCGATGGTGCAGGACATCAGCGCATTCGGCGGAGAGGGCGAGGTGCTCTTCGCCCCCGGCGCCCGCTTCAGGGTGGTCAAGCGCTGGCAGGAGGGCCACACCACCAGGGCCATCCTGCAGGAGATGTGATGTTCCAGGCCCCGTCTCCCTACCCGAACCCCGTGGTGCGGCTCGCGGAGCAGCGCGCTCTGGACGCGGGGCGTCAGCTCCTCCGCAGCGGCGTCTATGGTCACGGAGCGCTTCGGATGGTGGTTGAGCGGATCCCGGCGCAGACCCCTCTTGGCCTACCGCTCCTGCAGAACCTGCGCGTCGTCCCCCTCAGCGCCAGCGTGTTCAGCGAGGTCACCCGTCGCGTGAACGTGATCAACGTCGCCGGGGTGGTGGATGCGGTGCTCAGCGGACGGGTCACCTCGGGGATGGATCCCAGCTCAGAGAATGCCTTCGTGATCGAACCTGGCGAGAGTGGTGGGCCAGCCAAGGTACACATCCCCGGGACCCACTCCCTCCAGGAGCTGCCGCCGATGGCGATCCTCCAGTGGCTGGAGCTGCTGGTTCGAGGGGCGATCCAGCCTTGGGAGGGCCGCTCGGATGCGCCGGCCTGGGTCGCGCGGATGCGCTTGCAGCATGTGCAGCTCCTGGCCAGGGTGGGGGAGCGGCGCCTGCAGTGGGTGGAGCCTCAGCCCGCGCCGCTTTAGGCTGTCTCCACTGGAGGAGCCCGTGGACGAAGGCATCACCCTGGACCGCTTCCTGATGCAGACGGGAGCGGACCACCCCAAGGCCACCGGCCAGTTCGTGACCCTGCTGCAGCAGGTGACCCTGGCCGCCAAGATGATCAGCTCGCGGGTCAACCGGGCGGGCCTGGCGGGGATGATCGGCGGCACCGGCGAGACCAACATCCAGGGCGAGTTCGTCCAGAAGCTGGACCTCTACGCCAACGAGACCCTCAAGCGGGCCCTGGAGCACGCGGGGGTGGTCTGCCTGATCGTGTCCGAGGAGGAGGACGAGCCGGTCCACATCCCGCAGCCCTTTGTGCCCGGGCGCTACGTGTTCTGCACGGACCCGCTGGACGGCAGCTCCAACATCGACGTCAACGCGACCATCGGGACCATCTTCGGCGTGTTCAAGCGGCGCAGTGAGCACGGGACACCCGGCGAGCTCTCGGACGTGCTGGACCGCAGCGGAGAAGAGATGATCGCGGCGGGGTACGTGATCTACGGCTCGGGGACCCTGCTGGTCCTGGCGACCCGGGACACGGGCGTGAACGGCTTCACCCTGGACCCGTCGGTGGGGGAGTTCTTCCTCAGTCACCCGGACCTCAAGCTGGCCCCCAGCGCGAAGATGTACTCGATCAACGAGGCCTACCGCGCCAAGTGGGACCCTCGGCTGGCGACCTACATCGACTCCCTCAAGGCCCCGGGCGCCGGCTTCACGCAGCGCTACATCGGCTCCCTGGTGGCGGACTTCCACCGCAACCTGCTCAAGGGCGGCCTGTTCATCTACCCGTCCACCTCGAGCGCCCCCAACGGCAAGCTGCGGGTGCTCTACGAGGCCTTCCCCCTGGCCTTCATCGCGGAGCTCGCGGGCGGGCAGGCCACCAACGGTCGCGACCGCATCCTGGAGATGAAGGCCACCGGTCTGCACCAGCGCACCCCCCTGGTCATCGGCAACTCCGAGCTCGTGGAGGCCGCCACTGCCGCCCTCTCCGCCGGCGACTGAGCGGCACGAGCTGCTGAGCCGGGAGATCGTCGAGCAGCGCATCGACGGTGACCTAGAGGCCCGCTTCCGCAAGGAGCTCCGCTGGATACACGGCGAGCAGCCCCTGGCGGTGGTGCGCAAGACCCTCCCCAAGGGGCCCTCCCGGCCGCCGGTCGTGCTGGTCCATGGGCTGGCCCAGAACCGATACACCTGGCACCTGTCGGGGCGCTCGCTGGCCAACTGGCTGGCGGTTCGGGGCTGGGACGTGTGGAACCTGGAGCTTCGCGGGCACGGCCGCAGCCGCCACAAGGAGCAGCACGACGAGCGCTTTGACGACTACGCGCAGGACGTGCTGGCGGTGGCGCGGGCCCTGGACGGGCAGGCCTTCTTCATGGGGCACTCCCTGGGCGGGGCGGCGATCTACGCGGCGGCTGCGCTGGGGGCGCCAATGCGGGGGATGATCGGGGTCGGCGCCGTGTTCTCATTCGCCCAGCACCAGATCTGGCTGCGCAACCTGGCCCGGCTCACCCTGGCCGCCGAGCGGGCGCTCCCCACCCGCCGCCTGGTCGTCAAGACCCGCGTGTTCGGGGAGATGTTGGCCAAGCTCTACGGGCTCTCGGACTCGGCGGCCTACACGCTGCCCATCTCCGGGTGGTGGCCCGGCTCGATGGAGTCGGAGCTGCTCAGCGAGCGGCTGGGCCACGGCTTTGACTGGACCTCGATCCAGGTCTGGCTGGACATGAGCCGGTGGGCGGTGTCGGGTCGCTTCGATCCCTACCAAGAGCCCTTCTCGGTGTGCGGCACCCCCCTGCTGGTCCTTGCCGGCGACGAGGACCACCTGTGCCCGCCCGGAGACGCGCGCGTGCCCTTCGATCTGGCGCAGTGGGAGGACAAGCAGTACCGGCTCTTTGACCACTACAGCGACGGCCAGCACTTCGGCCACGTGGATCTGGTGCTGGGCCGGCACGCGCCGAGCATGGTCTGGCCGCTGCTGCACGACTGGATGGCCGCGCGGAGCTGACTTGGGCTCGCGCTGCGTTAGGGGATGACAATGCGGACCTACGGCAACGGCGACCCTCGCATCCCCCCGGCTGTTCAGGCTGCGCACGACGCGGCCAGCGCGGCCCAGAAGGGCATCTACCTGGACCCCCGGAATGGCAGGGCCGTCATGACCGCGTGGCAGCTTGAGCAGCAGCCTGGCTGTTGTGCCAACGGGTGCCGCCACTGTCCATACTCCAGGGCGGATCAGGCCAAGGCTGGGCGGCGCGTGCTTCGGCCCGAATAGGGGGCCCAGCCTCCCGCTCTCTGGCGCCTCAGGGACAGCTCAGGGTGATCTGGACTGCGTTGTTGTCCTCGTGGCACTCGCGGACCTGTCCGACGCCGTTTCCGCTGTCGTCCACCACGACCTCGAGCTCGCCCAGCGGCAGGTCCACCGACTGCATGCGCACCCGCACAAGGTCGCTGCGCGCGCCGGGCTCTACAGCCTCGCTCCCGGTCTCCACGACCTGCAGCAGGCGCCGGGAGCCATCCGACTCGACCGCGTAGAGGGCCACAGGCAGCTTCCCGCGCAGGGGGGACGTGCCCATGTTGCCCACGCCGATCGCCACGTAGAGCTGGTCCACGCTGCACTCTTCGACGCAGCCATCGACCAGGGGGACCGCGTCGCCGGCGTTGCCCCCGCTCACCGGGGTCAGGTCCCCGCTGCGGAAGTTGTTGTGCGTGGGCCAGTTGGGCTCGGGGCTCGCGGGGATGCGCAGGTCGTCATCCACGTTGACGATGCTGTAGGCGTGCTGGTTCCACACCTGGCGGTTGCCCAGCCAGGGCTTGTCGTCGCTGCCACCCAGGACGTACACGCCGCCAGCGTGATCGCCGTAGTGGCTGCCTCCGTTGACCACGACGATCTCCGCGCGGCCGTCGTTGTCTACATCGACGATGGTCGGGAGCTCGTGCAGGGTGCGCGACTCGTGCCGCAGGTCCTGCAGGCGCACCCGGCCGGTGGCCCCATCGAACACCCACAGCGCCTTCTCGTCTCCGTGGACGACCTCGGCGTTGCCGTCGCCCTCGAAGTCGTAGACGGCGCTGCCCGTGGCGTGGGAGGAGTCGTCGGTCACGGGCATGGACCAGAGCAGGGTGCCGTCGGCTTCGTAGACGCTGTAGGTCGCCGCCTCGGCGATGCCGATCTCCGGCAGCCCGTCGTTGTCAAAGTCCGCGATGGTTGGTGGGCCGCCGTGGCCGCCGCCGGCCAGGCTCCAGCTCGCCAGCGCTGAGCAGTCCGGGTCGTGGATGGACACCTGGCCATCGGCCACCAGCAGGAACTCGCCGGCGCCGTCCATGTCCAGGTCGGCCACACCAGGGAACCCGTCTGCGCCCTCCACCGAGCAGATCGGCTGGCCCTTGTTGTCGTAGAGGGTGCGACCCGCCAGGACCTCGGGGCGGCCATCACCGTCCAGGTCGGCGACCGCCGGGTGAGAGCCCATCTCGCTGTAGGCCCCCCCGCGCCCGATGCCCTGGTTGAGCTTCATCAGCAGGCGGCCGTCGCGGGCGTCCAGCACGGCGTTGCCGACGATCAGCTCCGCGATGCCGTCTCCGTCCAGGTCAGCCAGGGCCGGGGCGTGGCCACCGCAGCTCAAGCTGGCGCCCTCCTGCACCCACAGCGGCTCCCCCTGGGCGTCGAACGCCGCCGCGCTGCAGAGCTGGGGCTCCGAGCCCTCGATGCTGCCGCCGCCTCCAGGATCATCTCCCGAGTCGCCAGGCACGAACGCGGTGTCCGGCAGCATGGGCGTGCTGTCCTCTACCGGGGGGCCCATCACGTGCACCAGCGTGAAGATCCGCGGCGCCCCGCCAGGCTCCACGATGCCGAGCGCGGCGTTCGCGTAGCGGTAGGGGTGGAGCTGCTTGTCGCCGAGCATGGCTACGTGCACCGCCCAGTGCCCGCTGCCGTCGTCTCCGGAGAGCAGGTAGGCGACCCCACCGCCGTTGGGCGCTGGGTTCAGCGGGTCGTCGGCGATCACGAAGATGTCGGGGATGTCCTCGCTGTCCACCCGCCCGTCGCCGTTGTCGTCGGTGAGCTGTCCGACCACCGGCGCCATCACGACGTCCGTGTACTCGGGGTAGTTGTGGAAGGGGAAGGTGGTCCACTCCGTCTGGAGCTGGAGCGCGCCCGTCTCCTCCTCCTGCACGCAGCTCTCGTCCACGCCGACCTGCTCGTCCAGCTCAGGCGCCCACTGGTCACACATCCTGTCCACGGCGGGCGCAGCGAGCTGCTGGGGGCCGCTGGAGTTGAACCAGTCCAAGGCTGAGACGTCGTTTGCGAGCCCCAGGTCGTAGTCTTGGCAAGCGCTGAGCAGGAGCAGGAGCAAGGGGACCTTCCGCGCCCATTATGGTCCGGGTCTGGCTCCTCCGCCAGTGACAAACTCGGGACCGGGGCGGATTCAGAGCGGAGCGAGCAGCATCTGGGCGAGCGCGTCGGGGTCCTCGATGTGGGGGTTGTGGCCTCCCGCCCAGGGGACCACCTCTGCGCCCAGCCGGCGCAAGCGTTCATCCATGTCCGGCAGCGTGCGCACCCAGCCCCGCTCAGAGAGGATCACGCGCGTCGGCGCCTGGATCCGGTCCAGCAGCACCTTGTAGCGCGCGCCGTCAAAGCCGGTGGCCCCGCGGCTGCGGTGCAGCGGATCCCAGCGCCAGACAAAGCCACCGTCCACCTCGCGGGTGCCTCGCCGCGCCAGGCGCAGGGCTTCGGCCTCGGACAGGGCGGGGAGCGCCCGCAACATGCGCTGGGCGGCGGCCTCGATGCTCTCCAGGACGCGGTGGGTCTTGGGCGAGCGGAGCCCCTGGACGTGCTGGGCGAGCTGGTCAGCCGCGGCCTCTGGGATTGTGTGCGCCGGCCCCAGTCCGTCGACAAGCTGCAGGCTCTCCACGCGCTCGGGCCGCACCGCCGCGAACATCGACGCGATGGTCGCACCCATGGAGTGCCCCACCAGGCGGACTCGCTCCAGGCCCAGGTTCGCGAGCAGGTGCTCCAGGTCGAGCAGGTAGTCGCTGAAGTGGTAGTACCCCCCTGGCCCCACGTGGTCGCTGAGGCCGAAGCCGCGCTGGTCTGGGGAGAGGACGGGGCCCGTGGCGCTCAGGCATCGGGCCACACCGTCCCAGCTCGCCGCCTGGTCCATGAACCCGTGCAGCAGCACCCAGGGCGCCGGCGAGGTCACCGGGTCGCCGCCCACGCTCCGCACGCAGAGCGCAAGCCCGAATGCCTGGACGCGGCGCTCAGAGAACGACACCACTCAGGCCTCGAAGCGATAGCCGGTTCGGTGCACGGTCAGGATGTGCCGCGGGTCGCTGGGCACCTCCTCCAGCTTCTTGCGCAGCTTGAGGATCTGGTTGTCCACCGTGCGGGTGGTCATGGTGGCGGTGTAGCCCCAGACCTGCTCCAGCAGCTCTTCACGGGAGACGGCGCGCCCCCTGTGGGCGATGAGGTAGGCCAGCACGGCGCCCTCGTGGGTGGTCAGGCGCAGCTCCTGGCCATCCTTGATGACGATGCGCCGGCGCAGGTCGACCTCGACCGTGCCGAAGGAGAAGGTGTCGGGTGTGTCCGTGGTCTCCGGCGCGCTGTGGGCCACCGCTGCGGACCGCAAGCGGGCCTTGACGCGGGCCAGCAGCTCGCGGAGGGAGAAGGGCTTGGTGACGTAGTCGTCGGCGCCCATCTCCAGGCCCAGCACCCGGTCCAGCTCTTCGTTTCGGGCGGTGAGCATGATGACCTGGACGCTGGGGTGCTCCGCTTTGACCGTGCGCAGGACGGTCAGCCCGTCCATGCCCGGGAGCATCACGTCCAGCAGGAGGATCTGGGGCGGGCTCTGTCGGATGGCCTCCAGGCCAGCCTCGCCAGTGTCGAAGTGCTCGACCTCGTAGCTCTGGCGCAGGGCGGTGACGATGCCCAGGGCGATGGTCTCGTCGTCTTCGATCACCAGGATGCGTGCGGGCTTGTCCATCGGTCCTCAGCTCTGCAGGGGAAGGCGTAGCACGAAGCGGGCGCCGCCGTCGATTCCGGCCTCACAGACGACGCTGCCCTGCTGCTTCTTCATCGCGTCGGCCACGAAGCTCAGGCCCAGCCCGTGACCACCAGCCAGTCCTCGGTCGGGCCCCTCAACCCGCGCGAAGGGCTCGAAGATCACCTGGCGCTTGTTGGTGGGGACGCCGATGCCGTTGTCACTCACAGCCAGGACCGCCTGCTTCCCCCGGCGCTCCAGCCGCACCCGAACCACGGAGGCCCGGTCGTCGCGGCGGTACTTGACCGCGTTGTCCAGCAGGCAGACGAACGCGTCGCGCATCAGGCTGGGGTCGCCCATGACCTCGCCGACGTCATCCACGTGTCGGTCGAGCTCGATGCCGCTGTCCTCGAAGCGGGGCTCCCACTCGTCCAGGGCGCCGTCGAGCAGCGCCTCCAGGTTGTAGGGCTGGGTCCGGACCAGGGTGCGGGTGCGCGCGACCGCCAGGATCTCGTCGATTCGCGCGGTGAGCTTGTCGGCCTCGGAGACGATGCGGCTGGCGAAGGTGGCCACCAGCTTGGGGTCGCCGGCTGCGCCCAGCTCCAGGTTCTCGGCCATCACGCGGATGCCGGCCAAGGGGGTCTTGAGCTCGTGGGTCACCCGGGTGGCGAACTCGCGCTGGCGGGCGGTGAGCTCAGCCTGTCGGCGGTCCGCCGCGACTCGGGCAGCCAGCGCGGCGATGCCGATGGCGCCGCCGATCAGGATGGACAGCAGCGTGGAGATCATGCTGCTGCGGTATTGGCTGCGAGACTGGTCCAGGTAGCGCTGGCTGTAGTTCAGGCGCAGGTGGGCCAGCATGCGGGGGAACTGAGTGCTGAGGGTGGCGTCCGTGTCCCCGCTGCCAAAGCGCACGCTGCCATCGGAGGGGCGCAGCACCAGGAGCAGCTCGGGGTTCGGGGTGAGGTCGGCGAATGAGGCCAGCATCGCGGCTTCATCCACCTGGACCGCTGCATAGCGGGCCTCGCCCAGGTGGCTGTACGCCAGCAGCCAGGGGGCGCCGTAGGGATCGGTCACCACCCGGAGCTCCGCCCCGGGCTCGCTGCGGGGAGCGAGGCGGGCCTGGACTTCCTGCCACCCCTTGAGGCGGGCGCGGGCGCGGGGCAGCTCATCGCGCAGGACGATGAGCATCGGCGAGCCCGGGGTGAGGTCGAGCAGGCCGCGTCGCACGGGGCCCTCCAGGACGGGGAGGGTCTGCTCCAGCACGGGGCCGGGCTGGTTGATCAGCTCTCGGACCAGGTCTTCGTAGGCGGCCACCGCGAGGCGCTGGCGCCCCGCTTGCGCGAGGGCTTCGGCGTGCAGGACCCGGGCGAGCACCACGCGCTTTGGGGAGAGGCCGCGCTGGGCGCCCTGCTGCAGGGTCAGGGGGGTGGTGTTCGCTGTGCTGAGCGCCTCTGCCGCCTTGGCGGGCTGGCCCAGGGCCAACAGACGGGTCGCTGCCTCGGTCGCTGCGAAGGTCGCAACCTGGGGGTCGGTGGCCTGCTCGGCGCAGACCTGGAACGCCTCCGCGACCTCCTGCAGGCTGGCCTGGCTCTCAGAGCGCCGGGTGCGCGCGATGCAGGGGGAGCGGTTGAGGGAGGGGAGGTCCTCGACCAGGGGGAGCGCGGGGTGGATCCAGACGACCTCGGCCGCGCCAGGGGTCCGGTCCCAGCGGTAGAAGGCCTCAAAGAAGGGGCTGCTGTCGCGGTAGTAGCGCTCGCGCGCCGCGATGGACTCCCCGTCCAGATCCGCGATGGCGTCGAGCCAGTCGCCGACACGCTCGGTGAGGGCCTGGTCCCAGCGGCGGGCCTCTGTGGCCAGCGCGCTCCGGGCCCGCTGCAGCTCCTGCTCCTCCATGTCGCGCTGAAGGGTGATGGTCTGGCCGACACCGATCAGGACCAGCAGCGCGAGGGCGATGCCGATCGCCCAGTAGCTCAGGCGTCTGAGGACCGGCCCCGAGACCTCCGAGAGCGGGTTGCTCAGGGCTTGCCTGCCGTCGCGACGCGGTTTCTCCCGCCGCGCTTGGCCTGGTACATGGCCTGGTCTGCGCGCTCCATCCAGTCGGCGATGCTCTCTCCGGGGAGCCGCTCGGCGACGCCAAAGGAGATGGTGACCTTGAGGCCACCGGCGGTGCGGGCCCAGTCGTGGCCGGCGACGGAGCGGCGCAGGCGCTCAGCGACCTCGGTGGTGGCGGAGGCCGAGGAGCCGGGGAGGAAGATCGCGAGCTCTTCGCCGCCGTAGCGGACCGCTGCGTCCGTGTCCCGGATGCCCAGCAGCAGCAGGCGGGAGATGCCGCGGAGGACCTCGTCGCCGACGGCGTGGCCCCAGGTGTCGTTGATGTTCTTGAAGTGATCGACGTCGCCGAAGATCATCGAGCAGGGGGCGTTGGCGTCATCACAGCGCTGGACCAGCTCCGGCAGCTCGTCGGCCAGGTAGGTCCGGGTGTGCAGGCCGGTCAGGGGGTCGTGCCCCGCAGCCTCCAGGCGCTCCAGCACGCGGCGGAGGTGGGCCAGCTCGTCCAGGCCGAGCAGATCCAGGCGCAGGCTGACCGCGCCGACCTCCAGATGGTCCCCAGGGCGCAGCAGCGCGCGAGAGACCTGCTGGCCGTTCACTGCGGTGCCGTTGGTGCTCCCCAGGTCCTGGACGGTGACCTCGCCCTGGTCATCGCACTGCAGGAGGGCGTGGTTCCGCGACACGGATGCGTCGGTGAGGACAAGGCCGGCGGCCTCATCTCGTCCAACGACGATGCGCTCCTCTGCACCGAGGGACGCGAAACGGAGCATGTCTGGGCCAGCCACGACTCGCACCGTGGGGATCGCTACGCGACGCAGCCGCCGCTCCCGGGGGAGCGAGAGCTTCATCGTGACTTCGGACATGTCTTCGAAGTCCTCGCCCTTGGGGCGAGTGCTCTGGTCGTCGCGGCCTGCCATGGGGCTCTGGTCTGAGTGCCCCTTCAACCTACCGCGTTGAAGGGGAGGGGGCCAAGGGGCGGGTCAGTCCTCGCGCTCGGTGATGTGGAACTCCACCCGCCGGTTCATCGCCCAGGCCTCCTCGTTGGAGTGCTTGTCCAGGGGCACGGACTCGCCGTAGCCCTGGGCGGTCAGGCGCTCGGCGTCGACACCCTGGGTGACCAGGTAGTGCTTCACCGACTCCGCCCGGCGGTGGGAGAGCTCCAGGTTGTAGTCATCCGAGCCGCGCTCGTCCGTGTGTCCCTGTACCTGCACCTGGACGATCTCCGGGTGGTTCAGCAGGGTCGCCGCCACCTCGTCCAGCAGGGGGTAGGACTCCGCCTTGAGCTGCGCGCTGTCCAGCTCGAAGTAGACCTTGTCCAGGATGAGGATGCGGTCGCCCTTGAGCTGCACCTTGCCGCCCTGCATGACCACCTCCAGGCTGGCGTTGCCGCCCTCTTCGACGGTCACGGTCTTCTCCAGGTTGGCGTAGCCATCGGCGGAGAGCACCACCGCGTGGGTGCCGGGGGGCAGCTTGAGCTGCGTGACACCATCGGGCGAGCCCTCGACCCACTGGGGGGAGTCTCCCAGGACGCGGACGAAGACGGGGACGGGGAGGCCCTCCTCATTCTTCGCGCTCACCACCACGGTCCCTGGTGCGACGACCTTGTCCAGACGCACCCCGTGCTCATGCGAGGTCCCCTCGGGCACCTCCAGGATGAAGCTGGCCTTGCGGAAGCCCTTGGCCTCGGCCGTGACCTGGTATTCGCCGGGGCTCAGGCTGCGCATCATCTCGCCGGAGCCCAGGGTGAAGCTGCCCGCCTCTGGGCCCGCGACCAGGGTCAACACGGTGTCGGCGATCTGGTTCCCGGCCTGGTCCATGATGCGGATCCGGGTGGGGGTCAGGTTGCCATCCGGGCAGCCATCGCTGTCGTCGATCCCGTTGAAGTCCTCCGCCTGATCCGGGCAGAGGTCCAGGTCGTCGTTGATGCCGTCACCGTCGCGGTCACCGGCGGGCTGGGGGGCCACAGCGTCGTCCAGAGAGGGGGCCCAGGCCACGCCCGCGACCGCCCGGTAGTCGGGAGCGCCGATGCCGGTGGAAAGACCGGTGCCCGCGCCCAGCGAGAAGACCAGGGGGAGCTGGGTGAGGTGGTAGCGGCCGCTGACCAGGGTCTCCATGGGGGCTGCGCCGGGGGCGCTCTCGCCGAAGAGCCAGGCTCCGTTGAGCTCCGCGGCCAGGTCCAGGTTGGCGCTCAGGCGGTAGCTGACGCCGGCGCCCCAGTCCAGGTGCGCGCCCCACTCGATGTCGTCCAGGAACTGCTGCCCGGTGCCCGTGGAGGCACCCAGGTTGGCGGCGACCAGGACGGGGCCCTGCGCGTAGTTGACCAGCACGCCACCACCGCCGGTGGTGCTGGCCTCACCCAGCCAGGTCTCCTCGTTGCCGGTGGGCAGGTCAAGCCAGGCGCTCGCGCCCACACCCAGCCCGTCTCCGCGGCGCTGGATGAGCTCTCCGGTGGCCTGGAGGCGGGCGTCACCCACCAGGCGGAAGCCGTCCACGTTGTACCCGGAGGACACCATGTGCAGGGGCAGGTCCAGGCCCACGCGGGCGCGGGGCAGGTTCATCCAGGCGACCACGTTGGTCGTGGCCACGCTGCCCAGGATCTTCACCTCGTCGCGGCCGTCGTCGTAGCGGTAGATGAAGGGGTCGTCCGCGTAGTTGAACACCAGGGCGCCGCCTGGGGTCATGGCCGGGCCGACCACGCTGTCGTTGACCGTGAAGAAGCGCTGGCCGTCCGCGGTGGGGCGGAAGCGCTGGGCGTCCAGGGCCTGCGCGCCGTCCTGGGCCGCAGCGGTCCCGGGGAGCAGCAGACCCAGGCCCAGCAGGCCGGCCTTGCGGCGACGGCGGGCGAGGGCTGCCAGGCCCATCAGCGCCGCGAGCAGGCCGGGGGAGAAGGGGATGGTGTTGCAGCTTCCGCCGGTGAAACTCCCGCCGGAGAAGGTGCTGGAGGGCAGCACCGCGGTGTCGTCGGTGTTGCCGTCGCCGCTGTCGCAGAGGCCCTCGTCGAACACCGCGTCATTCCAGTTGGGGACGCCGTCGCAGTCGTCGTCCTCGTCGCAGGGGCCCTCGTCGCCGTCGTTGATGCCGTCGCCGTCGGTGTCGGGGTTCAGGGGGTCCGACCCGCAGTCCTGCTCGTCTCCGGTGCTCACGCCGTCGCCGTCGGGATCCTGGTCCAGGCCGTCCTCGTCGTCGTCGTCCTGGTAGTTGGGGATGCCGTCCAGATCGTCGTCCCCGGTGCCCTCGTCTTCATCGAGGGTGCCGTCGTCGTCCGAGTCCTCGTCCAGGTAGTCGGGCGTGCCGTCGCCATCGGTGTCCTCGTCGCCCTCCACGGAGTCGTCGATCCCGTCCCCGTCGCTGTCGGTGTCGCAGAAGTTGGGGATCCCGTCGCCGTCCGTGTCATGCAGGAACTCGTCGGCGTCGGAGATGCCGTCGCCGTCGCTGTCCACGTCGTCAACGTCGCCAGAGTCGACCTCACACTCGACCTCGAACACGTCCCAGACGCCGTCGCCGTCGGTGTCCAGATCGTCGCTGCCGTCCCGGGGGTCGATCTCGAAGGTGTCCACGGCGCCGTTGGAGTTCCAATCCTCCGCGCCATCGCTCACCCCGCCGTCGTCGTGGTCGGCCAGGGTCGCGTTGGTCTTGGTGGAGGGGTCGCTGTCCGCGAACCAGCAGCCCACCGAGGTGTCCGTGTCGGCGTGCGGCGTGGTCTTGCCCCGCTCCAGGCCGTCGGTGAGGCCGTCGCCGTCGGTGTCACAGCTCAGCGGGTCGGTGCTGTTGTTGTACTCCGCCAGGTCGTCCAGGCCGTCGTCATCGCTGTCGCCGTCGGTGGGGTCGGAGCCGAAGTTGAGCTCCTCGACATCGGTGAGGCCGTCGCCGTCCTGGTCGATGCCGAAGGCGTCGCTCCAGGCGCCGGTCATGTCGGAGAGCGTGCCGCTGCCGGTTACGTCGGAGTCGAAGGTGTTGGCGTTCTCATCGCCAGTCATCACGGCCATGGAGAAGGGCGTGGTCTCGGTCCAGCCGGTGATGCTGGTGAAGTCGGCGATGTCGATCTGGAGGTCCATGTAGACGTCCGGATCGCTGCCCAGGTTGGTCTCGGCGGTGACCGTGCGGGTCAGCCCGTCGCTGAGCGCGGAGCGGGAGACCGCGGTGTTGGTGTTGGAGGCCTGGGCGCCCCCACCGCTCGTGGCCTGGCGCATGTCCATGAAGATGCCGGCGTTGTCCACGGAGAGCGCCCAGTCGTAGGTGCTCTCGTCGGCCCCGTCGTTGAACGCGAACGCCCAACCCCCCAGGCTGTAGAAGCCTGCGCTCTCGGGGTCCTCCTCCAGCCGCATGCGGAAGAACAGGGTGGTCCCGTCGCTGGCCCAGTAGGCCACCGGGCTGGTCCCCGACACGCCGATCAGGTCGTGCTGTCCGTCGGCGAAGGTGCCGATGTTGTCGGCCTGGGCGTCGATCATCACGGCCCCGCTCTGCTCCAGGGGCACCCACTCCGAGTCGGAGGGCCAGGACGCAGCGAAGACGGGACTGATGCTGAGGGCGAGCACGAGCATGGGGAGGGCACCTGTGGCGATGCCTTGCCGTATCCTCTGAGGGTTACGCTTGACAAGTCAACCACACCAGCATCTCAGGGCCGTCTCACGTCGGCCTCCTGGGTTAGGGGAGGCCCATGTCCAGCGCCATCCGCCCCGCCGCCACCGTCGCCATCCTCCGAGACCACGCCGAGCATGGGCTGCAGGTCTTTCTGGTCAAGCGCTCGAGCCGAAGCGCATTCATGCCCTCCGCGCACGTGTTCCCCGGGGGGCGGGTGGACCCCGAGGACGCCGAGGTCCAGGTGGAGGGCGGTGAGCGGGACCGGGTGCGCATGGGGGAGACCTTTGGCGCGCCGGCCCACGCCTACCAGGTGGCGGCCGTCCGGGAGACCCTGGAGGAGGCCCAGCTCCAGCTCCGCGTGGCCGACCTGGTCTACTTCGCCTGGTGGATCACCCCCCGCGGCGAGCCCCGCCGCTACGACACCCGCTTCTTCCTGGCCGGGGTCGAGGGCGGGGATCACGCCATCCACGACGACTTCGAGGTGGTCGACTCCGCCTGGGACGCTCCGAGTGGTTGGCTGGAGGCGTTCGATCAGGGCCGGGTTGTCCTCGCGCCGCCCACCTGGCGCACGCTGTGGGAGCTCGCAGGGTTCCAGACGGTGAGCCAGGCGCTGGAGCACGCCCGAGAGCTGCACGTCGTCCCCATCGAACCCCGGGGCCGCAAGACCGACGACGGCTTCGTGGTGCTGCTCCCCGGTGACCCCGAGTACCCCTCGGAGCGGCCCGTCCAGGGGCCCACCCGCCACGAGCTCCGCGCGGGTCGCTGGTTCATCCACCGCTGAGGGCTCCACCTCCCCGCTGAGGGCTCCATCTTTTTGCTGAGGGCTCCACCTCCCCGCTGAGGGCTCCACCGCTTGCGTGAGGGGAGGGGAGAAGGCAGGTTGCTTTCATGCTCCTGCTCTTCACCGCTCTGGCCGCTGCAGACCTCCCCACCCCAAGCACCGGACCCGCCGTCGAGGTCGACATTGGCCACTCCGACAGCGTGGTGTGGTTCAAGCTGGAGGCGGGTGCGGGGCGCGTTCCCGGTGTGCGTGGCGGTCGGATCGAGCCGCTGTTCCAGACCCGGGACCCGAGCTCGGAGCTGTCGCGGTGGTACAGACTGGTGACCTCGCCGGGGGGGGCGATGCCCGTGGTGCGCGTGCTCCAACAGACCCAGGGGGTTGCGCACGTCGAGCTCGAACCCCTCCCGCTGCCTCCTCCCGCAGACATCGCGCCGACCACCCCGGATCTGAGCGCGGAGCAGGCCTACATGAGCCCCGCGCCCGAGGGCTTTGGGCTCCAGGAGGCGGCGCGCTGGCCTGGCGGCGATGGTGGCAATGTGGCGGTGGCCGACCTGGAGTACGACTGGGAGTCGGAGCACGAGGACCTGGTGCACCTGGGCAGCCTGCGGAGCTGGGGCACGCCCTACCCGGAGTACGCGTACCACGGCACCGGGGTGATGGGGATCCTGGCCGCGGGGGACAACGGCTACGGGGTGACGGGCATGGTCCCCGCCGCGGAGATGGTGCTGATCCACCCGGTGACCCCCGAGGGGGCCTACAACGTGGCCCGTGCCATCGAGGCGAGCCTGGAGCTGCTGCAGGCCGGTGATGTGCTGCTGATCGAGCAGCAGGCCTGGGCGGTGGAGAACTACGCGCCGGTGGAGGTGAGCGCGGCGGTGTTCGACGCCATCGTGGCTGCGACGGAGGCCGGCATCGTGGTCATCGAGCCTGCGGGGAACGGCGGGCAGGACCTGGATGGTGCGGACTTTGGCGGTTGGTTCGATCGCAGCGCGCGGGACTCGGGGGCGATCCTGGTGGGCGGCGGGGTGCCCCCGGGGGACGGCTTCCTAGACACCCGGAGCTGGTACCCCAGCGGCTCCTGCTACGGCGAGCGGGTGGACGTGCAGGGGTGGTATGCGGGGATCGCGACGACCATCTCGGCGCCCTACTCGGGGGACCTGTTCAGCGCAGACGATGGGCTGCAGAGCTACTGGTCGGGCTTTGGTGGGACCAGCGGGGCCTCGCCCCAGGTGACGGCGGTCGCGGCGCGCTTCCAGTCCATCGCCATCGCCCTGCGGGGGGAGCCCTTCACGCCGGCGGAGCTGCGCGCGTTGATGGTGCAGACCGGCACACCGCAGGCCAACCCGGAGGAGGCCTGGATCGGACCCCAGCCGGATCTGCGCCGCATGCTGCTGGCCGGTGGGCTCCGCTGAGGGCCGCTACTCGTCCAGGCGAGGGATGAGCTCGGCGAAGTTGCAGGGGCGGTGGCGGCTGTCCAGCAGGCTGGCCAGGATGCCGTCCCAGGCGTCCTTGCAGGCGCCCGTGGAGCCGGGGAGCGCGAAGATGTAGGTGGTCCCGGCCAGGGCGGCGGTGGCGCGGGACTGGAGCGCGGACAGGCCGATGCTGTCGAATGAGATGCGCCGGAAGTGCTCGCCGAAGCCCGGGATCTCCTTGTCGGCCACCTGGGCGACGGATTCCGGGGTGATGTCCCGGCCGGTGACGCCGGTGCCCCCGGTGCACAGGATGACCTGGACGCCGGGGTCCTGGATCCAGGCGCGGAGCTGGTCCACCAGCAGGGGCTGCTCGTCGGGGAGGATGCGCCGCTCCGCGAGTTGGTGCCCGGCGTCCTGGAGGCGCTGGATGAGCAGCGCTCCGCTGCGGTCGGTCTCTACGGTGCGGCTGTCGGAGACGGTCAGCACCGCGATGCGCAGGGGCGTGAAGGCGCGGTCTGGGTCGATTCCGGGCACTGGGCGGCTCAGGGGTGCGCGACGCGCTTGAGCTTGCCCTTGGTCACCAGGGGCAGGTCCAGGCGCAGCTCGTAGCGGTCGGTCTCGGCGCCGGAGAGGCGGGCGCTCAAGGCGAGCACCTGGGCGTCCGGGAGGTGCAGCCACACGGTCAGTGGGGTCCCCGGGGCGGGGGCGTCCTGGCCGTAGATGGTCAGGCGCTTGCGGCACAGCTCCGAGTCGTAGTCCCGGGTGAACGCGTCGTTGCTCTCCCAGTGGACGTGCAGGCCGCGGTCATCGCGCTCGAAGCTGGGATCGGTGGGCGCGTCGAGGGTCTCTTCGGGGGTGGAGGGCTCGTCGGTGACCAGATCGGCGAAGTCGTCTTCTGACGCGGGCACGGAGAAGCCCAGCGGCGGGGTGTCGTCTTCGTCGACGAGCTGCGCGAAGGCCCTGGCGTCGGGCTCTTCGGACGCGGAGTCCTGGCTCTCCTCGCCCAGCAAGGCGGCGAACTCGGCCTCCTGTCGGGCCTCCAGGCGGCGCTGAGGGGTCTCGTCCTCTGGCTCGTCGCTGTCCAGCGCGAAGTCGTCGGGGACGTCCTTGTCGTCGGTGAACTCGGGCGGGCCGGCCAGGGTCGCGATGCGCTCGAAGGCGTCGTCCACGGCCAGGGTGGCGGGGCCCTCCAGCAGGGTGTCCTCTGTGTCGGATTGCCAGTTGACCGAGTCTTCGGTCCAGTCGTCGTCGTCGCCGTCCAGCGCGATGGTCTGGAGGGCGGAGTCGTCGTCGCTGTCCAGGAGGGCCTCGAAGTCCGCGGAGCTCACCGCTGGGCCGCCGCCCTCCACCAGCTCCAGGCCACCGAGGTCCTCGCCGAGGCCATCCAGCCAGTCAGAGCTGTTCTCGGGCAGGGTGTTGGAGGGTGAGCCCAGCCTTTGGGGCAGCCCACCTTGCTCCTCGCCTACCGTCTCGCGGAGGGCAGCCAACAGGGACTGGCGCTCGCCGTCGTCGACGTCGCGGGTCTCCTCGGACTCGTCGTCCGACTCGAAGCCGTAGGGATCCAGGGTCTTCTCGCTGCCCATCATGGCGTCCAGGAAGGCGAGCTCAGCCGACTCGTCGCTGGAGAGGCTGTCCAGCCAGCGCTCCCAGCCGTCGCGCTCGGTGGCGGAGGGGCTGTCGAGGGAGGAGAGGTGGCTCCAGGCGCCGCCTTCTCCAGAGGCCTCCTGCAGCCCGTGGATCGGGACGCTTGGCCCGCCGGGTTCACCCACCCGGAGCTGGAGCGCGCCCAGGTGATCGGTCGCGCTCTCCACGAGCAGGAAGAGGTGCTCCCCGTCCTGGATCCGCAAGAGGATCGCCTGACAGTCGCCGCTGGCGCTCTCCAGGATCACCGGCTGGTTGAGATCAAAGGTCATGGCTTCCGCGCTCGCGTGATTCTGGCACAGATCCGCGCTGGGGGCAGGGCCCGGCTCACTGCGCCAGCCATCCCTGGATCAGGGCGTCGTCCACGCGAGAGGGGTGGCCGCGCCAGATCACCTGGCCGTCCTGGACCACCGCGAGCGCGGGAATGCCCGAGACGACGTAGTGGTTCGCCAGCGCACCGCTCTCCACGGCGATGGGGTAGGTCAGCCCGCTCTCGGCCATGAACGCCTGGGTGTTCTCACGGGTGCTGCTCTTGGACAGGCGGGTCAGCGCGACGATCTCCAGGCCCTGGTCGTGGTAGCGCGCGTAGGTCTGCTGCAGCTTGGGCGCCTCGCGGCGGCAGTGCGGGCACCACTGCTCGAAGAAGAGCAGGAAGGTCACGCGGGCGTCTGCGTTGGGCTGACCCTGGAGCCACTCCAGCTCGACCTGGGAGAGGGGGAGCTCGGGCTTGCCGATGACCGCGAGCTCTCCGGTCAGTCGCTGGGCCTGGCGGGCCTGGGTGCTGTTGGGCCAGGTGTCCTGGATGGCCTGGAAGGCGTCGCGGGCGGCGACCATGGCCCCGGACTCGTAGAGCGCCATCGCGGCGTCGTAGGCCACCTGGGCCTCGGCGCTGGACTGGGGGCGGCCGGACTGGGTGCTTCGGGCGTTGCAGGCCTCGAGCTGGCCCTGGGTCATGGCGAGCTCGGCGTTGGTCTCGGCCAGCTCGGCCTGGAGGGCGGCGTTCTGTTCCAGCGCGCGGTTCAGGCGGGCGGAGGGGATGCAGCTCAGCAGGAGGGAAAACAGCACAGAGGACCTCGCTCGTTGTCTCTGGGGATAACCCCTGGGGCTGGGGTATAGACTCGCCCCACGGAGAACACGATGGCATCGAGGAGGAGAAAGGCGCAGCGGGCTACCCGGACCGTGCCGGCGCTCACGGAGGCGCTGCTGTCCATGGCGGGAGACCAGGGCGTCGAGGCGATCTCGGTCGCGGAGCTCTGCCGCGTCGCGGGGGTGCATCGGACGACCTTCTATGGGCACTTCGAGAGCGTGGACGCGTTCGCGGTCGAGGCGCTGACGGGCCTGGTGGACGAGATGGCGACCGTCGACGTCGCGGAGGAGGACAGCATCGAGGCCATCATGTCCTCGTATTTCGCAGCGCTCACGGAGATGCTGGGGCTGCTCCGGGATCGCCGGGCGGTGTACCGCGGGCTGTTCGAGGGCCCTGTGGCCCCTGCCTTCCGAGAGGCGCTGCGGACCACGATGGAGGATCGGATCGGGCTGGCCCTGGTGGCCTTCCATGCGCGGCGGATCCCGGTGCCTGTGGACGACGCGCTGGCGGTGAAGTTCCTCGCCGGGGGGATGGCGGCGGCGCTGGAGCAGTGGGTGCGGGGAGAGGGCACGGACCTGGAGGCAGGGAGCCAGGAGATCTTCGATCTCTTCCCTGGGTGGTGGCCTGGGTAGGCTGCGGCCGCGCTGGGCCTGGAGCGACTCAGCCGTCCGGGTCGCTGTGGTTCAGGTAGAGCCAGAGGGGCAGCCCCAGGGAGACGCCGACGCACAGGGTGCCCACGACCGGGAGCCACATGTGTGGGCGGCCGCGGGTGTGGGATGCCCAGGAGGCGGCCGAGACCGCGACGGCCGACACGATCAGGTCCAGGGAGAAGAAGGACGCGATGGGGTTGGCGAACATCTGGTCGATGAACAGGCCGAGGTCGGGGCCTTGCTGCTGAAGCCAGGGCACGAACTGCGTGAAGGGGATGAGGACCCCGAGGATGCAGAGGGCGAGGTAGACGCGCTTCATGGGGATCTGGTGGACCACCTGTTGTCTCGGTAGGACCTCGCAAGATCCTGTCTTGTGGTAACACTCCGCATAGGCTGGGGGCGCCGGGAAGCTGCCTTGCCCCTGCAGCTCTACAACCTCGGGGGTGATCCATGCCTTTGAACGCCAAGTTCCGGACTTTCCACCAAGCCATTCACCTTGCTCGGTTCTCCGAGAATGCCATGTTGCGCGAAAAGCGCGACCGGGTCCTCACTCGCCTTCGTAGCAACTGTCAATACAAGTTCGATACGTTCAACCAGGGATCCTACGAGATGGGCACTGGCGTGAAGCCGGTGTCCGGGGACTACGACATCGATGTAGGCGTGGTCTTTCCCGTGGAGGACCTGGGGCGGTGTGATCCCTTGTTGTTGAAGCACCGCGTGTACGACGCAGTCGCTGGCCACACCAACACCGTCTACTGGAAGGAGCCCTGCATCACGGTGCAGTACCGGCATCGCGGAGAGCCGGTGTACCACGTCGATCTTGCCGTCTACGCCAAGGACAGATCTGGCCAACTCTTCTTGGCAAGGGGGAAGCAGCACTCGGGCGCTTCCCAGAGGAAGTTGGAGCGCGCCGACCCGCAGGGCCTCACCGCGGCAATTGGGCGGCGCTGGTCTGGGGAAGACGCGGCGCAGTTTCGCCGCGTCATTCAGTACTTGAAGAGGTGGAAGGACTTGCAGTTCCCTATGCAGGGGAACGCAGCCCCCGTGGGAATCGGGCTCACCGTGGTTGGTGATCGGCATTTCTCGCCAGTGAAGGCGGGATCGTCTCGGTCCTACGATGACTTCACCGCCACGAAATTGCTGGTCGCGGCTATGGCTCGGAGTTTCCAGTGGCGGTGGAGCGGGGGGGCGTCTGTCCAGCGTCTCTCGGCACAGATTCCGGTCTCGCCGCAGAGTGATGTCTTTGCCAGTATGACCGACCAGAAGATGACCGAGTTCAAGGGGCGAGTTGACGCCCTGCGAGACTGTCTTGACGAGGCAGGGCGCACCCTTTCAGCGGCTCCACTCCGTCGGGCGTTCGGGCCCGACTTCCCCCTGTAAGGCGATGTCGTCTACCAGAATTCCGGACAAGATCAAGCAGGTGCTCTTCGGTCGAGCCGCCGGCAGGTGCGAGTACCGCGGCTGCAACCGACTCCTCTCGGAGGACCACCTGACCCGCCGGCAGGGGAAGTTCGGAGTATTCGCCCATATCGTCGCCGACGAACCTGGTGGTCCGCGGGGAGATGTTGTGCTGTCGAAGCGCCTGTCCAAGGACATAGACAACGTCATGCTGCTCTGCCTTGAGCACCACAGGTTGGTGGACGTTGACGATGTGGAGGGGCATTCGGTGGAGGTCCTCAGACGCTTCAAGACCGAGCACGAGCAGCGGGTCCGGGACCTCACAGAGATCCAAGGTGAGCATCGGACGGTCGTTGTCGTGATGGGGGCCAACATCGGAGGTCGCAAGGGTGTAGTCAGTCGCGCTGAGGTGCTGGAAGCCGTGCACCCGAGGTACCCCACGGCGGAGTCTGTCGAGATTGATATGACTCGCCTGTTCGTTTCAGACGGTGACCCATTGGTTTGGCAGGTTGGGGTCCGGGAGATTGAGGGGCGAGCTGCGCAATTGCAGGACTTGTTGATTCGAGTAGGAGTGGCCCACATCTCGGTGTTTGCCCTCGCCCCAATTCCGCTCTTGATGGTGTTGGGGCGGGCCTTGGGAGACATCGTCGCAGGGGAGCCTCACCAGCGCCGGCGGGACCCACCCGGCTGGACTTGGCTCCCACCCACCGGCGAAGAGCAGGAGTTCGTGGTGCGCGAGCGTGGCCAGGCCGGGGACGGCACGGCGGTGGCGCTGATGATCAGTGTGAGCGGAGAGATCGATTTCGAGCGGGTGCTTTCTGTGACGTCCCCCGGAACCTCCGCCATTGAACTGCGGGTGCCGGAGCCCATGACTGACATCGTGCGCACGCAGAGCCAGGTGCGGGCATTTCGTCGCGCGGTCCGTCGGGCGCTCGCAGAGGTCGTGCGGCGATTCGGGTCAGGGGCGACAGTGCATGTCTTTCCGGCCTTGCCGAACTCGCTGGCTGTGGCGTTCGGGCAAGCACTCTTGCCCAAGGTTGATCCGCGGATCGTGGTGTATGACAGGAACTCCGACCGGGGCGGCTGGGTACAGGCTTTGGAGCTTGTGCCGGGGACGTAGGCCCGTTTGGGGCGGCAAGACTGTGCCGCGAGGCCCGGAGTGGCGGCGGGTCATGGGAATCGAACCCTGAGGTCTTGGTTCCCGTTGCAAATGCTCCGAGCCGGCGAGGAGCAGGCTGCTAGGGGAAGCAGGCCGTAAAGCTCTGCGGGTTCGCATTCCATGAGGCGGTGCCTTGAACAGGCCGCGAGGCCCGGAATGGCGGCGGGTCATGGGAATCGAACCCACCAGGCCTCGCCTCTCGACGCGCCTCGACCGGTTTTGAAGACCGGGGCCGCCACCAGGTCGGCATCACCCGCCACCGACCGCTTAGCGCGGGAGGAGGCAGGCAACCACTGCGCGGGCTCAGGCGCGCTGGACGCGGGCGGTGATCTGGACCATGCGGCCGCCGTGCAGCACGGGGGGCTCGAAGAGCAGGTCGGTGCGGCTCTGCAGGCCCTCCCAGAGGCGCACGCCGCGGCCCAGGACCACCGGCAGGAAGGTGAGGGTGAGCTCATCCACGAGGCCAGCCTCCAGGGCCTGTCGCACCAGGTCGCCGCCGTCCAGGTAGACGTCCTTGTCGCCAGCGGCGGCCTTGGCGTGGGCCAGCATGTCCTCGATGGGACCGCAGAGTGCAGAGGCGTTGCCACTCCCAGGTGCCGGGGGGAGGGGACGGTGGGTCGCGACAAACACGGGCCGCTCCCCATAGAACCAGAGATCGTGATCCAGCGGGACCTGGTAGGTGCGGCGGCCCATGAGGAGGGCACCGATCTGCTCCAGGAAGGCGTCGAAGCCCAAGCCCGCCGTGGGCGCGTCGGGGTCCGGCTGGAACTCATTGAGGAAGCTCAGGTCGTGCCCGGGCCCGGCGATGCAGCCGTCCAATGAGCAGCCCAGGTAGACGCGGACGCGGGGCATGGGTCAGGGCCTCGGAGAGAGGTCCAGGGCCTCCCGCACGGCGCGGAGCAGGTCCCGGGAGCGGAAGGGCTTGGTGAGGATGCGGAGCTCGTCGTCGTCGTCGAAGCGGCTGGCGAGCCCGTTGGCCGCGTAACCACTCATGATGACGACGGGCAGGCTGGGGAAGCGCTCGCGCAGGGCCTTGAAGAGGCGGGCGCCGTCCATCTCGGGCATGACCAGATCGGAGAGGACCAGGTCCACGGGGCGCTCGGAGCTCTCGCACAGCGCCAGAGCCTCCTTGCCGTCGCCGGCCACGCTGACCTGGTAGCCCTCCTGCGCGAGCATGCTCCGGACCACCCGCCGGACGCGGATGTCGTCCTCGGCCAGCAGGATGTGCTCGTCGCCGCCGCGGATGGGGCGCTCGATCTTGGAGCCCACAGAGGTGGCCGCCCGCTGCACGATGGGCAGGTAGACCTTGAAGGAGGTGCCGACGCCCGGCTCCGAGTAGACGCGGACCATGCCGCGGTGCTGCTCGACCACGCCAAAGACCACGGCGAGCCCCAGGCCGGTGCCGCCGCGCTCGCCCTTGGTGGTGAAGAAGGGCTCGAAGACCTTCTCCACGACCTTGGGGGGCATGCCCACGCCGCTGTCGGTGACGCTGAGCAGGACGAAGCGGCCCAGGCGGGCCCAGGGGTGGGTGCTGCGGTAGTCGGAGTCGATCAGGACGTTCTCGGTCTCCAGGACCAGGCGGCCGCCCTCGGGCATGGCGTCGCGGGCGTTGATGGCCAGGTTCAGGACCACCTGCTCGAGCTGACCTGGGTCGGCCATGACGGTGCCAAGCTGCTTGCCGGGCAGGTACTCGATGCGGATGCTCTTGGGGAGCAGGCGCTGGAGGAGGCGGTCCATGCCCGCCAGCACGTCGTTCAGATCCAGGGGGCGGGGCTGGACGGCCTGGCTGCGGGAGAAGGCCAGGAGCTGGCGGCTCAGAGAAGCGCCACGGCCGGCGGCCTCTTCGATGCCCTCCAGGAACTCCTGGGCGGGGCTGTCGTCGGGGAGCGACATCCGCGCCAGGTCCAGGTTGCCGAGCACCGCGGTGAGCAGGTTGTTGAAGTCGTGGGCGACGCCGCCGGCGAGCAGCCCCATGGCCTCCATGCGCTGGGCGCGCAGGAGCTGGGTCTCCACGTCGCGGCGGCGCTGCTCGGCGCGCAGACGGGCGATGACCACGCTCATCTGGCTGGCCATGCCGTTGAGGAAGGCGAGCTCCTCGTCCGTGGGGAGCATCGGCCCCATCTCGCCAAAGGTGCCCGTCCCGTAGCAGCCCAGGCTGCGGTCATCGAAGAGCAGGGGCACGTTGATGATGGTGCGGCTGCCCATCGCGGCCACGGCCTCCTGGTTGGGCCGGGGGTCCAGGGGCGCGTCCTCGACGATCACCGGGGCGCGGGAGCGCAGGATCTCCTCGACCATGCGGTCGCCCTGGATGGAGAACTCGACCATCTCCATGGCCTCGACGGACTCCCGTCCACCCTCCGCGTGGCCCGCCAGGAACTGGGCCATCTCCCGGTCCAGGTCGAAGAGCGTCAGCCAGCTCGCGCGGTAGCGGGTGTGCTCAGCCATGGCCTGCGCGGCGATGTCTGCGAGCTCCTGGAAGTTGGAGACCCGCTGGAGCCGGCGCGCCAGGAGGAGCAGGTGCTCGTTGGACTGGGAGATCGGGCTCATTTGGGGCTCAGGGGGAGGTAGATCTCGGTGCGGAGCGCGCTCTCTTCGGTCTCAGTGGGATCGTCCAGGTAGACCTCCCAGCCCGCGCCGGGCGCGCGACCGAGGCTGGCCGCGTGCTTGAAGACGCGCTGCCAGGAGGCGCCCATCTTGGAGTACGGACCGGTGTGGACGAGTTTGAGGCCTTCTGCAGCCTCCGTGCTCCCGGCGCTCAGGCCCGCTTCACTCAGCAGCGCCTGGGGCGGAGGCTCCGCGACGAACGCACCGGCGTGCACATCGGCGATCCCGGTCTCCATGTCCATGGCCCGCCAGACCGCGACGGGGGCGGAGAGTGGCGCGATGCCCTGGGCAGCCAGCCAGCCGAAGGTCCGGGGGAGCGCCTCCGCGAAGAAGGGCTGCAGCTCCGTGACCGGCACGCTGCGCCGGAGGCCGATGTAGTGCTGAGGGGGGAGCTGAACGTGCTGGATCTCTTGGGACACCTGGCCTCCATCAGATCCCCTATACCCCAGGATCAGCGCCGACTCCTCCTCCTTCTCGGGGCGCCGCTGCTGGGCTTGCCGGAGGACGAGGAGGGGCTGCGTCCTCGCCCGCCGCTGCGGCCCCCACCTCCTCGCCTCCTGCGGCCCTGGGACTTGGGCTCGGGCTTGGACTTGGCCCGAGGTGAGGGGATCAGCGCGTGATCGTGGAAGGGGTGCTCCATGACCGGGGCCAGGGGCACCCCCGTGAGGCGTTCGATGTCCCGCAGGTAGCCGCCCTCGCTGTCATCGCAGAAGGAGATGGCGATGCCGTCGCGGCCGGCGCGGGCGGTGCGCCCGATGCGGTGGACGTAGCTCTCGCTGATGTTGGGCAGGTCGAAGTTGATGACGTGGCTGATGCCCTCCACGTCGATGCCCCGGCTGGCGATGTCGGTGGCCACCAGCACGCGGACGCTGCCGTCGCGGAAGCCCTCCAGCGCGCGGGTGCGGGCGCCCTGGGACTTGTTGCCGTGGATCGCGGCGGCGGAGATGCCGTCCCGGTCCAGGTGCTTCACCACGCGGTTGGCGCCGTGCTTGGTGCGCGTGAACACGATGCAGCGATCCATGTCCTCCATCGTGGTGAGCAGGTGGGCCAGCAGCTTGCGCTTGTTGTCCTTGGCCACGAACATGACCTGCTGCTCGATGCGCTCGACGGTGGTGGACTGGGGAGCGACCTCGACCCGCACCGGCTCGTGCAGGAAGTCGCGGGCCAGCCTGGCGATGGAGTCGGGCATGGTCGCCGAGAAGAGCAGGTTCTGGCGCTCGGCGGGCAGCAGGGCCAGGATCTTCTTGATGTCGTGGATGAAGCCCATGTCCAGCATGCGGTCGGCTTCGTCCAGCACCAGGTGCTCGACCTGGTCCAGCTTGAGGTGGCCCTGGTTGTGCAGGTCCAGCAGGCGCCCCGGGGTGGCGATCAGCACGTCCACGCCCTTGCGCAGCGCGGTCACCTGGGGCCCCTGGCCGACGCCGCCGTAGATGACCTTGGAGCGCAGCTTGAGGTGCTTGCCGTAGTCCCGGACGCTCTGCTCCAACTGGCCGGCGAGCTCGCGGGTGGGGGTCAGGATCAGGGCGCGGATGGGCCGCTTGCCGGGGGTGCGCGCCAGGTCCTGCATGTGGTGCAGCATCGGCAGGCAGAAGGCGGCGCTCTTGCCGGTGCCGGTCTGGGCGACGCCGAGCAGGTCGCGGCCCTCCATGAGCACAGGGATGGCCTGCTGCTGGATGGGGGTGGGGGTCTCGTAGCCGAGCTCTTCGAGCGCGCGCAGCAGGGGAGGGCACAGGCCCAGGTCGGAGAAGCGCAAATGGGCCTCGTTCAGTGGCCCAGGGGGCCTGTTTTGGCGCGCCGACTAAGGCAGGCTGGGGCGCCTGTCCATTCAGCCGGTGGCTCTGGGGAGGGGACCCCCTTAGCTTCCCAAGCATGGATCCCTCCGACTACGCCGGCCCGCTCGCTGTCACCTTGGCCTACATCGGCCTGTACTACGCGTTCGTGATCTGGGTGGGGGTGGTCAAGGCCCGCCGGGCCAAGGCCTGGCGGGAGCGGGGCGAGAAGTTCGACCGCTACTACTCCGAGGATCGCGAGATGTTGGCGGCCGACCGCCTGCAGCTCAACACCCTGGAGCAGATGCCGCCCTTTCTGGTGCTGCTGTGGCTGGAGGCGGTCTTTGGGTCGACCACCCTCGCGACCATCGCTGGCAGCGTCTATGTGGCGGCCCGCGCCCTCTACCCCGTGGTCATGGGGAGCCGGATGGGGCGCGGGGTGAAGGCGAGCATCCTGGCCTCCACGGTGCCCGGCTACCTGGTGATCTTCTTCTTCCTGGGACACCTGGCCTGGCTGGTGATCTCATGAGTCTGCTCTGGCTTGCGGCCTGCGGGTGGTTCCGCAGCGGGCCCCCCCAGGACACATGGCCGGATCCAGAACCGGTGACCTCGCCGGCGGACTCCCAGGTCAAGGAGGACACGGGGCCCATCGAGCTGACGGGGTCTACCCTGATCCTTGTGTCGGTCGATGGCTTCTCCCAAGCCTACTGGGAGAGCGCGGACATGCCGGTGCTCAAGGGCTGGGCCGAGCAGGGGACCCGGGCCGAGGCGCTGATCCCGGTCTACCCGACCAAGACCTTCCCGAACCACTACAGCCAGGTCACGGGGCTCTACCCCTCGCACCACGGGATCGTCGACAACTCCTTTCGGGACCCGGTGAGCGGCGAGTACTTCGACATGCAGACCCTGGACCCGAAGTGGTGGCTGGGGGAGCCCATCTGGATCACGGCCGAGCGCCAGGACGTGAACACCGCGACCTGCTTCTGGCCGGGCTCCGAGGTGAGCTTCGACGGGGACCGCCCGCGCTACTACCTGCCCTACGACGGCTCGATGTCGGGGCGGGAGCGCGTGGACCAGGTGCTGGAGTGGCTGGACCTGCCCGACGACAAGCGGCCGCGGCTGATCACGCTCTACTTCTCCGACGTGGACTCCGCGGGGCACAGCTACGGCCCGGGGGCCCACGCGGTGTACCAGGAGCTCAGGGCGGTGGACGGCCACCTCTCGCTGCTGGAGCAGGGGCTGCGGGAGCGGGGGATCCTGGACGAGGTGGACCTGATGGTGGTCTCCGACCACGGCATGCAGTCCTTCTCCCGGGACCGGGTGGAGCTGCTGGACGACCACCTGGATCTGGCCACAGTCGAGGTCTACAGTTGGGCGCAGCACACGACCCTCTCCGCGATCGCGCCCGCGACCACGGAGCAGGTGCTGGAGGCGCTCTCCGGGCTGGAGCACGCCCGCTGCCACGCCAAGGCCGACACTCCGGAGCACCTGCACTACGGCGACTCCGAGCGCATCCCCGAGATCGTCTGCCTGCCCGACGACGGCTGGGTGCTGTCCAGCCACAGCTACTTTGACAACAGCACGGTGTACTCCAGCGGCGGGACCCACGGCTGGGACCCGGCCTACCCGGCGATGCACGGCGTGTTCGTGGCGCGGGGGCCGCACATCCAGCAGGGCAGGGTGCACCCGGCTTTCGACCAGGTGCAGCTCTACAACCTGATGGCGAGCATCCTGGAGCTGACCCCCCAGAGCAACGACGGAGACCCCAGTGAGGTCTCCGACATGCTGGTCAGCGAGTAGCCGACCCAGGGGTGCTGTAGGCCCTACTTGGTGGGGGCCAGCAGCATGAACATCTGACGGCCGTCCATGCGGGGCGGCGCCTCGATCTTGGCGATGTCCTTGACCTCTTCGTACACGGCACGGCACTGCTCGGCGCCGATGTCGTGGTGGGCGTGCTCACGCCCGCGGAAGCGCACGGTCACCTTGACCTTGTCGCCGGCCTCGAGGAAGTCGCGGACCTTCTTGGTCTTGAAGGCCAGGTCGTGGGAGTCGGTCTTGGGACGGACCTTGATCTCCTTGACCTGGGTGCGGGTCTCGCGCTGCTTGCGGCGAGCCTCGGTCTGGTTCTTCTGGCGCTCGAACTTGATCCGGCCCCAGTCGCCGATCCGGCAGACAGGGGGGCGAGCGTTCGGCGCCACCTCGATGAGATCCAGACCGCGTTCCTTGGCGAGTTCCAGGGCGTCACGGGTCATGAATTGTCCCAGCTTCTCGCCCACCTCGTCGATGAGCAGGATGCGGGGGATGCGGATCTGTTCGTTGACGCGGGGCTCGTCAACTGCGCGGCGCGGGATCGCGCGGCGTGAGGGTCGGCGACGAATGGCTAGGCTCCTTGGTTGGATTCAAGCGGGAACGACCAGCAGAAGGGCAGGTGTTCAGGCGATGACAATTTAGACAGCTTCGGCCACATCGGCAAGGACTTGTTGCTCGGCGCTGGGCGATGCCAGGAACGTGAACCAGCGGCGCCATGCATCCAGCGGGTCCCGGGCGTCCAGGAAGGCCCGGAGCTGGGGGATGTGGCAGCAGTCCAGGCCGTGGGCTTCGAGGGCGGAGAGGACCATGACGAGCTCCACCGGGATGGACTCGGGGTGCTCCGGGGGGTGGTCGGGCATGAGCTGCTGGTCTACGACCTTGCGGGCCCAGGCCTGGAGCCGCCTCGCGCAGATCTCGCCGCGCTCCCAGGCGTCCAGCTTGCGGTGGAGCTGGGGGGCATCGGGGGTGGGCCGGTCGGTCTGCAGCCAGTCCAGGGGCGGGGAGGCCTGCTCGCGGGCGAGGCGTCGGCTGAGGCGGTCCACGGCGGCCCGGGCGGCTCGACGTTCACCCGGTGTGCTGGCGCCAGCGAGCAGGCGCCTTGCGCGCTGCAGCTTGCGGTGGATTGCCTTGTCGGGAGAGGCCATGCAGAGGTTAGCGGACCTGGGTTCAATGACTGGAGACAGAATGCCTGGCTTTCCCACCACCCGCATGCGCCGCAACCGCCGCCACGACTGGAGTCGGCGGCTGACCCGGGAGAACAGCCTGAGCGTGGACGACCTGATCCAGCCGCTCTTTGTGATCGAGGGGAGCGCGCTGCGCCAGCCCATCCCGAGCATGCCCGGGGTGGAGCGCCTGAGCGTGGACCAGCTCGTGGAGGTGGCGCTGGAGGCCCGCGATCTGGGGATCCCGGCCATCGCGCTGTTTCCGGTGACCGACCCGGCCCTCAAGACGCCGGATGGCCGCGAGGCCTTCAACCCGGACAACCTGGTCTGCCGGGCGATGAAGGCGGTGAGCGAGGCGGCGCCGGAGCTGGGGCTCATCGGGGACGTGGCGCTGGATCCCTTCACGACCCATGGGCAGGACGGTGTCCTCGACGGTGAGGACATCGTGGACAACGATGCGAGCGTGGAGATCCTGTGCCGTCAGGCGGTGGTGCAGGCGGATGCTGGCTGCAATGTCATCGCCCCCTCCGACATGATGGACGGCCGCATCGGGGCGATCCGGGAGGCCCTGGACGCCGCGGGACACCAGCACGTGCGCATCCTGAGCTACGCGGCCAAGTATGCGTCGGCGTTCTACGGGCCCTTCCGGGACGCGGTGGGCTCCAAGGGCAGCCTTGGCAAGGGCGACAAGCGCACCTACCAGATGGACCCGGCCAACCGGGCTGAGGCCCTGCGGGAGGTGGAACTGGACCTGCAGGAGGGCGCCGACATGGTGATGGTCAAGCCCGGGATGCCCTACCTGGACATCTGCCGAGAGGTGAAGACCGCGTTCGAGGTCCCCACGTTCGCCTACCAGGTGAGCGGCGAGTACGCGATGATGAAGGCCGCCGCGCAGAACGGCTGGCTGGACTGGGACCGGGTGATCCGGGAGTCCCTGTTGGCCTTCAAGCGCGCCGGCTGCGACGGCATCCTGAGCTACGCGAGCTTGGAGATCGCGCGGTCCATGAAGTAGGCGCGCCTTGGGGGCCTGCGCCCCCAGTCAAAATCTGGAAGGTGAAATCTCCGATTTCACCTGCCGGCGTCCCAGAAGCGGACGGGCTGGCCTGCGGGCTTGCCGATCAGCTCGTCCTCGCGCATGACGATGTTGCCGCGGATGATGGTGGCCAGAGGCCAGCCGTGGACGGTGTGGCCGACAAAGGGGGACCACCCGCACTTGGAGGCGATCCAGGACTCCTGGATCTCTCGGACGGCGGCGAGGTCGACGACCGTGAAGTCCGCGTCGTACCCCAACGCGATGCGGCCCTTGCCCCGCAGGTTGTAGAGGCGCTGGGGCCCAGCCGAGGTCAGGTCGATGAGGCGCTGCATGCTCAGGCGGCCCTGGTGGACGTGCTCCAGCATCAGGGGCAGCAGGGTCTGGACGCCGGGCATGCCGGAGGGGCTGGCGGGGTAGGGGCGCGCTTTTTCGTCGCGGGTGTGGGGGGCGTGGTCGGAGCCGAGCACGTCGACGGTGCCGTTGCGCACGGCCTCCCACAGGGCGTCCTGGTGCTCCTTGCTGCGGATGGGCGGGTTCATCTGGGCGAAAGTGCCCAGGCGCTCGTAGCAGTCGGGGGCGTGCAGGGTCAGGTGCTGGGGCAGGATCTCGCAGGTGGCGATGTCCTTGTGCTGGGCCAGCAGGGCCATCTCCTGGGCGGTGGTGACGTGCAGGACGTGCACCGGGCGCCCCACCTTGGCGGCCACCGTGAGCAGGCGCTGGGTGGCGATGAGCGCGGTCTGCTCGTCGCGCCAGTGGGGGTGCAGGGAGGCGTCGGCGCCGTCGACCTGGACCATGGGCTTGCGCGCGGTCAGGCGGGCTTCGTCTTCGCAGTGCACGGCGACCCGGCGGCGGCCCTTGCGGAGCACGGCCTCCAAGACCTCGGGGTCGTCGACCAGCAGGGAGCCGGTGGAGGAGCCCATGAAGATCTTGACGCCGCAGCAGCCCTCTTCGAGCTCGATGCGGGCCAGCTCGTCCACGTTCTCAGCGGCGGCGCCAATGAAGAAGGCGAAGTCGGTCCAGGCCGTCTCGCGCCCGCGCTGGACCTTGTAGGCCAGGTCCTCGGAGGAGAGGGTGGAGGGCTTGGTGTTGGGCATCTCGAAGACGGCGGTCACGCCGCCCAGCGCTGCGCCGGCGGTCCCGGTGTGCAGGTCTTCTTTGTGGGTGAGCCCGGGCTCGCGGAAGTGCACCTGGGTGTCGATGACGCCGGGCATGACCTGCAGGCCGGTGGCGTTGAAGACCTGGGCCGCCTTGGAGGCGTCCAGATCGCCCATGGCGACGATGCGGCCATCTTGGACGCCGACGTCGATGTTCTCGGGGCCGTTGGGCGTCCAGACGGTGCCGCCCTTGAGGATCAGGTCCATGGGTACCTCGCTTGTGGAGGCATGCCCTAACGAGTCTGGCGTTGGCTAGGATAGCCGAAGCCTACCCAGGCTGCGGAACGGGAGCGCTGCATGCCCCGTAGTCAGCGGCGTGAAGACCTGCGCCTGCCGCGAATGTCGCCGCGGTCGCGCTAAGCAGTAGGCTTGCGACCCCCGTTCCATAGCTGACCCACTGTTGGTCATTTGGAACTGCGGTGAGGATCGCGCCACCACCTGCCAGAACCTCAAGTCCGGCGGCCGTCACGCCCCAGACGAACATCGACTTTCTAATGTCTGTGCATTGTTCATCACTGGAGTAGGCAGCGGCACGGTCGAAGGGATTTCGAGCCTCTGCCGTTGTTGAATTGAGCGTCAGTGCAAGTAGTGCTGGACCCATGGTAGACATCCCCTCTGGACTGCAGTGAATTGGAGGTTGGCATGCTCAGGCTTGTGCTTCGCAGACCAAGCCGCAGCATAGCACTGCTGGTGTTCCTTTGGTCGGTGCCTGCGCTAGCGGCAAGAGTCTGTTCTTTCGAAGACGAGGGCCTACCACGAGCTTCAGAACGGGGGTCGGAACCCGCGACGAAAGCACATGTTTCAAGCATGCTTGTCGACTTGGCTATGCACGGTGGAGCCTTGGTCGGCTCTGGAATGGGTATTGATGTCCGTGAGGACAAGAACGTGGAGGTTGCCGAGGCGCGCCGGGTCTTTGGGAGGCTCTGGATTGCCTACAATGCAGAAGTGATTGGCGTTGATCCAACGACCGGTGTGTTGGATCCGTTTTCCACAGCTATTCTCGCCCACGAGTTTGGCCATCACGTACAGGCCCACACATTTTTCGTGGGGCCGCCTGGAGCCCATAACCGCGAATTGGCTGCTGATTGGTTCGCAGCTAGTGTGATGGCGCGAATGAAGTACACCTGGGAGGAGACTTCCTCTGCCGTTCGGCATACGTCGATACACCGAACAGGCTCACACCCGGAACGCGCGCTCCGTATGGACTACATGGCGGTCTCTTGGCTCACGACCCTTGGGCTGGTGGGGGTGCCTCCGGAGGAGGCTGTTGAATATGCCATTGCCGTTGACAAGAATCGCGTCCGGCTCGAAGAGGCTGGTACGGGTTGGCGAGAGACTGAGCCGGGCTGGGGAGACTACTGGCTGGATGAGTATAGGTGGATTGATACCCCCTACGGCCCGCAGTTCTACGCCAGGATTCGCTGCTTTCCGAGCGCGAAGAACCGCGGGCTCGAGTTTGAGCTCTACTGTGAGAGCCCGACTGGCCGTTGTAACGTGTCACCGAGAGAACTGGACTCTGGGCTGAGCCAATGGGCTGTCCGCCAACACTGCGAGGCTGATGTCGGTCGATAGAGGACTCAGGCCGCCTGGAACTGGCGCTCGACCAGGCGCTTGTAGAGACCGTCCTGGGCCAAGAGCTCGGCGTGGTTGCCCGACTCGACGACGCGCCCGGAGTCCAGGACCAGCACGCGGTCGGCGTCCTGGACGGTGCTCAGGCGGTGGGCGATGACCAGGGTGGTGCGGCCCTCCATGAGGCGGTCGAGGGCCTCCTGGACCAGGTGCTCGCTCTCGGCGTCCAGGGCGGAGGTGGCCTCGTCCAGCACCAGGATGCGGGGGTCACGGAGGATGGCGCGGGCGATTGCGACGCGCTGCTTCTGGCCGCCGGAGAGCTTGACGCCGCGCTCGCCGACCAGGGTGTCGTAGGCGCTGGGGAAGGCGGAGATGAAGTCGTGGGCGTTGGCGGCCTTGGCGGCGGCCTGCACCTGCTCCAGGGTGGCGTCGGGGTTGGAGTAGCGGATGTTGTCCAGGATCGAGGTCGCGAAGAGTACGGGCTCCTGGCTGACGACGCCGATCTGGGTGCGCAGCCAGGCGGAGTCGAGCTCGGTGATGGGGGCGTCGTCCAGGAGGATGCGGCCGCCCTGGGGGTCGTAGAAGCGGCTGATCAGCGCGGCGATGGTGGACTTTCCACCGCCGGAGGGGCCGACCAGGGCCACCACCTGTCCGGGCTGCATCTCCAGGTCGAGGGACTGGAGGACGGGGGCGTCGGGGCGCGTGGGGTAGGCGAACTGCACGCCCTGGAACTGAACGTGGCCGCTGACCTGGGGCAGGCTGCGCTCCCCGCTGACCACGGCGGAGCGGCGGTCCATGAGCTCGAAGACCCGCTCGCTGGCGCCCAGGGCTTTCATGAAGTCCTCGTAGAGGCCGGAGAGCGCGCCCAGGCTGACGGCGGCCATCAGGGTGTACCCGGCGTACTTGGCCAGCTCGGAGCCGTCCATGAGCCCCTGGCCGACCAGGTAGCCGCCGAAGAGCAGGACCAGGGCCAGGGCGACGCCCATTGCGGCCGAGGTGCCGACGCGGAACAGGGAGATGACCCCGGCGCGGCGCTTGGCGAGCTCGAAGGAGTGGTCGACGGCGGCGCCGTAGCGGGCGACCTCGGCGGGCTCCTGGGCGAAGGCGCGCACGGTGCGGACGCCGGCGACGGTCTCCTCGGCGATGGAGGTGGCCTCGGCCAGTGCGTCCTGGACCTGACGGGCGAGCCCGCGCAGGCGGCGGCCCACCAGCGCCACGGCGATCACGATGACCGGGACCACAAGCAGGGTGGCCAGGGCCAGGCGCCAGGAGGTGATGAACAGGAACACCACGGCGCCGATGGCCAGCACGACGAAGCGCAGGAGCATCGAGATGTTCACGGAGACGGTGTTCTGGAGCACCGTGGTGTCGGAGGCCAGGCGGTTGGTGAGCTCTCCGGTGCGGCGCTCGTCGAAGAAGGCGATCTCCTGGCCCAGGATGCTGGCGTAGAGGTCCTTGCGCAGGTCGGCCACGATGCGCTCACCGGCCACGGTGAACAGCCAGGCGCGCGCCCCACCGGTGATGGCGCCCAGGATCATCAGGCCCAGCAGGATGAGGACCGAGCGGGTCACGAGGCCTGTTCCATCGTCGTGGCCCAACCCCTCGATGATTGGGTCCAAAAGCTGGGGGATGGCCAGGGTGGTCCCCGAGGACAGGGCCAGCGCGACGGTGCCCAGGGCCAGGGCGCGCCACTGAGGACGGGCCAGGGCCAGCAGGCGCTTGAGGTCCACGCGGGCGCTGCTCTTGCCCTCCGACCGCTCGGGATCGCTGCTCTCAGCTTGCGCCACGCGCACCTCCTGGGCGCTCCACTTGCTCCCCGGGGCGCGCGGGGTCAAGCCCCGGCGGTCCGCAGAGGTAGGATGCCGACACTGGTCACGACCCCCGAATCGCACAGAGGCACCATGTCGGACGACACCCTCGATCCCCTGGGCGCGGTCTCGCGCAGTCAGCTCCACTTCTTCTGGATCGCCGACTGCTCGGGCTCGATGCGCATGCACGGAAAGATCCAGGCGCTCAACAACGCGATCCATGAGTGCTTGCCCGCAGCTCGGGAGGCCGCGGAGGCCAACCCCTTCGCTGAGATGGTGATGCGCGCCATCAAGTTCAGCTCGGGGGCCGCCTGGCACGTCAAGGAGCCCACCCCGGTGGACGACTTCGTGTGGCACGACCTGACCGCGATGGGGGTGACCGACCTGGCCGCCGCCCTGCGCCTGCTGCGCGAAGAGCTGACCCCCGAGAAGATGGGCCGCCGGGCCCTCCCGCCGGTGATCGTGCTGCTCTCCGACGGCGCCCCCACAGACGACTGGGAGCACGCGCTGATGGAGTTCAATGACACGGGCTGGGGCCGCGCTGGCCGCACCGTGCGCGTGGGCATCGCCCTGGGCAAGGACGCCGACAAGGCGGTGCTCGCCAAGTTCACGGGCGCGGACGAGACCGTGTTCGAGGCCAACAACGCCCAGCGGCTCACCGAGCTGATCAAGTGGGCCAGCGTGACCCTGTCCAAGTTCGCCAGCTCCGGGGCCTCCCAGGTTGGGGGCTCGGGGGACACCGGGATGCCTCTGCCGCCGCCGCCCCCGGTGGCTGTGGTCGCGGACGACGACGACGACGACACCTGGTAGCAAGTGTCCGAGCCCGAGCTCACAGAGGAGACCGCAGATCAGCCCACCGAGCTCGGTGCGGCGACGCACGCGCCGTGGCAGGTCGCGGGCGCCTCGGTCACCGGGGCCAAGCACGTGGTCGCCGACAAGCCCTGCCAGGACGCGCTGCTGACCTTCGCGGATGAGAGCTGCGCGGTGGTCGCGGTGGCCGACGGGCACGGGGATCCGCGCCACGCCCGCTCCGACGTGGGCTCAAAGCTGGCCTGCGAGGTCGCGGTGGGCTTCATGCGCGAGCTGGCCGCTGACATCAACAGCCAGAGCCGCCACTTCAAGGAGTGGGAGCGCGAGCTGCGCCTGCGCGTGCCGCGGCACATCAGCTTCCGGTGGAACCGCGCGGTCCGGGAGCACGCCGGCCACGAGCAGCCGGACGGCGTCTGGCATCAGGACGTTGACCTCTACGGCACCACGCTGCTCGTGGTGCTCCTGACGCGTCGGTGTGTGGTGGTGTACCAGCTCGGTGATGGCGACCTGGTCCTCGTCGGTCCCCAGGGGGTGCGCTGTGCCTTCCCGCCCTCCGATGAGCTCTTCGGGACGCTGACCTGGTCGCTGGCCATGGCCAACGCGCCCGAGAAGGCGGACCTGGTCTGCATGGACCCCCGCCAGCTCCGCCTGGTGATGGCCTGCACGGATGGGATCCGCGACGCCTTCGCCAAGAACCCCGAGGCCTTCATCGAGGTCGGCCGCTGGATGCAGCAGCGCCTGACCGACGAGTCCCTGGAAGAGGTCCAGGCCAGCCTGCCGGAGTGGCTCAGCGAGCTCTCCCGGCGGGGCAACGGGGACGACGCCACCTTGGGCCTGCTGCGGCTCTGAACGCCGCGCCGCCGAACGAAACGGAGAGAGCTCACCATGCCGATGCTCAAGTCGGGCACCCGCCTTCGCACCCACCGCGGCCAGGACGTCCTGGTCGAGACCCTGCTGGGCGAGGGCGGCCAGGGCGAGGTCTACCGCGTGCGCGTGGACGGCAACACCTACGCGCTCAAGTGGTACCACCAGCCCCAGACCCCCCAGCAGAAGGAGTGGGCCGCCGAACAGCGCGAGGCGCTCCTGGGCTACCTGCTCAAGCAGAGCCCGCCGGACACCCGCTTTCTGTGGCCGCTGGGCCTGGTCGACCACCCCCGCGGGGTGACCTTTGGCTACCTGATGGACCTGATCCCGCAGGGATTCCAGGGTCTTGAGTGGCTGGTGCTGGGCAAGATGCGCCCGGTGCCCAGCTTCCGCAGCCTGTGCACCTCGGCCATCGCGCTCTCGGAGTGCTTCCGCAAGCTGCACAACATGGGCGCCTGCTACAAGGACATCAACCTGGGCGGCCCGCTGATCAACCCCCAGACCGGCGAGGTCGTGGTCTGCGACCTGGACAACGTCCGCGTCAACAAGACCCCCGGGAACATCATCTTTGTGTTCTTCGCGGCCCCGGAGCTGATCCTGGGGCAGGGGACCTGCCAGACCAACACCGACATCCACTCGCTGGCGGTGCTGCTGTTCTACATGTTCGTGCGCCACCACCCCCTGGAGGGCCGCAAGGAGCTCTCGGTCAACGTGTTCAACGAGGCCGCCCAGCGGAAGTTCTACGGCAAACAGCCGGTGTTCATCTTCAACCCCGACGACGAGAGCAACCGCCCCGTCCCGGGCATCCACGACGGCGTGATCCGCAACTGGGGGCTCTACCCCACCTTCCTCCAGAAGCGCTTCACGCGGGCCTTCACGGTGGGCCTCAAGCGGCCCGAGCTGCGCGTCCGCGAGGGGGAGTGGATGAAGGACTTCTCCCGCCTGCGCGACAGCATCTACTTCTGCTCCCACTGCGGGCAGGAGAACTTCCTGGACACCGACAAGCCCGCGGACCAGCAGTCGATCTGCTTCCGCTGCGGCAAGGACTCCGAGCTGCCCCTGGTGCTGGATCTGGGCGCCGGCAAGGTGGTCTGCCTGCACCCCGACACCAAGCTCTTCCCGCACCACCTGGGGACCGCGCTGGACTTCGGGGCCCCCGCCGCGGAGCTCGCCCGGCACCCCAGCAACCCCAACAAGTGGGGGCTGCGCAACTTGAGCCGGCGGCGCTGGACCTACAAGGGGAAGGACGGGGAGGAGAAGACCGTGGACCCCGGACGCGCCGTGCCCCTCCGCTCTGGCATGGAGCTGGACTTCGGCAAGGGAAAGGGGACGATTCGGCGTGCGCGAGGTGCGGCTGGGCAGGGCTGAGCAGCCCTCGGACACCGGGGGCGCGGGCTCAGGCCTTGAGCAGCGCCTCCAGCTCGGCGACGCCATCCAATCGGTGGCTGGGCTCCGGGAGTTGGGCCGCCTTGGCGCCCTGCTCCAGCAGGGCTTGGATGTGGGCACGCTGCGCTCGGGGCCACACGCGCACGGCGGCCTCTCGGCTGTGGCGCTCGGCGACCAGGTGCTCCCCGAGCTCCAGCAGCACGACCCCGCGTACCCGCCAGGCCGCGGCGGCGCCCAGGGCCACGTAGCGCTCAGCGCGCGTGTCGCCGGTGGGGAAGGCCGCGCGGATGGCCCCGATGTCCTCGTAGGCACGCTCGAGCGCAAGGATGTGCGGGGGCAGATCCAGCCAGGCGCCCGGGCGGGTGCGCGGGCTCCCGAGTCTGCTCCTCGACAGGGCCATCAGCTCCTGCAGGGCGGGGCGGGTGCGCAGGCTGGCGGGATCCTGCTCGGGGAGGGCGGCCAGGATGCCCCGCAGCAGGCGACGGCGGGGACCCCAGGGCGCGCCGCTGTGCTCGATGAAGCGCAGGGTCTCGGTCCAGGGCTGGTCCAGGAGGGCGCCGCGGTCGTAGCGGGAGATGGCCTCGCTGAGCACGGCCTCCGCCAGGGGGGAGCGGCCCTTGAGCTCCAGGTGGGGCAGGAGCAGGGCCAGCACGTGCTGCTCGACCAGGCCGATGTCCACCAGGCGGGAGACGCCGTGGTTGCGGGCCAGGGCCTGTTTCCAGTGGCGGCGTAGCCAGAGGGGGGCGCTCTCGTCCGGGGGCTTGGCGCTGCAGCGCTGGAAGACGGCCTTGCGGAGGGGATCGTGGTCGATCACCCAGGGCAGCAGGCGGCCCAGGGTGGGCCAGCGGAGCTCGCCGGCGTACTGGACGGACAGGGCCAGCACGCGCTCCCGGAGCTCGGCGTTGCGCCGCTCGGTGGCGAGCTGGGGGAGGGTCTCCAGGGCCTTCTCGCGCAGGCGCACGCGGGCCAGCGCCTCGACCGGCTTGGAGAGGAGCTGCTCCCGGAAGGCGTCCACGCTGGGGCGGCTGTTGCGCAGAGGCGCCTTCTTGGGAGGCAGGGCCTCCACGGCGCTCTGGATGCGCTCCGGGCGGGACTTGAGCATCAGGATTCACCCATGATCATCGACCCTTGGCCATCAAGGTCTCAAGCCGCTCCTGAAGGTCGTCCATGGCCTCCCGCAGGCGCTCGATGGACGAGCCCATGCGCTCCACGCCCTCGCCCAGGGCCGCGTCGAAGTGCACCATGGTGCCGTCGATCGCGGTGGGCAGGCGCTTGCCGATGGTGTCCACGCCGACGCTCAGGGTGCGCTGGAGCTTGTCCATGTCGCCCATCAGGGTCTGCCACTGGGCCTGCTGCTGGGCCATCGCGTTGACGATGCCGGTGCTGGAGTCGCGCATGTGGGTGACCGCCTTGCCCTGGACGATGACCGTCTCCTTGAGGGCGCCGACCACCTGGGCGGTGTGGGTCGAGGCCTGCTCCAGCTCCTGGGCGGCGGTCTTCACAGACTGGCTGGCGGGGCCCAGGGCCTGGATGAAGCCGGTGGCCTGGCCGACCGTCTCGATGAAGTGCTGGTTGCCCTCCAGCTGCTTGTCCAGGGTGGCCTGCAGACCGTTGACCAGCTCGGCGACCTCGGAGCCGGCCTCCGCGTAGGCGCGGGAGGACTCGGAGAGCTGCCGGGCGGCGCGGACCAGGGCGCGGTTCATGCCCTCGTAGGACTGGGTGGTCTGGTCCATCTTGGGCACCAGCTCGCCCATGGCTCCGGCGGCGTGCTGGAAGGCCTGGGCGGCGGCGGCGGCGGGCTCCGCGGCGGACTGGAAGCGCCCGACGACGGTGTCCAGCGCCTGCGCGCTGCCGGTGAGGCGGTCCACGGCGGGGGTGAAGGCGACCAAGGAGGCCTGCCACGCGGCGAGCTGCTGGCTCTGGGCGGCCGAGGCCTGCTCGATGCGGTCACCGGCCTGGCGGAGGCTGTCGGACATGGCCTCGTCGATGCCGGTGGAGATGCGCTCGATGGCCTGGGCGTGGGTGGCCTGGAGCTCGGCGACCAGGTCCTTGACCACCTTGGCGGCGTCCAGGTAGCCGTCGGTGCCGGACTGCAGGGCCTGGGCGGCGGCCTGCATGGAGCGCTCGGAGCTGGACTGGGCCTGGGCCGCGCGCTCGATGCTGGGGACGGTCTGCTCCAGGCTCGCGGCGGCGCGCTGGAGGGCGCGTCCGGCCTCCAGGGAGGGCTCGGTGGCGGAGGCCAGGCCCTCGGAGAAGCCGCGCAGCTCCCCGGCGATGCCCTGGAGTCGGTCCACGGTGCGGGTGAAGCCGCTGGTGGCGCGCTCCCAGGAGTCCAGTCCCTGCTCCTGACGCTCGGCGAAGCGGCGGAGCTGGCCGCCGGCCTCCTTCATGGCGCCCACGAGCGCTTCGTCGAGCTGACCCTTGAGGGCGGCGCTGCTCTCGGAGGTGGCCTGCTGGAGGGCGGCGCTGCTCTGGGCGGTGGCCTTCTGGAGGGCGGCGCTGCCGTCGGCGGTGGCGGTCTGGAGGGCGGCGCTGCTCTCGGCGACGGCGGTCTGGAGGCTGGCGGTGCTCTCGGCGGTGGCCTCCTGCAAGGCCTCGCTGGAGGCGGCTACGGCCTTCTGGAGGGACTCGCTGGCCTGGGCGGTCGCCTTCTGCAGCGACGCGCTGGTCTGGGTCGCCGAGTTCTGCATCGCGGCGCTGCTGTTGACCGTGGCGCGCTGCAGCTCCAGGGCGCTGGCGCGGGCGGCTTCGTGCATCTCCTGGGCGGCGGTCGTGGCGGCGGTCATCATCTCGCGGGAGGTCTCACGCTGGGCGCCACGCAGGTCCTCGACGGTGGTCCGCAGCAGCTCCCCAGCCTCGCGGTAGGCGCTGGTTCCCTGGTTGAGGGCCTCGAGCGCCTGGGTCACCCCGCTCTGTCCTTCCTCCCAGGAGCTGCGCGCGTTCTCCAGGGCGGGGACGATGCGGGCGAGCTCCTCGCTGGCCTTGAGGCTGGTCTCGGCGGCCTGCAGGCTGGGGGCGCTGGCCTGGGAGATGGTCTGGGATTGCTTGGCCAGGCTGCGGCCGGCCTGGTCGAGCTGCTGCACCAGGTCGGTGAGTCCCGAGACGGAGTCGCGCCAGTCGCCCAGGGCGCTGCGCTGGGACAGGGACACGCGCTCCAGGGTGTCGGTGGCCCTGCGGAGGCTCTCGCCGATGGAGCCGTCCAGGCCGGCGATCACGGCCGCCGAGATGGCGCTGGGATCGAGCTGGACGGGCACCGCTTCGGCGCTGGGGGTGGGTTGGGCCTGGGGCACGCTGAGCTGGGAGAGGGCGGGAGCGAGTTCGGCCTGGAGCGCACCCCTGAATGCACCCTCCAGGCTGCTGGCGTCCAGAGCCGCGGGCTGCTTGAGGGCATCGGCGAGGGCCTGCTGTCCGCGGGTGAGCTGCTCGATCGCGGTGATGAGCTCTTCGTGGCGGGGGTCCTCGTCGGGCATGAGGTCCTCGCCTCCGGCGGCGGGGTCTCCCTTGGCGGCGCGGCCTGCGGCGGTGGCCTCCTCCAGCCAGACGATGAGGTCCCCGATGGCGCCGCGAGCGGCCCCGGTGGAGGCGGCCCCGAAGAGCCCGGCGATGGTGGCGGTGATCAGCCCCCAGGCCAGGGGGGAGGTGGCCGCAGCCAGAATGTCCTCGCTGGCGCCCGCCGCCGAGACGGCGGCTCCTGCCAGACCCCAGAGGGCCAAGAGCCAAGGGGCGTGGTCCAAGAGAGTGGGGGGCATCAGCAGAGCCCCCTTGGGCTTCCGCAGGAGATCGAGCTGGAGGACGGACGCGGGGGTGGTGCCCAACACCAAGCGCTTGTTGATGACCTCCGCGCTGCGGTGCAGGTGCTGGCAGGGGCCCTTGAGGATGGGGATCTCGCTGGCCAGGCGCTCCAGGGCCTCGACCAACTGTCGCTTGGACTTGACCGCAGGGAGCTTCCGCAGGCGGCTGCGGGCGCCCACGGCGCGGAGCATCAGCACGATGTGTTGGCTGAGCAGCAGCAGCAGGGAGAGCAGGGCCAGGCCGTTGAAGACCGCCCCAGGCCCATTGGGCAGGGGGTTCAGGCCGATCCACGCGTCGCTCATGGGGTCTCTTCCTTCATCCTGTGGCCAGCACCTGGGCGATGCTGCCGTCTCGCGCCTGGATCAGGCGCGCTTCACGCTCTTGGGGGGTGTCGGCCTGGGCGGGGCCGGCTTCGACGACCTCGGCCCACAGCTCCAGCGCCCAGATGGCCCAGCGCATGGCCATGGCGCTCTGGGTGGAGAGCTCACGGGCCAGACGGTTGAGCTCCCGGCCGTCGTGGTGGAAGGACATCAAGGTGTCCACGCAGCCGCGCTCGGCGGCCTCCACCAGGACCGAGACCTCGCGCAGGTCCTCGGGGTGCAGGTCCCGGAGGAAGGCCTCCAGGCGCCGGGGGTTCTGGTGCAGGCGCGGGGCCTGGGCCAGCAGCCGCTTGAGGGTGGGGCGCAGCTCGGCGTTCACTCGGCCTCCACGGGGGCGGGGGCGGCAAAGACCATCTCGCGGACCTGGGCCTGCCCGTTGCCGAAGCCGAAGGCCAGGTGGCCCATGGGGTGCTGGTCCAGAGCGGTCACCCGGCGGCCCGTCTCGAAGCGCCAGAGCTCCTTGGGCTGGTCCAGGCTCCAGACGCGCACGGTCTTGTCGACGCCGGCGCTGGCGAGCCCCCGGTGGTTGGGGTGCAGGACGACCGCGCGCACGGCCCCCTGGTGGCCCTGGTACTCCAGGCGCTGGGTGTCGGTGCGGGTGTCCCAGCTCCGCAGGCCGCCCTCGTCACCGATCACCATGCGGCCGCCGGCGCCCAGGTCCACGCAGGAGCTGCCGGCGGTCGTGACCCGGATCCGACGGCGCAGGGTAGGGAGCTCCAGGACCATGACCTCGCCGACGGAGGCCACTGCCAGCCCGGACTCAGCGATGCGGAGTCCAAGGATGGGCTCGGTGTGCTCGAAGACCTGGACCAGCTCCAGCCCCTCGACCCGCCAGAGGCAGACCTGCCCGTCCACCCCGCCCGAGGCCACCCACTGACCATCGGGGGAGAAGTCCACGCAGAGCGCGGCGCCGCGGTGACCGGCCAGGCGGTACATGCGCTCCTGGGTCTTGGGCTTCCACAGGCGGATCGCGCCGTCGTCACCGACGCTGGCCAGGCCCTCGCCGTCGGGGCTCCAGGCCACCCCGCGCACCCACTCCCGGTGACCGCCCAGCAACAGGGCCTTCTGGCGGCCGGAGCGGCTCTCCCAGATGCGCAGGGTGCGGTCCAGGCTGCCTGTGGCCAGGTGGCTGCCGGTGGGGGAGAAGCGCACGCACGACAGGGCCTTGCGGTGGCCTTTGAGGGTGTGGGCGCGCTTTCCGGGTTGGTTGGGGACCTGCTGGGCGATGCGGCGCTGCAGAGGCTGGACTGTGGCGCTGGGGGGCTCCTCTGGGCAGCTCCGTTGCAGGGCCGCAGCCCAGGCGCGGGTGGCCCAGACGGCGTGGGAGAAGTCGAGGCCAGCGTGGTCGGTCAGGCGGTGCACCAGCCGGTCGAACACCATGGCGGGGACCTGGGGGCTGGCGTCCTGCGCGAGGTCTGCGGCGACCCCCTCCCGGACCGCGACGTGTGCGGCGACGCAGGTGGACGGGCGGCCGGGGAACTGGCGTTCGAGCAGGGTCGCGACCTTTCTCTGGTCCAGGCAGATCTCCTCGCCCTGGTCCAGGATGAGCTCGGAGAGAGCGTGCTGCACTGCGCTTCGGTCGGCCACGCGCGAGAGTCTACTGCACGCGGCGGCTTGGGCCGGCCTTGACCCCGCCCGCTGGGGCTGCTCTACTTTGAGCATGCAAGAGACAGGCAAGCGGGGCGGCTCCTCGGAGATCCTGGGGATGCTCGACCGGGTCTTCCTCCTGGTGGATCAGGAGGGGAGGGTAGAGGCAACCGGGGGCAGCCTGGACCTGCTGGCTCACCCTCTGGACCAGGCCGTGGGCCTCCACCTCACCGTGCTCCTGGGCATCGACGAGGACAGGCTGTCGTTGATGCTGGGTTTCCTGGAGGAGAACCGGCGCTGGAGCACGCGGACCTCGCTCGATGGGCAGCCTGTGGAGCTGGACCTCCGCCGTCGCAGCGGGGGAGGGGCCCTGATGGAGATCATCCCGATCGTGGGTGCTGCGCTCCAGGAGAGCGCGGGTCTGCGGGCGCTGGGCGAGGTGATGGGGGCCATGGGCGTGGGGATCTGGACCCACGACCACATCAACCAGCGGGTCTGGTACTCGGCAAAGGCCCGGGAGATGTTGCTGCTGGACTCCGACACTCCGATCTCCGCCACTTCCATCCTCCCGATGCTCAGCGCCGAGGAGCGCCATGCGCTGGCTGAGGTCGTGAGCGAGGCGATACCCAAGGGGCGCCCTTATCGGCAGGAGCTTCTGCTGCGGCTGCCTGACGGGGGAGAGCTCCCGGCGCTGCTCTTTGGAGAGGTCGAGTTCGACGCGCTGGGCCGGCCCTACAGGACCGTTGGGGGGCTGCAGGATCTGCGGGAGGTCCAGGCGCAGCAGGTGCGGGTCTCGGCCTTGCGAGCGGAGCTGAATGCGCTGCAGCGGGATCGCGGCCTGGGGCTGATGACCGCCGGCGCGGTGCACGACTTCAACAACCTGTTGACCGCCATGACGGGCTGCCTGAGCCTGATCGAGGAGGCGCCGGAGCTCTCGGAGGAGACCCGTGTGGACGTGGCGCAGCTCGGGCAGGCCACGCTTCGAGCGGGCGGGCTCTCCCGCAAGCTGATGAACTACGCGCGGCAGCCGCAGTCGCCCAAGGAGGGGGCGGAGCTGGTCTCGGCGCTCGAGGAGATCCTGCACTTCCTCAAGCGGGCGATGCCGCCGGGGATCACGCTGGACTGGAGCCTGGAGAGCGACGCGCTCTTTGTGAAGCTGGACCTGGGTTCGCTGCACCAGGTGCTCACCAACCTGGTGCTCAACGCCAAGCACGCCATCGACGCCCAGGGCGAGATCCGCGTGCGTGCTTGGGAGGACGAGGACGAGGACATCGCGTACATCGAGGTGAGCGACAGCGGTTGTGGCATGTCGCCCGAGGTCCTGGAGCAGGCCTTCCGGCCCTTCTTCACCACCCGGGGCGAGGGGGAGGGGTCTGGGCTCGGGCTCGCGAGCTGTCAGAACCTGGTCCATGAGGTCGGCGGTGAGATCTCCGCCCGCTCGGTCCTGGGTGAGGGCAGCGTGTTCACGGTGCGGCTGCCGCTGGATGAAGAGTGGGCGCTCGAGCGCTCGCTCCCCTACGAGGAGCTGGAGAGCGGCGCAGGGCGGCGGGTGCTTCTGCTGAGCCCCGAGCTGCTCTTGCGGCGGGTCACCACGCGACTCCTGGAGGCCGCTGGCTACGCGGTCGATCCCGTGGACTCGCTCCCCCAGGCCTTCGAGGCTCTGTCCGCGCGGCCCGTGGATCTGGCGGTGGTCGACTCTGTCCCGGGTGGCCCCAACCTGGCGGTCCAGCTCAAGAGCGTGCACCCCGAGCTGCGAATCCTGCGCGTAGGGGCCACAGAACCCCGGGAGTCCGAGAGCCGCTCCCTCCCCAAGCCCTACACCCGTGAGCAGCTCCTCCTGGCTGTGCAGGAAGCCGTTGAGGGGGGGTGAGGACCCGTCCCTTCCTGGCGGTGGCTGCGTTCGGAGGGGCGCAACCTGGGGTGAGTGCAACAGGCGGCTGCGCAACTTGGGGTGAGTGCAACGAGTGGCTGCGCAACCTGGGGTGAGTGCAACCGGTGGCTGCGCAAGCAGGGGTGAGTGAAACAGGCGGCGTCCCCGAAGGTCCAGGTGGGGGCGTGTTTGTTGCGTTCAAGGTGGCTTGCGCGCTGGCTTGTTGCGTTCGGGGCTGGTTGCGCGCTGGCTGCCTCCATTTGCCACCGGGGCTGCTCGAACCGGAGAGAGCGCCAGGTGTCGGGCGGACGGGTGGCTTGGTGGGTGTGGATGCCGGGTAGGAGCGCCTGGCTGTGCTTTTTGAGTAGGGGGCAGACCCCCTACGCCGGCGCAGCCGGCTTACCCCCAGGGGGGACCTTCGCCAGTCCCCCCCAGGCCCCCCCCACGGCGTCGGGTCGCGTTCCGCGACCTGCACTTCGCCTCCATTTGCCACCGGGGCCCGAGGGCCCCTCTCCCCTTCGGGTCGGGCAAATGAAGGCGCAATGCAGCCCGAGGGGCCGACACGCTCGATTGTTGCGTTGGAGGCTACTTCCGCGCGGTGAGTCCGCCGGGGGTGTGTTGGCCGTGCCCCCACAAGACAACGGAGTGGTTTTCCCCGAAGTCCTCTTTGCCCACCCCCATCACTTTCCAGATTTGCCGGCTGGCACACCCGCTCTCAGCGGAGACTGCGGTGCCGGCCGCAAATCTCGCGAGGGCCATGCCTGGCTCGAGCCGGGGTCACCTTTCGTGAGCCCGCCGGGGGTGTGTTGGCCGTGCCCCCACAAGACAACGGAGTAGTTCGCTCCGAAGATGGCTCTCGCCAACCCCCATCACTGTCCAGATTTGCCGGCCGGCACCCCCGCTCTCAGCGGAGACTCCGGTGCCGGCCGCAAATCTCGCGAGGGGCATGCCTGGCCCGAGCCGGGCTCACCTTTCGTGAGCCCGCTGGGGGTGTGGGGG
>JAZAMN010000066.1:0-12130 GCA_036229005.1 Myxococcota bacterium
GGATCCGGGGGCGGGGGCTGCTGCCGGACTCGCATCGTGAGCCGGTCAGCCCTCGCGGCGACTCCAGTTCGTCGGGTTGCGCCGCAGGTGGACAACCCCGGCGACGATGATGTCCTGTTCGCGCACCCGGTAGAGCAACGCGAATGGGAAGCGTCGCAAGAGCGCACGGCGGAGCTCTCCCCGGATGACCGGGTACATCTCTGGGTTCTCTTCGATGAAGTCGAGGGTGGACTCGACCGCCTGGATGAACTCGTGACCCAGCCCCTCTCGCTGCTCTTCGTACCAGGAGACGGCATGCAGGTACTCGTCCTCCGCCTCCGGACGAAAGCGGAGGGTCACTTGAGCGCTGCGGTCACGCGGGCGCGAACCTGTTCCCGGGTCCGGTGTGTGCTCGGGGCCCTGTCACCCTCGGCGAGGCGACGCTCGGCCTCGGCGATCTGCTGGTCCGAGACCAGATCTGCCTTGTCGGGGTCGGCGATGCGGTCCCACAGAGCTTGGGCGAGCTCCAGCTGCTCAGCGGGGGGGAGGCGATCGAATTCGCTGAGTCGGCGAGGGTCAACCATGGACGAAATATAGCAGGGCCTCGGGCCCCTATGCACTCTCAAACAGCCCCCATGGCGAGAGGCGCGCCCCTCCAGGCGCGCCCCCCCAAAGACCTCAGAGGTGCGGCGCGACCACGGCCCGGGCGCTCAGGGTGCCGTCCACCAGCTTCTGGTAGGCGTCCAGAGCGCGGTTCATCTCGAAGACCTCGACGTCGGGCTTGATGAGGCCGGCGCGGTAGAGGCCCACGACCTCGTGGAGGTCCTGGATGGTGCCCCAGTAGGTGCTGGTCACCTCCGCCTCGTAGGGCATCCCGAAGAAGCTCCACTGCATGGTGCCGCCGGCGATGCCGACCACGGTGATGCGGCCCTTCTGGGCGACGGTCTGCTGCGCGAGGCTCAGGGTGGGGGTGACGCCCACGAAGTCGAAGATGGCGTCCACGCCGCGTCCGTCGGTGAGGTCGCGGATCTGGGCGGCCTGGTCGGGGCCGCCGGGCACGGTCTCGGCGCCGAAGTCCTTGGCGCGCTGCATGGCCTCGGGCTTGAGGTCGGTGGCGATGATCTTGGCACCGGTCATGGCGCCCAGCATCTGGGTGGCCACCTGGCCCAGGCCGCCCAGGCCGATGACCAGGGCGCTCTTGTTGCCGCCGGTCAGGCGGGGCATGGCCAGCTTGATGGCGTGGTAGGGGGTCAGCCCCGCGTCGGAGAGGGGAGCGGCCACGACGGGGTCTGAGTCACCCAGGGGCACCAGGTTGCGCGCGGGCACGACCATGTACTCGGCCATGCCGCCGTCCCGTCCCAGGCCCATGCCCAGGTACCCGACGTCGGCGGGGTGGTTGCAATAGGTGTCCTGGCCGATGGAGCAGGAGACGCAGTGGCCGCAGCCCACGGGGCCGTAGACCAGGTAGGCCTCGCCAAGCTTGATGCCGCGCACGCCCTCGCCGACGGCCTCGACCCATCCGGAGTTCTCGTGGCCCAGGGTGTAGCTGGGGCCCAGCAAGGGGGCGACGGGGGCGTTCTCGTCGAACTCGTGGAAGATGGCCACGTCCGAGTGGCAGGCGCCGGCGCCGGCGACCTTGAGCAGCACCTCTCCGGGGCCGGGCTTGGGCCGCTCGACCTCCTCGATCACGGGGAAGGTCTTCCAGGCGTTGAATCGGACCGCTTTCATGGGGTCTCCTGTTGTGTGCACAGAGATCGTGACCCGGCCGCGGGTCCAGGGGCAGGGCAGCATCTGGGACAGTCCGGTGCAGAGCTGGCCTTCGCCGACCCATGCACCCCATTTGCACCGCCGGCCCGGCCACCGCACCGTTAGAGCGCGCTCCATGCGCGCAAACCTCAAGATGGCCGCCCTGCTGGGCATCACCGCCGGGACCCTGGAGTTCCTGCTGCGTACCGACGCCCGGCTGGGCTTCGGGTTCTTCGACCAGCTCCTCTTCTGCCTGCTGGCCGTCGCCGCAAACCTTGCGGTGGCCTTGCCGGCCGGGATCCTGGCGTCCGCCGTCCAGAGGCTGCCCTACGTCGGGAAGCGCCCGGTTGGCCTCGTTCTCGGGAGCCTGTTGGGTCTGCATGTCGCGCTGCACTACCGATTCCAGGTGGTGTTGAACGAGTCTCTGCGCTCCCCAGCCCTCCTCGCCGGCCTCTTCGGGCTCTTCGCGGGCTCCCTGCTCTTCGGCCTCACGCTGCACCGGCACGTCGCCCCCCGCATCAAGTGGCTGGTCGCCGTCGCGCTCTTCGCGTTCTGGGGCGGGTTCGTGCGCGGGCTGCCCACCGGCCCGGCCCAGGAGGTCGAGGGCCCCAACGTGCTCCTCATCACCTGGGACACCACCCGGCCCGACCGCCTCAGCGCCTACGGCGGTCCCGCCCAGACCCCCACGCTCGACCGCCTCGTCGCCGAGGGCACCCGCTTCGACCAGGCCGTCGCCCCTGCGCCCCTGACCGAGCCCAGCCACCTGGCCATCCTCAGCGGCCAGCGCACGACCACCACCGGCGTGCTCTCCAACGGCACCCCCCTGGGGGAGCAGCCCCGGATGCTGCAGCGGGCCTTCGCTGAGCGCGGCTACCGCTCGGGCGCGGTGGTCTCCGGCTTCCCGCTGCACTCCCGCTACGGCTGGTCCGAGGGCTGGGACGTCTACGACGACGACTTCGGCGCCATCGCCGGGCTCCACCGCCTGTCCCTGGTCAAGCTGATCGACGAGATCGTGCTCCCCGCCAACACCCTGCGCGAGCGCCGCGGCACCATCGCCGTCGACCGGGCCCTGACCTTCCTCTCCCGTCACGAGAAGGGGCGCTGGTTCCTGTGGGTGCACTTCTTCGACCCCCACGCCCCCTACGAGGCCCGCCCCATCACGGACGCGCCCACCGACGGCGAGCCCCTGGCCCTGCCCGGCTACTGGCCGCCCCCCCACAAGGCCATCACCGACGCGGACTACCTGACGGCCGCCTACGACGCCGAGCTGGAGCACACCGACGCCCTCACCGGGGAGCTGATCGCCTGGCTGGAGGTCCACGGTCTCCTCGACGACACCCTGATCGTCATGACGGCCGACCACGGCGAGTCCCTGACGGAGCACGGCGTGCTGTTCGATCACGGCGATGACCTCTTCGACCCCTCCCTGCGCGTCCCGCTGATCCTGCGCGGCCCCGGGGTGCCCGCCGGAACCACCCAGCCCTGCCAGCTGTCCACCATCGACATCGCCCCCACCCTGGAGCACCTGGTGCCGCTGATCGCCGTCGAGCGCGACGGGCAGTCCTTCCAGCCCTGGCTGAGCGGGGCCCCCTGCGAGGATCGCCCCGTGCTCTCCAGCACCATCGGCGCCCGCTTCGTCGAGGAGCCCCCCGTGGACCTGTCCCTGCGCCAGCCGGAGTCCAAGTACATCCGCAAGGGGCAGGAGAGGGGAGAGGCGCTCTACGACCTGGTCTCCGATCCGGGTGAAACGCGGGACATCTCGGCCCAGGTACCCGAGGTCGTCGATGCCGCCAGCGAGGCCATGGACGCCGTGTTGGACGGTCAGCCCATCCAGGCGCGCGAGCAGGCGATGGACGCCGAGACCCTGCAGGCGCTCCAGGCCCTGGGCTACATGGGGGACTGAATGGAAGCTCTCCGCGCCCCAAACCGCCGCTGGCTCCGCGCCATCCAGCTCGCCTTCGGGATGGGCTGGCTCGCTGGCGCCTTCGAGATGGTCGAGATGGCCTCCACCATGACGCTGTCCCTGAGCCTGGGGCAGTCCATGCTCCTGGGCGTCGGGGCCTCGGTCGCGGGGGCCCTGGTCGGGATGGCCGTCGCCTTGCCCGTGGGGCTGGTCTTCCAGCGCGTCGCCCGGGACTACGCCGACTCGGTCTTCATCTCGATGGCCATGTCCGCCACCGCCTTCTTCCTGTCTGGCTTCTACCTGTGGCACGCCGCCGGGAACCTGCTGGAGATGGAGCGCCTGCCTTCAGCCCTGGCCATGGCGGCCTGCCCCATCGGCGTCGCCGGCGTGGTCTGGTTCAACGCCGGCTACTGGGGCCGCCGCGAGGAGCTCGGCGCCGAGTCCAAGCTGGGCTGGACGGGGTTCGCCATCCTGGCCGCGCTGCTGGTCGACCTGGGCGCCGGCTGGTCCATCTCCAGCCAGCAGTACGGCAGCTCCCGGGCGCTCCAGGGCGATCCCAACGTCCTGCTCATCACCCTGGACACCACGCGGCGCGACCACATCTCCGCCTACCCCGACGCCAAGGCCCACACGCCCAACCTGGAGGCCCTGGCCCAGGACGGCGTGCTCTTCCTGGACGCCGTCACCCCGCTGCCCGAGACCACCCCCAGCCACGCCAGCATGTTCACCGCGCTGCACCCGCTGCGCCACGGGGTCCTCTCCAACGCAGACACCCTCAAGGGCGGCCACACCACCGTCGCCGAGCGCCTGGAGGCCGAGGGCTACGCCACCGGCGCCTTCCTCTCCTCCTTCGCGGTCAACCAGCGCACCGGCCTGGACCAGGGCTTCCAGGTCTACGACGACGACTTCGTCCCTGGGGCCCGCGGCTTCTCCCGCATCCTGCTCTTCCAGCACGCCCTCAAGGTGCTCATGGCCACCGGCCAGCCCCACAAGGTGCCCTGGATGCTGGAGCGGCCCGGCGACCAGACCGTGGACCTCGCCAGCGCCTGGATCCACGATCAGGGGGAGCAACCCTGGTTCGCGTGGGTGCACCTCTTCGACCCCCACGCACCCTATGAGGGCGCCGACGCCACCGTCGATCACCGCGCCCTCCTCTCCGACCCCAGCCACGCCTTCACGGACGCCGAGGTCACCGAGCTGCGCCGCCTCTACAAGCTCGAGGTCGAGCACACCGACGCCCTGGTCGGTCAGCTCCTGGCCGCCCTGGACGCGAGCGGGGGCACCGAGCGCACCCTGGTCATCGTCGTCGGCGACCACGGCGAGATGCTGGGCGAGCACGACATCCACTTCCACCACCACGGCCTCTACGACGAGGTCATCCGCGTCCCGCTCATCCTGCGCTACCCGCCCCTCAAGCGGCACGTCTCGGTCATCCCCCAGCAGGTGCGGGTCATCGACATCGCGCCCACCATCCTCAAGACCATCAAGCTGGATCCCTTCGACCCCACCGAGGGCGCCGAGCTGTTGGGCTACGCCAAGGGCATCCGCAAGAAGTCCCTCGTCCTGGATCTCGTGGGCCGAGAGGGTCCTGCGCTGGGCAAGGGTTGTCTGGCCGGCCTCCGGACAGCCTCGAAGCAGGCGCCAACCTCGATACCGGATGGCGCACGCGAGGACACCCTGCCGCCGACCGCTCAAGACACCGAGACGGAGCTGCGCGTGAAGGCCATCTTCCACGCGGACGGCGCGCCCCCCGAGTTCTACAACCTGGAGACGGACCCCCTGGAGCAGGACAACCTGGCCGCCCAGCAGACCGGCGCCGTCAGCGCCGCTCAGGCCCGCGCCGAGTTCTCCCTCAAGGAGATGAACTGCGAGCAGGTCGAGCTCCCCGCCTGGGAGCAGGAGGCCCTCAAGTCCCTGGGCTACGTGGAGGACTGATGCGCGGCCCCGCAAAGCAGGCCTGGGCCTGGCTGGCGGGCACCCTCGCGGTCGCGGGACTACCCGGCCTCCCCGTGCTCTGGGGCCGCATCTGGCTGGCCCACGATCTGCGCCACCACACCCTCCCGTGGCGCGACTGGGCCGTCCGCACCTGGGCCGCCGGCGAACTCCCCCTCTGGACCCAGCAGATGGGCCTGGGCTTCCCCCTGATGGCCGACGGCCAGACCGGCGTCTTCTACCTGCCCGTGGTCCTGCTGGGCCTGATCTTCGCCCCCGAGCACGCCCTCTCCCTGAGCCTCTGGCTGCACACCCTCTGGGCCGCATTGGGCGCCTGGGTGCTCGCCCGCAGCACCGGCCGCAGCCTGCCCGCCGCCTCCTTCGCGGCCCTGGCCTTCGCGCTGGGGGGCTTCCTGGTCGGCCGCCTGACCTACGCCGGGATGCAGCACGTCGCGGCCACCTTCCCGTGGCTGATCTGGGCGGCCCTGCGCCTGCACCGCCCCAGCCTGTCACGCGCCCTGACCTTCGGCCTCTTCGTCGCGATGGTGCTCACCGCCGGCCACCCCCAGCTTGGGGTCATCGCCTTGGTGGGCGCCCTGATCGCCTGGCTGTCCCGGCGCCTCCCCAGTCCCAGGTCCGCCGCGCTGTCCGGACTGGGCGCAGCCGTGGGGCTCGCTGCCGCCGCACCTCAACTGGCCGCGAGCCTCGAGCTGTCCCGGTACTCCGCGCGCGCAGGGGGTGTGGACGCAGCCTTCGCGGGCATCGGATCCCTCCCTCCCTGGGAGCTGATCAACCTGCTGCTGCCGCGCTTCTGGGGCTGGGAGCCGCCGGCCAGCATCCCGCTCTCCTACACGCACAAGGGTCCGGCCTACTTCGGCACCGGCGAGACCCACTGGGACGGCCTGATCCTGGTCGGCGGGCTGGTCTTGGGCCTGGCGCTCGCGGGGCTCCCCAAGTCCTGGCGCAGCGGACGCCTCCCCAAGCTGTGGTTGGGCCTGACGCTGGGCGGTCTGGTGCTGATGCTGGGCCGCTACACCCCCGTCTACGGCCTGGTCCACTGCCTGCCGGGCCTGTCCTTCTTCCGCTTCCCGGTCCGCTACGCGCTGTGGGTCTCGCTGGCCCTCCCGATGCTGGGCGCCTGGGCCCTGGACCGCGTGGATCGCGCCAAGGCCGCCCGCCTGCTGGGCATCTGCGCTGCCGCCCTCCTGGTCGGTGGCCTGCTCGGTCGCCTGGCGCTGCCGCTGCTCGAGCCCATGCTCATGCCCCGCCTGCTCCCGGCCGTGGGTCCCGACCGCGCCGAGGCCCTGCTCGCCGGCATGCGCTTCAACGGCAGCCTGGGCCTGATCCTCCCCGTCGGCGTCGCTGGCCTGGGGGCATGGGCGCTGCACAAGGGCCAGTGGCGGGCGCTCCCCGGTTTGCTCGCTGTCGAGCTGATCGTCGGTCTGTGGGGCTACAACCGCCTGCAGCCGGTGGACCAGGCCCTCCCCAGCCCCCAGGTCCTGGCCCAGCTCCCCGAGGGGATGGAGCGGATCGCGGTGGTCGACCGGGTGCAGCCCACCGCTCTGGAACGGGATCTGCTGCCCGCCAGCCTCTCGACCTTCTACGGCGCCAGCGAGGTGATCGTGCTGTCGCCCCTGCGCATGCCCGGCCACGAGGAGCTGCTCAACGCCGCGGGCCTGGACGTGGGCATGGATCACGGGCCGGGCAAGGCCCAGGATGCGGTGGCTCGGGTCGATCTGGTGCGGCTCTGGGGGGTCTCCCGGCTGCTCACGATCCACGAGCTGGGCGCGCCCTATGCGCTGCTCACCGAGACCGACCTGGGGGTCAAGGTCTACGAGACCCCGGGGGCCTTCGAGCGCGCGTGGTTCGTGGACTGCGCGGTGGACTCGGGCAGCCTGTCCTCGCTGGCGCTGGGATCCCAGGTGTTGATGGACCAGGCCGGGGGGCCCTGCGTTGGGGGACAGGGCTCCGTGCGCATCACAGCCCTCTCCGACCGGGAGCTGGAGCTGGAGGTCGACGCGCCGAGCGCGGGCTGGGTGGTGATCTCGCAGACCTGGTACCCGGGCTGGGTGGCGTGGGATGCGTCGGCCCCTGACACCCGCGTCCCTGTGCGACGCGCGGACCAGACCCTGCAGGCGGTGCCGGTGGGGCAGGGGAGTCAGGTGATCCGGATGCGCTACCAGCCGGCGTGGGCCTGGACCCTCTGGGTGGCGCTCGGGGCGGGGATCCTGCTGGGGGTACACCTGCTGAGTACAGCGATCCGAAAAGGAATCTCACAGATCCGAGGACGCCGCCGTACAGTGTCGGTGTCCAATGGCGCGACAGGGATGTCGTGACTTCTGGAGAGGTCTCCGCGAGGACCTGCGCCCGACGGGCACTCCAGAGCTGGCACGGTGCTTGCTTCCTGTCTCAACACAGCTCGCAGCAACACAGCTCGTCTCAACACAGCAACTGACCCAAACGCCACCCAACCCACCCGGAGCTCCCATGCGCACCCTCAAGACCGCCGCCATCCTCGCCGCCGCATCGGCACTCGCCCTCAGCACGGGCTGCACCGTCATGGGCGGCGCCCTCATGGGCTCCAGCATGTGGGGCACCGGTCCCATGATGGGACAGGGCGGGATCTCCGCCGTCAACGGCAACTCCGTGGTCTGCCTGGGCACCACCGCGGACAACGTGGCCGCCAATGACGCCGTCTACCAGGTCAGCGGCCGCGTGGTCGAGACCCTCTACGCCTGGGACGGCCAGCTCCCCGCCGGCTTCGACAACCTGGTCCCCTGCTGGACCGACGTCGAGACCGCCACCGTGATCGAAGACGAGAACGGGGACCGGTGGACCGTCGGCTACGCATGGCTCGATGGCGGCGGCTGGGACATGACCCCCGGCATCTACGACCAGGGCGCGGTCGAGCTGCTCGTCCGCCACAACCCCGGCACCGACTCGGCGGGCTTCGTGCTCTCCGACACCCGCGGTGACATGCTCTACGCGATGGAGGCGGGCCGCGACCTGCCCGCGCTGCAGCAGGGCGATGTTCCCGGCATCGACGTGCGCACGGGCAACACCGTTGGCCGCTTCAACGACGCCTGCGGCGGCAAGGAGATGGTCTCCGTGGTCTTCGAGTCCGAGGACGACGAGCTGGAGCTGAACCCCGGCGACGACCAGGGCATGGAGGCCGACGGCAACTACTACACGGTGTGCTCCATCGAGTCCTTCGAGCGCGAGACCCAGGACGACTGCAGCGATGACGTGCAGTCCGAGGTGAGCTGGGTGGTCTTCCGCTGAGCGTGCGTCCGCCTGAGCGAGACCCCGGCTTGGCCTCGGCTGAGTCGGGGTCTCCTGCTCTGGGGTGGGAGCTGGGTGGGGGCGGCGCAAGTGCCCCTGAACGCAACACGCGGCTGCGCAAGTGCCTGTGAACGCAACACGCGGCTGCGCAAGTGCCTGTCAACGCAACACGCGGCTGCGCAAGTGCCTGCGAACGCGACAAACGAGGCCCTGAGACGCTGGAAGCGGGGGCTCTTCGCTGGGTTCTGTTGCGTTCGGCCCCGGTTGCGCTTGGCCCTGTTGCGTTCGGCCCCGCTTGCGCTTGGCCCTGTTGCGTTCGGCCCCACTTGCGCTTGACCCTGTTGCGTTCGGCCCCGCTTGCGCTTGGCCCTGCTGCGTTCGCCCCAGCTTGCGTGTGCTGAGCGAGCTGGAGGGCGCCGGAACGCCGGTCGCCGCCGGGGGGAGTGGTCGCCGCCGGGTCCCCGGTCGCCCTCGGATCAGAGGGCCGACAGCTTTAGGCCAAACATGACAAAGCCCCGCGAACGCACCAGTTTTCGGGTGCGAGGCGCAGGGGGCTCCTGTACAGTTTGAGCGTCAAACAACCTCTCGACTGTGAGATCGGAATGCGCTCCCTGATGCTTTACACCTCCGCGATCGCCCTGGCCTTCACCACTGGTTGCTCCGTGGTCGGAGGGGCCCTGACCGGCAGCGCCCTGTGGGGGGAGAGCTACTCCCTGGAGCAGGATTGGAGCGTCTCCACCCTCGGAGGCGGCACTGCGGTGGTCTGCCTTGGGGCCGACGCCGAGGTCGACAGCGCCGACAGCTTCGAGATCAGCGGCCGGGTCATCGCCGACGAGGCCTCCTCGGTCGACGTGGGCAGCATCCTCCCCTGCGCCCAGGAGCCCATGCGCGTGCTGACCGTCCAGGACGACGACGGTGTGCGCTGGGAGGTCGGATACGCCTGGATCGGCTCCGACGGCTGGAACAGCACCCCCGCCGTGGGCATGCAGGGGCAGCGCGTCGATCTGGTCGTCCAGGCCGGTGAGGTCGCGGGCTCCGCGGGCTTCGCCTTGTACGACGCCGCCGGACTCTCCTACGTCATGGAGGCTGGCCACGGCGGCCCCGCGCTGGACACCGAGGCTCTGGGCCCGGTGGCCGTGGATCTGGGCAGCGTCGTGGGCTCCGTGGACCATGAGGACTGCGGCAGCGCCGACAGCATGTCCGTCAACTTCGAGTCCGAGGTGGACAGCCTCCAGCTCTACCCCGGCGAGGACGCACCCCTGGAGACCGAAGATGGCTGGTACACCACCTGCAACATCAACTCGGTCCAGGTCGATGAGGGCTGCGGCGACAGCGAGGTGAGCTGGGTGATGTTCCGCTGAGCGGAGCCTCGGTCGCCGGGGTTCCAGGGGCTCAGGTATCGGGTATCAGGTCTCAGGCATCACGCCCTTCCCTGGGGGAGTACGACCTGCAAGAGCCCCGACGCCCCCGACACCCGATACCCCCCAGGCCAGTGAGTCGGTCGCCGAACTCCGGGGTCTCAGGTATCGGGTATCAGGTCTCAGGCATCACGCCCCAACGCGGGCCAGCGCCACGACCGGCCGGGCCAGAGCCCCCGGTGGCCCGCGCACCAGCGCTGGGCCCTCTCCCCGACGCCCCAAACTCGGTGGCGCAACGAGGTCAGGTAGACCTGGAGTCCAATAGAGCTGCATAGATGTCTGATACATCGGCTGCGTGCTCAGCCAAGAAGCTACCGATCGACTCAGCATCCGCTCCAGCATCCAGCAAGCGGTGAATGTCGGCCAAGTCCTGGGGTCGACTCGCGTCCAGCTTCATCAAGACAAGCGCTGCCAAGGGAATGACTGGGACACCACCCTCCGTGGGAGCCCGCAGGAGCTCTCCAAGCACAGGACGGGTCTTGGGGACCGCGAGCAGATCCACGACACCCACCTGAATGACATCCTTGAGCTCATCGCGGAACACCAAGAACGGCTCCGTCATCTCGAAGGCAGAGTCTTGGACCAGCAAATCAACATCTTTCGTTGCTCGCGGGTGCCCATAGAGGCCAACCGCCAGTCCGCCGACCAGGGCATGAGGAATTCCCAACTCCGTCAGCTTCTGGGACACCGTGACTGCATCAAGCAGCACTTCGGGAGCGACAATCCCAACGAGGGACTCGATGGATGCCGGGCGCCGGACACTCATGAGTCTGAGCCCAACAGGGCACGATAGCCGGCGCCCAAGTCGACTTCTCGGTGCTGGACGCTCGTACTCGGACGGCCGCCACCGCTTTGGACTTGGGCCCGCAGGCGCTCAAGCAGGGAGTCTGGGACTTCGCTGGTCTCAACCTCGGGATCAGAGTGCTCGATATGGAATCGCCGGACTCCCGAAGGGCCAATGGCCACCCCAGGAGGACGCTCAAGGGGCTGGATGACAGCGCCAAGAGACGCCAACCGTTTGGGGTCATCAAGCTCATACTTGCTCTGGAGATCCATCCACCACTGCGCTGGCACCCCGAAGTACAACCCCAGGCGCATTGCCGTATCGGCAGTGAGAGCCCGCCTCCCCTGCACAAGGAGACTCACGCGACTCACATGCACCCCGATGGCCTTCGCGACTTGGTATGCGCTCAAGCCAAGCGGTTCGAGGAAGCGCTCTTGGAGAACCTGGCCAGGATGCGGGACTGTTCGTTGCATAGCGCCTCCAGTTCCATGGTAGCGCCAGACGCTACCCCCGTCTATCCGGCATATCTCGGTGGCTGGCGGGGCAGATGCGCCTGACGAGGCGGAAAACACCATCGCCCCGGCCTGCACCCCCGATCCCGTCACCCTCCCCCCGAGGCCAGTGAGTCGGTCGCCGAGCTTCGGGGTTTCAGGTATCGGGTATCAGGTCTCAGGCATCACGCCCCTCCGCGGGCCAACGCCACGACCGGCCAGGCCCCCCGACGCCTCCAAGTCGGCTGCCACGACCGCCCGACCTCGGCTCAACCGCCGTCGCCGCGCCCCCGATACCTGACCTCCGATACCCGATACCCCCCGAAGCCAGTGAGTCGGTCGCCGAGGCTCCGGGGTCTCAGGCATCACGCCCCTCCGCGGGCCAACGCCACGACCGGCCAAGCCCCCCGACGCCCCCAAGTCGGCTGCCACGACCGCCCGACCTCGGCAGGACCGCCATCGCCTATGACTGTTTGGGTGGTTTTCCACCTGCACGCACAGCACCCCATCACCTACAAGTCGCCCGCCCCGTTGAGGGCTAGGACCGGACCCGGGATGGGGTGCTGCTGTGGGCAAGAGGGCCTTAGTGATGCCT
>JAZAMN010000067.1:0-33040 GCA_036229005.1 Myxococcota bacterium
GACGCCACCGGGTCCTCTCGCTGGCCCGCCTGGCAAGGGAGGTCCTGGCAACACCCATGAGACGCTATTTCGGGGCGGCCTCCCTACGTCGTGAGGCCTACAGGCTGAGGGCTGCAGTGGTTTGTGGGGATTGGTAAGGGCCTTGCCCCCTACTCAAAAAACACAGCCAGGCGCTCCTACCCGGCACTCCCGCTCAACGAGGCACTCATCCCCAACCTCACTCCCCAGTGTCCTTCCCCGTATCCCCACCAGTATCCCCGGTATCCCCACCCAACTCACACTCCTCCGAGTTGTTCGCGCACTGCGCGTGGCAGTTGTCCTCGGAGACCGCCTGGATGGCGGCCTTGCCGGCGACGCCGGAGGCCTCCTCGACGCGGACGCGCATGCAGCCGGCGGGGTCCTCGCAGGGCTCGCAGTAGACCCCGAAGAGCTCCATGCGCTCGCAGTAGTCCTGCTCGTAGTGGGCGTTCAGCGGCGTCATGCCGATGGCGCCGGCCAGGCTGACGGCGCCGAGTTGGGTGCCGTCAGGTGAGATGAGCGCGTTGATGCGGGCTTCGTAGAGTGTCACCGGGCCAGCATCGGTGGCCAGGGTCACGCTGTCCGCGCTCCAGCTCCCCGTGGCGGCCTCCAGGTCCACGACGCCGGTCATGGGGTCGGTCGCGTCGCAGAAGTCCTGGTCACCCGCCGCGATCTGGGCGAGCTCCAGGCCCTGGTCCGAGCGCAGCGTGCCGCGCCCCAGGATCCAGCCGCCCAGCAGAGTCTCCACCTCAGAGGCCAGGCTGCTCGGGGCGACCACCGAGCTGTCGGTGGTCATGCGCAGGTCCCAGGCCAGGGTCTCCAGAGTGGCCTGGTCCACGGTCACGGCCGTGCCAAAGGGCGTCGTGGTGAAGGTGCCCTCGCGGTAGGTGCACCCCGTGTCCACCCACCAGTTGTAGGTGGTGTTGGGCTCCAGCGCCTCGGTGGGGGTCAGGGTCAGCACGCCGTCCACCCACTCGATGTCCTCGTCTACACCCACGATGTCGGCGGTGCCGAACCACTCGCCGTCCAGGGTGATGGAGACGGATGTGCTCAGAGGCAGATCCACCTCCCCCTGACCGGGCTCGAAGTCCAGGATCCAGGTGCAGTCCCGCTCACCCGTCTCCCAGGCGGTCTCCCAGGTGGGCTGGTTGAAGATGCGGTCGCCGATGACGGCGAACATCCCGGGCCAACAAGCGGTCAGCGTGAGCAGCAGCATCCGGTCCTCTCATCCCTGCAGGGGTCAGTGTGCCCCGCCGCGGCCCAGCCCGCCAACCGGCCCTGTACTCACTCGCAGATCCCTGCGCTGTTGCAGGTCTCCCCGGAGCCACAGTCCGCGCTGGTGGTGCACTGGGCGCAGTCGGTGACATCGCCGGTGCTCGACTGCACCAGGTGGTCGCTGTCGACGATCGCGAAGCCCGGGATCACCACGCCGTCGCCATAGGTGCAGGAGGCGCTGGCGCACATCGTGTCGTAGTCGTCGTAGCCGCTGACAAAGCCCTCGGCCCAGACCAACTCGAAGGGGTCGATGGCGCAGTTCAGGTTGGTGCTCCACTGCACCTCAAAGGCGTAGAGGCCCGGCTCGGGGAAGCTCACGTAGGTGAACTTCTTCCACTGGCCGTCGCTCCACTGGACGCTCAGGACCTCCGTGCCCTCGATGGAGAAGGACAACGCGTCGTTCCCGATGAGCCCCATCGTGTAGTTCAGGGGGTCATCACAGCCAATGTTGAGGTAGCCCCGGAAGCGCCCGGCGCCCACGCTGCTGGTCCCGCTCAGGGTGGGCCAGTCGTTGGTGCTGCTGGAGTAGTTGCCCATGGACGCGGCGTAGTCGCTGCCGCAGCGGTTGGAGTAGTCCAGCTCGTCCACGGTGTCCGACTCGCTGTAGGTCGCAGACTCCAGCGCCGTCATGTAGGTGGACAGGTTGGCGCTGTAGTGCGGGTTCGCGCTGGTGGAGAACTCGCCGATCAGGCTGCAGGCCCCGCCGTGGCTGGGGCTCTCGACCTCGCCGTGGGAGGGGGAGGAGATGAGCGTGGGATCGGAGCAGTCGGTGTCGGCGGTCCCATCACAGTCCGTGTCGGCCCCATCACAGATCTCATACGCGTCGGTGTTGACGAGGCCATCGGCATCATCGCAGTCCGTGTTGTCCTCGACATAGCCGCTGGGCGCCTCGCACTGGGTGGTCGGGCTGGCGGAGTCATCGCCGAAGCCGTCACAGTCCAGGTCCGGATACCAGTCCGTGGCGTCCGTGGCGTTGTTGTCGACCGTGCCGTCGCAGTCGTCGTCGACCTCGTTGCAGGTCTCCGTGCCGGCGGGGCTCACGTCCGCGTCGGTGTCGTCGCAGTCGCTGCTGTCCGAGGTCCACCCCGAGGGCTCCTCGCAGGCGGTGGTCGTGTAGTCGGTGGAGCCGTAGCCATCGCCGTCGTAGTCGATGTACCAGGTGCTGGCGTCGGCCGCGTCGTCCTCGTCCGTGTCGCCGTCACAGTCGTCGTCCACGCCGTTGCACAGCTCGCTGGCCGCCGGAGAGACCGCCGCGTCGCCGTCGTCGCAGTCCAGGGCGTTCCCCACCGCTCCGCTCGGCGCCGTGCAGGCCTCCGAGCTGCTGCCCGCGTCTCCGTAGCCGTCCGCGTCCGTATCCGCGTACCAGGTGGCGGCGTCCGAGGCCTCCTCGTCCACGCTCCCGTCGCAGTCGTCGTCCCCGGCGTTGCAGACCTCGCTGCCCGCGGGGTTCACGCTGGCGTCCCCGTCGTCGCAGTCCGTGCTGTCCGCCAGGTACCCGGAGGGCTGCTCGCAGGCGACCTTGCTGGCTCCCGCGTCGCCGTAGCCGTCCGTGTCCGCGTCGGCGTACCAGGTGCTCGCGTCGGCGGCGTCGTCCTCGTCGCTGTCGCCGTCGCAGTCGTCGTCCACCCCGTTGCACAGCTCGGTGGCGCCCGGGTTCACCTCCGCGCTCCCGTCATCGCAGTCGCTGCTGTCCGCGACCGCACCACTGGGGGCCTCGCAGGAGACCGAAGCGCTGTCGGGGTCCCCGTACCCATCGCTGTCGGAGTCGGTGTACCAGGTGCCTGCGTCCACCGCCGAGTCCTCGTCGACCTCCCCATCGCAGTTGTTGTCCACACCGTCGCAGACCTCGGCCGCGTCGGGGTTCACGCCAGGGCTCGCGTCGTCGCACTCCTCGCAGGCCGCGAAGCCGTCCCCATCGGCGTCCGCGTAGCCCACCGAGCCGTCGCAGTTGTAGTCGGCCGGGTCGGTGCAGTCGTCTTCTGCCGCGCCCGGGTGGTAGGCGGTGTCGCCGTCGTCGCAGTCCCCATCCAGCTCCACGGTGCCAAAGGGTGCCTCGCAGGCCTGGGTCCCCTCCCCCGTCCCGTAGCCATCGCCGTCGGAGTCCAGGTACCAGGTGGCCGCGTCCACGGCGTCCACGTCCACGCGCCCGTCGCAGTCGTTGTCCACGCCATCGCAGAGCTCGTCGGCTCCCGGATACACGGCCGCGTCGTTGTCGTCGCAGTCCTCGGCCGCGCCGATCCCGTCGCCGTCCAGGTCCACCAGCTCGCCGGTGTCGTCCTCGACCAGGGCCGAGGTGTCCAGGGCGGCGTCCTTGGTGCGGCAGCCGAGCGCGGCCAGGATCAAGAGCAGGGACATGGGGAACTCCGGGGTCAGGGGCCGGCATACTACCGAAGACACCGGCCCTGTGGCAGCATTCGCGCCATGTGGACATGGATCACCGCACTCTCTCTCGCCAGCGCGCCCAGCCTGGCCGGCCCGAACCCCGCCTTGGAGGCCGATCTCCAGACGCTCCAGGCGCAGCGCTGGCAGGACTCCCTGGACAGCACCGAGTACGCGGCCTCGCCCTACCAGAGCGCCGCCGATCTGCCCCCCGTGCTGGAGGTGGAGACCGCGTTCCAGGCCTTCAACGACTACTACTACTTCGCGCTGGTGGACGGGCGGCTCTACTACAAGCCCCGCTTCAAGCGCCCCGCCGGCGAGCCCGACTGGGTGACCGACCTCCCCTGGAAGCTGCTGGGCCACGGCGGCGGCCTCCCCTACCGCCTGGACCACCGCAAGGCCGAACAGCTCGACACCACCTGGGCCGACGGGGACCGCAACGGCTTCGTCCACGACCGGGCCTTCGAGACCGCCACCCCGGACCAGTGGCGGGACTACATCGACGTGGCCGGCTGGGAGGCCGCCAGCGCCTGGTCCGATGAGCCCATCGCCCTGGACCCCGAGTTCCCCAGCGCCGAGCGCCTGATCGCCATCACCGCCGACGCCGACGAGATCGCCGTGCTCACCAGCGACCGCCGCATGTTCTACCGGCGCAAGTTCGCCAACATCTTCGTCAGCGCCGAGTGGCAGGCCGGCTGGGGCCAGTCCAAGGACCTGCCCGTCTACTTCCCCGAGCACCTCAGCGACCACCTGGGCTGGTCCCTGGGCCGCATCACCGCCGCGGGGGTCGGCTACAAGGAGGGCCCCGACGGCCGCATCTTCGAGTGGGGCCCCGCCGCCGTCTCCATGGAGACCATGGTCTGGCTCAGCCCCGACGGCCGCAAGATCTACTACCTGGACTCCGGCACGCCCCCCGAGGTCGTCCACTTTGTCGAGGCCCCCTTCCGCGGCCAGTGGCGCGGCGAGGCCATCAACTCCGCCGCCTCCACCGTCATGCTCATCGACCGCTTCGGCGCCGTGCAGACCAAGATCGCCGACTTCGACCTTCTGGGCAGCACCCCCACGCACCCCTACTGCTACAACCAGGAGTGCGACGACGAGCCCTTCTACGCCCCCGGCGACATCCGCTCCGGCATGGCCGACATCCGCCTGCCCCCCGAAGGCTGGATGGTCCACAGCCCGGTCCTCCCCCCCGAGCAGTGGGACGAGCAGAACTTCCTCACCCGCCGCATCAGCATCCTGCAGACCGGCAAGGGCAACGCCTCCCGGGAGCTCCGCATCGTCGGGATGAAGGAGGGAGAGGTGGGGACCTGGTACAAGGCTCTGACCGACACCGTCTGGTCATTTCGGGCCGCCGCGCCTGGTGACCTGGGCTTCGCGTTCACCGACGAGGACAGGCTGTCCCCCTCCGAGCTCGCCCAATACAGCGCGGACGCCGACCTGCAGGCCCTCCACGCCGCCGAGCCCTCCCTGGATCAGGAGCTGGTCGGCAAGCTCGCCCTGCGCGAGGGCGTGGTGCTGGACTTCGTCATCGACGACTTCAACCTGGAGGCCAGCCCCTGGCAGGCCCACATCCGCTGGCGCGAGGTCGACCTGCCCCTGCAGGTGCACGTGGTCCAAGCCTGGAACCCCTACATGGCCCCCCACAGCGGCCCCGGGCGCCCGGAGATCCACAGCTACGAGGCCACCCTCTCCTTCGACCGCGCCGATCTCGAACGCCGCATGGCCGGCGGCGAGGCCAGCTCGGTCGAGGGCCTGATGATCCGCTCGCTGCTGGAGGAGCTGGAGAACGACAAGTTCGCCCTGGTCATCAACGCCAGCGAGCGCGGCTTCGAGGTGCTGCCCAAGTCCAAGCGCCGCATGGGCAAGGGCTTCGCCGTCGCGCTCCAGCCCACCCTGCGCCCGGAGAGCGAGGCCGTCTCCGACTGGTTCACCGCCTTCTGGAACACCCAGGCCGGCCACATGGGCTGGACCGCCGAGCTGGCCGCCCTCTCGGCCCAACCCCAGTGCGGCCAGGGCTGGGCCGCCCAGGTCGTCGAGCTGGACCAGCGCATCACCACCGAGCGCAAGGAGCTCAATCAGGTCTGGCGCGAGGCCCGGCGCTTCTCCCGCTTCACCTTCACCACCAGCGGGCTGATGTACGTCACCCAAGCCAAGACCCTGGACGCGGCGCTGGACAACCGGCGGGAGTGGCGCGGCACCGAGGTGCGCCCCAACGAGCTCCGCTTCAACGTCATCACCGGCGTCACCAGCCGCATCCCCTACCTGGCCGCCAACATCGCCCGGGTGCAGCGCGCGCGCGCCCAGGCCGCCGCGTCCGAGGCCGAGGCCCTGCAGCCCGAGCTGGACGCCCTGGTCGAGATCGCCGAGGCTTGTGACTGAGCGCAACTCTCCGCCCCCAGGCCCCCACCCCAACCATGCTGCTCCCTCTCCGAATCGCGCTGCTTCAGGGTGTCCTCGCCTGCGGGCTGGGGCTGCTGGATGTGTGGCTCACCGGCGGGCCCGGGGTGTTGTGCTTGGTTGTGGGGCTCTTCATCGGTGCCCTCCTCTCCCTGGGACGCACCCAGCCCGAGCGCACCCGCCTGCCCCAGCTCGCCCTGCGCGTCGCGGTCCACCACGCCGTCCTGGGGGGCGCGGTCTACGGCCTGCTGGTCGAGGTCCCCGCTTGGTGGGCCCCGGGCGCCATCGGCCTGCTCACCGGCGGCGCGGCCCTGGTCCTCACGATGGTCGCTGGAGACGCCGCCCTGCACTGGTTCGGCGAGCCCGAGACGCCGACCGTCCCCGAGCGCCTGCCCCCGCCCCGCTTCGACTGAGCCGTGGTCTCCGAGCTGCTCTCCCCCGCCGAGGTCCTGGCCGTCAACCTGGTCCTGGCCGGCTTTGACGCCTGGCTGCTGCACCGCATCCGCCGCCACCGCGCCCCCAAGCTCGTGTTCACCGGCCTGCTCGCCGGCTTCTCCCTGACGGGCATCCTCGCCCTGGGCCTGATGCTGGTCGGTTCGAGCACCGCGTTCGGGGTCATGCAGCTTCTGTGCTGGGCCCTCTTCCTGCACGGTCCCGTGGTGATCCTGGCCTCCGCGCTCTGGATCCCCACCCTCCGGCCCGCCCTGGTGCTCCCCCTCCTCAGCACCCTGCTCGCCGGCGAGGTCTTCCTGAGGGAGCCCAAGGCCCTCTCCGTCACCGAGCTGGAGCTGCCCATGCCCGGCCTCCAGGAGCCCCTCACCCTGCTGCTCATCGCCGACCTGCAGACCGACCAGGTGGGCGCCTACGAGCGCCAGGCCCTCGCACAGATCCAGGCCCTGCAGCCCGACTACCTGCTCTGGGCGGGCGACTACGTGCAGGTCTACGACCCCCAGGGCTACGAGGAGGAGCGGGCTGCGCTGAACGCCGAGCTCCTGGACCTCACCACTCCGGGTCTGGCGGTGGGCGGAGACATCGACGGACTTGGGCGCTGGCCCGAGGTCTTCAGTGGCACACAGACCCGCGCCCTCACACAGAGCGAGACCGTCGACCTGGGCCCCATCGTGGTCACCGGATTGACCCTGGCCGACTCCCGCAGCGCGGCGCCGCCCGTGCCGACCGTGCACAAACCCCATGTTGTGCTGGGGCACGCGCCGGACTTCGCCCTGGCCCACCCCGACGCCGAGCTGCTGCTCGCCGGACACACCCACGGGGGCCAGATACAGATCCCCGGAGTCGGCCCGCTGATGACCCTCTCCAAGGTCCCGCGGGACTGGGCCAGCGGGGTCACACAGATACACCCCGAGAGCACCCTGGTGGTGTCTCGGGGTGTGGGCCTGGAGCGCGCGGACGCGCCCAGGATTCGGCTCTTCTGCACGCCGGAGCTGGTGTTGATCCGGCTGGTTCCAGCCCCCCAGGAGCCAGCGCCCCTATAGCGAGAGCCTCAGTAGCGAGAGCCTCAGTAGCGAGCGCTCTGGCCGCCGTCGATGGGCAGCACCGTGCCGTTGACGAAGGCGCTGCCGTCGCTCAGGAAGAAGGCGACCACGGCCGCGACCTCCTCGGGCTGGCCGGCGCGCTTGGTCGGGTTGATGGAGAGGAACTCCTTCGCGGCGACCTCGGGGTGCTCGGGGTTGATCTGCTTGAAGGAGTTCTCGACCATCGGGGTCCAGATGACCCCCGGGGCGATGGCGTTCACGCGGATGCCGGTCTCGGCGTATTCGATGGCGGAGTTGCGGGTCAGGCCCACCACGCCGTGCTTGGCGGCGGCGTAGCCGGACTGGTTGCCCACGCCGCGGATGCCGCCCACGGAGGCCGTGTTCACGATGGAGCCGCTGCCCTGCTTGGCCATGACGGCCAGCACGTGCTTCTGGCCGTAGAACACGCCCTGCAGGTTGATGGCCAGGACCTTGGCGAACTCGTCGGAGCCGTAGTTCTCCGTCAGGTTCTGCTTGCCCTCGATGCCGGCGTTGTTGAAGAAGCCGTCGATGCGCCCAAAGGCCTCGACGGTGCCGTCCACATAGGCCTTGACCTGGTCCTCCTTGGAGACGTCGGCCAGGAAGGTCTTGTAGGTGGCCTCGGGAGCGGCGGCCTTGATCTGGGCCTCGGTCTCCTGCAGGCCCTTCTCGCTGATGTCGACCAGCCCAAGGGTCGCGCCCTGCTTGGCCAGGTAGACAGAGGTGGCGCGGCCGAGGCCCGAAGCTGCACCGGTGATGAGGATGACCTTGTCGCTGAACTGTGCCATGGTTGGCTCCTGCTTGTTGTTTCAACAGGTGTAGGAGCCAAACAGCTACGCAGTGCACACCAAATCCGCAACAGCGAGTCCACTGCTGAGGCACTATTCCTGATCTGCATCGTCAGATGTCGATTTAGCGCCGCCGTCGGCTCCCCATCCAGAGCAGCGGCAGCAAGAACGCCACCCAAGCCGCCGAGCTCCCGGCCCCACAGCCACCGGACAGCAGCACCTGCGCTTGGGTCTCCACCGGCTCGGCGCTGTCTCCCGAGTCCGGGCTCCCGGTCTCTCCGGTCTCGCCCGTGTCCCCGCTGTCCCCCGAGTCACCGCTGTCCCCGCTGTCCCCCGAGTCGCCACCGGTGTCGGGCTCGTCGACGCCGTCCACCAGGTGCTCCCAGGCCTCGCGTCCCGGCCCGCCGAATGCGCCGATGTCCGAGCGGGAGGCCCCATGGAGGCCATCCAGGATGCTGGGGTCCCCGTTGTCGATCAGCGGGGAGCCCGCGGCCGGCAGCGGGTCGGTGGAGCAGTCGGTGGAGTCGAAACCGCTGTAGAAGCCGGCGGCCTCCTTGAGGTTGCTGGGATCGCTGTACTGCACGATGCCCGCGCTCGATCCCAGGTCCTCGAAGAGGTTGTATAGGACGTTCTGGGCCGCTGGGGTCGTGGTCCACAGCGCGCTGGCGCCCACCACCGCGTTGTTGACGAAGTTCACCGAGCTGGGCTGGTAGCCATCTGCGGAGCCGATGGGCACGTCCACGCCCACAAAGGTGTTGTTCGTCGCGGTGATGATGCCGTCGGTGACCAGCATCGGCAGTGAGCCCGAGCCATTCCGGAACACGCTGTTGTAGACCTCGAACCCCGAGACCGAGAGAACCACGTGCCCATTGAGGCTGGAGTTCAGCGTGCAGGCCCGCACCCGATGCAGCGTGACCTGGCTCGCCCCTCCCCCCATCAGGGCGGCCTCTGCGCCGGCCTTGGCGCCCTCCACCCGGACATCGGCGAAGGTCACCTGACCCGCCGACGGGTAGGAGAAGAGCACCCCGCCCGAGTTCTGCGCGTAGCTGTCCACAAAGCGCCCCCCGATGACGCTGAGCTGCCCCCCATTGAGCACCAGGTCCCCGCCGCGCACGCCCTCCGAGCCGCTCATGTCCACGTCGGTCAGCACGTGGAAGTCCCCGTCCAGCGACACGGCCGTGCCCGAGTTCTGGGTGAAGGTGCTCCCGGTCACCTGGGTGCTCACCAGCGCGTTCGCGCGGATTGCCGAGCCCGCCTGCTTGGTCCCGCCAAAGCGCGTGAAGCTCCCCCCGGTCACCTGCAGGGTCTGGGTGTTCGTGGTGCCTGATACATAAACCCCGCCGCCCTCGCCCTGCGGGCCGACCTCCAGGGCCACGTCCTCCAGGATGACGCTCCCCGCGTAGGCCAGGGGCCCCTCGATGAGGGCGATGGACCACCCAGCGGGCCCCCAGGCTGAGGCAGATCCCAGGTAGTTGACCTGGACCAGCCCACCGCTGAGATCCAGATCCGCGTCCTTCACGCAGACGCCCCCTTGGTCCGTCGAGGACACCTCGGGCGTGATCACCACGTCCACCCCGCTGACGACGCTCTCCTCCAGCACCTGCAGCGCGCAGTAGGGCCCCTCGATGCTCACCCCGCTCTGGGGGTTGTAGACGCTGTAGGGGACCGTGAGGATGGACACCTGCTCCAGCGTCACCTTGGCCGCATCCACAGCGCGGATGGGGGGGATCCTGACCAGCGCCCCATCCGCGCTGCGCAGCACCAGGTCCCGGCCAATCTCCAGCCCGCCCCCGCCCGGCTCCCCGCCCACCGCGTAGTCGCTGAGCAGGTTCAGGGTGAGCACGCTCTCCGACCCGGTGTCGGCGACCGCATCGCTGATGGTCGTGTAGTCCCCCGTAGACCCCACGCTGTAGGTGGCGGCGAGGGGGGCGGACGAGAGCAGGAGTGTCAGCATGGCCACAGGCTACCCCAAGCCATCGGGCGCGGCGGCAGGGTCGACTCCCACTGGACATCCGCCCAGGCGCACGCCGGGCGCGCTACCTTCCCAGCATGCAAGCGCGCGTACTGGTGGTCGAAGACGACACAGAGCTGGCCACCATGGTCCGGGACTTCCTGCTGCGCGAGGGCTTCTCGGTGTCAATCGAGGGCCGGGGTGACCGCGCGGCGCAGCGGATCTTGAGCGAAGGCCCCGACGCCGTGCTCCTGGACCTCCGCCTGCCCGGCCTGGACGGCATGAGCGTCTGCCGGGAGCTGCGGCCTCAGTACAGCGGCGCCATCCTCATGCTCACCGCCCGCGGCGACGAGGTCGACGAGATCCTGGGCCTGGAGCTCGGCGCCGACGACTACTTGACCAAGCCCGTGCGCCCCCGCGTCCTCCTGGCGCGCCTGAGAGCCGCCCTCAGGCGGCGGTCTCCAGCCCCCGCCGACTCCCTGGAGCTGGGCGCTCTCGTGCTCCACCCCGCCCACCGCCAGGCGACCCTCCAGGGGCGCCCTCTGGATCTGCCCACGGCCGAGTTCGAGCTGCTGCTCTATCTGGCCAGGAACGCGGGCCAGGTCGTGACCCGGGAGGCCCTCTATCCCGCGCTGGTCGGCGTCCCCTACGACGGCCTGGACCGCGGCATGGACCTGCGGGTCTCGCGGCTCAGGCGCAAGCTCGGAGACGACCCCCGCCGCCCCCGCTGGCTCAAGTCCGTGCGAGGCGCGGGCTACCTCCTGGTGCCGGAGTGAGGCGCCTCTACCTCCGCGTCCTGTCCGCCGCGATGCTGGCCTTCCTGGTCGGAGCGACCCTGTTGGGGCTCACGCTGCTCCGGGTCCGGGACGCCGACCGTCAGGTGGTGGCCCAGAGCCTCCACGGCGGCATGGTCGCCGCCGAACAGACCCTCTCCGACCGCGGCGCGACGCCCCAAGTGCTGGCCGAGCTCCGCCGCCAGTTCCGCTTGGACCTCCAGCTCCGCCCCCCGAGCGAGCTCCCCGCCCAGGCTCAGCGCGAGCTCGCCCCCGGCGAGACCACCTACTTCATGTCCGCGGACGGTGGCTTTGCGGCCATCCCCCACCGCCAGCAGGTCCTGGTGCTGGGCCCCATCCCGGACTTCCAGCTCCCGCCAGCCTGGGAGCTGCTGCTCACCTTGCTCCTGGTCAGCCTGGTCTTTGCGGGCGTGCTGGCCCTGGGCCTGTTGCCCACCTGGCGCCGCTTGGGCGAGCTGGAGTCCGGCGCCCTGGCGCTGGCCAGCGGACGCTTCGACACCCGCGTCCAAGAGAGCGGGGAGCTCTACCAGCTCGGACACACCCTCAATCACCTCGCTGGCGGGATCGAGTCCCACCGGCGCGCGCAGGCCGAGCTGCTCCATGCGGTGAGCCACGAGCTCCGCACGCCCCTGGCCCGCCTCGCCTTCGCCCTCGAAGCCCTCCCGGTGGAGGAAGGGGACCTGGGCCCCGCTGAGCGTGAGATCCACCACCTGGACGCCCTGGTCGGGGAGCTCCTGACCTGGTCTCGTGCCGGCGAGGACACCCTCTCGCCGACCCCCTTGGCGCTCCCCCAGGACCTGCCGGACCAGACGCTCTCCCTGTCGGGCCCCCCCGTCCGGCTCCTGGTGGACCACCGCCTCTTCCTTCGCTGCCTGGACAACCTGGTCCGGAACGCGCGGCTGCATGGCGCCGAGCCGATCCGGGTCCACTGGACCCGCGACGGTCAGCGCCTGACGCTCTGTGTCGATGACGCGGGCGCCGGCATCCCCGAGCACGACCGTCAGCGCGCGCTGCAGCCCTTCGCCCAGCTCGGAGCAGGGCCGGGCCACGGCCTGGGGCTCGCCATCGCAGACCGGAGCTGCGCGCGTCACGGGGGCACTCTGCGCCTGGAGACCAGCCCGCTCGGAGGCCTCCGCGCCCGCACCGACTGGCCTGTACATGTTGATACAGAGCGCGACACAGGAACAAACGACAGCGGCGACTGAGCCAGGCAGCCTGGACGCATGAAGCGACTGACCGGCCTCGACCTCGCGCGCTCGCTGGCCCTGATGGGCATGGTCTGCGTCAACATCCCCCTGGTCTTCTCGGCCCTGGACACGGGCGCCGCCGCCCAGCTCATGGATCTGATGGCTGGACGCGCCGCTGCGCTCTTTGTCGTCCTGGCCGGCGCCGGGAACAGCCTGATGACCCGCGGCGGCCGCCAGGACAGCGCGCGCGCCGCCCACGACCGCGGGCTCATCGTGCGTCGGGCCCTGTTCCTCTTCGTCCTGGGCATTGGGTGGCTGCCCCTCTGGCCCGGCGACATCCTCCACTTCTACGGCGTGTGGATGCTGATGGCCGCCGGCCTGTTCACCCTCCCGACCCGCGCCCTGCTCCCGCTGGCCGCCCTCTTCACCCTGGCCTTCCCCGTGCTGCTCGCGGTCGGGCCCTCCTACGAGACCGCCTGGGACTGGGAGACCTTCACCTACGCGGATCTGTGGACCCCGCGCGGCTTCTTGAGGAACACCTTCTACAACGGACTCCACCCCGTGTTCCCCTGGTTCGCCTTCTACCTGGGAGGCATGTGGCTGGGCCGCCAGGACCTCGACCTCCCCCGCCGCCCGCGCCGGCTGCTGGTGGTGCTGGTCCCCCTGTGGCTGCTCATGGAGGCCCTGGGGATTGGGCTCACCCAGGCGCTCCTGAACCAGGGCCTGTCCCCCGTCGAAGCCGACGCCATCGGCGGCGTGAGCTCCATGCCGCCCATGCCCCAGTACGTGCTGGGCGCTGGCGCTGCGGCCATGGTCGTCACCCTGGTCTGCATCCCCATCGCAGAGCGTTTCCCCCGCCTGTGCGCGCCGCTGGTCGCCACCGGCCAGCTCGCCCTGACCCACTACGCCAGCCATGTCTTCCTGCTGCTCTACCCTCTGGCGCTGCTGTGTGCGCCGGAGACCCTGGAGCTGCCCGGAGCCCCCCGCCTGCGGATGAGCGGCCCTCTGCTCCTGGGCGCCATGGCCACCTGGGCCACCCTCAGCGTCGGCCTGTCCTGGGCCTGGCGGCGTCGCTTCCCGCGGGGGCCGCTGGAGTGGGTCATGCGGCGCCTCACCACCCCCCAACCCCAGAGCACTGCTCGGGAGCAGCAAGCATGATCCTCCTCTTCCTCGCGGTCAGCCCCACCTCGCCGTCGCCACAGAGCCTGCTGGAGGCGAGCCTGGCCGGCCCGTCCTGCGGTGTGGCGACCATTGAGCTGCGCCAACAAGCCGCCCTCCGTCCCCTCTGGAGAGACAGCGAGCACCACCGCATCACCGCCCGCCTCCAGGGCGGCGTCTGGAGCGATGTCCAGCACACCCCCCTGGCCGACCACGACCCCAGCACACCCCTGGAGGAGGGCCCCTACCCCTTTGTACTCCCCGGCGTCGGCCAGTGGCCCAATGACCCCGACCCGGTGTTGTGGAAGGACGGCCTGCCGACCCCACGCCCAGCCGGACAGGGCTGGCTGTGGACCACCCCCGACTACCGCCTGAGCTGGCAGCCGGGCCGGGTCAACCTGGAGGCTCCCGGCCGGATGCAGGAGGAGGGAGGGGGCTGGATTGAGGACCTGAACTGGTCCCTCACCTTCGACGCACAAGGGCGCCCGGAGCGGGAGAAGGGCTCCCTGCGCGCCGGCGAGGACGGGGTTGCGCTGACCTTTGCCTGGACGGTGGAGTATTCGTGGGCGGCGTGTGGGTGAGGCGAGGGTGGGGTTGTGAGGGGGGGGCTCAGCTCAGGCTGGCCAAGACGTGGTCCCAGGTCGCGCTTCTCTCGAAGTAGCTCTGATGGTTCACGCCGGGCTCGTTGAACTCCAAGAGCCGCCCATCGGTCACAGGGAAGGTGCCCTTCGGCCCAGTCACCCCAGGGGCTCCACAGGTCACGGTTGGTACGATCAGATCGCAGTCGCGCCCCTCGAAGGCCAGGTCCTCGAAGGCGTCGATGGCGAGCTGACTGAACTCGCCCCCTCCGGTGAGGCGGCACTGCACGGCGTAGTAGCTGGCGCTGGTCTTGAACGTCTCGCTGTCGTTGAGAGCGGCGAGCAGCTCGCTCTCGGTGCCCTGGGCCGCAAGACCGGGGAAGCGAGAGGCCAGGGTGACCGCCCCTTTGAGGATGATGCTGATGGCGGCGACCACCACACTGAGGCCCCAGACCTGACACAGACGCGCCAGGAGTTTGGGAAAGAGCATCGCGCTCTCGACGACCTTCATCAGGTTGTCCTCGTCTGCGAGGGGGGTGCCGGCGTTTGGGGTGCCGACAAAGACCAGGCGGTGGACCTTGATCTTGGAGATGCCAGGGATCCCCTTCCTCCCCACCCGCTCGGTCAGACGTCGGGCGACCAGGCCGCCTCGGCTCACCGCGACGATGTCCAGATCCAGGCTGTGGCCGTCCAGCTGCTTGAGCAGGCCGACGACGTTGCTGCGGGGAGACTGGCTCAGCACGCGGTAGTCCATTCCGACGACCCGGCCTTCATAGCGGTCCAGCAGCCCCTTGAAGCCCGCCAGACCGGCCTCGCTGCCCTGCCCGAAGCCCTTGTGGCAGGCGCGACCGGTCCCATGGATGAGCATCAGCGTGCGGCCCTCTGCCAGGTGGTCCCAGTCCACGGGGCCAGCGGGGGTAGGTGAGCTCCAGTCGCTGAGGCTCATGGGGCGCAACAGATCGCGGAAGCCCTTCCGCTCATCCAGCTTTCTGGCGATCTTCTTGGCGACCCGATGCTTGAGCCACTGGATCTTGGCCTTGCCGAACTCGGCCGCGCGTCGGCCCATCCAGCGGAGCGCGGCCTTGGTGGCCCGAACCACCAGCTTGCCTGCGATCTTGCGGCCGATGCCGACCAGATCCTCTCCTGAGAACACCAGGGCGAAGTCGGCAGCACGTCGGACCGTGAGCAGCAGCTCGAAGACCTCGAGCTCTTCGTCGGCGCCATCGTCCCCAGGACCAAAGGGCTCGCTGTTCAGGTCCGCGGGGGGCTCGATGTAGAGCTCGGTGACGGCGACCACCTCAACGCCCAGCTCCCTTGGATCGCCGGCGCCAAAGCTCTCCGCCTTGGGGAGCTCGGCGAGCTCCAGGTAGAAGCCCTTGGCGGTGGCATCGCCAGCCTCTGAGAATTCGATCTGCTCCATGATCTACTCCAATTGGGGGGGCTATTCGGCCGACTGTCTGTGTTCAGTCACCGCCGATGATGATGTGGGAGCCCAGGGGCTCAGGGCTGTTGGTGACCGGCCGCCAGTGGTCTCCGGAGAGCTGCGGCTTGACCTCGACACCTGGCTGCGTGGGGTCGCCCAGGAACTGCACCCAGGGACCGTCTCCGAGCTGGGCATCCAGGGCCTGCGCGACCCGCTCGCGCGCCTGCTGGGTCTCGGGCGTTGAGAAGAGCCCCAGTCCGTCGTAGAGCAGGCGGAGCGAGGTCTGGAGCACCGGCAGGCCCTCATAGGCAGCGCGCAGGAAGACCTGGTCGATGGGCTCGCGGCTCTGGCCCGTCCGCAGCAGCCAGTGTCCGTAGATGGCGGTTGCGTCGGAGATCCCCAGGTAGGTCCCCAGGTTCTCCCACCAGTGCTCCCGACCCCGCAGGTGCCCTGCACGAAGCAGGTGCATCGCTCCGACGATTGCGCCGGTGGGGTCTCGGAACTTCTCGTGGAAGAGATCGATGGCGATGCCCTTGGCGAGCAGCCCCGCCTCGCGATTGGCGCCCAAAGCGCCGAGCTCCAACAGGTGGTCCATGGCCGGGTTCTGTGTACTCACCCGTAGCACTCCGTTCAGCTCCAGCTCGGCCCGTGCTGACGCAGAGGGCACCCCACAGCAGCGGGCGCTCAGGGTGGGGCTGGCGACCTGGATGAAGCTGCAGAACTCGGGGTACTCGGAGGTGCGCCACCGGCCTCCGACGCACCGCCAGTAGCGGTAGTGCAAGCCAGAGAAGCGACTCCCCAGCGCCTTGTGGACCTGGACGTCAGCCAGCCGCTCTGGGTCCAACTCCAGCTCCGGTGACGCCGCCGCGACCTTCACCAGGCGACGCCAGCTGGACTTGGGGAGCTTGCTCGGGCGATCCGACATCAAGGCCGACAGATCGAGCTCCGGGCGGTCCCGCAGGTCGAGCTCAACCGTGTCGTTGGGCCGCAGGACCTGTTGGTGGGTCTGTGTTCCATCGCGGAGCTCGAGCCACAAGGTCTGTCCATCCAGGTCGAGTTCGGTGGGCTCCCCGGCCAGCAACGTGCCTGATGACTGCGGCTCGAAGGTCTCCGGGTGGATCAACGTCCAAGGGAGCACCTGGTGGTCGGCGTGGACGGTCAGGCTTGCCACTTGAGCACCTCCACGGCCGCAGGCGGCACCACCAAGGCGTCGGTCTCCACCGCCTTGGGCTGGGCGCCATCCTTGGGCTCCGCTCGCAGGGTCCACTGTCCCGGAGAGAGGGCCCCCCGCCAGATGCGCTGTACGGGCTTGGGGAAGGCAACGCTCTCCCCGCCTGAGTGGGCCCTCAGGTCGGACTTGCCAGCATTGGGCCGGGGATCCGCGTGGACCACAACCCGGACCGTCGGGGGCTCGGGCAGCTCAGTCAGGGTGATGTCCGCGTCCCCTTCGATGAAGGTCGGGGGTTTGTGTTGGTCCAGGCGCATGTACTGGGAGACCGCCTCGAGCAGCCGGTCCGCGCGGGTGCTCCAGGTGCCCATCTCCTTTGCGGCGGCACCCCCTCGGAGCGCCTCGATCAGCGCCTCGCAGAAGAAGCTGGGGGCCCCCTCTGCCCCAAAAGCCTGCGTGAACGCTTTGGTCGCGAGCAGCCCGGTGGACTTGAGGTCCACCCAGTCTGCGGCATCGAACACAGAATCGAACATGCCCAGGGGCGCGTCGGTGAGGGCCGGCATCGCCTCGTTCCGGCAGGCGTCGATGAACCAGAGCTGCTCACGGGGCCTGGCGGAGGCGAGCCCGCTGCGGGACTTCTGGAAGCTGATGCCCCGAAGCATCATGGGCCCCACCCCGCTCCCGAAGTCCTCGGGCAAGAGCACCGGGTCGGCGCGCAGACCGTGACCGCAGTAGTAGCAGAGCAGTCGGTCATCCGGGCGGTCGGAGGCGGCCTTCCACGCTGCGGCGGTCTCCAGGATCTTCTGGAAGCTCGCGCGGGGCGGGCTCCACCCTGCAGGCAGCTCCGGCTCCTGCCCCGCGATGGGCGAGAGCAGCAGACGAAGGGAGCCCAGGGGCTTGGGGCCCAGCTCCGCCTGCGCCACAAGGTGCTTGGCCATCGCGACGGCCGAGTGAGGCGGTGAGCTCAAGCTGCCCATCATCTGTAGCTCTTCGGGCCCGGTGTCCCCGCCCAGGTTCGGGTAGTGTCCTACCCCAATGACCAGAGCGTGGGTGGCTGGGCCGGCGCGGTCCTGTTGGTAGACGACTGGCAGCGGGGCCTCCCTCTGTTCCTATGTAGGCTGGGAGGGAGATTGTAGCTTTGCGACGGGGAGACTGATTGAGCCCCCGGCCATCCCAGGAGAGTCGGCCAGCCGACCACAGGCTGATCACACCACCGGTCAGGCCCGTTGGACCGGATGGGCAGGCCCAGGTCCTACTGCCGCCCGTAGCTCTGCGAGTTCATCCACCACTCCACACCCACACCCACGTAGTGCCGGTGCATCCCCTGCGCGCGGCTGTCCATGGGGTCGTACCAGTCCTGGGCGTCGCTGTTCAGGCGGCTGTAGCTGTAGATGCCGTAGATCATCGGCCGGGAGAAGGTGCCGGGGGTGGGGGTGATCTGTGGGAAGACGGAGAGCTTGGTGACCTGGGGGACGTCGACTGTGTCTGTGCGAGGATTGACGCCGTTGGGGCGCAGGACCTGGTGGCTGGCCTCCAGGCCGAGGCCGACGTGCTCGGAGACGTGGATGGTGGGCCGGGCGACCAGGGCCATCTCCCAGCCGTCGTCCACGTCCTGGACCTGGCCGTCGGCGTCCTGGAAGGCGCGGGCGTAGCCGCCCAGGGCGACAGAGACCCGGTCGATGCGGTGGTTGGCCCCCGCGGCGATGAGGCTGCTCTGGGCGGCGCTGACGCTGTAGTCGGGAGCGAGGCCCTCGGTGGGGATGCTCAGCTCGCCGTAAGCGGCGAGACCAGTGGCGTGCCGGAGCCAGAGGTGCACGAAGGAGTCCGGGGCCCAGCCCCAGGCGCTGAGCTGGGCACCGACAACGACGCCGCCATCGGCAGGCAGGTCCTCGGTGAACTCGTTGTCGACGATGCGGGTGCCCTCGGGGAGGTGGTGGTGCTCGCCGTAGAGCCGACCCTGGAGGGTGAGGCGCTCGCTGATGGGGAGCTGGTAGCCGACGCGGGCGCTGAGGATGCGGCGCTGACGGTCCAGCACCAGGACGTCCTGGCTCTCGACGCCGCCCGGCGTGGGCAGGCTCCAGCTCTGGACCTGGTAGTCCTCACCGACCAGGCGGTTGACGCCGCCATGGAGGCGGACCTGGAGAGGGCCCCGGTTGACCTCGGCGCCGCCACCGATGGTGTTGAGCATGTCGAGGGGCCAGAAGTTCAAGAGGTAGAGATCGTCCCCTCGATACATCCGCGAGCCGGCCCAGAAGCTGACCTCGGTGTCGGCGGGGGCCTGGAGGGTGGCCATGCCGTAGAGGTTGCGGAGGGCCAGATCGGCGTCCCACTGGCCGTCGTAGTGGAAGGGCGCGCCGGAGAGCGCGGGGGTGATGAGGACGCGGAAGCTGGCGCCGTCGTCGAAGCTGCGGAACCAGCCCAGGTCGATCTCGGCGTAGGGATCGGCCTCCAGGCGGGGACCGAAGGCGGTGATCTGGACGGGCTGACCGGCCCCTCCCTGCAGGTCGCCGGCGGCCTGGGCGCGGCCATAGGAGCCGAGCACGAAGCCCTCCTCCTGGACCTGGGGCGGGTCCTGGGCGAGGGCGAGGGGCATCAGCAGCATGGAAAGGGACAAGGGGGCCTCCGCTTGGGGCTCTGACCGCCGAGCGGGCGGATGATCACACAGCCAGGGCCGCCTTGGGGGTCAAAGGGCCGGAGTGCCCAGCTCTGCGTAGGGATCCAGGACCTCGGGCACGCCGGTCTGCTCCCAGGTCTGGAGGTAGTGCCGGAGCTGGAGCTGGCCCTCCTCCAGGCCGATCAGCTCGCCGTGGCTGGAGGGGATGACCTCGCCGTCGTCGGTGGCCCGGTCGAACTGGAAGAGGCCCGCGGTCAGCCCGTCCTCGTTGGCGGACACCGGCGCAGAGGGGCCCGTGCGGAGGCCGCTTACGGGGTGGACCTGGGGTTGGAGAAGGGGCAGATCCAGACCTCGAGCCATGTACTCCCCGGCCGTGACGGGCACGACGGTGTCCCAGGTGGACACGGGCATGAGCAGGTGCGGCGGGGTGGCGCTGTCCAGCCGCTCGCTGCGGACGTGGGCGGCCCAGACGGCGGGGTCGGCGGGATCCAGCGCGGTCTGAGCCATGCTGAGAACCCGGCGGTAGTCGGCGTCGGTGGCGAGCTCGTTCTGGACCCCGGAGGTCAGGATGGCCATGAACTCGTTCTCCTGGGCGAAGGTGGCCAGGTGCCCGCCCGCGAGGGGGATCGCGGCGGCCTGGACCTGGTCGCTCTGGGCCATGAAGCCCGCGCCGAGCAGACCACCCAGAGAGACGCCCACGTAGGCGAAGCGCCCGGTGTCCAGGTCGTCGGTGCCGTCGCCGTCCACGTCGGGGTGTGCCATGAGCAGGGCGACCGCCTGGAGGCGCTCCAGGTTGGTCTGCAGGAAGTTGTGCAGCAGCGCCTGGCCGTCCATGCCCAGGGGCGAGAGGGTGATGCCCAGGAAGGCGGTCGCGTCGGAGTCGCTGGCGTCCGCGGCGGTGGGGTGGTCGCCGTGCTCAAGAGCGTCGACGCTGAGGACGGCGAAGCCCAGATCGGCGGTGCGCCGGAAGGCCCAGCCTCCCCCACTGCGGCTGGAGCCGAGGCCGTGGCCGTAGAGGAAGAAGGGCGCGGGATCGCCGCGGTCTGGCAGGTAGACGTTGACCTGCAGCAGGTGCGTGCCTTGGATGTCTGGGGAGAGCAGGCCACCGGCGATGCGGTGGTCGTCGGCCCGGAAGCTGCCGCGGCAGAGGCGGCCGCTCTCGTAGGGCTCGCAGGTGGGGGCCTCTTCCCAGTCCAGGGTGCGGGCGGCGGCCTGGGCCCCGATCTCGGCGAGGCCGGCGAGGCTGTCCTGGGTGGTGAACACGGTGGCAGCGGAGATCTCCCAGGGCTCCAGGCCGAGCTCCTCTGGGAGGGTGCTGTAGGTGGCGGTCCCGGGCTCGGTCCCCTCCCCTTCGAGCAAGGCGCTGAGCTCGGCGTCCGGGACGATGCAGCGGCCGGTCGCGCTGCTGTGGTCGCGGGTGAGCACGACGGCGTGGCGGTGGCCGGGGGCCAGCGGGGCCAGCGGCTGCACCTCGAGCACGGTCGCGCCGTTCCACAGGTGGGCCTGGTAGGCCTGGCGCTCGCCGGTCTCCAGATCGACCAACATGAGGCCGGCGTCCTCCAGGCTCTGCTCGGCGCTCTGGGGGATCTCACCGAGCTGGCCGTCGAACTCCATGAGGATGGCGCCCAAGCGGCCGGCGCCGCTGCGCTCGTTGACTGGGGCGACCATGCCAGCCATCGCCTCGGGGACGGCGTCGAGCACAGACTGGGGCAGGTTGACCCGGAGCCCGGTGGGCGAGCTGCTGTCCGCGACGGTCCAGGCGTCGTCCGGGAACTGATGGACCGGGCCTGCGGGATCGCCGGCGCTCCACAGGTGCTGGGGCCCCGTGCAGGGGTCCACGGTCTGACAGGCCGAGAGAAGCAGCAATCCCACCACAATGAACTCCATTCACGCCCCCAGTCATAGCTCGGGCTCACGCGATCTGCCGCGTGTGCCGATACACCTGGGGAGGCAACGGCCTCCGCGCGGCGCGGTGAGGACAGGTCACCAGCGCCCCCCACGTCCCTCACCCCAGGGGCGGCGGTCCTGGGTCTACGCTCCCACTTGAGGCCCAGGACCGCACGGGGTGCGCGCGCGCGGCTCAGGGCTCCAGGAGCTGCTGGACGACCTGGATGACACGCCCGCGGAACCACTGGTGGCCAGCGTCGGCGTTCAGGCGTTCGGACCACATGGCGGCGGCGGGCACGATCGGGAGCGCGAGCGGGGGCTCGAGAATGACCAGCCCCAGGGGCTCGGCGACCTGCCTGAGCAGGGGCTCCGCGCTGGTGAAGAGCATGTCCGAGCCCGCCGCGAGGTGGGCCGCCAGCAGGAAGGTGGGGAGGACCAGACCGACCTCGCGCTGGAGCCCCAAGGCCTCCACGGCCGCGCCCACCGGACTGGGACCGCCTGGGGTGCGGACCAGGATGTGGGGCCAGCGCACATAGGTCTCGGGCGTCCAGGGCAGCGCGAGGGCCGGGTGTCCCTTGCGCAGCGCCACGGCCTGGCGGATGTCCCCCAGCCGACGCACCATCACGCCGGGGGCCTGCTCCGGCATCACGCCCAGAGTCAGGTCCACGGCCGAGACGGCGGAGACATGGGTCCCCACGTGCAGCGCGAGCTTGACGCCGGGCGCATCCGAGAGGGCCTGCAGCAGACTGGGGAGCGCGGGCGCGATGGTGTCCGGACAGGCCAGCCCGAAGCCGCGCTGGGCGGTCTTGGGGTCGAACTGCGCGCCGGCGCTGAGGATGCGCCCCAGATCCGCGAGCAGCGCCCGGAGCACCGGCGCCATGGCCTCTGCGCGGGGCGTAGGCACCATCCCCCTACCCTCCCGGACCAGGATGGGGTCCCCCAGGTGCTCCCGCAGCTTCCGGAGCGAGTGACTCACCGCGGGCTGCGTGAGGCCCAGGGTGCGCCCAGCCTCCGTCACGCTGTGGGTCTGCAACAGCGCATCGAGCACCCGCAGCAGGTTCAGGTCCATGCCGCTCAGGGGGAGCCCACCTGATACATTCGTTTCATGCATGTCTCAATGTTAAACATTAATTGGGTGGATTGCTTCAAGGAGGCGAGATTGAGGGGGCCAAGCGGAGGCAACGCATGAACATCTTCATCACCGGCGGCTCGGGATTCCTGGGCGGACACCTCATCAACGGACTGCGCGGCGAGCACCGCATCCTGGCCCTGGCGCGCTCGGAGCGCTCGGCGGCCATCATCCGGGAGCGCGGCGCAGAGCCCGTGTCCGGTGCGCTGGACACCCTCAGCGCCGAGCAACTCCAGGACATCGACGTCATCATCCACGCCGCCGCCCACGTGGAGGAGTGGGGCCCGCTGGCCGACTTCGAGGCCGCGAATGTGACCGGCACCGAGCGCCTGTTGGAGGCAGCGAGGGCTGCAGGTGTGCCCCGCTTCGTCCACATCTCCACCAACGCCGTGGTGGTCCAGAACGCTGACCAGCTTGGTGTAGACGAGGACTACAGCCCGTCCGGCAGGCTGCCCTTCCACTACGCGACCACCAAGGCCGCCGCGGAGCGGGCCGTGCTCGCGGCCAACAGCCCGGAGCTGTTCACCCTGGCGCTGCGTCCCTGCTTCATCTGGGGCCCCGGAGACACCACGTTGCTGCCCGCGATCGCCGCGATGGCGGAGCAGGGACGCTTCATGTGGCTGGATGGCGGCCGCAAGTCCGTGTCCACCACCCACGTGGACAACCTGGTGCACGCGGTTCGACTGTCACTCACTCAGGGGCGCGGCGGTGAGGCCTACTTCATCGCAGACGAGGACGATCTCACCCTGCGCGCCTTCGTGAGCGGGCTGGCGCAGACCCGCGGGATCGCGCTGCCGGAGACCTCAGTACCCGGGGCCCTGGTTCGCCCGGTAGCCGGCATCGTGGAGAGCACCTGGGTGGCCCTGGGCATCCAGCGCGACCCGCCCGTGACCCGCATGGCGGCCTCGCTGATGTCCACGGCAATGACGGTGCGCACGGACAAGGCCCGGCGCGAGCTGGCGTGGGCTCCCGTGGTGGACCGCAGCGCCGGGCTCGCGGCCCTCTGAAGGCTCAATGCGGGGGCTTGGCGGCCAGCCTCCGAGCCAGGCGCTCCAGCACCCGGCCCTTGAGCGTGCTGGGGCCCGCCTCGTCCAGGCTGGCGGCCGCGACCGCGTCGTCGAAGGGCGTGGGGACGAAGCCCGGGAGCTCGTCCCAGAGGGGCGTCCCCGTGGGGATCAGGTCGTGCTCCAAGCCGTGGACCAGCTCCTGGGCGACCGCGAAGTCCGCCCGACTGACCAGCTTGAGCCAGTAGCTACTGAGCTGCGGGGTGAGCACCGGCACGGGGTAGACCTTGGGCTCCATGCCGCGCAGGCGGGCGACCCGGATGAGGATGTCCTTGGCGCTGAGGGTCTCGGGGCCGGGGAGCTCGAAGACCCGGGAGCCGGAGAGGGGCAGCGTCAGCGCGGCGTGCAGGCCGGTGATGACATCGTCGATGGCGACGGGGCAGGAGCGGCTGCTGAGCCAGCGCGGGAGCAGCATCACGGGCAGGCGGCTGGAGAGGTCGCGGACGATCTTCCATGACTCGCTGCCCTGGCCGATGATCATGCCGGCCCGCAGCTCCAGGCAGGGCACCCTCCCCTCGCGCAGGATGCGCCCGGTGTCCAGGCGGCTCTGCAGGTGTTCGGACGGGGGCCCAGCGGGCGCGACCCCGCCCAGGTAGACGATGCGCTCCACGCCGTTCTCGGCGGCCAGGCGGGCGAAGCGGCGGGCCGCAGCGCGCTCACGCTCGGCGTAGCCGGGGCCATCCGCCATCAGGTGGACCAGGTAGACGGCTGCGGTCACGCCACGCAGTGCCTCGTCGACGGAGACCGGGTCGTCGAGGTTGAAGTGCACCCAGGGGATCTCCGGGCGGGCCTTGGCCGCCCGCTGGTGGGAGCGGGAGCCCCCGAGCACCGAGATCCCCTCCTCCAAGAGCTTGTCGACCAGGCGGCTGCCCACGAAGCCCGTGGCGCCGGTGACGAGGATGCGCTGGCTCATGGGATGCGGGCCTCCCGCTGGGCGAGGAAGCGGGCGAAGCGGCGCATGGTCCACTCGTGAACCCAACCGTGCGTGGGCCGGTAAAGCCACAGCGGGAGGGTCGGCGAGAAGCCCGTCAGCGAGGTCACCGAGCCCTGTTCATCGGCCTCGAAGGTGAAGTTTCCGCCCGGCTTGGCCAGCAGCCCGCCGTCCACGCTGTAGGCCCCGGGGCGCTTGAGGGTGAGGAGGATGGCGCGCAGCCCGAGCAGGAAGATGGTGACCCGCTGGAGCTCGATGCGGACGGACACCAGGGGCCCGAGCGCGCCATCGAGCCAGGACCAGTAGAGGCCCGCGAGCTCGGCGGCGGAGGGGTCGGCCAGCGCGGGGTAGCGCTGGATGGAGTCGACGGTGGGCACGTCCTTGTGTGTCGGAAAGTCGGGGGGTGTTGCGGAGGGGGGCTGGCGCGCGCGCTCGAAATCCCCCGAAATGTCGACCACTGGGACCAACCGTTAGAGATGACGGGGAGCCCGATATGACCTGGATCTTCGCCCTGCTCGCCGCTTGCACCCCTCAGCAGACGGGCTGCGACCCCAACCTGGAGGTGGGCTACCAGGACGCCGACGGCGATGGCTACGGAGACCTGAGCCAGCCGGTGACCGAGTGCCAGGCGCTGCCATCGGTGCCGGACGCCAGCGACTGCGACGACCAGGACCCGGACGTGCACCCGGACAGCACTGAGGTCTGTGACGGCGTCGACAACGACTGCAGCGGCGCGGTGGACGACGACGCGAGCGACGCCCCGGTCTGGTACGCCGATCTGGACGGCGATGGCTACGGCGACCCCGAGAGCACCGTGGCGGCCTGCAGCCTGCCCTCCGGGTACACGGACGACTCCCAGGACTGCGATGACAGCGACGGCGCCATCCAGCCCCTGGCCGACGAGCTCTGCGACGGGGTCGACAACGACTGCGACGGGGAGACCGACGAGGACAGCGCGGTCGACGCCCTGACCTGGCACGCGGACCTGGACGGCGACGGCTTCGGGGATGCCAGCGCCCCTGCCCTGGCCTGCGCCCAGCCCAGCGCCCACGTAGCCGACCACAGCGACTGTGATGACAGCGACCCGGACACCTTCCCCGGCGCCCCTGAGCTCTGCGACGGGCACGACGACAACTGCGACGGCGTGACCGATGAAGACAGCGCCGTGGACGCCGGGAGCTGGCACCTGGATGCGGACGGGGACGGCTTCGGTGACCCGGACGACGCGCTGCCCTCCTGCGATGCCCTCAGCGGGCGCGTAGCGGACAGCAGCGACTGTGACGACAGCGATCTGGCCATCCACCCGGACGCGCTGGAGGTCTGCGACGGGATCGACAACGACTGCTCGGGCGCTGCGGACGAAGACAGCGCCGTGGACGCCCTCACCTGGTACGCCGACAGCGACTCGGATGGGTATGGAGACTTCACCGACAGCGCGCAGGCCTGCACCCAGCCTTCGGGGCGGGTGTCCCGGGCCGGCGACTGCGACGACACGGACGGCGCCACGTACCCCGGCGCCGATGAGATCTGCGACTCCGCGGACAACGACTGCGACGGCAGCAGCGATGAATCCGCCGTGGACGCGGGGACCTGGTACACCGACGCGGACAGCGACGGCTACGGCACCACAGCCAGCGCGACGGTCTCCTGCACGCAGCCCTCGGGGACGGTGGCCAGCGACGGCGACTGCGACGACGGCGACGCGAGCATCAGCCCTGGCGCGACAGAGCTCTGTGACAGCGTGGACAACGACTGCGACGGAAGCACCGACGAGGACGACGCGGCCGACGCAGCGACCTGGTACGCCGACGCGGACGGGGACGGCTACGGAGACAGCAGCAGCACCACCACCGCCTGCACGCAGCCCAGCGGGACCACCAGCGACGCGACGGACTGTGACGACGGCGACGACAGCGCCTACCCCGGCGGCGAAGAGCTCTGCGACGGGGCGGACAACGACTGCGACGGCAGCGTGGACGGGACCTCGGTCCCGGGCGACTACAGCACCATCCAGGGCGCGATCGACGCGGCGTCATCGGGCGACCTGATCTGCGTGGCCTCAGGCACCTGGTATGAGACGCTGGACTTCTCCGGGAAGGACGTCATCGTCGGGGGAAGCTCCGGGAGCGGCGCCACCACGCTGGACGGCAGCGGGAGCGGACCGGTGGTGACCGCGGACTCTGGCGAGTCCACCAGCGCGATGCTCCATGGCTTCACCGTCACCAACGGAGACGCCCAGTACGGCGCCGGGATCTACGTGGAGAACAGCGGCCTGAGCCTCAAGGACGTGGTCTCCACCGGGAACAACTACAGCGGGAGTTGCTTTGGCGCCGGCCTCTACAGCAGCAACGCGACCCTGGCGATCCAGGACAGCCGCTTTGACGCCAACACCTGCGACGCCGGCTGGGGGGTGGGCGCCTACCTCAGCGGCTCCACAGTGACGGTCCAGAGCACCAGCTTCGACCAGAACAGCGCGGGGAACCACTCCCTCGTCTACGGCGTCGGACTCTACCTGAGTGGGACGACGCTGAGCGGCACGGATCTGTCGGCCTCCGAGAACGAGGCTGAGGGAGGCGGCGCAGCGAGCGCGCTGGGGCTTGGACAGTACAACGGAACCAGCACCATCACTGGCCTGGTGGTCGAGGGAAACCAGACCACCGACACGGGCTCCGGCGAGATCACCAGCGCCTCCGGGGGGGTGATCGCGCTCAGGGGGAGCAGCGCCTCGGCCACCTGGACCGACCTGAGCCTGGATGACAACACCATCGCGGCCGACGGGGACATCCAGGGAGGCCTGCTCTACTGCCGAGACGGCACCCTGGTGCTGGACACCGTCTCCATCTCCGGCGTCGACGTCAGCACCAGCCAGGACGACATCGAGGGAGGGCTCTTCTATCTGGAGAGCTGCACCGCGAGCATGGCCGGGCTGGAGATCGATGGAAACAGCGTCAGCCAGACCAGCACCGCGTTGGGGGGCTACACCGCCTATGTGGACGGCGGACTTCTCCAGTTCGTCGACACCACCGCGACCCTGGATGACCTGAGCGTCACGGACAACGCCGTCTCGCACGTCTCGACCGCGGGAGGTGTGGACGGTGGCCTGATCTATGTCGAGGGTACAAGCCGGGTGGACATCTCGGACTTCGAAATCCATGACAACACCCTGGATTGTGGCGGGAGCTGCTCAGGCGCGCTGTTCTACAGCTACGCAAAGAGCCTGGATCTCTCCCAGGGGTGGCTGGCGGACAACATCGGCCAGAGCGGCCTGTGGTGGGGTGGCGTCGGCGCGGTGTTGACCCCCGTGAGCCTGACCAACGTCATCGTGGCCAACAACCAGCTCCAGGACGGCGCGGTCGGCACGACCTTCTATGGCAAGTCCAACGCCGATCTGGAGCTGACCAACGTGGACCTGGTCGACAACGGCTGCAGCTCGGGCAGCTCGGGCAGCTGCACCGGCGGCGGGATTCTTGCCCAAGGCGGTGACTACACCTTCCTCAACGTGAACGTGGTGGGCCACACCAGCGCGGCTGGAGGCGTGATCTACGACTACTACAGCACCGCCAACACCTCCTTCGAGTACTCGAACTTCTACAACAACGGCGGCTCCGCCTTCACCAACGTGACCACGCCCAGCAGCAGCGACGGGAACCTCTTCGTGGACCCCAGCTACACCGACACCAGCGCGACCGACGCCATGGACTGGGACCTGAGCCTCGCCAGCGGCTCCAGCTGCATCGACGCCGGAGACAGCAGCCTCCGGGACCGGGACGCCAGCCGCTCGGACATCGGCGCCTATGGAGGCTGGGGCGGCAACTGGTAGCTGCTGCCCCAGCCCGGTCCCTCAGTCCACGTCCGCCGGATCCACCAGCTCCATCCAGGTCACCGAGCTGCCATCCACCGACTCCGCGATGGCGATGTGCGACATGGCCGAGCGGTCGGTCGCGCCGTGCCAGTGACGCACGTCCGGCGGGATGCGCACGATGTCGCCGACCCGGATGGTGTGACGCTCCAGGCCCTCCTGCTGCACCCATCCCTCGCCTGCGGTCACGATCAGGGTCTGCCCGCGGGGGTGGGTGTGCCAGGCGGTGTGGGCGCCCGGCTGGAAGTGCACCATCCCGCCGCCGTTCTTGCCCTCGAGATCGGCCAGGAACAGGGACTCCACCTGGACCTCTCCGGTGAACTTGTCGGGGGGACCGGCGAAGCTGGGGGCCTGCTCGCGGGGGGTGACCTGCACCGCCTCGGGCATCTTGTCGGCCGAAGCACCCTTGGACTCCTGCCCGCCGGCGAGGACCTGCGTGACCACCGGCAGGGCGGAGAAGGCGCGGGGCCAGCCGCAGAAGAAGGCGAGGTGGTTCAGGACCTCGCTGGCCTCAGTGGGGGTGAGGCCGGCGGCCAGGGCGCGCTCCAGGTGGAAGGGGAGCTGCTCGGGCTGGCCCATGGCGATCAGCGCGGCCACAGTGACCAAGCTGCGGTCGCGGGGGGCGAGGCCAGGGCGGCGCCAGATCTCGCCAAAGAGCAGCGCGTCGGTGTAGTGCGCGAGCCCGGGGGCCAGGGCGGCGAGCTGCGCCTCGGAGGCCTTGCGGGCGGCCTCGCGGTCGGGGTCCAGTGAGAGCGGCGGCGCGTCGCTGGGGGTCAGGGTCAGGTCCCGCTCATCGAGCACCTCGGCCAAGGCGATGGCGGTGTCCGTCCCCACCGGAAACCCGGCGTAGAAGCTCAGGTGTGTGGCCACCTCGGACAGCTCCTCGGGGCTGAGGCCGTTGTCCAGGGCGAGGCCCATGTGGGCCCGGAGGGGAGCCTGTCGGCCGCCGACGCTGAGCGCCGCGACGGTGATGAGGGAGCGGTCGCGGGGGGACAGCTCGGCGCGCTCCCAGAGCTCGCCGTGGACGATGTCAGCGTGGATCCGGGCCTGGGTGGGGGCGGCGGCTTCCGGCTCCGCCTTCCGCGCCCCGAGGCCACCGGTGAGGGTGGCGAGGAGGGCGACGGCTGCGGTTGGGTTCTTCATGACAGGCTCCTGTTGGCTTCTCCCTCAAGCTATGGACGCGCCGCCTGCCCCAGAATGGGGCTTCATGCCGTTGGCGTGCCTGATCCTGCTTTGGCCGGCAGGCGCGCGCTGGCCACCGTGGTCAACAGGAGCAGGCTCCCGGCGATGCCCAGGGACACCCGCAGGCCCAGCTCGGCCCCCAGACCGCCGAGCAAGGCACCGAACACCGCCACCCCGAGGGCGCCCCCCACCTGCCGGCTCGTGTTGAGCACGCCGCTCGCGATGCCTGCCCGATGCGGCGGAGACCAGCTCAGCAGGAGCGCCGTGGCCGAAGGCATCGCCGTGCCGCCGCCGAGGCCCACCGGGACCATCCAGGCGACCAGCTCCACAGGACGCGCCCCGCACGCAGCAGCGCGATCACACCAAGGACCAGCACCTCGGGCCCATCCCCTCCCCCGCGGATTCTGGGGTGTACGTGGCGTACGGCGGGACCTTCTGAGGACGCTGTCCTGCGCAACCCCCAGTGAGTGCACCAAGCCCGCGCCCACCCCAGAGTGAGTGCACCATGCTCGCGCACAACCCGGTCCGAGTGCACCGCCACAGGCCGCTGGGCGCCGAGAATGGGGAGATCGGCGTGCGTTCGTCCCGAGTTGCGTCGCTCCAAGGTGCATTCAGCGGGGGTTGGGTCGCTTCACGGTGCACTCGGCGAGGGTTACGCCCGGCCCGTCGGCCCATGCGGAGCCACGGCCCCATCAGAAGCTCCCCGCTCGGACCCCAGCCACCTTGCCATCCTTGAAGACCAAGGTCCCCGGGGCATATTCCGCGCCCCCAACGCTCAAGGTGTCGTAGCTGACGACCTGCGTGAGCGCGCCGGAGGCATCCAGGAAGACGTCGAGCCTGGCGGGCAGGGAGACGCCCCCGAGCGTCGCGGAGCGGCCCAACATGCAGCGGGCAAGCGAGCCGTCGCGGTGCAGGGTGGCGGCGTTCTCGCAGGGGAGCCCGCCGACGCCCAGGTGCTGGCGCGAGGGCTCGTTGTCGAAGACGGTGAGCTGGCGGTTCGAGGCGCTGCCGGCCTCCAGAACGAACCAGAAGCCCACCCGGGCACCGCGTTGCACCAGCAGCCAGCGGCCAGTCCAGCGTGGTCAGCGCGCCCCCGAACCCGCCCTCTGCGCGACGCGAGCCAGGATGAGCGCCGTCAGGCTGGGGGCCAGCGCGCAGCCCACCGAGCTCAGGGTGAACAGCGCCAGCCCGCCCATCAGCGTCCGCCGCGCCCCCAGTCGGTCCGAGAGGGCGCCTGCGAGCAGGAGCAGCGCGGCGAAGGGCAGCGTGTAGCCGTCCACCACCCACTGCTGCCCCCGCAGGCCGCCCCCGAGGTCCTGGTGGATGGCCGGGAGGGCCACCCCCACCACCAGCGCATCGAGCGTGATGATGAAGAAGCCCAGCGTGGCCGCCGCCAGGGCCCTGCGGAGATCGGGAGCCTCAGAAGGTCGCGGCATCGATCACGTAGCGGTAGCGGGCCTCCTTGGACTGCACCTTGACCCAGGCCTCGGAGATATCGTCGGCGGAGATCACCTGGATCTGCGGCAGCACGCGGTTGTCCGCGCAGAAGTGCACCACCTCCTGGGTCTCCGGGATGCCGCCGATCAGCGACACGTTGAAGTTCACCCGCGAGATGGACAGCGCGATGGCCGACAGCGTGAGCGCGAAGCCCTCGGGCATGCCCACCTGCGTGAAGGTCCCGTGGGGCCTCACGACCGACGCGTAGCTCGCCACGTCGTACTGCACCGGCACCGTCGAGATCACCCAGTCCAGGCTCCCGCGGTGGGCCAGCAGCGCCTCCGGCCCGTCCACGACGACCGCCGTCGCGCCCCAGGACTCGATGTCCGCCACCTTGTCCGGGCTTGTCGTGAAGGCCACCACCTGCGCGCCCTTGGCCACGGCCAGCTTGACCGCGAGGTGCCCCAGGCCGCCGATCCCGACCACGCCGACCTTGTCGCCCACGTCGAAGTTGGCCTGCATGATCGGCGAGTAGGTCGTGATGCCCGCGCACAGCAGCGGCGCGGCCTCCTGCAGCGTGATGTGCTCGGGGATGTGCACGGCGAAGTGGTCCCGCACCACGATCTGCGAGCTGTAGCCGCCCTGGGTGATGCCCGTGGGCTCCCGCTCGTCGGGGTAGCCGTAGGTGAACAGGGTCTGGCCCTTCTCGCAGTGGTGCTCCTCGCCGTGGTCACAAGAGGGGCAGTCCATGCAGCTATCCACCATGCAGCCCACGCCCGCCCGGTCACCCACCTTGAAGCGGGTCACCTGCTCGCCGACCGCGGAGACGATGCCCACAATCTCGTGGCCGGGCACCTGCGGGTAGACCTGGGGCCCCCAGTCGCCGATCTCCTGGTGGATGTCGGAGTGGCAGATGCTGCTGTACTTGACGTCGATCACCACGTCCTGCGGACCCATGGGGCGGCGCTTGAAGCTGAAGGGCTTGAGCTGGCCGCTGGTGTCGAAGGCCGCGCGCGAGCGGACCTCGTCCGGGTCCCCGCCCTTGCGCTTGGCGAACGAAGCGGTCGGGGTGGCCAGCGCAGCGGCGGCGATGCCGGCCGCTCCGACAAAGTTGCGGCGGGACAGATCGGACTTGGAATCCATGGGGTCCTCCTCAGAGCAGTGGATCAAGCCCTCTCAAATTAGAGAGCCCACCCCCTGACCACCATGGCCCTGCGTGCTCGTGTCATGCCCATTCCTGCCAGCGAGGACAGGCTGAGGCTGACGAACCGGCGGCGCGGTGGCGGTGGACCTATTCCAGCCCCGGTCTCCAGCGGCACTGGCACCGAGAGCAGGTCCGGTAGCCGTCCTTGCCGGGCGGGCCCCAGAGGTGGCCGACGACGAGTTCGCCGTGCCTGGCCTGCACATCCTGGATGCTGTCGTAGGGGACGAAGGCGTCACCCTCCTGCATGACGACGTGCTGACTGATCCGCCGCCCTCCAACCTGGGGCGGGAGGATGAAGCCGACCACGCCGACCCCGGATGCGGAGATGCACTCTGCCAAGAGGCCAGTGTGCCAGCAGTCGAACTCGTTCAGGTCGCCCACGCTCCAGACGTCTGGGGCGGTCTCAATCAAGGCGAGGCTGGCGTGCTCTCCCCCCAACAATCCAGGACCGATGCCCATCGCGAGCAATGCCTCGCCGAGTGGCTTCGCGACCTCTCCTTTGGGACTGATCCGGTGGATGGCGCAGTTGGGGAGCCTGGCGAGCATCGGAACCTCGGCGGGGCCGAGAGGCTGGCCCCAGAGCTGAGTCGCCCCGAAGGGTGATTCTCCGTCCTCGCGCAAGGCCTCTGCGCGACTGGAAGGTCACCCTACGGGGCGAAACTCTGCAGAGAAGGTAGAACTTCGATGAGGGAACGTCAAGCCCTCTTTGGACAGGGGGCCTCAGGGGGGGATGGTGGCCGGCTGGGAGGACGGTTCCGCCGCCGTTGCGTTTCACCCCCACCGGCTTTGATCCGTCTCGGCGACCGGCGACCGGCTACCGGGGACCGGCATGACGTCGAGGCTCTCGTGGGTCCCGGGTGCCCCTGGCGGGCGAATGAAATCGTGGCCCGCACACAGTGCCGGGCCCTCCCCGAGGCGCCTCCCCAAGTCGGCTGCCACCAACACTGGAGCTTGGAAGCACGCCATCGCCGGTCGCCAGGTGTGTCCCGTCAAGTGGTGTACGAGTCGTGGGGGGTGTTCGAGTCCGTTTGCTCCGGTGGGTTGATAGGGGTGGGCGCGAGAGGGGGGTCCCCGCTCGCGGGAGTGGGTGGGGGGTGAGGGGA
>JAZAMN010000068.1:0-15956 GCA_036229005.1 Myxococcota bacterium
GCCCGCGCGGGCCCGCCCGGGCCCGCGCGGGCCTCCCCTTGCGGGCCCGGGCGGGGGGGGGGGGGGCCGTCCCCCCACAAAGGATGAGTAGTTTGCGTCGCAAACTACTCAGGCGCCCCCTCCTCAATCCAAGTCTCGATGGTGGTCTCCTGCGCCGAGGTCAGCGAGGTGCCCTTGGGCATGCTCGCGCCGGAGCCGCCCAGGCTGCTGTGGGTGCCCTCGATCTTGGCCCAGAGGTAGCTGCTGTCGGCGTCGAAGGGGTCCACCAGGTAGTAGCTGCTGGCCTGGGAGCTGGTCGCCTGGACCGTGCTGGACCAGGTCCCGATGCCCGTGAGGCCGCCCGAGGCACTGCTGGTGTGGCAGGTCGCGCACTTGCTCGTGAAGATGCTGCTCACGTCCGCCGAGAAGGTGTAGGTGAAGCCGCAGCTATCGTTGGCGCTGCCGGGGGTGCCGTAGTCGCCCGCGGTCATGCTGCTGCTGGGGTCACACCAGTGGCCGCCGAAGTCGTTGGAGTCGTCGTCGGCGTAGCTGGGGTCCAGGCTCATGGCGTAGCCGGCGTTGTCAGGGAAGTACCCGCCGCCGCCCTGGCCGCCGTTGTCGAACACCACCTCGTCGAACACGGTGGCCTTGGCGCTGGAGTCGGCGATGTAGACCTCGTCCGCGCTGTTGCCCAGCGCGAAGGTGCTGGCGCTGCCCCAGTCGTAGTCGACCGCCGCGCCGCCATTGGTGCTGGTGCTGCTGTCCACACCGAACACGAAGTACTCGCCGTCCTCGACCAGGTAGGTGCCGCTCACAGTGAACGCGTCGGAGCCGTCGTCGTAGACGTAGAGGCCGTCCAGGTCCACGGTGCCGCCGGAGTTGTTCAGGATCTCGAACCACTCGCCGTTGCTGTCGTTGACCGCGTAGGAGTCTCGCATGACCTCGGTGATCACCAGGTCGCCCGCGCTCAGGTCGGTCACGGAGTAGGGGGCGTCGCTGCCGTCGCAGTCCTCGTCCGAGCCGTTCTGCGGGGTGTCGGTCGCCCCGGGGTTCACGCCGCTGTCGCTGTCGTCGCAGTCGTCGCCGCTGTAGGCGTCGGAGGTGTAGCCGTCGCCGTCCGCGTCGTAGTCGTCGCCGCCGTCGCAGTCGCTGTCCACGCCGTCGTACCAGGTCTCGCTGGCGCCGGGGTTGATGGCCGCGTCGGCGTCGTCACAGTCGTCGGCCGTCTCGCTGGCGGCGCCCTCGCCGTCGTCCGCGCAGTCCATGTCCGCGGAGGCCACGGTCAGGCTGGTGTCCATGTTGCGGTAGCCGTCGGAGTCGCCGTCCACGTAGCAGACGTCGCCGCCGTCGCAGTCCTGGTCGATGCCGTCGGCGACCAGTTCGGTGGCGGCGGGGTTGATGGCGGCGTTGGTGTCGTCGCACTCTTCGCAGGCGGCGTAGCCGTCGCCGTCGGCGTCCGCGTAGCCCACGCTGCCGTCGCAGTTGTAGTCGTTGGGGTCCGCGCAGTCGTCTTCAGTCGCGGCAGGGTTGTAGGCGGTGTCGCTGTCATCGCAGTCGTCCGCGGTGGCGGCGAAGCCGGCCGCGCTGCAGTCCATGGAGTCGGTGGTGCCGGTGGTCTCGCCGCCGTAGCCGTCCCCGTCGCCGTCCACGTAGCAGAGCTCGTAGCCGTCACAGTCGGAGTCCACGCCGTCTCCGATGGTCTCCTCGGCGCCCGGGTACACGAACGCGTCCAGGTCGTCGCAGTCCTCTTCGCTGTTGAAGCCGTCGTTGTCTGCGTCCGTCACAGTCGGGGTGCTGTCCCCAGTGTCGTCGGTCGTGGGGTTGGTGTCGGTGGGCGTATCCTTGTCGCAGGCCGTCGCGAGCAGCAGGGCACTGAGTCCAAGGAGGGGGAGGGCGCGAAGCTTCATGGGGATTGACTCCTGTCTGGTCGCGGCCACCATAGCGGGCTTCACCCGGGCTCAGCCACCGACCACCCCAGCAATAGGCCGCGGACAACCCCCGTCGCCGCTTATTGGGCCTTAAAGCGTCAGCTCCAGCAGATAGATGCGCTTGAAATCACGCACAGAGTCCCCGGTGCGCCCCTGCGCGGCGATCGCGAGCTGCAGAGCGCCAGCCGCTCCCGGGGCGAGATCCAGATCACCATTTCCGACGGTGCCGGTGGGCAGCGTGCGGGGCTGTCCCCCGGTCGCGGAGACCACCTGCACCGGGTCGAAGCGCGCGTCGTCGTCCCGGACGAACAGCAGGCTCTGGCCATCGGGCGTCCAGGTCGGACCGTCGTGGTTGAGGACCACCCCCTCGGCCAGCAGCTTGGGCTGCCCGGAGAGCGCCATCACATAGAGATCAAAGCGCTCGGGGTCCACGTGGTTCGAGTAGAAGGCCACCCGCTCCCCATCCGGCGCGAAGCTGGGCCGGGTCTGCGTCTGGCCCAGCTTGACGAGCTGCCTTGGGGTCGGCCTCAGCATGTCCTCGACGATGAAGATCGAGTCCCCCTGGGGGGTGTGTCCGACCCAGGCGAGTCTGTCGGAGTTGGGCCCCCATGCAAGGTACAGCTCGCTGGCCTCCTCGTCCCGGGAGATCCGCTTGGGGGGCTGCTCCAGGTGCTCGACGCTGAGCAGGTAGACGTCCCCCTGGCCGCTGCGGGCGGAGGAGAAGGCGATCCACTGGCCGTCGGGGCTCCAGACCGCACCGCCGTCGGCGCCTGGGCTCGCCGCGATGGGGGAGCCACCCAGGGGGGCCGTCGAGGACAGGTAGAGCTCGTAGTCCCGGTCCGCCCCGCTGGCGGAGTAGACCAGCGAACCCAGGGCGGTGGGGGACCAGCTCAGCTCGTGCACGACCTCCTGGCGGGTGGCCGTCTCGAAGCCGGCGGTCATGCCGCTGGAGCCCCCGGCGCGGGGTTGGAGCTGGGCGGGCTCGCCGTCGACGGGCATCACCCAGGTCTGGATGCGCTTGTCGGCGTGGAAGTTGAGCTCGTAGGCCAGCTTCTTGCCGTCGGGGGAGAAGCTGGGGCGCTGGGCGTTGGCCTCGACCTTGGGGCTCAGGGGGCGGGCGGTGGGGGCCGCCGCGGAGAGCAGCCAGGTGAGCATCAGCAGCATCGCGGGTCCCTAGAATGCGTGGGAGAAGTTGGCCATCAAGCGCAGGCTGGTGGCGCCCCAGCGGGTGCCGTCCACGCTGTAGTCTACCGACCCGGGGCTCCCCAGGTACTCGGCCTGTCCCTGCTCGGGCAGGCTCCCGAAGGCGCGGTCCACGGCGACCCGAACCCCTACGCCGGTCGCGTTGGTCCGTCCGGCGCGTCTCCAGTCGACGTTGATCTCGCCGTAGACAAAGTGCGCGCGGCCCACCGCATAGATCAGGACCTCCGGGGACTCTGTCTGGGCTGGCGCGGTGCAGACGAGGCCATCCTGACGTGAACAGGCCAGGGGCACCCCGGGTAGGTAGCCGTAGCGGTACCCAAGGGCCGGTCGCAGCGCCAAGGGGCCGGCGACCATGAGCTCCCGCCCCACCCGGGCGCCCAGCGCGAGCGCGTGGGGCTGACGCACGGGGCCGTAGCCGGGGACCTGGTAGGCGCGCAGGCTGTAGTCCAGCACCAGGCCGGCCAGCCAGTCGCCCACGGGCTGGGTCACGCCCACCTGCAGCTCCCAGGAGGGGCGCAGGGTGTCCACGCGCTGGCTGCCCATCACGCCGACGCCGCTGGAGAGCTCCAGGCGGGTGACCTGGAGGGCCGCGAAGCCGCTGCGCCCCAGCATGCCCAGAGGCAGCTCCAGCACGGACTCGCTGCCCGGGACCGCGCTGACCGCAGAGCCCTGGATCCGGTAGTCGCCAGCCGGCAGCATCACGCGGAGGGGGAGCACCTGATCGTGGGTCCACTCCAGGGCCATGCGCTCGACGAAGCGCTTGAGCTCCGGGTCCAGCAGCAGGCCCTGGCGCTCGAGCTGCAGGCGGCTCTGGACCCCGGCGTGGGGGGCCCGGATCTCGACCACGCCGAAGCTGGCGTCGATCCAGTCGGCGTAGGCGGCGGCCTGGGCGGCCTGGTCGGGGGAGTCGGCCACGGCGGCGGCGGTGCGGGCGGCGTCGCGGGCGCCCTCGACGGCCAGCAGCTCGTAGCGGACCTGGGCCAGCAGCCACCAGGCCTCGGCCATCGTGGCGCCCTCGGGCGTGGCCACGGCCAGCTCCAGCTCCTGGGCGGCGTCGCCGTACCACTGCTTGCGCACAAAGAGCCGGGCCTGCGCCAGGTGGGTCTCAGCGTCGGCCTGGGCGGCCAGCGCGGGCGCGGCAGCGAGCAGGGTGGGGAGCAGGCTCAGGGACATGGCGGCCCTCTATCCCAGCATGCCGGCGTGGCGCAGGAGCTGGCGGGTGTAGGGGTGCTCCGCCTGGCGCAGGGCGGACGCGGGCAGGCGCTCGACGATGCGGCCCTCCAGCATCACGGCCACCCGGTCGCAGGCGTAGGCCACCAGCGGCAGGTCGTGGCTCACCAGCAGGTGGGCGCGCTCGGGGCCGCGCTCGGCCAGGATCAACCCCACCATCTCGGCGCGGAGGGCGGCGTCCAGTCCGGCGGTGGGCTCGTCGGCGATCAGGACCCGGGGCTCGGCGAGCAGCACCCGGGCGATGCCGGCGCGGCGCTTCTCGCCCCCGGAGAGCTGGGAGGGCAGGGCGTGCAGGCGCTGCTCCAGGCCCACCTGCCGGAGGATCTTGCCGATCAGGTGCTCGGGGTCGCGCTGGGGCTGGTGCAGACGGGCGCTCTCCAGCAGGTGCTGGTGCACCGTCAGCCCCGGATTCAGCATGCTGTCGGGGTCCTGGAAGAGCATCTGGGCCTGGGTGCGCAGACGCCGCAGCGGGGCGCCTCTCAGGGCGGCCGGATCCTGGCCCAGCAGGGAGACCGACCCTCCGGAGCGGGGTCCCAGCCCCAGAGCGGCGCGCACCAGGGAGGTCTTGCCCGAGCCGGACTCGCCGATCAGGCCCAGGACCTCGCCAAAGTGGAGCTGCAGGTCGGCGCTGTGCACCGCGGTGACCTCGCTGGTGAGCAGCCCGCCGAAGCGGACCTGGAGGGCCTTGATGTCCAGAGCGGTGTTCACCGGGAGCCCCCCTCCACCCGCAGCGTCGCTTCCCAGAGAGCCTGGGCCTGGGGGGTGCTGAGGCGGGCGGGGTCGGCGGACTCCAGGGTCTCCAGGAGCTGGCCCCGGTGCATCACGAGCAGGCGGTCGGCCAGGCGGGGCACCAGGCGCAGGTCGTGGGTGATGAAGAGCATGCCGACGCCGGCCTCCTTGGTGGCGAGCAGCTCCTGCAGGATGCCCTCGCGGACGGAGGGATCCAGCCCGGTGGTGGGTTCATCGACGACAAGGAAGGTGGATCCTCGGGCCAGGGCCATCGCGATCCCCACCCTCTGGGCCATGCCCCCCGAGAGCTCGTGCGGCCACCGCTCCGCCGTCGAGGACACCAGCCCGACGCGCTCGAGCCAGGCCTGGGGGCGCTGCTCGGAGGCCCCGCTCAGGCGCAGGCAGCCCTGGATCTGCCGGCCCACCCGCTGCAGGGGATCCAGGCTGGCGCGGGCGTCCTGGGGGAGCCAGCCGAGCACGCCGCCGCGCAGGGGGGCGAAGGCGCGCTGGGGATCCGGGGCGGCGTAGGGGCGGTGGACCTGGCCGCCGTGGGTGATCTCCAGCTCGCAGCGCACCACGCCGGGCTGGATGTCCTGGACCATGCCCAAGAGGGCCTTGGCGCTCAGGCTCTTGCCGCTCCCGCTGGCGCCGACGAGCGCGGTGACCTGGCCGGGGCGCAGCTCCAGGGACATGCCGTCCACCAGCGCTCGCTGACCAGCGCGGATCTCCAGCCCCGTGAGGCGGACGCGGTCGCTCACGCGCGCTCCTTGAGGTCGTCGGAGACCCAGCTCGCGCCCAGGAGCACGGCGAAGGTGGCCAGCGCGGGGGCCAGGGTGGCCCAGGGGTTGGACTCGGGCTGGCGCCACTCGAAGGCGATCATGTTGCCCCAGGAGGGCTGGGGCTCCGCCACGCCGAAGGAGCCCGCGCCGTCCAGCCCGCCGATGTAGCTCAGGGTGGTCTCCAGCAGCAGGAAGTAGGCGAACAGCATCAGGGCGTGGCGCAGCAGCAGGCGGCGGCAGTTCACCCAGAGCAGGTGGTGGAGCAGCACCCGCAGGTGGCTCAGGCCGTGGGCGCGCGCGGCCAGCACGAAGCCGGCGTGTCGGAAGGACTCCAGGCGCGTGTAGAGGGCCTCGGCCAGGGTGGGGGCGTAGGCGACGCCAGCGGCGATGGCCAGGATGCCGACCTCGCTGCCGAAGGCCGCACAGGCCAGCAGCACGAGCACGAAGCGGGGGAGGGCGGCGGCGGAGGCGAAGGCCAGGCGGATCGCGGAGGCCACGGGGCCGCCCAGGTAGCCGGAGATGGCGCCGCCGGGGAGCCCCAGGAGCAGGGCCACCGCGCAGGCCAGCAGGCCGGGGCCGACGAAGGACTCGGAGGCGGTCACCCAGCGCCAGAACACGTCCCGGCCCAGGTGGTCGGTCCCCATGATGTGCCCGCTCTGGGGGCGCAGCGAGGCCAGGGCGGGGTGGACGTCGGTCACCACCTCGTAGCCGGCGCCCAGGGACAGGGCCCAGAGCAGCAGCGGAAGGAGCACCAGGGCCAGGCCCACGCGCTGGCGGAGGCGGCTCACCGCGCCGGGCACGCTTGGGCTCACTGGGCGGCCCGCAGGCGGGGGTCCAGAGCCAGGCGGAAGAGGTCGGCGGCCAGGCGGGTGCCCGCGACGACCACGGCCGCGACCAGGGAGAGCCCCACGACCAGCGGCCAGTCCCGCTGCCTGCAGGCCTGCCAGAGCAGCGCGCCGGCGCCCTGGATCTGCAGCACCTTCTCGATGACCACCAGCCCGCCCACGAAGAAGGCCGCGCGGCGGGCGACCAGTCCGGAGAGCGGCAGGGCCAGGTTGCGCAGCAGGATGGGGGTCAGCGAGGCGCCCCGGGCGCGCGCGGCCAGCACGAAGGGGGCCCGGCGGAGGCGCTCCAGGGCCTCGACGCTCTCCTGGTGCATCTCCGAGAAGGCCGAGGAGCCCAGCCCCAGGCAGAGCACGGCGAGGGCGGTGCGCAGGGGGTGATCCACGACGGGCAGGGCGAACCACGCGGGGGCCGACCAGCGCCCGGCCTGGATCCCGGCAAAGGTGACCTCGTTTGCGCCGACGATGGCGGCCGCAGCCAGGAGGAAGACCGGCAGGACGGAGGTGAGGGACAGGCCCCGGGACACCAGGGTCCACCTCTTCCAAGACAGGAGCACAGACAAGCTCAAGGAGAGCATCAGGCTGCCAGCGAGGACAGGCGCGCTGCAGGCGCTGCTGCGGGCGACCAGCTCGGCGACGGGGGTGCCGGGGCGGGTGGTCAGGGACATGCCCCAGTCGCCCCCCAGCATGGCGCTCAGCCAGGTGAGGGTGCGGGACCACACGGGGCGGTCGAGGCCCCAGCTCTGCACGAGCGCGGCGCGCAGATCGGGGTCACCGGCCACCAGGTCGGCGGCGTCGCCGGGGGCCAGGGAGAGCAGGAGCTGGAGCAGCAGAGCGGCCCCCAGGATGGCCAGGACGAAGCCACCCAGGTGGGTCGCCAGCGCGCGCCCCAGCCCAGCCAGGGAGCGCGGGCTCACCGATCCGTCAGCCCTTCATGTGCCACTGGCGCACCCAGGTGAAGAAGTAGAAGGGGTGGATGACGACGTCTTCGACCTTGGTGGACAGGGCGCTGTAGCTGTCCAGGGTCCACAGGAAGATCATCGGGGTGTCCTGGGCGACCAGCGCGTGGACCTGCCGCAGGCTGGCCTTCTTGACGTGGGGGTCCCGGGTGCTGCGGGCCTCGTCCAGCAGGGCGTCGACCTCGGGGTTGTTGTAGCCGCCGAAGTTGCGGGCGCCGCTGGAGTGGAGCTGCTCGCGGATGTCCTCGTTGCGGTCGAAGCTCCACTGGCTGAGCACCAGGTCGTAGTCGCGCTCGCGCCAGACCTTGGCCTTCCACTCGGCCTCGTCCAGGAAGTCCACCTCGACCTGCACGCCGCCGCTGCGGAGCTGGGACTGGAGGTTGATGACGACCTCCTGGGCGGACTCCAGGGTGCGGTGGGCGCTCAGGGTGAGGGTCAGGGGCTCGCCGTCCCGGCTCCACATGCCCGCCTCGCGCACGAAGCCGGCGTCCTCCAGCAGCGCGGCGGCCTGGCCCTCGTCGTAGTCGCGGCTGGCCACCTTGTGGTTGTAGTAGGGGCTGGAGCGCACGAAGGGGCCGCTGAGGACCTCGCCGGTACCGATGGGGGCCAGCAGGGCGTTGACGTCGACCAGGTAGGACAGGGCGCTGCGGACGCGCACGTCGTCGAAGGGGGCGCGCTCCTGGTTGAAGCCCACGTACCACCAGGAGTTGGTCTGGTAGGGGTAGAGCTCGATGTCGCGGTTGTTCTGGAGTACGGCCAGATCGCGGGGGAGCACGCGGACCAGCCCCTCCAGGCTTTGGTAGAGCAGCAGCTTGGCCTGGTAGCTCTTGTCGCTGACCTCGCGCATCACGATCTCGCCGATGCGCGCCTGGCCCCCGCGGTTGTCGGGGTTGGCCTGGAAGGTGATGGAGTTGTCGTCGTTGTAGCGGATCAGCTTGTAGGGGCCGGTGCCGATGGGGCGGGTCTTGAAGCTGTCGCCGCGGGAGACCTGGGTGCCGCTGAACGCGTGGGCGGGCAGGATCTTGAAGGTGAGCTTGTCCTGGGGGGCCATCTGCGGCTCGGTGAAGCGCAGGGTGAGCGCCAGGGGGCCATCCACCTGCACGGACTCGATCCAGGCCACCCGGCCGGCCTCGGTGCTGAGGGTCCCGGGGTCCTTCATGGCGCCGATGGTGAACGCGACGTCGTCCGCGGACAGGGGGCTGCCGTCGTGCCAGGTGATGTCGCTGCGCAGGCGCAGGGTGAGCGACAGGCCATCGGCGCTGAGCTCGTCCGACTGCACGAGCTCCGGGGTGGTCGCCAGCTCCTGGTCGTCGCTGTAGAGGCTGTCGAAGAGCAGCTCGGCGACGCGGGCCTCGCTCATGGTCGTGGAGAAGAGGGGGTTCACGATGCCGGGCGCCTGGTCCTCCGCGTAGCGGAAGGTCTGGGCGCTCGCCTGGGTGGAGAGCAGCAGCAGCAGCGAAGACATCTCAGTTCTCCTTGGAGTCGCCCTGGCGGTCCAGCCCCTGGAGCACGCTCAGGTCCCCGACGATCTCGTCGGCGCCGGCGGCTTCCGGGTAGCTGGCTGCCAGGACCTCGAGGGCGTCGAGCGCCTCTCGGGTGTGCCCGGTCTCCAGGTGGGCCTGGGCGAGCACGGCAAAGTGGGTGGGGCTGTTCACGGGCCCGATCCTGCGGGGAGCGGCCAGGTCCAGGGAGGCCTGGGCCAGCGCGAGGGCCTGTCGGGGGTGCTCCTGGGCCAGCGCTTCGTCGGCCAGGGAGAGCAGGAGCTGCGCGCGCAGCTTGGGGATGAGCTGGAGCTCGGCCAGCAGGGCCTGCCCGGCATCGGGGGCGTGCTGGCGCTGATCGCGGGACCAGGCGTCCAGGACCTCGTCCAGGCCGCGGACGATGGCCCGGGCCTGATCGGGGCTGTCCACGGGGCCCAGCGCGGGGTCCACGCCCAGAGCGGCGATGGCGTCGGCGCCGCAGGTGCTCTCGTCCAGGCAGTCCGAGAACAGCAGGGCGGGGAGGCCGGTGGTGGGCTGGTCCTGCCGCTGGAGCACCACGGCCAGCGTCCACGGGAGCTGCGGATCGGCGAACTGGCGGGTCACGCCCCCGATGTCCTCGCTGTGGGCGATGCCGGTGGGCCAGGTGTCCGAGGCACCCTCCCGGGCCGAGAGGTGGGCGTCGAAGCGCTGGATCAGCGGGTTCTCTCCCACCTCCTCCATGCGCTTGGACACGCTGGGGTGCTGGATGAGGGTTCGCGCAGCCTCCTGCACCATCGGGTCGCAGTGGCCGTCCACCTTCATCAGCCAGGGGGCGGGGTCGCCGCCGGACTCCAGCAGGGCCAGCGCCGCGAACCAGGGGAGCGCCGAGCCTTGGGGGAGGTTGCCGCGCTGCTCCCAGAGGGCCAGGGTCCTCTCCCAGCCCTGGGACTCGATGTGGGCCACCCGCAGGGCCAGATCGGCGCGCAGGGCCTGGGAGCGGGAGGCGGCAGCGCCCTGGTCGCGGTGGGCGCCGCTCCAGCGGTTGGCGTGCAGGGCCACCCAGGCGTCGCGGTCGGCGGAGATGGTGTCCTCGAAGCGCTGGGGCTCGGACACGATCTGGCCCACCCAGGAGTCATCCAGGGGGCTGGGGACCGCGGGCGGGGGGGCCGGGGTGCAGGCGAGCCAGAGCAGGAGCACTACTCGCCCTCGTAGTTGGCCCCGGCGGAGTGGGTGCGGTCCGGGTAGGCGTCCGGGTCCAGCTCCTGCTCCTCGGGGATGACGCGGATGCTGTCCTCGTTGAGGACGAGCAGCTCGGCCGTGTACTCGCCGCGCTTGTAGTAGAAGTCCTGGTCGCGCGGGTGGTAGCCCACCTTGAAGGCCTCGACCGTGTAGTCGGTGCGCTTGTCCAGGCGGGTGCGCTCCCCGTATTCGTCGCGCAGGTAGTCGATCTCCCAGTAGCCCTCGGAGTCGGTCACGATCTGCACGCCGCCGGGCTCCACGGTCACGATGGCCCGCTCGACGGGCTCCCCGTTCCGGTCCACGACCTGCCCCGAGATCATGTGGGTGGCGCAGCCAAGGCTCATCAGGATGAAGGTCAGCATCGTCTACTCCAGGCGGGCGCGGATGTCTTCGAGCTTGTCGATCTGGGCCTGGGCCCGCTCGGCCTCGGCCGCGGCGCCCTTGCTGGACACGTGGCGCTTGTAGGCGTCCCAGGCGCGCACCGACTGGTCGAGCAGCTCCAGGTCGTCTCCGGAGGCGTAGAACAGGCCCTGATAGGCCGCCGCCTTGGTCTCGTAGATGTCCGCCTTGGTCCCATGCACAAGCTCGCTGGGGATGCGGGCCCAGTAGCGCTCGGCCTGCAGCGCGTCGTCCAGAGCGCGCTGGTACTGCTTGTGGTTGGCGTGCCAGGCCGCCCGCTTGCTCAGGTAGACGCTGTTGTAGCGGTTCTCCGGAAGCAGCATGAGCTGGTCCAGGTAGCGCTTGACGTCCTTGTCATCTTCGCGCTGCTCGGCGTCCATCAGCAGCAGGGCCCGGCTGCGCGTGTAGTCCAGGCTGTCGGTGCCCACGAACTCCAGATCCTGGCGCTCGCCGGTGGTCAGGCGCCCGCTGCGGGCGGCGTTCACGTAGGCGTCCAGATCCGGGCCGGGGTCCTCGAGTCCGCTGTCCTCCAGGGGCGCGGCGGGCTCCTCCAGGAAGGCCATCGCGTCCGCATCGCTGCTGGAGCGGGCCGAAGAGGTGCCGCGGCTCTCCTTGGGGGCGACCGCACCGCTCGAGCTGCTGGTCGAGGCGGGCCTCCTTGCGCTGCTGGCCATCGACGAGGTGCGGCTGCTCGGCTCCCGCGTGGTCGGAGGGCTGCTGCTCCGCGTGGGGGCGGCGGTGGGCTCCGCGCTGCGGCGGGTGGGTGCGCTGGCCACTGCGGGCTCGGTGCGCGTGGTCCTGGGAGCTGGGGTCGGCGCGCTGGTGGGCTCGGGGCTGGCCTCAGTGGGCTCGGGCGCCTCGATCTCCGGCTCGGCGTCGGCTTCGGCCTCGGCCAGGGCCTCGGTGGTGTTGAGCTCCTCCAGGCCGGCGGCGAAGTCCTCGAAGCCCTCGGAGGCGTCCTTGAGCTTGAACCAGGCGGCGGCCCCAAGACCGGCACACATGACCAGGGTCACGGCGGCCACGCCACCGAGCACCAGAGGCCACACGCGGCGCTTGCGGGGGGGCTCATCGTCGGTGGGGGCGCTCTCCGGGGCGGGGGGCGGCGCGGTCTGCGCGGGGGTCTTGGGGGCGATGCTCTGCTCCACCGGGGGCGGCGGAGGGGGCTGGTCGCCTGGGGTCTCGTGGAGCACGCCGAGGCTCGGATCGGTGGCGGGCGCGGGCTCCACGGGCGGGGCCACGGGCTTGGCCGCCAGGGGCTGCATCACCGGGGGCGGGAGGGCTGCGGTGGTCTCGGCCAGGTCAGGGGCCGGGCCGATGTCGGTGTCCTCGTCCAGGATCCCCGAGTCGCTGCCGTCGGGGGCGTCCAGGGCCTCCAGGACCTCCTCGGGCTGCTCGTCGCTGAAGCCTTGGGGTGGGCCCACGCGTACCTGGGGTGCAGGCAGAGCGGCGGTGGGCTCTCCTCGGTCCTCGACCGGAGGCGGCGGGGGAGGGGGCTCAGCCTGGGTGACCTCGCCGCGATCTTCGGGCAGGGGCGGGACCGGAGGGGGCGGCGTGAAGCCCACGTTGGTGGTCTCGTCCTTGTGGCCCAGCCCGGGGACCTCGTCCTCGGGCAGCAGGGTCGGGTTGGCTGTAGGGGCGTCGCCGAAGCCGCCGGCGATGGGGTGGAAGGGCGCGGGCGCCGGCGGTCGCACAGGGCGGGGCTGCGCGGGGGCCGGGGGCTCGACCACATCGGTGGCCGGGTCCGAGTGCTCCTGGATGTCCTGGGCAGCGGCCAGCGCGGCGGCCTTGCGCTCCCGGGCAGCGCGATCCAGGCGCTCCTGGCGTGCCTTCTCGGCGATGCGCTCGGCCGCGGCGACGTGGTCCGCGGTAGGGGTGGGCTGGGGCGGGCGGGACAGCGGGGGCGCCGTGTTCCGCGCGTTGACCACCGGCTCCAGGAAGGCCTGGGTGTCCTGCACGATGTTGGAGAAGTCGTAGCCCGCCATCAGGCCGCGCAGCTCCTCGCGCAGCACGAACGCCCGCTGATAGCGGTGCGCCGGGGTCTGGCTCAGGGCGCGGGAGAGCACCTTCTCCAGGCCGGGCAGGCGATCCTGGACGTGCACCATGGCGGGGGCGACGCTTGCCTCGCGCACCTGCTTGAGGGTCTGCAGGCTGCTCTCCGCCCGGAACAGGGGCCGCAGGGTCACGAACTCGTAGAGAATCGCGCTCAGGGAGAACACGTCGCTGGCGCAGTCGAGCTGCTGGTCGGACCAGGTCTGCTCGGGGCTCAGGTACTCCAGCCGCTGGGGCACGGGGGATCCCACGTTGCCCTTGCTCAGGCCCGCGGGGGCGCGGGTCAGGGAGAAGCCGCCCAGGAGCACGCGGGCGTTGGGCGTCAGGAAGAGGTGCGCCGGCTGCAGGCCCAGGTGCAGGACCTTGGGGCTTCCGGTCGCGCGCCCCGGCCGGCCGTGCAGGACCTCCAGCGCGGAGCAGAGCTGCGTGGCCAGGTTCAGGAAGATGTTCTGGGGCACCGGCTGGCCGTTCTGGCGGCACCAGGTGATCACGCGCTCCAGGTTGATGGCCTCGACGAAGTCTTCGACCACCAGGCGCTCATCGCCCGCCTCGACCCAGTCCAGGATGGGGACCAGCAGGGGGTGGGACACGCCCATCAGGTCCTCGACGCGGGCCTGCAGGTTGGCCAGCCGCGAGCGGTCCTGGGTCACGAAGGGCAGGATGCGGCGCACGAGCACCGGCCGGCCGTCCTCGACCAGGACCCCCCGGTAGGACTCGGACACGCCGCTGGTGCCCAGCTTGCGCTGGAGGGTCACGGGACCAATGGTCTTGGGAAGGAGGAGCATGGTTTTCCGCCCGAACGCAGAGTGTGGGCTCGGCGAAGCGCCGGGTTGACCCGGGAGCATCTTCGGTGCCGCCGAAAAGCACGGGTTCATATGGTACGCGGACTCTGCCCGTCAAGGCATTGTTCCCCTGACTGCGGCGAACGCGGGGGGCTGGTACCATCCCGCGCGATGGCCCTGTTCGACAAGATCAAGAAGCGGCTGTCCTCGCTCTTGTCCGGGATCGACGAGATGGAGGACGCAGCGCGCGCCGACGACCCGATGCGCACCGCGCGCGAGCTGAGCGTGTCAGGAGGCGGCGCGCAGGAGGTCAGCGGTGGGGTGGACGATCTGGAGGAGCTCGAGCTCGATGCCCCCACGGAGGAGGTCGCGCTGCTCTCCCAGGACGACCTGCTTGAGGTCAGTGACCCCGCGCTGGAGGAGCTCTCGGTTGACGTGGATGACGAGCCCTCGCACATCGAGTTGCAGGACGATCGCCCTCCCCTGGAGGCGCTGCTGGGCCCCGCACACGGCCTCTGGGAGCTCTCCCACGAGGACACCGAGGAGGTCACCGAGCTCGCCGTCCCCGCCAGCTCCCTCGCCCGGCTCTCGGAGCTCGGAGACGCCACGGAGAGCTTCGCGCCCCTGGAGGAGGACGTCACCGAGGTCACCGATCTGCGTCTGCACGCGGAGCTCGAGCCCATCGCTCCCGCCCCTCTGGACGAGCAGGAGGTCGCGCTCACCGAGGCCGGCGACATCTGGACAGCCGCCGAGCCCACCCTGGGTCTGGACGAGGACGCCAACGACGAGCCCAGCGAGGACTTTGGGTTGGGGGGCTTCTCCTGGCACGAAGAGGAGGCCGAGGCCCCGTCCGTCAGCGGGCTGCGCTTCCCAAACTCCTTGCAGCTCCCCGACGTCGAGGTCGCCCGCCTCCTGCGCGAGGAGCACTACCCCGAGCTGGTTCAGGCCAGCGATGAGTCCCTGTTGGCCCTCGCCCGGGTGGATCGCGCGTTGCTGCACCAGGTCCGGGCCCTTGGGGAGTCCGTCGGGCGTCTGTTGACCACCGAGCTCCCCGCCTGGGAGTCCGCAGTCATGTGGTCCTGCATCCGCCTGGATCCGACGCTTCGGGAGCACTGGGGGCCGGAGATGGATGGGGAGGCCTGGCGCCGGGTGGCCTGGGCTGCGTGGCCCTACCTCTCTGAGCTCCTTCTGGCCGCCGACACCCCCGACGATCCCTTCACCGTCGAGGACACACTGGCGTCGATCCGCTCGCTGCTGGAGCAGCGCAGGGAGCTGGCCGAGGCGGACGCCATGCTGCAGCCTGCGATGGACCGTCTCCCGGTCGAGGACTGCGGCCTCTACGCGCTGGAGGGCTTCGAGTGGTCGCGCTGATCCTGCTGGGCTGTGTGCACAGCTACCAGGGCCTGATCCAGGTGGAGGGTGAGCAGGTCACCCTCCAGGAGCCGGAGGGCCAGCGCCATGAGTTGGTGCTGGATTCGGGCAGCCAGGCCCTGCGGGCGCTGGACGACTGCACGGTCTCCGTCACCGGCAAGGGCACCCGCCGCGTGAGCGTCCAGGAGTGGGAGGTGCTCGCCGCGCAGGATGGATCCATCCCCTTCGTGGGGGTGCTTGCCCTGGATGGGAGCCGGTTGGTGCTCCTTCCTGCGGGCGGCGGCCGCTATGTCTTGGTGGGTGAGGGCGCTGACGCGCTGCGAGGGGCAGTGGGCGACCGGGTGATGGTTGTGGGGGTCGCGGTCGGGGACCATGAGGTGCGGGTGATGGGGTTCACGTTGCTTGGGGCTGGTTTCTGAGTAGGGGGCAAGCCCCCTACGCCGGCGAAGCCGGCTGGACCCCCAGGGGGACCTTCGCCAGTCCCCCCCAGGCCCCCCCCACGGCGTCGGGTCGCGTTCCGCGACCTGCACTGCGCCTCCATTTGCCACGGGCCCCACAAGGGGGCCCTCTCCCCTGCGGGTCGGGCAAATGAAGGCGCAATGCAGCCCGATGGGCCGACATGCTCCATGGTTGGAGGTGGCTGAGGGCGGGCGGGGGCTGCGTTGTGCCGAGGCGAGTAGACGAGGTCGAGCCTGGGCGGTCGGGTGCCTTCGTGAGGGGTGGTGCCGGGTAGGAGCGCGTGGCTGTGTTTTTTGAGTTGGGGGCAAGCCCCCTACGCCGGCGAAGCCGGCTGGACCCCCAGGGGGGACCTTCGCCAGTCCCCCCCAGGCCCCCCCCTCGGCGTCGGGTCGCGGGACGCGACCTGCACTGCGCCTCCATTTGCCACGGGCCCCACACGGGGGCCCTCTCCCCTGCGGGTCGGGCAAATGAAGGCGCAATGCAGCCCGATGGGCCGACATGCTCCATGGTTGGAGGTGGCTGAGGGCGGGCGGGGGCTGCGTTGTGCC
>JAZAMN010000069.1:0-59016 GCA_036229005.1 Myxococcota bacterium
CTTCGAGATGGTCATGATCCGCGGTGACGAGGGCTACGTCGTCCTCACCCGCTGCGGCCCCGACGCTGTGCTCAGCGTCCTCACCTCCAAGAAGGCCAAGCTCGGCCTGGTCTTCTTCGACATCAACCGCGCGGCGAAGGAAATCGCCAAGCTGCTGGCTTGAAGGAGCTCCCCATGGAAGACAAGAACACCACCGAGACCCTGCGCCCCGTCCTGGGCGACTTCTCCAGCATCGTCTGCTTCCGCGCCCTGGTCGTGGGCGTCGAGGAGACCCTGGGCAAGCGCGCCGCGATGGTCGCCCTCCGCTCCGCAGGCCGCAAGCGCGGCTCCAGCCTGGTGCAGTCCCTGGGGCTGTCCGGGAAGGGACCGGCCGAAGGTGCTGAGGGGGCTGCGATCCTCACCCAGGCCCTCGGTCCCGAGGGCACCAAGCTGTGCATCGTCAACGATCTCAAGATCCTGGAGGACGGCGAGGTCTACGAGGTCTACCTCAGCGACACCATCTGCAGCGCCGACGAGCCCCAGGGCTCCGACCGCGAGCTGAGCTTCACCTATGGGGCCATCCACGGCGCCATCGAGGAGTTCTACGACATCAAGCTGCGCGGCAAGCAGGTCGGCAGCATCCTGCGCGGCCAGGACTACGACATCGTCCGCTTCGTCAAGCGTTGATCCTACAAGGTCCCCTCCAGGTCACTGGAGGGGGCCACCACATTGAAGGCAAGCATGAGCGAGTCCATCCGTCCCCAGCTCGGGGACTTCTCCAGCATCGTGTGTTTTCGAGCAGTGGTCACCGGCGTCGAGGAGGCCCTGGGCAAGCGCGCCGCGATGGTCGCCCTTCGCTCCGCAGGCCGCAAGCGCGGCTCCAGCCTGGTGCAGTCCCTGGGGCTGTCCGGGAAGGGACCGGCTGAGGGTGCTGAGGGGGCTGCGATCCTCACCCAGGCCCTCGGTCCCGAGGGCACCCGGCTCTGCATCGTCAACGAGCTCAAGATCCTGGAGGACGGCGAGGTCTACGAGGTCTACCTCAGCGACACCATCTGCAGCGCCGACGAGCCCCAGGGCTCCGACCGCGAGCTGAGCTTCACCTATGGAGCCGTCCACGGCGCCATCGAGGAGTTCTACGGCGTCAAGCTGCGCGGCAAGCAGGTCGGCAGCGTCCTGCGCGGCCAGGACCACGACATCGTGCGCTTCGTCAAGCGCTGAGGTCGAGCCAGAAGGCCTCCTGGAACCAGCGCCACCGTCTCTCCGTGCGCCTGCTGTACTGCGGGCGTACGGAGATCCTGTCTTGGCCTCAATCCTCCCCATCACTATGATGGGCAGGCACCGAAGGGACCACGAATGGGTCAATCATACGCTCGCCGCCCCACACAGTCGGGCCACGACCACGCCCACGAGTCGGAGGCCGAGCACGCCGCGCACGACGCCGACCACCTGCACGCGACGCCCTCGCTCGAGCAGGGCACAGGTCGCGGCCGGGAGGTCGACCACACCACCGGTGCGGAGATTGACGCCTTCATCCAGCAGGATGAGTTCTTCAACTACTACATCCGGTCCAGCTTCGACGGCCAGGGCAACGGCGCGGACGGGCACGTCAACATCCTGTCCCACGAGCAGTACCAGGCCCGCTGGGTGCAGTACGCCATGGCGCGCATCAACCCCAACACCAGCGCCCGCTTCACCGAGGCCGAGGCGCTGGCCTACGGGACCAACGCCTTCGTGGATGGGACGCAGATCTTCATCCACCAGGGGCGAGGAGAACCTGCGACCGCCATCCACGAGTCCATGCACCTCTTCACCGACGGGTCCTACCTGCGGGAGATGGGCTTCAACATCAACGAGGGCACCACGGAGTTCTTCACCCGCCTGCTCTGCTCGCGGATCGGCGTCCGCCGAGGCCGTGGCTTCTACGCCGACCAGTTCCGGGTCATGGAAGAGGTGGTGGAAGCCCTCCCCCAGGGCCACAACGTGCTGGCCTCCGCCTACTTCGACGGCAACATCAGCCGCCTGCGGGAGGCCATGAACGAGGGCGAGGGCAACGAGCAGCGCTACGAGCAGTGGAAGGCGGCCATGCAGGCCGGCAACTTCCGCTCCGCTCGGGCCCTGTTCTGATGCCCGATACCCATGACCTCGCGGCGCTCGCCGCCCCCCTCCTGGCGCTCTTTCCGGCCTCGACCCAGGCTGACGCGCGGCCCCTGATCCACGAGTTCCTGCGCCTGGAGCTGCAGGGAGAGGCCAGCCACGCCAAGCCGGCCCGCCTGCGGGACATCGTGGTCGGCGATCTCCGCGATGCACTGCTCGGTGCGCCCGAGTCGGAGCGCCTGCAGACCCTCCGCGCCGAGCGAGACCACGCCCAGCAGCAGCACATCGCCCGCGAGGCGGTGGCGATGTCTGTGGCCCGCTACCTGATCGCCCACCCCAGCGCCGATCCGGGCGGCTGGCTGAGCGAGCGCGCCCAGTTCTGGCAGGCGCAGGGCGAGGGCGCCATCGCGCTGGAGGCCACCGAGCTGCTCAACCAGCTCGAGACCTACGCTGCCCACCTGCAGGTCCTGGACCCTGAGCGGGCCGAGGGCAGCAAAGGCAACCTGCACGCCGCCCGCATGGCCCTGCAGTCCGCGCGCTCCGGCAGCTTCCAGAGCGCGTGGGGTCCCCTGGCCGACTTCCTGCGGGCCGTTGGCGCGGACTTCCAGGTGCTCGAGGTCCGCTTCTCCTGAGGCGGCCCGTCCGGTGGTGACAGGGGATCGGCCTGTTACCCGCCATCCAGCCCCCCTGCTGGAGACTGGATGCCCTTTGACGAGCGCTTGGACCGAATCGCACAACCCGCAGCCGACGCCATCACGTCGGTGGTGTTCTACAAAGTCCACGCGTTCGGGGCCGACTGGCCGCTGGTCGTGGTGTGGCTGGTCGCCGGCGCGGCCTTCTTCACCCTGGCCTTTCTGGGCATCAATCTCTGGGGGCTGCCCCTGGGCCTGCGGGTCACGGCCGGGCAGTTCGACGAGCCGGACGCCCCCGGCGAGATCACCCACTTCCAGGCCCTGACCACGGCCCTCTCGGGCACCGTGGGGATCGGCAACATCGGCGGCGTGGCGGTGGCCATCGCGGCCGGCGGGCCCGGCGTGGTGTTCTGGATGGTCCTGGCCGGCGTGCTGGGCATGGCCACCAAGTTCGTGGAGTGCACCCTGGGCGTGCGCTACCGCGAGCACCTGCCCGACGGGAGCGTCTCCGGTGGCCCCATGCACTACCTGGAGAAGGGCCTGGCCGAGCTGGGCGTCCCCAGGCTGGGCAAGGCCATCGGTGGCTTCTACGCCCTGGGCATCGTGATCGGCTGCCTGGGCATCGGCAACATGTTCCAGGCCAACCAGGCCGCGGTGCAGCTCCAGGCCATCACCGGCGGCCCGCAGGGGGCGCTGGCTGGCTACGGCTGGGTGGTGGGGCTGGTCCTGGCGGTCATCGTGGGGGCCGTGATCCTGGGCGGCGTGAAGACCATCGCCAAGGTCACCGACAAGCTCGTGCCCGTGATGGGCACCACCTACATCCTGGCGGCGCTGGCCCTGGTGCTCAGCCAGCACGAAGTCATCCAGCCTGTCCTCGTTCGCATCTGGACTGAAGCCTTCACGCCCGAGGGGATCGCAGGTGGAGGCGTTGGGGTCATGATCATCGGCTTCCAACGAGCCGTCTTCTCCAACGAAGCCGGCATCGGCTCCGCCTCCATCGCCCACTCCGCGGTCAAGACCAACCACCCCGCGACCGAGGGCCTGGTCGCGCTCATGGGCCCCTTCTTCGACACGGTGATCGTGTGCACCCTGACCGCCCTGGTCATCCTGACCACCGCCGAGTCGGTGCCCGGGTTCATGGACACCGACCTGGAGGGCGTGGCGATGACCTCCCAGGCCTTCGCCCAGACGGCCCCCAGCGCGCCCTACCCCATCGCGGTCGTGGCGCTGCTCTTTGCGGTGTCCACCATGATCGCGTGGGCCTACTACGGGCTCAAGGGCTGGACCTACCTGGTCGGCGAGGGCAAACGCGCCCAGCAGATCTACAGCGCGGTGTTCTGCCTGTTCATCGTGGTCGGGGCGGCCATCAAGCTGGACGCGGTGCTGGAGATCTCCGACGCGCTGGTGTTCCTGCTGTGCGTCCCCAATGTCCTCGGGCTCATCCTGCTGACCCCGACGGTATGGCGCGAACTCCGCAGCTTTCTGGCGGTGGTCCGAGAAGCCCGTTCCACTCGTTGAGCCCCTCTCCTTGATACTCCCCCCGAGTATCCATATACTCCCCCGGAGTATCCACCATGCCCCACTCCCCAGAAGACAAGCGAAAGGCCATCGCCCGCCTCAAGCGCATCCAAGGCCAGGCAGCGGCCCTGGAGCGCGCCATCGATGCGGGCAGTGACTGCGCCCCCGTCCTCCAGCAGATCGCCGCCTTGCGGGGCGCCGTGAACGGGCTGATGTCCGAGGTGCTGGAGTCCCACCTGCGGGAGACCTTCGGCCCATTCGCCGAAGCCCAGGGAGACCCTGGACTGGATGCCTCGATCGACCAGGCCGTGAAGCTGGTCCACCGCTACCTCAAATAGTTCCCACCCTGGAGTCCCCCATGAAGTCCCGCGCAGCAGTCGCCTTCGGCCCCGGTGAGCCCCTCAAGATCGTCGAGATCGACGTCGCCCCCCCCAAGAAGGGAGAGGTGCTGGTCCGCATCACCCACACCGGCGTCTGCCACACCGACGCGTTCACCCTGTCCGGCGATGACCCCGAGGGCGTGTTCCCCTGCGTGCTCGGCCACGAGGGCGGCGGCGTGGTGGTCGAGGTCGGCGAGGGCGTCACCTCCCTGAGCCCCGGCGACCACGTGATCCCGCTCTACACGGCCGAGTGCCGCGAGTGCAAGTTCTGCAAGTCCGGCAAGACCAACCTGTGTCAGGCCGTGCGCGCCACCCAGGGCAAGGGCCTGATGCCCGACGGCACCACCCGCTTCTCCTACGAGGGGCAGCCCATCTACCACTACATGGGCACCTCCACCTTCTCCGAGTACACCGTCGTCCCGGAGATCTCGCTGGCCAAGGTCCGCGAGGACGCCCCCCTGGAGAAGGTCTGCCTGCTGGGCTGCGGCGTGACCACCGGCATCGGCGCCGTCCACAACACCGCCAAGGTCCAGGAGGGCGACACCGTGGCCGTCTTCGGGCTGGGCGGCATCGGGCTGGCCGTCATCCAGGGCGCCGTGCAGGCCAAGGCCAGCAAGATCATCGGCATCGACATCAACCCCTCCAAGTTCCCCCTGGCGCAGGAGATGGGCGCCACCGACGTGGTCAACCCCAAGGACCACGAGCGCCCCATCCAGGAGGTGATCGCCGAGATGACCGACGGCGGCGTGGACTTCTCCTTTGAGTGCATCGGCAACGTGGACGTGATGCGCGCCGCTCTGGAGTGCACCCACAAGGGCTGGGGCGAGTCCGTGATCATCGGCGTCGCCGGCGCGGGCCAGCACATCACCACCCGCCCCTTCCAGCTCGTCGTGGGTCGCGTGTGGCGCGGCAGCGCGTTCGGTGGCGTGCGCGGCCGCACCGAGCTGCCCGGGATGGTGGACGACGCGATGGACGGGAAGATCCAGCTCGACCCCTTCATCACCCACAACCTGCCCCTGGAGCAGATCAACGAGGCCTTTGATCTGATGCACCACGGCAAGTCCATCCGCACCGTCATCCACTTCTGAGGTCGGCCATGGAGCGCATCGAGTCCAAGGCCTGCTTCGGCGGGCGCCAGGAGGTCTGGAGGCACGACTCCAAGGTCCTGGGCGTGCCCATGAACTTCGCGGTCTACCTGCCCCCGCAGGTGGCCGACGGTCCCCGGCCCGCTCTGTGGTACCTGAGCGGCCTGACCTGCAGCGAGCAGAACGTCATCACCAAGGGCGGCTTCCAGCAGCACTGCGCGCGCCACGGCATCGTGCTGATATGCCCGGACACCTCCCCCAAGGGTGAGGGCGTGGCCGACGCTGAAGGCTGGGATCTGGGCCAGGCGGCCAGCTTCTACCTGAACGCCACCCAGGCCCCCTGGAAGGCCCACTACCAGATGGAGACCTACCTGACCCAGGAGCTGCCCGCGCTGATCGCCGAGCACTTCCCGGTCAGCGGCAAGCAGGGCATCACCGGCCACTCGATGGGCGGCCACGGCGCGCTGGTGCTGGGTCTGCGGGAGCCGGGGAGGTTCAGCTCGATCTCGGCCTTCTCACCCATCGTCAATCCGTCTGGGGTTCCGTGGGGTCAGAAGGCCTTCTCGGCCTACCTGGGCGCAGACGAGGACACCTGGGCGCAGTGGGACGCCACCCGCCTGCTGGACGGGGTCTCCGAGCGGCAGCCCATCCTGATCGATCAGGGCCAGGCCGACAGCTTCCTGGGTCCCCAGCTCCAGCCGGAGGTCTTCCAGGCCGCCTGCGAGCGCCTGGGTCACCCCCTGACCCTGCGCATGCAGCCCGGCTACGACCACAGCTACTACTTCGTGAGCACCTTCGCGGGTGACCACGTGGACTGGCACGCCAAGGCGCTGCTGGGCTGAGGGTCCCCGAGAGGGTTCCCGAGAGGGTCCCCGGGAGGGTCCTACTCGGGGAAGAAGCGCGCGGTCTGTGCTGCAGGCCGCGCGCGCACCCTCTGGTACCAGGCGGCCCCCAGCTCCGGGTCCAGGTACCCCAGGGAGCGCCCCAGGCGCACGCTGTAGGCCAGGAAGATGTCGGCCAGCGAGAACTCCCCCAGCAGGTAGCCCTGCTCGGGTGCCTTGGCGGCCAGCGCCCGGATGCGCCGCTTGACCATGCGGCCCTGGATGGCCTCAACCTCGGGGGGAAGCAGGCCGATCTTCGAGACGGAGGCGTCGACCAGCCTGACCTCGCAGGTCTCCGATGTGGCTGAGATCCACCAGAGATACTCCAGCCTCTGGGGGTGACCCACGGGGCGCGTCAGGGCCGATCCGTGCTCCTCTGCGAGCCACTGACAGATGGCCGTGGACTCCCCCAGGGTCTGCCCGCGGTACTCGACGCAGGGGACGGCGCCCAGGGGGTTGAGGCTCAGGTAGGGCTCCTGGCGCTGCTCGGGGAAGCGCAGGCGCCGCTCGATGACGGGGATGCCGAGCTCGGCGCAGGTCCAGCGCACCTTGCCGGAGCGGTCGTTGTCGCCGAAGGCGTGGAGGGTCAGGGTGTCCATGGGCCGGAGTATAGGGCGGGCCTACTTGCGCGTGAGCACCGTCACCCCGCTCCAGCCGGCGGGCAGGCCGTCGCGCAAAAGGGCGGCGCAGCGCCCCAGGTAGAGCTGGGTCACGGGGTCGCTGGGGTCCTGGGCGGCGCAGCTCTGGAAGGCGCGCTGGGCCTGGGCGAGGGCCCCGGACTGGTAGGCGGCGACGCCGGCGCGGAAGGCCTCCAGGGTGCAAAGGCGGGCCTGGCGGGCGGGCTCGGGGAGGGCGTCGAGCACCTCGTAGATGCGCACGGGCTCGGACTTTCCCTTGGCGACCACGCGGTCCAGCTCGCGCAGGCTCAGGGCCTCGGGGCGGCGAAGCTGCTGGAAGGTCTGCTCGCCGATGAGCAGGGTGGTGCCGTACATCTTGGTCATGCCCTCGATGCGCGCGGCCTCGTTCACGGCGTCCCCGATCACGCCGTCGGCCAGGCGATCCGCGCCGCCGATGGTGCCCAGCATGAGCTCGCCGGAGTTCAGGCCGAAGCCCACCTCCAGGGGGGTGTCCACCTGGGCGTTGAAGCCCTGGAGCGCGGCCACCATCTCCACCGCGGCGTGCACCGCGTCGTCGGCCTCTCCGGGGAAGAGGGCCAGGATGGCGTCCCCCAGGACCTGGTTGATGAAGCCGCCGTGGGCCTGGATCGCGGGCTCCATGTGCAGCAGGTAGCGGTTGATGAAGGGGAAGGCCTGGCCGCTGCCCATGCTCTCCACCAGAGGCGTGAACTGGCGGATGTCGCAGAACAGGATGTGCATCCGGAGCTGGGAGCTGTCGCCGCGTTGAACCTCCACGACGCTCTCGCGGCCCAGCAGGCCCAGGAACTGCTCGGGCACGAAGCGCAGGATGGCCCGGTTGGTCTCCTCGAGGGTGCGGTTGGCCTCCTGGAGCCCGGCGCTCAGGCGCGCGTTGGCCAGGAAAGCCTCCGAGAAGCTGCGGAGGAGGACCAGGGCCTCCGAGATGATGAGCACATCGAAGGTCACGCCGATCAGCCGCGCCTGGGTCTGGACCACGTCCATGCTGGCGAGGGCATCGTGGACCACCGCCAGCAGCAGCAGCCCCAGGAAGCCCGAGATGAACGCGGCCCCGCGGTTGCCCTGGCGGGCGGCCTGGACGGACCACAGCCCGGCCACGAACACGCTGACCGCGACGGTGGCCTGCATGAGCGAGAGGTAGGTGCCCATCCAGGACATGGGCAGCAGCAGCCCGGCCACCCCCCAGAGGGCGTTCAGCCCCACCATCAGCGCGGCCAGGGGCCTGCGGAGGGCGGTCTGGGAGATCTCCAGGGCCAGCAGGAGACCAAAGACGCTGCTGAGTCCGGAGAGGGCGTATTCGGCGCGCAGGCGCAGGATCCAGGGCAGCTCCGGCGCCAGGGTGGCCCACAGATCCGAGGTCCCGCTCAAGAGCTGGTGCAGCCCGAAGCCGATGGCGACCCCGGAGAACCAGAGCGCCCGGCGGTCGCGCTGCATCCCGAAGAAGAGCAGGAAGGCCAGACCAAAGGCCAGCTTGACGCCCACAGACAGGGCGTCCCAGACCAGGAGCTGCTGGTGGAGCAGGCTGAGCTGGCGGTCCTGGCCCAGCAGGATGGGCTTGCGGATGCCGGCCGTGCGGTGCTGGCGGTTGCCCACCTGGAGCAGGATCTCCACCCGCCGGTCGGGCCCGGGCTCGAAGCTGAGCTCCGTGGGGGCGACGCGGTCGACGATCAGCGCCGGGTCCTCGCTGAGCACCCCCACCGGCTCCGAGAGGGAGACGCCGTCGATCCAGACGCGGTGGGCCGAGGCGACGTTGGGGATGGCCAGCTCATAGCGCCCATCCGAAGGAAGCTGCAGGTCCAGGCGGTAGGTCCCCACGCCGCGGATCCCGGGCGCGAGCGCGCTGTCCCCCCACACCCCCGGGACCGGCAGGGTGCCCGCGTCCTCCCCGAAGTCCTCCCCCGGCGCGAGGAGCCGTCCGGGGACGAAGGACCACGCGCCGTCCAGGCTCACCGGCCCGCTGGTTTCAAGGTCCACCTCGGAGAGGTCCAGGCGCCCGTCCACGGCCTCGTGGGAGTCCACGGGCGCGCAGGCCAGGAGCAGGAGAAGCAGTTGCAGCAGACAGGCCAGGGGCTCACTCCAGGGTCTCGAAGAGCCCCACCGGACGCCACACCCGGGCAGCCCAGGCGGCCTCGTTGTGCTCCGCCCCGGCCTCGTGCCAGTGCCAGAGCGTCTGCTCCCAGATCCAGGCGTCCGCGGCCAGCGCGTCGGCCATCTGGCGGGTCACGCAGTAGTTGTCCGCGTCCGGCGCGTCGTCCTGCACCCCGTCCCCGTCGCTGTCGGTGCAGCCGCCCCCGTCGTGCCCCCCGGAGTCCAGGTAGATCGCCACATCCTGGCCGGCGATCTCGCTGAGCAGCGTTGCCCCGTCCAGCTCCAGGGAGCCCCAGCCCAGGGTCCCCGAGAGGCTCGCCACGTAGTCCCAGTGCTCCGCTTGGGTCAGGCCGGCGTAGAGGCTGAGCAGCCCGCCCATGGAGCTGCCCACCATCCCCCGCTTCTGCGGCGCGCCGTACATCTCTTCAACCCGGGGCACAAGCGAGGTCACCAGGTTGCCCAGCAGCGCGTCCGCGCCCCCGCCCAGCGCCACCCCGTCCACCGTGTCCGGGTAGGGCCCGTACTCGTCCAGGCGGTCCACCCCCACATTGTCGATGCCCACCACCAGCGTGGTCGACGCCACCGCCTCCTGCAGGCGCCAGCCCCCGTGCAGCGCGCTGGGGTCGAAGAGGTTCTGCCCGTCGTGGGCGTAGAGGTGGTGGGTGGGCGTCTGGGCGGGCACCCAGATGCGGATGGTGCGGGCGCGCCCGGCCAGGCTGACGTTGCGCAGCCGCTCCAGGTGACCGCCCGATCCCCGCACGAAGGAGAGCTCGCCGAAGTCGTCGTAGGTGTAGGCCCGCGCCCAGGGGTCGGCCTGGTAGCTGTCGCCCGAGACGAACTTGTAGCCGCTGCCCTGGGGCACCGGGATGTCGACCACGATCCACGAGAAGCCCGCGCCGGCCGTCATCTCCAGGGGCTCCCAGGCGGAGGCATCGCCCGCCCAGGACAGCGCCCCGTCGCCCTGCGCCACGAACACCCAGCCGTCGGGTCCCTGCACCGGCCAGCCCTGACCGTCGGAGATCTGCTGCAGCGTGTCCTCGACGGTGGCCTGACCGTCCAAGAGAGCCTGGAGGGCCTCCCAGTCCGCGGAGGTGGGGTCGGCGGTGTCCGAGGCCGTGTCCCCCACCTCTCCTGAATCCACGGAGGGTCCGGGGGTGGCGGTGAAGGGGGCGGTGCAGGCGAGGAGCCAGAGCATGGGGACTCCGGGGAGAGGCCCCAGGGTACACGGGGGGCCGGGGCTCAGGCGGGAGAGAGGCCCAGGCGGCGCTTGGCGTCCTCCAACAGCATGTAGAGGCAGGGCACCAGGACCAGCACGATGGCGGTGGCGAACACGATGCCGCAGCCCAGCGAGATGGCCATGGGGATGAGCTGGCGGGCCTGGTTGCTGTCCTCGGCGATGATCGGGGTGAGGCCGCCGAAGGTCGTGAGGGTGGTGAGCAGGATGGGGCGGAAGCGGCGGAGCCCGGCCTGACGGATCGCCTCTGCGGGGGACATCTCGGCGCGGAGCTCATTGGCGTAGTCGACCATGATCAGTGAGTCGTTCACGACCACGCCGGCCAGGGCGACCATGCCCATGAAGCTGACCAGGGACAGCTCGTAGCCCAGCAGCATGTGGCCGAGCACGGCCCCGACGGCGCCGAAGGGGATGGCCGACATGATGATCAGGGGCTGCAGGTAGCTGCGGAACACGACGGCGAGCAGCCCGTAGACCACGGCCAGCGCCAGGGCCAGGTTGACGTAGAGGGAGCTGGTGGACTCGCGCATCTCGGCCTGGCTGCCCTCGAAGGTCCAGGTGAGCCCGGGGTAGTCGGCGCGCAGCGCGGGGAGCAGCTCCTGGTCGATGACGCCCATGATCTGGCCCACGGCGCGCTTGGGCTCGGCGTCCAGGCTGACGGTGACGACCCGCCGGCCGGCGCGGCGGTCGATGCTGGTGAGGCTGCTGGTGCGCTCCACGTCCACGACGTCCAACAGGGGGACCTCCAAGCCGCTGTCGGTGCGGAGGACGTAGCGCTCCAGGGACTGCAGCTCTTCGCGCTCGTCGGCGGGCAGCTCGACGCGGACCTCGACCTCGTCCGTGCCGCGGAGCTGGCGCATGGCCACGGCCCCGAAGAAGGCGGCCCGAACCTGCTGGCCCACGGCGCGCGGATCCAGGCCCAGCGCGCGGCCCTGGGGGGTGAGCACCAGGTCGATCTGCGCCTTGCCCGGGCGGTAGCTGTCGCTCACGTCCCGGGTGTACTGCACGGTCTCGAGCTGCTCCTTGAAGCGCTGGGCGGCGGCGGCCAGGACCTCCATGTCGTCGTGGGAGAGGTCCACGGAGATGTCCGAGCGCATGCCGCCGGGGCCGCGCTCCGCCTCGAAGGAGATCTGGTCCACGCCGGGCAGCTCGCCGATGGCGTCGCGCCAGATCGCGATGACCTCGCCGGCGCTGAGTTCCCGCTCATCGGGGGGCTTCATCACGATCTCGACGTCGATGAAGTTCTCCCCGCGCACGTTGGTCTTGACCCCCTCGGCGGCCTCGTTCAGCCCGGCGCTCTCCATCAGCCCCAGGGTCTCCCGGGTCAGGCGCTCGGCCACCGCGGCGGCCTGGGGGCGGGTGGTGCCCACGGGGAGGCGGATCCCGGCCTCGATCTCGTCGGCGGCGACCTCCGGCATCATCACGGTGCCCATGTGGGCGCTGGTGGCGTAGACGCCGGAGAGGGTGAGCAGGGACACGGCCGCGGCGAGCGTGAGCCCCCGGTGGCGCAGGCAGAGCTGGAGCACCGGGTCGTAGACGCGCTCGACGAAGCGCTGGAGCAGGGCGCGCACCCGGGCCTGGAGCTGGTCGGCCCGGCGCTCGATCGCGAAGCGGCGCTTGGGCGTGTGGGAGAGGTGGGCGGGCAGGATGAGCAGGGCCTCGACCAGGGAGACCAGCAGGACGGTGACCACGACCAGGGGCAGCGGCCGCCAGTAGAGCCCGGTGGACCCCGGCAGCATGAGCACGGGCAGGAAGGCCACGACGGTGGTCAGGGTGGAGAAGATCACCGGCAGGGCGATGTCGGCGGTGCCCCCGATGGCCGCCTCGCGCAGGGACTGGCCGGCCTGGCGGCGCTCGAAGATGTTCTCGCCGACCACGATCGCGTCGTCCACGACGATCCCCAGGACCACCAGGAAGGCGAACATGGAGATCATGTTGATGCTCACGTCCTGCGCGGGCAGAAAGAGCAGGCCGCCGATGAAGCTCACGCCCATGCCGGACATCACCCAGAACGCAAGGCGCAGGTCCAGGAAGAGGGCCAGGATGACGAGCACGATCAGCATGCCCATCCAGCCGTTGTCCACCAGCAGGCTCAGGCGGGCCTGGAAGTCGGCTGCGGCGTTGCTGTCCACGCGCATCTCCACCCCCGGGGGCAGGCTGGGCGCGAAGTCCTCCATGACCTCCTCCACCGCCGAGGCCACCTCAAGGGGGGACTGGTCCCCCACCCGGTAGACCTGGACCTCGATGGAGTTCTGGCCGTTGAACTGGCTGTGGAAGCTGACCTCCTCGAAGCCATCGGTGATGGTGGCCAGCTCCCCCAGGGTCACGGGGGCGCCCGATGTGGACGACACCAGCTCGATGCCACCGAGCTCCTCGGCCCAGAGCCGGCGGGAGCGCAGGCGCACCATGACCTCTCCGCCGGTGGCCTCGATGGCGCCCGCGGGGATGTCCTGGCTGGAGCGGCCGATGATGTCGGCGACCTCGGTGAGGGTCAGCCCGTGGGCCCGCAGGGTGTCGGCCGGGATCTCGACGTGGGTGACGAAGTCGGGCACCCGCCCCAGCTCCACCTGGGTGATGCCGGGGTGGGCCCGGAGCTGGTCGGACAGGCGGTTTCCCAGGTTGCGCAGGGTCCACACGTCCACCGGCCCGTAGAGCCCGACCTCCATGACCGAGCGCTGGCGCGCGGCGAGCTGGACCTCCGGCTGCTCGGCCTGGTCCGGGAAGGTCTGGATGCGGCTGACGGCCTGCTCGACGTCCCCGAACACGCGCATGCGGTCGCTGCCGACCACCAGCTCCAGGGTCACGCTGGCCGAGCCCTCGCGGGCGGTGGAGGTCAGCTCCGCGATGCCCTGGATGCCCTGGACGGCCTCTTCGACCGGCATCAGGATGCCCTGCTCGACCTCGGCGGGGGTGGCCCCGGGGTAGGACACGCTGACGGTGACCACGTCCAGCTCGTAGGGCGGGTCGACCTCCTTCTGCATGCGCCACGCGGTCAGGCCGCCGCCCACGAGCAGCAGGATCATGAGCAGGTTGGCGGCGACGGGGTTGTCGACCATCCAGGCGATGGCGCGCCTCATTCGGCCGCCCCCTGGAGCTGGGCCTCGGTCCGGAGGGGGGCCCCGTCCGACACGGAGGCCAGGTCCGTGAGCACCACCTGCGCCCCCGCCTCCAGGCCGCGGATGTAGGCGTAGTCGGCGTCCTGGACCAGCACCTCGACCGTGCGAAGGCGCAGCAGGCCCTCCTCCATCGTCCAGACGATGTCCTCCCGGCGCAGCGCCCCGCGGGGCAGTCGGATGACCTCGCTCAGGGTGTTGGCCTGCAGCTCCGCCTGGAGGAAGGCCCCGACGGAAAGCGGTGGGCCCGGATGCTCCAGGGCCAGCGGGTCCTCCACCGTCACCAACAGACGTGCCAGGCGGGTCTGCTGGTCCAGCGCGCGCACCACGCCGCTCAAGGTGCCCTGTCGGGTCGCTCCGGCGGGCCAGGCGTTGTCATCCCGCAGGCGCACGCTGGTCTGCTCGGGCAGGTGCTGCAGCAGCCGCGTAGGCAGGGTGAGCTCGACCCAGAAGCGCTCCACGGCGACCAGTCGGCCCAGGGTGCTGCTCGGGGTGACCAGGGAGCCCACGCCCACCGAGCGCTCCAGGACCAGCGAGCGCGACGGCGCCCGGACCCGCGTGCGGGAGAGCTCCAGCTCGGCCTGCTTGAGGTTCGCCCGCGCGGCGTCGACGGTGGCTTGAGCGGCCTGCAGCTGAGGCTCCCGGAGGACCAGGCGCTCCTGCTCGGCGGAGATCTCCGCGCCGATGTGGTCCCGCTCGATGCGCGCCACGGCCTGGCGCCCCTGCTCCAGCTCCAGATCCGCCTGCGCCAGGGCCAGCGCGCTCTCGGCCAGCGCCACGGCGTTCGCGGCGTCCACCCGCTCCAGCTCCAGCAGGACCTCGCCGGCCTCCACGACGCTGCCGGGTACGAACTCCCGACCCAGCGCGGTGATCTGCCCAGAGACCCGCGGCTGCAAGGTCACGTCCTCGGCCGCCAGCACCACCCCAACGGCCGGGATCTGCGGGGTGTAGTCCCCGACCTCGACCTCGATCACCTCGACCAGCATGGCGGTGCGCTTCACGGCGGCTTCCCGCTCGGGCTCGGGCTCGGTCAGCTTGATGAGGGCCCCTACCGCTCCGGTGAGCAGCAGCAGGGCGAGGATGCCCAGCCAGGTCTTGGGGGAGGTGCGGCTGGGGGGCGGTCCGTCAGTCATCGGCCCACCTCCTGGGAGTCGGGGGTGCGTGCGGCCTCTCGCGGAACGGGTCCAGCGAGGGCGAGGTAGAGCTGGATGCGCAGCAGGAGCTGGCGCTCGCGGGCATCGATGAGGTCCCGGCGGAGCTGCTGCGCGGTGGTCTGGCCGGTGAGCACGTCCAGGTAGCTGACGTCCAGCCCCCCGGTGTACTGCGCCTGCAGGCCCTCGGCGGTGCGCTCCGCGAGCAGCACCTGCTGGGTCAGGTTCTCCACGCGCTGGGCTTGCAGGCGGTCCTGGGCCAGCGCGTCCTCGACCTCCTGCAGGGCGACCAGAAGCGCCTGGCCATAGTCGGCGATGGCAGCGTCCAGCTCCGCGCGGCTGCGGTGGACCTCGGCGCGGCGACTCCGTCCCTCCAGGATGGGCGCGACCAGGCTGACCCCCAGGGAGGTGAGCCAACCCGTGAGCAGGTCTTCAGGCGTCGACCCCACCGACCCCAGATCCAGACTGAAGCTCAGGCGGGGGAACTGCTCGGTGATGGCGACGGCCACCTGGGCGTCCGCGGCGAGCAGCGCCTGTTCGGCGGAGAGGACGTCCGGCCGGCGGCGGATCAGCTCCACCGGGATCCCCGCGTCCGGCAGCGGAGGCAGCGCGGGCAGGGCCTGGATCTCCACCGCGGGGGGCTCGGTCGGTGACCTCCCCAGCAACACCGCGAGCTGATGCTCCAGCAGCTCCAGGGCCTCCTGCTGGGCGATGCTCTGTTCGGCCGTGCCCACCTCCAGGCGCTCCTGTCGCAGCGCGTCGGCCTCCCGCGCCACGCCGTTGTGGAATCGCGCGCGGACGATGCGGGTCATGCCGGCGTTGGCCTGCTGCTGCTCCTGGAGCAGGCTGAGCTGGGCCCGCGTGGCGGCGATGGAGACCCAGGTGCGCGCGATCTCGCCGCTCAGGGAGAGGGCGGCGGCCTGGGCGTCGGCTTCGGTGCTCTGCCTCTCGTGGTCGGCGACCCGGGTCTCCGCGCGGATCCGCCCCCACAGGTCCAGCTCGTAGGCCACCCCCACCCCGGCCGACAGCGAGGGCGTCCCCCCTGGGCTCTGGCTGCCCCCCGCGCTCCCGGTGACCGTGGGGAAGAGGGGGGCGCGGGCCTGGACCACCTGGGCCTGCGCGGCCTCCAGGCGGGAGAAGGCGGCCTGGACGCTGAGGTTGTCGGAGAGCCCCTGCTCCACCAACGCGCTGAGCTCGGCGCTCTCGAACCCGGACCACCAATCGGCGCCAGCGAGGTGCGTGCCGGCGTCCGAGAAGCGGAGCTCCTCCACGGGGATGGGCGGGCGCAGCTCGGGGCGATCCAGGGCGGCGTCCTTTCGGCCGCAGCCGCCAAGGAGCAGGACCAGGGCGCTCAGGGATGTCAGGCGTCGGGCGTGCATTGCCCTGGGAGGTACCGCCCCGCGGCTGGGTCCTGCGGGGGCGTTTACACTTCTTCAAGTCCCCACCGCCGCCCCGCGGGTTTGATTGAGGACCGGAGGCCCCATGGCGCAGATCCTGCTGGTGGAGGACGATCCGCGGAGCGTGGAGCTGCTCCGCGAGCTGCTGGAGGGCAGCGGCCACCAGGTGCGTCCGGCGACCACCCTGCAGGCCGCCCGCGAGGCCTTCTCCCCCGAGATCGAGCTGGTGGTGCTGGACCTGAACCTGCCCGACGGCGACGGCTTCTCCCTCTGCGTCGAGCTGCGCGCCCGCAGCGCCGTGCCCATCCTCATCCTCAGCGCCCGCGGCGGCGCCGACGACCGGGTGGACGGCCTGCGCCTCGGGGCCGACGACTTCCTGCCCAAGCCCTACGCCCCCAGCGAGCTGCTGGCCCGCATCGACGCCATCGGCCGCCGCCGGGAGTGGGCGGTGGGCGGCGCGCCCGTGGTCGTCGGCGACCTGGAGCTGGACCCTGGGGCCCGGAGCGCGCAGGTCGCCGGGCGGGACCTGGGCCTGACCGAGACCGAGTTCGACGTCCTGCGTGTCCTGGCCGAGCGCGCCGGCCGGGTGGTCACCCGCGAGCGCCTGTCCCTGCTGGCCCGAGGCGCGGAGTGGGGCGCCTTCGACCGCTCCCTGGACGTCCACGTCTCCCGCATCCGCAAGAAGCTCGGCGACGACGCCCGCATCCGTACCTTGCGCGGCGTCGGGTACATGCTGGTGTCGAGGTGAGCGCCTCCCGCTGGCTCTGGCCCCTGGCCGTGCTGACCCCCGCGCTGGGCGTGCTGCTCCTGGCGCTGGTCGTCACCCAGGTCTGGTGGATCCGCCAACCCCTCCCCCCCGAGGTCTCGCGCCTGCGCGCCCAGCAGGCCCTCCAAGCCAGCGCACAGATGCAGGCCGGCGTCCCCCTGCAGGAGGTCGAACGCGCTCTGGGCGTCGATCTGCGCCTGGCGGAAGGCCCCCCCGAAGGCCCCCCCCGGGTCAGCAGCGACTGGGGCCCTCTGGAGGCGGACTGGCGCCCCCGAGAGCTCCAGGGCCAGACCGTCTGGGAGCGCCCGGGTCCCGAGCACGAGGCCGCCGCCTGGCTCGGCAGCGCCTGGGTCGTCCTCCACACCGACATCGACACGGAGGGCCTCCCCCTCCTGGCCGCCCTGCTCCTGGCCGCCGCCCCTCTGCTCGCGGGCACCGCCTGGCTGACCCGCCGCGCCGCCCGCCCCGTGGAGGCCGCCGAGCAGGCCATGGCCCGAATCAGCGCCGGGGACTTGGAGACCCGCCTGGACGAGCGCGCTGGTCCCCCCGAGCTCCGCCGCATGGCCCGCGTCGTCAACAGCCTCACCGAGGAGACCCAGCGCCTGGTCCGCGAAGAGCGGGAGCGCATGGCCGGCCTCTCCCACGAGATGCGCACCCCCCTGACCCGCGCCCGCCTGGAGCTGGAGCTCGCCCGCCGCGCCGGGGCCGCCACCGTCGACCGCATCGAACGTCTGGACAGCGAGCTGGTCGCCTTGGACGCCCTCGTCGCCGAGCTCCTGGAGCTGGCCCACCTGGGAAGCGGCCGCCGCAGCCTCCGCGCCGAGCCCGTAGACCTGCGCAGCCTCATGGAGGCCCTCGTCGAGGAGCTCGGAGAGGAACAGATCTCGGTGCACGGACAGGGGGAGGCCCACGCTGACCCGACCTTGGTGCGCCGCGCGGTGGGCAACCTCTTGGCGAACGCCCGAATCCACGCCCCCGGGGCCCCCCGCTCCATCCACGTCGATCTTGGCACCGTCGAGGTGCGGGATGGCGGCCCCGGCATGTCCCCCCAGGCTCTGGAGCAGGCCACCCACCCCTTCTGGCGCGGCGATCCCCAGGCCCCCGGCCACGGCCTCGGGCTGGCCATCGTCGACGACATCGCCCGCCTCCACGGCGGCCGCCTGGTGCTCACCAGTGAGCAGGGTCTGCGGGCGCGGCTGGAGCTGCCCAAGACGGGGTGAGGGCCCCAGCTCCGCGGGCTTCCGCCCCGTCGCCCCTTGGTCCCCCCGCCGCGCTCAGGGAGATCCCGCATCCCGGCCCCTCGCAGGCCCTCGGCCAGCAAATCCCCTCTACACACCGAGGACCCAAAGGTCCCGGAAGTCCCGATGCAATGGGCTCTCTGGGGGCACCGATCGCGGGGGTTCCAGTGGTATCCTCGGCTCCTCAAGCCACAGGTGCACAATGGACCCCAACCTCGACGCCCTCAACGCCCGACTCGACGGCATTGAGTCCCGCCTTGATCGCCTCACCTCGCTGATGGAGCGGCAGTTCTCCGGGGCCGCCCCCCAGGCCGCCACGCAGGTGGCCCAGGACCTCGCCGCCGTCCATGGGCCCGAGGATCTGCAGCGCCGCTTGGCCGACACCCTGCTCCGCGTGGGCGATCCCGAGGTGCTGGAGTCCCTGACCCGCATCCTGGAGCTGGCCCCCCAGCTCGAGTACGCCGCCTACGGCCTGGCCGCCGGCCCGGACCTGCTGGAGGAGGGCCTGGAGGTCGCCAACGAGATGGCCGAGGAGCAGGGCCTCCCCGCACACGAGGTGCGACGCCGCGTGATGGCCGGCGCCGAGCTCCTCAAGGGCTTGAGCTCCCCCGAGCAGATCGCCTCCCTGGGCCGACTGGGCCGCATGGCGCCCTCGCTGGTGCCCGCCGCGGAGGCCGTGGAGTCCGCCGCCCAGACCCTGGTGGCCTACGAGGGCAGCGCGGCCTTCCAGGCGCGCCTGTCCGAGACCCTGGTGCGCATCGGCGAGCCCGAGGTGCTGGACGCCCTCACCCGCATCGCCGCCCTGGCGCCCCAGCTCGAGTACGCCGCCTACGGCTTGGCCGCCGGCCCCGAGCTGCTGGAAGAGGGCCTGGAGGTCGCCAACGAGATGGCCGCCGAGCAGGGCCTGGATCACGCCGAGCTGCAGCGCCGCCTGCGCGCCGGCGCCGCTCTGCTGCAGAAGCTCTCCACCGCCGAGAGCATCGAGTCCATCGGGCAGCTCGGCGCCCTGGCGCCTTCGCTGGTGCCCGCCGCCCAGGCCGCTGAGAAGGCCGCCACCGAGCTGGAGGCCTACGAGGGCCGCGACGCCTTCCAGGCGCGCCTGGCCGAGACCCTGGTGCGCATCGGCGAGCCCGAGGTCCTGGAGTCCCTGACCGCCATCGCCTCGATGGCCCCCCGCCTGGAGTACGCGGTCTACGCCCTGGCCGCCGGCCCGGAGCTGCTGGAGGAGGGCCTGGACCTCATCAAGGAGATGAGCCACGGCGGCCCCTCCATGGACGACCGCCTCAAGGCCGGCCTGGTCCTGGCGGAGAAGCTCTCCCAGCCGGCAACCTTGCGCGGCCTGCAGTCCGTCGTCGAGGCCACCAACCAGGTCGCCTCCAGCGGCGGCTTCGGCTTCCTGACCCAGGCCGCCGGCATGGCCGCCACCGGCATGGCCGCCGCCTTCAACGAGGCCGGCATCCAGGACGCCGCGCAGCTCGCGCCCCGCATCGACGCCGCGATGGCCCTGATGGTCAAGCTCAGCGACCCCAGCCTGCTGGGCACCATGGAGCGCCTGGTGGACCAGGCCATTGTGGTCGAGCCCAAGCTGCTCGCTGCGACCAAGGTCCTGGAGACCCTGGATCTGGACGCCCTGGCCCGGGTCACCGAGAAGGCCACCGATCCCCTGGTCGCCGAGGCCCTGGTGGACCTGCTGGACCTGGCCCCGCTGCTGCGCGGCCCCCTGTCCACGCTGCCCAACCAGCCCCTCACCCTGGAGATGCTCAACCGCATCAACATCGCCTTCAACGAGGCCGCCCGCAGCGCCAAGCCGGTGGGCGCCTTCGGGGCCCTGGGTGCGATGGGCGACCCCGACGTGCAGCGCTCCGTGGGCGTGGCTCTGGACGTGGCGCGGCGCCTGGGCGAGTCCCTGGCCCAGCTCCCGGCCGAGGCCAAGTAGGCCGCGGGGCCCAGCCCCCAGAGCAAGCGAGGCGGGCTCCCGGTCGGGGGCCCGCCTCGTGCGCTCTGGGGGTGCGCTCATCGCTGAGCGACCAGCGGCTCAGTCCAGGGCCGCCTGCCGCGCGCGGATCCAGGCGTACCAGTCCTGCATCCCCTGCCCGTCCTTGGTGCTGACCTGCAGGATCGGCGCGTCGGGCGCCACCTGGGCCACGCTGTCGCGGGCCTTGTCCAGGTCGAAGTCCAGGTAGGGCAGCAGGTCCACCTTGGTGAGCAGCACCAGGTCGGCCGTGCGGAACATGTGGGGGTACTTGAGGGGCTTGTCCTCGCCCTCGGTGACCGAGAAGAGCACCACGCGGGCGTCCTCCCCCAGGTCAAAGAGCGCGGGGCACACCAGGTTGCCCACGTTCTCCACGAACACCACCGACTGGGGGGCCGGCTTGAGGGACTGCAGGCCGGCCCAGACCATGTCGGCCTCCAGGTGGCAGCCGGTGCCGGTGTTCACCTGGATCACGGGAGCACCGGTGGCCCGGATGCGCGCGGCGTCCGCATCGGTCTCCTGGTCGCCTTCGATGACCACGCTGGGGCGGTCCAGCTCCTGGAGCGTGCGCACCAGCAGGGTGGTCTTACCGGAGCCCGGCGAGGACATCAGGTTCAGCGCCAGGGCCTGCCGACCGGAGAGCCACACGCGGTTGCGCTCGGCGAGCTGGTCGTTCTTGCCCAGGATGGCGGCCTCCAGCACCTGGAGGTCCGCGGGGCCGTGCCCGTGATCGTGCCCATGATCATGGCCGTGGTCGTGCCCATGATCGTGGCCGTGGTCGTGGCCATGATCATGGCTGTGCCCATGATCGTGGTCGTGGCCCATGGCCTTGGGTCCGCTGCCGTCATTGATGGTGGTGCTCGCGCCGTCGGAGCAGCCGCAGGTGACACACATGACTCAAGTCTCCATGGAGGCGATGAGGAGCTCCTGGCCGGACACGATGTCCATGCGGGCCTTGCGCTCGCAGGGGCAGCGGGCGACCGGGTGCTCGATGGGGAATTCCTTGTCGCAGCCCTGACAGCGGGCCAGGCCCTCGGGCTCCGTGATCTGGAGCTCGGCGCCCTCGACCACGGTGCCCTGGGCGCACACGCCAAAGCAGAACTGGATGGCCTTGACCTCGACGCCCGAGAGCTTGCCGACGGTGAGCTGCACGGCCTTGACCTTCCGCTCGCCGGCCTTCTCGGCGACGATTCCGACGATGTTCCGGGTGATGGACAGCTCGTGCATCAGCAGATCCGCGGGAGCTGCTCGCCCACCAGGGCGTCCAGGATGCGCTCGCCGCCAAAGCCGGTGTCGATGGTGACGACCCCCGGAGGGGTGGGCCGGCAGCGGGCCACAACGCAGGCGTTCCGACCCAGGGGGTGGGCGCGAAGGATCTCCAGGGCCCGGGCGGCGTCGTCCTTGTGCACGGCGGCGACCAGCTTGCCCTCGTTGGCCAGGTGGACGGGGTCCAGACCCAGGATCTCGCAGAAGCCCTTGACCTCGGGGCGGACGGGCAGGCTGTGGGCGTCGACCACCATGCCGACCTCTGCGCCCAGGGCCAGCTCGTTGAGGACGGCCGCGAGGCCGCCGCGGGTCACATCCCGCATGGCGTGCACGTCGATCTCGGCCAGCAGTTCCTCGACGATGCCACTGAGTGCAGCGCAGTCCGAGGGGATGTCAGCGTCGAGTTGCAGCTCCCCGCGTGCCGTCAGGATCGCAGCCCCGTGGTCCCCCAAAAAACCGTTGACCAGGATGACGTCGTCCGGACCGATGCGGGGGGTGCGCACGTCCCGACCGGCCGGGATCACGCCGATGCCAGCGGTGTTGATGAACAGGCCATCAGCGGCGCCGCGCTGCACGACCTTGGTGTCGCCGGTGACGATGTGGACGCCGGCCTCGCGGGCAGCCTGGGCCATGGAGCGCAGGATGCGGCGCAGGGTCGCGATGGGCAGGCCCTCCTCGATGATCAGGCCGCAGCTCAGATAGAGGGGCTTGGCACCGCCCACCGCCAGATCGTTGACGGTGCCGTTGACCGCGAGCTTGCCGATGTCCGCGCCGGGGAACTCCAGAGGGTGGACCACGTAGGAGTCGGTGGTGAAGGCAAGCTGCTCGCCCTGGGCGGTGAGGGCCGCCAGGTCGAAGCGCGCCTGGTCCTCGCGAGCCTGGAGGCCGCCGGTGTCCAGCTCGCCGACGATCAGGTCGTCCAGCAGGTCCTGCATGGCCTTGCCGCCGCCACCGTGGGCGGAGACGATGACCTCGCCGCGGACGCGACCGCTGCGCCGGCGAAAGCGCTCGATGCGCTGGAAGAGGGGGTGATCAGCGCCCTTGGGATCCTGCTCGCTCACTGACCCACCTTGCTGACCGTCGAGAGGCGGCCGTAGTTGTAGTAGGCCGCGCAGGCCCCTTCGCTGGACACCATGCAGGCCCCGATGGGGGTCTCCGGGGTGCACGCGGTGCCAAAGACCTTGCACTCCCAGGGCTTGATGCGGCCCTTGAGGACCTCTCCACACTGGCAGGCCTTGGGATCCTCGACCGACAGGGCGGGCACCGCGAAGCGCTTCTCGGCGTCGAAGCGGGCGTAGGGTCCGCGGAGCTGCAGGCCGCTCTCCGGGATGCTGCCCAGGCCGCGCCACTCAAAGTGCTCGCGCAGCTCGAAGACCTCGGCGATGGCGTTCTGGGCCACCGCGTTGCCGTCGTGGCGCACCAGGCGCTTGTACTGGTTCTCCACCTGGGCGCGACCATCCAAGAGCTGCTGGAGCACCATCGCCAGGGACTGCAGCACGTCCAGGGGCTCGAAGCCGCTGATCACGATGGGCATGTTGTACTGCTCACCGATGAACTGGTAGGGCGCCTCGCCGATCACCATGGTGACGTGGCCGGGGCCGATGAAGCCGTCCAGGCGCAGGTCCGGGTCGTCCAGGATCGCCCGCAGGGTGGGCACGATGGTGATGTGGTTGGAGAAGACGGAGAAGTTCTCCACCCCCTCGGCGTGGGCCTGGAGCACCGTCAGCGCGGAGCTGGGGATGGTGGTCTCGAAGCCCAGGCCAAAGAACACCACCTGCCGGTCGGGGAGCTGCTTGGCGAGCTCCAGGGCGTCGCTGGGCGAGTAGACCGTGCGGATGTCCGCGCCGCTTGCCTTGGCCTCCAGCAGGCTGCGCTTGGAGCCGGGCACGCGCAGGGCGTCGCCGAAGGTCGTGAAGGTGACCTCGGGGCGCTCGGCGATGGCCAGGGCGTCGTCCACGCGGCCCACGGGCAGCACGCACACCGGGCAGCCGGGGCCGTGCACCAGCTCGATGTTCTCGGGGAGCATCTCCTCCAGGCCGAACTTGAAGATGGCGTGGGTGTGGCCCCCGCAGACCTCCATGATCTTGAGGGGCGCGTCGCGCTGCGCGCCCAGGTCCGCGGCGAGCTGCTTGATGCGCGCGACCACAGCCCGGCCCGCGACGGGGTCTCGGAACTCGTCGACGTACTTCACGGGGTGCCTCCCTTGCCGGACTCCGCCATGGCTCTCTGGGCCTCGGCGACCTCGCCCAGCTCCCGCATGAGCTCCAAGGTACGCTCGGCCTCTTCGGGGTCGATGCGGCTCATCGCGAAGCCCACGTGGACCAGGACCCAGTCCCCCACGCAGTCCTCGACGGGGTGCTCATCGCTGACGATGCAGGCCAGGTTGGTCACGCGGCGCACGCCGCCGACGTCGACCACGCCGAGCTTCTTGGTGGCGTCGTGGATCTCGACGACCTTGCCGGGGATGCCCAGGCACATTGGGGGACTCCTAGTCGGAAGAGGGAGAGGTTCTGAGGCTGCGGGCGGCGGCCACGGCCGCCTGACCCAAGGGAACACAGCCGTCATGGGGAGGCAGCCGCCGATGCAGCAGCACATCCTGGCCCAAGCGAGGTGCGACCAGCTCGAGCAGGGTCTTGTTCTGCCAGACACCGCCCGAGAGCGCGACGGCCTGGACCTCGGGGTGCTTGCTGCGCAGGTGGCCCACCAGACGCAGGATGGCGTCGGCCAGCGCCACGTGGAAGCGGGCGCTGATCAGCGACACCGAGGTGCCCGCCCACACATCCCCCAGCAGCGCCGCCCACAGGCCCTTGGGCTCCAGGTAGGGGAGCCCGGCGTCCGGCAGGCGGGGCACCGAGATGGGGTAGCAGGGCTCGGCCAGCGCGGCGGCCAGGTCCTGGGGATGGATGGCCGCCTCCAGGGCGACTGCGGCCTGGGCCTCGTAGGAGATGGCCTCCCGGTGCAAGCCCACGGCGGCGGCCACGGCGTCGAAGAGGCGCCCCGTCGAGTGCGCCAGGGGCGCGTTCTTGCCGCCCTCCAGCATGGCGTCCAGCAGGGAGACCGGGCGCCGCAGCAGGTCCTGCACAGGCTCGGTGTCGCCGTAGTTCAGCTTGAGCTCGGGCCAGCCGTACTCCGCCCGCAGGTGGGCGTAGAGGTTGCGCCAGGGCTGCCGCGCCGCCGCGTCCCCCCCCAGCAGGGCCACCGGCTTCACGGTGCCGACGCGCTGGTAGTCCTCGTAGCTGCAGATCAGGAACTCGCCGCCCCACAGGCTGCCGTCCGCGCCCATGCCCAGCCCGTCCAGCGCCACGCCCAGCACCGGCCCGGCGGCCAGGGGCCAGCCGTTCTCCGCCATGCAGGCGGCGATGTGGGCGTGGTGGTGCTGCACGGCGTGCAGAGGCAGGGCGCGGGCCCGGGCGATGCCGCGGCCGATCTGGGTGCTGCGGTAGCCCTCGTGCAGGTCCACCGCGACGGCCTGCGGCTTGTGGGAGAGCAGCCCGCTGAGGCGGTCCAGGCAGCCCTGGTAGTCCTCGAAGGCCAGCAGGTCGTCCAGATCGCCAATGTGCGGCGACAGCGTGGCCCGACCGCCCTCCTGCACCAGGCAGAGCGCGGCCTTCCACTGGGCGCCGGTGGCCAGCAGCGGGGGCGCCTCTTCAAAGCCAGGGGGGAGCTGCAGGGAGGCCGGCGCGTAGCCTCGGGCCCGCCGCAGCACGCGGGGCGCGTCCGCCATCACCCGCACCACCGAGTCGTCCACCCGGTTGGCGATGGGCCGGTCGTGCACCAGCGCCCAGTCGGTGATGTCGCGCAGGCGCTCGATGGCCTCGTCGTTGTCGGTGCAGGGCGGCTCCTCGCTGCGGTTTCCGCTGGTGCACACGATGGGGCGGTGCCGCGTGCGCAGCATCATCAGGCGGTGCAGGGGCGTGGTGGGCAGCATGAAGCCCAGGGTGTCGCTGTCCGGCGCGATGTTCGCGGGCAGGGACTCCGGGCCGTCGGCGCGCAGCAGCACGATGGGGTTCGCGGGGCTCTGCAGCAGCGTGGCCTCGCTCTCGGACACCGTGCAATAGCGCCGGATGCACTCCAGATCCGGAGCCATGAGGGCGAATGGCTTGTGGGGCCGCTGCTTGCGGTCCCGCAGACGGGCCACGACCTCCTCCTTCTCCGCGAGACAGCACAGGTGGAAGCCCCCCAGGCCCTTGATCGCCACGATGTGCCCCTGCATCAGCAGAGTGCCCGCGGCGTCCATGTCGTCCAGCATGGTCAGGGCGACGTCGGCGTGGGGCCGCCCGTCGGTGCGCAGCAGCCGCGCCTTGGGTCCGCAGGCGTGACAGGCGATCGGCTGGGCGTGGTAGCGCCGGTCCTGGGGGTCCGCGTACTCCGCGCCGCACTCCTGGCAGAGCGCGAAGCCCGCCATGGTGGTCTGCGGCCGGTCCCAGGGGATGTCGAGCTGGATGCTGTAGCGGGGCCCGCAGTGCGTGCAGTTGGTCAGGGGGTAGCGGTAGCGCCGCTGGTAGGGGTCCCGGGCCTCGGCCATGCAGGCCGCGCAGGTCGCCGCGTCGGGCAGCACCTCGGTCTGGGGGGCGCCGGAGAGGGAGGGCTGGATGGTGAACGCACCCTGCAGCTCAACGCCTGGGGTGGGCTGGCGCTCCACGCTGTCCACCCGGGCCAGCGGCGGCAGCGAGGACATCAGCCCATCGACGAAGTCCTGGCGTTGCTCCTGGGTTCCGCCCAAGGCAATGAGCACGCCCTGGGCGTCGTTGCGCACCCACCCGGGCAGGCCGCGCTCTTGGGCCAGGCGCGCCACGGTGGGCCGGAAGCCCACGCCCTGGACGGCGCCGCGGACTCGGATCTGCTCAGCCACCCAGGCCCCCCTGGCGCGGCCAGAGCAGGATGCGGTGGTTGCCCGTGTCGGCCAGCACGACCATCTCGCCGATGGCCTGGATGCCATAGGGCCAGCAGATGCTGTCGCGGACCGTGGGGCCCCAGCGGTTGTCGCCCTTGGTCTTGAAGTGGGGCTGCGCGGAGAGCGCGGCGGCGGGGGCCCCGGTCTCCATCCGGGTGAAGCCCACCAGCCGGGAGTTGGCCGTGTCCCCCACCATCAGCACGCCGTCCTCCGAGGCCGCCACCGCGTAGGGCATGTTCAGGCAGGCAGCGTCAGGCCAGTACTTGCCCTGGTTGTGGTCCACGCCGCGGGCGTCGGACTGGCCCAGGATGATCTGCGCGGGGGCGCGGGTCTGGTCGGGCAGGCCGTCCCAGATCATCACGCGGTTGTTCCCCGCGTCGGTCACCACCAGGCGCCCGTCCAGCACGGCCAGGTCGTGGGGCCAGCGCATGGTGGACAGGTCGGCGTCTCCGCCGCCGTTGTCCGAGCGGGTGTCCAGGTCGTCCTGCCCCAGCACGAAGTCGGCCGGCTGGCCGTTCTCGGTGGGCAGGGTGCGCCAGACCAGCACGCGGCGGTTGCCGGTGTCGGCCACGTAGAGCCGGCCCTGGTGCACCAGGATCTGGAAGGGCCAGTGCATGGTGTCCGCGTGGGCCTCGGGCTTGCCGCGGTTGGGGTCCATGCCGCCAAAGTCCGCCTGCCCCAGCACCAGATCCGCGGGCACGCCGCTGTCGGTCGGGCGCTCGAACCACACCAGCACGCGGTTGTTCCAGCCATCGGCCACGGCCAGCCCGCGCGCGCCCCAGGGGGCCACGCCGGTGGGCACGTTCAGGGTGTTCGGGCCCGGCTCACCGCCGGCGTTGCGGCCCTCGGACTCAAAGTCGGGCTGCCCCAGCACCCAGTCCGGCAGGGTGTCGTCCTGGGTGGGGCGCTGGGCCCAGCCCAGCAGACGGTGGTGTCCGGTGTCGGCCACCCACAGCGGGCCGTCGGCGTCCAGCAGGCAGGCGCCGCGGGGCCCAAAGAGGGTGTCGCGGCGGGGGGCCACGGGGCCGATCAGGGGGTCGGCGCCGCCCAGGACCACGCTGGGGCCCTGCGGGGAGAGCAGCGGCGGCGCGGGGGACTCGGGGGCGTCGGGGCCGGCGGCGGGACCGGGCGCGTGGGAGCGGATCTTGGTCTTCATGGGATGAGCTGGATCTGCACGCGGCCGTCCTGGACGCGGACGGGGTAGCGGGGGAGCTGGACCTCGGGCGCGGTGATGCACTCGCCGGTGGCCAGGATGTACTGGAAGCCGTGGTAGCGGCAGGTCAAGATGCCCTGCGAGAGCTCGCCGGTGTCCAGGGGCATGCCCAGGTGGGTGCAGGCGTTGGGGTAGGCGCGGATCTCGCTGTCCCCCACCCGCGTGAGCAGCAGCGAGACCTTCTCGAGCTCCACGACCGTGATCTGGCCACCGCGCACCTCGTCCGCGGGCCCAGCGTCGATCCATGGCTTGGAGAAGGGTGACTCGGCGGTGTTCCGATTGGCCTCGCTGGCCGCATCAGCCGCGCTCCCCTCGACCACGACCACGCGCTCGATCTCCGGCACGTGCTCGCAGACCGCCTTCTCGATGCCCAGCTTGACGGTGGCGTCCGTGAAGGCGCAGCCGTTGCAGCCGCCCAGCATGCGGATGCGGATCTCGGGGGGCTCGACGGCCAGCAGCTCGACGTCGCCGTTGTGGCTGTCCAGCGCGGGGCGCACGGTGTTCAGGGCGGCCTGGACCTGGTCCCAGAGGCGGGGCTTGGGGTCCCGGATCATGCCGTGGTAGTGCAGCACGCCGCGCACCCAGGGGTCATCCAGGGCCTTGGTGAGGGCCTCCAGACCGCCGGGCTCGGCCTTGACCACGCGGATCAGGCGCCGCAGGGCCTCGGCGTTGAGCTCTTCTACCGAGGTGCGCAGGGCCTGCACGGTGGAGCGCTGGTGATCCGCCCAGGCGGCGACGACGCTCTCCAGGGACTCGAGGTCCCGGGCGCTCTGCTCGAAGGACTTCTCGGAGCTCACGAACGCAGCCCCGGTCGGTCGCTGGCCAGCTCCTGGCGCAGGTTGTCGGCGATGCCGGCCACGGTCTGGGCGCGGTCGGGCAGGCCGAACTGCTGGAAGATGTTTCCGGCCTCGACCAGCAGATCCACGGCCTGTTGCAGCTTGATGGGGTTGCCCTTGTCCGGGTCCTCCGGGTCGTCGGGCAGGTTCATCAGGGCGTTGGCCTTGTTGGAGATGGTGTTCGCGTACTCCACGGGGGTGTCGTGGGGGGTGCGCACCTTGAGGGCCTCGTCGTAGGCCTCGACCGCGCGGGCCAGGTTCTCCAGGCGGTGGGCGGTCTTGGTGGACTGCAGCGCGTTGCCCAGGTTGTTCTGGAGCATGGCGTACTCGCTGGGGTCGTCGATCAGGTTGATGACCTTGAGCGCCTCCTGGAAGGACTGCACGGCCAGGGCCTCGCGCACGCCCTCCTTCTCGGGGGCCATGCGCATGCTCAGGTAGGCGGTCGCCAGGTTGTTGTGCAGGATGGCGAACTCGCGGGGGAAGCCGGGGGGCTGGAACACCCGCAGGGCCCGCTGGTAGGCCTTGACGGCGTCAGCCAGCCGGGCCTTTCCGGTGGGGGCCAGGGCCTGGAGGATGAGCCCGTGGACCATCTCGGCCTCGGCGGTCTCCTCGTCCTCGCCCTTCTCCCGGAGCACCGGCAGGGCGGCGTCCAGGGCGTCTCGCGCGGCGACCATCTCGTCCAGGCCCACTCCGGGCATCCGGCGCAGGGCGGCGCCCTTTCCAGCCAGGATCCGGGCGTGGCCCAGGGGGAAGTCGGCGGTCAGGCGCTCGGCCTCCTCGTACAGGGCGATGGCCTCCCAGAGCTCCTGGGGGTCCTTGGGCTGCCGCTGCAGGTCCAGGGCGATCTCGGAGAGGGCGTCGGCCTGCTCCAGGGGGGAGCGGCCCGAAGCGCGAACGCGCTCCATGGCGGCCTGAATGTGGGCGCGGGGGGGCAGAGAGGGCATGACGCTCAGCTCGGGGTGGGGAAGGTGATGGCCAGGGCCCCCATCTGGGGGTCCCAAGCAGCCTCGCAGGGGCCCTGGAGGCTCTCGTCCAGGCCCTGGGTGCGCAGGAAGTCCACGATCTCGACAGCGCGGTCTCCCTTGAGGTTGCGCTGCTTGATCAGCACCCCGCCGGCGGTGCTCAGCACCGGAAGCAGGGCCATGCGACCGTCCATGGGGAGCAGCACGGCGCCCTCCTTGGACTCGAAGAAGTCCGCGTAGACCTGGGCGGGGATGTGCAGGTTTCCGCGGCGCAGCTCCAGGGTCACGGGGGGAGCCTCATCGTGGCGGTGGAGGGCGAATTGGGCCACCTCCTCCAAGATGCGCTCGTACACCCGCTGTCCTGCATCCTGGACCGGCGAGGTGATCTCGGTGCCGAGCCCCGTCTGCTGGGCCTCGATCAGCCACACCGTGATGTCCGTGGGGAACTGCTCCCCGAACATCCGGCGGCCAGCGGCCAGCGCGTGGTCCCAGCGCAGATCGTGCAGGGAGTAGGTGGGCTGGTGGTCCTCGGCGAGCTCCTCGCCAGGGACCTGGTACAGGGTGCCGGGCTCAGCACCAGTGGTGGCGGCGTCGATGAGGATCAGGCGGGTGCTGCCGCGGGCGGCGAACATCACGTCCAGGCCGCCCGTGCCGCAATCCAGAGCCTGAACACCAGGCACAGGATGGCGCCGAAGCCGCTCGGCCAATCGCCGGACGACTTCGACGCCGATCCCATCATCCTGTCGGTTCAGGTTGCCGCAGCCGATGATGCTGAGCACGTCTTGTCCCTGTGGGGCGGGTGGCCCGCTCAGTTCGTGCGGAACTTCGCGAGCTGCTTGCCGGTCTTCTTGTCGTAGGCGTGCACGGTGCAGACCAGGCACGAGTCGAAGGAGCGGGCCACGTGGCCGACCTCGACGGGATCGTGCTTGTCCTGGATGGGCGTGCCGATCAGCGCTTCCTCGATGGGACCACGGACTCCCTCGGCGTCGCGAGGGCCCACGTTCCAGGTGGTGGGGGCGATGATCTGGTAGTTCTTGATCTTGCCGTCCTTCACCTCGATCCAGTGGGACAGGGCGCCGCGGGCAGCCTCGGTCGCGCCGAAGCCCTTGCCGTCCTTGACCTCCGGCTTGATGTAGAAGGGCTCGTCCAGGCGCAGCTCACGCAGGCAGCGCTCGGCCTGACGGTAGAGCTTGACGATCTCGTGGAGGCGCGCGAGCTGGCGCAGGTGCAGGTTGGCCCCGCCCATGGCCTTGTAGGCGCTCTCGATGAAGCCGTCGGTGTGCTGGTGAGGCAGAGCACCGGGGGAGCCGGCGACGAGCTGACGGGCCAGGGGTCCAGCCTCAGCGCGGCCGAAGTTGTGGGCGCTGACGGCGGTCGACCAGGTGTACATGCCGCCGAAGTCGTGGTCGTTCTTCTGGACGGGCTCGACGGTGCGGTCGAAGGGATGGACGTCCTCGTTGCCCTCCTTGTACCAGGCGTGCTTGGTGTTCTCGCGAACCAGCGCCTGATCCATGGGGATGTGGCGGTTGCCCTTGCCGTCGTAGAGGCCACCGCGCATGATCACCGCGCCGGCGCGGCTGGCGATGGTGGGCTTGTTGTAGTGGTCCTCGTGGGGGAGGTAGCCCCAGGTCACGAACTGCTCGCAGCCGCGGCCGTACTTGTCCAGGCCGTAGTCCAGGCCGGCCTTCCAGTAGAGGGCCAGGTCCGAGTTGGCCTGCTTCTCGTTCTCGTTCATCCAGGCCATGAAGTCGTCGTAGGTCTGGATCTCCTCGTAGCGCTCCAGGGAGCAGCCCAGCCAGAGGGGCTCCAGCCAGTTGCGGCGGAAGTACTCCAGGATGGCCCAGGCGCGGGTCACGTCCGTCAGGGTGGGCGAGCACATCACGCCGCCGGGCACCATGAAGGAGGAGTGGGGCCACTGGCCGCCCAGCAGGGCGTAGATCTCGACGGGCTTGCCGGAGATAGTGACGCCGGCCTCGTACGAGGTGCCGGTGAAGGCCTGGAAGCGGCGGGTGACCTCCTCGAAGTACTTGCTGGCCTTGTACTTGGGGTGCGCCATGTCGATGGCGAAGAGGCCGTAGAAGTAGCGGGGGATGGACTGGATGGTCTCGACCAACTGGCCCAGGTTCCGCGCGATGATGGCATTGCGGGGCACGGTGGAGCCGTAGGCCACGTCCAGGGCCCAGGAGGCGCAGGTCAGGTGGCTGGCGCCGCAGATGCCGCAGGCGCGGGGGGTCACGACCAGGCCGGCCTGGGGGTCCTTGCCGCGCAGGATGACCTCGAAGCCGCGGAACATCTCGGCCTGGGTCCAGGCGTTGACGACCTGGCCGTCCTCGATCTCGACGCGGACATCCAGGTCGCCTTCGACGCGACCGACGGGAGAGATGTCCAGGGTCTCTCGGTTGTTGTTCTCTTCCACAGGGAACTCCGAAAAGGGGGGTGTGCCTTTCTCAGGCGTGATGTCTTGGGAGTGTCCGTCGGATCAGACGACGAACATGTCTTCCTTGGACCAGTCGGGGGCCGCGGACTTGCCGGCGGCGACCACCGTCAGGTAGCTCCGCTTGGTCATGCCGGGAGGCACCTCGTTGGGCAGGCCCAGGGTGGTCGGCGTCGCGAAGACCGTGCCGGGGGCCAGGTCGTGGTGCGGGAAGCCGGGCTCGGTGCAGCCGATGCAGGGCATGCCGGCGCGGGTCTTGGAGGACTGCCGGTTCCACAGGATGCGGTTGCAGGGGGAGCGGGTGAAGGGACCGCGGCAGCCCAGGTCGTAGAACAGGCAGCCGTTGCGCTGGCCGAACTCGGTCGCGGAGACCTTGTAGGCGAAGTGCATGTTCCGGGTGCAGCCGGTCTGGGTGAAGCTGGTGAAGAAGGTGGCCGGGCGGTTCAGCTCGTCCAGGCTCAGGTCACCGGCGCGGCCGGTCGCCAGGGCCACGAGGATCTGGGTGATCCAGTCGGGGTGGGCCGGGCAGCCGGGGATGTTGATGACCGGGAGGCCGGCCTTGGACTTGAAGTCGTCGCCCAGGAAGCCACCAGCGGCCTGCCGGTTGAACTGCATGCCCGTGGACTCGGAGGGGTTGGGGGGGACCGCGGGGATGCCGCCCCAGGTCGCGCAGTCACCGATGGCGACCACGAAGTCCGCGGCCTCGGCCAGGTCCTTGACCCAGTCCTTCATGGCGCGGCCCGCGAAGCGGTTCCAGTTGCCCGTGCCATTGGGCGCCTGGATCACGGAGCCCTCGAACACGAAGATGTTCATCTCCGTCTCGCCGCTCACGCAGCGCTCGCACAGCTCCTTGACCTGCTCGCCGAGCTCCAGCCCCAGGGAGGGGTGCCAGAGCAGGTTGACGCCAAAGTCGGTGATGAGGTCACAGACACTGGGCTCTTCTGCGTTCAGGAAGGACATGGTGTTTCCAGAACACGCGCCGCCCTGCAGCCAAAGTACGTTTGCCATCGGTGTGGTCTCCGGTTTCCATGGGGATTGCCTCACAGACGACTCTCCCCATCAAGGAGGGGATTCCCCTCATCCAAAGGGGACCAGCGCCCATCCCAAGGCCCACAGAAGAGACCGAACGCTCGTTCTTCTCCGAAAACAAGGACCAGGACAGCGGAAGAGCAGTCCCAGCCTTATTGATGAATCGCTTTCACGCACCCCGTCGGGCTTCTTTGCTACGCTGGCGTATTCGTCCAACACCCCAAAACGCCGAGATCAAAGCCGCTAGCACTCGCGGGGCAAAGGTCTGATAGCAGTTTTCAGTATCATATCAAAGTAGAGGGTGGAGGTCGAAAACGAACGACTGTTCGCTTCTCCCTCCCCCACCGCATCACGGCACTCCGAGCGCAGACGCTCGGGTGCTCAGACCTCGACTACGCTCCGCCGGCGCCACCCCAGCAGCAGCAGCAGCCCCAGGCCCACCAAGCCGCCGCCGGCCGTGGAGCCGAGTCCCTGACACCCGCAGCTCTGGGGTGGGTTGGACGCTGGCGGGTCGTCGGCGTCCGAGACGGCATCGCTGTCCTGCGGCTCGGGGCCGTCTGGAGACTCGCCGCTGTCCTGGGGCGCGGTGTCCGCCAGGGTGTCCTCGCCGTCGCAGTCGTTGTCGATCCCATCTCCAGGGATCTCGGTGGCTGAAGGGTGGACCCCAGAGTCGCTGTCATCACAGTCCCCCTCCTCCTCTGCCCAGCTGCCCTCGGCCGGAGCCTCGCAAGAGAGGACCGCGGGGCCCGAGCCGAAGCCGTCACCGTCGGCATCCGGGTACCAGGGTTGCTCGCACTTGAGGGTATAGATGTAGACCGCGCCCCCTGGGTCGTCGAAGCGGGCCGCGACGACCAGCTCATGCACGCCGTCCCCGTCGAAGTCGCCTGAGGGACCGGGCCGCACGCCGAAGTAGCCGCGCTCGGGTTGGGGGTTGTCGATGGTGACCAGGGGTTTGTCCAGGTCGGCGCTGGGGCCCCCCTTGAAGACGTGGACCTGTTCCAGCGTGCTGCTGTTGGTCAAGCCCCAGGACACGAGCTCCGGGTGTCCGTCGCCGTCCAGGTCGCCCTGCAGATAGGACGGGGCCTTTGCCCCTATGGCGGTGCTGTGGCGTGAGCTGGTGAAGCTCCCCGTCCCGGAGCCTTGGTAGAGGGTGAGGCTGCTGCCTTCGAAGTACCAGAAGTCTCCGAAGCCGTCGTGGTTCAGGTCGCCGGCTTCGCTGTCAAAGAGCTCAAACCAAGCGCTGCCATGCTCGCCGCTGGCCATCTCGTCTCCGGCGGCCAGGCCGTCGAAGGTGACGATCTCGGCGCCGCCGGTGTCCCCAAGGGCCTCCAGGGTCAGGACCTCCTGGTCGCCATCGCCATCCACGTCCAGGATCCGAGGCCGCTCCGCGAGGCGCTTCTCGGCCACCAAACGGTAGACCTCTTCCGTCTGGATGCCCTCCGCTGAGCCGGGGAAGACGTAGAGGATCCCGCTCCCGGCCGCAATGACATCGCTGTAGCCGTCGCCATCCAGGTCCCCAGCAGCGGGCTCGAAGCCGAAGCCATCTCCCCAAGCCGCGGCGGGGCTGGTGAGCTCGGTGGGGCTGCTGTTCAGGCCGCTGGCGCTTCCCCAGTACACATAGACCGAGCCGGAGGTTTTGTAGTAGGCGATGGGGGCACCGGCTGCGACGAGCACGTCACCAAAGCCGTCGCCGTTGATGTCGCCTGCGGCGCGGAGACGGAAGCCATACCAAGGGCGGTCTGCAGGGCTCGTGAACACGGCAGCGGGTGTCGAGGAGAGGCCGGTCTCGCCGCCAAGGTAGAGCAGGAGCTCCTGATTGATCGTGGAGACCACCAGGTCGTCCCGGCCGTCCCCGTTCACGTCTCCGGGAGAGATTGCATCGAGTCCGAATGCGCCGGACTCAACCGGGGTCGGGTGTTCCAAGCGCAAGAGCAGCTCGGGTGACCAGGTCGCGGCCATCAAGAGGAGGAGGGTTGAAGGCAACATTGGGACCCCGTGTCTACTGGTAGGTTACGGGGTGTGGGTGGGTGGTGCAACAATGGGGCCATGGAAGGCGTGGTCCTCTACGCTTCCCTCGATGACAAGATCAGAATCGACGGCGGCGAACGGGAACACACGATGACTGGCCCAGCAGAGACACAGACCAGGAGAGCGCCATGATCTTCCTTCTCACGCTCTTCTCATGCCGAAACAGTCAAGCCCCGACAAACGCCACCGGGCTGGACTCGGACACAGGCACGCCTTGTACACCCATGGACTGGTACCAGGACCTGGACCAAGACGGCTTTGGGGGCCCAGAGCACACATCTGCCTGCGAGGCGCCCGAAGGGTATATCGCACAGACCGGCGATTGCGATGACAACAACGCCGAGGCCTTTCCCGGTGCAACCGAGGTCCCATACGACGGTGTTGACCAGGACTGTGACGGTTCCGACCTGCGAGATGCAGACGGCGACGGCGACCCCGTAGAGACAGACTGCGACGACGACGACGCCACCCGGGCCAGTACCCACTTCGAGATCTGCAATACGGGTGTGGATGAGGACTGCAACGGGGTGGTGGACGAGGACTGTCAATACTTTGGAGGTGTGGCCAACGGAGCCCCGGACAAGCAGATCTTCGGTGTTTGGGAGGACGAGTGGTTAGACCGTGCGCTGACCGGAACCCAGGTCTGGGTCTTGGAGGACTTCGACGAGGACGGGTTGGCCGACCTTGGCTTTCCGTCGAGAACCTACAGGCAAGACGACTTCCACTTTTTCTCAGGTGCCCAACTACTGGCCGAGGATGAGTTGGATATCGATGACGCCTTGTTGTCGCTGAACGCAGACCCTGTAAACCAGGGGTTCACCTATGTTCAGGGCCCTCAGACCATCCTCGTTGACGGGGAGGCCTATCTGTCACTTGCGACACGCGGCTACCACTACACGGTCTCTGCAGATTCCATCGGCTCAGTCACCAAGGCGCAGGCCGACACCCGTGTTCATGGGGATGAGTTGTTCGCGTCCACATGGCGTGATCGCGGCGTAGCCGACGACCAGACCTACCTTGTCTTTGAATCCTCTGACCATCTCTATGCCTACCCGCTGTTCAACACCTCGAGCGACACAAGACCGACTTGGGCCACCATCCAGGACAGCGATTCCGTCGGGTGGCTCTACTCGCTGGACTTGGAGGGCGATGGGAGCGCAGAGCTCTTTGCTGCCCACAGTACCTATTTTGAAGATGGTAGCCGTGTCGGGAAGATCTCGGCCCTTGTGACGCCGCTGGAGGAGGGGGTCTTCTACGACGAAGCCGACCGGGGGAGCGTTCTCATCGACCCTGACCTCGGACTCACAACCGGGTACCACATGGAGCCCGACCCCACACTCCAAGGCGACCTGAACGGCGACGGCTACGAGGACGTCCTCATGCGCGGCTTTGTCCCCGCCACTGGCGGCCAGTGGCAACCCTACGGAGAGCTGTGGGTCTACCACCAGCAGGGCGCTTGGGACGCTCCCGACAGCCCCGACCTCCGTTTCGTTCTCCCCGAGATCGAGGACGGAACGGTCCTGAGGGACGGAACCGTACCGATGTCCTTGGGCGACATCAACGGCGACGACGAGCTCGACTTGGTGGTCTCCCTGCCCGACCCCGGCCGGGACTCCGCAAACCGGGTGCTGTTGCTCTTGGGCCCCTTTGAAGGCGGAGTGATCCAGGTGGATGAGGATCCCGACGGCTGGCTGATCGGCCAAGACGCAGCCTACGAGTACGGCAGCGAGCAACACTACGGCTCCCGTCTGGGCCAAGACCTGGCCTTCCTGCCTGACCTGAACGGAGACGGTTGTGACGAGTTGCTCATCGGCGAACCAGGCTGGGAGAGCAATCCACCGGAAGACCACGGCCCCGGCGCGGTCAATTTGTTCTGGGGAGCACCGGGGCTTCCTTGACCTTGGTCCACGCGGGGTGACGTGGTGCTTTTCGGAATGGGAAGGCGTTCGGGAGAGCATGGGCACCGGTGGGAGGCCATGGGACGGATTCTGGGTACGGGGTAGAAGGCCCCATGCGCTACACCGGCTCCCTCTTTCGGCCTCCCAGTGAGGCACGCAGCTACATCCTCCAAGCCACCCTCGGCTGCTCCTGGAACAACTGCACCTACTGCTTGGAATCAAATAGTTTCAGCCACTTGAGATATACCTGTACACGCTGGTTGACCAAGTGTACACGCTGCGTCCGCAACCGGAGAAGCCCTGGTGCTGGACGCACACGCAGATGAGGGAGAGTTGGTAAGGGCTCAAAGGGCTCCGGGGGCCCCAAGGAACAGGTGCGCCGCCCCTGGCCCAAAGCGGTCCGGGTCTGTCTCGTAGGTTGGGTCTCCGACCAAGAGCTCCTGGCAACCGTCGCCATTGAGGTCGTCCAGGAAGGCGGCGTGTGCCGCGTACTGGTTCCAGTCCTCGAATCCAACCTGGGCGAGTAGGCCATCGGGCTCGCTCTGGATCTCGATGGTCCCAGTCCCAAGGGGCCCCAAGGCAAGGGCCAGGCCCGCGAGAGTCTCCTGCTCGACAAACGTCTGGACCAGGTCTGCGTGGCCGTCGCAGTTGATGTCGCCGAGGTGGAAAGTGCCCAGATTGTAGGCGCCGAAGTGGTCGTCCTGATTCACTACCCGGAGGCCGGGAGCGGTGAGGTCGACCTGGATGGTGTCGATCCAGACAAATAGCTCACGTTGGGAGTCGTCTACCCGGACTTCCACAATGAGGTCGGGAAGCCCATCATTGTTGACGTCTTCGGCAAGATCAGGTCGATTGAAGGCTCGCGTGAGATCGAGGCCCTGACCGAATTCAACTTCGATGGAATCGTGGGCGACCATCACGTCTGATGCATAGCTGGTGTCCACTTCGAAGGGGCCCTGCCCGTGCCAGAGTCGCTGGGTTCGAAGGTCTGAGGGATCATGGCTTCCTACGAATATCTCGCTGACTCCGTCACCGGTCCAGTCGTCGGTAGCCGACCAAGCTGGTCTGGTGCCGTCCAGATCGATGGTTGTGAGCTGAAAGGACTCCCCATCCAGAGAGAGGTTTCGAAGCACCAGGCTGCTTCCGTATCCGACACTCGTAGGAACGGACTCGTCAAGGAGCTCCAGGTGACAGCTTCCGTCACCATACCCAAACAGCCCGTCGCCCCAGTACAGGACCTGGCTCGAGGTGGTCGACAGGTCGAACACCTCGCAAACGTCGGCCTGGAGTAGCAAGTACTGCGTTCCATCCCTCTCGAACAGAGAGACGAACACCAAGTCCGATAGCCCCGCGGACTCTTGAGAGCTGCTGACTGCCAACAGCGCCTGATCAAAGTCCGTGACAGGACGAGACAACACATCCCCCCCCGAGAAGAGGTGCACAAAGCGTTCGTCATATGTATCCCCGGCAACGGCGATGTCTGCCACACCGTCCCCATCGACATCGGGGAGAGAATACACGCCCTGTCCAGCATGGCTCTTGTTCTGCCAGTCATCGACCCAGATCCCTTCGATACGGTGATCCGGAGTGCCGCTCGCGATGCCGCCGAAGTACTGACAATCCTCATCCACCACGCCGTCACAGTCCTCGTCCACGCCGGTGTCGCAGAGCTCAAAGAACAGAGTGGAGCGGAGGGGATCGCTGTCGTCGCAGTCCGTGTCCACAGGGTCGCCGTCCCCGTCACCATCCCGGTTATCCGCTCCATCACAGTCCTGGTCGACTCCATCCAGGGCGATGTCCGTCGCTCCTGGGTGGACGCTGGGGTCCGTGTCGTCGCAGTCCTCGGCCGTGGTCACGTAGCCGGGGGTGTCCTGGCACACCGGAACGGCTTCACCGCTGCCCCAGCCGTCGCCATCCTGGTCCGCATAAAGCGTGACCGCTGGGCAGCCGGTATCCTGAGTGTCAACTGGCCCGTCGGTGTTCGGGTCGGTGCCGTTTCGGCATGCCAGCAGAGCGAGAATGGGAAGGGTCATGGGGAACTACAGAATGTGGCCATCTGAGGGAGGGGGCGACTACTGATGGAGGAGCCCCCGTAGCTGAGCCACGGAGCGCGGAACCCCATTCCGCTCCAGGATATCCAGCACCTCGTCAAGGGACATCGACGGGTTCTTCAGGGCCGCCGCCTGCTCCTGCACGACAAGGAGCACCGCACCGGAAGCAAGGTCGATGAGATCCAGGATGAACGCATCTGGATGAACCGCCTCAACCCCGTACGGTGCGAGCCTGCTGGCGGGGAAATCCCTGAGATTGTGCGTGACGATGGACTGGGCTCCGCACCGGATCGCGGCTGCCAGAACGTGACGGTCGTCCGGGTCAGGGAGCTCCAAATCGGCCATGAGCGGCTGGTGCCCCTGGACCATGGCATCGCGGACGGCCAAGTTCATGAGCTCCCGCGTGCGTGTCAGCTGTTCGGGCCTCAGCTCTGGGCGGTCCTTGATGATGTTCCGGAAGACCTCGTCCAGGATCTCCTCGGTCCACCGAGCACGAAAGAGCCCAGTCATGGCGAGGCGCACAAGCAAGTCGCGAAGAGGCGCTGGATACAGCACATTCGCGTCGTAGACGACAGTGAAGGCCACCGCTCAGTACCCGAGCCCGAGCTCCTGGGCCTCCGCCGCCAAGGCGTCCGCCGCCTCCTTGCGACGAGCGTCGTCCAGGCTCTTGTAGGTCACCAGGTCCTGAAGCTGGACCCGTCGATGGGTGCCCACGCGCCGGAACGGGATCTGCCCCTCGTCCAGCAGCTTGATCAAGAAGGGCCGAGAGACATTCAACAGATCCGCGGCCTGTTGAGTGGTGAGCTCCGCCTTCACCGGCATGACCGTGACTGCATGCCCGTTGGCCAGGTGAGCCAGCACATTCATCAGCAGCTCAAAGGCCTCGACCGGCACCGTGGCCCGCGCAGGCTCATCGCCCTGCGCCACAACCTCGACGAGCGTGGGCCGCTGGGTCTTGAGCGCGGTCGAGAAGGCCCGGATGGCCTCGCCAGCCGCGCGCGTGGTCTCTTCGCTGGGAAGCTCGATGGCGTTCATGGCGACTCTCCTTGCCGAGAGCGTAGCCACCAATCGGAGCAACCGCAATGACCGAAGCAACTGAAGTGTACACGCGCGCGGGAGGTCCTGGGAGCCGCTGGGAAGGCATGGGCCGAGTTGCTTGGACGGAGTATGAACCGCGCATGCGCTACGTCCCACCCCTCTTTCGGCCTCCGTCCGAAGCTTCCAGCTACATCCTCCAAGCAACACTGGGATGTTCCTGGTCCAACTGCACCCACTGCTGGGATAGGAGTAATATCAAGTGGTTGTCGCGTCGCTGTACACCCATTCCGGGGTGGTGTACACGCTACTCGGTCGGCGGGGTCGACTGGCCCGCATGGTCGTCCCCCCAAACAGGACAGCTCACCATGCGGCGTCACGCCACAGTTATGCCAGCCGCCGGCGTCCAGGCTCTCGAAGAGCTCCCCAGACGCGGGCACCTGGCCGAAGTTGACCTGCCCCGCCGCGCCCCAGCACAGGGCCCCGCCACCCGTCACGCCACAGCTGTGGTAGCTCCCGGCAGTCACGCGGTCCCACGTGGCGTCGATGACCTCGAGCTGCCCTTCGCCGTCTTAGCCCCAGCACCGGATGGCGCCGCCGTCTTCCACGGCGCAGGCGTGCCGCTGGCCCACATCGACCTGGACGAAGGTCGCGTCCGGAGTGTCGGCGATGTCGGAGCCGGTCTCGCCCCAGCAGAGCAGGCTCCCGTCGAGGTCCACTCCGCAGGTGAACGACGCCCAACCCGTGCTGATCTGCCGGAAAGCGACATCCGGCGCATCGGTCCGAGACGACTCGCCCCAGCAGGTGACCACGCCGTCCCTGTCGAGCGCGCACGCGTGGAGCGAGCTGACCTGGACGTCGACGAAGATGCCCTCGGGGACACCGTCGATCGAGTCTCCCCAGCAGGTCAACGACCCGTCCTGCAGGACCCCGCACGCCGTGCGCGGCCCGATGGAGATGGCCTGGAACGCCTCTGCTGGCACCTCGAGCTGCCCCCGGTTGTCGTCACCCCAGCACGCTGCCGTGCCGTCCTCTCGGAGCGCGCAGCTGCCGAGGAGAGTTGACGTCACGGACACCCAGGGTCCGGTTCTCTCAATCTCCGCGGGGCCCGAGTCGCCGGACTCCTCAGTGGGCGGGACCGTGCACGCGACGAGGGCGAAGAGAATCACTCCGCCTCCGAGCGAAGCAGCCGCAGCGCGTTGAACACCACCAGCAGCGACGCGCCCATGTCGGCGGCGATGGCGCCCCACAGCGAGGCGAGCCCGGCGAACGTGAGGACGACGAAGAGAGCCTTGATGGCCAGGGCGAACACCGTGTTCTGGCGAACGATCGACAGGGTGCGGCGCGAGTGCCGGACGAGCCACGCGAGCTTCGCCAGATCGTCCGTCATCAGCGCGACGTCCGCGGTCTCGACGGCGACATCGGTGCCGATCGCGCCCATCGCGACACCGATCGCTGATCGAGCAAGCGCGGGGGCATCGTTCACGCCGTCGCCGATCATCGCCACAGGGCCGTAGGTTCGCTCCAGTTCCTCGACCGCGCTGACCTTGTCCGCCGGGAGCAGCTCGGCGCGGACGTCGTCGATGCCGACCTCGGCGGCGACCGCTGCGGCGGTCCCGCGGTTGTCGCCCGTGAGCATCGCCACGCGAGCCACGCCCGCGTCGTGCAGCGCCGCGATGGAGGCCCGCGCCTCGGGCTTGATGGTGTCCGCCAGCGACAGGGTCCCGCAGACGTGGTCGTCGGTGCCGATGGCGACGACGGTCCGTCCGCGAGCGGACTCGGCCTCCAGCAGAGCGTGCAGCTCGGGGGTCTCTTGGCCTCGCTCCTCGAGCCAGCGGTGGGAACCCAGCCAGTACGCACGGCCATCGACCACACCCCGGGCTCCCTTGCCGGGGACTGCCTCGACGGACGAGGCCCTCAACGACCCTCCGCCCGCGGCCCGGTCCACGACGGCCCGGGCGATGGGGTGCTCGCTGTCGGCTTCGATGGCCGCGGCGACGGCGAGCAGCCGCTCCGGCGTGTGGTCGTCGAGGGCGTGGATGTCCACCAGCTCGGGCCGGCCGAGCGTCAGCGTTCCGGTCTTGTCGACGGCCACGACCGCGAGGTGGGCGGGTATCTCGAGGAAGCGCCCACCCTTCACGAGCACACCGTTCCGCGCTGCGGCAGCGAGCCCGGAGACCACCGCGACGGGGGTTGAGATGACCAGGGCGCAGGGGCAGCCGATGACCAACAGCACCAACGCTCGGTAGAACCAGGTGCCCCAGTCCGCGCCGAAGGCCAGCGGCGGGACCACGAACACGAGCGCGGCCGCGCCGAAGACCACGGGTGTGTAGATGCGAGCGAAGCGCTCGACCCAGCGCTCGCTCTCGCTGCGGTCCTTCCTCGCCTCGCCGACCATCGCCACGATGCGTGCGAGGGTGGTGTCGGTGGCCGCAGCGGTGCTGCGTACCTCGAGCACCCCGTTCCCATTGATGGTGCCGGCGAAGACCTCGTCGCCGGGTTCCTTGGCGGCCAGCACGCTCTCGCCGGTGATCGGAGCCTGGTCGACCTCCGAGCGCCCGGTCGCGACGAGGCCGTCGAGGCCGATGCGTTCCCCGGGACGGACGACGAAGCTCGTTCCGACCGCGACCTCGGAAGGTGGCACTTCGCGGGTGGCGTCGCCCTCCTTGACGCGGACGGTGTCCGGCGCCAGCGACAGCAGGCGCTCGACGGCCTTGCGCGCCCGGCCGACGCTCCAGCTCTCGAGCGCGAGCGAGACCGCGAACAGGAACGCGACCGTGCCCGCCTCGAACCACTCGCCGATTGCGATGGCCCCGGTCACCGCCAGGGTCATCAGCAGGTTCATGTCGGGCCGGAGCGACCGCAGCGAGAACCACGCCTTGGGAAGGACGGGCCAGAGGCCGGCCGCGACGCCCATGCCGTAGGCGACGAGGGCGGGTACAGGCACGGCGTGCTCGGCGCCGCCCATGCCCTCGTGGCCGATGGCCGCCTCGAGCCCACCCAGGACCGCGTGCAGACCGAACCCGGCCGCGACGCCCATCCCGCTCACCGTCGCGAGGATGCTGGTCCGATTGCGCTCCCAAACGGACGGGTCGGGCTCGGGGGAGTCGCCTTGCACACGGACGGCGCGCATGCCCGTCCTCCCCACCGCGGAGATCACCGCCTCCATGTCGACATTCTCCGGCACCTCCATCACCCCGGACAGGGTGTCGAAGACCAGGGCGTCGGGGTCGACGAGGTCCTTCAGCACCCGCTTGAGCGTCCCGACCTCCTCGGCGCAGTCCATGCCGTGGACCTTGAGCGCCACCCCAGCTCCTCGGGCGACGGGGTTGGACGCCACCTGCTCCTCGCCACCGCAGCAGTGGTCGTGCTCATTATCAGACATCGTCGGCCTCCTCGGTCGCGTGTTGGACGGCGTCCTCGACGATGCAGCCGACGTGCTCGTCGTGGAGTCGATACACCACGGACCGCCCCTCGCGGTCGCCTACGACCAGGCGTGCGTTCCGCAGGTGCCGTAGGTGGTGCGAGAGCGCCGACTGCTCGACATCCAGCTCGGCCATCAGGGCCTTGACCTTGGCGGGGCCCTCTCGATGGAGGCGAAGGAGGACGGCCAGTCGAACCGGGTGGGCCATGCAGCTCAGCAGGTCCACTGCCCGCTCGAGGTCGACGGGGCGCGTGGTCACGGGCGCCTCCCGGTCAACAGGAAGCCGCTGCCCTCCATGTAGGTCTCCTCTTCGACGTCCGCGAGGAGCTCCCGGAGCAGCGCCTTGCCCTCGGTCCAGCGAGCGCGAAGCCGTTCGTCGTCAAGGTCCTCGGCCGAGTCGACTCCGGAGGCCTCGAGCACCTTGTGCAACAGGGGATTGAGCAGCTTGCGCACGCCTCGCTTGGGCCGGGTGCTGTGGAAGTCGAGCAGCACCAGCCGCCCGCCGGGTCGGAGGACCGCGACCGCTCGGCGAAGCGCCGCAGGCAGGTCTTCGACGATGCCCATCGCCCAGGTGCTCACCACGGCGTCGAACGCCCCCTCCACGCCCAACTCGGCAGCGTCCCCTTGGACCAGGCGGACGTTGGTCCATCCTGCCTCGGCCACCCGGGTTTGCGCCTTGGTCAGCATGCCGGTGGAGTAGTCGAGGCCGACCACCTCGCCCCGAGGGCCCACGGCGTCGATGAGCAGGGGCAGGTTTAGGCCGGTGCCGCAGCCGATGTCCAGGACCCGGTCGCCTGGGGACAGCTCCAGCCGGGACACCGTGGTGACGCGGAGCTCTGCGATGCCGGCGATGGGCTGGCTGAGCCAGCGGTCCCAGAAGTCGTAGGTCCGCGCCAGACGGTCGTAGTTTCGTTGGACGTCATCGAGCTTCATGCCTTCTCCGCGGAGATGAACCCGATGGGCAGGAGCCCCGGGATGAGTTGGCGCTCCCGCAGCCGCAGGTCGTCGCGCTGAACCGCGGCGGCGAGTCCGTCCAGAGAGAGCCGCCGTTGGCCGGGGAAGCCAGTGAGACCCGAGAGCCACGACAGGACACGGGTCCGAGCGCTGTGGTCGTGCAGGTAGGTCGGGATGATGAGCTTCCCGCCTGGCCTCAGCACGCCCACGAGCTTGTCGATCCCTGCGTCGAGGTCGGGGAGGAGGTGCAGCACGTTCGCCGCGACGACGGCGTCGAAGCGAGGAGGGCCCTCGAGTGTGTACAGGTCGAGTTGTCGGGTCTCGACGTTGTCCAGCTCGCCGACCGCGGCGCGGAGCTGCTTGACCATCGCCTCGGCGTAGTCGGTGGCGACGAGTCGCCCCACGACGGGAGCGATGGCGCGACTGACCAGCCCCGTTCCTGCGGCGAGCTCGAGGACGCAATCGGCGCCCTCGACCTCATCGGCGACCCGCTGCACCATCTCGGGCATCGGGCCACCGAACAGCAGCATGAACCCGCCGTAGCGGGAAGCAGAGCGCTCCCAGTAGGACCGCGCTTCCTCAACAGCTGTCACCGGTACCTCCGTTGCTAACACATGATAGCATCATCATATGATGATGTCATCATGTTTGTGTCAGCATCTCCTCGTTCCGCATCCAGCGGGCGTAGAGCGCGGGGAGCACCAGCAACGTGAGCAGCGTGCTGGTCACCAATCCGCCGATGACCACCGTCGCCAGCGGCCGCTGGACCTCGGCGCCCGCGCTGGTGGCCATCGCCATGGGCACGAAGCCGAGCGCAGCGACCAGGGCCGTCATCAGCACCGGTCGGAGGCGTCGTTCCGCACCCTGACGAGCGGCCTCCAGCGCCGAAACGCCGGGGACGTGCAGGTCGCGGATGCAGGTCACCAGGACCACGCCGTTCATGACCGCGATGCCGAAGAGCGCGATGAAGCCCACCGCCGCCGAGATCGACAGCGGGAGGCCGCGGGCGAAGAGCGCGACCAGCCCGCCGGTGACCGCCATGGGCACGTTGGCGTAGACCAGCAGCGTGACCCGCGCCGAGCGGAAGTTCGCCTGCAGCAGAACGAAGATGAGCAGCAGCACCAGCGGCACGAGGACGGCCAGGCGGGCGCTGGCCGCCTGCAGGTTCTCGAAAGACCCGCCCCAGTCCATGACGATGCCCGAGGGCACGTCCACGTCCTGCTCGAGCCGCTCCTGGGCCTCGGCGACGAAGCCCGCGACGTCCCGCCCGCGCACGTTCATCTCGATGGTGAGCCGTCGCTGCGCGTTCTCGCGACCGATCTGGAGCGGGCCCTCGTCCGTGCTCACCGTGGCGACCTGGCCCAGGGGGACCATCGGCCCTCCCGGGCTGCCGACCAGGATGGCCTCGATGGCGTCGGGGTCCTGTCGAACCTCCTCCGGGAAGCGGACCTGCAGGCGGAAGCGTCGCTGACCCACGAGCACGTCTCCGGACTCACGACCGCCGAGCGCCTCCACGGCGTCGAGCACGTCGCGGGCGTCCATGCCCAGCCGCGAGATGGCCTGCCGGTCGACGTCGACCTGCAGCATCGGCAGGCCCGCGATCTTCTCGGCCTTGACGTCCTGGGCGCCCTCGATGGAACCCAGCGTGGCCACCATCTGGTCACCGACCCGCTTCAACTCGTCCAGGTCCTCGCCATACAGGAAGAGCGCCACGTCCGAGCGCACGCCTTCGATCAGCTCGTTCACCCGCAGCTCGATGGGCTGGGAGAAGGCGAAGTTGACGCCGGGAACCCGGCTTCGGAGCTCGGCCTCCATCTCCTCGACGAGGCCCGCCTGGTCCTGGGCACGCGTCCACTCATCCTGCGGGTGGAGCATCACGTAGACGTCCGAGAAGTCCACGCCCATCGGGTCCGTCGCGATCTCGGCCCTTCCCGTCCGGGAGATGACGGTCGTCGCCTCGTCGGGGAAGGCCTCCAGGATCGCGCGCTCGACCTCGCCGGCCTGGAGAATGGACTCCTCCAGCGACACCGAGGGCGGACGGATGATCTGCAGCGCGATGGAGCCCTCGTCGAGCTTCGGCACGAAGACCGCGCCCAGCAGCGGGGCGAGGCCCAGGCTGGCCGCGAAGACGACGGCAGCGGTCACTCCGACGCGGTGCGGGTGACGCAGCGCCATGTCCAGCGCGGGCCGGTATACGCGATGAGCCAGCCGGACGAGCCAGGTGTCCTTCTCCTCGGCCTGCTTCAGGAACACAGAGGCCAGCACCGGCATCGCCGTCAGGGCCAGGACCAGCGAGCCCGCCAGCGCGAAGACCACGGTCAACGCCATCGGGCGGAACATCTTCCCCTCGATGCCCGTCAGCGCCAGGATCGGCAGGTAGACGAGCATGATGATGCCGACCGCGAACGTCACCGGCCGAGCCACCTCGCGGCTGGCCTCGAGGATGGTGCCGTCGTCGACGGTTTCACCTTTGCGTCTTCGCTCCCCGACGACCCGGACGATGTTCTCGATCATGACGACAGAGCCGTCGACGATGAGCCCGAAGTCGATGGCGCCCAGGCTCATCAGGTTGCCGGAGAGCCCCGCCAGCAGCATGCCGATGAAGGCGCACAACATCGACAAGGGGATGGCTACGGCCACGATGAGGCCGCCGCGCACGTTGCCGAGCATCAAGAGCAGCACGGCGATGACGAGCAGCCCGCCCTCGAGCAGGTTGGTCTCGACCGTGCGGATGGTCCGTTCGACCAGGTCCGTCCGGTTGTAGAAGACGTCGACCTCGACCCCCTCCGGGAGCGAAGGCTCGATCTCCGTCAGCGAGTCCGCGAGGTCCTCGGAGACGACGCGGGCGTTCTCGCCGAAGCCCATCATGGCGATGCCGATGACGGCTTCGCCGCGCCCGTCGCGGGTCACCGCACCCTGCCGGATGAGCGGAGCGAAGCGCACCTCGCCCAGGGCCTCGACCGTGATGGGCGTGCCCTCTTCGGTCGTCGCGACGACGACGTCCTCGACGTCCTCCAGGCTGCCGAGCAGTGCGGTGCCGCGAACGAGCATCTGCTCCCGACCGCGCTCGAGGTAGCCGCCACCGACGGTGAGGTTGTTGTGCTCCAGCGCCTCGAAGACGTCCGCGAGGACCAGCCCGTGAGCGGCCAGGCGCGAGGGCCGGACCTCGACCTGGTAGGTGCGGAGCTCGCCGCCGAAGGCGTTGATCTCGACCACGCCCGGGACCGAGCGCAGCTGGGGCGCGATCTGCCATTCCAGGACGTCGCGCAGGTCCATCAGGCTGTGGTCGGCGCCGGGGGCGTTGCGCACCTCGAACTGGAAGACCTCTCCCAGGCCGGTGGACGGAGGCCCGATTTCGGGTTCGCCGTAGCCCTCGGGGATGGACTCACGTGCGGTGCCGAGCCGCTCGGAGACCACCTGGCGAGCCCACCACAGGTCGGTGCCCTCCTCGAAGACCACCGTCACGACGGACAGGCCGAAGCGAGACAACGAGCGCACCTCCTCGGTGCGGGGAAGGCCGGCCATCGAGGTCTCGACGGGCCAGGTCACGAAGCGCTCGACCTCGAGCGGAGACAACCCGGGCGAGTCGGTGAGGATCTGCACCTGGACGTTCGTGACATCGGGTACGGCGTCGATCGGCAGCTGCTGGGCGGAGCGGAAGCCCAGGGCGGCGACGAGGAAGACGCCGATGAGCACCAGCGCCTTGTTGCGCAGGGAGGCAGCGATGATCTTGTCGAGCAGGCTAGGCCCGCGAGGCGAGAGCAGGTCGTCAGTGCGCATGGCCCTCTCCCAGCTCGCCCTTCTCGAGTTCGCTCTTCAGGGTGAAGGCGCCCTCGGTGACGACGCGCTCGCCCGCCTCGATCCCATCCACCACCAACGCGTGGGTCGCGGTGTTTCGGGCAACGTGGACCTCGCGGGCCTCGTACCGACCGGGCTCCTCTTCGACGAAGACCACCGCCTCGCCGTCGAGCGTCACGACGGCCTCGACCGGGAGGACGACGCCCTCGTCGCCCTGACCGCTCAGCTCGACCACGGCCTGGGCGAACATGTTCGGCTTGAGCGCGTGGTCGGCGTTGTCGACGACGACGCGCACCTCGACGGTGCGGGCGTCGGGTTCGACCCAGTCGCCGACCTGGTCGACAGTCCCCTCAAAGGCGCGGTCCGGCCAGGCGTCCACGGTGAAGCGGACGGACTGTCCCTCGGCGACGGCGGCCAGTTGCCGCTCGTACACATCGAGCAGGAGCCAGACCTGGTCCAGATCGCCAATGTGGAAGAGCGCCTGCCCCGGCTCGACACGCTGCCCGACCCGGACATCGGTGAAGAGCACCTTGCCTGCCAGCGGGCTGCGGACGGGGATGCGCGAGGGGAAGTGTTCGCCGGCGTGGGGGTCGCCGATAGTGGGGTCCACCCCCAAGATGCTCAGTCGTTCCTCGGCGGCCTCCAGTGCGCCGATGGCCTCGGCGTGCTCTGCTTCGGCGTCGAGCACCTGAGAGATGGAGGCCACGCCGTCCTCCTCGAGACGCCTCAAGCGCTCCAAGCGGGCGTCCGCTGCGTCGTCCGCCGCCTTTGCCGCTCGGAAGGCGGCGATGGCTTCGCCGAGCTCGGGGCTCTGGACCGTGCCGAGTCTCTGCCCTCGGGTCACCGAGTCGCCGGGGCGCACCAGGATTGCGTCGACCTGGCCGGGGATCCAGGCGCTGACCTGGGCCTCTCTACGGGGGTCCAGGGCGATTCGCCCCGGAAGGGAGAGCTCACCCGCGAGCGTCGAGACCGAGGCCTCTGCGATCACCAGGCGAGCGGCGGCGACCGCCTCGTCGCTGAGCTCGAACACTCGCTCGTCTCCGTGGTCGTCCCCGTGTTCGTCAGCGTGTTCGCCGTGCCCATCGTGGTCGCCGTGGTCGTCTCCGCCCAAAGCGCAGGCCAATAGGAGAAAGAGCGTCATCGGGCACCTCCGAGAAGGACCGGGTCTTCGGTCGCCAGCAGCAGGTCCAGACGAGCGGTCGCGACGTGCCCTTCCAGTTGAACGACCGCGGTCTCGCCGTCGAGAATCTGGGCCTGCAGTAGGACTGTCGAGGTCAGATCGATCTCGCCAGCGAGGTAGCCAGCCTCCACGCTGGCCAGAGCGGCACGAGCGGCCGCCATCGGGTATTCGCCGACCGCCAGGAGCGCAGACGTCGCGAGTTCGTCGCGCCGGGTGGCGGTCGTGACCTCCATTGTCGCGACCGCCTGCGTCTCCACGAGGCGAGACTCGGCGACCTGCAGGTCGCCGAGCGCTCCGGCTCGACCTGCCTGGTTGCGATCGCGGACTGGCAGCTCCACGGTCAGGGAGGGCCCGACCAGGGTGGCGCCGTCCTGGCTCTCTGCGACCACGCCGACCAACAACGGGGACACCGCGGCGGCCCGCTGAGCAGCGATCTCGCGCTCGGCTGCCAACAGCGCGGACTGTGCTGCGAGCACGTCACTGCGCTCTCCCGCGTGGGAGGGAGTCGGCGCAATCAGGGCGAGGTCCAACAGCAGGCTCCGCGACTCGACGGGCCGGGTGACGATCGCGGCAAGGGCGACCAGCGCGTCGGCCTCGCCCTCAAGGGCGTCGAGCAGACGGGCGGCGGCCTGGGCCTGGGCCAGCCGAGCGAGGTTGAGGTCCAGGGTGGACGCCTCGCCCTCCTCATGCAGACGAACCACCGCGGCGTGGAGCCGAGTCGCCAGAGCAAGGCCCTCGTCGGCGACCTGGGACACACGCGTCGCGACCACGGCCTCGGTGTACGCAGTGCGCACCCCGTGCGCGACCTCGAAGCGCGTGCGATGCAGCATCGCCTCGGCCTCGTCGACACGGGCGGATGCGGCGTGGCGTGCGTGGACACCGGCGCCGGTCGGGGACACGGGCTGGCTGAGTTGGAGCTCGGCCGGCCCGTCCATCAGAAGCGAGCCGGAGAGCGAGGGGTTGGCGCCGAGGGCCTGGGCCAGCTCGCCCTCGGCGAGCAGCAGGGCCGCTTCGGCGGCGAGGACATCGGGGTTGGAGGAGAGGGCGGACGCGACGGCGTCATCGGGGACGAGGGGCACGACCGGTTCCCCGGGCTCGGCCCAGGAAGGGGCGGAGACCAGGAAGACCAGTACGAGCCCCCAGCCCAAGCGGGTTGGGGAGAGCATTTGAGCGACTCACGACAGGAGGGGCCGAGGCGCGCACGTGTGCGCCTCAGCGAGGAGCTGCGATGTCGTGGTCAGGCGACGGGAGGGCGTGTCGGCGGCGGGATGGCCAAGCTGGTCGGGTCGCCCTGCTCGAAGCTTGACTGGGTCTCGTCAAACAACAGCCCAATTGGGGGTTCAGGGACCTCCAGCTCATTCAGCAAGGCCTGCATGGAGACATGGCAAGCACACAGGTGCTGCATCGGCGTGCAGCCGTGCTCGTCCGTGTCGGCGTGCTCGTCCTCAGCGGCCTCGTCGTGTTGCGCGCTGTGGGCGAGGTGGCCATCATGGAGCAAGTGCTCGACGTTCTCCAGCAGCTCGGTCCACCCGGGGAGGATGGATACACCAACAAGGACCACCAGTAGGCGGCAATTCAGCAGGCGCCGGATCACGCCTCCAAGATAGCCCCTCGGTTCGTTTCTTGCTCGAAAAAACGGAGTTACGCTACCCCCTTGCGCTACGTCCCGCCACTGTTTCGACCGCCTTCGGAAGCGAGGTCGCTGATCCTTCAATCGACCCTTGGCTGTAGCTGGAATCGCTGCACCTACTGACGTAATATCAGTAATTCCAGACTCTTGTGACATCGATGTACACGCACATCGACATTTTGTACACGCAGCATGAGGGCGAAACCGCCCACCGAGGAGGTCCTCGTGCGACCTGAGCAGCTCTTCGCCCACCTCAAGGGCATTGGAAGCACGGGCCGCTTCGTCGCCGCGGGCCACCATGGCGAAGCGCCGCTCATCCAGATCCGAGGCATGGGCACGCTTCCGCTTCCCGTCGTCCCCCTCTTGCTGCCCACCCTCCGTGGGGCAGGTCGGCCCGCTCCATACGGTCGCGGTCCCGAGACGGTTGTGGACGAAGCCGTGCGCCGCTGCCACCAGCTGGAAGCGGATGAGGTCACCGTTCCCCCGGACTTCGCCCCCGTTCTCGCCGAGATCGCGCAAGCAGCCGCGGACCAACTGGGCGTCGTTGGCTCAGTCCAGGCCAACCTCTACAAGCTCCTGGTCTATGGGCCCGGCGACTTCTTCATCCCGCACAGGGACACCGAGAAGGAGCCAGGGATGTTCGGCACGCTGGTCGTCACCCTGCCGGCCGAGTTCACTGGCGGTGGCTTGGTGGTTCGGCATGGCGGTGCCTGTGAGCGAGTCGATCTCCAGCCGGGTACCTCTGGCGTGCGGTGGGTCGCCTTCTACGCCGACTGCACCCACGAGGTCCTTCCCCTCGTCGATGGGGTCCGGGTCGCGTTGGTCTACAACCTCGTCCGCGCCGGGGCTCCGACACACCCCGCAGATGACGGTGCCGTCGTCGACGCGCTCGCCACAGAGCTCGGGACGTGGACCTCAGAGGGTCCGGTGAAGCTCGCGTGGGCGCTCGAGCATCGCTACTCCGAGGCGGAGCTTGGATGGGACGGGCTCAAAGGGGCGGACAACGGCCAAGCGCACGCCCTCCGCCGCGCAGCTCAGATAGCAGGGGTCGACGTCCACCTGGCGCTGCTTTCGGTCGACATGGAGTGGTCTGCTGAGGAGCTCCAGTACCGCTCCCGACGCCGGCGAGGCCGCTGGGGTAGAGGGGACCAATCGATCCATGGGGACGATGTCCCGGATGACATTGCGCTCTTTGATGCGCTTCGCGACGACCGGCTCCTCGGGTGCTTCATCGCAGCCGACGGAAGCACCAGGGAGCTCACCGGCATCCCCGTCAGAGAGGGCGAGGTCTGGCCGCAAGGGGTGATCGACGACGAGCCTCCAGACCACGTGAGCTACCACGAAGCCACCGGCAACGAGGGGGCCACGCTGACACAGCTGTACCGCCGCGCCGTGGTGGTGCTCTGGCCGCGCGGGAGCGAAGACGCACTGCTGATTCAGTGCGGGCTGGAGGCGGTTGCTTCGGCCCTGTCGGGGGTCAGAGATGCCGCCCGAGTGGAGCGCTTGGTGAGAGCCGTCCTGGACGACATCGCCTACGGCAACCGGGAGGCCGTCCGGCAGCTGCTGGAGGCCCTGGCTGAACACCGCATGGCCGCTCTCGGCGTCGAGGTGTTGGAGCGGCGTTCTCGCCTGGACCGCAGCTTGGTGCCTCCGCTCGCCATGCTGCTGGAGAGCCTGGACGAAACGTCGGCTGCCACTGCAGCGGCCCAGCAGATGGCCCGACTCGGCCCCTGGGACGGAGAGGTCGCGGTCGACCTGCTGGCGGTCGCAGCCCGGCGAGCCACCCTCCCCTCACTCTGGACCGGACTCGCGGAGACCTTCGCTGCGCGGAGGCCTTGCCACTCGGAGACTGCCGACTCCATGGCCGTGGTCGTGGACGCGGCCTGGACTCTGGATCTGGATGTCCTGAAACAGACAGCTCGTAGCCGACTCGGGGACGACGCCCGCTTCGACGACGCTGTAGCCGCTGCCCTGTTGCTGGAGGAGCAGGGTTGCCTACCCGAGGACTGGCGAGAGGGAGTGGTCACGGACCTCCGCCGAAGGGTGGCCACCCCACCAACCAAGCCAACAGACTTCGTCCGAGACCCTGTCCAACACTGCGACTGCGAGGACTGTCGAGCCCTGTCGTCCTTCCTCCGCGATCCTTCCGAGGACCGGTGGGTGTATGGCGTGCGCGAGGACCGGCGACGTCACCTCAAGGGTGTCGCGAAACGCGAGCGCTTGGACATCACAACCCGTGTTCTGAAGTCCGGCAGGCCCCACAAGCTCGTGTGCACGAAGACCACAGGCCGGTATGAGCGCGCTGTGGACCGCTTCGCGCGGCATGTGAACGCGCTCGCCCTGCTCGAAGACCCATAACCCCTGCAGAAAACTCCCCCCTTGGTTGACCTTGCTGCTCTACTCTGGCGATCAAGCCCCACGGAGTGACCTTGACATCAACCAATGAGCGAGTAAGCTCCAACACATGACCACCCCCTCCTGGGATCTGCTCCACGAGTACGCCAACGGGCAGTCCGGCTACTTCACCGCTCAGCAAGCCGCCGAGGCGGGCTTCTCTCCGCAGCTCCTGCACAAGCACATCAAGACCGGCGCTCTTCAGCGTCCCCTCCGAGGGATCTACCGTCTCGGGCGCTTCCCACCTGCGGAGCACGAAGAGCTGGTCGTCCTGTGGCTGTGGTCCGACCGAGCAGCCGTGTTCTCCCACGAGACCGCACTACAACTCCACGAGCTGTCGGACGCGCTCCCCTCCCGCGCGCACCTCACCCTGCCCAGAGCGACTCCCCGCAGGCGAAAGCTCCCAGACGGCATGATCGCCCACTACGCCGATCTGCCGCCAGCGGACATCACCTGGAACGGTCCCATCCCGGTCACCGGACCGGCGCGGTCCGTTCTGGATGTGGCTGCAGCGCACGGCGACGCGAATCTCGTCGCCCAAGCCATCGACCAGGGGATCCGGCGAGGACTCTTCACCATCGAGAAGGTCGCTCAGGCGGCGAGCTACGTAGCCATGGCACAAGGAGTCGGGACCCTGATTCGCCCACACAACCGTGATTCCTTGGGGGAGAGTTTCTACACCCACGGCCTGAGCGGTGTGTGCTCCAAGCCGCCGCCGAGCGACTGGCCTACGACGGTCGTAGAGCTCGCCCAGAGTCACGGAGCCACTCTTCGCGTCGCCCAGCTCTACCCCTCAATGACCATGCAGCTGGAGTTCGCGTGGCCCCTGAAGACTGGCAGTCCCAGTCCACAGACTCTCCGTGAGCTGAGCAAGAGCCTGAAGCGGAGGTTCGCGTGGCGGTAGCCAGTCCAGCGGCATTTCGTGCCTCCATGGAGACCCGCCTGAAGAGCGAGGTGGGGCCAGGTCGCGGCGCGGACCTGAACCGGCGTCGCGTGCTGATGGTGATGGAGCGTTTCCTCGCGCGGCTCACCGCCATCTTCCCAGAGTCCGCTCTGCTCAAAGGTGGTCTGGCGCTTGAGCTCCGACTCGACTCCGCCAGGACCACAAAGGACGTCGATCTCCGCATCCTCGGCGACCGGAGCGCTCTGCAGTCACAGCTCCGAGCCGTAGAAGCCCATCGCCCAGTCCCCGAGGACCATCTGGTCTTCTCCATCTCCGAGGACCCGATCCACCCAACGCTCACCGGGGATGGCATCCGGTACGACGGCTACCGCTTCAAGGTGAAGACCACGCTGGCAGGGAAGCCCTACGCCGCATTCGGCCTGGACATCGCCTTCGGCGACCCGATCCACGGTGACCCGGTGGTCCTGGAAGGCTCGCGCTTCTTCGAGCGCTACGGCATCCCACCCATCCGCGTCCAGACCTACCCTCCCGCCTCCCATCTGGCCGAGAAGCTGCATGCCTACACCCTTCCCCGGGACAGGGTGAACACAAGACTGAAAGACCTCGTGGACATGCCACTCATCGCTCAGGCCCTTGACGGTCACCAGGCGGTGGACCTACGGCAGGCCATCGATCTGACATTCCAGTTCCGAGGTTCCCATCCTGTCCCGAAGATGCTGCCGCCACCCCCGCGTCAGTGGCTGGGCCCGTATGCGCGGCTCCGCGAAACGGAGCGGCTGCCTTGGCCAGACATCGACCAACTACACACAGTTGCCAGCGCACTGTTGAACCCCGTTCTGTCCGGCATCGATGGAATCTGGAGCGCCAGAGAGGAGGCCTGGAATGCCGGGGGTGATGGCTGAACGCCGCAGGCACAGACCCCGAATGGGCAAAGAAAGTGTACACGCAGATGGCTGCTCGGCCAAGCACACACCGAACTACCCAATCAGCATAGTCGCCTTCCCACCAATGATATCTACCCAGCAAACCACTCCGCAACCCAGAGTCAATCGGGAGACCATGGGCCAGAATCCCCGCAGAGTTTAGGAGCCCCCATGCGCTACGTCCCTCCCCTCTTTCGGCCTCCATCCGAGGCTTCCAGCTACATCCTCCAAGCCACCCTCGGCTGCTCCTGGAACAACTGCACCTACTGCTGGGACCCGAATAATTTAAACCACTTAGTGCACACTCACACACACCGAACGACCAAGTGTACACGCTACGTCAGCAACCGAAGAGGTCCTGGTGCTGGACGCACTCGTGGATGACGAAGACTTGGTAGACGCCTCCGGCGGGTACGAGCAGATGGCGGCCTTCCAGTGCGCCCTGTCCGACCTGGACTGGCCCACGCCGGCCAAGCTCGGGGACATGGACGTGGTCGTCTGCGGAGTGGACTGGGATGGTCAGGCTCTCTCCGGCATGGACGCAGAGGTGAGCTACGACGGTCACGAGTTCGAGGTCAGCTTTCAGAAGCTCACCTTTCCGGAGGGGAGTTCCCATGCTCGTCACCTCCCTGCCTTTCGGCAGTGGCTGGGGCTGAGCTGAACACCCTGCCGACTGCATCGGGTGAGGAACACGAGTTCCGTGTGGGTACTCGAGCGCCATCAGGCTGACGTGCCGTCGCCAGATTGGTGAGAACCACCGCCCGGCTCCATAGCCCTCTGAACGGTGACCCACTGCTCCCACCCCTCCAGGCTCCGGTCGAGTTCCTTCCGCAGCTTGCCCAGCCGCTCCTCGCTCCACCCCGCGAAGCGGAGGGTCGGCCCTGTGAGGTCCAACTCCACCTCCGTGGACTGTACGGGGGCCTCGCCAGTGTCGCGCCCGTAAACTGTCGCCATGCCGCCCCGGCGGACACTGTAGCGATCCCACTCCTGGAGGACGTCAACCAGAATTCCCAACGAGGCGATCGGCGCGTCCTCCACTGGGAGCGAGAGGTCCTGTGTCACGACCTCCGCGTTCTTCCACACCGACTTCATCTGAAGGACGTTGTGGACCGCCGCCGCCCCCGTTCCCCAGAGGACTCCGTGCCACCACCAGTACGGCCCGTAGTTCATCCCGTCCCGCTCTTCGCGCCAATGGATCGCCGCACGCAGGGGTGCGAGCGCGGGGTCGACTTGTTCTTCATTCAGCAACGCACTCAGCTGGAAGTACAGCGTCGAGACGCGAAGCAGGATGAGGCCGCTGGCCACACCGTGGTCGATGACCCGCTGCCCGAACTTTGGCAGCCCTCGCCAGGCCAGCTCTCCGAAGTTCTCCTGACACAACTCGATGGCCTGCACCATCTGGGGCGAGCCAAACTGCTTGAAGTGGGCACGCCAAAGACCGAAAGCATCCGGGTACTTGTCAGTTGAGTTGGGGACAGGCCAGCCCCAATCGCGAAGCTCGGCCGACGCCGCGGACCAGCTAGCGGAGGTGTTCCCCAAGTCGGTCAGCCCGGCCGCCAGACTGCCCAGAGAGCTTCCGTCCAGGGATGGAGGCAGGCCGTCGCCGAAGCGGTCACGGGCTATCTGTCGATGTCGGGCGTTCAAGCCGAATTCGGTCCAGCACCGGTGCTGGAAGTAGTCGCGCACGACCTGGGCGCCACGGTCGGTCCCACCCGGAAGCACGGTGGTATCGGTGCTCCCCAGGCCCCCTTCGAGCAGGTAGCCCACGTCGTGAAGCAGGCTCGCGAACAGCCAGACGGCGTTGAAGCGGTTGTCGACCCGCGCGCGTGGAATGGAGGAAGGAGAGATACCGCTTCGCGTCGCCAAGGCCTGACGAACGCTGTCATATATCCTTTCGTTGCTCAGGTACAGCGCCCAACCAAGCAAGTAGTTGTTCACGGTGTGCGCTGCGTGGTCGCGCTGCCCAGTGTAGGCGATGTCCCCTCCACGCTCGCGCCGTAGGACTCCGTGCCTGAAGTGCACGGTATCATCGATGTCCTCGACTTCGAGGAAAGCAGCCGCGAGCTCCTCGGCCCGAGCCACGCGGACCTCGTCCATAGTCGCCCTGAGGAAGGCGCTCAGCAGCTTGCGCGTACCGTCAGCCCGCTTGTCTGAGAGCTCTCCATACAGCGCAGCCCAGAAGCGCTCGGCGCCCGCGCCCTTGGTAAACAGTTCGGACAGGGTGGTGGAAACGGTCACTTTTTCCTCTTGCGAAATGCGGGGGGTGGGGTCTTCCAGCGGGGGGCGGCGTCGGTGTCGTGCTGCAGCTTGTCTGCCTTTCGACGTACAGCCTCGCACCATCCCTTGTTCTGCTGCTTGATGACGTCGTGAACAGGAATGCAGACGTCGGCCGTCACGAACAGCTCCGCACCTTCCAGGCCCAGCAGCTTCTTCCCGTGGCCGGCGCGCGGGGTCCATGCGAAGGAACCACCGACCTCACCGTGGTTTGTGAGCACCAGATTGGCGTAGTTTTCGTAGGAGCGGGTCCAGGTCATCGCCTGGTATAGCTCCACGTCCGTGTTGAAGGCGGAGAAGAACATGTGCTGGATGCGGCCTCGCATCAAGGCGTAGGGCAGCGGGTCCAACAGGTCGGAGCAGATGCCGGTGGTGAAGCCGCCCCAGCGAGGGTGCACGAAGCAGTACCAGGTGCGTCCGGCAGCGACGCGCCACCTGACCGCGTCATCGCTCAATGCCTTGGCCAGGGAGTATTCGACGGGCGCGGGCAGCGGCTTGCGAATGCGGTAGGAACGGCTGGAGCGCCGACCCAGGTGAAGCACCAGATCCGCCTCGTTCGTAAACCAGCGCTGTGGGGCGCCACAGTAGGCATTCGGTCGCTGCAGCTCCACCCAGTACCGTCCGGTCAGGATGGAGTAGCGGTGCTGACGGACGGTGTCCTCTACCAGGCGTTCCACGCCTGGCGGGAGAACCACCTCGGGAAGCACGACAAGCTCGGGGCCGCGAGCCGGCTTTCCAGGGACAGCCGGCCACGGCAGGGCTGCAGTCAGGTTCCAAAGCGCGCGCCGCGGGGCAGGGTGGCGCGGCCAGGACGCGAGGACCGCCTTCATCTCGGGGAAGAAGTCGGTTTGGGCCACCCGGACACGCACCTGGTCGGGCAGCCTCGGGTCCGCGAGCGGCGGCTCGTCGAGGGGTGTGGTGAGCAAGTTCTGCCCCAAGCCGGTCCGGGTCAAGTCGACCTGGACAATCGCTGCGTCTACGCGACCGGGCTGGGGAGAATCGGCTGGCGGCCCACCTCCCACCCGCTGATGCAGGAGTGCCCGGTCCATCTCTTCCAAGCGAGGCAGGGGAGCACTCACCGGCCCAGATGACAGCGACGTCGACCGAACGTCAGGAACCTGCCGCCAGAAGCGATCCAGTGGACGCTCCGACCCGGTCGATGCGACCAGACCCAGGAGGTGGTGTGCCAGTCGCACCCGTACCTGAGAGTTCCCGAAGGAAAACTCCGGGTCAGCCAGTGCGAAAAACACTGGGTGCGGTGCGACGTGCGGCCGACCGTTGCGCAGCAGGACGCGGCCCTCTACCGGCGTGGGCTCGATGCGCCCTGCGTCCCCTCGGTTCAGCAGATGCAACCGATGGTTCTGGATAGCCTGCGTCGCCTGGTGGCTGAAGCGCCACTCGACCGGTAACAAATCGCTTGACCAGTCCGAGCTCTCCGCCAGCGCGCGGTCCACCAGCAGAGGCGGGATGCCCAAGGCCGGCGGAAGGGAGCCCTCGGAGCTATCAACGAGCTGGGTAGGCCAGGCAAGCAGCAGCCGCCCCAGGTCGCCGGGCGCCGGCTTGGCGCGCGCTGGAGGCCCCTCCATTGGCAGCTGGCGAAGTCCGACCGCCCCGCGCCAGCAGGACGCGAGTTCCGACGTGCGGCCGGGGGGGGGCGCGCCCCCGCGCCCCCCGCCCCCGGGCCCCCCCCCCCCCCCCCCAAAGTCCA
>JAZAMN010000070.1:0-86266 GCA_036229005.1 Myxococcota bacterium
GACGCCACCGGGTCCTCTCGCTGGCCCGCCTGGCAAGGGAGGTCCTGGCAACACCCATGAGACGCTATTTCGGGGCGGCCTCCCTACGTCGTGAGGCCTACAGGCTGAGGGCTGCAGTGGTTTGTGGGGATTGGTAAGGGCAAAGCCCCCCAACGCCAGCCTCCGCGGCTGGCTCCCCCCAAGAGACGTTGGGTGGGGCCCATGGGGCCCCACGCATTTTTTCGGGGGGTACCCCCGAAGCCAGCCGCAGGCTGGCACCCTCGGTCGTCACTTGATTCTTCTGGAGGGCAAAGCCCCCCAACGCCAGCCTCCGCGGCTGGCTCCCCCCAAAGGGGATCTGGGTAGGCGGGCACCCCACCGCATGCTTTCGGGGGGTACCCCCGAAGCCAGCCGCAGGCTGGCACCCCCAGTCGTCACTTGATTCTTCTGGGGGGCAAGGCCGGCAAGGCCCCCCAACGCCAGCCCCCGCGGCTACCGCCCAAAGGGGATCTGGGTAGGGGAGCCGCGGGCCCCCGGGCCCCCCACCGGCCCAGCCACTGCCGCATGCCCCCGGAGCAGCGTGAAGACCGAGACCTGAGACCCGAGACCTGAGACCTCGCCAACCGAAAACCCGCGCTTGAGCCAAGGTCGACCGCCATCCCCAGCGGCTACGCCCTCCCAATGAGCGCCGACCCCCGGCCACGCCCCCCCAATGAGCGCTCCGCTGAGGCTACGCCCCACCGGTGAGCGCTCCCGCGACCGAATCCACCAGATCTCGGCCCCAGGACCCCCTCAATGGCCGCAAAATCACCCCCAAACAACCAAAACGGTCCACTCTCCGCTCACTGGTCAGGCGTAGCCTCAGAAGACCGCTCACTCACACCCGCTGGCCTCACCAGGCCGCTCACTGAGCACGCGTAGCCGCCAAGACCCAGATGCAAGACTCCCAGGCCAGAGCCCCAATGCCCGAGACCCTCCTCGAACACAGTTGGCTGGACCTCATCGAGCGCCCGACGCTCTGGCGCGAGGCCGTGGTTCCCCGGCTCTCCCCAAGACCCGGGCTGTGGAAGTGCGCGCCCTTCAACGCGGACACCGTCCACCAGCATGTGCGCTTCCAGTGCGTCGACAGCCGCGCGGTCGCCGCGATCGTGCCCTCGCCCCGGGCCTTCCAGGCGCACTTCGGGCGCGGTCCCGTTGCATGCTTTGACAGCCTGGGCGGGGACGCTCGCCTGGTCGCTCCGGCCCCGCCAGGCCCCTACGCTCAGCTCTGGTCTTTCCTCGCTGGCGCGCCAGAGTCAACGATCCAGGCGCTCTTTGAGGCCGTCTCCCAAGAGGTGGGCCGCTGGGTGAGGCGCACCGACAAGCCCCTCTGGCTCAACACCCACGGACTGGGGGTCCCCTGGCTGCACGTGCGGCTGGACTCGCGGCCCAAGTACTACGCGCCCGGCCCCTACAGGCAGTGGCCCTGAGCCCTCAGCCCAGCACGACCTTCACGAGCGTGCGACCAGGGGCGCTCTCCAGTTCCACATCGCCGCCGTGGGCCAAGGCGATGGTCTGGACCAGCGCGAGCCCAAGGCCCGTGCCGCCCTGGTCGCGCCGGGTGGTGAAGAAGCGCTCGAAGGCCCGCGCCTGGTTGGCGGCGGAGATGCCGGGGCCGGCGTCCTCCACCCCGAACCACCCGGGCCCCGCCACGATGGAGATGGGCGCCGCGCCGTGCTCCTGGGCGTTGTGCACCAGGTTCTCCAGCGCGGCCTCGAGCTGCGCCTGAGAGCCCTGGACGGTGCCCGCGGAGCCTTGTACCGACAACCCATGCCGCGCGCCGACCCGCTCCAAAAGGGCGTCCAGGTCCACCGGCGCCCGCTCCATGCGCTCCTCGGCCCGCGCCAGGCGCAGCAGGCCGGTGACCAGGCGGTCCAGGCGCAGCAGCTCGGCCTGGGCGTTGTCCAGAAAGCGCGTTCGCTGCTCGGCGGGCATGTCCGGGTCGTCGGCCAGCAGCTCGACCGTGCCCCGCAGGGTGGCCAGGGGAGTCTTGAACTCGTGGCTGACGTGACCGGCGAACTCGCCGATGTAGGCCAGGCGGTCCTCCAGGCGGGTGCTCAAGCGCTCCATGGCCTGTGAGAGGCGGGCGACCTCCTCGACCCGGGAGTCGGTGGACAGGGCCTGCGCGGCCTCGAAGTCGCCCTCCGCCAGGTGGGTGGCGGTCTTGGTGAGCTCCCCCAGGCTCTGGCTGGCCAGGCGGGCGGCGAAGATCGCCACGACGCTGCTCGCCAAGACGGCAAAGAGCAGGGACCACGCCAGCTTTGGTCTCATGTGGTAGAGCGCCTGGAGGGCGCCGCGGGGGCTGCGCTGGAGCAGCAGGACGCCCTGGAGCTCGCCCGCGCTGAACAGGGGGATGGCCTGAAAGACCTCCTCGTCCGCGCGATAGGGGCCGCGGCCCGCGTCGCTGGGACGCACCGTCGTTCCGTGGGAGCCCGCGAGCGCGCGCTGGACCTCGGGGAGCGCCGAGAGGTCCTCGCCGGTTGGGCCCGTGCTGGCCAGGCGCACGACACCCTGGGGGTCCAGGAGGCGAACCCGGGAGCGCGTCCGCTTGGCTGCCTCTTCCAGCCGGACCTGCAGCTCAGGACTGCTCAGGGTGTGTCCGGCTTCGAGCTCGCTGCCCACCCACAGCGCCAGGACCTCGCCCTGGGCGATGAGCTCGCCCTTGGTCTGCATGCGCAGGTCCCAGGCCAGCAGACCGGTGCCCAGCAGCGCGACGATGGCGAGCACCAGGGTCAAGCCGTGGCTGAGCAGCAGCCAGGAGCGGAGGGAGCGCACCTTCATCGGTCAGCCCAGCGCGGGCTCCTGACGCAGGCGGTAGCCCAGGCCGTGGACGGTCTCGATCAGCGCGGGGGCGTCGGCCTCGCGGAGCTTGGCCCGGATGCGGCGCACGTGGGAGTCCAGCGTGCGATCGGAGACGTGGTGGTTGCCGGGGTAGGCGCGGTGCACCAGCTCGGCGCGGGGGAAGGCGTGGCCGGGGGTCTGGAGCAGCACCTGGAGCAGGCGGAACTCGGTGAGCGTCAGGGGCAGCTCCACGGGGCCGAACCAGGCGCGGTGCTGGCCGGTGTGCATGCGCAGGGCGCCGTGGGAGATCTCCTGGTTGGGGGCTTCGCTGACGGAGGGCGGGCGGGTGCGCCGCAGCACCGCCTTGACGCGGGAGGCCAGCTCGCGGGGGGAGAAGGGCTTGGCCATGTAGTCGTCGCCGCCGAGCTCCAGGCCCAGGACCTTGTCCAGCTCCTCGTCCTTGCTGGAGAGGAAGAGGATGGGCACCCGCGAGTCCTGACGGATGCGCCGGCACAGCTCCAGCCCGTCCATCTCGGGCATGAGCACGTCGAGCACGATCAGGTCGGGGGTCAGGTTCTGCAGCATCTCCCAGGCCTGGGCGCCGTCGCCGGCCTCGTGGACGCCGTAGCCTTCGCGCGCCAGGGTGTAGCGGACGACTTCGCGCAGCTTGGGGTCATCGTCGACGACAAGGATCTCAGCGCTCACGATCTGCCCTCCGTTGACGGTCTGTCTGCAAGGTAGCGCGCCCCCGCGCCCGGCGGCCTGTGGATCCGGTGCAAGGCAGGTGCAGGATCGCCGAAGTACTCTGCCCCCATGTGGATCCTCGCCCTGCTCGGCTGCCCCAAGCCCGTCGAGCCCCCCGCCGCCCCCCAGCCCATCGTGCGCGTCGTCTCCGGTCCCTGGGATGGAGCGCAGGCCCTGGCCCTCTACGCGACGGGGCCCACCGACTCACAGGGGCGCCTGATGGGACCCGCCATCCTGCAGGCCGCGTTCATCGCCGAGGACACCCTCTGGTTCACCACCTCCCTGAATACGGGCCGCGGCTGGAAGGTCCCCATCGGCCTGTCCGAGGGCGTCAGCACCGGCCAGCGCGCCCAGGGGCGGCCCGAGATCCTCAACGCCATGGGGGACATCCGCGTGCTCGCTCTGGTGGACGGCGCGCCCACCCTGCTGGACCGCCACGTCGAGTCCTGGACCCGACAGCCCCTGGAGCCCGACGCGCAGGCGCAGGCGATGGATGGGCTGGTCTGGGACGGCGCGACGGTCGTGGCCTGGGTGGACCCCCGCGGGCCCAGCCTCAAGCTCTGGTGGGACGGCCAGGTGGAGACGCTGCGCACCGACCCCGCGCTGAACACCTGCGCGCGCCCCGCCCTCGGCGTGGTCGACGGCCTGCTGCAGGTCGCCTTCTGGCAAGGGGACAGCCTGCACCGGCTGGGGTTGGACCTGGACATGCAGTGGCAGGAGCTGGAGACGCTCAGCAGTACCTCGCCGGGCTGCGATGGTGCCCTGTTTGTGGGGGAGTCCCTGGTGTTCAGCGGTGGGGGCGGGATCCAGGGAGAGGGAGGATCTGCGCTGCCCCTGGACCCGGACTTCCCAACGCCCGGACAGCTTCGGCCCCTGGACGTCCTGATGCTCTCGTCCGCCAGCGAGGAGAGGGTCATCGTCTCCGGGCAGTCCCTGCTCACCGTGCCGACCGGCGAGCTGGAGATCTGGGACCCGGCGCAGGTGGGCGGGGAGACCTGGGTTCCCTTCACGACGGCGGCGGGCCTGAGCGTGGCGGCCTACACGCCTCCTGAGACGCCGCTCTGAGCGACTGGGCGGGGGGCGTTGACATCGGGCGCGGCAGCGGACACCCTCTGAGACCCCTTTGGAGGTCCCTGTGATGCACTCCCTGCGGGGCCCGCGCTCCGCCGACGGGCACCAGTACCGGATCCGCGTCGTGCGCGCGGAGCACCACCCCCAGCAGATCAAGCAGCTGCTGGAGATCGACCTGATGACCTTCTCCGTGCCCACCTTCTCGCGGTACACGGCGGGGCTGATGCTGCGGCACGGCCGCACCTTCCTGATGCTCGCGGACGAGCAGGTCATCGGCACCTGCGGGGTGGTGCGCAGCTTCGATCGGCCCTCGGAGGCGGTGATCTTCTCCCACGCGATCCGGCCGGGCTGGCGCGGGCGCGGGCTGGGGACGCGCTTCCTCAAGGAGGTGTTGATGCACCTGCGGGAGGACGGCATGCGCTCGGCGATCATCGACGTGGAGCCGGACAACGCCCAGGCCATCCGCATCTACGAAGACCGCTTCGGCTTCGAGCAGGTCGGGGTCGAGGTCGGGCTCTTCGGCGTCGGCGAGGACCGCATGATCCTGCGCCGCATCTTCCAGCCGGCGGAGCGCTCACAGAGCTGAGTCGGGCGCGCTCAGGGGTGGGCGCAGGCGCGCTCCAGGGTCTGTCGGATCTCCTGGGGGCTGGCGCTGTCGCTGAGGTAGGCCAGGGGGGCGTAGGCCTTCTCCATGTGCTTCCAGCGGCGGGGCTCGCCGTCGAAGTCGTAGCTCCAGACCACGGCGGTTCGGTGCCCGGCGGCGCGCACAGCGGCCAGGATGTAGGCGCCCTGGTTGTTCTCCAGGAAGCGGCGGGCCTGGTCGCGGTCTCCGGAGAAGCGCTCGGTGGCCTCGTCCAGATCGCCCAGCAGGCGCTCGGGGGCGGCGCGGTCAAAGCGCATGTCCAGGAAGATCGCGCAGAATGCGCGCTGGGAGAGCAGCGCCAGGGCCTCGGGGCCGTCGCCGGCGCGGGTGAACGCGAAGTGCTCGGAGAGGAAGCGGCCCAGGGACTCGCTGTACTCGTGGCCGTCCTCGATGACCAGCACGTGGGGACGCTCGCTCATGACTCCTCCTCTACCCAGACGGTCTCGGCCGGGAGCTCGGCGCGGGGCAGGCGCACGACGATGGCCTTGCTGTAATCGGCTTGCGCTTCCACCCGGATCTGGCCGCTGTTGCGGCGCACCAGCTCGACCACCAGGCCCAGCCCTCGGGCGATGTAGCGGCCGCGGATCATCTCATCGCTCAGGGGCGAGACGGCGTTGTCCGCCACGCGCAGCACCACGCGCTCCAGGCCGGTGATGGGGTCGAACTCCTCCTCCACGAACAGCGCGACGGCGGCCTCGTCCTGGCGCTCGGCGACGGCGACCTGCGTGGCGTTGCGCAGCAGGTTGGTCACCAGGTCCTCCATCTCGCGGCGGAACACGCGCACGGCCAGCTCGCTGGACTCCAGCTCCAGGGTGAAGCGCGGCGTGGGGCCCTCGGTGATCGCCGGCTCCTGCAGCACGCGGGCCCAGCAGCCCTCCAGCAGGGGGCGGTCCAGGCGCAGCACGCAGACCTCGCGGATCAGGCGTCCCAGGGCCTGGTAGGCGTCCTGGTTCAGGGCGGTGGAGAGGGCCTCCAGGCGCTCACAGAGGCGGCGGCGGTCCGCGGGGATTCGGCCCGGGCTCAGGCGCTCGCCGACCTGCTCCAGCTCCTGGAAAGCGGCGATCATCGGGGCGAAGATGTGGTCCCGCACGCGCAGGTTCAGGCGCTCGTCGTAGCGGCGTCCCAGGGCCTCGAGCTCGGCCACGTAGGACCAGAAGCGGGCAGTGATGCCCTCGCGCCCCCCGCGCCCCAGCAGGTGGTCGAAGGCCTCGAACACCGGCTCGTCCCGGCCGTCCTCCAGGGCCTCGGCGGCGGCGGGCAGGACGGTGGTGTTGTGCTTGAGCACCTCGTGTCGGATGGCGGCCAGGATCTCCGCGCTGTCCCGGTAGGCCTCGGGGTGGGCGTCCAGCAGCTCCCGCAGGGTCTTCCCGGAGCGCCGGCGCAGCAGCAGGGCGGTGGGCAGCGACACGAGCACCACGCCCCCGGCGACCAGGCCTCCGACCCGCAGCCGGTAGCGCCGCTCCAGCTCCTCGCGCAGCTCCAGGGCCTCGCTGTGTCGCCGCCCCGAGCTCGCCTGGGAGAAGTAGCGCTCCAGCAGCCGGCGCCCCTCCATCCAGTCCCCAGCGGCCACGGCCTGCGCTGCCAGCGCGAACCACGCGTCCTCGGCCCCCAGGTCGGCGGCCTGCCGGTAGCGCGCGGCGGCGCCCTGGACGTCCCCCTGCTCCTGGAGCGCGTCGCCCAAGGCCAGGACGATCTGCGGCTGATCCGGGCGCACCTGCAGGCTGCGCTCCCAGGTCTCCCGGGCCGCCTGGGGCTCCATCTCCCGGAGCTGCAGGTGGGCCAGCAGGTTCAAGGCGTCCACGTAGTCGGGGGCCAGCTCCAGGGCCTGCTCGACCTCCGTGCGGGCCGCGCTGTCGTCGTCGCGGTCCTCAAGGTAGACCTTGGCGCGCTTGAACGCCTCCCAGGCCGCCTCCGGGATCCCGGCGGGGGGCCGCGCGATGAGCTGCTCGAGCTGGGGTGGGGGAGGGCGCTGCCGGGTGAGGTCGGCCACGCACCGCTCCGCTGCTGCCTGGTCCACCCCCTGCGCATCCACCTCCAGGTACCTCTGACAGGACTGCAGGGCCCCAGCGAAGTCACCCTGCTGTCGACGCAGCTCCGCCAGATCCATGTGGAGCTGGGCCCAGCTCGGCCGCAGGGTCAGGGCCCGCTCCAGCTCGCTCTCGGCCTCCGCGTGGCGGCGCCCGCCGTAGCCCTTGGCCAGCAGGCGGCCGTAGCGCACATGCCAGGTGGCCTCTTCCGGCTCCAGGGCGATGGCGGTGAGCCACGCGGTCTCCGCCGCCGCAAGCTCTCCCCGATTCAAGGCCAGGTCACCGGCGCTGCCCCATGCATCCGGGGATCGCGGCGCCTGCTCCAGCAGGGCCTGCAGCTCGGCGTCCGCGCGGTCCAGGCGCCCGTCCGCCATCAGCGAGCGCACGCGCTCCAGGGCCTGCTTCTGGCTGGGGTCCAGCGCCTCGCCGCCGCCCACCGCCAGCACGCTCGCGGAGTCCTCCACGGCCATCCGGTCCAGCCGGGCTCGGGCCTGCTCCTGCAGCGCGCTGCCCTCGGGCGCCAGGATGGCAGCGCGCTGCAGCAGCTCCCGGGCCTGCTCACGCTGCTCCGGCTCCGCGCTGGCCGCGAGCTGGATCATCAGGGTCGCCGCGCCCTCGGGGTCCTCGTCTGCGCCCTCCAGCTCAAGGAAGCGCTCCAGGGCCGCCAGGGAATCGGTGGGCTGTTCCGCTTTCAGCGCCGCCCTCCCCTCGTCCAGATAGAAGCGCCGCTCCCCCAGACGCAGGGACTGGAGCTGCACGTACAGCGCCATGGCCTCGCGGGGGCGCTCGTCCTCGATCAGCTCGGCCAGGGCCTCCATCGCGTCGGCGTGCATGCCCAGCTCGCGGTAGAGCGCCTCGGCCTCCCGGGCGTAGCCCTGCTCGGCGCGCGCGTGGGCCAGCCCCAGGGTCGCGCGATCGAACTCGGGGTCCCGCTCGTGCACCAGCTTCCAGGTGGCCGCGGCCTTGTTGAAGCGCCCGCTGGCCTCGTGGGAGAGGGCCTCGTCGCAGAGCCGCTGGGCCACCGGGTCCAGCGCGGCGCACTCCAGGGACTGGGCCTGGGCCAGGGATGCCAGCAGCAGGAGCATCAGAGCCGGCCCCGCATCTCCCGGACCTTGAGCCCAAGCTGGTTGAAGCGAAGCTGCACCTTCCGGGCGCAGTCGGGGTCGCCCATCAGCAGGCGGGCCATCTCCTGGAAGTCGCCCTTGGTCGCGAAGAACATGGCCTGGAAGTACTGGCGCTCCACGTCCTGGGCCACCTTGTTCAGGGTGTCGCCCGAGCGCACCGCGACCTCCAGCTTCCAGCCGTCTTCCGGGGCGTCGGGGCGTCCATCCCCGCTCTCGCGCAGCAGGTCACGCAGCAGCCGGGGGCGCACCTGCACCACGTCGGCGCGCTCCAGGCGACCGAGCTGGGCCAGCTCCGCGAAGGTGAACAGCAGCGCGTTCTCCACCGTCATCGCGAACTCGCGCATGTTGCCCGGCCAGCCATGCTTCCGGATCAGCCCCATGCTGCGCTTGGGGAACAGGAGCTGGATGCAGCCCTCCTTCGGTTCGGGGGCCTTGTCGGCGTCCACGACCTCCAGGCGCACGCTGGTCGAGAGCCCCTGGGCCTCGGCGTAGCTCTGCACCAGCTCCCGCAGGTAGGGGCCCGCCAGCGCCCGGTCCGCGCAGAACCCCAGCAGCTTGACCAGGTCCACGCCGCGCTCCGCGAGAGAGGGCAGCACCACCGTGCACGCCGGATTCAGGCGCATGTACAGGTCCGAGCGGAAGCGCCCCTCCCGCACCATCTCGGCCAGGTCCTCGTTCGTGGCCACCACCAGCTTCACGTCCACCCGGCGCTCGCGCACATCGCCGATGCGCGTGACGATGCCCTCCTGGAGCACCGTGAGCAGCATCTTCTGGGCCTCCAGCGACAGGTTGCCCACCTCGTCCAGAAAGAGCGTGCCCCCGTCGGCCTCCTCGAAGGCGCCCTTGCGGTCGGCGATCGAGCCCGTGTACGCGCCCTTTACCGAGCCGAACAGGTGCGCGGCCATCAGCTCCGGCGGCAGGGTGCTCAGGTCCACGGTCACGAAGGCCCCACGCCGTCCCGAGCGCGGGTGCACAAAGTGCCGGGCCAGCAGGCTCTTTCCGGTGCCGGTGGGGCCGCCGATGATGATGGGAAGCCGCCCCTTGGCCAGGGTCTCCAGCAGTCGCCGCACCCGCCGCATGGGGGTCGAGCGCCCCCAATAGATGGGCCCCTCCTGCTCCAGCCCGCGCCGGGCCTTGGTCACGCTCGCGATCTGGGCGCCCAGCGAGTTGGCGTCCAGGTCGTCGTCCTCCAGGAAGTGCGTGAACTCCTCGGCCTGGTCCCCCAGCGCCGTCGGCAGGTCGTCCCGCGCCGTCATCAGGATCACCGGCAGCTCGGGGTGGCTCGCCCGCAGCTTCTCCAGGATCAGCACGCCCTGGGTGCGCCGCGCCTTGCGCAGAGCCTTGGGGTCCTCCGGGTCGCTGAGCCCCAGCAGGTCCTCCGCCGGGATGTCGAAGTTGATGTCCAGCAGCACCACATCCGCCCGCTGGCCGTAGCGACGCAGCAGACGTCGGGCCTCGGACCAGCTCCGCGCGGGGCCGTGGTAGCTGTGCTCCGGGAGGCTGCGCTTGCACAGCTCCAGGGTGCGGTCCTGGTCATCGATCAGCAGCACAAAGGCCATCAGCTCTCCCTCCGCAGTCGCCGGGTCAGGGTCTTGAGCGCGTCCTGGATGTCCCTGCACGCCTGGCCCACCGTCTCCAGCTCGGCGGCGCTCAGCACCCCGCTCCGGATCCCTGGCGCCAGCGAGGACAACAGCAGCATGTTCGCCTCAACCCGCGCCACCTCTTGGCCCGCGCCCTCCAGGGGAGGGGACAGCCGGGCCCACAGCGTGAAGGCGTCCACGTCCCCGCCGGGGCCGCTCTGGGTGCGCAGCAGGTCGGCCTGGATGGCCTCCAGGCGCTGCGCGGGGCTCGCGTCGTCCCCCAGCCAGCGCTGGTTCATGCAGATGTACTTGCCCAGGTCGTGGCGAGCGTCCTCGGCGGCGTCCAACAGCTCCGACATGCGGCCTCCGACCAGGAGGCTAACGCCCACGCCGCCTACTTGTGGAAGTGGTGCAGCAGCCGCAGGTAGTCCACCGAGCTCGGAGGCGCGGGGGGCCGGTAGCGGCTGTCCTCGTCGCCCAGCCAGCGGACGCGCTTCCGGCAGCGCGCGATGAGCTCCGCCAGCCGGGCGTCCTGCAGCTCGTCCACCAGCGTGGCCATGCGCGAGAGGGGCACGTGACCGCGGCGCACGATGTCCTGGAACAGGTTGCCCAGGGCCAGGTCGCCCTGACCGGCGGCGATGACCTCCAGCGCCACCGACTGCACCTGCTTGGCGCTCAGGCGCTCGGCCCCGTAGAGCACCAGGGCGGCCTGGAACCACGAGTAGACCGGCACCAGGCGGGCGCCCAGGTTGCGGAAGATCCGCGGGGGGATGCCGCGCTCGATGCGGATGAAGATGCGCTCCACCGCGTCGTGGCGCTCCACCTGCTCCAGGGCGTCCAGGGCGGTCTGGATGCGGTCCGGGTAGGCCTTGCCGGCCTCCATGATGCGCTGGACCTCGGCCGGGGTGAGTCGCCCGGCGATGGCGTCAGCGAACACCGAGTAGACCAGCGCGTCGACCTCGGCGTCGTCTCCGAACAGGGTCTCGGAGTGCTCGGGGCCCATGCCCATGCGGCCCGTCAGCAGCGCGGGCAGCTTGTAGCCGAACTGGCCCTTCACCGCGCGGAAGCGCCCCCGCCGCAGGTTGTTCAGGTTGTCCTTGAGGTGCAGCTCGTCGTAGCGGATCCCGTCCAGGCGCAGCTTCTCGGACAGCGTGGCCCGCATCTGCGTGGGGGAGCCGCTCAAGATCACCACCTTGGTGTGGGGCCGGGCCGACAGCGCCCGCAGCAGCGCGCCGGAGCCGGGCACGTTGCGCTTGGCGTGGGGGCTCTCCAGCGCGGAGCGCACCAAGCCTCGCACCGAATCGAAATCGGTGGCCAGGTAGGTCTTGTCCAGGTCCCAGCGGTAGACTTCCATGGTCGCCAGCCTAACCCTTGTGGGGGACCTCGGGGGCCTCAGCGGGGGGACAGGCGCAGCAGGCCGCGCAGGGGAGTGCCCAGCAGGGGAGCGTGGGCCGCCGCGATGGCGCCGTCGTAGCCGGGGTCGGTGGCGATGCGGAACTCGGGGCTGTCGATCAGCGCGTCCAGCCGCTCCAGCACACCCGCCTTGACCCGGCGCCCAGCGACGCCCTGTAGCATCGAGCCGCCGACCTCCACGGTGCGCAGGCCGCCCAGGAACACCTGGGCCTCGGCGATCACCCCAAAGAGCAGCTCCGCGATCCACTCGCAGGTCGCGCGACCGGCCTCGTCTCCGTCCTGCAGGTGCTCGGCCAGCCGGTATCCAGCCTGCCAGGCGGTGCAGGGAGCGCCGCTCAGGGTCTCCAGGGTCTGCGCGACCCCCAGCCCGCTCAGGTAGGTCTTCATGGCGCCCCGCAGGGGCAGATAGGTGTGGGGCCGGGCATCCGGGCGGGCGTCGATCACCAGGCGCCCCAGCTCCGTGGGGTTCACTGTCCCGTCCGCGTCGATCCAGCAGCCGCCAAAGGAGGTGCCGATCTGCAGCCGCAGCATGCGCCGGTTGCCCTGCCCGGACAGGTGCCGTCCCAGGTTGGTCAGGTCGTTGAACAGCGCCAGGGGCCCCTGGGTCAGCCCGCTGGCGACCTGCTGGGCGAACTGGTCCAGGAGCTGCACATCCCCGATGCGCTTGCGCATCACGGTCGACAGCGACACCACGCTCCCGTCCACGCCCATGGGGCTTGCGAACCCGATGCCCAGCGAGCCAATGTTGCGCCCCTGGGCCACTTCCTGGACCAGACCCCGGCTGCGACGGACCAGGCTCTCGATGCCGTGCTCTCCCTCGGGCCAGGTGGGCTGGCTGGCCTTGGAGACCACCCGCCCGCTCTCCATCGCGCAGCACTTCATGCCCGTGCCGCCGATGTCCAGGCCCACATTCACGCCCGCGCCCGCCGGCATGGGGTCCCACGGATCCGCGCGGCTGGGCAGGTCCAGGGTGCCGGTGGGCAGCTCCTGCACTTCCCGGTTCACCGCGATGGGGATCTTGTGGACGCTGCGCAGGGGCTCCAGGAAGGGCTCCAGGCGCTCCTCCGCGACCGGGGCGTGGAGCTCCGCCGCCGCGGGCTGGAGCAGCAGGAGGCCGTTGTGCAGGCGCTGCAGGATCTCGCGCCCCTCCGAAGGGGGGGCCAGCCAGACAAAGGACCGGGAGTCCGCGCCGCCGCCCAGGCCATAGCGGAGCAGCAACTGCCAGGGCTGAGCCCGGGGGTGCCGCCGCAGCTTGTCGAGCCGACTGTGGAGCGTTGTGAGCATGGGACTCAGTGGACCGGTGGGGACGGAAGAGGTCACAGTGCGCTCGGGATTGCAGGGCTCACCGCCCGGCACCCCGGCCTCCCCCCGATCGGAACAACCCCGGCCCAAGCGAGGTCACCCGTAGCCACGGCTGGAAACCCGCTCTGGGACCCTTTCGGGAACCCTCTCGGGAACCCTCTCGGGAACCCGTTCGGGAACCCTCTCGGGAACCCGTTCGGGAACCCATTCGGGGACCCCAGAGCCAAAACGCCACCCCGAAGGGTGGCGTCTCGTGAACAAAGGTTCTGAGAGGTGGCCAGAGAGGGAGTCGAACCCCCGACACGCGGATTTTCAATCCGCTGCTCTACCAACTGAGCTATCTGGCCGTTTCTCTCAAAGAACCTTTGGTTTCCGCTTCAACAGCATCTGCTTGAACGTTCACTGGCCGCCAGCTTCTGCATCCGCTTCATCAGCAGCGTCAGGGGTGCGACCGAGAGGCTCAGCCTCAAAGGCCCCCGCCATATAGGGCCCTCCATTTGGAGTGTCAACACGAAAGGATCACTCGTAGACGATGTCCTTCACCTGGATGTCCAGGCGGTTGATCCGGTAGTTTAGGTTGGAGCGACTCAATCCAAGATCGCGGGCGGCTTGGGCCTGCACACCCTTCGAGAGCTTGAGCGCCTGGATCAGCACCTGGCGCTCGTACTCCAGCAAAGCCGCCTGCAGCGTCATGCCTGGGGGGAGCACCGGCTCGTCGAGATCCTGGGTGCGGATCTCGGGCAGCTTCACCCCGATCAGCGTGTCCCCTCGGGACAGGATCACCGCCCGCTCGATCACGTGCTTGAGCTCGCGCACGTTGCCTGGCCAGGGGTAGTCCATCAGCCGCTGCAGCGTGGCCTCGCCTACACCCAGATCGGGGTTGCGTCCGTGCCGAGATGCGAAGAGGTGAACAAAGTGGGCCACCAGCAGTGGGATGTCATCCCTCCTCTCCCTCAGCGGAGGCAGGGGGATCGTGAAGACATTGAGCCGGTAGTAGAGGTCCTCTCGGAAGCGGCCCTCGCGCACCTCGTCCAGCAGGGTGCGGTTGGTGGCGGCGACCACCCGGGCGTCTACCTGGAGGGTCTGGGTGCCGCCCACGCGGGTCACCTCCCCGGACTCCAGCACGCGCAGCAGCTTGACCTGGGTGGACATCGGGATCTCGCCGATCTCGTCCAGGAAGAGGGTTCCGCCGTGGGCTTGCTCGAACTTGCCGCGGTGTTGACGTACCGCGCCGGTGAACGCACCCTTCTCGTGTCCAAAGAGCTCCGACTCCAGCAGGCCTTCGGGCAGGGCGGCGCAGTTGACCCGCACAAAGGGACCCTTGCGGCGCTCGGAGCGGAAGTGGATGGCCTGGGCCATCAGCTCCTTGCCGGTGCCGGTGGGGCCCTCGAGCAGCACCAGCGCGCGGGTGTCGGCCACGGACTCGATGAGCTCGTAGACCTCGACCATGGCGGGGGTGGCCCCGACGATGTTGTCGAACCCGTACTGCTCGTCGACCCGCTGGCGCAGCTCCTGGAGCTCGGCCAGCAGCGCCTTGCCCTGGATGGCCTTGTCCACGATGAGCAGCAGCTCCTCGCGGGAGACAGGCTTGATGATGTAGTCGTCGGCCCCCTGCTTCATGGTGGAGACGGCGTCCTGGACGCTCCCGTAGCCGGTCATGATCACCGCGCGGGTGTCCGGCCAGCGCTCCCGGAGGACCTTGAGCAGCTCAAGCCCGGTCATCCCGGGCATGGCCACGTCGGAGAGCACCAGATCGGTGGCCTGCTGGTCCAGCATGCGCAGCGCCTCCTTTGCGGAGGAGGCCAGCTCGACCTGGTAGCCGGCCTTGCGCAGGTTCACGCCCAGGGCGGTCCGCACAGCCTTGTCGTCGTCGACGACAAGGACCCTCGCGGTGGGGCCCTCGGCCATCAGTTGACCTCGATGATGTACGGCATCAGCAGCAGCTCGCCCTCGTCCGCCAAGGTGGCGTAGGGGAGCATGGTCGCCAGGGGAGGGGGCAGGTCCACGGTGGGCACCATCGTGCGCATCAGCATGTTCGCGGCGGTCTGGGGGACGTCGCCCCAGGTGTCCTCCTGGCCCCGGTAGGTGACAAGCTGGACGTCGGCGTCGGGGTCCAGCCCGGCCTCGGCCTTGGCGCGGTCCACGGCGTCCATCAGGCCGCCGATCTCGTCCACCAGGCCGGCCTCCTTCGCGCGGGTGCCCGACCAGACGCGGCCGCGAGCGACCTCTTCGACCTCGTCCATGGTCAGATCCCGACCCTGGCTGACGCGGGTCTTGAACTGCAGGTAGGTGTCCCCGACCATGCGGTCCATGGCCGCCAGCTCCACCTCGTCCAAGGGCTTGGACATGGAGTACATCCCGGACTTCCGGCCGCGCAGGTACAGGGTGTAGGAGACGCCCAGCTTCTCGTAGAGATCGCCGAAGCTGTACTTGCCGGAGTAGACGCCGATCGAGCCGGTGATGGTGGTGGGCTCGGCGAAGATGGCGTCCGCGCCGGCCGCCACGTAGTAGCCGCCGCTGGCCGCGACGCCGCCCATGGACACGATCACGGGCTTGCCCTTGTCCTTGAGCAGCTCGATGGCCCGCCAGATCTCGTCGCTGGCGTAGGCGCTGCCGCCGGGGGAGTCCACGCGGAGCACGACGGCCTTCACGGAGTTGTCCTTGGCCGCCTGACGCAGGTAGCGGACCACGGTGTCCGATCCGGTGTTCGCGCCGCCCAGCAGCCCGCCGGAGCTGCTCTCGCCGCCGGTGATGGGGCCGGTGACGTACACGATGGCGACCTGCTTGGGCATGCGCCAGCCGTCGCTGTCCGGGAACATCCGGTACTCGTCGTCCAGGTCGTAGCCGCGGGGGAAGACGTCCTCCAGGGTGTCATCGAGCTGGTCGGGGTAGATCAGCGCGTCGACCAGGCCGAGATCCAGGGCCTCCTGGGCGGTGTAGGGGCCGCCGTCGATCAGGTCCAGGACCTCCTGCTCCTCCAGGTCCCGACCCTCACCGATGCCGGCCACCAGGTTGTTGAACAGGTCGTCCAGCAGAGCCTCGGTCTGTTCGCGGGAGCCGTCGCTGGGCTCCGTGTTGGTCCACTGCTCGGGGGCGGACTTGTACTTCTCGCGCTTGACGTACTGCGCGTCCACGCCGACCAGATCCAGGGCTCCGGCGAAGTACTGCATCTCCATGCTCATGCCGATCAGGTCGAGCCCACCGGCGGGGTGCAGGTAGACCTTGTCGCAGACGGAGGCCAGGTAGTAGGCCTTGGATCCGGGCTGGCCCCCCAGGAAGGCCACGACGGGCTTGCCCTTGGCCTGCATTGCCTCCACGGCCGCCTTGATCTCGTCGAGCTGCGCCCAGGAGAAGCGGGGGCTGGACAGGTCCAGGACCATGCCCTTCACCGACTTGGAGTCGGCGGCGTACTCCAGCCGCTCCAGCAGGTGGACGTAGGACTCCGCGCTGCTCCCGAAGAGCACAGCCTGGCTCTGGTAGGGGTAGGAGCGGTCCAGGTCGATGACCGGGATCTCCTTGCCCGCTCCAAAGATGTTCTCCTCGAGGGGACCGGTGAGCAGGTAGCCGGTGAACACCTCCTCGGTGGGCTGAGTGTAGGCGCCCGCTCCGAGCCCTTCCAGGTAGACCTCCAGGCCCGCACCCACAGACCAGCGGGAGAGGTCCGGGTTGGTGTCGCCCTGGGCCCGCAGCACCAGGCCCGAGGTGGGCTTGAGGCGCAGGATGGCGGACATCGTGTGCTGGTTGTCGGCCCCGATCACGGTCAGCGCGTCGTCGTCCGCGTACTCGTAGTCAAAGGACACCTCCAGCACATCGTGGGCAGGCCGGACTGTCATGGAGGCGCCGTAGCGGGACCAGACCCCCAGGTCGGGCTGCTGGTTGCCGATGTTCCTGGCTACGCCACCCAGGCCCAGCCAGGGCAGGGGACGCCAGCCCACGCCCAGGTCCCAGGTCACGAAGTTCTCCTGGTGCTCCGGGAGGTTCCAGGTGAGGTTCGCGCCGATGTTGAAGCGCTGGGGGAGCCGGACGGACACGGCGGAGTTGAGGCCCCACCAGCTCTCACCGCCGATGTTGCGGTACTGCAGGCCCAAGCCCGTGCCGCCCGCGGTGGTGCTGAGCGCCACCTGTTGGGCGCTGTTGCCGTAGTCGCGCTGGTACCAGGCGCCCAGGTTGGCGTCCGGGTCGAAGCCCATCAGCGCGGGGTTCACCCAAGGGGTCGCCGCGCTGTTCTCAGCGGACATGCTCGCGGCGGGGGCGAGCAGGCGCTCCTGGCCGAGCTTGGGGTTGGCGTCCTGCGCCAGGGCGGGGTTCAATCCGAGTACAAACAGCAGCATTCCGTCTCCTGGAGAGGCCAGCCGACCCCTCTGGTCCGTGACATTGTGACCCATGAGAGCGCTTTCGGTGCGGAGCGGGCGTCAAGGCTGGGTCTTGACCGCGCAAGCGACGGCTGGTTCCAACTTCAAGGAAGCGCGCGCAAGTCCTTGCAGTGCAAAGTGGAAAGTGTTTCATTGATCATGAGAGCCGAGGCGTGATTCGCCATCGGCGGGACCCTCTGGAGCCTCTCCGGTGTCCCAACAGAGCGCTCGCGAATGACGGGGAGTACCGTGCCGAACCTTGATCGCCCCCTCCGCCTCCTCGGCCCCAGCTTCGGGGTCCTCGCAGTCAGCGCTCTCCTGGCGGCGCTCGTGCCAGAAGGGCGGGTGCTCGCCCAGGATGCCCCGCCGCCCGCGGTCGAGGAGCCTGTCCAGGAGTCGCTGGCGCCGCACGATGCGGTCGCACAGGCCCTGCAGCCCCTGACCGAAGACCGGCTCTTCAGCGACAGCACCGTGGGGCTGCATCTCGTGGATGTGCGCACCGGCGAGGAGGTCTTCTCCCACGGTGGGGACCGGGCCATGGCGCCCGCGTCCACCATGAAGGCCATCACCTCGGCGACGGCCCTCAAGCACCTCGGTCCCAGCTACACCTTCACCACGCAGGTGCTCTACACGGGCGAGTTGGGTCCGGATGGCGTGCTCAAGGGGGACCTCTACATCCGGGGCACCGGGGATCCCACCTTTGTCATCGAGGACCTCTGGAAGCTGATGGTGGACCTGAAGCTCTCCGGCCTCAAGGAGGTCTCCGGGAACGTCTACTTCGACGACAGCTACATGACGCCGGAGCGCGGTGTACCAGGGTGGACCAAGGACAGCGACATGGAGAACGGGCCGGCGTACTTCCCCAGCCTGGGTGCGCTCTCCCTGAACTTCAACACCGTCGCGGTGGTCGCGCGTCCGGGGCCGGACATCGGCGGGCCCGCGGTGGTCGTCCTGGAGACGGAGGCCCCCGGCATCCTCAAGACGGAGTCTGAGCTGGTCACCGGCGCCCCCCGCACACGCCGACGGATCTACATGGAGCGTGAGGTCCAGGGCGCCAGCGCCACCTACAAGCTCAGCGGCAGCATCCCCCAGGACAGCAGCGCCCAGCGCTACTACCGCTCCGTGCCCGACGCGAAGGCCTACTTCACGGCGGCCTTCGCCGGGATGGCCCGCAAGGAAGGCCTCAAGGTGCGCGGCAAGTACCTGGAGGGGGAGACCCCCGAGACCGGCGCTGAGCTGCTTCATCAGCATCGCTCCGAGCCGCTGTCCCGCATCCTGGCCACCACCAACAAGCACTCGAACAACTTCATGGCCGAGCAGGTACTCAAGGCCCTGGGCGCGGAGCTCAAGGGGGAGGGGAGCACCAGCGCAGGCCTGGAGGTCGTCGGGGACTACCTCGTCTCCCTCGGGATCCCGGCCGAGCAGTTCAGCCTGGTCAACGGCTCGGGGCTCTCCCGGGAGATGCGCCTCCGCCCCTCGCACCTCACCGCAGTCCTCCTGGACATGGCCGCCGACCCCCAGGTGGGCTCGGAGTTCCAGGCCTCCCTCGCGATCGCAGGGCGGGACGGCACGCTCTGGTCGCGCTTCCGGGAGGATCCAGGCAACGTCGGCCGGGTCAGAGGAAAGACAGGGACCCTCAACGGCGTGCACTGCCTGACCGGCTTCATCGACGCTGGGGACGGCAACCGGTACGCGTTCGCCTACCTGGTCAACGATCTTCCGTACTCGATCGCCCGGGCGCGCAGTGCCCACGATGCCTTCGCCAATACGCTCTTTGAGCTGTCCCCGGAGGACAGCGCTGATGCGGTGGTCAGCAGCGACCCCTGAAGGGTCCCTTGGGTGTCAAAGCTCAGCGCGCCTCAAGGTGGGTGCGTTGACACCGATTCTTTGGACCCGGTATGAAGGGTCACCTGTCATGATCTACTCACTGGGGATCCGTGCGCCCTCTGCACACGACTTCCCTGGAAAAAACGCAGCCGAGGCTGGAGCACGCTGATGAACCGATCCCTCCGACTCGTGAGCATTCTGGCAATGCTTGGGGCCAGCGGCCTCGTGCTCGCCCAAGACTCTGGGGAGACCGACGCAGAGGTCGGCAGCACCGAGAGGAGGGGCACCTCCGAAGGCTCGGATGCGCCCGCCCCCGAAGGCGATGCCACCGATGAAGAGGGCACCCAGGTCGCCGAGCCTCAGCCCGCCGGGCCCGCCATGGATGTCGACTTCGATGGCCGCATGGGCACCATGGAGGAGCAGGTCAACACCCTCAAGGAGCAGGTCTTCCGCTCCAAGGCGACCCTGCAGCTCCTCAAGGAGATCGTGATCCAGGGTGGCTCCACGGGAGCCCGCTCCACGGTCTACCACGTCAACGATCTCGGGCGAGGCTACACCGTCGAGTCGGTCGCCTATTACCTCGATGGGCAGTCGATCTTCGCCAAGCAGGACCCCAACGGGAGCCTGGACGCAGCGACCGAGCTGAAGGTCTGGGACGGCGCCATCCCGCCCGGCTCGCACACCTTGAGCGTCAACATGGTGCTCAAGGGCAATGGCTACGGTGTCTTCAACTATGTGGACGGCTACACCTTCAAGGTCAGCAGCAACTACGCCTTCGTCGCAGAGGAGGGTGAGCAGACCGCTGTAAGGGTGACCGTCGACGAGCGGAAGGGCCCCTGGGTCCGCTACGACGAGCGTCCCACCGTGGACTACGAACTCCAGACCATCTCGATGCGTGAAGAGGAGTAGATGAAGCCCCTGCCGCTGGCGCTCCGCCGCCTTGCCCTGAGCCTGGGACTTCTGGGGGTGCTCCCCCTCGTCTCGGGCACAGCCCTCGCAGCAGATCAGGCCACGATGGAGCGACTGGAGCGCGTCGAAGCGTCTCTGTCGCGCACCGAGGCCAGCGTCGACCGGGTCTCCGCCGACGTCACCTCCCGCTCCGGATTCATCGGCGGCGCCGAGGCCAAGCTGCGCTTCGAAGACGCCGTCTATGCCTACATGGTGCGCGAGTACGATGTCGCCGCTCGGGAGTTCTTCACCCTCGTGGAGGCCGACGCCTTCAAGTCCGGCTCGGTCTACAAGACCGACTCGGAGTGGTACCTGGGCGAGAGCCTCTTCGAGATGGGCAACTACGCCCTCGCAGAAGAAGCCTTCCAGACCATCATCGATCAGGGCGCCGAGCACCCGCAGTTCGACGACGCTGTGCGCCGCCAGCTTGAGCTCTACGGCCTGACCGGCGACGCCGAGGCCTTCTCTCGCCTCTACACCGCCTACATCGTCACTGGCACGGTCCAGCCCACCGATCTGGTCAAGTACACCGTCGGCAAGTCGCTCTACCGTCAGGACGAGTTCGCCCGGGCCAAGGCGATGCTGGATGAGATCCAGCCCAGCTCCTACTACTACGCCCGCTCCCGCTACGTCATCGGCACCATCCTGGTGGTCGAGGGCAGCTACGAGGCCGCCATCGAGGAGTTCCGCATCAGCGCGGAGAGCTCCATCACCACGGCGGAGGACCGCGAGGTCGTGGACCTCTCCAACCTCGCGCTGGGCCGGCTCTACTACGAGACCGATCAGTTCACCAAGAGCGCGGAGTACTACCAGCGCATCTCCCGCGAGTCGGACTACTTCGCCGACGCGCTCTACGAGATCGGCTGGACCTTCATCAAGGAGGGGGACTACTCCCAGGCCTCCCAGTCCGTGGAGATCTTCCTGCTGGCCTTCCCGGAGCACCGCTACACCGCGGAGCTCAAGCTGCTGCAGGGCCACCTGAACATGAAGCAGACGGCCTACGAGTCCGCGCTGCAGAACTACGAGGGCGTGGTCGACGAGTACACCCCCGTCGAAGAAGCGATCGCCGAGATCGAGCGGGACGCCATGCGGCCCATGGAGTGGTTCGACACCCTGGTCGAGGCCGACTCCCTGTCCACCGTCTACGACGAGAAGCTCCCGCGCTACGCCGTCGAGATGCTGGCCTCCGACCCCGAGGTCGCTCGCGCTCTGGACCTCCACAAGGAGCTCGAGAAGCAGGAGGCCGACGTCGCGGAGAGCGAGCAGCTCATCTCCGAGATCCAGGCCGCGTTCGACAGCGGCGCGGACGGCATCGCCTCCTTCCAGCAGGCCCGGCTCGAGCTGGGGCGCCTGGAGCTGGAGATGAACCAGATCCGGGAGGATCTGCTGGTCGCCGAAGAGGCCTGGCTGTTGGCCAACCTCCCCAGCAACATGCAGCCGGAGATCCGTGCGCTTCAGCAAGCGCGCGAGGACCTCGTGCGTGACCAGGGCCAGAACGCCCGCAAGGCGGCGGACCAGCAGGCCGAAGCCAAGCGCGTGCAGGCCGAGAAGAAGAAGGCCGAGGTCGTGAAGCTGGAGAGCGAGATCACGGCCATGGAGCGGCAGGCGAGCGAGCTCGGTGCGCGTCTGAGTCAGTCTGACCTCACCGAAGCCGAGAAGGCCGACGTGAGCGAGCGCCTGGAGAGGGTGAGGGGTGATCTGCAGGCCTCAAAGGTCCAGCAGGTCCACCTCGAAGAGCAGTTCCAGAAGCTGAGCGAGGAGTCGGTCGAGGCCTCGCAGATGGGCACGCACCTGGCGAACGTCATCGTCGCCGAGGGCTTCGACACCCTGCACAAGAAGCTGGCTCCGTACCGGCGGCACGTCACCGATGCCGACAAGGCCGAGGTCACCAGGCGCCTGGACAGCGTCTGGGCAGAGGTCGGGGGCCTCTCCACCGAGGTCAGCTCGCTCCGGGAGCGCATCGACAGCCTGGAGACCTCCGAGCTCGCCAAGCTGCAACGCACCTTCCAGGAGGAAGTCGCCAACGTGAGCGCCGAGCGCATGGAGCTCACCGGCAAGAGCATCGAGGCCTCGGAGCTCGCGGATCATGCGGCCCGCTCCGGCTTCTTCCGCCTCCGGAACACCTTCGCCGAGAACGTCCTCAAGGCCGACAAGGGCATCGTGGACGTCTACTGGGTCCGCAAGACCGAGGTGTCCGACCAGGTCGAGGTCTCCAAGAAGGAGCGTGAGGCGCTCGTCCGAGAGCTCAACGGTCGCTTCGCGACCATCCGGGCCGGCTTGCCGGAGCCCGCGCCGGAACCCACTGGAACCGAAGGGGAGCCCGAAGGGACCAACCCATGAACACGCCCAGGTCCATCATGCCGCGCCTCTCTCTGCTGCTCGCCCTCGTCCTGCCGACCGTCGCGAGCGGGCAGGACACATCCCCGCCCGTCGTGGAGCGCCTGAGCGGCCCCGTCGAGTCCGAGGTGGACGCCTACCAGGCCGCCCTGGAGCGTTTCCAGGGGCGGATGAGCGAGTTCAACGCGGATGTCCGGGCCATCGTCGACCAGATGGAGTTCGAGGAGCGTGAGCGCCTTACGCTCATGTACAACGACAACATCGACGAGCTCGAGGCCTCCGAGCAGGACCTGCGGGAGTTGGCCATCCAGCGCCTGGAGTACTTCCTGCAGAAGTACCCGGACACCGAGTACACCCCCCACGTCATGTTCCGCCTCGCGCAGCTCTACGTGGAGGTCGCCTACGTCGACTGGTTGACCGCAGCGCAGGAGTACACCGAGCTCGAGATGGCCACCCCGGAGGACGAGCAGCTCTTCCTGCCCGACCCCCCGCGCATCGACTACGGCAAGGCCCTCACCCTCTACGAGGGCATCATCGCCAAGCACCCTGGGTACGAGTACCTCGACGGCACCTACTACATGATGGGGTTCATCTACTTCGACTCGAACTCGGTGCAGGCCGAGGAGTGGGAGTCCGAGGACCTCGCCCGCGAGTACTTCCAGAAGCTCGTCACGGAGTTCCCCGAGAGCCCCTTCGCCATCGACGGCAACTACATCCTGGGGGATCTGCACTTCGCCAACAACGAGATCGAAGAGGCCATCCCCTACTTCCAGGCCGTCGTCGACCGCCCCCCCAGTGAGAACCAGCGCTACGACGAAGGCGTCTACATGCTGGCCTGGTCGCACTACAAGCTCAGCAACTACCGAAAGACCCTGGACCTGTTCACCGGCCTGCTGGACTACAGCGAGGAGTCCTTCAAGGAGTCGGGCAACGAGTCCCCGCTGCGGCCCGAGGCCGTCAGGTATGCGGCCATCACCTTCTCCGACCTCGCGGACAAGTCGGTCACCCTTGAGGATCCCGACTGGCGCGAGTACTCCGGCGAGGACATGGAGGGCGTCTCCTCCCTCTTCGACACCATGGGGCTTGGGCAGCAGCAGGCGACCCCGGTCGAGGTCACAGCGGCCTGGTTCAAGCTGGTGGGCCCCCGCAAGTACGAGGCTGATCTCTACAAGGCGCTGGCCGAGGTCCTGGTCGAGCAGGCCCGCTACGAAGAGGCGATCGCCACCTACGAGGCCATCCAGACCAACTGGCCCAACGACCCCGACAACCCCACCTTCCAGTGGGAGGTCACGCGCCTCTACCTCAACCTGCCGATCCCCGACACCGCCGGGCAGTCCCAGGCGCAGGCCGTCCTCAACGAGCGCTACAGCGAGGAGTCCGCGTGGTGGGAGGCCAACCGCAACAACCCCGACGCTCAGGCAACAGCCCGGCGCTACATCGAGCAGTCGCTCTACAACGTCGCTGTGGAGTACCACCTGCGCGCTCAGCGCACAGGCAGTGTCGAGGACTACTCCCGCGCCGCTGACGGCTACCGGGACTACCTCCAGAAGTTCCCCTTCGCGGACAACTACTACGAGGTCCAGTGGTACCTGGCGGACACCCTCTACGCCTCTGGGCGCTATGAGGAGGCCGAGGGCGAGTACCTGCAGCTCCTCAAGGCCGGTGGCCACCCCTACATGGATGGCACCCAGTACCAGCTCTTCATGGTCCGGCTCAAGCGCCTGGAGGCCGCCTTCGGCAACGTCGCCGTGGTCCCCGATGACGCCGTCGTCGACCGGGTCGAGAAGACCCAGACCGGCGATGACCGCAACATCTACAGGGTGGGGGAGCTCCAGCAGGCCTTCATCGAGGCCGCCGACGGCATGCGCGCTCACGAGTTCAAGGACCAGGCCTATCTGGACGCCGCGACTGAGAACATGTCCGCGGCCGCCTACATCCCCGCGCAGATCTACTTCAAGCACGGAGACTACGCAGCGGCACGTCCGCGCCTCGAGCACATCATCGAGACCTACTGCCGCACGGACGAGGGTGCCTTCGCCCAGGACATGATGGTCAAGACCTACGTGAACGAGGGCGATCTCGAGAAGGTGGTGGAGCTGACCCGTCTCTACATCCCCATGGGCTGTGGTGAGACCAACGGCGGTCAGATCAGCGGGGAGTTCCGGAACCTCCAGGCCGGCGCCTCCTACAAGCTCGCCGACAAGCTCTACGACGCCGGGGACTACCTCGGCGCCGCCCAGGCCTTCATGGAGTACCGCAGCACCTACGACGAGTACCAGAAGGAGGCCCTGTTCTCCGCGGCCAATGCCTACGAGCTCGGCGGAAAGGCGGACGAGGCCAACAAGCTCTTCGAGCAGTACATCAACGAGTACCCCGACGACGAGAACTCGGCGGGGCTCTACTTCCGTATCGCAACCAACTACGCCCAGATCCTGGAGCTGGACAAGTCGGTCACCTACTACGAGAACCTGTACCGCTACTTTGGTCCAGGCTCTCGCTACGCCCAGAAGAACGGCGGCAAGGCCGACCCCAACGCCTCCGCGGCCCTCTACATGGCGGGCTTCCTGCGCACGGGAATGGGCGACCACAAGGGCGCGGCCGAGAACTTCCTCCGCTATGCCCAGCAGTTCCCCGAGGCTGCGGACGCAGAGCAGGTCCGTTGGTTGGCCACGGACGAGTGGGCCAAGGTCGGAGACCGCGAGGGCCGCGCCGCCTACCAGGACTACCTCAAGTGGTCCTCCCAGAACGGCGACCCCAAGCCTGATCACGTCATCGACGCCCACTACTGGCTGGTCCAGTACTACCAGCGCCAGGGAGACAGGCGCCGCGAGGAGGCCGCCTGGGAGGAGCTCTCCAAGGCCTACGCGAGCCTCGCCTCCGCGGGCCGGATCAACAAGAGCTCTGTCGCCGCCAACCGCGCCGCAGAGGCCGCGTTCCGGGACCTCGAGGCCAGGTACAACGACTTCGCCGACGACGACTACCCGCGCAAGCAGGACTCTGAGACCCTCAAGGCCTTCCTGCTGGACGAGGGCTCCAAGCTCGACGAGTACATCGAGATCGAGAAGGGCGCCCTCAAGATCATCGAGACCTACGGCGACTTCGAATACAGCTCCGCCGCCATCTACATCTGGGGCAAGGCCTACCTGCGGATGGCTGAGTACCTCTTCAACGCGCCCATGCCCACGGACCTCGCCAAGCTCGCTCAGGGCGACGAGGACCTGCTCTGGGAGCTCGAGGTCGCCTGGCAGGATGCACTCTCCGAGCAGGCCATTCCCCTGGAGGAGAAGGCCATCGCCCGCTTCGAGGCCAACCTGGCCAAGTCCAAGGCCGAGAAGCGCAGCTCCGTGTGGATCGACAAGTCCATCGAGGCCCTCAACGGCATCAACCCCTCCGAGTACCCCCTGGAGAAGGCCGAGCTCCGTGGCCAGGCCGAAGCCGAGGTCATCCCCTCCGCCGACCAGCCGGTCCAGCAGCCTGATCCAGAGGAGGAGGAGGCTCTCAAGTCGGACGACACGGAGGCTTCCACCACCCAGGACTCTGGTGAGAGTGCCTGGGGAGCCGCTCAGCCCGAGGGAGGTGACCAGTGATGCTCTTTTCCCTGCTCTTTGTCGGCTGTCCCAAGCCGGTGGAGGTCGAGCCCCCTGTCACCACCGTCGAGTCGGTGCAGGGGACCGAGACCCCCGATGCCTGGGGCGTTGAGACCCCGAGCTCTCGGGGCCCTGTGCTCTCACCGGAGCAGCAGTCCCGCGCCAGCGTCAACGAGGCCGTCGCCTTGCTGACCAACAAGGACAACGCCCCGCAGGTGGCCAAGATGTTGGAGGAGGTCACCCAGGCCGATCCCAACAACCTCTACGCGTGGTTCAACCTCGGGCTGGCCTACGAAGCCCAGGAGGACATGGTTCGCGCCGCGACGGCCTACAACCGGGTGCTCCAGATCGACGACAGCTACGGGCCTGCCTACGTCAACCTCGCCGCCATGACCTTGGCGCAGGGGAGGGCGGTCGAGGCCGAGCGCCAGTACCGCGAGGGGCTCAAGCGCGTCCCCGATGAGATGGACCTCTGGGCCGGCCTGGTCGCCTCGCTGCGCGCTCAGGGCCGCTACGCCGACGCCGAGAACGAGGCCCGCAAGGCGCTCCAGATCGACTCCAACGCCAAGCAGGTCTACGCCGTGCTCGGCATGGTCTACGTCGACACCGACCGCCTGGATCTCGCCAACTTCATCGTCCAGAAGGCCCTCACAACCGTCCAGGGGGGCAATGACGCCCCGCTCTATCTGGTGCTGGGCCGCGTCTACCAGATGCAGGACAAGCCGCTGTCCGCCAGGGACAACTACCTCAAGGCCCTGGAGATGGACCCCAACCTGGTGGCCGCCCGGATCTGGTTGTCCGACTACTACCTGGACAACCGGAACTTCGAGGACACCGTCCCGCTCCTGGAGACCGCGCGCGAGCTGGATCCCGACGAGCCCGCGATCTACTACAACCTGGGCATCGCCTACCGCGGGGTCGGTCGCTACGAGGACTCCGCCAAGGCCTACCAGACCGCGCTCACGCTCAACCCTGAGAGCCCCGAGCCGCACCTGAACCTGGGGATCCTCTACGGGGACTACCTCAAGCAGTACGACCTCGCGGTCGGCGAGTACGAGAAGTACAAGTCGGCCGGCGGTGACGCCACCTTGGCGGATGGCTACATCGAGGCCACGCTCAAGGAGCAGAAGAAGGTCCAGATGCTCGAGGAGCGCCGCAAGAAGCTTGAGGCGCGCAAGAAGGCCCAGGAGGAGGCAGCCCAGAAGAAGGCCGCCGAGGAGGCCGCTGCAGCCCAGCAGCCCGCTGAGCCCGAGCCTGCACCCGAGCCCGAGCCTGCCCCCGAGCCCGAGCCTGCCCCCGAACCTGTCGAAGAGTCGGGTACAGAGGAAGAGGCCGCCCCCAGCCCCTGGGGTGGTGCCCAATGAGCCTGGAGAAGGAGAAGCGGAAAATGCGCCGACAGATCATCGCTGCAACCCTCTCGATCCTGGGTGCTGGCCTCATCGCCTCCAGCGCTGTGGCCCAATCCCAGGTCACCATGTTCGAAGCCGAGGAGATCGTCGGCGAGGTGCAGCTGCCCTCCGTCCAGATCTTCGTGACCCGGCAGAACCTCAACACCGACTACGACCTGGAGCTGGAGGAGTCCTTCCTGCCCAAGATCGTGGAGTCGGTGGAAGAGCGACCTTTCTGAGCGGCAAGGGCCCAGTGGGTCCTCGCATGCACCCAGAGCCCGGCCCAGTGCCGGGCTTTCTGCTTCCTTGGAGGGTGCGAACGGGCGTGCGCGCCGCCTGGATCAATGCCCCCCGCCCCCCCTCCCGAAAAACTTGGCGGGGGAGGGGAGTGGGCATTGCACATTCTCGACAAACCCGCATGCCTGCGCGATGTCAAGGGGAACAGGTCCTTCATCCGGCCTGGCTCGAAGCCCCGTCAACCCGCCGCTGACGGTCTCTTCACAATCCCCTCGTGAAAGAGCACCGCCACTGTTGTAGATTGCCGGGGTCCTGAAACACCTCGCCCAAATGAGGGAGCCAATCGGCATGACAGGACGCCTTGCCCAATAAAGGGCTCCCTCAACCAATACACCCCCCTCGGAGGTTGACTCCTCATGAACTGGCTCGTCGACGCCATGCAGAAGGGCGGCCCCTTCATGTGGCCGCTTCTCGGGATCGCTGTTTTCGCCCTCGCCATCTCGGCTGAGCGCTTCTACTACATCCTGTTCCGCGCCAACATCAACGGCACCGCGTTCTTCGCCCAGATCCAGAAGCTGATCATGGCGAACAACATCGACCGCGCCATCAAGCTGTGCAACGCGGAGCCCAACGCGGCCCTGCCTCGCGTGCTCAAGAGCGGTCTCACCCGTGCGAACCGGAGCGACACCGAGATCCAGAACGCTGTTGAGGAGGCAATCCTCGAGGTGTTCCCCCAGCTCGGCAAGCGCACCAACTACCTGTCCATGCTGGCCAACGTCGCTACCCTGACCGGTCTGCTCGGCACCATCCAGGGTCTGATCCTGGCGTTCGAGGCGGTGGCCCACGCCTCCGCTGAGACCAAGCAGACCCTGCTGGCCGCCGGTATCTCCACCGCGATGTTCACCACGATGTCCGGTCTGATCGTTGCTATCCCGACCCTGCTGTTCGCCAGCATCATCGTGGACCGCACCACCAAGATCATGGACGACGTGGACCAGTACGCCCTCAAGACGGTCAACCTGTTGGCTGCTCGTCGTCGTGGCACGCTGGATCAGAAGGACGCCGCTGGCGCCTGAGCTGATTTCAACCTTCTCGGGGCCCGCTCTTGGGCGGGTCCCTCCATCTCGGCACCGCTGAGATCCCCAAGTTGGAGACACCCTGATGGCTGGAAAGGGGCGAAGGGAACACCAGGAAGAACCCCTGGATCTTGTTCCTATCATGAACCTCGTCACCATCCTCATCCCCTTCCTGTTGATGTCTGCCCAGTTTGTTTCGCTGGCTGTCATCGACTCCACGCTGCCGGCCATTGGCCCGCCGCAGGAGACCCAGGAAGAGCCGGATGACGAGCCGCCGCTGATGCTCTCGGTCGCTGTGACCGACCAGGGCTTCACCATTCTTGGTGACAACGGCGTCGTGACTGGAGAGGCTGAGGAAGGTGGTGAGGAAGCTGCTGAGGGTGAGCCTGAGCCCACCGTGCCCTGCACGGAGAGGCCCTGCACCTCGGTCGAGTCCTACGACTACGAGGAGCTGACCCGGATGCTCGGCCTGATCAAGGACGAGTACCCGGACGATCAGAACGTCATCCTCGTTCCCGAGTCTCGCGTGCACTACGAGGTCATCGTTCGCACGATGGACGCAAGCCGCAACGATCCCAAGACCAAGGGCGAGGACGGCTCCTACCGTGAGCTCTTCCCCTTTGTCGTCATCGCCGGCGGCGCGCAGTAGGAGCTCAGGTACATGGCACTCAAGAAGAAGAAGCGCTCGTCGAAGAAGGAAGAGCTCGCGATCACTTCGATGATGGACATGATGACCATCATCCTGGTGTTCCTGCTCAAGAGCTACTCGACCACGGAGGTGTCTGTGACGCCTTCTGGGGAGATGGAGCTGCCTACCTCCACGGCGCAGCAGAACCCCGAGATGGCGGTGCAGCTGCTGGTCTCCAAGACCCAGATCCTGGTCGACGGAGCCCCGGTGCTGAACCTCACCACCATGCCGGATGAGCAGAACCCTGGTCAGACCCTTGTCGTCGTCCCTGAGGACGAGAAGAAGGGCCAGATGATCACGGACCTGTACGACGTGCTGCTGGACAAGGCCGAGCAGGCCAAGGCCCTGGGCGAGGCCTCGGGCAGCGATGAGCACGCGTTCAAGGGCCGGATCCTCCTGCAGTGTGACAAGACCCTTCCCTTCTCTGTGATCCGGGAGGTCATGTACACCGCTGGTCAGGCTCAGTTCAGCGAGTTCAAGTTCGTGGTCTACAAGCAGGAGTAATCCCCTGCTTTCCACGGGGAGATGGGCGGGGTCGGCCGTGTGCCGGCTTCGCCCTTCTTCGGTTCAGGCTCCAGGCCTCAAGCCAAGGGCTGAATGTCCGATCATCCCTACATGGGGCTTGCATGCGGTCTGATGCGGCGGGCCGGCCCCCAACCCACCTGCTACACTGACGTTGTTGCACTCTGAGGAGCTTTTGGTGAACCCAATCGGGAACAAATGGTCTGACGGGACGAAGGCGCGGTCGCCTTCTTGCAGCACTCATCGGGGATTCTAGGAATGGCGAAGGCAAAGCGACAGACTCCTCCCCCCCTGCCCAAGGTGCTCCGCATTGGAGTCGTTCAGGACGGGAAGATCGTCCAGGAACGGCTCATCAAGGCGGGCGAAGCTGTGACAGTGGGCGAGTCCACGAAGAATTCCTTCGTGTTCCCCCCGACCAGCTTGCCGAAGCGCTACCAGATCTTCCAGCCCAAGAAGGGTGGGGGCTACATCCTCCACTTCACCGATGGGATGGAAGGGAAGATCTCGTACAAGAACGCGATCGTCCCGCTGGAGCAGCTCAAGCAGCGCGGAGACGCGGTCCGGAAGGGGACTGACTACGTCCTGCCCCTGAGCGAAGGCAACCGCGGCAAGGTCACGGTGGATGGGATCACCATCCTCTTCCAGTTCGTTCCTCCCCCTCCGGAGCCGCTGGCTGCGAAGGGCTCGATGGACTTCCGCCCCAAGCTGATCGACGACGACGACCCGGTCTTCTTTGGATTCCTGGGTCTGTTCACGGCGCTCGCGACCGTCCTGATGATCTACGTCTACACCGCCGAGCCGGTGGAGCGCGTCGACATCCAGGAGATCCCGGATCGCTTCACCGAGGTCATCCTGGAGCCTACCGAGCCCCCCGAGGAGATCGAGGTGCCGGAGCCCGAGGTCGACCCCAACGCCGAGGGCGAGAAGGTCAAGCGCAACGACGCGGACAAGCCTGCGGAGAACGCGGGTGAGAAGGCCAAGGCTGCGCCCAAGAGCGACTCCGAGCGTCAGGCTGAGGCCGCGGCCCGCAAGGCCAAGGCTCAGGCAGAGGTCGCGAACAACCCGCTGCTGATGGCCATCATCGGTACCCGGGGTGAGTCCGGCGCGGACGGCAAGGTCCAGGACGTGTTCGGCAGCGATGACTACGCTGGCCAGGATCTGGACGCTGCCCTCGCGACCGTGAACGGACTGGATGTCGCATCTGAGGCGACCCTGAAGGCCAAGGAGGGCGCCGGAGGTGGCACCGGCCGCGGTACCGCCAGCATCGGAGAACTCAAGGGCGGTGATGTCGGAAGCACTTCCGTCGGCAGCGGCCCCGCGACCACTGTCAAGGGCGGTGTGAAGCTGGGTGCCGCTGAGGCGCTCCTCGAAGAGGGCGATGCGACCTCGGTCCAGAAGGTCGTGCGCAAGTACCAGGGTCAGGTCAAGTACTGCTACGAGGCCCAGCTCAAGACGGATCCCAGCCTGCAGGGCCGCGTCGAGGTCCAGTTCACGGTGGCCAATGGCCGCGTTGCCAGCGCCTCGGTCTTCGGCAACACGACTGGCTCCGACGCCCTGGGCAAGTGCATCGTCGGCAAGGTGCGCCGCTGGAAGTTCCCCGCGGAGATTCAGGGTGACATCGTCTACCCCTTCGTCCTCACGCCCTCCAACGGCTGAGGCCGGCAGACTCTCTCAAGAGGGCGCTCCCTGCATGGGGGGCGCCCTTCTTGCTCTGGGACGCCGCTGTGGAGTTGGTGTCCTGGATCAGCAGTTGTCTCAAGTCTCCCCAGTGGACGTCCGATGATCGAAATGCGAACTCTGTCCCCTATGGGTTGACACCCTGGGCCTTGAGCCACTAGGGTATAGGGTAGGATATTCAGCACCCTTGGAGGGTCTCCATGACTCAGTTCACTCGTCTCGCTGTCGCGCTCGCACTGGTGGGTGGTCTGGCCTTCGCTGGCCAGGCGCAGGCCCAGGAGCTCGATGCGTCTGGCAACCTGGAGCAGTCGACCACGGCCTCCCCCAAGGAGATGGTCAGCTTCGCGACCGAGGCGGTCGAGGAGATGCGCACCGCGCAGTCCGAGGTCCAGCGCATGCTGGCCGATGCTGAGAAGGCTGGAGACGTCTACCAGGTCCAGTGCTTGAACAAGAAGCTCTCGGCGATCGCCGCGCTGGCCGAGGTCAGTGAGTCCGCAAAGGCGTCCATGCAGGAGGCGCTGGCCTCCGGAGATGTGGAGGGGGCCCAGATCGAGTTCCGCCGCGTCGCTGTGGGGCAGTCCAAGACCCGGCAGTTCCGCGCTGAGGCTGAAGCGTGCACGCGCGACGACGGCACCGCTCCTGGCGATGTCAGCGTGGACGTGAGCAATGAGGCCCTGGCAGACAGCAGCGGCGACACGGAGAGCATCGACGATGGGAACATCGGCGTTGGCTCCGAGCCCCCCAGCACGAGCCCCTTCGAGTAGAGACGCTCCGTCACTCCAGTGTCAGCCTAACGGGGTTGCGCGCTGACCTGGAAAGTGTGAGAGTGAGTCCCGCTATTGCAGACATCCACGCAGAGGCACGAACGAATGGGAGCAGTCGGCTGGAGCCGAGCATCGATGGGCGCACTGTTGTGCGTGGTCGCTGCTGGCGCTTTCGCACCCGGTGCCGCCTACGCGGAGCCCGGTGACCACATCAAGGTCGGACAGGCGGAGGTCGTTCCTTCTCTCAAGCTTGGCTACGAGTGGCGCTCCAACCTCTACCTTGAGGAGCACGCGCTGTTCCCGGCTGCAGGGCAGCAGGGGACCGTGCGGGGGGCGGCGTTGGTCGTCCGCCCCGGTCTGACGATTGCACTCCACACGCATGAGGTCGCGTTCGACGCAGGGGCCAACTACAACCTGCGGAAGTTCATCACGAGCTCCAAGAGCCAGAACACAGCGTACAACGTCTCGAACCTCGACCAGTTCAACAACGTGGACCTCTTCGCGAAGCTCCACATCCTCCCCAACGGGGTTGTAGGCCTCAAGCTCGACCAGTCCTTTGCGATCTCGAACCGTCCGATTGAGTCGCAGTTTGCGGACAACGCGCTGATCACCCGCACCCGCAACGACACGGGCGCCTACTTTGTTGTGTCTCCGGGCAACGCCCTGAACTTCGATCTCGGCGGCTTCCTGGTCTACGACCAGTACGACGGCAACGACGACAGCTCCACTGTCGTGCTCGGGTCCCGGCTCAACAACAAGCTGGGCTACGGCGCGGTGTTCCGCACCAACTGGGAGTTCTTCCCCCGCACGGCGCTGGTGGTCGACGCGCGCGTCGAGCGCTTTGACTGGGACCGCAACGTGGTGACCACGGCTGGTGGGGACCAGGCCAGCGAGAACCTCGGCAACGCGCTCCCCATGCCCGATGGCTGGGGCTGGCACGCTGAGATGGGCCTCAAGGGCCGCGTGACCAACAAGCTTGTGGTCAACGCGCTGGTTGGCTACGGCCAGACCACCTACGACGAGCAGTCGGTGCTGGACTACGTGTCGGGGAACAACTCCTCCCTCTGGGAGGGGGAGATCGACACCACCGGCGCGTGGACCCAGGACCTGCGGGGCCTGACGGGTCTCACCGCCGAGACCTCGCTGACCTGGACACCGGTCACCGGACAGTCCTTCTCGGCCGGATACAAGCGCTCCTACCAGGATAGCTGGTTCACCAACTGGGTGTCCTACAACAGCGGTTTCGCCCGCTACAACGGCGCGCTCGCCCGTCGCTGGGACCTCTCGGTGGAAGGCAACTACCGCCTCGAGGCCTACGAGGGCGAGGTCACCCGCAACGACCACGTCATCACGACCCGGGCTGGGTTGTCCTACGACGCGACCGACTGGCTCGCGCTGCAGGGCGGGACCGCTTGGCGTCGGCGCGTGTCGGCTGACACTCCGCCCCTGGCGAGCATCGAGTACGACGACGTCGCGATCAACGTCGGCATGAAGCTCACCTACTGAGCGTCTGCTCAGGACCAGAAGCGCCGCGCTCCATGCGCGGCGTTTGTGCTCTGGGCCCAGCAGGCTGGACTCTGGGGTGTGAGGGGAGGCTCAGTACTTGGGGGACTGCGCCCAGCGCCAGGCAGTGGCCAGGATCTCGTCCAGGTCAAGCCAGCGCGGACTCCACCCCAGCTCTCGCTGCGCAGCCGTCGGCTGGGCCCAGATCCGGGCAGGGTCCCCATCACGTCGGGGGCCGTCCTGCCAGGGCACGTCCTGCTGGGTGACGCGGGCGGCGGACTCCAGGATCTGCAGGACAGAGGTCCCGGTGCCAGTCCCCAGGTTCCATGCACCGCCCGGGTTTCCAGCCAGCAGGTACTCCAGAGCGGCCAGGTGGGCATCGGCGAGGTCCATGACGTGGATGTAGTCCCGGATACAGGAGCCATCCGGCGTGTCGTAGTCCCGGCCGAACACCTGGAGCGGTGGGCGCTCGCCGCGAACAGCCTGGAAGACCAGCGGGATCAGGTGGGTCTCGTGGCTGTGGCTCTCACCCAGCAGCCCACTGGGATGGGCGCCGGCCGCGTTGAAGTAGCGGAGGCGGGCGGCCCGCAGGCCCTCGACTGCCGCAGCCTCGAGAACCTGCTCCGCCATCCACTTGGAGTGGCCGTAGGGGCTCTCGGGGGCCTTTGGGTGGGCCTCGGTGACGGGCACCTGAGCAGGCGTCCCGTAGACGGCGCAAGTGGAAGAGAAGACCAGCGGGGCGATGCCGCGCTCGCCCATCAGGCGGGCCAGCGTGGCGGTCCCACCGACGTTCACCTCGAAGTAGCGGCTGGGCTGCTGGGTGCTCTCACCGACCAGCGCGAGGGCAGCGAAGTGCATCACCGCCCCGATGCCGTGTTCGTCCAGGGTCTGGCCCAGGCGCCCGGCGTCGCGGATGTCCCCGAGGACCAGAGGCAGGCCCAAGGCCTCCACCGCCTCCCGGTGGCCTGTGGAGAGGTCGTCGTAGACCACCACGGGGTAGCCCGCCTCTTTGAGGCGGAGGGCACAGTGGGAGCCGATGTAGCCGGCTCCGCCAACAACGAGGACGGTCGGTTTCACCTCCACAACCTCACCTTGGAGGTGTCGCCTGTCAAGTGACAGCTCCTCAGAGCCCTCAGGTATTCAAGGAGCTTGAAGGATGACGTGTCAAGGGTTTTGCGCTACCATGGGCCCAATCTCTCTGGGACAGACCGTGGCCAAGACCAAGACCCGCAGCACTGCAACCAAGACCTCTTCCCGGCGCGCTGCGAGCTCCGGCGCCAAGCCTGCAGCCGCCAAGGGCGGCGTCGCGGCCAGCATCCCCCCCCACACCTGGCGGGGGATCCGCTACCTGGGCGTCGCCGCGATGGGTGGCTTCACGCTGCTCGCCCTGTCCTCGTATGTGCCCACCGATCCCAGCTTCTTTCATCGGTCCAGCACCTCAGACGTTGCGAACTGGTGTGGTCGCTGGGGAGCGATGCTCTCCGACCTCCTCTATCAAGGGCTGGGCTATGCCGCGTGGGGGCTCGTTCCCGGGCTGCTCTGGCTGCTCATGCGCTTTCTGAGGCGCCCCTCCGCCACCTGGGTCAAGCTGGGAATCGGCACGCTGGCGACCTGGTGGGCCGCGACCTTCATGGGCCTTCTCGAGGCGGGCGGAGACAGCACGCGGGGGTTCCCGGCGGGGGGATGGCTCGGCCAGACCTCGGCGCTGTGGATGCTCGATGTCGTCGGGGCGGTGGGCAGCTACGTGCTGGTGGTCGTGCTCCTGCTCGCCGCCGCGACCGTGGTGTTCGGCATCAACTGGGAGTCCCTGGCGGGCAAGGGCGTGCGCGCGGTCGAGGGCCAGGCGCCGGTGGTCAAGGAGGGCGCTGCCGGCCTGGCCAGTGGGGTAGGGGACCTGTTCATGCGGGGGCGGGGCTGGATCGCCGACCGCATCAAGGGCCCCGAGCCCCGCGTGGAGCGTTGGGAGGAGGGCCCCGAGCCCCCCAAGCCCAAGATGCCCCGTCGGCCCCAGGAGCGGGAGGCGCGCAGCGTCCACGAGGCCCCCCGGCCCAGCGTGGTGGATGCGCCCCCCAGCGTCCCCGGCGTCGCCATCCCCATCGACCGTCCCGAGCCCGTGGTCACCCTGGAGGGCGGCCTGACGGGCATTCGCTTTGACGCCGAAGCCCCCATGGAGCCCGAGGACCGCACCCAGGTCGCCGCGCGGGAGGTCGTGGAGGTCGAGTACGAGCCCACCGGCGTGTCCACCCCGGCCACCCCGCTCGCGGACCTGGAGGACGCCTTCGAGAGCGAGGCCAGCTCCGCCCGCGCCGAACTCCGCCCCCGCCGTCGGCCCGAGCGCGCCCCTGGGCCCCGCACCCAGGCCCGCGAAGCCGGGATCGCCCCCAGCCTCTACGAGGTCCCCCGCGCGGACACCCCGCCCCGTAGCGCGAACACGCCTCGGCCCACGCCCGCACCCTACGTGGGAGAGCGAGACATGGGCGACGGCAGTGTCTACAGCGAGCCCGAGCGGCGGCCCGCACCCAGCGCTGCCCAGGACCTCCCTGAGCCGCAGTTCCTGACGCCGGAGCCCGCCGCTCCCCCGGTCCGGGAGGAGGAGGTCGCTGCTGAGGAGCACGAGGTGGTCATCCTCCCGGATCCCCCGGCGGTCGAAGATTTGCCAGAAGCCCATGGCCTCGACGAGGACAGGCTGGACCAAGACGGGGAGGAGCAAAGCCCGGTGGATGAGGGCGGCACGCCTGACCTCGTGGATGCCGGGCCGTCCCAACCCTTTGCGGACAAGCGCCCCCCCGAGCGGCGGACCCCCAAGGCCAAGACCAAGGGGCAGCCCCTCTCCGGCCCCCCCGCCTTCGGCCCCACGATCGAGGCAGGGGACCTGTCCTCTGGTGGTGAGGAGGACGGCGATGATCTGGTCATCTCCCGGCCCGCGGAGCCCGAGATCGTCTACGAGCTGCCCTCGCTGGGGCTGCTGGACAAGCACAACCGAAGCGTCGGTCAGCTGGACGAGGAGGCCCTCAAGGCCCAGGCGGCCGCGCTGGTCCAGAAGCTCGACGACTTCAAGATCAAGGGCGAGGTCACCGCCATTCGGCCCGGCCCCGTCATCACCATCTTCGAGTACCTGCCGGCCCCTGGCGTGAAGGTCTCGCGCATCGCTGGCCTGACCGACGACATCGCGATGGCCATGCGCGCCCTGCGCGTCCGCATCGTGGCGCCCATCCCCGGCAAGGGCGTCGTCGGTATCGAGATCCCGAACAAGCAACGCCAGACCGTCTGGTACCGCGACATGATGGCCAGCAAGGAGTACCGCGAGAAGGACTGGCTGCTCCCCATGGCCCTGGGCAAGACCCCGGCCGGCAAGCCCTACTTTGGGGACCTGGCCAAGATGCCGCACCTGCTGGTCGGCGGCACCACGGGCTCCGGAAAGAGCGTGGGCGTGAACGCCATGCTCATGACGATGCTCTACCACCGCACGCCCGAGACGCTGCGGATGATCCTGATCGACCCCAAGATGCTCGAGTTCGAGCTCTACAACGACATCCCGCACCTGCTGCACCCCGTCGTGACCGAGCCCAAGCTGGCCAACGCGGCGCTCAAGTGGGCCTGCAACGAGATGGACGAGCGCTACCGCATGCTGGCGCGCTGGGGCACCCGCAACATCGAGAACTACAACGCCAAGCTGGAGCGCGAGCTCAAGGACTGGACCCCGCAGAAGGCGCGCCGCTACGCGCCCCGTGGCTTCCCCAAGGACGAGACGCCCCCCAAGCCCCAGAAGCTGCCGTACATCGTCATCGTCATCGACGAGCTCGCGGACCTGATGATGGTGGCCTCCAAGGAGGTCGAGGAGTCCATCGTGCGCCTGGCCCAGAAGGCGCGTGCTTGTGGCATCCACCTGATCGTGGCGACCCAGCGGCCCTCTGTGGACGTCATCACCGGCCTGATCAAGGCCAACATGCCCTCCCGCATCGCCTTCCAGGTGCGGTCCAAGACCGACGGTCGCACCATCCTGGACCAGAACGGCGCCGAGACGCTGCTGGGCAAGGGTGACATGCTGCTGCTGCCCCCCGGAGTGTCCGCCCTCCAGCGCCTGCACGGCCCCTTCGTGTCCGACGATGAGGCCGGACGGGTCTGCGACTACTGGCGGGAGCAGGGGGAGCCCTCCTACGACGCCCAGATCCGGGTCGAAGAGGACGAGGGCCTGGGAGATGTAGGCGAGGACGAGTACGACGACTGCTACGACCTGGCGGTCCAGATCGTCGCCGAGGCCGGCAAGGCCAGCACGTCCATGATCCAGCGCCGCCTCAAGATCGGCTACAACCGCGCCGCCCGCATCATGGACATGATGGAGCGCGACGGGGTGGTGGGCCCGGCGGATGGTGCGCGGCCCCGAAAGGTCCTCGTCGATCCCATCGAGGCCTGAGCGGTGTCCAAAGGCTGACGGTTCTTTCGGTGGGCTGTCAGCTTTTGTCACGCCTTGAATGCCCCTGGCCCTCCTGGCGTCTTGGCACTTGGAACGATTGCAGCGCCCGCCTCTGCGGGCTACCCCCACGATTCCAGGGAGGATTCCCGTGAAGTCTCTGTCCAGCATCGCCCTCATCGCGACCGTCGGCGTCGTCCTCTCGGCCCCAGTCCTGGCCCAGGAGGCCAAGGGCCCGGCGAACGTGCAGGAGCTCGTCGCCGCGGTCGAGGCCACCTACGCGGGCGTAGACTCTCTGAGCGCGGAGTTCACCCAGAGCACCAAGTCCTCCGCCTTCGAAGCCACCATGTCCGGCACCGTGTCCATGGAGCGCCCCCGCAAGGTGCGTTGGGACACGACCGGTTCCGCCGGTGGCTCCTTGGTGGTGTCTGATGGCGCCAAGCTCTGGATGTACATGCCCGAGCAGAAGCAGGTCATGGTCTACCAGGACCTCTCCGGCACCGCGTCCGGCGCGATGGCCATGGACATCCTCTCCGACATGACCAAGCTGGACGAGACCTTCGCCACCGAGATGGGCGCGGGGGACGCAGACAGCTACACGGTCGTGCTCAAGCCCAAGGCGGGCGCCGAGTCCAACTACAGCACCATCGTGCTGGACGTGACCAAGGACGCCTACGTCCTGGAGAAGGTCGTCCTGACCGACCTCTTTGGCACCGTCACCACCTACGACTTCAAGAACCTCAAGCTCAACCCCGAGCTGGACGACGCGACCTTCACCTTCAAGGCCCCCGAAGGGGTCACGGTGATGGACGCGAGCCAGATCTGAGCCCTGGAGCTGACCTCCGTGCAGCGCGTACACCTGATCAGCCTCGGCTGTCCCAAGAACCGAGTGGACTCCGAGGTCATGGTGGGGCAGCTGCAGAGCGGCCCCTTCGAGCTGGTTGATGAGCCCGAGCGGGCCGACGTGATCGTCGTCAACACCTGCTCCTTCATCCAGCCCGCGACCGAAGAGTCCATCGAGACCGTCCTGGAGATGGCCCGCTTCAAGGAGGAGGGCAGCTGCTCCAAGCTGGTCGTGACCGGCTGCATGGTCCAGCGCTTTGGCCGCTCCCTGGAGGGCGAGCTCCCCGAGGTCGACCACTTTCTGGGCACCGGCGAATACCACCGCATCCTGGATGTGCTGGACAAGCCCCAGGCCCCCCGCAGCTTCGTGGATGTGCCCATGTACATCCACGACGAGATGGCTCCGCGGGTCAACTCCTGGGCGGGCCACAGCGCCTACCTGAAGATCTCCGAGGGCTGCAACCACCGCTGCACCTTCTGCATCATCCCGCAGCTCCGCGGCAGGCTCCGCTCCCGCAGCATCGAGTCCCTGGTGGTCGAGGCCGCCAAGCTCGCGGCCAGCGGCGTCAAGGAGCTGAACATCGTCAGCCAGGACAGCACCGCCTACGGGCGGGATCTCTACGGCAAGCCCCAGCTGGGCGAGCTGCTGCGCGCGCTGGCCAAGGTCGAGGGCATCGAGTGGATCCGCATCCACTACGCCTACCCCATCGGGATGCCCGACACGCTGCTCCAGGCCATCGCCGAGGAGCCCAAGATCCTGCCCTACCTGGACATGCCCCTGCAGCACGCCAGCGGCCCGGTCCTCAAGGCCATGAAGCGGGGCGTGACCCGCGCCGGTCAGGAGCGCATCCTGGCCCGCGTGCGCGAGGCGGTGCCCGACATCGCCATCCGGTCCACCTTCATCGTGGGCTTCCCCGGTGAGACCGAGGCCGACTACCAGGAGCTGGAGGACTTCATTCGCGACCAGCGCTTCTCTCGGGTGGGTGTGTTCACCTACTTCGAGGAGGAGGGCACCCCCGCGGCCGAGCTCCCCAACCAGGTCCCGGAGGAGGTCCGTCAGGAGCGCCAGGCCAAGCTGATGGCGCTGCAGGCGCAGATCTCCCGCGAGCACAACGAGTCCCTGGTCGGTCAGATCCTGCCCGTCATGCTGGACGGCGTCTCCAAGGAGTCCGAGCTGCTGCTCTCCGGCCGCCTGATGAGTCAGGCCCCCGATGTCGACGGCCAGGTGTTCGTGACCTCGGTGCCCAAGGGAGCCAAGGCGGGGGACATCCTGCCCTGCCGCATCGTCCAAGCCACCGACCATGACCTGGTCGGAGAGATGGAGCTCGACCTCGAGATCTGAGGGTCGCACCTCGCGGGTGAGGGGAGTCTCCGGGTGCAGGGCTGCACAGAATCCCAAGGGGTGGGCCCAGCCGTTTTGGGATACCCCACAGCCATGGCCTCCCAGTCCATCAGCATCGTCTTCCCCGCCTTCAACGAGGCGGAGAACATCGAGCGCTCGGTGCAGAGCGCGGTGCAGGTGATGGAGGCGCTGGAGCGCAGCTTCGAGGTGATCGTCGTGGACGACGGCTCCTCGGACACCACGCGGGCCAAGGTCGACGCCTGCGCGGCCAAGGATCCCCGGGTGCGCTGCATCCACCACCCCTCCAACCGGGGCTACGGTGCGGCCCTGCGCACGGGCCTGCTCTCGGCGCGCATGGAGCTGGTGTTCTTCACCGACGCGGACCTGCAGTTCGACCTGCGGGAGATCAGCAAGCTGCTGACCTACGCGGACCACTACGACATCATCGCCGGCTACCGCAGCCCCCGGTCGGACCCCTTCCCGCGCAAGGTGAACGCCTGGGCCTGGGGCAAGCTGGTGGACCTGCTCTTTGATCTGCGCGTCCAAGACGTGGACTGCGCCTTCAAGATCTTCCACCGCCGCGTGCTCGAGGCCGTCCCCATCCAGTCCGTGGGCGCCTTCATCAACTCCGAGATCCTGGTCCGCGCTCGGGCCGAGGGCTTCACCCTCAAGCAGCTGCCCGTGCGCCACTACCCCCGCCAGGCCGGCACCCAGACCGGCGCGAACCCCAAGGTCATCGCCAAGGCCTTTGTGGAGCTGTCCCGGCTCTACGGCGAGCTGCGGGCCCTGGACCGCATCCCCGAGCGGGGTGCTACTGCCCGTCCAGCAAGGCCATCGCCTTCGCGAGCTGGGGATCCGACTGGATCCGCTCCAAGATAGGGCCCTTGAAGGAGGGGGAGAGGGAGGCGCGCTGGGGCGCCGGCAGGCTCTGGGCCAACCCCATCAGCTCCTGCTTCTCCGCCTCACTGAGTGAGGACTCCTGGATGCCAGCGAGGAGCGACTGGCGCGGATCCTGCGCGGACTCGTCCAGCAGCAGGACCTCGTGGTCGGGGACCACGCCGGAGCCGCGCTCGAAGTGCCGGCCGTCGGCCAGGTAGTAGCGCGCGATGGTGAGCTTGAGGGCGCCCCCGCTGGGGTACTCGTAGTAGCTCTGGACGGAGCCCTTGCCGTAGCTAGGCTCCCCGACAACCTGCGCCCGGCCGGCCACCTGGAGGCTGCCTGCGACGATCTCGGAGGCCGAGGCGGACATGCTGTTCATGAGCACGACCACGGGGGTCTGCAGGTCGGTGTCGGGGGCGGTGGCGTGGTGCTGCTCGTTGGTGGCGGCGTCCAGGCGCCCGCGGGTCTCCACGATGAGCCCCTGGTCCACGAAGTGGTCCACCACGGTGACCGCCTCTTCGAGCAGGCCGCCGGGGTTGGAGCGCAGATCCAGGACGAGCCCGGTGAGCTGGCCGCCGTTGAGGGCCTCCAGGCGCGCTTTCTCGGCCAGCAGCTCCTGGCCGGAGCGGCGCTGGAAGTGCTCCAGGCGGATGTAGCCGACGCCCCCGGGCACCAGGCGGCCGGAGACGGCGGCGGTGTGGACCTGGTCGCGGATCACGGGGACCTTGAGCTCGGCGTCGCGGCGCAGGACGGTGAGCACGACCTCGGAGCCGCGGGGGCCCTGGATGCGCCTGGCGACGCGCTCCAGAGTCCACGCCCCGATGGCCTCGCCGTCGATCTCCAGCAGCAGGTCGCCCTCGACCACCCCGGCCAGATCAGCCGGTCCACCCTGGATCACCTCGGTCACCAAGAGCCCTCCCTCCACGGTCTCCACGCTGAGCCCCACCCCGGAGCTCTCACCCTCGGTGCGCTCCTTGAGGCGCGCGTAGGTCTCGGGGTCGTAGTAGGCGGACTGCTCGTCCAGGGCGTCGGTCATGCCGGCGATGGCGGCCTCGACCAGCTCCTGGGTGCTGCGCTGCTCGACGTAGTTGACCTGGATCTGGGTCAGCGCGCGCGTGAAGGTGTCCAGGCCGTCGTAGGGCGCCTGCTTCTGTGCGTGCACGACGCCGCCGGTGTACTGGCCGAGGGCGAGGCCCCCGCCGAGGGTGGCGAGGACGACCACGAAGGCGCGGACCAGAGGGTTCTTGTAGAAGGACATGGAGGCTATGACCCCAGCCAGTCGTCAGGGTTCTGGGGAGTGTTGCGATAGCGCACCTCGAAGTGCACGCGCGGTCCCCGCTGGTCGACCACGCCGGTCTCGCCGACGACGCCGATGTAGTCCCCCTGCTTGAGCTGCTGGCCCACGCGCACCTTGGACTGCCCCAGGTGGGCGTAGACGGTGGTGAAGCCGTCGCCGTGGTCGACCACGATGGTCATGCCCAGGCCGGCGATGGGCTCGCCGCGGATGACGACGCCATCGGCCACCACGCGGACGGTGGAGTAGGCGGGCGCCAGCAGGTCCACGCCCCGGTTGCCGCCGCCAAAGGAGCTCAGGCGGGTCCCGCGGGTGACGGGGGAGGGGAGGCGCCCCTGCTGGTCGCGGAAGCGCAGCGTGGGGGTCGGCGCGGCGGCCTGGGGGATGGGCTCGGCGTGCAGGGTCTGGGAGGCGCGGACGGTGCGGGCGTCGGCCTGGCGCATCAGGGTCTCGGAGGCGCGCACCTGTTCGAGCAGAGCACGCCGCGCCTCGCGCTCGGCCAGGAGCTCCGACTCTTTCTCCTGGAACTGTGCCTGGAGGGTGGAGAGCTCAGCCTGGCGGGCCTCGACCTCCTTCACCGCCTCCCGGCGCTTGTCGAGCTCGCCCCGGAAGCTCTCGACCATGCTGTCGGTGTGGGAGAGCAGGGAGAGCAGGTAGCGGGAGCGGCGGCGCAGATCGGAGGGGTCTTCCGCGGAGAAGAGGATCCGGGCGAAGCCGCGGCGGTTGATCAGGTAGGCGAGGCGGATGATCTGCCGCACCCGCTCGCTGCGGCCGTCCACCACCTCCTGTGCCTTGGCCAGCTCCAGCTGGTGGGACTGGAGCTCACCGTCGAGGTCACCCTTCTGCGCTTCGATGCGGAGCATCTCGGCCTGCACATCCAGGAGCTGGCGCTCGGTGTCGGCGAGCTGGTCGAGCACGGTCCCGGCGCTCTGGGCGCGGGCGGGGGACGCGAGCAGGGCCAGCAGGAGGGCGATCACGGGGCGGCCTTCCAGAAGCGGGTGACGGACCAGAGGCAGCCCACGACGCCGAGCAGGACGCTCGCACCGATGAGCAGCAGGCACCAGCCGACGCTGAGGAAGGAGAGCTGGGCGCCGGCGAGGGCCAGGGAGAGGGCGTCCTCCAGGCGCACGACCAGCAGGCGGTGCAGGCCGTAGACGCCGGCGAGACCGAGCCCGCCGCCCAGCAGACCCTGGACGAGGCCCTCCAGGGCGAAGGGGAGGGCGGTGAAGCCCCAGGTGGCGCCCACCAGCTTCATGGTCTCCAGCTCGTCCTTTCGGGCGTAGGCGACCAGGTGCATGGTGTTGCCGACCAGGAAGACGGCGGCCAGGGAGATGAGCAGGCCCAGGACCAGCCCCAGGCCGCGGAGCAGGCTCAGGAAGGTGTGGAAGCGCTGCACCCACTGGCGGCCGTAGTCGATGACCTCGAAGGGGGGGCCGTCGATGGAGGCCACGAAGGCCTCGATGGCGTCGGGGGAGGCCTGGCCTTGGCTGAGGGTGATCTCCAGGCTGGCGGGCAGGACCTCGGGGCCCAGCTCGTCCAGGATGGGGCCGGCCTCCTCGACCGCCTCGGCCAGGTAGGCGGCGGCGTCCTCCTCGCTCACGTACTGGACGCTGGCGACCTCGGGGCGGGCGGCGAGCTGGTCCTTGGTGGAGAAGCGCAGCTCCACGGCGATGTCGGGGGCGAAGTAGGCGGAGACGTGGGCGTCGCGGTCCCAGGAGGAGACCACCCGGTCCAGGGTCCGGAGGGCGGTCAGGTAGACCCCGGCGAGCAGCACGGTGGCGGCGATGACGCCGGCCGCGATGATGTTCAGGCTCAGGTTCTCGCGCAGGGAGCGCAGGGTGCGGCGCAGGATGTGGGGGATCATTGGCCGGCCACCAGCCGCCCGGCCTCGAAGCGCAGGCGGCGCTGGGGGAAGCGCTCCATCAGGCCGACGTCGTGGGTGGCGACGAGCACGGTGGTGCCGCGCAGGTTGATGGAGAGCAGGATCTCCATGACCTCGATGGCCATGGCGCCGTCCAGGTTGCCGGTGGGCTCGTCCGCGAGCAGCACGGCGGGGTCGTTGAGGATGGCGCGGGCGACGGCCACGCGCTGCTGCTCGCCGCCGGAGAGGTCGCTGGGGAAGCGGGCCTCCTTGCCGGCCAGGCCCACCACGTTGAGCACCGCCTTGGCCTTGCGGTCGATCTGCTCGCGGGGAGTGCCGAGGACCTCGAGGGCCAGCCCTACGTTGTCCAGCACGGAGCGGTTGGGGATGAGCTTGAAGTCCTGGAAGACCACCCCGATGTTGCGGCGCAGGAAGGGCAGGCGCCGGTCGGGCAGCTTGGAGGCGTCCACGCCGCCCACCAGCAGCTTGCCGGAGCTGGGCTTCTCGGCCCCGTAGAGCAGGCGCAGCAGGGTGCTCTTGCCGGCCCCGGAGGGACCGGTCACGTAGGCGAACTCGCCCTTGGCCACGTGGAGGGTGACGTCCTTGAGGGCCTGGTGGTCGCCGTAGTGTTTGTCGATATGGTAGAGGCGGATCAAGGCGCTGCGAAGGCTCCCTCAGGGTCCGGCAAATCTACCAGCATCACGCCCTGCGGGCGCTGTCCCAGGAAGCGCAGGCCCACGTGGGCGAAGCGTTCGAGGTTGTCGGTGACCAGGTAGCGGGTGGGCTCGGGGGTGCGCTCGGGGGCCATCAGCCCGCGCTCCCGGAGGATCTGCTCCAGGGCCAGGGCGGTGGTCTGGGCGGAGTCCACCAGGCTGACCCCGGGCAGGGCCTTCTCGATGACCTCGCGGAGCAGGGGGAAGTGGGTGCAGCCCAGGATGGCGGTGTCGACCTGCCCCAGCAGGTGGCCCAGGTAGCGGAGCGCGGTGGCCTCGGCGACCTCACCGGAGGTCCAGCCCTCCTCGGCCAGCGGGACGAACAGCGAGCAGGCCTGGCCGAGCGCGTGGACGCCGGCGGCCTCCAGGGCGGCCTGGTAGCGGCCCGCCCGCACGGTGCCTTCGGTGCCCAGGACGGCGACGCGGCCCCCCTGAGTGACCTGGAGGGCGGCCTGGACGCCGGGCTCGATGACGCCGAGCACGGGCAGGCCGATGGTCTCCCCGGCGCGCTGCAGGTGCTCCAGGGCGTGCGCGGTGGCCGTGTTGCAGGCGATCACCAGGGCCTTGATGTCCTCGCGTACCAGGCGACTGGCGACCCGCTGGCTGTAGCGGACGACCGTCTCGGGGGAGCGGGTGCCGTAGGGGACGCGGGCGGTGTCGCCCAGGTAGACCAGGGACTCGCTGGGCAGGCGCTCGCGGATGGCCTTGAGGACGGTCAGGCCGCCGACCCCGGAGTCGAAGACACCGATGGGGGCCGTTGGGGAGGGCGCGGTCATGGTGGCTCCGGGTTAGCCAGGGGTTCATGCGGATAGCGGTGTACGGCGGCAGCTTCAACCCCCCTCATGTGGGCCACGCGATGGTGGCCTCCTGGCTGCAGCTCTGCGGCCGGGCGGACGAGGTCTGGCTGATCCCCACGGCCTCCCACGCCTTCGCCAAGGAGCTCGCGCCCTTCGCCCAGCGGGTGGCCTGCTGCGAGGCCCTGGCGGGCAGCCTGGGGCCCTGGTGCAGGGTCTCCCGGATCGAGGCGGAGCTGCCCACCCCCAACTACACCTTCGACACCCTGAGCGAGCTCTCCCGGCGCCACCCCGAGCACAGCTTCCGGCTGGTGATCGGCGCGGACAACCTGGAGCAGCGCCACCTGTGGCACCGCTGGGAGGACATCGCCGCGGGCTTCGACCCCATCGTGGTCGGGCGCGCGGGCTATGCCGAGATCCCGGACGCTCCGACCTTCCCCGGTGTGTCCTCGACCCAGGTACGCCGCCTGCTGGCGGCTGGCTCCCCGGTCGACCACCTGGTCCCCCAGGCGGTGCTCCAGGTGTTGTCGTGAAGCCGCTGATCCTCTTCGACATCGACGGGACCCTGCTCTCCACGGAGGGCGCGGGCCGCGCTTCCCTCACCCAGGCCTTCCAGGAGCGCTTTGGGGTCGAGGACGCGTTCGCGGGACTCTCGTTCGCCGGCGCCACGGATCTGGGCATCACAGGGCGGGCCTTCGCGCACGCAGGGCTGGAGCCAGACTTCGCCGCCCTGGAGGAGGCCTATCTGCCCCTGCTCTCGGAGCGGCTCGGGATCCAGGCTCCCCGCTTGTGCCCCGGGGTGCCGGACATCCTGGCCCCCTGCGCTCAGCGAGCTCACCTGGCGCTGCTCACCGGGAACTGGCTCCAGGGCGCCAGGATCAAGCTGCAGGCGGCGGGTCTGCTGGAGCACTTCGACCCCTGGGTGGGGGCCTTCGGGGACGACGCCGCGGACCGGAACCTGCTGGTGCCCGTGGCCGAGCAGCGGGCGCGCGAGCAGGGGCTGCCCCTGGGCCGGACTGTCGTGATCGGCGACACGCCGCGGGACGTGGAGTGTGCACGCGCCGGGGGGGCCATCGCGGTGGCGGTGTGTACGGGCTGGAGCGATCGCGAGACCCTGGCGGCGACCGAGCCGGACCTGCTGATCGAAGACCTGCGCAGGGAGGGGAGCGCCCTGCTGCGGCTGTTGGAGAGTCTGTAGGCCCAGCCTGTCCTCGCTGGTGTTTTCCAGTCCCTGACAGCTTGAGTGTGCGCGCCGTTGGAGAGTGGTGGGCAGGAGGGTTCCCAAATGCACCTCAGCCTCTTTCTTTCCCTGGTGGGTTGCCGCGGCAACCTGGAGATCAACTCCGCCGAAGACCTGATCAACGCCTGCGAGGAGCTCAAGCAGGAAGACGAGACCGTGAACATGACCTTCCTGGGCCACAGCGATGGCTGCGCCTGGGGGGAGGACGGCAACGGTGACCGAACGCAGGGCGTGATCAGCGCGCGCCGCGAGGACTACCAGTCCATGGAGCTGCCCGAGGGCGGCGTGGCCTGTGACCTGCAGTTCGACTTCTACGGGCTGAACCCGGATCTGGAGCAGGAGATCACCTACGACGACCACTTCATGCTCACCTTCAACGACGTGATCCTGGCGAGCAGCTCCATCGAGATGATGGAGGACCTGGAGCAGAGCGAGGAGGGCTGGTACGTCTACGACTGGGAGCAGATCCGGGGCACAACCCTCGAGATGCAGGCCGAGACCTACTGTCTGGGCAGTGACTCCGACTGCGAGGTCCCCGCGACCGAGACCCCGGGCCCCATCCGTCTGAGCTTCTCCGGCGAGCTGGTCCAGCAGCTTGGCTACCTGGGTGTGGAGCAGGGGCGCTACGACTTCGGCTTCATCACCTTCGGCGACAACGACGACTCGGACTGCTACCACGAGGCCTTCACGTTCAAGGTGGGTGTGCCGGTGGTCTACCCCTGAAAAAAGGGGCGCAACTTGGTTCCATATGTGGGTCAGTGAGTCAGGAGTTCTAATGACTGACCTGAAACTGACTGTATTGTGTGGAACCAACCGCCCCGGGGCCCGCAGCCGCCTGGTGAGCAAGCGCCTGATGGAGCGCTACGAGGCCTTTGAGGGGGTACAGGTCCGCCTGATGGACCTGGCCGACCTGCCGGTGGAGCTTGCCGCGCCGGAGTCCTTTGCCAACAAGCCGCCGGGCTTCGCGCCTTTCGTCGAGCAGATCCAGGAGAGCGACGCTGTGCACGTGGTCAGCCCCGAGTACAACGGCGGCTATCCCGGCATCCTCAAGCTCTTCATCGACCCCCGGCCCTTCCCCGAGAGCCTGGAGAAGCGGCCGGTGGCGTTCACGGGGGTCGCGGCCGGGCGCTTTGGGGCCCTGCGTCCCATCGAGCAGCTACAGGCCATCTTTGGCTACCGCAACGCCCACATCTACCCCGAGCGCATCTTCATCGCGGGCGCCGCCGACGCCCTGGATGAGCGCGGCGAGGTCATCGACGACTTTGTCCGGGGGCTGGTCGACCAGCAGGTCTCGGGGTTCGTGGAGTTCGCCCGGAAGCTCAAGGGCTGAGCTTGGCTCACTCCCCGGGGACCGCCGGGAAGAAGCTGAGGTCGTCGACGGCTGCGAGGCGCTCGCTCTCGGCGCCGCCGATGATGAGCACGCCGTAGCGGAGGTCCGAGGCCACGCTCGGGTTGATCACGGCGTTGGGGGTCCCACCGGAGCTGTCGCTGGCGGTGCACCCGTCCAGCACGGCGAAGCTCTGGTCCGTGGGGTCGAAGCGCTCGACGCAGGAGATCTGGTCGCCGCCGGGGACCGGGAGCGTGTTGGGCTGGAGCTCCGCGGCGCCTCCGATCACCAGGGCGCTCCCGTCGGGGAGGGGGACGGTCTTGTGGCGGGCGCGCGCGATGTTCAAGGGCCCTGCCTCGGTCCAGGCGTCCTCGGCGACGTCGTAGAGCCAGGCGTCCGTCTCGGCCTCACCATTGACGCTGGCGCCGCCAGTCGCCAGGACCAGGCCGTCGGTCAGTTGGGTGAGCTGGAGGGCACCGCGGGGCGCGGGGAGCGGGGCTGCGTCGCTGAGGTTGCCGGAGAAGTCCAGGATGAAGCACTCGTCGGTGAACGCCTCATCGCCCAGGTCCATGCCGCCGCAGATCAGGATGCCCTCCAGGCCCAGCGGCGCGGCGCTCGGGTTGAAGGTGCCGAGCTGCGCCGCAGGCTCGATGCTGTCATCGGCGGCCCGGTAGATCTCGATCTGCCGGATGGCGTTCGACGCGCTGATGCCGCTGATGAGCGCGACGTCCCCGTTGTGGAAGGGGACGGCCTGGTGGTCCACGCGGGCCTCCTCCAGGTCCAGCAGCTCCGAGAAGGTCCCGGTGCTGGGGTCAAAGAGCACGGCCTGGGCGAGCGCGTCGTTCTCCATGTAGTCCAGGCTGGGGCCGCCACCCGCGATCAGCACGCGCCCGTCCTGCAGCAGGGTGGCGGTGGAGCCGGCCCAGGTGTCGGTGCCCGTGCCGTTGTCGGGCATGGTGTAGTCCTGGGCGGTCAGCGTGAGCGCGTCGGGCCCGGTCAGGTCGATCGCCCGCACCAGGTTGCTGCCCTCTGTGCTGCCCGCGACGCCGTAGTCCATGCGCTTGGTGTCACCGCCAAAGACCCAGAACACGCCATCGATCGCGACGACCGCGCCGCCGACGAGCGGGGTGTCCATGGTCGGGAACCAGCCGACCTGCTCCGTGGAGGCCACCAGCACCGGGGCCTCCAGCTTGCCGGTCTGGAGGGTGATGGGCTGGCTCCGACCGAACGCGGACAGAGCCGTGCCGCTGTACCCCTTCACCGCGATCGTGCCGCCCTCCAGCGCGCCCATCTCACCCAGCGCGGGGCTGCCGGAGAGCTCGTCGAGCGTGTACGCCTCTTCGCTGCCGTCTGCGTGCTCGACCACCAGGTCGATGCGGGTGAGCCCATCGAAGGGGAGCTGGTTCTCCGGGACGATCGGGACGAGCTGGAGGTTGTAGTCTGCGCCCTCGCCACACCCCAGCATCAGCATCAGCAGGCCCAAGTGGCCCTCCAGGCAATACCGACAGGGTAGGAGCGGCGAGCGGCCCCTGTCAACGCGCGCCCCGCAGCCTCTCGCGGCGCCCTCCGCAATCCCGGGGGCCAGGCGCGATATGGGGTCCCCGGCCGGCCACCCGTGCCCCAACCTTCGGAGTCCCCCCATGGAGATGCAGCTCCAGAGTGCCCTGCTGTCCGAGCTCCCCGGCCTGCGGCACGGCTTCACGACCCGACACGGCGGCGTCTCCACCGGTCCCCTGTCCACCCTGAACCTGGCGCTCCGACAGGGGCAGGATCCCGAGGGGCTGGTGGAGAACTGGACCCGCGTGCTGCACCCCCTGGACCCTGCGGCCCTCGCCATCGCCGATCAAGTGCACGCCGACGAGGTCATCCGTGTACAGACCGGCGCCGGACCGCTGGACACCGTCGGCGCCGCGGACGCCCTGATCACCGACCGCCCCGGGGTCCCCATTGCGGTCCGGACGGCGGACTGCGTGCCCATCCTGCTGGCTGCTCCGGGGGCTGTCGCAGCAGTCCACGCTGGCTGGCGCGGCACCACAGCTCCAATCATCCCGCCCGCGGTCGCCGCCCTCTGCGAGCTGGCCGGATGTCCCCCCTCGGAGCTCCGGGCGGCCATCGGCCCCTGCATCTCCCTGGCCAGCTACGAGGTCGGCCCAGAGGTGGTCCGCGCCCTCACCAACCTGGACCTGCACGTCTGCGTGGATCGCAGCGCGACCGGCCGCACCCACGTTGACCTCGCTCGGGCCAACCGACTGCTCCTGCATCGGGTCGGCGTCCAGCGGGTGGAGGTGTTGGGCCACTGCACCCTGCGCGACGACCGCTTCTACTCCCACCGCGGACAAGGCCCGAGCACCGGACGGCAGGCGGCCTGGATCAGCCTGTGTTGATGCTCCTGGCGCTGGCCTGCAATGAGCCCCAGGTGGACCCACTCAGGGCGGCGGTGCTCTCCTTCCAGGCGGGCAAGGAAGCGCTCTCGCAGGGGGACCCCCAGGCGGCGGCGGAGGCCTTCGCCCAGGCCCAGGCGCTGGATCCCCAGTCGGCGGAGCTCGCGCTGTGGCACGGGCAGGCGCTGGCGGAAGCAGGGGATCTGCCAGGTGCGATCGCGCAGGCGGACCGGGCTGTGAGCCTCCGTCCGGGGTTGGTGGAGGGCTGGTACAATCGGGCGTGCTGGAAGGCGCGCGCCGGGGATCTGGAGGGCGCGGCCTCGGACCTGGCGCAGGCCCTGCGTTCACCGGAGCTGGACCCCCTCTCGGTCGCTGTGGACCCGGATCTGCAGGCGCTGCGCGAGCACCCCGAGTTCGCCTCCGTGATGCCCTCTGCGGAGCTCCCTCTGGCTGCGGAGATCGACCCCGGGCCGCACTTCCTGGGCGCCGGGCTCGAGCTGCGCCTGACCCTGGACAGGGGAGGGGAGCTGAGCCCCAGCCTGTCGTCCGCTTCAGAGCCCTCCGCTCTGTTGAGGCCGACCTCGGTGATCCAGGACCTGGATCCCAACCGTCCGGGCGCGCTGGGCCTGCGCGTACGCTTCAAGGCTCTGGGCCCCGGCGAGGTCACGCTGGGACCAATCACCGCCCAGGCCGGCGCGCTCCAGGGCCATTCCGAGGCGCTCGGGGTCCAGCTCCTGGCCCCCCCGGACACGCCGCTCCCTACCCAGGTGGCCTGGGCGCCCATCTGGAGCTTGCCTGCGTCCCTGCTCACCGGTGAGCCTGGAGCCCGGGCCGTGCAGGGCTGGTGTCTGGTGGAGCTGCTGCCTGGAGATCGGGCGCGCTGGGAGGCCACCGGGGTCGTCGAGGTCGAGCTCCGGGAGGGGACCCGGGTCCTCCGGCGGGGACTGCTGGGCCAGAGCGAAGCCGGCGCGTCCGTGGTGATCGAGCGCGCCGGTCAGACGACCTGGTCAGGGAGCTGCCCCTAGGGGCGCCCGGGGCTCAGATCTCGCAGGCGGAGCAGCCGTCGGTGGTGCCGCTGCCGTTGCCGCTCAGGTCGTTGGAGTCGCAGCTGTCGAAGCTGACGCTCGCGTCACAGACCATGCCGTAGCCGCTGTTCCCGGTGATGGTGTTGGAGTCCACGTCGGCGTCGAAGCCGCCCAGGTAGACGCCGCCCAGGGTGTTGCCGGTGTAGCTGCCGCCGGAGAGCACCACGCTGCCGGACAGCGCGCCGGCCACGCCGTCGCAGTCGCCGTCGATGCCCGGAGTGTCGGTGCCGCCGGGGTTGCGGGCGGCGTTGTACTCGTCGCAGTCGCCGTCGCTCACCCCGTAGCCGTCACCGTCGATGTCGCTGGTGGTCCAGGTGCCGCTCCCGCTGAGGCCGTCGCAGTTGAGGTCCTCGTAGGAGTAGGTGGACTCGGATGCGCCGGGGTACGCGCCGCTGTCGAAGTCGTTGCAGTCACCATCGGCCACGGTGTAGCCGTCGCCATCGGCGTCCTGGCCAGACCAGAATCCGTAGCCGGCGTTGCCGCTCAAGATGGCGCCGCTCAGGGTCAGGTCACCGGAGTTCTGCACGCCGTGGGAGCTGGATCCGCTGACGCTCAACCCAGAGATGCTGGCCTGGCCCATGTCCATGAGCGTGAGTCCGACACCGGCGGCGTCGTCGATCGAGACGCCACTCAGAGCCACGGATCCGGTCTGGCCGTTGCCCTTGATGCTCATCGCGGAGCTGCCGGTGCTGCTGATCTCCAGGCCGCTCGCCAGGAGCACGGGGGACTCATCGCCCCAGCTCACGTCGACCGCAGCGTAGGAGGAGCTGCCCTTGCTGGACCCCTCGGAGACCGTCACGTCGTTCAGCTCCAGGGAGCCGCCCGTGGACAGCAGGCTGTGGTAGTCGGCCCCGGACACGGTGACCTCGTCGAGGCTCAGATCGCAGCCCTGGTTGTAGATGGCCGCGACGCCTGAGGAGTTGTAGGTGCTGCTGGAGATCTCCGTCCCGTCTGCTGCCTCGTACCGGGTCTGGCTGGTGCGCTGCATGGTGCCGCTGACGCTGAGGCCGTCGACCTCCACCGTGGCGCCGGAGCAGCGCAGGGCCGTGTAGCCCAGGTTCGAGACGCTCAGGTCGCTGACCTCGATGTCGCCGTAGGCCGGGTCGGTGTCCGACCGGTAGATGTAGAGCACCGAGTCGTTGTAGTCGGTGAAGCTCAGGTTGCTCAGGGTGACGTCGGAGTCACCGCCGATGATCTGGATGCCATCGGAGCCGGTGGTGAAGGTGGAGTTGCTGATCTCGGTGGAGATCGCGCCGTTGGAGACCACGTCCACGGAGTACCAGGCAGCGTAGGCGCGCACGGGCCGGTAGACCGCGAAGTTGGAGTCGGTGACGGCCGTCGCGGGGGGGCTGACGAGCTCGACCTCGGTGCCGCTGGTGATCGAGGCGACCTCCAGGTACTCGTAGGTGCTGTACATGTAGAGCAGATCGCCGACCATCAGCCCACCAGCGACCAGATCGGTGGTGCTCGTGAAGGTGGTTGAGTCCGTGGTCGCGTTCCCCCCGGTCCCGTAGAACTGGTACTGGTTGGAGTCGTAGCTGTACTCCCAGGTGTTGTCCTCGAACACCAGCCCGTCCGCGATCAGGGTGCCGAAGTAGTTGGCGATGCCGCCGTAGTTCGGGCTCTTGGAGAAGGTGGTGTTGCTGATGTCCAGGGTGGAGGAGAGGCCCCAGAGGCCGATGCCCAGCGTTCCGCCACCGTCCCAACCACCGTTGGACACCTCTGCGCCTTCCATCTTCCAGTTGGAGTTCTGGATGGTCGCCGAGGTCACCGCGGAGTCGACGATGCCGCCGCCGCTCCAGTCCACGTCCGCGTCGAAGGCCTGCACGCCGTAGCCTACGGACAGGGAGCCGCCGACGTTGACCAGCTCGGGGTTGTCGGCCAGGCGTAGCTGCTCGACCCAGGTGTCGGTCACCACGAAGTCGCCGCTGAGCAGGCGCACGCCGTAGCGCCCACAGTCGGTGACCGTCAGGCCGGAGATGTCGGCGGTGACGGAGTCTTCGCGCGCGCCGACCGCCACGCCCTGGGCGTTCCACCCGCTGACCGTGACGTTGTCGATGGTGACGGCGCCGTCGGTCTCTGCGATGAGGCCGCCGCCGCTCCAGGCTTCCGGGTCGTCGTAGGAGTCGAACGCGATCGCCGGGTCCGTGGTGAAGCTGCTGTCCACGACGGAGATGTCATCGCTCGTGCTGACGAGGAGGGCGCCGACCGTGACGGCATCGGTGACAGTCACCCCCTCCAGATCTGCGCTGCCGAACACCGCGTAGACGCCATAGAGGCCGCCGGCGAGGGCATCGCCGGTCATCACGACATCGCCCGTGTCGACCAGGACGTGGACGAAGTTGTTGGTCATCACGTTGTTCTCGGTGACGAAGTCGGCGTTCTCGCCCCAGAAGGCGAAGCCGTCGCTGACGCTGCCGTTCTCGTCCAGTTCGGTGTAGCTGACGCCCGTGATGGTGTTGTTGGTGGCGGTGGCCTGAGCGCCCTCGATGGCGTGGATGGCGAAGCCCAGCGCGTCGGTGATCTGGGAGTCCGACAGGGTGATGCTGCCGCCGGAGACCTCGATCGCGCCGTAACCAGGGGCGGTGAAGGTCGCGTTGCTTACGCTGACGCCCGTGCTGTCGGTGGACTTGAGCGCGGTGTTGGCGATGCTGTCGAACACGACCCCGTCGATGCTGACGTTGGAGGCGCTGGTGAGCTCGATACCGTTGCGCTCGGAGAGCAGGGTGAAGCCCTCGATGCGGACATCGCTGGCTCCAGCGACCTTGACCGCGGCCTCGTTGGTGGGGGCGGTCCAGGTCAGCAGCTCCGCGCCCGGGCCCTTGATGGTCACCGACTTGCCGACCTCTGCGGCCTGGTCCATGGACTCACACGCAGAGAGGTCCAGGGTGTCACCGTCTTCGGCGACGGTCAGGGCGTCTGCGATCAGGGCGTAGCCTTCGCTCCGCCCGCCCTCGATCAGGATGCATCCCTCCTCGTACCAGGCGTCCCCGGTGTCGTCGGGGGTGGTGCCGGTGTCGTCGTTGTTCTGGCCGTCCTTGTTGCAGCCGGCGAACACGAAGAGACCAGCGAGGAGGATCAGCGGGCGCTGGGACATATGAGGAACCTCGTCAGCGGGCGAAAGCCCGGTCATGACGGGCAGGGTAGCGCTGAGGCGTTCGCTCCACAAGCGGCTGGGCAGCACAGCTTGCGGCTGGTTAGGCCCCAAGCCCACCGGGGCCCGGACAACCCGCCCTGACAAGGAGCGACCGCGTGAACAAGGACCAGCAGCTCAAGCGACTGGAGCAGATGACCGAGCAGGCCCTGGCCGGAGGCGGCGAGGCGCGGATCCAGCGCCAGCACGACGCTGGGCGCCTGACAGCCCGTGAGCGCATCGAGCAGCTCCTGGATCCGGGCACCTTCCGGGAGCTGGACCGCTTCGTCACCCACCGCTGCACCGACTTCGGGATGGACGGCAACAAGCCCCTGGGGGACGGCGTGGTGACCGGCTCCGGCCGCATCGATGGCCGGCTTGTCTACGTGTTCGCTCAGGACTTCACCGTGTTCGGCGGCTCGCTGAGCTACGCCTACGCCGAGAAGATCTGCAAGGTCATGGACCTCGCGGGCCGCAACGGTGCCCCCTTGATCGGCCTCAACGACTCAGGCGGCGCGCGCATCCAGGAGGGGGTGGCGTCCCTGGGCGGCTATGCGGAGATCTTCCTCCGCAACACGATGTACTCGGGCGTGATCCCGCAGCTCTCCGCGATCATGGGCCCCTGCGCCGGCGGCGCGGTGTACTCCCCGGCGATCACCGACTTCGTCGCGATGGTGGACAAGACCTCCTACATGTTCGTGACCGGTCCGGACGTCATCAAGACCGTCACCCACGAAGAGGTGACCAAGGAGCAGCTCGGCGGCGCGACCACGCACTCCAGCAAGTCCGGCGTGGCCCACTTCATGACCCCGGATGAGCCGGCCCTGCTCGCGCTGATGCGGGAGATGCTCTCCTTCATGCCCCAGAACAACATGGAGGAGGCGCCCGCCAAGGCCACGGACGATCCCAGCGATCGGAGCTGCCCGGAGCTGGACGAGCTGATCCCCGACAACGCCAACAAGCCCTACGACATCAAGGAGCTCATCACCTCCGTCGCGGACGATGGGCACTTCCTGGAGGTCCAGGGGGACTACGCCGCCAACGTGGTGATCGGGTGGATCCGCCTGGGCGGGCGCAGCGTGGGGGTGGTGGCCAACCAGCCCGCGCACCTGGCCGGCGTCCTGGACATCGACGCCTCCCTCAAGGCCGCCCGCTTCGTGCGCTTCTGCGACGCCTTCAACACCCCCCTGCTGGTCCTGGAGGACGTCCCCGGCTTCCTGCCCGGCACGGCCCAGGAGTTCGGCGGCATCATCAAGCACGGGGCCAAGCTGCTCTACGCCTTCGCCGAGGCCACCGTCCCCAAGGTCACGCTGATCACCCGCAAGGCCTACGGCGGCGCCTACTGCGTGATGAACTCCAAGCACATCCGCGCGGACGCCAACTTCGCGTACCCCACCGCAGAGATCGCGGTGATGGGCCCGGATGGTGCGGTCAACATCATCTACCGGCGGGAGCTCGCAGCGGCGGAAGACCCCGAGGCCCTGCGGGCCGAGCTGGTCGAGGACTACCGCGAGAAGTTCGCCAACCCCTACCAGGCCGCATCCTTGGGTTACATCGACGAGGTGATCCTGCCGCGGGACACCCGGCGCCGCCTGATCGAGACCTTCGACAGCCTGGAGAACAAGCGGGACGAAAACCCGCCGCGCAAGCACGGGAACATCCCCCTCTGACTCCCTCCGCTGGGCGGTGATCCTGGGCTCTTCGTTGACGGAAACCCAGGAATCCGATAATCGCGCCCGGCTCAAACTTTCGACACCCTTGAGGTAAACATGGTTCGAATCCGACTGACCCGCATGGGCGCCAAGAAGCGGCCCTTCTACCGCGTGGTCGCAGCAGACTCGCGCTCCCCCCGCGACGGCCGCTTCATCGAGCAGCTCGGCTACTACGACCCCATGAAGCAGCCCTTCGACCTGAAGCTCGATCTCGAGCGGGTCGACTACTGGCTCTCCAACGGCGCCCAGCCCTCCGACACCGTCGGCAACCTGATCAAGCGCGCCCGCGACGCCGCGGCCGAGGCTTGAGCATGGGCGCCGAGGAGCTGGTCAACTTCCTGGTCCGTGGCCTCGTCGACAACCCCGATGACGTGGATGTCCAGCCCCTCGAGGGCGACGCATCCCTGGTGCTCGAAGTGAGCGTCAACCCTGACGACATCGAGCTCGTCGAGGGTGACGACGGCGAGACCCTCCGGCACCTCAAGGCTGTGGTCTCCGCCGCTGCCGGCAAGCGCAAGACGATCGTCGAGCTGGTGGCTGCGAGTGGCGAGGCAGAAGAGGAAGAGTAGCGCCGCGAGGGAAGGCGAGCTGTCCTTTGGGCAGGTCGTCGGCTCTTTCGGCGTCAAGGGCGAGCTGCGGGTGCATCTGCACAACCGCAGCAGCACCTTGCTGCACTCTGGCGCACAGGTCGTGCTCGCTTCCCCTGGTGGGGAGCGGCGCACTGTCCAACTGCGCACCCGACCCGGCGCGAAAGGGCGTGTCCTCGCCAGGATCACAGGCGTTGAGACCCCCGAAGCCGCGGTCGCTTTCCTGGACTGGGAGATCCTGGTCCCCGAAGATCTCCTCCCACCGCTTCGGGAAGGGGAGTTCTACCACCGTGACATCCTCCGATCCGCAGTCGAGGACACCACGGGCCGCGATCTCGGCAAGGTGATCGAGATCCACGACAACGGTCCGGTGGAGATCTGGGTCCTGGAGCTGCCCTCCGGCGAGCAGGCCTACTTCCCGGTCCTGCTGGACAAGCTGGTAGAGGTCGACCCCAAGGCCCGCCGCATCGTCCTCGCCGAAGGGAGCATCGCTTGCGGATAGACCTTCTGACCCTGCACCCCGAGCTGGTGCGCTCTCCGCTGGACAACAGCATCCTCAAGCGCGCCCAGGACGCCGGCGTGGTCGAGGTGGGCGTGCACGACATCCGGGAGCACGCGCCCGGCAAGCACCGGCAGTGCGACGACTCGCCCTATGGCGGCGGCGCCGGCATGGTGATGAAGGTGGACGTTGTGGACGCCGCCCTGGAGTCCATCCGCCGGCCGGAGAGCTGCGTGTTGCTCATGAGCCCCGCGGGAGAGCCCTTCAAGCAGGCGCTCGCCCAGGAGCTCAGCGAGCACGAGCACCTGATCCTGCTCTGCGGTCACTACGAGGGCATCGACGCCCGGATCGAGCAGGTCGTGGACCGCGAGGTCTCCATCGGGGACTTCGTGCTGACCGGCGGGGAGCTCGCCGCCTTGGTGATCGTGGACGCGGTCACGCGCCTGCGTCCGGGAGCCCTCGGGAACGCCAACTCAGCCGAGGATGAGTCCTTCTCGGAGGGGCTGCTGGAGTACCCCCAGTACACCCGTCCGCGCGTCTACAAGGGCATGGAGGTGCCGGAGGTCCTGCTCTCCGGCAACCACGCCCGGATCGACCGCTGGCGCCACGAGCAGGCCCTGGAGCGCACCCAGGACCGGCGCCCCGATCTGCTCGCTCCCCCCCGGAAGGTGGGGGAGGGCGATTGATGCTTGCCCACCGGGCGTCGCTGCGATAGTCGCGGGTGTCCGCGGCCAGAAGGGCGCCCCGAATCCAATCGGGTCGAAGGTCCCTGGGCCCACACTACCGGAGTTTTTTCGCCATGGCGAACCTGCAGCAGATCGAGAAGTCGCTCGTTGAGCAGAAGGATGACGGCATCAAGATCGGAGATACCGTGCGCGTGCACGTGCGTATCCTCGACGGTGCAAAGGAGCGCATCCAGGTCTTCCAGGGCACTGTGATTGCCCGCAAGCACGCTGGCGTGCGCGAGACCATCACCGTCCGCAAGATCTCCAACGGCGTCGGCGTGGAGCGTATCTTCCCCCTCCACGCTCCCGTGATCTCCAAGATCGAGGTCAAGAGCCGCCACTACGTGCGTCGCGCCAAGCTCTACTACCTCCGCGAGCTGCGCGGCAAGAAGGCCCGTCTGCGCGAGATCAAGGACTTCTACTCCAAGAAGTCCTGAGCCCCTGTGGCTGGACTCCGCGCCAAGCGCGCTGCTCTCCAGAGCGGCGCCGACGCGGAGTCCGCCGTGGCTCGACTCCTCCAAGCCAACGGCTGGGAGGTCCTGGAGCGCAACTGGCGCGGCGGGAACGGTGAGCTGGATCTCATCGTTCGCGACCGTGCGCGCCTGCGCTTGGTCGAAGTGAAGCTCCGGCAGCCGGACGATCCGGTCGGCCTGGAGGCGATCGACGGCCGCAAGCTCAAGAAGCTCAGCCGCGCCGGCGAGGCCTGGTTGCAGGACTACGACGGCCCTGTGGACGAGGTCTGCTGGCTCGTGGCTTTGGTCCATCCTGGGGCCGAGGGCTACCGCATCCAACTCTTCGACGACCCGGTCTGAGATGCCCCTGTCAGTGCTCGCGACGCCCATCGGCAACCTGGGGGATCTCTCCCCGCGGTCTCGGCAGGCCCTGCAGGAGGCGGACTTCATCGCCGCGGAGGACACCCGGGTCACCCGCAAGCTGCTCACGGCGCTGGAGATCTCGGCCCCGGAGCTGATCTCGTACCGCGGCCACGACGAAGCACGCCGAGCCATCCCCTTGGTCGAGCGCCTCGCGACGGGGGAGAAGGGCGTACTGGTGAGCGACGCAGGGAGCCCTGGGGTCTCGGACCCTGGCCGCTTCCTGGTGGCCGCCTGCCACGCCGAGGGCATCCCGGTCCACGCCCTCGCAGGCCCCAGCGCGGTGGCAGCAGCGATCAGCGTGAGCGGGCTGCCAGCGGTCCCCTTCCACTTTGTTGGCTTCTCGCCGCGCAAGCCTGGGCCGCTGCGCCGCTGGCTGGTGGAGCAGGGACAGTTGCCGGGGGCCTTCGTGATCTACGAGGCGCCGTCTCGGACCATCGCGACCCTGGAGATGATCGCCTCGCTGATGCCTGACCGTCAGGTCTGCCTGTGCAGGGAGCTCACCAAGCTGCATGAAGAGGTGAGGCTCGGATCTGCAACAGAGCTTGTAGCCCACCTCTCTGAGCGGGAGAAGGTGCGCGGAGAGGTCGCGCTGGTCGTTGGCCCCGGCGAGGCCCCCAGCCTGCAGACCCAGCAGAGTGAAGCCGATGCGGGCTCCCTCAAGTCGGTGGCTGCGGCCCTGGCGGAGCGTTGGGGTGTGCCGCGCAGGGAGGCCTACCAGGCGCTGCTCAAGTTGGAGCGGGAGCTCAGCGGAAGAGGATGACCAGGTCCGCGCGGGCGTCGAAGCGCACCGTGTTCGAGCCGGTCTGCACCAGGTAGGGGTGCTCCAGTTGCGTGGGGAACACGTAGCTGGCGTCCGCCACGGTCTCGAGCTTGAGGTACTCAAAGATGCGCCAGTAGATGCCGATGCCGGCGATGGCGCGGCTCTGCTCCCCCATGGTGGACAGAGTGCCCTGGGACGTGGACAGCACCGAGGGCAGGTACAGCCCGCTGGGGAGGTCGCCCCAGGACTGGTAGGCGTAGCCCAGGCGGAAGTCCACCGCGAACTCGGCGTGGGTGACCGGGTCTGCGAAGGTGTGTACCTCGATGCCGCTCATGACGGTCAACGAGTCGGGGTTGATGACCGTCGCCGAGACCTCGGCGCCGGTGGCGTCGTTGAGGATGACGTCGGTGTCGCCCTGGCGCAGGTAGGTGGCCTCGATCCAGGGCTGGCTCTGGCCGAGCTTCTTGGAGAAGCCGCTGCGGAGTCGGAGGGCTGAGGAGCCGGTGCCCGCGCCGCGCTCGCCGCCTGAGGTGTCGTAGAAGTGCGTGCCGTCCGGGGTGCGGAAGCTCACGTCCAGAAGCCAGTTTGCGCGGTTTCCTCGCTCGGGGAGCTGCTCCCAGGAGAAGGGGGCGACCTGCGCGCCCAGCCAGACGCCGGAGAGGCCGGAGCCGGTCACCGGGTCGGTGCTCAGATCGCTGCCGGTGCGCATCGAGCCCTTGCCCAGAGTGGGGTCGAAGGCCATGGACTGGGCGTCCGTCCAGCCCACGGACTGCTGGACCGAGATGGGGAACTCCAGGGTCACGGCGGTCATGGGGGCCACGCCGAAGCTGCCGCCCACGTGGATGCGGTGATCCTGGGTGGTCAGTCGCCCGACGGCGACCTCTTCTCCGCCCACAGGCTCGATCATCGAGCCGGTCTGGTAGTTCATCCGGTAGCCCACCCAGGCGTCACCGCGCAGGAAGGGGGGCAGGTCGGTGGGTTCAGCGGCCTGGGCGGTCGCCATCAGCAGGGTGAGCAGCATGCACAGAGCGTACGGCGGGCGGTCCCGAGGGGCAAGGGGGCGCTAGCCTTCGTCGCGGAGCCCGTAGTCCTTCATCTTGGTCTGCAGGGACTTGCGGCTGATGCCCAGGCGCCGGGCCGCCCGCGTCACGTTCTGGTGCTCGGCGTCCAGGGCCTCGCGGATGCGCGCGCGCTCGAGCTTGGCGGTGTGCACGCGGACGTAGTCCTTGAGGGGCATGGACTCCATGCCCGAGGTGGGCGTGGGGCTGGGGCGGGTGCCGACCTTGAGGCCGGGGAGCTCGGACAGGTCCACCCAGGGGCCGTCGCTCAGGAGCACGGCGCGCTCCATGAAGTTCTCCAGCTCGCGGATGTTTCCGGGCCAGTGCCAGGCCTGGAGGGCCTCCAGGGCAGCGGGGGTGAGGCCCTTGACCTCGCGGCCCAGGCGGCTGTTGAAGCGCTCCAGGAAGTGCTGCGCGAGCAGCGGGACGTCCTCGCTGCGGTCCCGCAGGGGAGGCAGGTGGATGGGGATCACGTTCAGGCGGTAGTAGAGGTCCTGACGGAAGTCCCCGTCCCGGGCGGCCTGGGCCAGATCGCGGTTGGTCGCCGCGACCAGGCGCACGTCCACGTCGATGGACCGGAGGCCGCCCACGCGCTCGAAGCGGCGCTCCTGGAGGACGCGGAGCAGCTTGACCTGCATCTCCGCGGGGAGCTCCCCGACCTCGTCCAGGAGCAGGGTGCCGCCGTGTGCGAGCTCGAAGCGCCCAGGCTTGGAGTGCACCGCGCCGGTGAAGGCGCCGCGCTCGTGCCCGAAGAGCTCGGACTCGAAGAGGTTCTCGGGGATGGCGCCGCAGTTGACCGTGATGAAGGGGCCATCGGCCCGGTCGGACTCCTGGTGCAGGGCTTGGGCCACCAGCTCCTTGCCGGTGCCGGACTCCCCGGTGATCAGCACAGTGGTGGGGGAGGCGGCGACCTTGGCGATCAGGTCGAACACCCTCCGCATGGAGGGCGTCTGCCCGATGATGGCGAAGCGGCCGGGGGCGGGCTGCACCTTGGAGCGGGAAGACTCGCCGGTGGCCACCGCCTTCTGCAGGATCAGCTTGAGCTCGTCCCGGTCGAAGGGCTTGGTGATGTAGTCGTGGGCGCCGCGCTTGATCGCCTCGACCGCGGAGTCCACGGTCCCGTGGGCGGTGATGAGGATGACCGGCAGGCTGGGGCGGTGCTCCCGGCACCAGCGCAGCAGCTCCAGGCCGCCCACGTTGGGCATCTTCATGTCCGAGACCACCGCCTCGAAGTCCTCGGCCTGCAGGGCCGCGATGGCCTCCGCGCCGTCGCTCGCGGTGGAGACGTCGTAGCCATCCCTGCGCAGGTGGGCGGAGAGGACCTTTCGGATGCTGGGCTCGTCGTCGACGATCAGGATTCGGGTGGCCATGTCAGGGGGCTAACCCGACGGCCCGGTGGCGGGGCGGGCATCTCTTGCCCTGCCTTTACATCACCCGCGCGACATCGAATACACTCCGGCATCGATGCGTTGTGGCTCTCGTCACGACCCCCGCTTGGAGATCTCATGCGCAAGCTCGCTACCGCCCTCGTCCTGGCCGCCTCTGGTGTGGCCCTCTTCGCCTCCGCGCCGGCCGTGGACGCTGCAGACAACAAGGCGGCCGACTTCACCCTCCGGGACATCCAGAACCAGGAGGTCAGCCTCAAGGACCAGGAAGGCAAGGTCACGCTGGTCTCCTTCTGGGCCACCTGGTGCGCCCCCTGCATCGCTGAGCTCCACCACGTCCAGAAGCTCTACGCCGAATACGAGGACGAGGGCTTCCAGGTGCTGGCGGTGTCCATCGACGATGCCCGCTCCGCGTCCAAGGTCAAGCCGACCGTCAAGTCCAAGGGCTGGGGCTTCCCGGTGCTGCTGGACAAGCAGACCACCGTGGTCAATCAGTACTACCCCTCCAAGGCCATCCCCTACAGCGAGCTGCTCTCGCCCACCGGCGAGAGCATCTGGAAGCACGCCAGCTACACCGCTGGAGATGAGTGCGAGCTGGCGCACAAGGTCATCGAGGCCCTGACCGCGCTCAACGGGAAGGCCCCTGAGAAGGACATGGCCGCCGAACTCTGCAACGAGTAGCCAGGGAAGCGCTGTGATCCTCTCGCTCTGTCTGACCTGGGTGGCCCCGGCTGCCGCCCAGGAGGCCTCGTCCAGCCCCTTGTCCCAGGTCAACGTGACGGGGAGCTTCGACAGCGAGGGGCGCTACTACTTCTCGGACCGAGTGCTCTCGGACTTCCCCGATGAGAGCGGCGTCTTCAACTACATGGAGCTCGTGAGCCGCAGCAACCTGCTTGCCGACGCGGACGCCTACCAGCTCGGGATCCAGCTCGACCACGTGTCGATGGTCAACGCCTGGTACTACCTGGACGACGTCCGCACCTACGAGCTCGATCTGCTGGAGGCGGGCGTGATCTCCCCCTGGGAGATGACCCTGGTGAACCTCGAGAAGGCCTGGTTCACCGCCGATCTGGGGCCGGTCGAGGTGACTGTCGGTGACTCCTACATGAGCGTGGGGCGCGGGCTGGCCCTCAACCTCATCAAGAACACCCAGATCGACGTCGACACCTCGCTGCGGGGCATCAAGGCGGAGTCCTCGCTGGGGGCCTGGGACCTCTCGGTGGTCACCGGCCTGACCAACCAGCAGCAGATCATGCAGGACAACCCCAACCGCCTGATCCGCGCCAACCGGTCCAACCTGGTCAACGCGGTCCGGGTGGATCGCTACGGGCTCGGCCCGGTGAATGTGGGCGCGCACGGCGTGGTCTACAACTTCACCGAGGCGGTGGAGGGACCGGTTGAGGGCTTCCAGCGCTACGGGGAGCTGGGCGATCCCGATGCCCTCGTCGGTGGAGTGGGTGCCGAGGCGTTCCTGGGGCCCGTGGATCTCTTCGTTGAGGGCGACTGGTTCCAGTACCGGGATCCCGTCCTCTTTGGTGGAGAGGAGGTGGAGCCGGGCTACGCGGTCTACGGCACGGCCGCGTTCTATCCGGGGCGCTTCGCGGTGCTGGTCGAGGGCAAGCGCTACAAGGACACCGAGCGCCTGAACACCCTGACCTCCCTGCAGGGCTACGAGATCGCGACCGGGCCCTCGCTGGAGTACGAGCGCGTGATCACCGAGGACTCCTCGGCGGCCGTGAACTCCAACGACATCTACGGCGGCCGGGTGCGCGCGGACTTCATGGCCAAGCCGGGCGTGTTCATCCCCTACATCGACGTGGGGGTGTTCCGGGACCAGGAGCTGGGCGGCCTGCACTTCAACCGCAGCCCCGAGACCATCGTGCACCCCGTGGTGGGCATGGATCTGCAGGGCGACCACGTCACGGCGCTGGTCAACGCGGGCTACCGCACCGACATCCGCGATGAGCACGGGCGGGACCAGCTTGTGCACCTGGACGCGGCGCTCTCCTTCCCGCTGCCCGGCGAGCTGCACGGCGACGCCACCTGGGACATCTACCACTTCTGGTGGGGCGAGAACGCCAACCAGCAGCACGACTTCTACACCAGCACCCTGGCCCTGGCCGCGCACCACCCCAGCGGCGTGTCGGCCATCCTGTACAACGACTTCACCAACGATCCGCTGGCGCAGTCGCAGGCCAAGGGCAACATCACCGACGACATCTACATGGCCGGTGAGCTGCAGTACATGCCCAACGACCGCACGCAGATCCGCGTGTTCTATGGCGCCTACAAGGCCGGCATCCGCTGCGCCGGTGGACAGTGCCGCCTGCTGCCTGCGTTCGAGGGCGCCCGGGTCGCAGTGACCACCAGCTTCTGAGCGGGGAATCCTTCGCCCGCCTTGCGGGTCACCCGCTTGCCACATGCAATTCGCCCCCGCAGGCCATACCCTTGTTCGCCGCGGACCCCCACTGGAGAAGACTTGATGCGCGCTCGCCCCTTTGTGACCACCGTCGCCCTCACCCTCGGCCTGGTCAGCCTGCCGGCATTCGCTGGCGTCGTGAAGATCGTCGGTGCCACCTCCTCCAGCATCTACCCCGAGGGCGACGGCGTCCGGTACACCCCCGAGCAGTCCTACGACCACAAGGTCTCCGCGAACTGGACCGAGGGCGATGAGTCGGGCTCCGGCCTGGGCGAGTGGGTGCAGGTGGACTTTGACGGCGAGACCAACCTGACCGCCTTCCGCATCTGGAACGGCACCTTCACGTCCTACGACATGTGGAACCGCTCCAACCGCATCAAGGACCTGGAGATCGAGTTCTCCGACGGCTCCAAGCAGACCTTCACGCTCACCGACGAGATGAAGAGCGAGTACATCGAGCTCAAGCCGGTCAAGGCGAGCTGGGCCAAGCTGCGCATCAAGTCGGTGTACTCCGGCACCACCTTCACCGACACGGCGGTGTCCGAGGTCGTGTTCTACGACGACGCGGACTCCGGCGAGGCCACCGTCAAGAGCTGGAAGGCCAGCAGCGTCTACGCGGCCGACGCCGACGGCAACTACGAGCCCACCAACATGCAGGACACCGCGGTGGACACCATGTGGTGCGAGGGCGACAAGGCCGGCGACGGTGTGGGGGAGTGGGTGGAGGCGACCTTCGACGCGCCGACCCAGATCTCCAGCCTCAAGCTGGTCAACGGCAACGGCTACAACATCATGTACGCCATGAAGGGCAACCTCGCGACCGAGCTGACCCTGACCTTCTCCGACGGCTCCACGCAGACCGTCGCGGTCAAGCCCAGCGGGATCCCCCAGAGCGTCTCCTTCCAGCCGGTGACCACCTCGTCCGTCAAGGTCCAGGTGAACACCATCCGCAAGGGCAAGGAGTTCAACGACCTGTGCTTCTCGGAGCTGCACTTCGTGAAGTAGTCTGTGCGGGGGGGGCCCGCTGGATGTCGCCATGTTGTTCCTCACCTCCCTTCTGCTCGCCTGCACGCCGGACAATGAGATCCAGCGCCGCAGCCACACGGACGTGTTCGCCCAGGAGCCCCTGTCCGAGGTGGACATCCTGTGGGTCATCGACGACTCCAACTCGATGGCCGAGGAGCAGCTCCGCGTGGCGGATGGGTTCGAGGCCTTCATCCAGAACCTCGCGGAGACCAACATCGACTTCCACGTGGGGGTGATCTCCACGGACATGGACATCGACAACCCCAACCGCGGGGTGCTCCTGGGCGACCCGCACTACCTGACCATCGACACGCCGAATTACGTGAACAAGTTCGCCAATCGGGTGCAGGTGGGGACCGAGGGCTCGGACAAGGAGAAGGGGATCTCCGCCAGCGTCGCAGCGCTCTCCGAGCCGCTGGTGTCCGGCGTCAACGAGGGCTTCCTGCGCGAGGACGCCCACCTGAGCATCATCTATGTCAGCGACGAGGACGACTGCTCCGACAACGACGCGCTCGCCGGGGAGTCCGCGGAGGCCTGCTACTCCCAGGAGGGCAAGCTGGTCGCGGTGAAGGACCTGATCTACGAGCTCAAGGGCACCAAGGATCCCGACCGCCGGGTGCTCGCCAGCGCGATCGTCGGCCCCGAGGCCGGCCAGGGCTGCGCGGACTCCTGGCCCGGACACCGCTACCAGGGCGTCTCCGAGCAGCTCGGCGGGCAGGTCCACAACATCTGTGAGGGCGACTTCTCCGCCATCATGGAGGAGCTGGGCCTGGCGGTCTCCGAGCTCAACCGCAGCTTCCAGCTCTCCTACACGCCCGTGCTGGAGACCATGGAGGTCGTGGTCGAGAACGAGCTGATCGACCAGGACGACGTGGACGGCTGGTCCTACGACGACCAGGCCAGCCTGCTGGTGTTCGCCGGGGACTACGTGCCGCCGCGCGGTGCGCAGATCCAGGTCACCTACGAGGTCGCCGGGGCCGCCGCGGATCCCGAGGACGAGTAGGGGCGTCTGCCTCAGCGTGTCCTCGCTGGTGGATCAGGGGGCGAGGAGTGCGTCCAGGGCAGGGGCCAGGTGGTGGGCCAGCCGGGTGAGGGCGGCCAGATCGTGCACATCCTCGGCCAGCTCGGGGACGGGCCAGAGACCCACCGGGCCGTGGGCCTGATTCTGCAGGGCCTCCAGGGCGCCGCGCTCACCGTCGACCAGCGCCTGCTGGGTGGAGAAGGCCTGGAGCAGGGCTGCGGTGGCGGCCTCCCAGGCTTGGGGGGCCATGTCTGCGGGGGGATCCGGGAGGGAAGCGGCGGCGATCTGCGCGTTGTGCGGGGGCACAGGCACGACCCGGTTGACCACGAACCCACCGAAGGGCCTCTGGGTGTCGGCGAGGAGATCGGCAAACTCCTGGGCCTCGGCGCGGGCCGCGGGGGCGGGCGTGGTGACGAGCAGGAAGCGGGTCTCCTCGGAGCCCAGGAGCGCGTCGACGGCCTGGGAGCGCTCCTGGAAGCCACCCCAGAGGTCCTGCATGGCGTCGAAGAACTCGGCGATGTCGCCCATGGTGCCCGCGCCGATCAGCCGCTTGAGGATGCTGGTGACCATCTCGGAGCCGCGCTCCAGGGCCTTGAAGCCGCGGGTGTTGCGGGGGAGGGAGAGCCAGTGCATCACGCCCTCGTCGAAGAGGCCGGCCATGCGCTGGGGGGCGCTGAGGAACTCCATGGCGTGGCGCGTGGGGGGCGTGTCCAGCAGGATGATGTCCCACTCGCGGGACTCGTAGAGCTCGAGCAGGCGCTGCATGGCCATGTACTCGTGGCTGCCGGCCAGGCGGGTGGAGGCGAGCTGGTAGTAGCGGTTGTCCAGGATGCGCTGGCGGGCCTTGGGGGAGGGGGCGAAGCGCTCGACCACGCCGTCCCAGGTGGACTTCATGTCCAGCATCATGGCGTCCAGGTGGCCGCCGGGCGCGCCGGAGAGCCCGTCCAGGGGGACCCGCTGGGGATCGTTGGAGAGGGGGCCCACCGAGAGGGAGTCGGCCAGACGCCGGGCCGGGTCGATGGTGAGCACGGCGACGCGCTTGCCCCGCAGAGCCAGGCCCAGGGCCATCGCGGCAGAGGTGGTGGTCTTGCCGACGCCGCCGGAGCCGCAGCAGACGATCACGCGCGGGGTCATTGGGCGCTCCCGCCGAGCTGGGTGTAGAGGCTGTCGGCCAGGGCTTGGATGTCCTGGGCGTGCAGGTCGCGCTGGCCGCGGAAGGGGAGCTCGGCGCGGGGGCAGGGGAGGGCGCTGAGGCGCTCGCGGGCTTGCTCCTGGCGGGCGATGCGGGCCATCTGACGGTCGGTGAGCGCGACGGCGGCCTGGAGCGCGGGGCTGTCCAGGTGGGGGCGGGCGGCCTTCCACTGGGCCCAGGTGGCTGGGCTGGCATGCACCTCGTTGAGGACGCAGAGCTGGACCTGGCGCTGGTAGCTGCCCAGGCGGCTGTGCAGATCCAGGGTCTCGTTGACGGGCATCTGGCCGCTCAAGGTCACGAGCACGACGCCGGTGCGGACGGGGTCCTCCCACATCTCGCGCACCAGCCTGGCGTTGTCGTGGAAGGGGCCGGCGCCGGTGAGCTCCATCATGGAGGCGGGCGCGGAGAGCATGGTGAGCCCGTGGCCGGTGGCCGGCGCGTCCAGGATGATGAGGTCCCAGTCGGGGCGGCCCAGGGTGCGGCTGCGCTCCAGGTCCATGACCTTGCCGAGCTGGATGAGCTCGTGCAGGCCCGGGACGGCGTCCATGAAGGGGCCCATGATGCGGTTGCGGAACACCATCTTGTAGAGCGCCCGCACCTTGATGACGCCGACGATGTACTCCTCGAGCGCCTTCTCGCTGGTGATGCTCAGGTGGTGCAGGCTGCCCATCAGGGGCTGAACGCTGTAGTCCAGGGCCGGGCGGCCGAAGATCCCCGGCAGGCGCTGGGCCCCGTGGGTCTCGCAGACCAGCACCGTCTTGCCCATGCGGGCCGCGGCCAGGCCCAGGGTGAGGCTCAGGGTGGACTTGCCCACGCCTCCCTTGCCGGTGACCAGCAGCACGCGCTTGTCCAGGAGGCTCTTCACTCCTCTGCTCCGCTGCTCTTGGTGGGGGTGCTCTCGGTGGGGGCGTTCTGGGGCGGGGCGCTCAGCAGCGCGCAGACGCGGTCCAGGGACTGGGTGTTGCCCAGCAGATCCAGGTGGCCGACCAGCCGCAGCGCGGTCTGCCCGTGGGGGGCGCGGTCCAGCCAGTCCGGGGCGGCGCTGTGCGTGGGGACCACGAGCTGGTCCTGGTAGCTCCAGATCGCGTGGGTGGGGACCTGGGGCTCTCGGAGTTCTTGGACCACCTTCGAGCCTGGGACCAGCAGATCACTGTCCGGCAACCAGGGCACCAGCGAGGCCATGCGGGTGCCGCCCCAGGGGGTGCCCAGGGTGACGAGGCGTCGGACGCGGGCTGCGCCCCCCAGCTCCTGGATGTACCAGGCCGCGATCAGCCCGCCCATGGAGTGGGCCACGATGTCGACCTGCGGGCTGTGGGCCACGCGGCAGAGGCGCTCGACCTCGGCGGCCAGGGCCCGGGCGTGGGGATCGATGCCGCCCCCGGGGCGGGCGCGGTTGATGGCGTGCACCCAGCGCCAGCCGCGGCGGCGGAGCAGGGCCTGGAGCGCCCAGAGGCAGCTCCGGTTCATGCCGAAGCCGGGGACCAGGATCACGGGGACCTTTCGGGGGCCTCCGGGATCGCCCAGCTCGGGGTGGCGGTCGCCGCTGCCCAGGGGCCAGATTGCGAGGGCCAGCATGTTGGCGCTGATCTCGCGCAGCAGCATGCTCAGCCAGGCCAGGGTCAGGCGCGGCGGGTGTCCGCGCTCGGCGGAGAGGACGAGGAAGCCGGCGAGCACGGGCACTGCGCAGCCCAACGCGAACAGGGCCAGCAGTGTCATCGTCACAGGCATGTGCCGGACCTAACCCGAACGGCGCAAGCGGTCCCTTGAACGGGTGCCGGGTCGATGGTTAGCGGCAAGGCATCCAAGGAGCGTTCCCGTGCCCATCTACGAGTACCGGTGCCCGGACTGTGGCCACCAGTTCGAGGCCATCCAGAAGATGTCGGACGACCCCATCAAGCTCTGCCCCGAGTGCGGGAAGGAGCAGGTCACCAAGCTGCTGTCCCAGACGGCCTTCCACCTCAAGGGTGGGGGCTGGGCCACGGACAACTACGGGCTCAAGTCGGGCAGTGGGTCCTCGTCTGCGGGCTCGAGTGGCGGGGAGTCCGGCGGGAGCAGCAGCTCCAGCGGTGGGGCCGCGAGCTCTACCAGCACCCCTTCTTCCTCCTCTTCCGGAGACTGACCATGGCGACCCTGCTCGACGGCCGCGCGCTGGCCAAGCGCCTGAATCAAGGCAGCGTGAAGCCCCAGGCGGCGACTCTTCGGGAGTCCCTGGGCCGCCCCCCCGGGCTGGCCGTCGTGCTGGTGGGCGAGGACCCCGCCTCCGAGGTCTACGTGCGCCGCAAGCACCTGGTCGCCGAGCGGGTGGGCTTCCTGCACCGGCAGATCACCAAGCCGGCGGACATCAGCCAGCAGGAGCTGATGGACCTGGTCTCCGCGCTGAACAATGACCCGGAGATTGACGGCATCCTGGTTCAGATGCCGCTGCCCAGGCACCTGGACGCGACCGAGATCCTGGACCACATCGACCCCGCCAAGGATGTCGACGGCTTCCACCCGGTGAACACCGGGCTGCTCTCCCAAGGCCGCCCGGCTTTCGTGGCCTGCACGCCGCTGGGGGTCATGAAGCTGATCGAGTCCGCGGAGATCCCGCTGTCCGGCAAGGAGGCGGTCGTGGTCGGTCGCTCCAACATCGTGGGGCGCCCCATGGCCATGCTGCTGGAGCAGGCGGGCTGCACCGTGACCGTGTGCCACAGCCGCACCGCCGACCTGGAGGCCCACGTGCGCCGGGCCGAGGTGCTCGTGGTCGCCATCGGCCGCCCGGACTTCATCCCCGGGGAGTGGGTGCGGGAGGGCGCTGTGGTGCTGGACGTCGGGATCAACCGCCGGGAGGACGGCAGCCTCTGCGGCGACGTGGACTTCGAAGGTGCCAGCGAGCGCGCCGGGTGGATCACCCCGGTCCCGGGCGGCGTGGGGCCCATGACCATCGCCATGCTCATGCACAACACCCTGCGCGCAGCCCAGCAGCGCGCCTGATTCGGTCAAGGCGTCGTCTGGCTTGCCCGGGCGCGCCGACCTGCACCGCTGGCCTTGATAGGCTGCGCCTCCAAGCCAAGGAGCCCCCCGTGTCGCTTCGCCGCACGCCCTTCTTTGAGGAACACCAGGCCGCGGGCGCCAAGCTCGTGGACTTCGCTGGCTGGGAGATGCCCGTCAGCTACGCCGGGACCCTGGCGGAGCACAAGCAGGTGCGCGAGAGCGTCGGCCTCTTCGACGTCTCCCACATGGGCGAGATCCGGGTCGCCGGTCCGCACGCGCTGGACGCCCTGCAGCACCTGGTCTCCAACGACGTCTCCAAGGTGGCCGTCGGGCAGAGCCAGTACGCCGCGCTGATGAACGCCGACGGCGGCATCGTGGACGACCTCTTCCTGTACCGCCTGGCGCCGCAGGACTGGCTGGTGTGCGTGAACGCCTCCAACCGCGAGAAGGACTTCGCCTACATCCAGGAGAACAACCCCTTCGGCGCCACTCTGGTGGACGAGGGCGATGCCTGGGCCCAGGTCGCCATCCAGGGCCGCAACGGCCCCAAGGTCGTGCAGCTCTTGATGGACCGCCCCGTGCTGGACATGGAGCGTGGGGCCATCCGCCAGGGGACCTTCGCGGGGGTGCACGGCTGCTTGGTCGCCCGCACCGGCTACACCGGCGAGGACGGCTTCGAGATCTTCATCCCCGCGCCGGACGCGGCCCCGACCTGGCAGCGCATCCTGGGGGTCGGCAAGGAGTTCGGCATCGTGCCGGTGGGCCTGGGCGCGCGGGACACCCTGCGCCTGGAGGTCCGCAACGTCTTGTACGGCAACGACATCGACGACGGGACCAGCCCCCTGGAAGCCGGCCTCGGCTGGATCACCAGGTTGGACAAGGGAGACTTCATCGGGCGCGAGGCCCTGGTGAAGCAGAAGGAGGAGGGCGTGCCCTTCCGCCTGGTCGGGCTGGTGGTCGACAAGCGCATCGCCCGCCAGGGCTGCACCCTACTGAACACGGACGGCGACCCCGTGGGTCGAGTGACCTCCGGTACGCGCAGCCCCAGCCTGGGAACCAACATCGCCTTGGGCTACGTCAAGGCCGAGAAGGGCAACGCCAAGCCCGGAAACACCTTGCTGGTGGACATCCGGGGGAAGCAGGCCCAGGCCACCGTCGTCAAGGGACCCTTCTACTCCCGCCCCTACTGAGCATCAGGAGCATCCGATGAGTGACGTGAACTACCCCACCGATCGCAAGTACAGCCAGGAGCACGAGTGGGTCACCGTCGACGGTGACATCGCCACCGTGGGCATCACCCACCACGCGCAGGCCGCCCTGGGCGACATCGTGTTCATCGACATGCCGGAGGTCGGCGCCGACATCGAGGCCCACACCAGCGTGGCCGAGATCGAGTCCGTCAAGGCCGTCTCCGACGTCTACACCCCTGTCAGCGGCAACGTGACCGAGGTCAACGAGGCCCTGGACGGCGAGGAGGAGACCGTGAACAGCGACCCCCACGGCGCCGGCTGGCTCTTCAAGGTCAAGCTCTCCGACCCCGCTGAGATCGACACGCTGATGGACGCCGCTGGCTACGCCGCGTTCTTGGCCGACCAGGACTGAAAGGCACAGGGCGTGCCCTGCGGGGTGCGCCCGGGTGACCTCGCTTGGGCCCCGAACCAGTTCCCACATTCCGACCGCTCGAGCAGCCCTCGAGGGTGAGGCCGATATGCAGCTCTCCGAGATCCTCTCGCCTCTGGACACCTTCACCCGGCGACACCTGGGGCCCAGCCCCAGCGAGCGCGCCGAGATGCTGCAGGCCCTGGGCCTGGAGTCCGTCCAGGAGCTGATCGAGCAGACCGTTCCGGACAGCATCCGCGAGCAGCCCTTCCTGAGCATCCCGGACGGCCGGGGAGAGCAGGAGCTGTTGGCCGAGCTGCGGGAGATGGCGGGCGAGAACCAGGTCTTCCGCAGCTTCCTGGGCATGGGCTACCACGGCACCCTGACCCCGGGGGTCATCCAGCGGAACATCCTGGAGAACCCGGGGTGGTACACGGCCTACACGCCCTACCAGCCCGAGATCGCGCAGGGTCGCCTGGAGCTGCTGCTGGCCTTCCAGACCATGATCGTCGACCTGACGGGCATGGAGATCGCCAACGCCTCGCTGCTGGACGAGGCCACCGCCGCCGCCGAGGCCGAGAGCTTCTGCCACCGGGTCCGCTCCCGAAAGAACAAGGCGGAGCGCTTCTTTGTGGACCAGCGCTGCCACCCCCAGACCATCGCCGTGGTGCAGACCCGCGCGCGGGCCTCGGGGCGCCAGGTCGACGTGGGGGACTTCCGCGCGATCGAGGACTTCTCGCTCTACTTTGGCGTGCTGCTCCAGTACCCGGCCACCGACGGCAGCGTGCTCGACTACAGCGGCGTCATCGAGGCCGCCCACGCGCAGGACTGCAAGGTCGTGGTCTCCGCGGATCTGCTGGCCCTGACCCTGCTCAAGCCCCCCGGGGAGCTGGGCGCCGACGTGGTGATCGGCAGCTCCCAGCGCTTCGGCGTGCCCCTGGGCTACGGCGGCCCCCACGCCGCGTTCATGGCCACCAGCGAGCAGTACAAGCGCAGCCTGCCCGGCCGCATCATCGGCATCTCGCTGGACCGCCACCAGAACCGCGCGCTGCGCATGGCCCTGCAGACCCGCGAGCAGCACATCCGGCGCCAGAAGGCGACCTCCAACATCTGCACCGCCCAGGTGCTCCTGGCTGTGATCGCGGCTGCCTACGCCTGCTACCACGGTCCCCAGGGCCTCCGGGCCATCGCCGAGCGGGTCAACGGGCTGACGAGGGGGCTGGGGGCCCTGCTGGAAGGTCTGGGGCACACCCTCGTGGGCGAGGGACCCGCCTTCGACACCCTGCGGGTCCGTACCGCCGGCGAGGCCAGGCTGGTGCTGAACACCGCGCGTGAGCGGCGCATCAACCTGCGCGACTTCGGCGACGGGACGGTGGGCATCGCCCTGGATGAGACCGTGACCGCCGCCGACATCCAGGCGCTGTTCCAGGTCTTTGGGGGCGGGAGCCTGCCCGGGGAGCTGTCCGTGGGCGCGGCCGACTTCGGCGGCCTGACCCGCGAGAGCGACTACCTGAGCGCCGAGGTGTTCAACAGCTACCACGCTGAGCACGAGATGCTGCGCTTCCTGCACCGCCTGGAGGCCAAGGACCTGGCGCTGAACACCAGCATGATCGCGCTGGGAAGCTGCACCATGAAGCTCAACGCGACCTCCCAGATGATCCCCATCACCTGGCCGGAGTTCGGCGGGCTGCACCCCTTCGTGCCGCGCGAGCAGGCCAAGGGCTACACCCGGCTCTTCGAGACCCTGGAGGCGTGGCTGGCCGAGATCACCGGCTTCGACGCCATCTCGCTGCAGCCCAACGCGGGCTCTCAGGGCGAGTACGCCGGGCTGCTGGTCATCCAGGCCTACCAGCGCGGGCGCGGACAGGGACACCGGCAGGTCTGCCTGATCCCGACCTCGGCGCACGGGACCAACCCCGCCTCCGCGGTGATGGCGGGGATGAAGGTCGTGGCGGTGGGCTGCGACAAGTACGGCAACATCGACGTCGACGACCTCCGCGCAAAGGCCGAGAAGCACAGCGAGGATCTGGCCGCCCTGATGGTGACCTACCCCTCGACCCACGGTGTGTTCGAGCCGGCGATCAAGGAGATCTGCGAGATCGTCCACGCCCACGGCGGTCAGGTGTACCTGGACGGCGCGAACATGAACGCGCAGGTTGGCATCGCGCGACCCGGTCACTACGGCGCCGACGTCTGCCACCTGAACCTGCACAAGACCTTCGCCATCCCCCACGGTGGCGGCGGTCCGGGCATGGGCCCCATCGGCGTTCGGGCCCACCTGGCGCCCTACCTGCCCGGTCACCCCGTCGTGCCGGGTGTGGGTGGAGAGGACGCCCTGGGGCCCATCTCCGCGGCGCCTTGGGGCAGCCCCAGCATCCTGCCCATCTCCTGGATGTACGTGGGCCTGCTGGGGGCGCAGGGCCTGCGGGCCAGCACCGAGACCGCCATCCTCTCGGCCAACTACATGGCCAAGCGTCTGGGGGAGCACTTCCAGGTGCTCTACACCGGCAAGGGCGGGCGCGTGGCCCACGAGTGCATCATCGACACCCGGCCCCTCAAGGAGATGGGCGTGAGCGTGGACGACATCGCCAAGCGGCTGATGGACTACGGCTTCCACGCGCCCACCATGAGCTTCCCGGTGGCCGGCACCCTGATGATCGAGCCCACGGAGTCCGAGTCCAAGGCCGAGTTGGACCGCTTCTGCGATGCGCTGATCGCCATCAAGGGAGAGGCTGAGCGGCTCGCGGCAGGGGAGTGGCCCACCGACAACAACCCGCTGTGCATGGCCCCCCACACCCAGCTCGAGGTCATCTCCGAGGACTGGCCGCACCCCTACAGTCGGGAGCTGGCGGCCTTCCCCGCGCCCTGGCTGCGGGAGCACAAGTACTGGCCCAGCGTCGGGCGCGTCGACAACGTCTGGGGCGATCGCAACCTGATGTGCGCCTGCGGGATGCTGGAGGACTACCTGGAGGATCAGGAGGCCTGAGGGCCGCCTGCGCCGGGGGGAAGAGAGGGCGTCGGGGCTTGCATCCCGGCGCTCTTTTTTCTTTGGGGCCGGTTAGTTATTGACCACTCAATAAGGGTTTGCTATCGAGGGGTCAGTAACCCTGGAGGCCGCCCTGGCCAGACCCCGCGAGACCACTGACGAAGAGATCCTGGAGGCCGCCCGCGAGGTGTTCCTGGAGCACGGGGCTGGCGTCGCGACCGCCGTGGTGGCCCGGCGTCTGGGCGTGAGCGCAGCGGCGCTCTTCCACCGCTTTGGGAGCAAGCGCAACCTGGTGTTGCGGGCGCTGACCCCCCAGCTCCCGGACTTCGAGGCGATCGAGGCCGGCCCGGACGCCCGGCCCATCCCAGAGCAGCTCCGGGAGATCGGCCTGGAGGTGAGCCAGCGGCTGCGCAAGATGGGGCCCCGAATGGCGGCGCTGCGGTCGGCGGGGCTCAGCCCAAAGGACTGCTTCGACCACTTTGAGGAGCCGCCCCCGCTGCGGCTGCACAAGAGCCTGACGCGCTGGTTCCAGCTCGCGATCGAGCAGGGGAGGGTGCGCCCCGGGGACGCCGGGTGCTATGCCATGGCCTTCCTGGGGGGCCTGAACAGCCGACACTTCTTCACCCACTTCCTGCAGGTGGAGCCTGAGCTCCCGCAGGAGGGATTCGTCGACAGCATCGTCGACACCATCTGCGCAGGGTGCCTGCCGCCGGAGGACCGCTGATGGGCGTGAGCCTGCTACTCCTTTCCCTCGCGACGGCGCTCGCCGGCTACGGGGACCGCATCGTCATCATCGAAGGCGGGGAGGCCTTCTCGGCCGGCCCCTCCCAGGAGGTCAGCCAGGCCCCCTGGTGGCAGAGCTTCGGTGAGCCCACCCTGCAGGGCCTCGTGGAGTCCGGCCTCTCCGACAGCCCCGCGCTGGCCTCCGGGCAGGCGCGCGTGGACGCGGCCCAGGCTCAGTCCTGGGCGGTGCTCTCGCCGGTGCTCCCGCAGGTCAGCGTGGACTTCGGGCACCAGATCAAGCCCTGCCCGGAGATCGGCTTCGCGATCTGTGACTTCACCGTCCCCACCGACGAGAACGGCATCCCCACCCAGGAGGTCCCGGACACCTACGCGCAGGGCAGCCTGTACCTGAACGCGGGGATGAACCTGGATCTCTTCGGGGCCTCCTACAACAGCAACAAGGCCTCCCGCCTGGAGGCCGCGGCCGCCGGTGGCGACGTGGAGGCGCAGGCCCTGATGCTCTCCGTTCAGGTCGGCGGGGCCTACCTGGACTGGCTCACCGCCGCCGAGCAGCTCGCCCTGGTCGAGCGCCAGCTCCGGCTCAACCAGGAGCTGCTGGAGATCGTGGAGCTGAACTACCAGGCCAGCACCTCCACCGCGGTGGACCTGCTCCAGCAGCGGCAGTCCCTGGCCCAGGTGCAGACCTCGCTGCCCTCGGCGCAGGCCCAGCTCCGCCTCCAGGAGCAGCAGCTCGCGGTGCTCACGGGGCAGGACCCCTCCCAGCGCATGGATCTGTTGGTGCAGCCACTGCCGGAGCTGCCGGCCAGCCCCGCGCTCGGCGCTCCACGGGATCTGTGGGAGAACCGCCCGGATCTGCGCGCCGAGATGGCCCGCCTGGAGGCCGCCCAGCGCCGCGAGAAGGCCAGCGTGCGCGGCGCGCTGCCCACCGTGGGCGTCAGCGGCCAGACCGGCTGGTCCTACCAGGACATCTACGACATGGAGAGCCAGCAGCAGTGGACCGTGGGCGCGAGCGTCTCGGTGCCCATCCTCTCCGGAGGCGCCAACGCCTCCGCGGTGTCGGCAGCCCGCGCCAGCACGGACGCGGCCGCGCACACCGCGAACAACGCCTTCCTCAGCGCTGTCGCCGAGGTCGAAGGGGCCATCGCCCAGGAGCAGGCCGCCGTGGCCGCCTGGCAGGCCGCCCAGACCCAGGCCGAGGCCGCTGAGCTCGCGTACCAGGCCGCCCTGACCCAGTACCAGAACGGGCACGGCAGCTACCTGCAGCTCTCCCAGCTGCTCGCCACCCACTTCCAGGCGGAGCTCTCTGAGCTCTCCGCACACCGCAGCGCCCTGGGCGCGCGCCTCACCCTCCACCAGGCCCTCGGTGGGTCCTGGACCGCCACCTGGACGGAGTCCGCAGAATGAAGACCGCAGTCAAGATCCTGGCCGCCCTCGGGACCGTCGCTTCGGGCGTCGCGGTCACCGCCATGCTCGTGGCCTTCAAGGACAAGGGCACCCCGCAGGACGTCGAGCCCCCCATTCCCGTGGTCACGGCCGTCGCGCTGGAGCGGGGGAGTGCGCCGGCGAGCGTGCACGCCACCGGCCAGGTCCAGGCCCGCAAGCAGGTGGTGATCGTCCCGCAGATCAGCGGCAAGGTCCTCAGCGTCGCGGAGCACCTGGAGCCGGGCGGTCGCTTCGGCAAGGGCGAGCGCTTCGCCCAGGTGGACGCCCGCGACTACCGCGCCCAGCTCTCCCAGGCGGAGGCCGCGCTGGCCGCCGCCGAGCTCGAGCTCTCCGTGGAGCAGGGCCGCCAGGTCACCGCCAAGCGCGAGTGGGAGCTGGTCGGTGGGCAAGGGCAGGGCGCTCTGGCCCGCCGCGAGCCCCACCTGCAGGTCGCCCAGGCCAACAAGGCCTCCGCGGAGGCCGGCGTGGACGTGGCCAAGGCCAACCTGGGGCGCACCACCCTGAGCGCGCCCTTCCCGGGCGTCGTGCTCAGCGAGTCCCTGGACGTCGGTCAGGTCGTAGGGCCCAGCACCCAGGCCGTGACCTTCGCGGGGACCGAGGCCTTCCGGGTGCAGGTCTCCGTCCCGGTGGACCAGCTCGGGCTGGTGGACATCCCTGGCGTGACCTCGACGGCGGGCTCCAGTGTCACGGTGACGCAGCCGGGCGCCGATGTGAAGCGGTCTGGACGGGTCGTGGGGATGGCCGGATCCCTCGACACCGAGACCCGCACCGCGACCCTGCTCGTGGACGTCCCCAACCCCCTGGATCCGCCCCCGGGGCAGCTCCCCCTGCTGCTCGGCGCCTTCGTGGACGTGGAGATCCAAGGGCGTGAGGTGCAGGAGGCCGTGGCCATCCCCCGCGAGGCCCTGCGCGACGGCGGCAAGGTGTTCGTGGCCCAGGCCGACAACACCCTGCACATCGAGGAAGTCCAGGTCGCGTGGTCGGGCCCCGAGCGGGTGTTCGTTTTGGGCGAGTTCGGCGAGGCGGACCGGGTCGTGACCTCGTCTCTGAGCTACCCGCTGGAGGGCATGGCCCTGCAGGTGCAGGAGTAGGCCATGGCGCAGCACAAGCCCAAGAAGGCCCGCCAGACGGGCCCCATCGCCTTCATGGCGCGCAACCCGGTGGCGGCCAACCTGGCCATGCTGATCCTGATGATCGGCGGCCTGCTGGGCCTGACCCGCGTCAAGCAGGAGGTCTTCCCGGCCTTCGAGCTGGACACCGTGTCCATCACCGTGCCCTACCCGGGCGCGAGCCCCGACGAGATCGAGCAGGGCATCGTGCTGGCGGTCGAGGAGGCCGTGCGCGCCGTGGACGGCGTCAAGCGCGTGACCTCGCTCTCCAGTGAGGGCGTCGGATCGGTCAGCGTGGAGCTGCTGTTGGACGCCGATCCGCAGCAGGCCACCGCGGACATCAAGAACGAGGTCGACCGCATCACCAGCTTCCCGGACGACGCCGAGGAGCCCACGGTCAAGCTGCTCTCGACCCGCTCCAAGGTCATCGAGCTGGTCATCGCCGCCCCCGGTGAGGCGGGGGACTCCCGCGACGGGGACCTGGCCACGCTGCACCAGGTCGCCGAGACCACCCGCGCCGCGCTGCTCGCCAAGGAGGGCATCACCCAGGTCGAGATCACCGGCGTGCCCGAGCTGGAGATGGCCATCGAGGTCCCGCGCGAGCGCCTGGACGCCTACGGCATGAGCCTGGAGCAGATCGCCGCCCAGGTCGCCCTCTCCAGCGTGGAGCTGCCCGGCGGTGAGCTTGAGACCCGAGGAGGGGAGCTGCTGGTCAAGCTGGACGATCGGGCCACCGGCGCACAGCACTTTGCCGACATCCGCCTCAAGGGTCTGGGCGGCGCCGAGGTGCGGCTGGGCGACATCGCCGACATCCGTGACGGCTACGCCGACGACGACCTGGCCTTCTACTACCAGGGCAGCCGCGCGGTGCAGCTCACCGTCTACCGCGTGGGCGACGAGACGCCCCAGACCGTGTCCGACGCCACCCACGAGGTGCTGGCCGAGATCGAGCCCACCCTGCCTGGAGAGCTCGCGTTCGTGGTCTGGGACGACGACTCCGAGATGCTGCGCGGCCGCATCGACCTGCTGGTGCGCAACGCCCGCATGGGCCTGCTGCTGGTGCTGGTCGTCCTGGCGCTCTTCCTTGACCTTCGCCTGGCCTTCTGGGTCGGCATGGGCATCCCCATCACCTTCCTGGGCACCTTCTTCATCATGCCGGGCCTGGACCTGTCGGTGAACATGGTCAGCCTGTTCGCCTTCATCGTCACCTTGGGCCTGGTCGTCGACGACGCCATCGTGGTGGGCGAGGCCGCCTTCCAGCGGCACGAGGACGGCATGCCCTGGGCCGAGGCCGCCACCGCCGGCGCCTCCAAGATGATGGTCCCCATCACCTTCGCCATCCTCACCACCGTCGCGGCCTTCGGGCCTCTGCTCTTCGTGCCCGGCTTCATCGGCAAGATCTTCGGCGTCATCCCGCTGATCGTCATCTCCGTGCTGGTTTTCTCGCTGGTCGAGAGCTTCTTCATCCTGCCGGCCCACCTGGCCCACGACGGCGGCTTCTTCAACGCCCGCATCTTCCGCCCCATCAACCGGGCCCGGGAGCTGGTCGGAGGCCGCCTCAAGGCCTTCATCGAGGGCCCCTTCGAGCGTCAGCTCCGCTTTGTCCTCGAAGGCAGGCTGATCGCTGTCGCGGCCGCGAGCGCCCTGTTCATCGTGACGGTGGGCCTGGTGGCCTCGGGGAAGGTGCCCTTCTCCTTCTTCCCCAAGCTGGAGAGCGACTCCGTCAGCGTCAGCGCCCGCCTGCCCTTCGGCCCCGCCGAGCAGGACGTCCGTCGGGTGCGGGCCGAGCTCGAGCGCAGCCTGAACGCCACCATCGCCGAGGTCGGGCCTGAGCTGGTCGAGGGGCAGATGACCTGGCTGGGGCAGGGGGGCCAGTCCGGTGGTCCAGGGGGTGGCTCAACCTCCCAGGGGGCGCACCTGATCACCGTGCGTGCGGCTCTGGTCCCAAGCGAGGAGCGGGAGCTGTCCTCCCAGCAGTTCGCCGACATGTGGAAGGCCAACACCCCGGAGATCCCGGGCGTGGAGTCCCTGGTGTTCGGCTCCAGCGCGGGGCCCGGCGCTGGCGCGGCGGTGGATCTGCAGATCTCCCACCCGGACGAGGCCGTGCTCGCCGAGGTCTCCGACCGCTTCGAGGAGATCCTGCGCGGCTATGGCGACCTGTCGGACGTGGAGAACACCTACGCCTCCGGCAAGGCCCAGCTCAGCTTCTCCCTGCTCCCGGAGGCCACCCAGCTCGGGCTCAGCTCCAGCGACGTCGCCCGTCAGATCCGCGGGGCCTTCTACGGCGCCGAGGCTCTGCGTGAGCAGCGAGGCCGCAACGAGCTCAAGGTCATGGTGCGCCTGCCCCAGGACCAGCGCAGCTCCGAGTACGACCTGGAGGCCTTCAAGATCCGCACGCCCACCGGCGCCTTCGTGCCCCTGGGCAGCGTGGCCCGCTTCGAGCGCACCCAGGCCCCCACGACCATCACGCGCGAAGACGGCATGCGCATCATCAACGTCTCCGCGGAGCTCGCCGCCGGCGTCCGCTCCAACCAGGCGGTGATGGAGTCCCTGAACGACGACGTCATCCCCAAGATGCAGGCGGAGTACCCCGCGCTGGAGGTGGGCTTCGCGGGCTCGCAGCGGGAGCAGGCCGAGGCCTTCGGGTCTCTGGGCCCCAACTTCCTGATCGCCCTGGTGATCATCTACACGCTGCTCGCCATCCCCTTCCGCAGCTACCTGCAGCCGCTGGTCATCATGGCCGCCATCCCCTTCGGGTTCGTGGGCGCCATCTTCGGCCACCTGGTCATGGGCTACAGCCTCTCGGTCATCTCCTTCATGGGGATCATCGCGCTGACCGGCGTGGTCATCAACGACTCGCTGGTGCTCATGGACGCCGTCAATGAGTACCGCCGCAAGGGCTTGCCGGCCTTCGAAGCCGTGGTCACCGCCGCCCAGAGGCGCTTCCGGCCCATCCTGCTGACCTCGCTGACCACCTTCTTCGGCCTGGCCCCGATGATCCTCGAGACCAGCATGCAGGCCCGCTTTTTGATCCCCATGGCCCTCTCCCTGGGCTTCGGCGTGCTCTTCGCGACCGTCATCGTGCTGCTCATCATCCCGGCCCTCTACCTGCTGATGGAGGACGCCCTGGGCTGGATCGGCAAGAGCCTGCAGCCCGAGCCCCTGGACGACGACGAGGACGAGGGCCAGGACCCCACCCCGGTGGAGCCGGTCCCCGCCAAGTAGGGGCCGGCCGGGCACGGGAGAGCCAGTAGACTGCGGCATGCTCTGCAAGACCGCGACCTTGGCCTCCCTGCTCATGCCCGGCTGGCGCCCCGCCGCCGTCGGCTTCCAGGACAGCGACACCCACCCCATCCGCTGCAACTACAGCCTGGAGGAGGACGCCGGGCGCTGTGACATCGTGCTCGCCGCGGTCGAGCAGGCCTGGGACGTGCAGGTCAACCAGATCGGCTTCCCCGCGCCCATCCCGGACGAGGACGGTCTGCTGGACATCTACCTGCATGAGGACCCCGACGGCGGCGCCTACGCCTGGTGCGGCACCTACGGCGATGACGACCCCGACGACGGTCGCAGCGGCTGCGCCGCCATCATCGCCATCGACCGGCAGATCCCCGACAAGATCCTGCCCTGGTACCTGGCCCACGAATTCAACCACGCCCTGCAGTGGGCCACCGACTTCAACGAGGCCACCACCGCCGTCTGGGAGGGCACCGCCACCGCCGCCGAGCCCTGGACCGACGCCAGCGCCTTCAAGGTCGATCTGTCCTACCTGGAGGACTTCCAGGCGACACCCTGGCTGGGCATCCTGGGCGACGGCACCTTCCTCTGGGACGAGCACCAGCTCTGGTCCTACTACGAGTACGGCGCGGCCCTGTGGGTGCTGCATCTGGACCACGCCTACGGGGACGGCGCGGGCAGCGGCGGCCGGGACCTGTGGCTCGCCCTGGCGCAGGAGGGGCTCCCCAACAGCCCCGACGTCATCGACGGCTACGACACCCTCAGCGGGGACTGGCGCGCGGCGCTGATGGACTTCTCCCTGGAGCGCACGCGCGTGGGCACCGAGCACGCCCCCGAGTGGGCTGACTTCCCGGTGGGGCGGGTGACCCTGAGCCCCGATGCGGTCGTCGCCTGGCCTACCGGTGACCTCGTTCCGGCCGTTCAGCCCTATGAGACGGGGGCGGTCTACTGGGTGTTGGAGGGTGTGCCCGCCGACCAGCGGGTGCGCATGGACCTCTCCTCCACCCGGGAGGGCGAGTGGGGCCTGCTCTGGAGCCAAGGGGACGCCGGCCAGTGGGTGCGCGGACAGACCCTGGAGTTTCAGGCCCCCGGGGGGGATCTCTGGGTGGGAGCGGTGAACCTGGATCACCCCACATACGCCCGCACCGCCGCCCTGCCCGCCTTGCGGGCCGGCCAACAGGACATCACCCTGCACATCTCTGAGCTGGAGCCCGCAAGCGAGGACACCGGCAGCGACTCCGCAGCGGACACTGGGACGCAGGAGTCTGAGGGCGGCTGCGGGGGCTGCGGTGGGGCCGGTGGCGGCGGGCTGTGGGGGCTGGCTGGGTTGGGGCTCTTGTGGCGAAGGCGGCGGGCCTAGCGGAAGCCCGCCTCGTCGATCTCCACGCTCACCGGGCAGTGGTCGGAGCCGAGCACCTGGTCGTGGATCTCCGCGTCGGAGATGTGCGGCTGCAGGCCCTGGGACGCCCAGAAGTAGTCCAGGCGCCAGCCTACGTTCCGCTCGCGGGCGCCGCCGCGGTTGCTCCACCAGGAGTAGCGCTCGGGCTCGGGGTGGAAGAGGCGGAAGGTGTCGACCAGCCCGGCCTCGGCGTAGCGGTCCATCCACTTCCGCTCGATGTCCATGAAGCCGCTCTTTTTGCGGTTGTCCTTGGGGCGAGCGAGATCGATCTCCTTGTGGCTGGTGTTCATGTCACCGGTCACCAGGACCTGCAGCCCCTCGCTGTGGAGCTGCTCGATGCGAGCGAGGAGATCGCGGTAGTAGTCCAGCTTGTACGCCAGGCGCTCCGGTCCCTTTCCGCCGTTGGGGAAGTAGCCGCCGATCACGCGCAGCTTGCCGATGGAGACCACCTGGGTGCGGCCTTCGACGCTGTAGCGCTCGTGCCCGAAGCCGGCCTCGACGTGGTCCAGGGGCACGCGGCTGAGCACGGCGACGCCGGAGTAGCCCTTGCGCTCGGCGTGGTGCCAGTGCCATCCGTACTCGGAGAGCTGGTCGAGCTCTTTGGGCTCCTGGCCTGGCTGCAGGCGGGTCTCCTGGAGCAGCACCACGTCGGCGTCCAGGGCGCGGATGCTCTCGACGAAGCCCTTGCGGGCGCAGGCGCGCAGCCCGTTCACGTTCCAGCTTACGAACTTCACTCGGCCTCCAGGTCCACCTGGCGCATGCCGGGGACTTCCTTCTCAAGTCGGGATTCGATGCGGTCCACCTCGACCGCGAGCTGCTGGGCCACCCGCTCGCCGAACTCGTGCAGGTAGACCTGCAGGGCCGCCGGGCTGTCCAGGGTCTTGAGGGTGGCCTTGAGGTCCTCGCCCACCAGGGCCCGCTGCGCGAGCACGCGCCCGTCGAAGTCGATCTGCGCCCGGAGCTCGGCGCTCGCGGCGCCCGTCACGGTGGCCCGCAGCTCGTCGACCTCTTCGATGACGGGGTCGGAGTTGAGGATGTTCTCCAGGTTCTCCTTCACCTTGGGGTCCACCGACTGGCCGATCAGGAAGTTCCGGTTCTTCTGGATCAGGAAGATGGCGAGGGCACCCATGAGCAGTCCGATGGCGATGGAGCCGGCGCCGTCCCAGACGGCGTTGTGGGTCCAGGCGGACATCCCCATCGCGGCGGCGGCCAGGAGCACGCCGAACACGGCGGCGGAGTCCTCGAACACCACGGCCACGCCCATGGGGTCGGGGCCGCGCATCAGGTAGCCCCCCAGGGTCATCTGGGCCTTCTGGGCGGCCTTGCGGACCTCGATGACGGCGACGATCAGGGACCACCCCTCGACCACGAAGGCAAGCACCAGGACGATCCAGGCGACGAGCAGGCTCTCCTGCTCGTGCGCGTGTCCGGCGAGGGCATCCTGGATGGTGTGGATGCCGTGGACCACCGTGACGCCGCAGCCCAGGAAGAAGATGCCCACGGCCGAGATCAGCGCCCAGAGGAACTGCTCCTTGGTGTAGCCGTAGGGGTGCTCGTCGTCGGGGGCCTTCTTGGAGCGGGCGATCCCGAGCGCGAGCAGGGACTGGTTGCCCACGTCCGCGGCGGAGTGGATGCCCTCCGAGAGCATCGCGCCGCTGCCCGTCACGAAGAACGCGGCGAACTTGGCGATGGTGACGACGGTGTTGGCCGCGATGGCCGAGTAGACGGCCTTGGTGCTGCCGCTGGCCATGGGGCCTCCGGGGTGGGGGAGGGGGCGTGGGCCCCCGCGAGGGGGGCTTAACGTTTCGAGGTTGTGCGGGGGCCGCCGGTCTGGGAGGGAGAGGTGGCTTGGTCTGGAGACGAGGTTGCTCGCTGGGTGGACGAGTGCCGCGGCGGTCGGGTGGTGCCGGGGAGGAGCGCCTGGCTGTGTTTTTTGAGTAGGGGGCAAGCCCCCTACGCCGGCGAAGCCGGCTGGACCCCCAGGGGGGACCTTCGCCAGTCCCCCCAGGGCCCCCCCACGGCGTCGGGTCGCGTTCCGCGACCTGCACTTCGCCTCCATTTGCCACCGAGGCCCCCAGGGGGGCCCCTCTCCCCTTCGGGTCGGGCAAATGAAGGCGCAATGCAGCCCGAGGGGCCGACAGGGTGCAGAGGTGGAGGTTGTGGTGGTTCGACCCGAAGACGACGCTGCTCTTGGGCGGACGGGTGGCTTGGTGAGTGGGGGTGTCGGGTAGGAGCGCCTGGCTGTGTTTTTTGGGTAGGGGGCTTTGCCCCCTACGCCGGCGAAGCCGGCTTACCCCCAGGGGGGACCTTCGCCAGTCCCCCCCAGGCCCCCCCCACGGCGTCGGGTCGCGTTCCGCGACCTGCACTTCGCCTCCATTTGCCACCGAGGCCCCCAGGGGGGCCTCTCTCCCCTTCGGGTCGGGCAAATGGAGGCGCAATGCAGCCCGAGGGGCCGACACGCTCCATGGTTGGAGGTGGCTGGGGGCGGACGGGGCTGGTCGTGGTGGTTCGCCAACAAGTTGTTGGGATTGGCAGGCCGGCGCGCCCGCCTCTGGCGGGCAGGTCGCCGCGCCGGCCGCGAAGCCGCGAGGCCCATGCCTGGGCC
>JAZAMN010000071.1:0-243387 GCA_036229005.1 Myxococcota bacterium
CCACCCGCGGCCCCCATCAGGCCCCCCAGCGCCCCCACCAGCGGCCCCAGCTTTGGGGAGGGGAGGGGTCGCCAGCCCATCGCGCGGGCCGTCCCCACCGCCAGACCCGTGAGCACCAGCCCACCCAGAAGACGCGTGGGCACCAACGAGGTCACCAGACCCGCGCCCACCCCCACCGGCACCACCCCCGCCAGCACCGGCAGCATCACGGACCAGGGCACCTCTCGCCGGAACACCAGCAGGCGGTGGGCGTTCCCAAGCAGCAGCGCGGGCGCGCTCCACAGCAGCGCATGCGCCGGCCCGACCCACAAGGTGAGCACCGCGAGCATCAGCAGGCTGCCGCCCATCCCGGCCACCGTGGTGACCCCGCCGGCCGCCACGCCGAGCGCGAACAGAGCGCTGCCATCGACCCAGAACCAGGCCACCTTCGCCTCCTTTCGCGGGGCCAGCGCCAGGGTGACCTCGCACATGCAGCCTAGGATCGGGGGGTGGATTGGGCCAATGGATTGATTTGGTGGGGGCCATAGGTCCTGGTTATCGATCGGCCATGTTCGACCCCCTCCGACACTTCCTGCTGGTCGTCGAGCACGGCTCCTTCACGGAGGCGGCCCGCCGCGCGCACCTCTCCCAGCCGGCGCTGAGCGCGTCGATCAAGAAGCTGGAGGAGCGCATGGGCGCGCCTCTGCTGCACCGGCTGCCCAGAGGCGCGGAGCCCACGGCGGCGGGTCTGGCGCTGATCCCCCACGCGCGGGGGGCGCTGGCGGCGGTGGCCTCCGGGAAGCAGGCCGTGCGGGCGCTGGAGGGGCTGGAGCAGGGCCAGGTGCGCATCGCGGGCGGGGCGACGGCGTGCACCTACCTGCTGCCGACGGCGCTGGCGCGCTTCCACGACCTGCACCCCGGCGTGACCCTGCGCCTGCGAGAGACCTGGACGCCGCGCATCGCCGAGGCCGTCCGCACCGGCGAGGTGGACCTGGGCATCGTCCAGGGCGAGAGCACCCACGGGCTGGACGGCGAATACTGGGGAGAGGACGAGCTCTGCCTGGTCGCTGCGCCCGCGCTGGCGGCCTCTCTGGGAGGCGGGGACCCGCCCGCTGGGACACCGCTGATCACCTTCGCGGAGGGGGCGGCCATGCGGGGCCTGTCGGATCGGCACCTGCCCGACTGCGAGGTCATCGTGGAGCTGGGCAGCATCGCCGCCGTCAAGGGCCACGTGCGCGCCGGCCTGGGCGTCGCGCTGCTCTCCCACGTCGCCGTCGCGACGGATCTGGAGCTGGGTCGACTGGTGCGCATCCCCATGGCGCTGCCCGCCCGGAGCCTGAGCATCGTGCACCTGGGCCCGGATCGCCTGCCCCCCGCCGGCCGGGCTCTGCTCGCCCTGCTCCGCGAGTTCCGTCCCGGCTGATGCCCCTCAGCGCAGCAGCAGGACGCCCCAGATCACCACGCCGAGCAGCATCACGGGCCAGCTCAGGTGCAGGGCATCCCGGGCGGCCACGGGGCGGCGCCGCCGCCACGCCAAGAAGAGCACCAGCCCAACCAACGGCGTGAAGAGCACGTTGAACGCCAGGAGTTGGAGCCGCTCCCGCGTACTCAGAGGCGCGTCCGGGTCCGCCGGCTGCTCCACGCGGGCGTCGGGCACGGGGTTCAGCGCGTCGCGGGCGACGGCCAGCAGCTCGGGCCCCGGCTTTGGGAAGGTCCCCGCGCTGATGCGCTCCGCGGCCTCGATCAGCTCGGCCTGGGGCAGGTGCTGGCTGGAGAGCAGCCAGGAGAGCAGGCGCTCGTCACCCACCGGCTTCTGACCGCAGGCGGGGCAGGAGCCCATGGGCCGGTCCTTGGCCTGCCCGCAGGAGAAGCAGACGGCCTTCAATGCAGGCTCAGGGGGGTCATCGGCGAGGCCCGGCGGCGCAGGCCCCGGTCCGTGATGGGCACCCCGCCGCGGCGGGAGAGCACGATGAGCTGCTCCAGGGGGCCTCCGGGCGCCTCCAGCAGGCGCTCCAGCCAGCGCATCACCGCGGGGCCGCTCTCCAGCAGCAGGCCGGGGTGGTCCAGGACCAGGATCTCGGCGGGATCCAGGTAGATGGCGCAGAGCAGCGAGAGGGCGGCCTGGGCGGCGGGGCCCAGGTCCTGGACGGGCCGGAGGGCGGGGCCCAGGGCCAGCCAGCTCCCCTGCTCGCCGTCGATCACGGAGACCCGGCCCAGGTTGAAGGGCGAAGCGCACAGCGCGCGCTGCAGGGACTCCAGGTCCTCGCGGGTGGAGGGATCCGGGCTGCGGGTGGCGGCGGCCAGCATCTCCAGGGGGTGGTCCCAGGTGTTGTGGATGCGCACCCGCCCCTGCATCCCCTTGAGCAGCGGCGCGAGCACCTTGAAGGCCTCGGTGCTGGGGCTGATGTCCAGCTCGCCCAGGCGCAGGCCCAGCACGCTCGCGTCGCCGATGGAGAGATCGCGGGTGAAGGCCCAGCCGCAGCGCAGCTCCAGGCGCAAGAGCTGGGGGCCCATGGCCTCGGCCAGCACGGGGTCCTTGAACGCGAGCTCCCGGAGCAGCCCGAACTGGGGGGGATCCAGCTCCACCTGCAGATCCACCTGGACGGTGCGCTCCTGGGGGTCGACCCACCCGCGCAGCCTCGCCGGCTCGGCAAAGTGGTGCTCGCTCTCCGGCGCCTCGGCCACGCTCAGGGTCTTGAGGCCGGCGGACTCCAACAGGGGGCGGGCCTGCCCCAAAGTCCCCATGGCCAGGGTGAACGCGCTGCGCAGGCTGGCGCGCTGCTCCAGAGGGCCGCTCATCCGCGCGAGCCTGGGGAGGCCTTGCAGCTCACAGCGCGCCAGACCGAGCACCTTGCTGACGCGAATCCCGACAATGACCACGCTCACGCTCCTTGGCCTGGGTCTCGGACGCCGGGGCCCGGCCTTGATGTTGATGCTGAATGATCCGAACAGCCGGACGGAAGGCTAGCGCACCTGCTGTGCGCGGGCCAGGAGTGTCCCATGACCGCCCACGCCCTCAACGATCCCCAGCGCATCACCCTCCACCTGGAGGCGATGGCCGAGAGCACCCGCGGCGCCGTGCTGACCATCGGCCGGCGGCAGGTCTTCGGCGAGCTCGGCTACCCCCACCCGGACTCGGGGGAGACCACCTTCCTGGTGCATCCAGCCCTCCACGGGCTGCTGGATCCGCCGGCCCAGGGCACCACGGTGCAGCTCGAATACCAGACCCAGCACACCCGCTACGCCTTCTTCACCACCGTACAGGGCGCGCACACGCCGATGCTCTGGCGCCTGGCGCGCCCGCAGGCCATCTCCAGGCGCGAGACCCGCAAGCACCGGCGCCTGGAGCTCTCCGCGCTCTTCCGCACCCACGCCGGCCAGTTCCAGGAGGTCGTCGACATCTCCGAGGGCGGCTTCGGGCTGATCGTCCAGGGCGCCCCGCCCCGGGTGGGGACCCAGCTCCAGGGCTGGCTGGACGTCGAGGGGCTGCCCCCCACCGCGATCCTGGCCACCGTGCGCCACGAACGCAAGGCCGACCAGCACTGCATCGTGGGCTGCTCCATCGACCACATCCACCCCAATGACCTCGCCGCCCTGCGGCAGCTCCTGAGCGGTCTGGGGGGCTGAGATCCCCAGGCGGTGTAGGCTGCCGGCATGTGGCTCGCCCTGATCCCCTCCCTGCTGGCCGCCCCCGAGCTGGGCGTCAGCTTCACCCCCACCGCGGGCCTGGCCTCCCAGGCTGGAGACACCGGCTTGGGGGAGTTCGACGGCCTCCTGCGCCCCACCCTCACCCCCTGGGTCAGCCTCCAGGGAGAGGGTCTCTGGCGCTGGCAGCTCGGCCTGGGTGGCGCCCGCAGCGTGGTCACCCGCTGGGATGCGGGCGCGTGGCAGCGGCAGGCGATCACCACTCTGCGCCCCACCATCGAAGCCCAGCGGCCCATCGGTGAACAGGACGGGATCCTCCCCTTCCTGGGGGTCGGGATCTGGGGCGTGGTCCCCATCGTCCGCTACACGAGCACCGCCTACGGACCCGCCGAGCAGCAGGACGCGCGGGAGAACGCCCGGGGCACCATGGCGCGCCTGGGTGGGGCCGGGATCAGCCTGGGAGGGGGGATCGACATTCCTGTGACTGATCAGCTCACCGTCGGGGCTGCAGCCCGCTGGAGGCTCTGGCGGGGACTGGACGTAGACGAGGACGCGCTGAGCACGTCAGCCCTGGGCTGGGGCGAGGTCTCGCTGCGGGTGGGCGTGGCGCTCTGAAACACCCCTGACACGCGCCGGGAGCTGCCCCTCTGCGCTGGGTCGGCCCCCCACCTTGCGAGGCCCCCCGGGTGTGTTACCAAGGCGCCCCGCCCGCGCAGACCGGATTCCCCATGGTCGCGCCCTGGAGGTTTTCCAATGACTTCTGGCCTCCTCCTTCTTGCCTCCACCGCGCATGCGGCTGGGAGCATGTCTCTGGTGCCGGACTGGAAGCTCACCCTGATTCAGATGGCGCCGTACCTGGCGTCTCTGGCAGTGCTTCACTTTGTGCTCTTCAAGCCCATGCTGGCCTACCTGCAGGGCCGCGATCAGGCGACCGTCGGCACCCGCGAAGAGGCAGCCCGCCTCCAGCAGGAGGCCGAGGCCCGCCTGCAGGAGTACGAGCAGCGTCTGGCCGCAGCCAAGGCCGAGATCCAGGCCTACAGCGCCGACCACCGTCACGCCGCCGCGCAAGAGCGCGAGGAGCTGATCAGCAAGGCCCGCGCTGAGGCCGAGGCTGAGAAGACCAAGGCGCTGGAGTCCCTCCGCGCCGAGGTCGAGCTGGCCTCCCGCGAGCTGGACAGCCTGGGCCGCAGCCTGGGCGAGGACATCACCAAGTCGGTCCTCGGACCGCAGCCCAACGCCTGAGGCGGACCATGCGCTCCTTTGCCAAGGCCCTGATCGCCACCACCCCCCTGCTGCTCGTCTCCGGCGCCGCCTTCGCGGCCGGCGGCATGAACGAGTGCGCGAACGGACTGGACGCCACCTGTGGCAAGGCCATCGGAATCCACTTCGTCAACTTCGTGATCCTCTTCGGCGGCCTCTTCCTGGTCGCCCGCAAGCCCGTCGGTGAGCTGCTCAAGCAGCGCCAGGCGGAGATCAAGAAGGAGATCACCGACGCTCAGGAGGCCCGGAACGTGGCCCAGGAGCGCTTCGACGAGCTGGAGGCGCGCCTGGCCCGCTTCGAGCAGCAGGTCGAGCAGATGAAGACGGACGCCAAGGCCGCCGCTGACCGCGACGCCGCACTGCACCACGAGCGCACGATGAAGGACATCGAGCTCATCAAGGAGCAGACCACCCGCGCCATCCGCGAGGAGAGCACCAAGGCCCACCGCCGTCTGCGCGAGCAGGCCGTGGACCTGGCCCTCGAAGTCGCCACCGAGCGCCTCAAGGGGCAGCTCACCACCGACGACCACAAGCGCCTGAACCAGGAGTTCCTGCTGGCCGTCAACCCCGGAGCCGCCGATGCCTGATATCGCCGTCGCGGAGCGCTACGCCCGCGCCCTGATCGAGATCGGTCAAGACGAGAACAAGGTCGACGCCTACGCTGCCGACCTGTCCCGCTTCAACGAGGTGCTCACCGGCACCGAGCTGCTCTCCGCCCTGGCCCACCCCGGCTTCTCGAACGACGAGCGCCGCAGCGTGCTGGACACCGTGCTCGGGCAGCTCAAGGTCGACCCCATGGTCGGCAACTTCCTGCGCATCGTGCTGGAGAAGGGCCGCGTCGGCGCCCTGCCCGGCATCGTGGACCGCTACCGCCTGCTCGCAGACCGGCTCGCTGGCCGCGTCCGCGCCGTCGTCACCACCGCTGTGCCCCTGGATGACGCCATGACCGCCGAGGTCAAGGCCGCCCTCGAGGCCAGCACCGGCAAGACCATCCTGATCGACCCCAAGGTCGACCCCGAGATCCTCGGGGGGCTGGTCGCCCACGTCGAAGGCCGCGTCTACGACGCCAGCCTCCGCACCCGTCTCCTCAACCTTCGTCAGACCCTTCTCGCTACGACCCCGGACCAGGCTGCAGAAGCCTGAGCCCCTCTCGGGAGCCCAACATGGACATCCGCGCTGAAGAGATCTCCAAGATCCTCAAGGCCCAGATCAAGAACTACGACGCCCGCGTGTCGGTTGCCGAGACCGGCACCGTGATCAGCGTTGGCGACGGCATCGCCCAGATCCACGGCCTGCAGAACTGCATGAACGGTGAGCTGCTCAAGTTCCCCGGCGGCCTGGTGGGCATGGCCCTCAACCTGGAAGAGGAGACCGTCGGCGCCGCGATCTTCGGCGACGACAAGGTCGTGGCCGAGGGCTCCACCGTCGAGCTGACCGGTCAGATCGTGTCCGTCCCCACCGGCCCCGCCCTGCTCGGCCGCGTGGTCGACGCCCTGGGCAACCCCATCGACGGCGGCCCGGCGATCCCCCAGGAGAACATGCGCCCCATCGAGGTCAAGGCGCCCGGCATCATGCCCCGCAAGTCGGTGCACGAGCCCATGCAGTCCGGCCTCAAGGCCATCGACACCATGGTGCCCGTCGGCCGTGGCCAGCGCGAGCTGATCATCGGTGACCGCCAGACTGGTAAGACCGCCGTCGCCATCGACGCGATCATCAACCAGAAGCAGTTCAAGGACGACCCCAAGCGCAAGATGCACTGCATCTACGTCGCCATCGGTCAGAAGCAGTCCACCGTGGCCCACGTGGTGGAGAAGCTCAAGCGCTACGGCGCCATGGAGTACACCACGGTCGTGGTCGCTCCCGCCGCTGCCCCCGCGCCCCTGCAGTTCCTGGCCCCCTACACCGGCTGCGCCATCGGCGAGTACTACCGGGACAACGGCCAGCACGCGCTCGTCATCTACGACGACCTGTCCAAGCAGGCCACCGCCTACCGTCAGCTCTCCCTGCTGCTCCGCCGCCCCCCCGGCCGCGAGGCCTACCCCGGCGACGTGTTCTACGTCCACAGCCGGCTCCTCGAGCGCGCCGCCAAGATGAGCGACGAGCGCGGCGGCGGCTCCCTCACCGCGCTGCCCATCATCGAGACCCAGGGCGGCGACGTCTCCGCGTACATCCCGACCAACGTGATCTCCATCACCGACGGTCAGATCTACCTGGAGGCCGACCTCTTCAACCAGGGTGTGCGCCCCGCCATCAACGTCGGTCTCTCCGTGTCCCGCGTCGGTGGCTCCGCCCAGATCAAGGCCATGAAGGAGGTCGCCGGTACCCTGCGTCTGGACCTCGCTGCCTACCGTGAGCTCGCCGCCTTCGCGCAGTTCGGCTCCGACCTGGACCCCCTGACCCAGCGCAAGCTGACCCGTGGCGCCCGCCTCGTGGAGCTGCTCAAGCAGGGCCAGTACGTCCCCATGAGCGTCCCCATGCAGATCATCGACGTCCTCGCCGGCACCTCGGGCGCCTGCGATGTCATCGAGCTGGGCGACGTCGTGAAGTTCGCGCAGGACATGCACGAGCACATGGAGGCCAACCACGCCGACCTCATCAACGAGATCATCGAGCGCGGCACCTTCAAGAAGTCCGACCTCAAGGATCGGGTCATCGCGGCCATCAAGGACTACGCGTCGACCTGGTCCGCCTGAGCGCCTACGAGCCGCTTCCCTCCCGGGGAGCGGCATTTTCTCTGAATCAGGGAGGCCCAAGTGGCCAATCTCCGTGACATCAAGCGCCGCATCGGCTCGGTGAAGAACACCCGGCAGATCACGCGCGCCATGAAGATGGTCTCCGGCGCCAAGCTCAAGCGCGCCCAGGAGCGGGCAGAGGGCGCCAAGCCCTACGCCGAGGCCCTGGACCGCGTGCTGCAGCGTGTGGTCGCCAGCGCGGGTGAGGAGCTCTCCCACCCCATGCTGACCTCCCACGACGAGGTCAAGACCGTCCGCGCCATCGTCATCGCCTCCGACAAGGGCCTCTGCGGCTCCTTCAACGGCGGCCTGCTCCGGAAGACCCGGGCCTGGCTGGAAGGCGAGATGGGCGACAAGGACGTCGAGCTGGCCGCCTTCGGCAAGAAGGCCCGCGGCGCTTTCGACAAGCACCCCGGCTTCAAGGACGCCACGGTCGACCTCAAGGCCCCCGACTTCCCCAGCTACGCCCACGATCTGGCCGAGGCCATGATCGCGGACTTCGAGCAGGGCGAGGTCCAGGAGGTCTACCTGGTCTACAACCGCTTCGACTCGGTGATGACCCAGACCCCCGTGTTCGTGCGCCTGCTCCCCCTGGACATCGCCAGCGAGGACCAGGCCGAGGTCAACACGACCGCCGAGGCCGCCCCCGAGGTCGAGTACAAGTACGAGCCCGGCGGTCAGCAGCTCCTGGACACCCTGCTCCCCCTGCAGCTCCAGACCATGATCCTCCAGGGCTTCTTCGACTCCGAGGCCGGCGAGCACGCCTCGCGCATGACCGCCATGGACAGCGCGACCCGCAACGCCTCCGACCTCGTCGATCGCCTCACCCTCGAGTACAACCGGGCCCGTCAGGCCGCCATCACGACCGAGATCATCGAGATCGTGAGTGGCGCCGAGGCCCTGTAAGCACCCCTTTCTACCTCAGTTTTCCCGGAGTCCAAGATGGAAGCCAACGTCGGTACCGTCAAGCAGGTCATGGGCCCTGTGCTGGACGTGGAGTTCGCCAGCGGCAAGCTCCCCGCCATCTACAACGCGCTGACCCTCACCAACCCCTCCATCAACGACCAGAAGGACAACCTGGTCCTCGAGGTCGCCAAGCACCTCGGTGAGAACACCGTGCGCTGCATCGCGATGGACGCGACCGAGGGCGTGCGCCGCGGTCTGCCCGTGACCGACACCGGCAAGCCCATCAACATGCCCGTGGGCAAGGGCACCCTGGGCCGCATCATGGACGTGACCGGCCGCCCCGTGGACGAGCTGGGCCCCATGGTCGTGGACGAGTACCGTCCCATCCACCGCCAGCCCCCCACCTTCGCCGACCAGGCCGTCTCCGTCGAGATGTTCGAGACCGGCATCAAGGTCATCGACCTGCTGGCTCCCTACACCAAGGGTGGCAAGACCGGCCTCTTCGGCGGCGCAGGCGTCGGCAAGACCGTTCTCATCCAGGAGCTCATCAACAACGTCGCCAAGGGCCACGGTGGCTTCTCCGTGTTCGCCGGCGTCGGTGAGCGCACCCGTGAGGGCAACGACCTGTGGCACGAGTTCGTGGAGGCCGGCATCATCAGCCCCGCCGACCCCGACAACTCCAAGGCCGCCCTGTGCTTCGGCCAGATGAACGAGCCCCCCGGCGCCCGCGCCCGCGTGGCCCTGTCCGCCCTGACCATCGCCGAGTACTTCCGCGATGAGGAAGGCCAGGACGTGCTGCTCTTCGTCGACAACATCTTCCGCTTCACCCAGGCCGGCTCCGAGGTGTCCGCACTCCTCGGCCGTATGCCCTCCGCCGTGGGCTACCAGCCCACCCTCGGCACCGAGATGGGCATGCTGCAGGAGCGCATCACCACCACCCAGAAGGGGTCCATCACCTCCGTGCAGGCCGTCTACGTCCCCGCGGACGACCTGACCGACCCCGCCCCCGCGACCACCTTCGCCCACCTGGACGCGACCACGGTGCTCAACCGCCGCATCTCCGAGATGGGCATCTACCCCGCGGTGGACCCCCTGGACTCCTCCAGCCGAATCCTGGACCCCCAGGTCCTGGGCGAGGAGCACTACGCCTGCGCCCGCGACGTGCAGGAGGTGCTGCAGCGCTACAAGGATCTGCAGGACATCATCGCCATCCTGGGCATCGACGAGCTCTCCGAGGACGACAAGAAGGTCGTCGAGCGCGCCCGCAAGATCCAGAAGTTCCTCTCCCAGCCCTTCCACGTAGCCGAGGTCTTCACCGGCATCGCTGGCGAGTACGTCAAGAAGGAGGACACCATCCGCTCCTTCCGCGAAGTGCTCGACGGCAAGCACGACGACCTGCCCGAGGACGCCTTCCTGCTGGTCGGCGCCATCGAGCAGGCCCGCGCCAAGGCCGAGAAGATGGCCGAGGAGCTCTGAGCCATGTCCCTGCACGTCGAGATCGTCACCCCCACCGCCACCGTGTTCTCCGGTCAGGCGGACGAGGTCAAGGCCCCGGGATTCCTGGGTGAGTTCGGCGTGCTGCCGGATCACACCCCCTTCCTGTCGGTCGTCACCCCTGGCGTCGTCGAGGTCATCTCCGGCGGCAAGGCCCAGAGCTTTGTCGTCGGCCGCGGCTTCGTCGAGGCCGGCCCTGACCGCCTGACCGTCCTGGCCGAGGTGGTCGAGGCCGCCGACGCCGTGGACGCCAAGGCCGCGCAGGCCGAGCTGGAGGCCGCCGAGGCCCTGCTCGCCAGCGAGGATCCCAACGGCGCCGAGTACGCCGTGGCCGAGCGCCGCGCCGAGATGGCTCGGGCCCGCCTGCGGACCTGAGCGCTCCCCGCCAGCCAACAGAGCGCCTGCCCTTCGGGGCGGGCGTTTCTGCTCTGGGGCCCCTCCAAACTGGGCCCCGACTGCGCCCGGCTCAGAAGCGCAGCGCCAGCGCTCCCAGAGACACCCGGTTGGCCTCGACTGCGGCATTGGCCAGCCGGATGTTGTCCGACATCGCGTTGAAGGCGGCGTGCCTCCAGATGCGGGCCAGCGTCCCGTTCCTCTCCTCCAGGGCCCCCTGCAGGCGCACCGGCAGGCGCAGGATCCACGCCGGCTCCGCCGCCACCGCGCTCACCAGGGACCCACCCCCCAGCAGCCCCGCTGCCAGGCACACCAGGCGGCCAGCGCGCAGTCGGCCCAGGCGCAGGTGTCCACCGCTCTGAGCCGGGTGCCAGAGATCCAGGCGACCGTCCAGCACCAACACCGGACCGGCCTCGGGCTGACCGTGCTCCACGGCGAGCTGCCCGGCGTCCAGGCCCTCCACCTCGCCCAGGTCCTCCAGGTGGGAGGCCAGCTCGGGCAGGTATTCGCGGCCAAAGATCCCATCCAACGCCAGGACACGGCTCAAGGGAGGAGGGGGCGTCTTGGGTCCGGAGCGCGAGAGCCACCGCCCCAGCAGCCCCTTGCGTGTCACTGGGCGCTGAGATCCGGGCACCGCCGAGGACAACAGCCTGTAGGTGTCCCGTAGGCGCTCCATCGCCGTCTGGGCCGCGTGCTCCCGGAGCGGTCCCAGCAGGGGGCTGTGGTCGAGCTTGAGTACGCCCAGCCCCTCCCGGTCCAGGATCAGCAGCCGGCAAGGGCTCGCTGTGATCACCGTGGCGGCGCGGCGCTCCAGGTGCCCAAAGAGACTCAGCTCCCCCACCGTGTCGCCGGGGCCGATGCGGCCCACCTCGATCTGATCCTCCCCCACGCAGACCGCGAGCTCCCCGTCCAGCACGAGCACCATGGAGCGGTCGGACTCCCCCTCGCGCATCAAGATCTCGCCGCCGCCGATGCGACACGCCGAGAAGGCCATCAGCGCCCTGGCGAGCTGCATCCTCCCCACCGAGCGCAGGGCGGGGATCCTGGCCAGGTCATCGACCGAGAGGCTCACCGCGCAGCCAGATGATCCGCGTAGGCCCGCCGCTGCTGGAAGTCCATCGCCGAGGCCGCGCGGGCCTGGGACTCGGAGAGCAGGTACTCGCGGATCTGGTAGTCCCGCGAGCCCATCAGCGTGGAGGTGAAGTAGCTGGCCGCGAAGGTGGTGAAGGTGCCCAGCGCCACCCCCCGCCAGAGCATGTAGGGCTCGGCTTCTTCGGCCTCGGCGGCCTGCAGCGCCTTGACCGAGGCGAACACCGTGCCGGCGATGGCCAGGCTCTGGGCGCTGGCGTGGGTGGCCCCCCAGCCGGAGCGCTCGAAGGCGAACTGCGGCACGCCGAAGGGCATCACCAGCTTGTACTTGGGTGGGAGCGGCGGCAGGGCCTCGGGGGTGGGGTCCTGCGCGAGAGCGAGTGAAGAGAGCAGCAACAGCAAGGGTGCGACCTCAGCGCTTGGGGACGGCCTTGAGCTTGGCCTTGCCGTCCTCGACCTGAACGCGGAAGGAGACGGAGTTGCACTTGTAGCGCGCCTTGATGTTCCGCACCTGCTGCCTCAAGGCCTTCTGCACGGACTCGTACTCCATGTCCGTGGACTGACCACACTTGGCCCGGGCGGTCATGTAGTGGTCGTAGATCTTGCGGAAGGCGGCGTCCTCCCGGCGGGCCTTCGCGGCGCGGGCGGCCAGCTCCTGCCGGGCAGCGTCCTGCTTGGCCTCGGCGCTCTTGCGCGACTGGTCCTTGAGGTCCGCGCGGAAGCGGAACTTGGGGTGCGTCCCCCGCTCGATCATGACCAGGTTGCGCCGCAGGTAGAGATCCAGGGTGTTCCACCGCGCCCGGAGCTGCCTGAATCTGTAGGCCTGCCGCGTGTTCTGGATGGGGTTCTGCAGCAGCGTGCGGATCAGGCGCAGGACCTCGTCCCGGTAGCGGATGGGCTCCAGGCGCTCGATCCCGGAGAAGTACTTCTCGTACTGCACCTTGAGGACGAACATCGACTGCTCCAGCTCGTCGAGCTGGGCGTTCACGGTGCGGTCGATCTGGTTTCGGCGGGCCATTGGGGCTCCTCCGCGTGGCGAAAGACTATCACCCGACGCCAGGGACCGCAGAGCGGTAGACTGCCGCGATGTCGCTGCAACCCGCCCGCGTCCTGATCCTGGACGATGACCCCAAGCTCAGCGAGCTGATGGGCGAGTACCTGCGGACCCGCGGCCACAGCGTGCTCATCGTCCCTGACGGCGCCGCGGCCCTGGCCCAGCTCCACGAGCAGAGCTTCGACGCCCTGATCGCCCAGCAGCGCATGCCCAAGGTGGGCGGACTTGAGCTGCTGGCCGGCCTCGCGGGCCTGGGACACCCCGTCGCGCCCGTGCTCCTGACCCCCTTCGCCGACGTCGAGGGCGTGAGCGCTGCCCTCCAGCGTGGCGCGCGCGCGGTGGTCCGTCTGCCCCTGCGCCTGTCCGAGCTGCACGACCGCCTGCTCGAAGCCATCCAGTGGCACCGCAAGACCCAGGACCTGGTCCCGCTCACCCCCCTGGAGCGCTTGATCCACGCGGCCAGCACGGTGACGCCGGAGTCCTGCGGCCCCCTGCTCAGTCAGCTCTGCCACCTGGCCACCGCCCACGCCGACGCGGCCCTGCTGCTCATCGACGAACCCGGCCTGGGCATGGTCCCGCTCTTTGGCTCCGGCCCCTTCCCCGTGGCGGACCCCCTGGCCCAACGCGACGGCCTGCTCGCTCTCCCAATCCCCCTGGAGGGCCCCGCCGGCCGCGGCCGCGCCGAGCTGCTCGTGGCCAGCCTGTCCTCGCTGAGCCCCACCCCCCCAAGGATGCTGGCGAGCGCCTGCTCAGTCGTCGGCGGTGCGCTCTCGAGGCTCTGCTGGACAGATCCCTGGTCCCCTCCCCAAGCCGTCGGACCGGGCTGGCAGGGCAGCCTCCCCGCGCGCCACCACCCCCTGGCCGACCCCCGCCTCAGCCAGGACCACACCCACCTGCGCCTGTGGTGGCGCCTGCGCACGGAGGGCATGCGCTGGCTCCCCCCCGCCCCCCGCGACCAGGCCGCCGCCGAGCTCCGGCAGCGCTTCCCCAACGCCGAGGACTTCCTCCAGTCCCTGAGCGCCTGAGCTCAAGGCAGCGGCGGCGCCGGGATCCAGCCCTCAGCCTCCGCGCCGAAGCGTCCATCCTGTCCCTGCCACGCCGCGTGCATGGCGACGATGTCGTCGTGCCGCCGGCCCACAAAGTTCCACCACATCAGCAGCGACTCTCCCAGCGGAGCGCCGCCCAGCAGCAGACAGCGCCCCCGCCCCTTGATCTCGACCTGAGCCCGCCCGGTGCCCAGGTAGAGGAGCTGGTTGGCCTGGGCCTGGACCGCGTCGACCTCTATCGGAGCGTCCAGGGGGAGCAGAGCGTGCTCGTGGGTGGTCTCCAGCGGGAGGACCCCACCGCCGGACAGCCGCAGGTCGGCACCCACCAGCGGAGAGCGGGTCTGCGCCGGCGAGGACACACTGCCCAGCTCCCCAACGAACACCTGCGCGTCCAGCCCCGGCAGTGAGAGCGTCGGCAGCGCGCCGTGGTGAAAGAAGGCCGGAGGGTCCTCGCGGTGGGGCTGGGGCAGCGCCACCCAGAGCTGCACGCCCCAGATGCTCTTGCCGGCCCCTGGCAGCAGCGACTCGCTGTGGGAGATGCCGTGGCCCGCGCGCATCCAGTTGAGCTGCCCGGGGCGGATGGGCTGCTCGGTGCCCAGGCTGTCGCGGTGCAGCAGCCCGCCCTCGAAGAGCCAGGTCACGGTGCTCAGGCCCGCGTGGGGGTGCACGCCTACCTCGAAGTCCTTGGCGGGGCTGGGCCCAAAGTGGTCGCAGAAGCACCACGCGCCCACCGTGCGCCGGCTGCGCTGCGGCAAAGCCCTCCGCACCCACGCGCCGGGTGCGATCTCGCTGTCCTGGGTGTCGTGGAGCTCCAGCACAGGGCCGGTCGCAGCGGGCGTGTCGCGGGGTCGGAGGCGCATGCCCGGGTAGGCGGGTCGGAGGGGCGGCTTGCAGGGAGTCAGGGGCGGTCTTGGGCGCGCAAGTGGGTCTGAACGCAACACGGCCCCGCGCAAGTGGCTCTGAACGCAACGCGGCCCCGCGCAAGTGGCTCTGAACGCAACACGGCCCCGCGCAAGTGGCTCTGAACGCAACAGATCCGCCCGAGAATGGCGCCCTCGCCCCACTCAGCGCCCCGACTTGTTGCGTTCGCACTCACTTGCGCAGCCGGCTGTTGCGTTCGCGCTCACTTGCGCTGCCGGCTGTTGCGTTCGCACTCACTTGCGCAGCCGGCTGTTGCGTTCGCCCCTGCTCGCGCCTTCAGCCCACCCGCAGCTTCTCGATCCGCGCCCGCCACGCCCAAGGCCGGTTCTCCCGGCGCTTGAAGAAGGGCCCCTGCCCGGCCAGCGCCGCCGCCTCGTCCAGGACCGCCCGCGCCCGGGTCTTCTCGCCGGCGCCCGCGAGCGCCCGGCCCAGCCAGAAGCGCGCCTGGGCGGAGGAGCTGTTCGCCTCCGCTGCCCGCTCCAGGGGCTCCAGCGCCTCTTGGTACCGGGCCTGCTCCACCAGGAAGCGGCCCAGATCCAGCCAGGGCTCCCCGCCAAAGGCCTGTTGACCTCGCTTGGCCACGCAGCGCTCCAAGGCAGCGCGGGCAGACGCCTCCTGTCCAGTGTTGAGCTGTGCCCTGGCCAACAGGAACGAAGCCATCGCGTTCCCCCCCTCCTCGGCGGCCTGAAGGTGCGGGATCGCGGCCTCGGAGCGCCCGTACTTGACCAGGAGCTGCCCCCGCAGCAGGTGCGCCACGCGGTCGTGGGGGTTGTCGGCCAGCACGCCCTCCAGGCGGCGCAGATCCCGGAGCTCCCCCAGCCAGGACACCGGGTTGAAGTAGCGCCCGCGCACCTGGCCCTCCGCCAGCCAGAGCAGCACCAGGAACGCGCCCACGCCCACCAGCGGGTTGCCGGTCAACAGGTAGGCCAGCCAGCCAAAGAGGAACTTCACAGGTACCTCAGCCAGACCTTCTCGGGGTTGGCGCGCTTGAAGCGGCCCCAGGCCTCGCAGAGCGGGAACAGCGCCAGCAGCAGCAGCGCCCAGGCGCCCAGGATCAGGCCCAGCGACAGGGGCTGCTCTCCCGGGATGCCCGCGGTCCCGAAGCGCAGTTGCGCGTAGGCCAGGCCCATCAGGTGCGCCGCCGGGAGGTGCAGCAGGTAGAAGAACATGGGCACCCGGCCGAAGCCCTCCAGGGCCCGCGCGCCCCACCCCGACAGGCGCTCCAGCAGCGGCAGCGCCATCAGCGCCGGGCCCAGGGTCATGAGCTGATAGTCCAGCGATGGCGGGTACTTGGTTGGATTCAGAAAGTGCATCAGCGTGGTCCCAGGGCGGGGGTGCGCCTCCCAGGGGGCGGGGTCGCCGAAGCCGTTGGCCCAGCGCAGCCCCAAGAAGGCGAGCACCGCCACAACGCCCACCAGCGGGGCCCACTTACGCTGCGGGCCGCCCACCGCCCCCGACAGCCCGTAGCCCAGGGCCATCACCCCCAGCCAGGGGAGGATGACATAGGACTGCACGACGCTGTGACCGCCCACCTCGAAGGCTCCGGGGTGTACCAGCCGGTGCAGCGCGACCTGCCCAGGCGAGGCACTGCTGGCCAGCTCCCACCCCGACACCAGCTCCGGCATCGCGCTCAGCCACAAGGTGATCGCGGCCCCGACCACCCCCACCGCCCAGCGCGGCAGCCAGAGCAGCAGGGCCAGCCCCACCATCGCCCCGCCGATGGCCCACATGACCCCCAGGTGCGTGCGCTCCAGGTTGAAGTACCAGGAGAAGGAGATCCAGGTGGGCTCCAGCAGCATCAGCCACAGCCCGCGGGTGACCAGGAAACGCAGCCCCTCGGTCTTGCTGCGGCGGGGCAGGTACAGGCCCACGGACACGCCGGCCAGCAGCACGAACACCGGCGCGCAGAAGTGCGTCACCCAGCGCATCAGGAAGAAGGGCCAGGTCGTGGTGTCCCAGTCCTCTGGGCTCACCCCCGCGGGCTGGAAGAAGTCCCGCACATGGTCCAGGGCCATCAGGGCGATGACGAGGCCACGCAGGCGATCCAGAGCGGAGATGCGGTGGCCGCTCACTCCTCGGCCTCAGATGGGGCCTGCTCGCTTGGGGCCTGCTCGGCCTCCACCAGCTCGGCCTCCACCAACTTGGAGAGCGCCTCGGGGCGCACCGGATCCCGCGCCTGGAGCTCGGCCAGCACCATGCGCTCGAAGGTCTCCAGGCGCTTGACCAGCCCGGGGTGTTCGCTCTCCTGCGCCCAGTCCCGCAGCCCCACGGTCAGGTGCCCCAGGTTGCGCTGCCGCCGCTGGATACGGGCCTGGGTCTCGTTGTCCCAGCGCTCCTTGGCGCGCACCCGACCCGGGTCCAACACCAGCCGCATGGTCAAAAAGCTCAGCACACCCAGCGCCACCACCACGCCCACCCCGGGGATCGCCGCGCCCACACCCAGCGCGGCCAGCCCCGCCAGCGCCCCCTTGCCCAGCCCCAGCAGCGAGCCGGAGAACAGCAGCGCGGCCTTGGGCACAGCCACCGCGGTCAGGCCGCTGGCGGCCTCCTTGACGGCGCGCACCTCGTCGTCCTCGCTCAAGCCCAGAGCGCGGATCCGGCGCACCTCCCAGATGAACTCCTCGATGGCGAGCTGCTGAGTCCGGGACACCCGCAGAGCCTCTCGGACCTCTCGCAGCAGCCGCTGTTCGGACAGCACCAGCTCCTCGTCGGCGAGCGCCACGTCCGTGAGGTGCACGACCACGCCGTAGCGCAGCTCAGGGGGCCCCGCGGCGAGCTCGGGCAGCACCAGCTCCAGGTCCGGGGGGTGCAGCATCCAGTAGCGGAGCGTCTTGCGGCCATCCTCGGACAGGCGCTCGATGTCCACGCACTCCAGGATCAAGCCCAGCTCTGCCGCGTCCACGTGCCCGTCGGCCGCCGCCAGGGCGAGCTGCAGCCCCACAAAGGAGAGCTGCTGGGGCTCGGTCAGCTTGTGGAAGTCGACGCTGGACATGGGGGGATCCTACCCCGCCGAGCGCCTGCGCGGGCTCAGCGTCGCCCCCCGCCGCTGCCCACGTCGTCGCTGCCCGTGTCTCCGCTGCCCGAGCCGGTGCCGGTGGTGCCCGTCGGGAGCTCCCCGGTCTGCATGCTCTCGATGAGATCCCAGACCGTCGCCCCGCTCACCTGCGCGCTGACCATGGCCGTCTGCTGGGGCCCCGCCGCCGTGATCCGGTAGCTGTACTGCCCGTTCAGGCTGACGCCGCCGATCACCCCGGTGATCCCCGCCAGGTAGGTGAACTCGTGGCCGATGCCCGGAAGCGGGCTGTCCACCGTGTCCCAGTCCACCCGCCGGCTCTTGGTGTCCACCCAGGCCGGCGACACCCCCGCGTAGGCCTGCACCTGGTTGAGCTGCGCGTGCACCGTCACGGGGAGCTCCGCGCCAAAGGTCGGCTCCAGCTCCACGCTGCGGTAGGTCCAGGAGTTGTAGAACAGGTCCGGCCCCGCCTGCACCCCCACGGTCTTCCAGCTCGGCCCGATGAAGGTGCCCGCGCGCACGTCCAGCCCCTCGGCGTTGGCGCCGTCGCTGGCCGACACGATGTAGTTCGCGGCCACCCGGCTCTTCCCGCTCCAGCGGGGCAGGGGCGTGTTGACGTAGCTGTAGGCCAGCCCGGCCTCGCCACCCACGTTGACCGTGGTCGTGGTCGTTCCGCCGCTGTTGAAGACCTGCGCGCCACCGCCCGGTGTCACGTACCAGTCGCTCTCCCAGTGCGGCTTCTTCTTCTTCGCGCCTTTCTTCTTCGCCGCCAGCACATAGCGGTCCAGCGTCACAGCCGTTGGACTGATCGGCATCGGCGAGGACAGGCTGGGGCTGTCCGCAGACGCCACCGGGGTGAGCAGGGACAGCAGCGACAAGGTCATGGCGGCTCCGGGTCTCGGACCCCGAGGGTAGCCCGTTTCTTCCGCCGGGCTCCCTGGGTAGACTCCCGCCGAACCCCGAAGACGGAGCTTGAGCGCTGATGATCACCGCATGGATGGGCCTCCTGGGCTGCGCCGTGGGCTACCACCATGGCGTCGTCAGCCACGACATGGGGACTGAGCTGGCCGAGGGGGAGAGCTCGATCCTGGTCGACCAGTACCCCTACCGGCACAGCGGCCGCTACCACCAGATCCGCCTGGTGGACACCAGCGGCTTCCTGATGGGCGCGATCACGACCTCGGCCAACCAGCACGCCGCCCGCGAAGAGGCCCTGGAGAACTCCATGGACTACGACGGGGACGGCTACATCGAGTACGACTACGAGGTGGGCGCGTTCACCCCCGGCTACCGGGTGACCTCCGACCTGCGGCTGGGGACTCCGGGGAGCGAGCTCGCCTTCCAGGGAGACGGCAGCCTGCAGCCCCAGGCCTTCGAGATGCCGGAGCGGGTGTACCTGGGCTGGGACGTGATCGCGGAGCTCCAGCCCCGCAGCCTGGGGCCGGTCCTCTGGACCCCCACCCTGGCCTTCCGCATGGAGAAGCTCAGCGCACAGACCACCCTCACGGACGCCGACATCCTGGGGCTGGACGTGTACGCGGGGCTGCAGGCCAACCTGGTGCTGCGCGACCAGCTGATCCTCCGCGGCAGCGGGGATCTGGGGGTTGTCACCCCCCTGATGAAGCTCCTGATGGGCCCGACCGCGCCCACCTTGGCCCGGAACGCGGGCCTGGAGCTGGTCTGGCGCCCGAGCCGGGCGGTGGGCGTCAGCGCCACCGCGGACTGGGGCACCATGGCGGCGCTGGAGCGGCGCGTGCAGTACCAGCGCTACGGGGTGGGGCTGATCGTCGGCGCGGCCGGCGTGGCGCCTGCGCACGAAGATTCCGGCGCGCAGGCGGGGCTGACGCGCTGAGCTGGGGGGCGCCGGGGCTCAGATCCCGGTGTCGCTGACCTCGGGCTCGCCGGTGTCCGAGGCCTCGTCGTCCTCGCAGTCACCGTCGTGGTCGTGATGGCCGTCGTGGTCGCGATCGTCGTCGTGATCGTGGCCGTCGTGGTCGTGGTCTCGGTCGTCGTCGTGATCGTGGTCGTCGTCGTGTTCGTGGTCGTGCTCCTCCCGGGTGGCCTCGTCGACGGACTCATCGACATCGTCGTCCAGATCACCCGTGTCCTCGACGGTGGACCCGGTGTCTGGGTCTGCGCCGGTGTCCTCTCCAGCAGCCGTATCCGCAGTGCTGGCGAGCCGCGCGGCCATCGCGGAGTAGTCGGAGCGGGTGCAGGCGCTGAGGGCGAGCAGGGCGGTGAGGGAGAGGGTCAGAGTGAGGGTGCGCATGGGAGGCTCCGGATCGGGGTTCGACACCCTGGAGCGGAAGACCCGCGGAGCCCAGACATAGGGAAGCCCCCGTAGTGGGGGCTGTGGTGGGCCGGGCGTGGGGCTGCGCTGGAGCCGAGGGCGCGCTGCCCCCGACTCCTGGGCGCTCTCAGTCGCGATCGTCGCCGGGCTCGCCGGTGTCCACGTAGCGGTCGTCGTCGTCGTCCCCGTCACGGTCGTCGTCGTCGCGGTCGTCGTCCTCGCGGTCGTCGCGGTCGTCGTCCTCGCGATCACCATCGTCGTCGTCATCGTCGTCGCAGTCGTCGCGATCGTCGTCGTAGCCCAGAGAGGAGTCGGTGACCTCGCCGTCTTCCCGATCCTCCGTGCAGTCGTCGTCACCATCCGCTTCGGCGGTGTCCCCACCCACCTCGGTGGCCGAGCGGCCGCCCAGCAGATCCCGGGCCCCGCTCGCGTCGCAGGCGGAGAGGCCGATCAGGGCCGCGAGGCCCAAGGTGGTCATGGTCAGGGTGCGCATTTCGTTCTCCTTGGATGCTGCCCCCGGGGAGCCGAGGTGCTGCTCCAACATGGCCCGGCAGCGTACACATCGGAAGCGACCGCAGCCCGATTCCGTATCGAACCGGTGTACACCTCGATCAGCATTCTTAAGCCCAATTCATCGCTATTCGCGCGATTCCCGTTGACACCCCCAAGGTGTACACTGGACACTGCTGTGTACAGCGAATCCCATGAACGTCCCCGACCTCTACAGCACCTTGGACTACCGCGCGTGGCTGCGCGCGTGGTTCGACGCCAAGAAGCAGGAGAATCCGCGCTTCTCGCACCGGATGTTCGTGCGCATGGCCAAGATGCGCTCCCCCAGCTCCATCCTGCAGATCATGGACGGCAAGCGGAACCTGAGCCCCCAGAGCTGCCGCCAGCTCTGCGACGCCATGAAGCTCTCGGCCGAAGACGCCCGCACCTTCGCCCTGCTGGTGGACTTCGATCAGGCCGACACCCCCGAGGCCCGGGACGCCGCCTACCAACGGCTCTCCGCCACCCAGCGCTTCAAGCAGGCCCACCGCATCGAGGGCGAGTCCTACCGCTGCCTGTCCCGCTGGTACTACCCGGCCATCCACGAGCTGGCCCAGCGCCCCGACTGGCGCGCGGAGCCCGCCTGGATCGCCGAGCAGCTCCGACCGCCCATCGCCCCCCAGCAGGCCGAAGAGGCGCTGCGCGAGCTCCAGACCCTGGGGATGCTCCAGCCCGACGAGCAGGGCACCCTGCGGCCCCAGGACGGGAGCCTGACCACCCAGCAGCAGGTGACTGGCCTTGCGGTGCACAACTACCACCGGGGCATGAGCGCGCGGGCGCAGGACGCCGTGCGGGACTTTCCCAGCGACCAGCGGCACATGCTCGGCCTGACGGTGTCGATCCCCGCCGCCCTGGTGCCCCAGCTCAAGGCCGAGCTCAACGCCTTCCAGGCCCGGCTGCTGGACCTCTGCGATGGCGCCGAGGACCACCCCGAGCAGGTCTACCAGCTCAACCTGCAGCTCTTCCCCCTCTCCAAGCGCTCGGAGCTTGAGTGATGTTGTTCCTGATCCTGGCCTGCCGCTCCACCCCCGCCGAGGGGATCGCGGTAGGCAACCCCGGCGACGGCTACACCGCGGTGTCCAAGAGCGCGGGCTACAGCCTGGAGTCGGCGTGGGCACCGGTGTCCTCGCTTGCGCTGATCGACTGTGAGGGTGCGAGCACAGAGCTGGCCCAGGGGGTGCAGCTCCCCTTGGATGGCAGCAGCAGCCTCTACCTCCCCCCCGGAGACTGGTGCGGGGTCAGCCTGAGCCTGAGCGGGCCCGCCGAGTTGCTCTACACCCGACAGGACGCGGAGCTGGAGCTGGAGCTGGACCTGCAGCCCGAGACCGCCGAGGGGAGCGGCTTCACGGTGGATGGGAACAGCCTGCTGCTGGAGCTTGGCGGGCTGGACTGGCTGGAGGCCCTGGACTGGGAGCCCGAGCCCGGAGAGCTGCTGGAGGTCCGCCCTGGCAGCGCCGAGCACGACGCGCTCGCCGAGCGGCTGGAGTCCTGGGTGCGCCTGGGAGAGGATGGCGACGGCGACGGGACCCTGAGCGAGGCCGAAGCCAGCGCGAGCTCCCCCAAGGCCGCCGAGGACATCGACCGGGAGGCCGACACCGATGACACCGACGACGACACCGGAGACCGAGAATGAGGGGTGCGGCAGTGAGCGCTGAGATCGTGGAGCTGGCGCGCTTTCAAGGGCCTTGTGTCGCGGACATCCACGCGGGTGAGGTCGTCGCTCTGGCGATGGTGGATTCGCGGACAGCCACCCGCCAGCGCTGGGTGTTCCCCGCGGACGGGACTGGCGCGCGCCCGATGGGGACCGAGCCGGGCCGGGCGCGCTGTGTGCGCAGAGACGCCGAAGGACTCGTGGTGGTCGGAGACGACGAGGTCACCCTGTGCGATGCGCGCGGAGAGCGCCGGATCCCGGTCGAAGGTGGTCTGGGGGCGGAGCTGGCCACCTCGGGGACGCTGGTCGCCGGGGCCTCGACCTGGCCGGATCGCGCCCGGATCCAGCTCCTGTCTCGGGCGACCGGAGCGCTGCAGCGGCTGGAGCTCAAGGGCGCAAAGCTGCGCTCCATCGCGGTCTCCGACACCCACATCGCGTGGGTGGACGGGCGCGGCTCCGGGGGGCTTTACCTGGCCGAAGCGCACCGCCTCCAGGCGGCCCAGCGCCTGAGCATCGACGCGCCCAAAGCGGTCTCATTCATCGGCGGGGAGCTGTACGTCCAGCACCGCCCTGGCGACACAGCCATCGTCAAGCGCGCTGCCGGGGCGTGGGTCCCGCTGCTCCGGTGCCGATCGAGCCTGATCCGCCTGCTCGGAGAACAGACCCCCATGGTGCTCTGGCCCCTGGATACGGGCGGGAGCCCGGAGCGGCTGAGCTCCTTGGCCGACCCCCAGACCACGCTCTACTCCGGTCCAACCGGGGAAGGCCGCTCGGCGCTCGACCGCCCACAAGTCACGGAGCTGCGCGTGGACGGCAGCCAAGCTGTGGTGGTCGAGCGACACGGCCCGGCAGACTACCGCGTGCTCCGCATCACCCTGCCCCCTGCGCCCTCTCCCCCGGCAGCTCTGCCCACCCCCGCCCGCCCGCCGACGGAGCAGCGGTCCATCATGGAGCTGGAGCTCGACCCGCCCGTCCAGGACGCGCTGGAGGCAGCGGGGCTCTTGAGGCTGGGCGACCTGACGCGCCTGAGGCGCCACGAGCTGCTGAGGGTGCAGGGCCTGGAGCCCGACGACGTGGAGCAGATTCAGGAGTGCCTGGAGGACTTCGAGCTGACGCTGCGGGACGCCTGATTCTCCGGGTGCCTCCCGGAGCCGCCTACTCCAGGCGCAGCTCGATGCTGTCTCCGGCCTTGACCGGGCCCACGGGGGTCGCGACCGCGTCGTCCGGCCCCGTGGTCATGGGGTCGCCCGAGCGTGAGAGCTTGGCGCTGACGTAGAACTCCTCCGGGATCGCGCGGATCACGGTGGCCTGGCTCAGGTCGAACTCCAAGGGCAGGCTCCAGTCCTTGATCTGGAGGGCAGCCAGGGGCGGTCCGCGCTCGGCTTGAGAGGCGCGTACGTAGACGTAGAGCACGCCGCCGGGCTCCAGCTCGCCCTGGATGGTGCCGGTGACCTGCGGGGCCGCGCCGCCTTGGGGTCCACCCGCCTGCGGTCCGCCCTGGGTGGGCATCTGCGCGGGGGGCATCATCAGGCTGGAGAGCAGGTAGGACGCGAAGTCGCGCTCCAGGGTGTCGTCCGCGTTCTTGACCGCGCTGCGCAGCAGGTCCTTGGCGGGGTCCATGTCCTCGCTGGTCTGCATGACGATGATGGCGCGCCAGATCTGGGCCTCATTGGGGGCGGTGGACCCCAGAGCAGCGATCTCCGCGCTGGCCTCGTCAAAGCGGCCGATCATGATCTTGAGGGCGGCCATGTGTGTGACCACGCACGGGTCGTCCGGGTGGGCCTGCTGGGAGCGCTCCATCAGGCTCATGGCGCCGTCCAGGTCCCGCGTGTAGAGCGCGTACTTGCGCAGGGTGCACAGGGCCTGGGCGTCGTTGGGGTCGGCCTCCAGGGCGTCCTGGGCGGCCTGCACGATGGGCATGACGGCGGGGGCTCCACCGCTGCTGCCGCCGGTCATGGGGGCGTCGGTGCGCTGGCTGACGCCCTGCTGGAGGGCGATGCCGGCCGCGACCACAAAGAGCACGGCGCCCAGGGCGGTCAGCCAGCCGCTGCCTCCCTGGGGGTCGGTGGCGGGCAGGGGCTTGGGGGCGTCCAGGCCCTCTTCGAGCTGGCGCAGGACGTCCGCGGTCTCCTTGACGAGCTCCGCGCGCTGGGCCTCGTAGTCGGTGTCGCCCAGCTTGCCGCGGTCGGCGTCCAGGTCCCGCAGGCGCCGCATGAGCAGCTCGCGCCGGGCCCGAAGGTCCGCCATCCGGGGATCGTGGTCCCAGGGCAGTCCGCGCCGCAGGGAGTAGGCCAGGCCTCCGATGGCGCCCACCAGGAGCACGATCGCGGGGGGGCCCCAGGTCTCGATTGTCAGGTCCATCACTCGTCCAACTCTCTGAGCACCTGGGCCGCGTAGGGGTCCTCTGCGCTCTCATCCGCCGGCGAGGTCACCGGTGCGGGCTCCGCCTTCTCCAGGGGCACCTTGGGCTGCCGCACCCACCAGAAGGCGGCCAGCCCGAAGCCCGCGAACACGCCCAACAGGGGCATCCAGATCAGGGCCGCGTTGCCGGCCTGCTTGCTGGGGTCGAGCACCACGTCGTCGCCGTAGACGGAGATGAAGTACTCGGTGATCTGCTCGGGGCAGTAGCCCTGGGCCAGGCCGGTGTGGATGATCTCCTTCATCCCCAGGGCCACGGGGGTCTGCGAGCCCGACACGGACTGACCGGAGCAGATGGGACAGGCCAGCTCCCGACCCAGATCGTCGGTCTCCTTGTCCAGCAGCTCGGGGGGCACCGCATCGCACATGGGCGGCGCCGTGATGGGGAAGGCGGCCTGGGGACTCTGGGCCAGGCTCAGGGACGCGAGCAGCCAGATCATTGGATGGTCTCCAGGGCCTGCCAGAGGGTGTCGCTGTCCAGGGGGCCGTTGTGGCGGTAGCGCATCACGCCGCTGGCATCGATGAAGAAGCTCTCAGGCACGCCCGTCACCCCATAGGCCGCCGCGGTGGCGCCGGTGGGGTCCAGCAGGGTGGGGTACACGCCGCCGGCCTGCTTGAGGTAGACCTCGGCCTTGGCGGGGTTGTCACCGTAGAGCACGCCCAGGAACTGCACGTCGTCGTTCACGGTGGCGGCCTGCTGCAGCAGCGGGTGCTCGGCCTTGCAGGGCACACACCAGGTGGCCCAGAAGTTGAGCACCACGGGCTTGTCCTGCTCGCTCAGGCGCCAGACCTTGGCTTGCAGGTCCTCCAGGACAAAGTCGGGGGCGGGCCGCTCGCTGAACACGACCTCTTCGGGCTCCTCGCCAAAGCCCAGGGCCAGGATGACGATGAAGGGCACGATCAGCAGCAGCCCGCCGATCAGCACGGCCCAGTTGGGGCCGCCCTTGGGCGCGGTGCTCATGCCTCCACCTTCTGCTTGAGGTCACCCACCGCCGGGGACGCAGGCGTGGGGGAGGCCTTCCCGCGCTCCTTCTTGGGCCAGAAGCCGACCAAGCCGCCGCCGAACATCAGCAGGCCGCCGATCCACACCCACCAGATCACGGGGTGGGTCATGGCCCGCAGGGACACGGTCTGGTGGTCCTCGCTCAGGCGGGTGAGGCTCAGGTAGAGGTCCTCGCTGGGCACCACGCTGCGCTCGACCAGGTCGCTGCCCAGCACGGGGAGCTCCTTGGAGCCGGGCCCGATGGACAGCACCGCGGGGGTGCCGATCGGCTGCGCCATGGTGCGGTAGTGGTTCATGCGCGGGTCGACGATGCCCAGGGTGCGGCCGTCCCGCTCGGCGCGGATCCAGACGACCTCGCTGCGGCGGTGGGGCTGCTCCTGGGACTCGTACTCCTCGAAGGTCAGCGTGTAGCCGAACACCGCGGTGGGCTGGCCGAGCTGCAGGCTGATGTCCTGGACCTGCTTGTAGCCCGCTGACCCAGCGACCCCGATGGCGCAGGCCACCACGCCCAGGTGGGCCATGTAGGCGCCGACCTTCGCGCGGGAGCGGACCGCGTAGTTCCAGAAGGCGACGGGGAACACCTCCTTCTTCTTGGCGGCCCGACGCCACGCCGGCTCCAGCAGCTCCCGGAGCGAGGTCACCCCGGCGAACGCGGACACCACGAAGGTGGCGAGCGGCCAGAACTCCCGGATGCCCAGGGCGAACAGCGCGACGCCCACGACCACCGACACCACCGCGGGGGCGGCCAGGCGCATGCCCGTGCGGCGCAGGTTGCCCTCGCCCCAGGGAAGGGCCGGGCCCACGCCCATCAGGAACACGATGGCGGCCACGATGGGGATGCTCATCTTGTTGAAGTAGGGCTCACCCACCGAGATGCGGGCGCCGTCGTAGGCCTCGCGGATCAGGGGGTAGAGGGTGCCGATGAGCACGGTGAAGGTGAACGCCACAAAGAGCAGGTTGTTCGCCAGGAACACGAACTCGCGGCTCAGGGGGCCGGCCATCGCGGAGTTGGGCTGCAGGTGGTGCAGGCGGAAGGTCAGCAGCCCCAGGGACAGGACCAGACACACCGTGATGAAGCCCAGGAAGATGGGGCCGATGGGGCCCTCGCCGAAGGCGTGCACCGAGTTGAACACGCCGGAGCGGGTCATGAAGGTGCCCAGCATGGTCAGCAGGAAGCTGGCCAGGCCCAGGGTGAGGGTCCAGCCCTTGAACTGGCCGCGGCGCTCCATCACCTGCGAGGAGTGCACGAACGCGGTGGCCGTCAGCCAGGGCATGAAGGAGGCGTTCTCGACGGGGTCCCAGGCCCAGTAGCCGCCCCAGCCCAGCACCTCGTAGGACCACCAGCCGCCCAGCAGGATGCCCAGGGACAGCCAGGACCAGGAGAACAGGGTCCAGCGCCGCAGCGAGCGCATCCAGCTCGCCTCCAGGCGGCCCGCAAAGAGCGCGGAGGCAGCCATCGCGAAGGGCACCGCCATCGTCACGTACCCCATGTACAGGGCCGGAGGATGGATGATCATCAGGATGTGGTTCTGGAGCAGGGCGTTGGGCCCCGGGCCGTCCAGGGGCACGGGCTCGGGCGTGGGCAGGAAGGGGTTGGCCACGCCGGCCACCAGGAAGGCGAAGAAGGCGCCGATGAGCAGCAGGATGCCCATGGCGAAGGAGCCGTGCTCCGGGTCGCGGTTGCGCATGGACCACGCGAACACGCCGGTGGCGGCCGCCAGCACGAAGCCCCAGAAGAGGATGGAGCCCTCGAGCGAGGACCACAGGCTGACCATGGTGATGGCCAGCGGGGTGCTGCGAGAGCCCACCTGCGCCACGTAGGAGACGCTGAAGTCGTGGGTGATCAGCGCGTACTCCATCAGGAGCGTCGCCAGGGTCATCAGCACGGCGAAGGCGCCGCCCATGGTCAGGGACAGGCGCCAGGCGCGGGGGTTGCGGGTGAAGCCAGCGACGAGCCCGGACACGCCTCCAGCCGCGCAGGCGGCGAGGGCCGCCAGGACCAGGGTGCGTCCGATGAGCGAGACCACGAGGGCTCCCTTTTCTGGGCTCCGCGAAGAGCTAGTTGGTCTTGAAGTCCTGCTCGAGGGTCTTGTACATCTCCTCGGCGGTGGCGCCCTCTTCGGGGGCCTTGTACTCGTTGCTGTGCTTGACCAGGAGCTGGTCGGCCTCGAACACGCCGGCCTGGGTGTAGGTGCCCTCGACCACCACGCCGATGCCCTCGCGCAGCATCTGGGGGGGCGCCCCCTGCGCGATCACGGGGACCTCGATCTCGTTGGCGTCCACCACCGTCAGCTTGACGGTCTGGGTGGCCTCGTTCCAGTCCAGGGTGCCGTCCTTGACCAGGCCAGCCAGGCGGATCTGGGCGCCGTAGGCCTTGTCCCCGGCCTCCATGAGCTGGGTGGGCTCCCAGTAGTAGACCAGGTTCTCGCCCATGTCCGAGAAGGCCACAGCGGCCAGAGCGCCGCCGGCGACGACGAGGGCTCCGACCAGAAACAGACGCGAGGTGTTGTTGCTCACTGGGCGCTCCCGGGGGACTTGCGACGAAGGAAGAGGTAGATCCCGTAGCCCGACAGGGCCAGCCAGGTCACGATGTAGACCGCCCAGATGTACTCCCAGCCGGTGCCCATCGGGATGGCCCCGAAGTCATCGTTGCCCAGGAAGCCGCCCTCCGGGACGCCCCCGGGGTCCTGGACGGTCTCGGAGCTCAGCGCCGGGGGCGCGTCCGCGGGCGCCTCGACAGTGGCGTCTTGAGCCCAGGAGGGGGACGACAGGGGGATCACGCGCCCTCCAGGGAGATCTTCTCCAGGTCCTGAGGCAGGCTGGGTGCGCCGTCCTCGTGCTCCAGCTTGTCCCGCTCCTGGCGGGCCCGCTCACCGGCGAAAGCCATGGCCAGGAAGAGCACGCCGAAGGCGGAGATCCGCAGGGGCCAGTGCATGGGGTTGGAGACGGTGTCCGGCGACGAGAAGCCCTGGTGCAGCGAGTTCCACCAGGTGGTCGCGTAGTAGACGATGGGCACGTTGACGAAGGCGATGATGGCGCTCACGCCGGTGACCATGCGCCGCTTGTCGGGGGCGTGCACCAGCGAGCGCAGGATCAGCACGCCGCCGAAGAGGGCGATGAGGATGGCCGTGGTGGTCAGGCGCGGGTCCCAGTCCCAGTAGACGCCCCAGGTGGGCTTGGCCCACATGGCGCCCTGGAAGCAGAGCAGCGTGTTCAGCACCAGCCCGACCTCGACTGCACCCACGATCCAACTCTCCCAGTAGGGCTTGCCATTCCAGAGGGTGAGGACGGCGGCGATGAGGGCCGCCAAGTACAGCACCAAGGAGACCCAGGCTGTGGGCACGTGGGCGTAGAGGATGCGACCGACATCGCCCATCATGAACTCGGGGGGCGCGAAAAAGAGGCCCCAGACGTGGCCGGTCATCAGGAGCGCCAGGCCCAAGAGGCCGAGGGCGATCCGCACGGTCCGCCCAAGAGCGTTCAGGCGGATGAGGCCGTAGACGACCGAGAGGCCGAGCAGGAGGACGGGAGAGAGCCTGCCGATCTTGATCAGCATGGGGAGCAGCTCGACCCACTTCATTCGTCTACCACCTTGCCGAAGAGGACCCCACCCAATGCCCAATAGAGGAGGTTGAACGCCGTCAAGAGGCCAATCCAACTCCCCGCCTGGTTCATGGGGTCACCGCCCAGGATGAAGCCGGTGGCCTTTACGGCCGCGAGCATGCAGGGGATGACGAGGGGAAAGAGGAGCACAGGTAACATCAGCTGCTGGGCCTGCGCCCGTGCGGTGAGCGCCGCGTAGAGGGTCCCGGGGGCCGAGATGCCCGCGGTGCCCAGCATGAGGACGCCCACCAACATCACCGGGTTTCCGTCCACGCCCAGGTTGAACAGGAACATGCCACCGAGGACAACGAGGCCCGAGAGCAGGCTGAGCACCAGCCAGTTGGCCAGGGCCTTGCCATAGAAGAGCGCGCGCGGGTCGACGGGGAGCAGCAGCAGGCCCTCCATCGCGCCGGACTCGCCCTCGACCTGGAAGGACTGGGCCAGCAGCAGGGTGGAGGCCACCAGGGCGGCCAGCCAGATGTAGCCGGGGGCGTGCTTGGCCAGCAGGGTGCTGTTGGGGCCGATCGCGAAGGAGAAGAGCATCAGCAGGGTGCCGGCGAAGATCACCATCGCGGCCACGCGGGCGCGGCCCTTCCAGCCCAGCAGCAGGTCCTTGCGGAGGATCAGCCAGGTCTGGGTGAGCCAGCCGGGGACGGTCTCAGCCATGGAGCACCCCCCAGGCCTTGGCGACGTCGGGGGCGGCGCCCTCCCAGCGGATCTGGCCCTGGTCCAGCAGGATGGCGCGGTCGCAGAGCAGGCGCGCGCGGTCGACCTGGTGGCTGGCCACGATCACGGTGGTCCCCTGGTCGGTGAGGGCCTGGAGGAGCTCGTCCACGAACGCGAAGCCGGCGGGATCGAGCTGGCCGTAGGGCTCGTCGATCAGGGCCAGGCGGGGCTTCTGGGAGAGCAGGCGCGCGAAGGACAGGCGCTTGATCATGCCCGCGGAGTAGGTGCGCACGGGCTCGGGCCGCAGGGGCAGGCCGACGCGCTCCAGGGCGGGCTCCACGGGTTCGGTGATGCCCAGCAGGCGGTTGAAGACCCGCAGGTTCTCGGCGCCGGAGAGGTCGCGGTAGACCTGGGGCAGGTGGGAGAGCAGGCCCAGGCTGGCGCGGACGGCGACGGTGTCCTTGAGGGCGTCGCGACCGAAGATCCGCAGCTCGCCCATGCTGGGGGAGAGCGCGGTGGACAGGGTGCGCAGCAGGGTGGTCTTGCCGGAGCCGTTGGCGCCGACGATCAGCAGGCGCTCGCCGGCGGGGACCTCCAGATCCACGCGGGCCAGGGCCCACCGCTTTCCGTAGCGGCGGCCGAGCTGCTTGGCGTGGACGGCTGGGGGAGTCATGGCCGGCCCTCCTAACGCACCCAGCGCCAGAGGCCGCGACATCCTGTCCCTCCAATCGCAGGAGTTGACGCAATGCTCGGACGGTCCCACCAGAAGAGTGGGATACAGACGGGGAGTCCATGTCCAAAGCACGCCAGATGATCCAGCGCGAGACCCGCGCCATGGTCACCGAGGTCAAGCAGGCCGCGGCCCTCACCGCGGGCGGCTGGGCGCTGGTCTGGGGCGTGACCGTGCTGGACTGGGTCCTGCGCGGGGCCATCGCCGCCCACTCCGTGGTCCCCCGCACCGTCGCGGGCCTGTGGGGCATCCTGGTCATGCCCTTCGTGCACGCGGACCTGGGCCACATCCTGGCCAACACCACGGCCGGCGTCCCCCTGGCCATGCTCGCCATGAGCCGCAAGCGCAGCGACGCCGTGGTGGTCGCGGGCGTGGCGGCCCTCACCGGCGGGCTGGGCGCCTGGCTGCTCGGCGCGCCCGGCAGCCTGCACATCGGAGCCAGCGGCGTGGTGTTCGGCTGGCTGGGCTTCTTGATGGGGCGCGGCTGGTTCGAGCGGCGCTTCGGCGCCATCGCCCTGTCGGTGCTCGTCACCTTCCTCTACGGCGGCGCCCTGTTCACGATGATCCCCGGCGTCGCCGCCGGGATCTCCTGGCAGGGCCACCTCTTTGGATTCATCGGCGGCCTGCTGGTGTCTCGCTTTGTGGGCGAGCGCCTCAGCGGCAAGGCCAGGAGAGCTTCGTGATCACCCCCCTCCCCCTGCTGCTGGCGCTCTCGGTCCCCGACCCCGAGGAGCTCAACAAGCGCGCCCGCATGGGCGGCGACCTCCAGCCCCAGAACACCCCGGTGAGCATCCGGGACCGGGACCTGAGCGTCGGCAACTGCGACTACCACTTCGAGAGCGGCGTGGTCCTGCCGATCAAGGCCGGCCGCCGGGAGAACCAGCGCAACGCCGGCGTGGTGTTCCAGGGCGAAGGCAGCGTCACCGTCCACTTCGACACCCGCGCCGACGCCTGGGCCTTCGCCAACCACATGGTCCTCAAGGGCAACTACAGCGCCGACGAGATGCGCGCCGTGGCCCTGGAGGGCGCCGACTTCACCACCCCCATCAGCCGGGGCGTGGTCGTCTCCACCCACGCGGACGTCAACGACCTGCTCATCCCCCCGCGCAAGGGCGACCGCGAGGAGATCAAGAACTACGACGCCATCCTGGTGGTCGAAGACAAGCGCCACACCGGCGCCTTCCTCAAGGCCGGCGCCACCCTGCCCAACCGCCTGAGCAACTGGATCGCCGGCGGCCTGGATCCCCGCCCCCGCATCGCCCAGGAGATCCTCACCTCCGAGTTCGGCGGCCTGGCCTGGGACGAGCGCATGGTGGTGGCCGACTTCCTCACCGACAGCCACTACAACGTGGCCCGCGGGCCCGACTCCGTGGCGGTGGGCCCCAACGACCGCTGGCTGAGCTGCATGGTGGACCCCACCGGCGCGCTGGAGCAGGGCGAGCACAGCACCGTGTTCGCCCACGGCCGGGACCCCGACCAGAACTACCACCGCGTGCGCTTCACCGGCGCGGGCTACCCCGTCGACAAGCGCGAAGATCCCGACATCCCCGGCCTGCGCGCCCGGGACTTCGAGGCCATCGAGGCCCGCGTCAAGGTCGATGCCCGCCCCATCCGCCTGCGCAAGTACATCCGCGCCCAGGTGCGCTCCCGGCTGACCTTCGAAGCCCAGCGGGACGGCGCCCAGATCCTGGTCCTGAACATGCCCCGCTACGAGGGCCGCGAGAACACCTTCCAGATCCACCTGATCGCGGACCGGCGCGGCAACGCCCTGTCCTGGACCGCCCTGAACTCCGACATCTTCGGCGGTCAGATGACCGGCGACCCCGCGTCGCTGGCCAGCGTGGACACCGACCCCGACAAGGGGAGCACCACCTCCAGCAGCAGCCAGAGCACCTCCAGCTCCGGCGTGGACTCCACCGCCGCGAACTCGACGGCCAGCGACGCCACCGACAACTCCGAAGACGGCAGCGGCCTGAGCCTGAGCAGCGACCCCGGCTCCACCTTCACCGACGACACCGTGAACATGAGCGTGGACCGCGCGGGGCAGGACTACCCCATCCTGGTCCTGCTGCCCGAGCCCCTGGAGGCCGGCGAACAGGTGGACATCGTGATGGACTGGGAGACCCAGTGGAACTTCATCCAGATGGGCTCCCAGGGCGCCGGCGGCGAGGTGCAGTCCCTGGGCCCGACCACCGGCTTCCGCAACCTGCTCCCCGAGCTGTGGCCCCAGGCCGCGGGCACCCGCTGGGACCACGAGACCACCGTCACCACCCCCAGCCTCTACAACTACAACGTGGCCATCTCCGGTGAGACCATCCGGGAGAACTGGGACCAGGAGGTGGAGCTGATGACCCTCACGGTCCGCGGCCAGGACGACCTCCGTCCGGGCGTGGCCATGGGCAAGTGGAACACCCACGAAGAGCCGCCCGCGTTCGGCTACCCCGGCGTGCGCATCCACCTCAACCCCGCCGAGGCCTACTCCCTGGAGGAGATCGCCCCCGAGCTCCGCCGCGTGCTGGGCTTCTACGCCCGCCTGATGCCCGAGCTCCCCGTCGACGAGTTCGAGATCTACCAGGGCCGCGATCTCACCTTCACCCGCGACCGCAACGAGCCCGGCGACGGCATGCTGGAGATCAACCAGCTCATCGGCCGCGGCGGCGGCACCGGCGCCAACACCCTCTACCGCGAGCTGGACCCCTTCACCGGCCAGACCATGCTCAGCCGGGAGCTCGCCCGCCGCTACTGGGACGGCCTGGTACAGCCCGGCGGCGCCCGCGACGCGTGGCTGGCCTGGGTCATGCCCGAGGTCTACTCCGCCTTCTACGTGCGCGGCGTCCAGGGCACCCAGCCCTACTTTGAGTGGATGGAGACCCTGCGCGGCTACCTGGAGGACCCCCAGGAGCAGGTCGACCGCCTGGGCGTCCCCCAGAACATGCGGCCCGCCCTGGACCTGACCGACACCGGCACCGAGGGCACCCGCGGCTGGTACGGCGGCCTCGCCCAGCGCTTCTACGGGCTCTACGTGATGGGCAACATGCTGCGCTACCGCGTCGGCGAGGACGTCTACTACAAGGCCCTGGACCGCGTCCTCACCGCCCGCAAGCACAACTTCATCACCACCGAGATGCTCCAGGAGGCCCTGGAGTACCACTCCGGCCAGGATCTGGACGACTTCTTCGACTTCTGGGTCTACCAGGGCATCATCCCCGGCGTGACGGTCGAAGTCCTCCACCAGGACGACGGCACCCTGCGCGGCTGCATCCAGTCCGACGTGCCCTTCGGCTCCTTCGATCTGCCCGTCACCGTCGACGATCAGGAGGGCTTTCGCCGCGTCGGCGCCCTGGTCGACGTGGACAACGGCCACGGTCAGTTCGAGGTCCCCGGCCGCACCGCCGACTTCAACGTCATGGCCGACCCCGAGGGCCTCATCCTGCTCACCAGCCGGGAGGTCCGGGAGGTGAAGGATCTCAGCCACTGCTGGATCACGCCCCCACCCCCTCAGCCCGAGACCACCCCCGACACCTCCGAAGATCCGTCCACCGGCGAGGACACCGGGTCGCCGACCGCCCCCACGGAGTAGTTCGCGGCCAGCAGGTCGCGGGCGGTGCGCAGGAACTCCTGGATGTTCAGGGGCTTGTTCAGGAAGGCATCCATGCCCACCTGCGCGGCCCTCTCCCGGTCTTCGGGCATCACGGAGGCGGTCAGCGCGATCACCGGCAGCTTGGGGGCGACGCCCTCGCGGAGCTTCAGGGTGGCCTCGAAGCCATCCATGACCGGCATCTGGCAGTCCATGAGCACAAGGTCAAAGGGGTGAGCCCGGACGGCGCGCACGCCCTCCAGCCCATTGTTCGCCACCGTCACCTGCGCGCCCAGGCGCCGCAGCGTCGCCTCCGCCACCTTCTGGTTGACCGGGTTGTCCTCGACGACGAGCACCCGCAGACCGGGGGGGAGGCTGGAGAGATCCGGGGCGTTGGGCCCAGGTGTCCCGTTGGACGGGGTCTCCTCCTCCTCCTCCTGGACCTGGGTGGCGAAGGCGCTGCGGGCCGGGGCCGGGAGGGTGATGGTGAACGTGGAGCCTTCCCCCAGGCAGGACTCGACCTCCAGGCGGCCTCCCATGCGCTCGACGATGCGGGAGACGATGCTCAGGCCCAGGCCCGCGCCGCCGTAGCGCCGCGTGTGGGAGAGATCCGCCTGGGTGAAGGGCTCGCAGAGGGTGGGCAGGGCCTGGGGCTCGATGCCGATGCCGGTGTCACGGACGATGATGCGGAGCGCGTCGTCCCGGTGCTCGATGCGCAGCTCGATCTCGCCGTCGTGGGTGAACTTGACGGCGTTGGAGAGCATGCGCTCCAGGATCTGGGCCACCCGGCGGGGGTCGATGCGGACCTTGGGGGGCGCGTCGCTGCACACCGAGTAGCGCAGGCTCAGGCCCTTGGCCTCGGCCCGGTCGGCGGCGTCCCAGACCAGCTCGCCGGCCAGCCGGCGGGGGTCGATCCACACGGGCCGGAGCTCCAGCTTGCCGCTGTCGATCCGGGCGTAGCCCAGGATGTTGTCGACCAGGCTGAGGAGCTGGCTGCCGGAGCGGGTCAGGGCGTCCAGGAAGTCCTGCTGCTCGGGGTCCAGCTCGCTCTGCTCCAGCAGCCTGGCCATGCCCAGCACGCCGTTGATGGGGGTGCGCAGCTCGTGGGACATGGTGGCCAGGAAGCTGTGGCGGGCGGCGAACGCGCGCTCGGCGTGCTCCTGGGCGACCCGGGCCTCCTCCATGCTGGTCCGGAGGCGCTTGCGGCGGCGCTTGAGGCGGTCGGCGAGCTCCTGGGAGTCCTGCAGCGAGACGTCCAGGGTGTGGATCAGGGTGACCAGCTCGGCGGTGGCGTCGTGGGGGGCGAGGTCCTCCAGGGACAGGCCCAGCACGCTCATCAGGGAGAGGCTGCGGATCTCGGGCGAACACAACAGCAGCGCGCCCCCGTCCTGCACGACCCACTGGCCGCGCAGCTTGAGCGGCAGGCTGCGCAGGCGCAGGTGGAAGCCCTCGCGGCGGTAGGTGGGGATGTCGTGGGTGGTGATCTGGTCCCGCTGCGGCCAGAGCAGCTCGAAGCGCTCGTTGATGGGGCCAGCGGGGATGCCCCCCAGCTTGGACCACCCCTGGCCACCGCCGACCACGCGCAGCTCCGCGTCGATCAGCAGGTAGAAGGGGAAGGCAGCGCTCAGGGACGCGCCCTCCAGGCAAGGCCGGGGACCGGGTGAGGTCATGCTGCCCGTTGTGAGGCGATGCGGAGTTCGAAGACATCCAGGGGGGCCCCCTCCGAGCGGCGCTCGCTCCAGACGACCTCGCCCTGGACCCCCTTGAGGCGCATCAGGGAGCGGAACACGCCGACCACGAAGCCGCCGAGGCCGTCGCGCTCGGAGTGGTACTCGATGCGGAACACCCCCTGCTCGGGCCCGTGGACCACAAAGCTGGGGGGGCGCATCTGGGGCATGGAGGTGCGGACCCGGCGGTGCATCTGGCCCAGGTTGCGGAGCACGTCCTCGAGGCTGCCCTGCTCCAGATTCAGGATGGGGCCGAAGCCGCGCATCCGGGTGTAGGTGGTCCAGTACTCCCCAAAGTGGATCAGCACCTCTTCGGCGCTCATCCCCTTGTACTCCGCGATCGCGACGACCAGCTTGACGGTGAGGGCGTCGGGGTAGCTCTGGAGGCTGACGAAACCGTCGATGTCGACGTCCGCCGACTCCAGGATGTCGAGCCAGACCTCCTCGCCGTGCTCCCGAAGGATGAGCTCCTCAAGCCCGCGATTGACGATGCCGTACATTCGTTCGACCTCCACCAACGGGGATCGACGCAGCCTGCCTCGGACTGAATCAAAGTAGGGACAAATCCCAAGGCGCGGGCGCTCACCCGAGCAGCGCCAGCCCCCGCGGGCGCAGGACCTGGGCCATGGTCCGCTCCAGCTCCTCCATCCGCACCGGCTTGTGGAGCACCGCCGACATGCCCACTGCGAAGGCCCGCTCGCGGTCCTCGGGCATCACCGACGCGGTCATGGCGATGATCGGGGGCGCGCTCGCGCCCCGCTCCGCCAGGATCTGTTCAGTGGCCGTGAACCCGTCCATGACGGGCATCTGCACGTCCATCAGGATCAGGTCGAAGGGGAGCTCCGCGGAGAGCGCCACCGCGTGCAGACCATCCGGGGCCAAGGTCGCGTACACCTCCAGCCGCTTGAGCATGGCCAGGGCCACCCGCTGGTTGACCGGGTTGTCCTCGACCAGCAGCACCCGCAGGCCCGCGCAGGGGCTGGCGGACTGGGGCTCAGGGGCCTGGGGGATCACCCCGCCCAGCACGTCCCGGATCTGCTCCGGGCGGCAGGGGAAGCTCAGGTGGCCGCCCAAGCCCTCCGCGGCCTGGCGCGCCTGGGCCGCGTCCGCGAGGTCGGCGATCACAAAGCAGCGCTCCGGGGGGGCCTGGCCGGTGAGCTCCGCCAGCGGGTGCACCAACACCGCGGCCCAGCGGCGCTCCGGGAGGTTGCGCAGCGAGTCCACCGCGACCACCTCCGCGCCCATGTCCCGGAGCTGAGAGGCCCAGGCCAGCCGGGTGCGGGACCGGCGCTCGACGACAGCGACGGGGCCGTCCAGGAGCAGCCGCGGGCAGCGGTACTGGCCCTTGCCGGGGGCATTCAGGTGGAAGGAGAAGGTGGCCCCCTCTCCCAGGACGGAGCGCACCGAGATCCCGCCACCCATGGCCTCGCAGAGCTGCCGGGAGATGCTCAGCCCCAGCCCCGTGCCGCCGTAGCGGCGGGTGGTGGACAGGTCGGCCTGGGTGAAGGGCTCGAAGAGCCGCTCCTGGCGCTCCGGGTGCAGCCCGATCCCGGTGTCCCGGACCTGGCCGTGGAGCGCGCCGTCGATGTGGTCCAGCGAGACCTCGACGTAGCCCTTCCGGGTGAACTTGAGGGCGTTTCCGACCAGGTTGAGCAGCACCTGCCGCAGGCGGGTGGGGTCGGTGTGGATCTGGGCCGGGACCCGCGCCCGCACATCCAGGAGCAGCTCCAGCCCCTTGGCCTGGGCCTTGGGCGCCAGGAGCGTGACGACCTCCTCGGCCAGGGCCCGGGGATCCACATCCCGCAGCTCCAGGCCCAGCTTGCCGGAGTCGATCTTGGAGAAGTCCAGGATGTCGTTGATGATGTGCAGCAGCCAGGTGCCGGAGTCCCGCAGGGTGCCCAGGAGCTGCCGCTGTTCGCTGTCCAGGTCGGTGCCGTCGAGCAGCTCCCCCATGCCCAACACGCCGTTGAGGGGGGTGCGGATCTCATGGGACATGGCGGCCAGGAAGGCGTAGCGGGCGGCCGCGGAGCGCTCCGCCTCGATGCGGGCCTGCTCGGCGACCTGCAGGGCCTCTTCAGCCACCCGCTGCGCCTGCTCGGCCTCCTTTCGGGCCGCCTGGAGGCGCCGGCGGCGCTCGGAGAGCCGGGAGGCGAGCACCCGGGAGTCCTCCAGCGAAGCGTCCAGGCTCTGCACCAGCACCAGCAGCTCGGAGCTCGCGTCGTGGGGGGCGATGTCGCTGATCTGCAGGCCGCTCTGGCTGAGCTGCTCCAGGGAGCGGACCGCGGGCGAGAGCAGCAGCACCGCGTAGTCCTCGCGGGTGAGGATCTGTCCTCGCAGGCGCAGCTCCGTGTCGCGGAGCTGAAGGAGCACCGTGGTGTCGCGGAGGTGGGCCAGGGTGTCCCAGGAGAGCACAGCCCCCTCGGGCCTGAGGACCTCGAAGCGCTCCAGCAGGCCGCCCTGGGGGACCCCGAGACGATCCCACCCGGGCCCCGCGCGCAGGATCTCCAGCGCCGGATCCACCCGCAGGAAGAGCGGGAAGACCCTGCCGAGCTCGTCGTGGCCCAGACCGAGGGGGGTCACTGGAGGGTCACCTCGAAGATCTCGTGAGGGGCGCCCTCGCTGCGCTTGGCGGTCCAGCGGATCTCCCCCTCCAGCTCCTTGACCTGAAGGAGGCCGCGCAGCAGCCCGGCGACCATGGGGCCCAGGCCCGCCCGGTCGCTGTGGTAGTGCATGCGGAGCTGCTTGGGGCCCAGACGCTCCGCGGTGAAGCGCGGCGGGCGCAGCTCCGGCATGGTGTCCGCGACCCGGCTGTGCATCTGGTCCAGATCCTCCAGGAACTCAAAGAGCTCCCGGTTCTCCAGGTTCATCAGGGGGCCGTAGCCGCGGCTGCCGACGTACTGGATCCAGTAGACGCCGAAGGCCTCCAGCAGGTCGTCCGCCGGGATGTCCAGGGTCTCCGACGCGGCCCCGACGAGCCGGTAGGTGATCTCATCCGGGTAGGGGTCCATGGAGATGAAGCTGTCGGCGTCGACGCCGGCCCGGTCCACGATCTGGAACCAGGTGTCCTCGCCGAATTGCTTGCAGACCAGACCCTCGATCGCTTTGTTCACCAGTCCGTACATGGGACCTCCAGCCGCAAGATACGGCCGGACATCTCTTCAGCCTGAGCGAAATCCGGCGAGCGGCCTTCAATCCCGCCGGCGGAGCAGCATCACACCAGCCAACAGCGCGAGCACGCCACCAAAGGCCCCCGCGGGCGCCTGGGTGCTGGAGCAGGTTGCGCCCGATCCGCCCGAGTAGAGGCCGTCGACGCCGCTCAGGGGGCTGGTGTCCTGGGTGGTCCCGCTGTCCTGGGGATCGCTGTCCTGGGGCTGGCCGGTGTCGCCCGAGTCCCCGGTGTCCTGGGGCTCGCCCGTGTCGCCAGTGTCCTGGGGCTCGCCCGTGTCGCCGGTGTCCTGGGGATCGGCGTCGTCGCTGGGGTCCAGGGGGTCGCTGCCGTCGCTGACCTCGTCGCCGTCGGACTTGCCGCCGCCATCCGTGTCGGCGTTCAGGGGATCGGTGCCGTGGCTGTTGACCTCCTCGCCGTCGCTGAGGCCGTCGCCGTCGGAGTCCGGGTTGTCCAGGTCGGTGCCCAGCGCCCGCTCCTCGTCGTCGCTCAGGCCGTCGCCGTCACGGTCCCCGGAGCCGGGCAGGTCGTCGCTGCCGTCCAGGGGGTCCGTGCCGTCGCGCAGCACCTCGGTGCCGTCGGCCACGCCGCCGTCGTCGGTGTCGGTGTCCAGGGGGTCGGTGCCGTAGGTGTTGACCTCTTCCCCGTCGTCCAGGCCGTCGCCGTCCGTGTCCGCCGCGTTGGGATCGGTGCCGTGGGTCTTGACCTCGTCGCCGTCGCTCAGGCCGTCGTCGTCGCTGTCCGCGTCGTTGGGATCGGTGCCCTCGACGTTGACCTCGCGCCAGTCGTTCAGGCCGTCGTCGTCGGAGTTCTTGTCCAGGGGATCGGTCCCATGGGTGTTGACCTCCTCGCCGTCCGTGAGGCCCTCGCCGTCGGTGTCCTCATTCAGAGGGTCGGTGCCGTAGGTGTTGACCTCGTCGCCGTCGCTCAGGCCGTCGCCGTCGGTGTCGGGGGCGTCCGGGTCGGTCCCGTAGGTGTTGGCCTCGTCGTCGTCGTCCAGGCCGTCGCCGTCGCTGTCCACGCCGCCGTCGTAGCCATCACAGTCCTCGTCGATGCCGTTGGCGTCGATCTCCGTGGCGCCCGGGTACACAGTCGCGTCGGTGTCGTCACAGTCTCCGTCGTTCGGGGTCAGCCCGTCCTCGTCGAAGTCGTAGCAGGGGATGTCGCCGCCGCTGGAGACCGTCAGGCCAAAGCCGCTGGCCTCGAAGTCGGTGTCCTCCTCCAGGGTACCGGTCAGGCCGTTGGGGCCGCTGTCCGTGGCGGTGGTGGAGCCGGTGGCGTCGTCCATGTTCCACAGGGCGTAGATGCCGGGCTCGCCGCCGGTCAGGGCGTAGTCCATCAGGCAGGAGACGGTGTCGGCGTCGTGGGCGCGCTCCCAGATCCGCACCTCGTCCAGCGCGCCGACCAGGTAGTCGGAGCTGTAGGAGCCGGCGGTGTCCATGTCCGTGCCCAGGCCCCACTCGTCGGTGCTGGACCAGGTGACCGCGCCGCTCAGGGTCAGGGTGTCCGTGGCGACGCCGTCCACGTAGAGCGTCACGTCGGTCCCATCGACCACCACGGCCAGGTGGGTCAGGTCGTAGTCGGCGTAGGAGGTGGCGTCGCAGATGGCCTCGGTCCCGTCCGTGCAGGAGCCGCCCTCGCTGGCGTTGACGTCGTTGAACTCGATCTGCCAGTTGCCGGAGACGTAGCCCACGTAGAACACGTTCTGGGCGGTGCTCGGGTCCACGACCTCCAGGATCGTGTCGTAGTTGGACTCGGCGTAGGTCTCGAAGGAGGCCCAGGCCTCCCACGTGAAGCTGGTGCCCGGGTTCAAGCCGGTCCCCAGGTCGATGCGATCGGCGTCCCCGCCAAAGGCGGCCTGGTTTCCAGAGGCGTGGGCGGCGCCTGCGAAGAGGGCGAGCAGGAACATGGGATCTCCTTGAGGGATCCCAGCCTATCCGCATCGTCGGTACACCCGCGAGTCCACTTGAGGCCTGCAAGGGACAGCGGAAGGAGTGTCGCCGACCTGACAGCCCCCGGTGCAGCCGTCCCAGATCGGCCTCAACTTCCGGCGATCGCGACCGATGCGCGGCCAGGAGTGCCCATGCCCAAGCCGCCCGCCGTCTGCTACGTCCTGGCCGACTACCCCGTCCTCAGCCAGACCTTCGTCCACGCGGAGATGGTCGCGCTGCGGGCCGCCGGGGTGCGCGTGGGGGTGGTGTGCCACCGGGCGGGGGATCCCACGATCCGCTTCGGAGACGGGCCCGACGGGGCGCCCTTCCCCATCCTGCACAGCGACCTCTCCCAGACCCAGGCCCTGGACGCCGTCCTGGCCGACTTCGACCACCTGCACGGGCACTTCGCCGACTTTGGCCTGCGGGTGCTGCAGGAGATCGCCGAGCGCACGCGGACTCCCTTCTCGTTCATGTGCCACGCCTACGACCTCTTCCGCCGAGACGCCGCCGTCACCATGGAGGACTGGCAGACCCTCAGCCCCCTGTGCACCAAGGTCGTCACCATCTCCCGCTTCCACCGGGACTTCATCGCCACCGCCGGCGTGGACCCCGAGCGCATCGCCATCGTCCCCAACGCCGCCCGCCTCAGCGGCCTGATCCACAGCGCGCCCCCCGCACCCACCCAGCTCAAGCGCATCCTCGCCGTGGGCCGGCCCACCCCCAAGAAGGGCTTCGGCGTGCTCCTGGAGGCCTGGAAGCGGGCCAAGAAGCACGCGCCGGAGCTGGAGCTGGAGATCATCGGGACCCAGGTCCCCAACAAGCCCCTCCCCAGCGGACTCCACCTGTCGGGACTGCGGCCCTACGGCGAGGTGCTGCGTGCCATGTCCCAAGCCGACCTCGTGGTCGCCCCCAGCGTCGCGGCGCCCAACGGCGACATGGACGGCATCCCCACCGTGCTCGCCGAAGCCGGCGCCCTCCGCCGCCCGGTGATCGCCTCCCGCATCGCCGGCATCCCTGACCTGGTCGCCCCAGGCGTCAACGGCCTGCTGGTCGAGCCCGGCGACCCCCACGCCCTGGCCATGGCCCTGGTGCGCCTCGCGCAGCGCCCCTCCGAGCTCACCCGCATGGGGGTCAGCGGTCCGCGCCTGGCGGCCTGCCACGACGCCGAGATCGCCGCGCAGAGGTTGATCCGCGACGTGTTCTCCTCGCCGGCACCCCGCAGCGCAAAGATCTTGGTGGCGGACAGCTTCTCGTCGGCGAACCGAGGTGACGCAGCCATCCTGGAGGGCATCCTCTCCGGCCTCAGAGAGCGCCTGCCGGACGCCCAGCTCCAGGTGATCTCCCACCAACCCCAGGTGGGCCGCAGCTTCCACCCCGGCGTCGAGTTCATCGGGGACAACGACCCCATCGCCATGGCCCGCGCCCTGGTCGACACCGACTTGGTGGTCTCCTGCGGGGGCAGCTTCCTCAACGACCTCTACGCGCTGAACCTGGGGCCCCGCCTGGCCTTCTACCAGGCCGCCCACCGCGCCGAGATCCCCGTGGTGTTCTTCGCCCAGTCCATCGGCCCCCTGGACAGCCCCCTCTCCCGCATGGCCACCCGCGAGGTGCTGGACCAGGCCGCCTGGATCGTCGCCCGCGACCCCGCCTCCGCCCGCATCGTGCGCGAGCTGGGCGTCGGAGCCCCCATCCACCAGGGCGTCGACGCCGCCATCCTCCACCCCCTGCCCCAGGAGAAGGAGGAGCGGACCCTGCCCACCCTGGGGGTCACGGTTCGCCACTGGCACTTCCCGGGCCACCCGGACCCCTCAGCGCTCCAGTCCGCCTACGAGGACAACGTCGCCCAGGCCTGCCAGCGCTGGCTGGACGCGACCGGCGGGCGGATCCGGCTGCTCTCCAACTGCACCGACCTGGGCGGCTACCGCCAGGACGACCGCCTGACCGCCCAGCGCGTGGCCGACCGGATCCGCGGGGACGTGCGCCTGGAGCGGGACCCCGCCATCTCCTTCCAGGCGCTGCGCGAGCAGGCCGGCGCGTGCGACTTCTTCCTGGGCACGCGCATGCACTCGCTGATCTTCGCCACCACCGCCGGGGTGCCCGCGGTGGGGGTCGCCTACGAGTTCAAGACCCCGGAGTACCTGGGCATGTGCGGCCTGGAGGGGCTGTCCGTGGACATCGCGGACTGCGCGGGCCTGCCGGAGCTGCTGATGAAGGCCTGGGCCCACCGGGACAGCCACCGCGCCAACCTGTTGGCGGCCCTGCCCGAGCTCCAGGAGCGCGCCCACGAGCAGCTCGACACCCTGGCCGCGATCGCCAAGGGCAAGCGCATCGCCCGCCCCCGCTCGGGGACCAACGGCCAGGCCGGCTGGCAGGGCGAGACCTTCAAGTACGACACCGCCCACCGGCGCCTGCGCAAGGTCGTCGACACCGTGCTGGGCGAGGGCGGCCGGCGCGTGCTGGACGTGGGCTGCTCGACCGGTCTGGTGGGCCGCATGCTGGGCAAGCCCTTCGACTACCAGGGCGTCGACATCTCCCACGCCGTGGTCACCGGCGAGCCCCGCTTCCGCATCCAGCAGGCCGACCTGAACCAGCAGCCACTCCCGGCGTTCAATGGGCGCTTTGACTCCGTCGTCTGCTCCGGAAGCCTGGAGTACCTCGATGACCTCGCTGGCACCCTGCGGCAGCTCCGGGAGCGCGCACAGCCAGGGGCTCTGGGGGTGTTCACCCTCTACAACCTGAGCCACTTCGCCCGCGCGACCGGCCGCGCCAGCCGACACCCCACCTGGCGCTTCCAGGCCCGCCCCGACGAGCTCGTCCTGGCCCTCTACGAGGCCGGCTGGTCCCCCCAGCGCCTCAGCGCCAGCGCCGCTGGATATGGCCCCTCCCAGGCCGTCAACGCCGAGCACCCCACCGACTGGGACCGCTCCGGCAGCGCCCAGCTCCCCCCCCACCGGCTCGTGCGCCTGGGCCACCAGATCGTGGTCGTCGCCCGCGCCGTGGCCCCCCGCCCCGGCCCCCAGGCCATCGAGGATCTGGCCGGCCAGGGCAAGCTGCTCGAGGCCACCCACGTGGCCGTCTCCCTGGTCAAGCGCTTTGGCTGGTCGGCCCGCGCCTGGTCGGACCTGAGCGTGCTCTACCACCTGGCCGGCGACCCCCAGCTCGCCACCAAGAACCTGCTCAAGGCGCTCACCCGCGACCCCGCCAACGACACCATCCGGCAGAACCTGGAGGGCCTGGGGGTGGACCCGCGCATGGCCTTCCACGCCCACCCCGACACCGAGCTGCGGCTGATGCTGGACCCCAGCGACCCCGAGCGCTGGAAGGCCCTGATCGCCGAGCGCATCGCCGCCCACCGCCTGAGCGAGGCCGCCACCCTCCACGCGCTGATGCAGCGGGCGATGGCCCGACAGGCGGGCTGAATGGGACTCTCCACCGGCCTCCGCCCCCGCAGCCAACAGGAGCGCCTGGCGGTCGCCGCGCTGCTCCACAAGGCCCCCCTTCACCTGAGCGTGCCCCCCTCCGACGACGGCTGGCTGGCCGCGCAGCTCTGGATCGCCGGGCGCATCCCCCACTGGCCCCACCCGGGGGGAGAAGCGGTCGATGCGGCCCTCCAACGTCTGGGCCTACCGCCCCTGGATCGCAGCCCCTGCGCGGCCTCCGTAGACGCATCCTTCCGCCTGCGAGGTGCGGCTACCGCCGAGTCCCGCCCCCTCCCCCGGCTCCAGGGCAAGCCCACCGTCAGCCTGCTGATCTGCACCTACAACCGCGCCGAGCTGCTGCCCGCCGCCGTGGCCTCCGCCCGCGCCCAGGACTGGCCTTGCGAGATCGTGGTGGTCAACGACGGCTCCCAGGACGAGACCCGGTCCTGGCTGGAAACCCAGGACGACCTGGTGGTCCTCCACCAGGACAACCAGGGCAAGCCCACCGCCCTGAACGCCGCGATCAACGCCGCATCCGGCGACGCCCTCCTGGTCCTGGACGACGACGACCTGCTGCTCCCCGGCGCCATCCGCCTGCTCGCCACCGCTCTGTTCAGCCACCCCGAGCTGTCCATGGTGTTCGGCGACAGCGTGGTGTTCGACGGCGCCACCGGAGAGCCCGGCGACTGGCTCCCCGCCTCCCGCGTGCCCCCCGCCCGCTGCGTCGAGGAGTGCGTGCAGCGCATCCCCGGCATGCCCGGCGCCTGCCTGATCCGCGCCGGCGCCCAGGCCCAGGCCGGCCCCTACGACCCCAGCATGGTGCGCGGCCAGGACATGGACATGTACCTGCGCCTGTCCCAGGTCGCGCCCTTCGCCAGCCTGCCCTTCGCGACCTTCCTGTACCGCTCCCACGATGGCCTGCGCGGCTCCGCGGCCGGCCAGTGGCGCAAGTCGGACCAGAGCACCCACACCGCGCGCTTCCGCAGCTTCGTGCAGCCGGTGTTCACCCGCCGCCTGGAGGCCGCCCGCGCCACCCTGAGCCCCGATCAGGCCCACTCCTGGGCTCTGGGCGCGCAGCAGCGGGGTCTGCCGGAGCTGGGCCGTTCGCTGATCGTTGACCTCGCCGGGGCCCACAGTCCCAGGCAGCGTTGGATCCGCCAGCAGCTTGGGTTGGTGAGCCAGGATGCGCAGCCCACCCAGGACCTCCTCCTCCTCCACGACGGAGACGAGGGCGCTCTGGAGGCCGCACTGCAAGCCCACGCCTGGAGCGACGGGGAGCAGGGAGAAGAGCGGGAGCCGAGGGGGATCTGGGTGCACCTGCATCAGCCGGCAGACCCCCTGAGCGCCGTCCGCCTGTACTGGGAAGGCAACTTCGGCGCCGGCGAGGACCTGCGTGGCTGGATCCAGGCCTCGGGGCCGATCCACGTGCGCTTGTCTTCGGCCCCCGCTTGGTCCCCGCCGCCCTTGCCGGACCCGGGCTTCCTGCTGCCCGGGGACGCGCGCGTGAGTGTGTATGCGACCGCTCTGGCGATGGGGTGGCCCCTGCCCAAGCGCACCCGACCGGGCATGGCGCCGCCCGCGAATCCGCTGCTGGGGCGGCTGGTGCGGGCGCGCAGATCGGAGCTGGGCGGTCAACACGCCGAGGCCTTTGGTGCCCTGGAGCCCTTGCTGGCCAAGCTCCCCGACTGGAAGGCCGGCTGGGTGTTCGCGCAGCGCCTGATGGCGGGGCTGGGGCTGCAGGAGCAGGCCGCGCAGTGTGGGGCGCGGGCGCGCTGAGCGGGGTCCCCCGGCCGGCGAATCCTGGGCTACCCTGGCGGCATGAACGCCTTGTTGATGCTGTGGATGGGCGCCGCCGAGCCGCCCGCTGAACTCCCCGCTGAGTCATTTATTGGGCTCCCCACCACCGTGCAGACCCAGGCCGTCCAGGACGAGCGCGGGGTGGGCGTGGAGATGTCCTTCGCGGTGGCCGCGGAGCCCGAGGTGGTGATCGCCGCGCTCTGGGCAGACGACAACTTCCAGGCCGTCTTTCCCTCGGTGGTCGCCAGCAGCGTGCTCAGCGAGACCGAGACCACCAAGACCCTGCAGCTCACTGAGCGCTACATGGGCATCGAGACCTCCTACGTGCTGGTGCTCAGCCGGGAGCCGGGCAAGCTCAGCTACGTGCAGGGGCCCGAGGAGCGCACCAAGATGGCGGGGGAGATCGTGGCGAGCCCCCTGGGTCAGGGCGCCAGCCGGGTGACCTACACGGGCACCGCGGACATGGGCTGGATGGTGCCCGACAAGATGATGATCCAGGCGATGCAGGACATGGCGCCGCAGATCGCGGCGAACCTGCGGGCGCTGGTCGCCTCCTGAAGCAGGCGCGGCCCGCCAGGAGCACCTGACGGACCGCGCGCTTTCAGCTCGGAGTGTCAGCGCCGGCGGCGCACCACCAGACCGAGCATGGCGAGCAGACCGAACACCAGGCCGCTGGGGGCCGCGGGGCTGGAGCTGCAGCCGAAGCCGCCGCCGCCCAGGTAGGTGCCCACATCGTCGGCGGGGTCCAGGGGATCCAGGCCGCGGGCGACCTCCTCGCCGTCGTCGATGCCGCCGCCGTCGGAGTCGGCCTTGATCGGCGAGGTGCCCAGCTCGACCTCGAAGCCATCGTCCAGACCGTCGCGGTCGGAGTCCATCACCATCGGATCGCTGCCGATCTCGTAGGCCTCGTCGCGGTCGCTCAGGCCGTCGCCGTCGCTGTCCTCGACCATGCCGCTGGTGCCCAGCTCGGCCTCGTAGCCGTCGTCCAGGCCGTCGCCGTCGGAGTCGGGGTCGATCGGCGAGGTGCCAGATTCGACCTCCTCGCCGTCGCTCAGGCCATCGCCGTCGCTGTCCACCGCCAGGGGATCACTGCCCAGCTCCTTCTCCTGCCCATCGTCCACGCCGTCGTCGTCACTGTCGGCGTCCAGGGGGTCGGTCTCGTCAACGTAGACCTCCTCGCCGTCGTCCACGCCGTCGCCGTCGCTGTCCGCGCTCAGGGGATCGGTGCCAAAGCTGTTCTCCTCCTCCCAGTCGGTGATCCCGTCGTCGTCCGTGTCGGCCAGGTCGTCGGAGACATCGAAGGGGTCGGTGCCGTCGACCAGCACCTCTTCGCCATCGCTGCGGCCGCCGCCGTCGCTGTCGGGGTTCCAGGGATCGGTCCCCCAGTCCACCCACTCGTCGTAGTCGTCCAGCCAGTCACCGTCGCTGTCCGCCGACAGGGGGTCGGTCTCGGACTCGTAGAGCTCCGCCCAGTCCCCCAGGCCGTCGTCGTCGGTGTCGGGCTCGTTGGGATCCGTGCCCAGCTCATAGGCCTCCTCGTAGTCGTCCAGGCCGTCCTCGTCGGTGTCCTGCGCGGTGGGGTCGGTGCCCAGCTCGTGGATCTCCGCGTAGTCGCCCACGCCGTCGTCATCGCTGTCCGGCTCGGTGGGGTCCGTGCCCCACTCGTTGACCTCGACGCCGTCGGAGATGCCGTCCTCGTCGCTGTCCTCGACCAGCGGGTCGGAGCCGTGGATCAGGACCTCGTCCGCGTCGGAGACGCCGTCACCGTCGCTGTCGCCAGAGGCGTCGCTGGGATCGGTGCCGGCGCTGTCCTCCCAGTCATCGCTCAGGCCGTCGCCGTCGCTGTCGCTGCTGGTCGGGCTGGTCCCGATTCCGGCCTCGTAGCCGTCGGCCAGGCCATCGCCGTCGCTGTCCGTGCTGGCGGGATCGCTCTCCCAGACGCTGACCTCATCGCCGTCGTCCAGGCCGTCCCCGTCGGTGTCGGGGTCGTAGGGGTCCGCGCCGTAGCTGGCCTCGCTGGCGTCGGAGAGGCCGTCGTCGTCGGAGTCCTCGTCCAGATAGTTGGCCGCGCCGTCGGCGTCCGCGTCGTCGTTGGTGGGGTCGCCGTCGCCGTCGACGTCCTCGTCGGCGGTGCTCAGGCCGTCGCCGTCGTCGTCGCTGTCCAGGTAGTCGGCGATGCCGTCACCGTCGGTGTCCTCGCCGGTGGGCGCGGAGGCGGTGTAGACCTCGCTGGCGGTGGGCACGCCGTCGCCGTCGTCATCGCTGTCCAGGTAGTCGGCGGTGCCGTCCCCGTCGCTGTCTTCCCCGGTGGGGCCGCTGGCGGTGTAGACCTCGTCCGCGGTGGCCACGCCGTCGCCGTCGTCGTCGGTGTCCAGGTAGTCGGCCCAGCCGTCCCCGTCGCTGTCCTGGGCGGTGGGATCGCTGGCGCCGTAGACCTCGTCGACCGTGGCCACGCCGTCGCCGTCGTCGTCGCTGTCCAGGTAGTCCGCCACACCATCCGCGTCGGAGTCCTGGTCGGCGGGCTTGGCGGCCGCCAGGCGCTCGTCCCAGGTGCTCACGCCGTCGCCGTCGTCGTCGCTGTCCAGGTAGTCCGGGGTGCCGTCCCCGTCGGAGTCCTGGTCCACGATGGCGCTGCCCGCGTAGGCCTCGCTGGCGGTGGGCACCCCGTCGCCGTCGTCGTCGTCGTCCAGGTAGTCCTCGAAGCCGTCCGCGTCGCTGTCCAGGCTGGCGATGGGGTCGAACTCAAAGGAGGTGAGCAGCCCGTCGCCGTCGTCGTCGTCGTCCAGGAAGTCCGGGGTCAGGTCGCCGTCCGAGTCGTCGGAGCCGGGGTCGCCGTCGCCATCCAGGTCCTCGTCGACCGTCTGAATCCCATCGCCGTCGTCGTCGGAGTCGGCGTAGTTGGGCACGCCGTCGCCGTCGGTGTCGTCGTTGGTGGGGTCACCGTCAAAGTCGAGGTCTTCGTCGGCCGTCTCGATGCCATCGCCGTCGTCGTCGGTGTCCAAGTGGTCGACCACGCCGTCGCCGTCGGTGTCGATGGAGCTGCCGCCGGAGACCTCGGCCGAGGTGGGCACGCCGTCGTCGTCGTCGTCGGTGTCCAGGTAGTCCGGGGTGCCGTCGCCGTCGGAGTCGTCGTTGCTGGGGTCGCCGTCGCCGTCGATGTCCTCGTCGTCGTTGGAGACCCCGTCCTTGTCGTTGTCCGTGGGTGCGTCGAGGTAGTCCGGGATGCCGTCACCATCCTCGTCCCCCGTCGTCCCCTCATCGATCGTCAGGGTGCCGTCGCCGTCGTCGTCGTCGTCCAGGAAGTTCGGGATCCCGTCGCCGTCGGTGTCGTCGTTGGTGGGATCGCCGTCGCCGTCCACGTCCTCGTCGGCGGAGGGGATGCCGTCGCCGTCATCGTCGTCGTCCTGGTAGTTCGGGGTGCCGTCGCCGTCGGTGTCGTCGTTGGTGTAGTCGCCGTCGCCGTCCGCGTCCTCGTAGGCGTCGATGACCAGGTCACCGTCCTCGTCCTCCGCCACGTCGGGGAAGCCGTCGCCGTCGGTGTCGTTGCAGAAGGCGGTGTACTCGGCCTCGTAGTTGGCCACCGCCTCGGACTGGCTGGTGCCGTAGACCACCAGCAGGCCAAAGCTCACCGAGTCGCCCGCCGCGATGGTGGCCTCGGTGTGCCGCCAGTGCATCGTGTCGTCCGCGCTGGCGCTGTTGGGGTCGCTCAGGGTCGCGTCTGCGTCCTGGTTCCAACCGGTGATGCCGAACTCATCCTTGTCCGGCTCGCAGGAGCCAAAGGCCCAGGTGTACCCGCTGGAGGAGCCCACGGCCTCGACGTAGTCGTCGGTCCCGTCGGAGTCCAGGTCGCGCACGTCGTTGTAGGTCGCGGTGACGCCAAAGGTCTCGGAGTCCACGTCCGGGTCCACGCCGAAGTTGATCCGGAAGTTCGTGGCGTCCGCCGTGCCGTTGTTCTCGACCAGAAAGCGCACGGACATCAGGATGCCGTCGACCGCCCACACCTCGGTCTTGGTGACGCTCAGGTCGCCGTAGTCCATCCCGTACTTCACGACCTTGTAGTCGCTGGTGGACTCGTCGGCCTCATAGGTGACCGTGTAGTTGTAGGTCCCCGCCGAGCTGTTGCCCGCGGCCGTGTACGCAGTGCCGCCCTGGTCCCACTCCCAGGTCAGGTTGTGCCAGGGGGAGCCCGCGCGGACCCAGTCGGTCCAGAGCCCATCGCCGTCCAGGTCCGTCTGGATCCCGTTGTGGCTGGTGCTGTCGTACCAGAGCCCCGCGTCGTTGGTGTAGAGCTGGACGTAGGTGCCCGTGGTCTGCAGCGCGGCCTGCGCGGACGGCGAGAAGCCCAGGGTCAGGGAGAGGAGCGAGGCACCCAGGCCCACTCCAGCGGCGCGCCCACCGACCAGCTTGAGGGTGCGGGAGGCAGGCTTGGGCTTGCGGGCCGAGCGAGGAAAACGTTGCATGAAGGGGTCTCCTGTTCAGGACTCCGCGTCCCGGGAGTCGTCCCCGTTCCCCTCGGACCATCCGGCCCCCCGCTTAGCGATCAAGCGGGCAGGATCTGATCCCCCTCAGGCCGACTGGCGCTCCCCGCCCCAGCGACCCAGCTCCGCGCGCAGCTTCTCCATGGAGACCGGCTTGGCCAGGATCGCGTCCATGCCCGATGACCAGCACGCCTCCTGCTCCTCGGGGGTCAGCCCGGCGGTGAGGGCCACGATCGGGAGCGCGGGCTGGCTCTTGTGCAGCCGCCGCGTGGCCTCGTAGCCATCCATCTCGGGCATGTGGCAGTCCATGAGCACCAGATCGAACTGCGAGCGGCCCGCCCGCTCCAGGGCCTGCCGGCCGTGCTCGGCGACCTCGGAGTCCACCCCGAGCTGCTTGAGCATGCGCTGGACCACCATCACGTTGACCGGGTTGTCGTCCACCACCAACACCCGCGCCGGGAGCGCCACGCTGTCCGTCACCACCCGCACCGGCGAGGCCGCCGCCGCGATCGGCGCCGGGATCTCAAAGGAGAAGCAGCTCCCCACCCCCAGCGTGGACTGCAGCTCCAGGCGGCCCCCCATCAGATCCAGCAGCCGCTTGCAGATGGCCAGCCCCAGCCCCGTCCCCCCAAAGCGCCGGGAGGTCCCCATCTCCCCCTGCACAAAGGGCTCGAACAGCGCCCTCTGGGCCTCCTCCGAGATGCCGATGCCCGAGTCCCGGACCTCGACGCGCAGCCGATCTTGGGCCCACAGCGCCGTGACCGAGACCTCCCCCTGCCGGGTGAACTTCACCGCGTTCCCGACCAGGTTCAGCAGCACCTGCCGGATGCGCTGGGGGTCCCCCTTGAGCTGCTTGGGCAGCGCCACCCCCTCCACCCGCAGCGTCACCTGGTCGCTCTTGAGCGCCCCCCGCATCAGCGCCCCCACGCCCTGCAGCAGCTCCTCCGGCGAGTAGGCGATGTGCTCCAGCTCCATCCGGCCCGCGTCCAGCTTGGCCATGTCGAGGATGTCGTTGAGCACCCCCAGCAGTCCCTCACCGCTCTCCCGGATGACCCTCACCATCTGGTACTGCTCTGCGTCCAGCGAGGTCTCCCCGAGCAGCTCCGCCATGCCCAGCACCGCGTTCAGCGGCGTCCGCACCTCGTGGGACATGGTCGCCATGAACTCCTTGCGGGCCTTGAGCGCGAGCTGCGTGCGCTCCAGCAGCGCGGCGTTCTCCCGCTCCCGGGTCAGCAGCAGCTCCTGCTCTTGGGCCATCTTGACCAGGGAGCGCTCCAGGAGCTGGCTCGCGGGCCTGAAGATCAACAGCGCCTCCAGCGCCAGCAGCCCCAGGGTGAGCGCCAGCAGCCCCGCCTCCCCCCGACGCAGAGCCTCGGTCCGGGCCTCGCTCGCCTGCACGTTCAGCAGGACCGCCTGGTGCAGATCCGGGAGCAGGCTCCCCGCCGTGCTGCGGTTCAGCCGCTCCAGCGCGGCCGGATCCGAGGGCACCGCCGCCACGGCCCGCGCGTCGTCCAGGAAGGTCTCCACGTGGCGGTCCAGGGCCGCGGGCCCAAAGTAGAGGCGGTCCAGCTCGCTTCCCTGTTCCACCGCCGGCCACTCGCGGGCCGGGTCTCCGTACACCAACCCGTGGTGGTTGTAGTCCATCTCCCGGATGGCCCGCTGCAGCTCCTCCCGCGCCCGCTGCACCTCGCCGGGCCTCTGGCCCTGCACCACCAGGTTGGCCAGCGCCGGGATGCGCTGCGAGAGCATGCGTTGCCGGCCGGCCTCGTTGATCCGGGAGGCGTCGGCCTGCTGCAGGTGCAGCAGGTAGTTCAGCCCGATGAAGGCCGCGATGGCGAGCACAGCGACCAGGCCCAGAGCGAGCCGGTAGCGCGCGCGCAGCGAGTGCACTGGGGTCAACATGGTGGGGTCCGTCACCCGCAGTTCTACGGGAGGCGATCGCGCGCTCTGGACGCTTTCTGCGGCCAGAGAGAGCCGCCCGCGCAGAGGCAAGAGCCCGCCCGCTGCCAACAACCAGCGGTATCCACGCGATCACGCCGACTCTCAGGGGGTCAGGACCAGCTCAAGCACCGCTGAAGGCCGCGCCCCGTACTCCCGCACGGTGGCGTCTTCATCCAACACGAGCACCCAGCCCTCGGCGTACGCAGGGTCCAGCTCCTGCCGCCGGATCCGGTCCGCGGTCTCCTTGGCCTTGCGGCCGTCCGGGTCCACCACCGCCACGGCCCCCTGCCAGCTTGTCTGCTGGTGCACCAGGCGGCCCCCGTCCAGGGTCAGCGTCGCCCAAGACTGCTCGGCGTACTTGGGGTGCGGGAGCTGCACCTGACAGGGGGTGCGGCAGTTCTGGCCCGGGGTGCAGGCCAGCGCGAGCAGCAGAAGCACGGGGTCCTCCCGACGAACGGCGGCTCCTCTATCCCAGGGCCCCCGTCTCCACGACCCCAGGCCGGCTTCACGGCCCCGCCTGCACGACCGCGCCCGTGCGCACCGCCTGCTCGGGGACCTGGACCGCAAAGACCTGCCCCCCGACCTGCAAGGCTGCGGTCGGCGCCGTGGTGACCTCGCCGATGGATCCGGTGGCGTAGGGCACGCGCAGAGACCAGGTCCCGTCGGGGTGGACCTGGGTGAAAGCACGCCACGGCCACCGCTCCTCCCCCCAGGCCAGCTCCTGCAGGTAGCCGACCTTCTGCCCCGGCTGTCCGTGGCCCTGGAGCACCGCGCCCGGCACCCGCTCGTAGACCCAGGCCCCAGGCAGACCCGGAGCCCGTAGATCCTGCGCCTGCGCGGCGAACACCAGCCGCAGCCCGTCCACATGCCCGGCCCCCTCTGCGCTGCTTCCGGCCTGCAGGAGCGGGTGCCCGGGGGGGAGCTCGTGGGACTCGACCAGCAGGTAGCGGTAGGGGCCGCCGTCCATCAGCGCCAAGAGCTCGGGGACGCCGCCCGCGTACATGTCCTGGGTGGCCTGCCAGCGCTCGACCCCGCCCGCGTAGCTCCCAAAGTGACCGATCGCGGCGGGCTTTTGGCCGATCACCGTGATCCAGTGCCCGTGGTCCCAGAGCCCCAGCACGCCGTACTCCGGGGCCTGGGGGTCCACCGGGGGCGTCCCGCGGGCCAGGAAGTGGTAGGCCTCGAAGCTCCAGGGGACCTGGTACTGGCGCGCCTTGGGGCGCAGGTAGAAGAAGCTCAGGGCGTTGGGGCTGAACAGCAGCAGGCTGAGGCTCGCCAGGGGCAGGAAGCGATGGAGGGAGGGCTTGACGGCGCGTCCCAGGGCTGCGGCCAACACCCACGCAAGCAGGGGGGCAAAGCTCCAACCAAAGCGGTTCTGGATGCAGGCGAGGACACCGGCTCCCAGGCTGGCCAGCAGCAATCCCAGGTGCTCACGTCCCGCCTTGTACGCCAAAAATCCCCACGCAAACGGGAAGGCGTAGAGCCCCCAGCCCAGCATGCGCGCGGGCTGCACCCAGGGCTGTTGGCTGTGGGAGAACAGGGGCTGCATCTCGGGGATGGAGGCCAGCCAGGGGTCGCCGGTCAGCAGCCACTCCCGCAGCCCGGTCCAGACGAAAGGACCCAGCGCCACGCTCCCCACCACGAGGGCGATTCCGCCCCCGCCCAGCAGCAGCCGCCGACGCTCCGGGAGGGTGCGCAGCGCCACCGCCCAGGCCACCGCCGCCGCCCCCGCGAGCAGCGCCGTGGGGTGGAACGCCGACATCTGCGCGTAGGTGAAGGGTGTGCCCTGGGCGATGCCCATGGCCGTCGCTATCGGGAACACCAGCGCGCTGCCCAGAAGCATCCCGCGCACCGGCGCCCAGTCGCCATCCAGCACCGCCCGCAGCCCCAGCGCCGCCATGCCCAGGCCCGCATAGAGCAGGCCGCCCACCCAGCCCAGGCAGGCCATGGCCAGGCCCCCGGCGACCTCCCAGGGGCGCACCTTGGGGCGCAGCGCCGCCACCGTCAGCCAGAGCAGCGCGAAGCCCTCCACCGCGTTGTGGTCCAGGCGCGCGAACTGCGTGGCCGCGACGTGCTGGGGGGTGCCCGCGAGCAGCAGCCCGGCCAGCAGCGCCACCCAGGCTCCGCCGCGCTCCCGGGCCGCCGAGAGCAGCAGCGCGACCGCCCCCACCCCGGCGACCAGGGGGGCCAGCGCCACCGTGAATTCGCCGAGGCCGAAGGGGCGGCCCAGCGCCATCCACAAGGCCAGCCAGGCGTCCCACCCCGGCGCCCAAGGCACCGGCGCCCCCTCGGGGAAGCCCAGGAAGGGATCCTGCACCGACGGGATCCCGTAGGGGGGCGAGAAGAAGCTCGCTGCGCGCCGCAGGTGGTAGGCAGAGTCGGCGTCGGCGGGGACCAATCTCCCCGCGGCAAAGTGCGCGGCGGGGCTGGCCAGCCGGACCGCAGCGGCCAAGGTGAGCACCGCCCCACAGAGCAGGGGCCATCGCTGGGGCGGGGTCGGAGGCATCGGCGTGGCATCATACGCGCCGTGCACCCCCCCATGACCGATCCCCTCCTCTCGGTGGTCATCCCCGTCTACAACGAGGCCGCCACCCTGCGCGAGCTCGTGGAGCGCGTGGCCGACACCCCCTACCGCCTGCAGATCATCTGCGTGGACGACGGCAGCAGCGACGGGAGCTGGGAGATCCTGCAGCAGCTCCAGGACGAGCTGCCCATGCTGGAGGCCCACCGCCAGCCCGAGAACGCCGGCAAGGGCGCTGCGCTGCGGGCGGGCTTCTCCCACGCCCAGGGCGACCTGGTGCTCATCCAGGACGCCGACCTGGAGTACGACCCCGTGGACTACCCCGTGCTCCTGGAGCCGCTGCTGGACGGCCGCGCGGATGTGTGCTTTGGAAGCCGCTTTCTTGGCGGCCCACACCGCGTGCTCAACTTCCACCACTACCTGGGCAACCGGGCGCTGACGGCCCTGAGCAACCTGGCCACCAACCTGAACCTGACGGACATGGAGACCTGCTACAAGGTCTTCCGCCGCGAGGTGCTGGACGGCATGGTGCTCACCGAAGACCGCTTCGGCTTCGAGCCCGAGTTCACCGCCCGCGTCGCGGCCGGGGGCTTCGCCGTCTACGAGGTCCCCATCTCCTACTCGGGCCGCACCTACGACGAGGGCAAGAAGATCACCTGGAAGGACGGCGTGCGCGCTCTGCGGGTGATTGTCTCCACCCAGGTCCGGCTGCGCCTGGGGCGCTGAACCCCCGCCCGGCTGGGCCCTGGCCTGTAAAAGAGAGGGCTGACCCCCTATACTCCCCCGGTTCCCCGCCCGGAGAGTGAATGCACCTGCTCGCGCCGCTGCTGCTGGCCGCCCCCGCCTTCGCCCAGGAGACCGCCCCAGAGGCGCCCGCTCCCGAGGCCACCCAGGCCGCCGAGGCGCCACCCCCTGAGGCCCCCGCCTCCTTCGGGGACCGCGCAGACGCCGCCTTCGGCAAGTGGGTCGTGGGCCCCCTCGCGAGCGTGATGTTCTTCGACCTCTACCGGGGCGACGAGACCCTGGACGTGGACCCCAAGCACGTCGGCAAGGTCGTGGATGGGCGCCAGATCCTGGGCATCGAGGGCGAGCACTTCGTCCTGGCCCCCGTGGTCGAGCTGGAGCTCCCCCAGGCCTTCCCCATGTACCCGGAGCTCGAACTCCAGGGCGACGGCCCCGCCCGCTGGGGCTACCTCTCCCGCGAGGCCGACCACGTCCCCTACACCCTGCTGGTGGTCCAGGAGACCGAGATCTCCGCGGAGCAGGCCGGCGAGCTGGTCCCCCTGTCGGCGTTCGACGGCGCCCTCAAGGCAGAGCCGCGGCTGAGTGATGAAGACGCACACTTCGTCTCCACCGCTCTGGCCCCCTTCCCCCTCGTGCTCGCCCAGACCCGCTCCACCAGCGAGGACACCGGTGCGGAGACCAGCCCGGACACCGTGGACCCCAGCCGCCCCCTGCGGGTGCTCCCCCTGGAGCTCCCCGCCCCCGAGCAGCGCCCGGAGCTGTCCATCGGCGGCAGCATCCTCACCCTCCAGGGCCCCGCCAAGGTCCTGAGCATCGACGGCGACCAGGTCATCGCCCAGACCGGCCCCGCCGCCGTCGAGACCGAGCCCGTCGCCAACACCCGCGCCATCACCCTGCCGGTGGTCGTGGTCTGGCTGGTGCTGGGCGCCATCTTCTTCACCCTGCGCATGAACTTCATCAACCTGCGCGGCGTGGGGCACGCCATCTCCGTCACCAAGGGCGACTACGACAACGAGGAGGATGAGGGCGAGATCTCCCACTTCCAGGCCCTCAGCTCCGCCCTGTCCGCCACCGTCGGCCTGGGCAACATCGCCGGCGTGGCCGTGGCCGTGGCCGCCGGCGGTCCCGGCGCCATCTTCTGGATGATCGTGGCCGGCTTCCTGGGCATGTCCAGCAAGTTCGCCGAGTGCACCCTGGGCCAGATGTACCGGGTGACCGACGCCAACGGGAACGTCAGCGGCGGCCCCATGCGCTACCTGAGCGCCGGCCTGCAGGAGAAGGGCATGGGGGGCCTGGGCAAGGTCCTGGCCGTGATGTTCGCGCTGATGTGCGTGGGCGGCAGCTTCGGCGGCGGCAACATGTTCCAGTCCAACCAGAGCTACCAGGCCGTGGCCGACGTGGTCCCCGTGCTGGCCCCCAAGGCCGAGGGCGAGGTCCGCTTCGAGCGCACCCGCGCCGAGGTCGATGTGGTCGTGCCCAAGAAGACCGCCCTGACGGTCGGCGACCACAGCTACGTGACCCTCAAGGAGGTCACCGTCCCCGCCGGCGAGCTCAGCTCTCCCCCCGTCAAGGTCCGGGCCCTCCAGGCCAGCGAGGCCAGCAACCTGGCCGACGGCGCCGCGCTCTCCGTGAGCGTCGTGGGCGTCAGCGGCGCGGTGGCCACCGGCGAGATCGACGGCGGGGCCGCTCCCCGCGCCTGGCTCTACGGCCTGATCATCAGCTTCGTGGTCGGCCTGGTCATCATCGGCGGCATCAAGTCCATCGGCAAGGTCGCGGGCGTCATCGTGCCCGTGATGACCGGCGTCTACGTGCTGGCGGCCATCTGGATCCTGGTGGCCAACGCCGACCAGATCGGAGCCGCCTTCGGCACCATCGTGGGCGGCGCCTTCACCATGAAGGCCGGCTTCGGCGGCCTGCTGGGCACCCTGATCCAGGGCTTCCGCCGCGCCGCCTTCTCCAACGAGGCCGGCGTGGGCTCCGCGTCCATCGCCCACTCGGCGGCCAGCACCGACGAGCCCGTACGCGAGGGCATCGTCGCCCTGCTCGAGCCCCTGATCGACACCATCATCGTGTGCACCATGACCGGCCTGGTGGTGGTCATCACCGGGGTCTACGAGTCGGACGTGGGCGACGGCGTGCTGATGACCTCGGCGGCGTTCGAGAGTGTCCTGGACTGGTTCCCGCTCATCCTGTCCCTGGCGGTGGTCCTGTTCGCGTTCAGCACCATGATCAGCTGGTCCTACTACGGAGAGCGGAGCTGGACCTTCCTCTTTGGGGCGCGCAGCTCCATGGTCTACAAGCTGCTCTTCCTCTTCTTCGCCTTCCTGGGCTCGGTCATCAAGCTGCAGTCCGTGCTGGACTTCTCGGACCTGATGATCCTGGGCATGGCCTTCCCCAACATCCTGGGCGTCGCCCTGCTCTCCGGCAAGGTCCGGGCCGCCCTGGACGACTACTGGGGCCGCCTCAAGCGCGGCGAGATGAAGCCGGTGAACTGAGTGGAAGGGACCGTCTGGGCGCTGCTGCCCGCCCTGGCCGCCGTGGCGCTCGCCCTGAGCACCCGCAACGTCATCCTCAGCCTCTTCTCGGCCTGCTGGCTGGCGGGGGTCCTGCTCACCAAGAGCCTCTTTGGCGGGCTCTACCAGGTGGTGGACCCCTGGCTGCTGGACGCCATCGCCGACCGCGACCACGTCAAGGTCACCCTCTTCTCGCTCTTCGTGGCCGCCATGGTGGGCATCCTGGGCAAGTCCGGGGGCACCACCGCGCTGGTCCAGCAGCTCATCCGCATCGCCACCACCCGGCGCCGGGGCATGGTCGCCACCTGGCTGGCCGGCATGGTCGTGTTCTTTGACGACTACGCCAACTGCCTGATCGTGGGCAGCTCCATGCAGGCCCTGTCGGATCGGCTGGGGATCAGCAGAGAGAAGCTCTCCTACCTTGTGGACTCCACCGCTGCGCCCATCGCGTCGGTCGCGCTCGTCAGCACCTGGATTGGCTACGAGGTCGGGCTGATGGGGGACGGCTTGTTGGCGGCCGGGGTCACGGACGTGGAGCCCTACGGCTTCTTCGTGGAGGGCATCCCCTACCGCTTCTACTCGCTGTTCACCATCGTGTTCGTGGGGGCCATCGCCTTCTCCGGCCGGGACTTCGGGCCCATGCTGGAGGCCGAGCGCCGCCAGGCCCAGCGCAGCGACAGCGCCGAGCTCCCCGAGCCCGAGCCCGCGTGGAAGGCCCTGCTGGCCGTGGTCCCCATCCTGACCCTGCTGGCGGTGACCGGCGTGATCCTGTGGATCGACGGCAGCGCGGGGGCCCCCCAAGGCGCCCGGCTCTTCGAGATCCTGGGCGGCGCGGACGGCTACGACGCGATGCTCAAGGGCTCCCTGGCCGGCATGCTGGTCGCCGCCCTGATGGCCCTGGCCACCCGCGCCATGGACCTCAAGGCCACCTTCGACGCCGGCCTGGAGGGCATGGGCCAGCTCTTCGAGGCCCTGGCCGTGCTCTTCCTGGCCTGGAGCCTGGGCACCGCCATGGGCGAGCTGGAGGCCGCCGCCTTCCTGGTGGACCTGCTCCAGGGCAGCCTGCCCGCCGCGTGGCTGCCCACCGCCGTGTTCGTCGTGAGCGCCGCGACCGCCTTCGCCACCGGCACCAGCTTCGGCACCATGGGCATCGTCATGCCCATCGCCCTGCCCCTGTCCTTCGCCCTCTCGGACGACCCCATCATCGCCCTGGCCGCCAGCGGCGCGGTGCTCTCCGGGGCCTGCTGGGGCGACCACTGCAGCCCCATCTCGGACACCACCATCCTCTCCAGCGTGGGCGCCGGCTGCGAGGTCGACAAGCACGTCAAGACCCAGCTCCCCTACGCCATCGCCTCCGGGCTTATCGCGGTGGCCCTGGGCACCATCCCCGTGGGCTTCGGCGTCCCGGTGTGGGTGGTCGTGCCCCTGGGCTGCGTGGCCTGTGTGGCGCTCGTGCTGCTGGTGGGACGCAAGCCCGCCGCTGCGCGCGCATGAGGGGAATCCGCAAGGCCAAACGAAAGATCCAGGCCCCATCGCCGTTGTAGAGTGGACAGGCACCGGGGACTCCCACCATGGCCCAGCAGTACCGTCAGACCCAGACCCCCGCCGCGGCCCCCGAGGCGGCGCACGCCGGTCACGACCACGGCCACGACCACGGCCACACCCACGGGAACGCGGCGGCGCAGGAAGACCTCCTGGGCGGCGCCCGCAGCAACGCCCCGGCCAGCCGGGAGGCCGCTCTTCGGCGTCACGCTGACAACCGCGCGCGCATGAACAGCGTGCTGGGCCGAATGCTCGCGCGGAACCCCGGCTCGGACGATCATGACGAGCTGATGGAGCGCAACAGCGCGGAGTGGATCAACAACGGCGAGGCCCGGGCCGTCGTCCTCACCCCCATCCACGACGCCCACGAGCGCCCCGGGGTCCCCGCCGGCAAGGACGCCTTCTTCGATGGGCGCAAGGCCTTCCACGAAGACGGCGCCACCTACTCGACCAACGTCAACGACATGAGCGGCATCGAGCTCAAGAACCCGGGGGCGGGCGGCACCATGTCCAACGACGGGCGCACCCTGACCGTCATCGACCCCGAGCAGTGGAACAGCGACACCACCCTGATCGACGTGATCGTCCACGAGGTCCAGCACGACGCCGACCAGCACGGCCAGGGTCAGGTCTGGGAGTTCGACCGCCCCGCTGCCGTGGCCGGGCAGGCCGACCGAGCCCCGGACTGGTGCTACAACAGCTACGCCTCCGAGTTCCGCGCCTACTGGACCATGAACGAGGAGGGCTCTCGCGGGGACGCCTTCGCCCGCTCCAGCAACACGCGGGTCTCCAACTTCAACGTGACCGCGGTCCATGGCGGCCAGAGCCACACCGTGCAGACGAACTTCTCCAACAAGCGCCAGCAGGAGATCTTCGAGCACATGTACAAGGAGATCGTCGGCCACCAGTACAAGGTCAACGGCCAGTGGGTCGCGGTCAACTACGCCTACCTGCCGCACTACTACGCCACCGATCCCGCCTTCAAGGCCTTCATCGACGGCCTCACCCAGCCCACCGGCGGCAACCTCATCAACTCGGTGCGCATCCAGAACCTCTCCGAGCGCATCCAGCGCGGCAGCCTGGAGCCCGAGCTCTCCCAGCTCGACGCCCACGACCGCCGCTTCTTGGCCGACCAGACCGCCTCCGCCGAGTTCTGGTCCCACGCCAGTGGGCGCCTGAGCCGCTCTGAGCAGGCCACCCTCCAGGCCGCCGTGTTCGGCACCGCGACCCCCGCCGCCGCCACCAGCACCGCAGCCGCCGCGCCGCAGATGAGCACCGCCGAGCTCGAGGCCGCCACCCGCGCCTCCGCCGGTGGTGGCGCCACCCCCCAGCAGAGCGGCGTACAGATCAGCGTCGGCGCCGGAGACACCCTGGGCAGCCTCGCCGCGCGCCACCTGGGCAGCAGCAGCCGCTGGCAGGAGCTCTACGCCGCGAACACCGACATCATCGGCAGCGACCCCAACCGCCTCCAGGTGGGCATGCGCCTGCGCCTGCCGTGAGCTGGCTGCTGCTGCTGGCCTGCCACCGCCAGGACCCGCCCATGATGCAGCCCAAGCCCCTGGACCCCGCCCCGGTGACCTCGCCGGCGGAGCAGAGCCTCACGCTCGTGCGCGGGGAGCCCCAGGCCCTGCTCGGTGGGCAAGTGATCCTGGAGCAGGCCACAGCCTCCTCCACCTTCGTCCACGACTGGGAGGAGGTCACCACCCCCGCCTTCGGCACTCTGCGCTTTGAGCGCGACGGAAAGGTCGAAACCGTCGACTTCGAGCAGGACGCCACCCTCCACGTCTGGGGACGACAGATGGTGGTGCGGGGACCCCAGGGCGATCAGCTCGTCGTGCTGAGCGACTGAGCCCGCCAGGCCCGCCACAGCGCGGCCTCATCCCAGGGCGTGCTCGCCGTCATCGGGACCTCCCGGTGGTAGCGGGCCATCTCCACTGCGAAGCCCGCGTCGTCCCGCTCGAACCACTGGGCCGCCTGAACGTCTCCGTGGATCAGGCGCTCGAAGCGGAGGCGGAGGACCAGGCGACATGCGATCCCAAACCCCTGGGGATCCAGGCCCGCCGGGACCTCTCTGCACCTGTAGGCCCGCGCGAGGTGCGGCTCGGTCAGCCCGACCTCGTTCTCGTCCAGGAGTTCAAGTGCGGCGTTCAAGCTGCCTTGTTGTGGCTGCCCCAGGGGCAGCCCATGGTGGACCGAGAGCTCCCGGGCGCGCTGCAGCTCCTCCCTCAAGCGGGGGATCTCGGGGGCGCCGAAGCTGCCCTCCACGCGCTCCAAGGTGACGCCGCGCAGGCCAGGACAGCGGGGCAGGACCTGCTCCAGCAGCGCCCAGACGGGCTCGGGGATGGCGTCGTCGTGGGAGTCCAGGCGGCGGCGGCGGTCGGGGCTCCAGGCGGGGGGCGCGTCCTTGCCGCCGGAGATGTGGATCTCGATCACGCGGTCCAGGGGGGCGGCGTCGAGCCAGGCCTGGGGGGACTCGCCGGCGTTGATGGCGCCGGTCCAGAGGTTGTGGACGTCCAGCAGCAGGTGGTGCTCCTGGCCCAGGGACTCGCCCAGAGCGCGGGCCTCGTCGGCCATGGGGCCGGGCCAGGCGTAGACGGCGGAGTTCTCCACGGCGGCGGTCCCGACCAGGGCCCGCAGGTAGCCCAGGCGGCGGCGGAGTCGGGCGGGGGGTGCGTCGATGGGGACGGGCAGGCCCACGTGCTCGCTGCCCAGCTTGACGGCGCCCAGGTGGTCGGAGGCCCACAGGAAGCGGAAGATGGCGTGGTCGCGGGCCAGGGCGCGCAGGTGTTCGGGCCAGTGGCCGCCCTCGGCCCCGCAGAGGTTGGCGGCGACCCCGTGGGCCACGAAGGGCAGCGCCCCGGCGAGCTGCGCCAGGATGCCGTGGAAGGCGTTGGGCGCCCGGCCCGGCCCCCACAGGGTCTCCGGGGTCACCCCGCCGTAGTCGATGTCGTCCAGCAGGGGCTCCAGCAGGGCCAGGGCCTGCCGGTCCGGGGGGAACATCAGGCCGACGGCGGCCACTCAGATGCCCTGGAAGTCGGCGACGTCGTGCAGGTAGAGGAAGCGGCGGCTGCCCTCGGGCACGTGGCCCATGCCGCAGTCGATCGCGTATTGGCTCTCCACGCCCTCGATGTCGGTGCCGCAGCCCCAGGAGCTGGCCCAGTGCGCGCCCGCGGGGGCCTTGGTGACCAGCGCGGCGCGGACCTTGGCGCCGTCTCCGGTGGGCGCGGGGCCCAGGCGCTGGAGCACCGGGTAGAGCGCGCCCTGGATGGCCTGGCCCTCGGCGGCGATGCGGGCCTTGTTCCAGGCCTCGTGCTTGGGCGTGCCGTAGTCCGGGTCGCCAAAGTTGGGATCCTGGTCGGGGTCGACCTTGGGGAGGGTGACGGCCACGCCCTCGGCGGTCAGCGGGTCCAGGCGAACGACCACGAACCAGTCGTCCTCGCTGACCTGCAGGTCGGGCACCAGCTTGCGCACATCGGAGGCCAGGGCGAACACCACCTCGGCCGCGCTCAGGGGCGCCAGATCCGCGTCGCTGGCGTTGTTGAGCCACTGCCCGAGCTGGTTGCCGCGGGTCCACTTTGCGCCGTCGTCGGCGGGGATGAGCATGACGAGCACCGCCTTCTTGGCGCGGGCGGCGCTCTGCCAGGCCTTGGAGAGGGCGGCGCGCTGCTCGGCGGGCGAGCCGCTGGCCAGGGCCACGCCGGACCAGATCGGCGCGGACAGGGCGCCGGCGGACAGGCCCAAGGCGGCGCGGAGGAGCATGCGGCGGTTCATGGAGTCTCCAGCTTGGATCGCGCTGTGGAATCAACGCGGGGATCGACACGGTACACCGGCGTCATCCGGTGAACTCCGAGACGTCGTGCAGGAAGAGGAAGCGCTGGCTCGCGGCGGGCACGTGGCCCATGCCGCACTTGACCCGGTACTGCGGCTCCACGCCCTCGATGTCGGTGCCACAGCCGGAAGACCGGGCCCAGTGTGCGCCCGCGGGGGCCTGCTCGACGACCTGGGCGCGCACCTGGGGACCGCAGCCGGCGGGGGCGGGCGCCAAGCGCTGGAGCACCGGGGACAGGGCCCCCTGGATGGCCGCGTTGTTGGCCTGGATGCGCTCCAGCAGCACCGCCTCCTCCACCGCGTCGAAGGCCCGGAACTGGGCGCGCTCGGCGTGGGGCAGGCTGGGCCGCAGCAGCTCACCGCGGGCCCGGGCGGGCTGCACCACCGCGAACCAGTCGGCGTCCTGGGCGCGCAGCGAGGGCAGCAGCTTCTGCAGATCCGCGGGCGTCGCGCACACCACCTCCACCCCGCCCAGAGCCTCGAGCTGCGCGTCCGTCGCGTGGTTCAGCCACTCGCCCAGGAGCTGCCCGCGGGCGTCGCGGGCCTCCGACTGGTCCTCGCCGGGCATGAGCAGCACCAGCAGGCCCCGCTCCCCCTCCGCCGCCCGCCGCCAGGCCTCCGAGAGGGCCGCCCGCTGCTGGGTGGGGCTGCCCGAGGCCAAGCCCAGGCGCGGAGCCAGGACACTCAAAGCACCCATTGAAAGCGCAGCTTGGAGGATCGCTCGCCGCTTGATCATCAGAAGCCCTGGAAGCTGGCGACGTCGTTCAGGTACAGGAAGCGGCGGCTGGCGGCGGGCACGTGGCCCATCCCGCAGCCGATGGCCACGCTGGTCTCCACGCCCTCCACGTGGGTCCCGCAGCCCCCGGCGATGGCCCAGTGGGCGCCGGGGGGCGGCTCGTCGATCAGCTTCGCGCGGACGGCCTGCGCCGCGGTGACCTCGACGGGGCCCAGATCTGCCAGCAGGGGTCCGAGCACCCCCTCGATCGCGATGGTGTTCCCCGCGATCTTCAGACGCACCCACTCCTCGTGCTTCTCCCCATAGAAGCCCTCATCGCCGTAGTCGGGCCGGTTCGGGGGCGGCGCGGGCAGGGTGACGTTCAGGACCTTGGCGGCCTCGGGGGCCTGGGGGTCCACCCACACGAACCACGCGTCGTCGGCGGCCTTGATCCCGGGCACCAGCTTCCGCAGGTCCGCGACCGTCGCGCACACGACCTCCACCTGGGACAGGGGCGCGAGCTGGGCGTCGCTGGCGTTGTTCAGCCACTCGCCCAGCACCTGCCCGCGGGGCCACTTGTCGCCGTCGTCGGGGGGGATCACCAGCACCAGCAGGGGCACCTTGCGCTCGGCAGCGCTGCGCCAGGCGTTGGAGAGGGCGGCGCGCTGCTCTTTGGGGGAGCCGGAGGCCCAGGCCGTCGGGGCGAGCGCGGGCAGCGCGGCCAGGCCCAGAGCGCTGCGGAGGAGCTGTCGGCGGTTCATCGGATCTCCAGGTCCATCAGGTCTTCCAGGCGGCGCAGGGTGTGCTCCGGGGACTCCAGGCTACCCGCGACCGAGCGCCGCAGGCTCATCACCGGCCCCTCGGCCCCCGCGTAGAAGTGCACCTGCCCGGCCTCGTCTTCCACAAAGAAGCCGCGCAGGCTGGTGCCGTCGCTCCAGATCAGGCGCAGGCTCCCGTCGGCGGCCAGCTCGTAGCGGTGTCCCTCTCCGTCCTGGTAGAAGCCCACCAGCAACGGATCCACGCCCAGGCTGCCCGAGCGGATGCTCAGGGTGTCGCCGCTCAGGGTCAGCGAGTGGGAGGAGGAGGCAGTGCTGGCGGCCCCCGAACCCGTCGTCCTCAACGTCTCCAACTGGATCTGAGCCCCCACCTCCAGCGCCCGCGGCGACGGCGAGGACACACTGGCGCGCTCCGCGAGCAGCCCCTGGGGCGTCTGGGCGAGCTCCAGGGGGAACAGCGCCTCGACCTCGGGCAGGGCGGGGTCGGTGAGCAGCTCCCACAGGCCGGGGGTGCGCAGCCACAGGCCGTCGTCGTCGGGGCTGCCCTGGATGCCCAGCTCGGCGGCCAGCGCTTGGGCCTGATCCCCCTGGACCAGGGCGGCGTCGGGGTCCAGATCCAGCCCGAAGGTGCCGGTCTCGGCCAGCAGCTCCTCGCCGTCGAGGTAGATCTGCAGGAGCTCGTCGGGGTCGGGGGTGAAGCGGTGATCCTGGCCATCTGGGCCCACCACCCAGGCCTCCTCGTCCCCAAAGACCTGAACGGGCAGGCTGGAGTCCACGAGGACATCGCCCAGCTCCAGGACCACCCCCCGCTCCACGGCCTCGGGGCCCAGGATCACCACGCCGGGGGCGTCCTCGGGGGGCGCGCAGGCGGCGAGCGCGAGGGTCAGGGGGGCGGCGATCCAGGCTCGGGACATGGGGGCTCCAGGCTGCCTTCGGGAAGACAACGGGGGCGCGCGGGTGTTCCTTACACAAGGTCCAAGGGGCGCTCCCGAATTCTGCGGGAGAGCCGCCCCACCCCGGCGCGATGCGCGATACTCCAGGCCCATGCGACACGCCCTCATCACCGGCGCCTCTGGCGGCATCGGATCGGCTCTGGCCCAGGCCCTCCTGGAGCAGGGCTGGTCGGTCACCGGAGTCAGCCGCGACAGCACCGCCCCCCACCTGGTCGACGCCGGGGCCCAGTGGGTCCACGCGGACGTCTCCAAGCCCGCCGCCTGCGCCGCGCTGGCCCTGCGAAAGCCCGTGGACGCCTTGATCGTGGCCTCGGGGGGCTTCCACCGGGTCAAGCTGATGGAGGAGACCCCCGCCGGGTGGCGGCGGGCCTTTGAGACCGGCCTGGATCCTCTGCTTTGGCTCGCCCAGGGCGTGATGCCCGGCATGATGGAGCGGGGCTTTGGGCGCATCCTGGCCTTCTCCATGGCCGGGCCCAGCCAGGCCCCCATGGTCACCGCGGAGCGCATCGCGCGGCTGGGGGTCGAGGCGCTGGTCAAGGACCTCTGCGCGCTGGGTGCCCCCCACGGCGTGACCGCCAACGCGCTGGCCCTGGGCTACATCGACTCGGGCTCCAAGCACGCCCCCAAGCACCTGCCCGCGCTGCCCGCCGGGCGCCAGGGTCGCGTGGACGAGGTCGTGTCCGCGGCGATGCTGCTGCTCTCGGATCAGGGCGCCTACATCAACGGCAGCGTGGTGCCGGTCGCGGGTGGCTACGGTGCTTGAGCTGCTGCTCTGGCTGGTGCTGCTGCCCGGGGAGCTCCCCGCCGCGGACAGCCTGCCGCAGCCCACGCTCCAGTGGTCGGTCTCGGGTCGACACGCCCGAGCGACCCACCCCATGGGCGTCGCGCTCACCCAGTCGGGCGCCGAGCCCCAGACGATGCGGGCCATGGACCCCGAGACCGGGGCGCTGGGCTGGTCCCTGCGGGAGGAGGCCGCCGCCATCCGCGAGGTGCAGGTCACCCCGGCGGGCTGGCTGATCCTGTCCGACAACGCCGTGCGCGAGGTGCGCGCCCGAGACGGGGCCGAGCTGTGGCGGCTGCTGGGCGGCGCGGACTCCGTGGGCATGGCCCTGCACAGCGTGGCCTTCTGCAAGCAGGGCGTGCTGCGGGCCTACGCGCCCCCCTCCCCCGAGCAGCTCTGGGAGGAGGCCTGCGTCAGCGTGGACGGCAACGGCTCGGAGCTGGTGGCCGACACCCTCCAGGGGCTCACCCGCCTGGACCCGGCCAGCGGGGCCATCCTCTGGCAGCTCCCCGGCCTGCGCGGCACCCCTCTGGTGCGCAGCGACCGCGTGCTGGTGTCCTCCGGCGACGAGCTGATCTCCCTGGACCTGGAGATGGGCGAGCTGCAGTGGTCGCGCATCTTCACGGGCACCCTGCAGGAGCTCCCCGGCGGCGAGCTGCTGGCGCTGAGCCCCGGCCAGCTCATGCGCCTGGACCCCAGCACCGGCGAGCCCCTCTGGACCGCTGAGCTCCCCGCCGGCACCGGCGCCGCAACCCTCAGCGACGGCGACGACCAGTACGCGCTGCTGCTGCTGGAGCCCGAACAGCTCGGGGCGCCCCCCCTGGCCGCGCGCGTGTCCCTGGACAGCGGCGAGGGCAGCCTCATCCCCCTGCTGACCCGCCCCCAGACCGCCACCCTGCTCTCCGACGGAGACCTTCTGGTCTCCAGCCCCCAGGGCGTGGGCCGCCTGGACCTGGATCAGCCCACCGGCGCCTGGGAGTCCCTGAGCGCCACCCAGCAGCTCGCCCTGGTCCGCGCCTGGCCCCTGGGGCACCCCGCGGAGCTCTCCGCCCGCCTGATCGGCCTCCTGGACGCCGACCCCAGCCCCTGGCCCGAGCTGCTGGCGGGCCTGCCCAAGGCCTCCGAGCGCGAGCTGCTCATGCTCCTGGACGCCATCGACGCCCTGCGCCCGGAAGGCGCCCTTCCCCCCTTGGTCGAGCGCGCCGCCGCCGAGCCCCCTGGCCCCCTGCGCCGCCGCCTGACGGACACCCTGTTCGCCTACGGAGATCAGGCCCTGCTGGAGGCCATGTCCGCGGCGCTCCAGGTCCCCAGCCAGCGCGTGCTCGCCCGCGAGGTCCTGCTCTCCCAGGCCACCCCCGGGTCCCGCGCCCTGCTGGCCGACGCCCTGGCCGCCCAGACCGCCGCCCCCTACGCCTGGGACTGCGCCGGCGAGTTCTTCTGCGAGAGCGGCCCCGACGCGGACAGTGACGGTTGGCCCGATGCTTTCGAGCAGACGATCGGCACCGATCCCGCCAGCGCGGACAGCGACGGCGACGGCCTGCCCGACGCCCAGGACCCCTGCCCTTCCCTGGCGGAGCACGCCGCCCCGGACGCCCGCCACCAGGCCGCGCTGGAGGCCCTGCTCTTTGGCCAGCAGCCCGGCCCCCTGCTGATCACCGAGCCCGTGTGCTTCGCCGGCGTCCCCGGCCCCCAGGTGCGCAGCGGCCAGGGCCTGGTCGCGGTCGGCTTTGGCTTCCCCGGCCCCGCCGAGGACCCCCAGGAGGGCGCCACCACCACCGTCGAGGTCAACTTCGTCACCGGCCCGCGCGCAGCCTCCGGCTACGAGGTCGGCCTGCTCTTCGAAGGCGGCCGCTGGGTCCCCACCCGCGTCCGGCAGGCCTGGAAGAGCTGAGGAGCCCCCCATGAACGCCTGGATCCTGACCGTGGGCCTCGCGCTGGCCCAGGACCAAAGCGACCGCGCCGCTCAGACCGCCTCCTACGAGGACGGCTACCGCCTGGGCTGGAGCTACGCCGCCACGGTCCCCACCCTGGAGTGGGCCGCCTACGGCGCCGCCGGGAGCTGCCTCTTCGGCGGAGCGGGCTGCGTCGGGGTCACCGCCCTGGGCTACTACGTCGACCCCGAGGACCTCCCGCCCCTGCAGCTCGACGCGGACTACAACATCCCCCAGGCCTACATGGGCAGCACCCACCCCGCCCCAGAGGGCACCCTCTACCCCGAGCACTTCGCCGAGGGCTACGAGGACGGCTGGGACGCCCGGGTGCGCCGCTCTCGGGCGCGCTGGGCCTTCGCGGGGGGCGCCGCGGTCCCCGTGGTGATCACCGGCGCCTACGTGGGCCTGTTCGCCGGCAGCCTGGTGTGGAGCACCCTGTGAGCGTCACCCTGGTCTCCGCCGTCCAGGCCGAGCTCGGCGACCTGCCCGGTCACGCCGTCGGCATCGGCCCGCTGCGGGCGGCTCTGGGCGCCTGGTCTGTCCTCGCTGGGGGGACCGGTCCCGTCATCCTGCTGGGCAGCGCCGGGGTGTATCCGGGGTGTGCCCTGCCCATTGGACAGGCCGTGGTCTCCTCCTCCCTGGGCCTCTCCGGGGGCATCGCCGAGCTGGGCCTGGGCTACCAGCCCGTCCCCGATCCGGTCCTGGAGGGAGCGGTGGGTTGGTTCCCCGCGCTGCCCGCCTGCACCGTCCTGACCGTGCCGGCCATCACCAGCGACCCCGATCTCGCCCGCCAGCGAGGACAGGCGTGGCAGATCGAGCACATGGAGTCCTACGGCGTGGCCGCTGCCTGCGCGCGCCTGGGCCGCCCCTTCGTCGCCGTGCTCGGGATCAGCAACGAGGTGGGGCCCCTGGCACACGAACAATGGAAGGCCCACCGCCACCAGGCCGAGGCCGCCGCGCAGGCCGCAGTGAGATCCTTCCTGCAGGCGAGGACAGGCGGGCGGACAGATTCTGGCCCCCAGGACGGTTAGACGCTCCCCATGCAGTGGAACTCCCTCCCCATCATCGCCTTCGACACCGAGACCACGGGCCTGAGCCCCTTCGCGGGGGACCGCGTCATCGAGTTCGGCGCCGTGGTCCTGCACGTGGGTCGGGACGGCCGGGTGGCCAAGGTCGAGAAGCACGACTTCCTGTTCAACCCGGGGATCCCCATCCCCCCCAAGGTCGTGCAGCTCACAGGCATCGACGACGCGATGGTCGCCAACAAGCCCCCCTTCGAGGACCTCGCCATGAAGGTGCGGCAGCTCCTCACCGGCGGGATCTGCGTGGCCCACAACTACGCCTTCGACCGCAACTTCATCTCCGAGGAGTTCCGCCGCGCCGGCCTGGCCTGGCCCGACCCCATCGGAGAGGTCGACACGGTGGACCTCTCCATGCGCATGTTCCCCGAGGCCCGCTCGCACAAGCTCTCCGAGCTGTGCAAGCGCCTGGACGTGGACCTGGACAACGCCCACCGCGCCACCGACGACGCCGAGGCCTGCGGCCGCTGCTTCGTCGAGCTCACCCGCCGCCGCGAGGCCCCCGGGGAGCTCCACGGCATGCTGGACTGGGCCGACGCTCTGGGCCACCCCCCGGAGAACGAGTGGATGGGCCTGGGTCCCCGGGGTCAGGTGATCTTCCTCAAGGGCGACTACGAGGGCCAGCCGGTGGAGCACCACCCCAAGCACCTGCACTGGATGACCATGGCGCGCGTCCGCGAGGGCGGCCGCTGGGCCTGGCGCTACCCGGAGTCCCTGCGGCGCTGGGCGGAGCGCTGCCTGCGGGTGCGCTCCTCTGGCCGGGCGCGGCAGAACCCCAAGAGCTTCGGACCGGGCGACTGGACCATCGACAGCAACGCCCTGCTGATCACCCAGGACCGCGGGCGCGCCTCCTGACCCCCGCCTGACACCTCGCCGGGTATCCTAGGCGGCCCGAATGTCCGAGACTCCCCACCGCCGCGCGCTCTTGCTGGGCCTCCCCGCCCTGGCGGTGGGCTGCGCACCCCGGGCGGCCCGCCAGGACGCCCTGGTCTACAGCCTGGACAAAGAGGTCATCGCGCTGCGCTACCAGATCGAGCTGCTCCAGCAGCAGCTCGAGACCTGCAGCTCGGCGTCGGCGCCACCGCCCGCCATCTACACGGACCTCAACCAGATCCTGCCGGACCTGGGCGTCAAGGTCTGGCGGGAGCAGTCCCTGGTCAAACTGCGCGTCCCCGTGGACAAGCTCTTTGCCAGCGGCAGCATGCGGGTGCGCGCCGAGGCCGATCCGATCATGGACCTGCTGGCCACCGCCTTGCGCCTGCACGAGAGCGTGATCGCGGCGGTCGTGGGCCACAGCGACGACGAGCCGGTGCGCGGTCGAATGGCCAAGCTCTACCCCAGCAACTGGGAGCTCTCGACCGCCCGCGCTGTGGCGGTGGTGCGCTCCCTGGTGGAAGAGTGGGGGGTGGGCCCGCAGCGCCTGACGCCCAGCGGGCAGGCCGAGTGGCACCCCATCGCCGAGAACGACACGCCCGAGGGGCGCGCACAGAACCGCAGGGTGGAGATCATCCTGCGGGAATCCAAGGAGGAGTCCTCATGAGAAGCACCCAGAGCCTGTGCATCCTGGGCCTGTTGGCCCTGGTGGCCTGCAAGCGGGGGGACGACACCGCAGACAGCAGCGGCGGCAGCGACGAGTGTGGGGACGTCGACGGCCCCGAGGGCCCCGTCCCCAACGTGCTGGGGGACTGGACCGCGGACTTCGGCAAGAACCAGTTCGACGAGAACTGCGGCTTCAACGGCATGACCGCAGGCTCCCACTACCTGCTGGACGGCGCGATGGAGATCGACGGCCGCCTCCCGGACCAGCTTCGGGTGACCTTCAACGAGTCCCCCGAGAGCGAGTTCTGGGGGGTGATCTCACCCACCGGCGCGGTGTCCTTCGCGGGCACCCATGAGCACCGCGAGGGCACCATGGACATGGCCTTCGGCGGGAAGGCCTACTACGACCAGTACCGCACCCGCTACTACATCGAGGGCTGGGCCTGGGTGGGCGTGGACACCGACGGCGACCCCGACTCCTACGAGTGCACCGCGCGCGGTGAGTGGACGGCCAGCAAGTCTGGCCTGGCAAGGTGAGCTTCGACCCCGCCGCAATCCTGAGCTCCTACGGCGCCGCCTTCCAGGCGCGCATGCAGGTGGACCCCAAGCGACTGGCCAAGCGGGTCGAGGTCCTCCAGATCGCCCGCGAGCTGCCCGAGCCGCTGCGCGACACGCTGGACACCCTGCTGCTGGCCCACCCCGAGGCCGGCCACATCGACCTGCGCTTCCGCGCCCTGCTCGAAGAGGGCCCCGGCGCCGAGCTCTGGCTCTACGGCCTGGTGCTCCCCCGCGGCCTGCCCAAGGGCGCGCGCGGCGTGGACCCCACCAACTTCGCGGGCGCAGCGCGCCTGCACCCCGCCCTCAAGCGGCGGCGTCCGCTCCGCGAGCGGCTGCGTGAGGATGTCCTCGCCGAGGACCTGTCCCCTACGCATCCTCCCAGCGACGCCCGATTTGACGCGGTGGTGGTCGCAGTGGCGATCGAGGCGAACCCTCCTCGCCTCAAGCAGGACCTGGGGCTGAGAAAGGACACCCTGCAGCGGCTCATGCGCAGCCTGGGCGACGACCCCGATCGCTGGTCGCTCGCGCTGTCCCTGGCCATGGCCTCCGGCCTCTGTCGCCCCGCCGGTGGGCGCCTGCGCGGCTACCCCGAGTCCAAGGCGCGCTCCCTGGACGACCCCGCCGCCCTGCTGCCCGAAGACCTCCAGACCGCCGGCCGCCTGCTGCTGCGCCTGGTGGGCCAGGACTGGATCTCCCTGGACACCCTGCTCTCGACCCTACGCACCCGCTGCCGGCAGGTGCTGCACTCCCCCAACGAGCAGGGCGCCTACGACACCCGGCCGGGCACCCACTTTGACGAGCAGGGCTTCGACCACATCGAGCTCCCGCTGTTCAAGGCGGCCGCCACCGCGCTCTACCGCGCCCGGCAGCTCGATGGACGCGCCGGGAGCGAGGGCGTCGAGGCGCTCCGGCAGCCCCAGCCCGGCCCCGAGTACCCCCCGGGCTTCCTGCTGACGCCGGATCTGGAGATCCTGGTCGCCCCCGAAGAGCTGCCCGCGCACATCTACGGCCGCCTGGCGCGCCTGGCCCCCTTCGTGGAGGGCACCCGCGTCCACCGCCACCGCATCACCAGCGACGGCGTGGCCCGGGACCTGACCGCCGGACACAGCGACCCCGCCGAGTTCCTGGCCAGGTACAGCCGCACCGGCGTCCCCCCCACCGTGGCCCAGTCCCTGGCCGCCTGGTCCCAGTCCGCCGAGCGCATCAGCCTGCTCTCCGGCGTGGACATCCTGGAGCAGGACGGGCGCTTCACCGTGGTGGAGAGCCCCCCCGAGCACGCCCGGGAGCTGCAATACGGCCTGCGGGACGCCCCGGTCCCCGCCAGCTTCCAGGCCGAGGGGGCCGACCACCTGCTGGTCCCCACCGAGCACGAGGCCCTCACCGTGCGCGCCGCCCTGGAGCGCGTCGCCGTCCTGGAGCGCTGGGACGACGCCGGCCTGCACTACCGCCTGCGCCCCACCGCCGCCGAGGAGCCCGAGGCCCTGCTGGACAGCCTGCGCAGCTTCCACGACGGCCCCCTGCCGGGCCAGCTCGAGGTCAGCGTGCTCGCCGCCAGTCAGCCCCACCCCGCCCCCCGCCAGGAAGAAGCCGTGGTGCTCCACCTGCCCGAGAGCCTCTCGCCGGCGCTGGTGCGGGACCCCGTAGCGGGCCCACTGCTGGGTCGGGTCGTGGCCCCCGGGCAGCACCTGGTGGACCGGGAGCACCTGCCCGAGCTGCTGGCCCGCCTGGAGCGCCTGGGGCTGTCCACCAAGGCGCCCTGAGAGCGGCTACTCGCAGTCGTCGACCAGGCCCGTGTCGACATCGGCCTGGTCGGGCCAGACCTCCCAGGTCTCCTCGCCGCACAGGCTGCGCCCGGCGGAGTCCTCCGCGCAGATCTCCACCTTCAGGGATTCGCAGGAGAGCGCCTGCGCCACGTTCTGGTCCTCGTAGACCGGGTCGTCCGTGAACAGGAAGAGCGTGATGCCCGGGAAGCTGCCCTGGCAGGTGTCCTCGTCCACGAGCTGCACGTAGTGGGTCTGCTCAGGGCCCACCTCGACCCCCGTGACCGGGTGGACCACCCGCGAGACCAGATTCACCACGGAGCGCGTATTCCACAGGCGGACAGCGCCCTCGACGTGCCAGCCCCCCTGATCGCCGTGGACCATGCGCAGCTTGTCGTCCACCGACGCAAAGACGGCGACCGCGCGGCCCTCTTGCTCGTCAATCACCGTGGTCCCCACCTCGATCTCGGGGGTCTCACAGGCGCACTCGGGCTCGATTGTCCCGATCTGGTCCCCAGTCTCCACCAGACACTCCCCAGTGTCGGTTTCGCCGGTACAAGCAAGCAAGAGCAACAGCACGTCCACCTCTGAAAGAAGTCTAGCACTCTGGCACGCCCTTTGCGCCGGGATCTCCATATCTGCTTGACAGGCGCCGGAAGATCGGGCATTTCGCCGCTTCGCACCCCCCCGGAGGTCTCCCATGTCCCAGCCCATCCTGCTCCTGCTCTCCACCCTGGCCTGCTCCAGCGGTCTCTTCGGCGGCGGCAAGGACCCCGAGCTCGACACCGCCATCGAGGCGGACGCCGACGCGGACGCGGACACCGACTCCGACACCGACGCCGACTCGGACTCCGACACCGACGCCGACGCGGACACCGACGTCGACCCCGACAAGATCGACGACGACGGCGACGGCTACACCGAAGATGACGGCGACTGCGACGACACCAGCGCCGACGTCAGCCCCGACGCGCTCGAGGTGCCCTACGACGGCATCGACAACGACTGCAACCCCGACACCGCCGACGACGACATCGACGGCGACGGCTACGACGCCGACGAGGACTGCGACGACACCGAGGCCGACATCTACCCCGGCGCCGAAGAGGACTACACCGACGGCGTGGACAACGACTGCGACGGCCAGACCGACGAGCGCTTCGACCTGGAGAGCGCCGACTCCACCTGCGACTGCGGCTACACCAGCGCCGTGGGCGTCGACAGCCTGAACAACGTCCACGTGGCCTACACCGACGGCGACACCGGCTACCTGATGTACAAGGAGCGCAGCGGCACCACCTGGAGCAGCAGCACCACCGTCGACGACTACGCCTACTTCGCGGGCCTGTACATCGACGCCAAGGTCGACAAGAAGGACCGCTTCCAGGTCGCCTACAGCTTCGACGACTGGAGCGGTGAGAACTCCGTGGCCTTCTCCTACATGGAGAGCAGCGGCACCTGGTACAGCAGCTACGTGGTCAACGACTACGCGCAGTCCGGCTCCACCGACCTGGGCAACTTCGTCGGCCTGGCGGTGGACAGCGGCAACCTGCCCAGCTTCATCTACCAGGACCAGGACGGCGTCTACGACCCCGACCTCTTCGGCTCCGGCGGCTTCGCGGTGCCCGTCGTGGACAGCTACCTGGACCTGGCCCTGGCCAGCCTGAGCCTGCGCGGCGCCGTGGACTACACCACCTCCGCGTTCGGCTACGGCTACGACAACGGCTGGTTCGCCGACATCACGATCGACAGCAACGACAACCTGCACACCGCCTGGTTCGACCAGGGCACCGAGATCCTGTCCGGTGGTGGCGTGCGCTACTACAAGCCCTCCTCGATCCTGAGCGCCGAGCTTGCCGAGACCATCTACACCGGCACCGTCGGCGGCCTGAGCATCGCCCTCAAGTCCGACGACACCCCCTGCCTGGCCCTCTACACCACCGACTCCAACGACGTGGAGTACGGCTGCATGGGCAGCGACGGCGGCTTCACCTGGAGCACCATCGACAGCGCCGGCTCCGTCGGCCAGGGCGTCCAGCTCGCCTTCAACTCCTCCGACGAGCCCTACATCGTCTACTACAACGAGACCAGCGGCGCGCTGCGCATGTCCCACCACGACGGCAGCGCCTGGAGCTCCTTCCAGGTGGACGGCGCGGGCGACGACGTCGGCCAGTACCCCTCCATCGCCATCGACAGCAGCGACACCGTGCACGTCACCTACTACGACGTCACCAACGGCGCCCTGCTCTACGCCTACGGCCGCTAGGCCCCCCCAAGGGACCCAGCCCCCATGGGACCCAGCCCGCGCCCCTGAGCCACAGACCGCGCTCAGGGGCGCAGGGTCTGGCAGCTCCAGCAGGACCCGAAGCTCCCCTCGTTCTCCTCCCCGCAGCCGGGACAGGTCCAGGGAGAGGAGGGCAGGGACTCCGCGCGCCAGCCGGCCAAGGCCAGCCTGGCCAACCCCAGGTCCACCGCCTCCACCCACAGGCTGGGCTGCGCCTCTGTGACCGGGATGGCGCCGGCGAGGCCAGTGAGGTGCACACCACGCAGCGACACCCGCAGCCCCCGCTGCGTCAGGTAGTCGCGGATCAAGTAGGCCTCGGTGGGATCCGTTGCCTGGTAGAGCAGGGTCTGAGCCATGTGGACATCCTCCCACGCCGGGCCCGCCACCGCAGCCCCCGAAAGTGATAGCGTGGCCTCCGTGAGCGAACTGGCAGCAATCCAAGCGCGCATCCAGGCGGCCCGGGCCGAGGGCCAGCCCGCGACCGAGGCGGAGCTCCGCGCCCACCTGGCCCGACACCACTCCTCCCAGGGGCAGTGGCGCGATGCGGCGCAAGAGCTGCACTGGGCGGCCGAGCTCGCCGCCCAGGCCGGAGACCCCGCCGCCCAGGCCGAGTACCTCTTTGGCAAGGGCAGCGCCCTGATCTCGGCCCCCGGCATGGAGCAGGCCGCGGCCCGCGCGCTCCGACGGGCCAGCGCCGCCGCCAAGGTCGGGGGCCGCCCCGCCATCGCCCTGGAGGCCGCCCGCCAGCTCCTCAAGCTGCACGCCGCCGCCCAGCGCTGGGACGAGGCCGCCGAGGCCGCCGCCCGCATCGTCGAGCAGCTCGACTGGAACGGCAGCCGCCCCGAGCTGCTCGCCGGCCTGGAGCAGCAGGCCTTCTACCTGCACCGCCTGGACCAGGCCTCCCCCCACGAGCGCCACAAGGCCGCCGCCCTCAAGGCCCTGGACACCGCCATCACCACGGCCGAGGCCATCGGGGATCTGCGCCGCGCCATCGAGCTCCGGGTCCTGCGCCGCGCCATGCGCGACTTCTCCTGGGAGGAGGGCGCCCCCCTCTCCGCCCTGAACGAGGAGCTGGACGCCGACCTCCAGGGCTCCCCCTTCGCCGAGGAGCTGCTGGGCCAGGCCATGGACGCCCTGCGCGCCGGCATGTCCGACACGGGCACCAAGCGCGCCCTGAACGCGCGGGACGCCGCGGAGCAGGCGGGTGACCCGCTGCGCTACCTGATCGCCGGCCTCCTGGTCGCCGAGGGCCGCGAGCTCGCCGCGGACCCCAACGCCGCCATCCACGCCCTGCTGGAGTGCCGCGCCACCCTGGAGCGCTTCCAGAACCCCGTCGCCCTGCGCGCCGTGCGCCTGGTGCTCGAGGCCCAGCGCAGCCGCTGGGGTGAGGCCGCGATGGAAGAGGCCCTGGCCGCCTGGACCCAGCGCCGCTGAGGCGCCCCCTTCAGCGGCGGACCCAGCGCCAGTCCACGCTGGGGTTGTCCACCTCCAGCCCCTTGCGCTCGTAGCGGGACGGCACGCGCCACGCCGGCCGCTCCCCCACCGCCTCCAGCGCAAAGCGCGCGTCCCCGGCGAACACCGCCTCCGCGTGCGCCCCGTATTCGGGCGCGTCCGTGGCCAGGTGGAAGCTCCCGCCCGCCGGCAGGTGCAGCGCCAGCAGCTCCAGCAGCAGCGGGCGGACCAGGCGCTTGTCGGCCTCGGTGGGGCGGGGGAAGGGATCCGGGTGGAGCACACAGACCTGGTCCACCCCTCCGGGCTCCAGGTGCTCGTTCATCAGCCGCAGCCCATCGGCCCGAACGAGGAGGACGTTGGTCAACCCCCGCTCCGCGATCTCGGCGAGCACGTGCCCCACGGCCGGCTTGTGCACCTCGACACCCAGAAAGTCGCGCTCCGGCTCCGATGCGGCCCGCGCCAGCAGCACCTCGCCGAACCCGAATCCCAGCTCCAGGGTGCAGGGGGCCTGGCGGCCAAAGAGGTGGGCCACGGAGTGTCGCACGCCAAAGGGCAGCTCGACCCCAAAGCGCTCCCAGTGCTCCGCCAGAGCCCGGCGCTGCCGGCGGGTGAGGTTGCCCTGACGGCGACGGTAGCTGCGCGGCCAGCGGTCGCGGCCTCCGGGTCCCGGTCGTTCCATGGCCCGGGGATATCCCCCCAAACGACAAAGGGCCGCCCCCCCGAAGGAGGACGGCCCCTGGTGACCCCGAGGGAGCGACTACGCGGCTTCGGGAGCGGGCGTGGCGTCGCCCTTGGCCTTCTTGGCCTTCATCGCGAGCATGACGATGCCCACGATGCCGCCGATGCCGACCAGCAGGAGCAGGACGCCCAGCAGGGGGCGGGCCACGATCCAGGCCAGCGCGATGACGAAGAAGGTCACGACCACCGCCAGCAGGAAGCTGAGCAGGCCGATGCCGCCCTCCAGGATGCCGCCCACCAGGGGGATGCGGTCGGCGATGACCTTGAGGGGGCCGAAGATGGCGCCGAAGCCGGCCGCGATCAGCATGAAGCCGAAGAAGCGCAGGCCCCAGGTCATGGCGATGTTGGCGTTCTTCGCGTCCTCGAACATCTGCTCGGCGGACTTGAGGGTGGGGGTGACCATCAGCAGGGCGTCGCCGGCCTGGGTCTGGTAGGGCGCGAAGCCCGAGCCCACCTGCTTGCCGACGATGCTCATGGGGCCGACCGGGACCACCTCGAAGGTGATGCGGACGTCGCCCACACTGGGGTTGCTGGGGTCCGCGCCGATGTAGATGCGGCCCTGGTGCTCCTTGGCGGCGCCCCCGGAGAGGGCGGCCTGCTCAGCGGACACGGGAAGCTGCTCGAAGTTGCTGAGCTTGGAGATCTCGTCGTCGTCCAGGGTGAAGGCGCCCAGGGAGCCCTGGGTGACCTGGTACTCCTTGCCCTCGTAGGGGATCGACGAGGGGTTGAGGTGCCCGCTGATCTCCTCGAAGTCGTCGGAGTCGTGCAGGCTGCTGTCCCAGCGCTTCTCGTAGGTGAAGGTGGTGATCTTCTTGTCGTTCTCAGTGCGCGTGGACTCGTTCTCCACCCACTGGTACATCTCCACCTCGCGGCGCATGCGGAAGCCCTGCGCCATGATCTGGAACTCGCTGTCGCGCAAGGTCTCCGCGGTGGTGGCCTCGCCGCTGGTGTGGACCAGCTTGCCGTCGAGCTTGCCGTCCACGGACGCGGACTCCACGGAGACCACCGTGCCGGCGCCCTCTTCCAGGCTCTTGGCGGTCTGGACCGAGCGGCACTCGTTCCAGAACAGCATCAGCGGTGCGAGCATCAGCAGGCCAAAGCCAGTGGCGACGCGCTTGATGGACTCCTTGAGGGTCCCGAAGAACCCCAGGTGCGTGACTTTTTCGACGGCCATGGACAGCCCTCCTGAAAGGCGCGACTGTCCGCAACTATCGCGGGCCGACGCCGGTGCACCCGCCTGATAGCGCAGCGGGGGCTGTCATGCACCTGTCTCGGCCCGTCTCGGGGTTTCGCCCCAGGCTATTCGGCGTCCGTCCCGTCCTGACGGAGCTTGATGTTGGGCACCGTCGCGGTCTGGTCCGCGGTCACGGTCACCATCACGGGGCTGCCCGCCTCCAGGGCCACGCCGCGGGGATCGCCGTCGCCGGGCGCCGCGTCGCTGTCGCTGCCCGCATCCACCCAGGCGCCCACGTAGTAGTCGCCGGGCTCCAGGCTCAGGGTGAAGGGCTGGTTGTCCGGGAAGCTGGGGACCGGGACGACCTCCTTGCTGACCACGTTCGCGAACACCTCGGGGGCGCTGGCGGCGACGATGATCAGGGGGCCGACGGGGGGCTTGACCGGGAACTCGATCTCGCCGGTGATCTGCCCCTGTTGGGACTGGGTGTCGTCCGTCCCGCTGTCATCCGTCGTCTCGGTGTCGTCCGAGGTGGTGTCGCCGCCCTTCTTGCAGGCGGTCAGAGAGAGTGCGAGTCCGAGCAGCAGGGTCCAGCGGGACATGATTCCTCCAGGTGGCCGGATCCTAGCCCCACTTCCAGGGCCCCCGCCACCGCCAGTTGCTCAATCCATGTAGCCGGCCGCCCGCAGCGCCTCCAAGAGGGCAGGATCGACCTCCCCTGTGGGCACGCCGCTGGCCTGCACGGCCTGCACGAAGGGCTCCAGGTGGGGATCGGGCGGGGAGGAGGAGAGCGGTCCCCCGCGCGCCCCCGTGGTCCACCCCTGCTCATCGGACCACAGCACCTTCTGGTCTGCACTCCAGCCCGCCGCCGAGGTGCGGGTGAACCAGCGCTCCTCAGCCCACTCGGCGCGCTGGGCGTGGGGATAGGCCGCCGCGCGGGTGGGCGGCAGGGGGTCCGGGAGCGCGCCATCCAGCACCAGCCCGTGGGCGGCCAGCGCGGAGACGGGCGTGGGGAAGGGGCCGCCCTGGTTGGCCATCAGGAAGACGCGGTTGTTGGGCTCGCCCAGGTAGTGGCCATGGTCGATCAGGTCGTCTTCGCCCAGGTATTCGCCGTGGTCGGAGGTGATGACCAGGCGGCTGCCCGGCCCCAGGCGGTTCCAGGCGCTCAGCTTCCCGATGACCTCGCCGAGGGCCTGATCCGCGCGGTGCACGCCGTAGTCGTATAGGTCCGAGAGGTGGGCCAGGAAGTCCTGGCGGGCCACAGAGCCCATCCTCCCCCCCAGGAAGTCGGCCCAGAGGGTGCCCTCGCTCCAGTCCAGGCCGGGCCGCGCGGGGACCCAGCCCACGCCTTCGGGGATGGCGGTCCAGGGGACGTGGGCGTCGGCGATGTTGACGAACACAAAGAGGGGGCGATCGGCGTGGGAGGCGCTCTCCAGGCCGTGCTGGAGCTGGCGCACGAGATCCTGGCCGTACCAGCTCCCGAAGCGCCCGGGGGCGCGCTGGTGGTCGAAGCCACGGGTGAGCCCGGAGGCCTCGGAGACCACGGGATTGCCGCTGACGGAGAGGGTGTCGTAGCCGCGGGCGGAGAAGGCCTCGGCCAGGGTCTGGGGCTCGGGGCCCAGGGGGCGCACCTGCTCGGAGGTGTTGTGGCCCAGCACCTCGCCGCCCTGGGCCAGGCTGTGGGCGCCGTGCTCGGGGACCTCCAGGCCGGTGAAGTAGGAGGCGTGGGAGGGCAGGGTCCAGGAGCCGGGGGCGTAGGCATCGCAGGAGAGCGGGTGGTCGGCCGCCAGGGCCTCGAGCACGGGGGTGGTCGGGCGCTCGTAGCCGCAGGCGCTCATGCGGTCCGCGCGCACGGTGTCCAGGACGATGAACACGACGGTGTCATCGGCGGGGGTGGCGGGGGCCTTGAGCAGCCGCACCGGGTCGATCCAGGCCTTCTGCCACGCGATGGTGCACAGGCCGGTAGACAGCAGCGCGGCGAGCAGGCCGCTGCGGAGGCGGGGGCTCACTCGGAGGGCACCACGGTCACGCGGATCACCTGGGCGGGGCTGGGGGCCTGGTCGTCCTCCACCTTGCGCACGGCGGACTCGTCGTCGGCGGCGCCGCTGTTGCCGGAGGCCTGTCGGGGGGCCTGGTCGGGGCCCTTGCCCAGGGGCTGGTCGACCTCTGTGCCCAGGTTCCACAGCAGGAGCTGGTCCTGGATCTCGCCGCTGATGGGGGTGCCGTCGTCCTCAAAGAGCGGGACGCCGCCGTCGCCATGGCCGATGAACAGGTCGTTGGACTGGGCCAGCATGGTGGCGAAGTGCAGGACCTCTCCGGTGCTGGCCTCCAGGGTGAAGGTGGTCTGGGAGCCCGGCAGCAGCGGCTCGTAGCCCCCACCCTCCTGGTCCGCGAACACGCTGCCGTCGTGCACGCGCTCGGCCGCGCTGGCCAGGATGGGGAGGGGATCGCCGTCCTCGGCCAGCGCCTCCATGCCCATGCCCTCGTCGGGCTCGCCATCGATCCAGAGCACCGAGGGCTCCAGCGACGAGGCCGCATAGCCAGCCCCCGCCACGTGGGTCACGCCGACCAGGGCCTCCAGGGCGCTCTCGGCGGCCGCCACATCTCCGGCCACCAGGCTCTGCAGCCACGCGGCCGGCTCGCTGCCGTCCAGCGCCGCGCCGTCCCCGATGTGGTGGGCGATCCCGTAGAGCTGCAGGGTCTCGCCCCCGCTGATCGAGAAGCCCACACCCTCGGCCTGGGAGTTGACCTGCGCCGAGGACTTGGCCGCCCGGAGCTGGATCAGCCCCTCGACCACCCGCAGCTCCTTGAGCTCCACGGCGCCCGGGGCGATCGCGGCGCGGCTCTCGTCCCAGCAGGTGACGGGCGCGCTGGCCAGCACATCGCCCTCGTCGGTCACCGCGATCAGGGTGAGCTCCGAGTCCACGGGCACGTCCACGGCGTCATCCCCAGGCAGCGCCGCGTCGATGTAGGGGTAGGCCACCCCCACGTTCTCCACCGTGATGGTGAAGGTGACGAGCTCACCGGCGATGCCGGAGTCCAGGGGCTCACCGTCTTTGTTGCAGGCGAGCAGGGAGAGGAGCAGCAGGGAGTTCATGGGCGGAGTCTACCTGAGTGGGAGGGTGGCCTTGCCTGGATGCTGACGGGCCTCCGCGGTCGCTCACACGGCGCAAAGGCGGGCTCTGGCCGAGCTACGGGCGCTCAATGCACGCTCTGGCCGAGCTACGGGTGCTCAATGCACGCTCTCGCCGAGCTACGGGCGCTCAATGCGCGCTCTGGCCGAGCTACGGCCGCTCAATGCACGCAGATGGCCCCAATCTGGCCCGATTCAGGCCCCAAAAGGCGCACTGACAGCCCCAAGCTCCAGGATCCCGCGCACTGACACCCCGTAGCTCCGCAAAGCCGCGCACTCACAGCCCCTAGCTCCGCAAAGCCGCGCACTCACACCCCGTAGCTCCTCTCAGCGCGCCACCGCCTCCACCGCCGCCAGCACGTCCTTGGCCGGCACGACCTCCTTGAAGGCCACGACCTGCCCGGAGAAGGCGCCCAGCCCCTCCTTGGCGCCCTCCATCTTGGTGGACACCGCCAGCACCAGGTTGCCCGGCCCGTGCTTGGCCACCGCCTGCAGGTGCTTCTTCAACCACGCCTTGCGCCAGAAGCCCAGGATCTCCAGGTGCGCCACGCGCCCATCCTTGGAGAGCCGGTAGCTCGGCGCCAGCACGGCCTGCCCGCCCAAATGCACCAGCTCCACGCTGCGCTCCAGGGTCCAGTCGCTGCCCAGCCGCTCCCAGCGCTCCTCGAACCACTGCTCGGTGCGCGTCCGGTAGCCGCCCTGATCGCGGTAGTGGGACACCAGCCCAAGCTCGCTGGACAGGGTCATGGTCTTGCGCAGCCGCCGCGTGCCCCAGCGCAGCATGGCCGTGGCCTCCCAGTCGCCGGGCTGAAGCAGCAGCGCCGGGAAGAAGTTCGCCAGCGCCATCCCATAGCGCGTGGACTGCCGCAGCAGGCTGGTCGGGCCGTCCAGGGTGAGCCTCAGATCCCCCTTGTCCATCTTGGCGCGGTGCATGAGCTGGTGGAACCGCACCGCCCGCAGAAGCTGCCGGACCCGCTCGGGCGCCGGCTTGCTCAGGATCAGCTCCATCGACTCGCAGCGCAGCAGGCAGGCCTGGACCAGCGCCACGTTGTAGCGGTGCAGCAGCCAGTCCGCGTCCGGGACCTTGAGCGACAGGATCTGCTGCTCCTCCTTGCGGTCGGCAAAGAGGGAGGAGCGGATCTCAGCCACCGAGCACCCCAGCTCACCGGCCAACTCCTCGTATGCCCGCGCAGCCTCAGCACGTCCTGGCGCCTGCGAGGTGCGGCTGAACAGCTTGCTCCGCAGCTCCTTGGGATCCAGCGGCGCCTGGGTCGCGAACTCAGCGCGGTCCTCCAGGATGCGCGCCAGCCCGCGGGTCAGCTTGTGGTCCGTCCCATCGCCGATGACCTCGCCCACCGCATCGTCCAGCTCACCGCGCGAGAGGCTCTGGGCCACCCCGCGCTCGTAGAGCTCCAAGAGCTCCTGGGCGCGCTCCTGCAGCGAGGGCTTGTCCGCCTTGATCAAGCTGGGGGACAGGTCCTTCTGTTGGACGCGGACACGGAGGAGGTCGCCGGTGAGCATGGGGTGGGGCTATCCGATTCAGGAGCGGCCAACCCGGTCCATGCCCAGCCGCCGCTGCAGCCCGTCGGGCACTGTGTACGCCCGCTCCGGCGGCAGCAGCCGCTTGGCCTCCTTGTGCTTGCCCGCATCGCGCAGCGCCCGGATCTTGCGCACCGTCGGCGTCAGATCCCGCAGGTCCACGATCCAGTCCTCCACCAGGTCGTGGATGCGGTGCCGGCTGATCCCCACCTGGATGCTGCGGTGGGACAGCTTGGCCCCCGCCAGGCTGCGCTCGGGGTCCCACTGCACGTGCACCGTCGCCTGCGAGAAGGCCTGCTCCCAGGCCGTCCGCGTGCCGTGCACCTGGGGCTCGAAGGCCGTCAGCACCGCCTCGGACAGCGCCTGCTCCCACCCACTGCGCCGCAGCCGCAGCGCCAGGATGCGCTCCTGCCCCCGCTTGGTCCCCCAGTTGGAGCGGGCCATCAGCCACAGGAAGCTCGGCTTGATCCAGGTCATCCGCGTCATCGAGAAGGGCGGCACAAAGCGCCCCGCCGCCAGCGCCGGATCCGCGATGGCGTCGGAGTAGGCCTGGTAGACGACCAGGGTGTCGCGGGTGTGGTCGGCGCGGATGGCGCGGTGGGCGGGCATGCGGGGTGTGTAGGCACGGGGGACGGGGCGGCTACCGCTCTTCCCGCATCGATCACTCCGGGACGCAGCCAGGGTAGATCACAGCTTGGTCGGCGGGTTGGTCCAGGCAGGCGTTCCGCTCTACGAGCAGATCGGTCGGCGGCCCCCCAACAGCATCCGACCAGTGCCCATAGACGAACCCGCTCGCCCCTCCCTCACACTCCCTGGCCGTGTTGAAGGTCGCGACGGAATCCCAGCCATCCTCAGACACCCCAAGCTCGGGGTAGCTCCAGGCCTCAGCAGCCCCGAAGCCGCCGGAAGACCCCCGAAAGAGAGTGAGCTCCCCCAGCGGGGACGCGACGCACTGATTCACCGTCACCATGATGTCGGTCGCGCCGTCCCCGGTGAAGTCCCTCAGGGTGTAGCTGAACCGGCCCGTGCTGCCGTCCAGGCAGGAATGCGCCGTCCCCCGGTTCGGGTAGATCCAGGGCGTGGCGCTCGGGCTGGCGCCCACATCGGGCATCGTCCAGTCCACCGCGCTTCCGTAGCCGCTGCCGGTCCCGGGGTAGACGCGGACCTCGGCGGAGTCCAAACCGGAGCAGGTGTTCTTGGCCACCACCAGATCGACGATCCCGTCTGCGGTCACATCCTCACTCAGGATGCACCGGGCGGATCCCTCTACACCTGACTCACAGGTCCCCGAGGATGGACAGCTCCAGTAGCCGCGCTGGTGCTGAAAGGACAGCGACGGCATCGCCCAGTCCTGCCCCGTCGAGAAGCCGCTGCCGCTCCCGACGAAGACCCGGATCGAGTCCTCGCCCAGAGTCCCGCAGTCGTTCCGACTGACCCGGATGTCCGGGATCCCGTCCCCCGTGAGGTCCAGCACCTCGTAATCGACCGTCCCCTGCTCGCCGGAGTCGCACACGAAGCCGAGTGCGGAGAGCTGCTCACCCAGGCTGTTCCAGGGCGTTCCATCCACACCGAGGTCCGGCATCGCCCAGGTCTCCGCCGAGCCGAAGCCGGAGCCGTCCCCCGGATACACACGGATGGCGTCCTCACCGACCGGGTCACAGCCGTTCTCGGTGACCACAAAGTCCAGCACGCCGTCCCCGGTCAGGTCGACGAAGCCATAGCTCAGCACACCGCTCCCGCCGGACAAGCAGCTCCACTCGATGGTCTCCTGGCCGACGGACCACTTCCACTCGACCCTTTGATGCGGGATGGCCCAGGTCTCCCGGGCCCCAAACGCCCCATCCGACTGTCGGTAGACGAACAGTCCATCCTCCGGCACCGGGTCGCAACTGTTCTCCTCCACAACCAGCTCCACAGCCCCGTCTGCGTCCAGGTCCAGCCAGTCCAACCGAACGTACCCGGAGCTTCCCGAGGCACACTCCACGAACCCACCCTCCGAGCTCCAGGCCACGGCCCCGGAAGCCAACCCGAGCTCCGGCAGATCGAGCTCGATCCGCTCCCCGGTGAACCCCAACTCCGTGCACTCGACATCGGTGTCCGCGTCGGTATCGGTGTCGCTGTCACTGTCGCCGTCTGCGTCTCCATCCCCATCGGAGTCGGCGTCACTGTCTGTGTCCGCGTCCCCCTCCTCAACCCGGCCATCTGCCGAGTCCTCCTCGCCGGCACCAAGCGAGCCGCCCGACCAGATCCGGCAAGCAGCGAGCAGAAGAAGCAGATGAAGCGACACTGGACCCCCAGTCTTCGAAGTGCCTCAGTCTACCCCTCGCTCATCGCCTCATGCTCATTCCGCCGCTCACTGGCGCGCTCCTCGCTGGTGCCGAGCGACACCACCTCGTAGAGCACGGCCTGCTTGCCCTCCTTGGGGCGCAGGATTCGGCCCAGGCGCTGGACGTGCTCGCGGACCGTGCTGGTGCCCGACAACACCACCCCGACCTCGGCTGCGGGAATATCCACGCCCTCATTGAGCACACGGGAGGTGACCACGGCGGTGTACCTGCCCTCTCCGAAGCCCTCCAGAACCTCCCTCCTCTCCGCGGCCCCGGTCTGGTGGGTGATGCAGGGGATGCCGAAGTCGCGGCTGATGGTGTAGACGGTGGCGTTGTCGTTGGTGAACACGATGCAGCGCTGGCCCCGGTGCTCGGCCAGGATCTCGTCCAGCGCGTCGAGCTTGGCGCCGGTGGCGTGCATGAGGCGGCGGGACTCCAGGTGGGCCTTGAAGGCGGCCCGGCCGGCCTTGGAGCGGGCGGCCTCGCGCAGGAAGTGCCCCCAGCCCGACTGGCCCCCGAGTCGGATGCCCCGCGAGGCGATGAAGCCCCGGAAGGTGGCCCGGCACTCCAGGTAGCGCTGGTGCTCCTGGTCGGTGAGGCAGACGCCGATGCGCTCGATGCGGTAGTCGGCGAGCACGCGGCCGCTCAGCTCGGAGATCGACTTCTCGTAGACGCGGGGCCCGACCAGGCGGTCCAGGCGCTCGTGCAGGCCGTCGGGGCGCTCGATGGTGGCGCTCAGCCCCAGGCGGAAGGGGGCCAGCATGAGCTCGGCGATCTGGGCATAGGCGTCGGCGGGGAGGTGGTGGACCTCGTCAAAGACGACCAGCCCGAAGCGGTCCCCGTAGCGCTCCATGTGCAGGTACGCGGAGTCGTAGGTGGAGACCGTGATGGGCCCCAGCTCGTGCTGCCCGCCACCCAGCACGCCGATGGGCCCGCCGAACGCCGCCTGCAGGTTCATCGCCCACTGGTTGACCAGGTCGATGGTCGGCGCGACCACCAGGGTCGGCCGCTGACAGGCCGCGATGCACAGCTCCGCGACGAAGGACTTGCCCGAGCCCGTAGGCAGCGAGACCACCCCGCGTCGACCCGCCTGCTGCCAGGCCTGGAGCGCCCCCGCCTGGTAGTCCCGGGGGGTCTTGGGGGTGTCGTGTGTCAGGGGCAGCGTGTCCCACCCCTTGGCCTGATCGGCGTAGCGCACCTTTGAGCGATGCAGCCCCAAGACGAGGTCATGGTAGGCCTGCGCAGGCCCTCGCAGCCGCTGCACCCGCCCGTCCCAGACGAACTCCGGCGGCGCGTCGTCGCGGGGGACGCCGTCGAGAAGGAGGGTGCCGCGGTCGAAGCGGAGGGTGATCATGGACAGGAGGTAGCCGATCGACGGGGGGAGGGCAGGTCCGGAGCGGGCATCCGCAGGTGAACGCCCGCCATCCAGGGGCATCCCCCCCTGAACGCCCGGCTCTCGGGGGCATCCCGCCCTGAACGCCCGGCTCTCGGGGGCATCCCACCCTGAACGCCCGGAATCGGGGCCCAGAGCGCGCGCTCACCCCCAAATCCCCATCAAAACCGGGCATTCGGCCCCGAATTCCCCGAATCAGCGGGCGTTCGACCCTGGATGCCCCGAATCCGCGGGCGTTCGACCCCGGATGCCCTGAATCAGCGGGCGTTCGACCCCGGATGTCCGCCCAGCCGCTCCACCAACGCCCCCCGCAGCCGCTCCCCCACCGGGCCCAGCGGCCGATCTTCGCGCCAGCACAGGCTCAGGGGGAAGCGCTTGGGGCCCACCCCCGCCAGCTCCACCAGGCGCCTGGCCTCCAGCTCGCTCCGCACCAGATGCTGCGGCATCCAGCCCAGCCCCAGCCCGCGCACCAGGCCCTCGCGCTTGGCGGCGAAGTCCCCCACATAGAAGACCCGAGCGCCGGGGTTCAGGTTGGTGTCGCGGCTCCAGGTCTCCGGGTCGGAGTCGTGGACGGAGAGCTCCAGGTGGTGGGCGAGCTCGCTGGGAGACAGCGGAGCCTGGGCCACGGCGGGGTGCTCGGGGCAGGCCATCAGGCGGAAGTCCAGCTCCTGCAGAGGAACGACCTGCCAGCCCGGCCCGCTCACGGGGACCAGGGAGAGCATGAGGTCAGCGCCCAGCTCGTCAAAGCGGACGGGCACACCGCCCAGGTACTCGGTGCGGAGCTGGATGTGGGTGGGCAGGTCCTCGGCGCCCAGGGCATCGAGGGCCTCCAGCAGCGGGGCCATGGGGACCGCGCCGTCCACGACGACCTGCAGACGGGGCTCGAAGCCCTGGCCCAGGCGCGCGCCCAGAGCCTCCATGCGCCGGGCTCTGGACAGCAGCAGACGTGCCTCACCCAAGATCACCCGTCCTGCCGATGTGAGCTGTGCCCGGTGGCCCGAGCGGTCGAACAACGCGACCCCGAGCGCACCCTCGAGCTGCTTGACGTTGTAGCTGACGGCCGACTGGACCTTGCCCAGACGCCGCGCCGCCGCCGAGAAGCTGCCCGCCTCCGCAATGGCCACCAGGGCCTGCGCGCCCTCCAGGGTCACATCCATCTATTTTCCTGATTGAGTCCAGCAGAATGTATCGCTTTTCATCAGGAGGCGGGGGGCGTATTGCAGGGGTCCTGGAGGCCCCATGTACTTCTCCCAAGGGCGCGTCACGCGGCAGGCCCACGTGGACATCCCCGATGGCACGGTCGAAGAGGAATACGCCCGCAAGGGCTTCTTTGGCCGCACCAGCCACATCTACCGCTCCAAGCCCCCCGTGGACTGGGTCAAGATCGACGGCCCCCTGCGCCCCCACGCGCTGATGACCGACAAGCTCCCCGGCGTCGGCGGCGACTGGCTCAGCGGCCGCGTCCCCTTCCTCTACAACGACGAGGTCGTGCTGGCCTGGGCGGAGCTCTCCGAGCCCATGCCCTACTACTTCCGGAACGCCGACGGCGACGAGGTCCTGTTCATCCACCGCGGCGCCGGCCGCCTGGAGACCGACTTCGGCAACCTGGAGTACGAGAAGGGCGACTACCTGGTGATCCCGCGGGGGACGGTCTACCGCCTGGACCCCTCGGCCCTCACCAAGGTCCTGGTCATCGTGTCCCGAGACGAGGTGCGGATCCCCGACCGCGGCATCGCTGGCGCCCACGCGCTCTTCGACCCCAATGTCCTCGACGTGCCCAAGCTGGGTCCGGTGCCTGAGCCGGATCGGTCCTGGGAGTTGAAGATCCAGCGTCTGGGGCAGATCACCACCCTCACCTACCCCCACAACCCCATCACGACCGTGGGCTGGCGGGGGGACCTGACGGTGTGGCGCTTGAACGTTCGCGACATCCGCCCGATGATGAGCGAGCGCTACCACCTGCCGCCGACCGCGCACATCACCTGGATCATGGACAGCGTCGTGATCTGCAGCTTCCTGCCGCGCGGCCTGGAGACTGGGGACCCGGGCGCCCTCAAGGTGCCCTTCTTCCACTCGAACATCGACTTTGACGAGGTGCTCTTCTACCACGACGGCAGCTTCTTCTCGCGCGAGGGGATCGACGCCGGGATGGTGACCTTCCACCCCCAGGGCATCCACCACGGCCCCCAGCCGGGTGCGGTCAAGGCTGCAGTGGATAAGGAGCGCACCGACGAGCAGGCCGTGATGGTCGACACCCGACACCCCTTGCACCTGACCGAGGCCGGAGAGCTCGCTGAGCGCCCGGACTACTGGCAATCCTGGATGGAGAACAGAAAGTGAGCGAGCTGTACACCGAGAGCAACCCCCTGGGCATGCTGGGCATCGACTTCATCGAGTTCACCAGCCCCGACCCCAAGTGGCTGGACGAGCTGTGGACCGCCTTCGGCTTCTCCCGCATTCTGCAGTCCGAGGACGGCAAGCTGGAGGCCTACGCCCAGAACGACATCCAGATCCTGGTCAACCAGCGCGACGGCGAGTTCACCGCCGAGTTCCGCAAGGCACACGGCCCCAGCTGCTCGGCCATGGGCTGGCGCGTCCAGGACCCCCAGCGCTCCTTTGACGAGGCCCTCAAGCGCGGCGCCAAGAGCGCCATGGACGTCAAGCGCGCCTTCGGCGATGTCCCCGCCATCTACGGCATCGGCGAGAGCCTGATCTACTTCATCGGCCCCGACGACGCGGCCGGCGGGCTGTTCAAGCGCACCCTCAAGCCCCACGACGACCCCCGCCTGGTGCCGGAGAAGGGCTTTTTGGCCGTCGACCACCTGACCAACAACGTCTACAAGGGGACCATGGCCAAGTGGTCGGACTTCTACAAGGACGTGTTCGGCTTCACCGAGGTCCGCTACTTCGACATCCGCGGCGCCAAGACCGGCCTGACCAGCTACGCGCTGCGCAGCCCCGACGGCAGCTTCTGCATCCCCATCAACGAGGGCACCGAGGCCGCCTCCCAGATCGACGAGTACCTGCGCGAGTACAAGGGCCCGGGCGTGCAGCACATCGCCTTCCTGACCCGCGACCTGCTGGCCAGCCTGGACACGATGGAGGGCGGCCCCATCCAGACCCTGGACATCGACGACGAGTACTACGCCGAGGTCTTCGACCGGGTGCCCGGAGTCCGCGAGAACCCCGCCCGCATCAAGCACCACAACGTGCTCGTGGACGGGGACGAGGAGGGCTACCTGCTGCAGATCTTCACGAAGAACCTCATCGGGCCCATCTTCATCGAGATGATCCAGCGCGAGAACCACCTGGCCTTCGGCGAGGGCAACTTCGGCGCGCTGTTCCGCAGCATCGAGCGCGACCAGGAGCGCCGCGGCGTCCTCTGAGCCTGAACGCGTGACCGAACGGCCCGCTCCAGGGAGACCTGGGGTGGGCCGTTTTCGCTCTGCCCCCTTGCCGCGAGCGAGCGTGGCTACGGGACCTGAATGAGCGACCCGCCGAGGCTACGGGACCTGAATGAGCGGCCTGTGGAGGCTACGCCCCACCGGTGAGCGATCGGCTCACCGATCCCGCCCGAAAAGGGCCAGAATCGCCCGATTCGGGCCCAAAACCCCCGGAAACCCCTCCGAACGGTCTCCGATTCGCTCACTGAGTCCCCGTAGCCTCGAGGAACCGCTCACTCACCCCTCGTAGCCTCACCCCATCGCTCATTCACAGCCGGTAGCCCCCCAGCAGCCCTCCCCGTCCTCCACCAGCTCCGGCACGCTCGTCCACACCACGTTGCCCTGCTCCACGTGGTGGTCGATCTCCCCCAGCCACTGGGAGAGCAGCCCTCGGTGGGGCGTCTGCCCGTAGGACCACACGATGCCCAAGTGGTTGGGCTGTCCGGGCTGCGCGTGCTCCATCGCGGCGGCCAGGGTGTAGCGGAAGGCCTCCAGATCGGCCTCGTTGAAGTCGCAGGCGCCGGCGGTTTCGTCCTCGCGGAGCTGCTCGTCCAGGCAGCTCAGGTTGCCGGCGGCGGGCAGGATCCACAACCCTTCGTCCGCCGGTTCCAGCCAGGTGCCACCATCCGCCGCCCGCCAGGGGTCGAGCTGCTCGGCGATGTGCCCCGGGAAGGGCCGATGGCACTCCGAAGGGGTGGTGCACGCGTCGATGTACGGCGGCGGCGACTCCAGCGACTTGAGGCAGTACTCGACGGTGTCCGTGGCCGCCAAAAAGCCCGCCTCCTGCACCCCGGAGACCCAGTCCAGCTCCGAGCACACCCCGGAGACATGCACCGCATCGACCCCCTGAGCGGCCAGGGCCTCCCGCAGGCGCACCAGGTCGCCCACGAACTCCTCCTCCGTCAGGTCGGGCTGCCCGCCCCGGTCCGCGTGGATCCCGATGGCGTGCCCCTGCTCCTGCAGCTCCAGCAGCACCGGGTCCTCCCAGCGCGTCATCGCCCCGATCAGGTCCTTCGCGTCCAGGGTCAGCACCGCGCCGTGCGCCGCGAACTGCTCGCCCGTCAGCCGCAGGTTGTGGGCCTGCGTCTCGAAGGCCTCCTGGTCCGTCAGGACCGGGATCCCCTCCAGGTGCATCGCCAGCGTGAGCTTCACCACCGGCTCCGTCCCTCGCCTCGCGGGCGCGCAAGCCAACAGCAGCCAGATCAAGGGACCCTCCAGGTCAGCCCCGCCAGTCTCTCACGCCGGCCCAACAAGCCTGTCGGATAATGAAGGGGACGTTTTGGCCCTTGGGGGGACAGCACCATGACCAACCCACTCCACACTCGCGCACCCGCCGCTGGCGTACTCGCCGCCCTCGCCCTCGCCTGTGGCGCACCGGAGCTCAAGCGCGCCGGGCCCTTCCCCCCCGACGACGCCCACGCCTTCGAGATCGCCCACACCACGCTCCCAGTCGACGCAACCGGGATCCGCTACGAGGGCTCGCAAGGCATCGACTGGGTGCTGGAGCTGGAGTTCCGACTGCCAAGCCCGGAGCGCGCGCGAGCCTGGGTGGGGCAGGACCTGTGCACGCCAAACCCTGTGGCCACAGACTTCGCACACACGAGCGTCTCGACCTCCCCCGACTGGTTCGGCGAACCCCTCCCCGACGGCTGGGGCTGCACCTTCGGAGAGCGCCCAGGGTTCTGGGGAACCGCCCGGATCGACACCCTGGACAGCGGAGAGGCGCGCATCCAGCTCTCCCTGGTCGACTGAGGCGGCCCCGGCGCCTGTCTCTGCTACTGTCGAGGGGACTCTTTGGCCCTTGGGGGGGCACATGGCACAACAACAGGACCGCAAGGGCACCCACACACCCGCGACACCGTCGCCCGCCAGCGAGGACACGCTGGTGCAGGCCGGGCTGGATCCCGCCCTGGCGGCGGCCTTGTTGCAGCAGAACCCGCTGGCCGTCCAAGCGGTCGCAGGGCTGGTGGACAACAGCCTCATCGCGGAATCGCTCGGCCTGAATCGGGATCAAGCTCCCGATGCGGCCACCAATCAATCGACCCCCTCGCCGTCCAGTGACGGCGAGATCGCAGGCGAGCAAGAAACCGAGGAAAAAGACCCGGCCCAGGAGCGCCCAGGTCAGGGCTCCGGAGAGCATGGGCGCCTGGACCCGACGGCGGCGGACTACGCCAACAAGCAATTCTGGCGCTACGTGGCCAACCACGCGTTCGCGATGGGACTGCCAAACGCCTCCGCGCACATGCATCACTACCTGGACAATACGGGCGCAGAGAAGGAGGTGGATCTGGATGCGATCGAGCGGTGGGTGCCCCTCTTTCGCGAGAACCTGGCCAAGATTGAAAGCGAGGTGCTCATCAACGCGTTCTGGAACATCGCTGACTACGATGGATCAAGGCAGGTTCATTGGAGCATTTCGAGCTGGAAATCCGGCAAGGACTCCTACATCGACTTGGCTGACTCACCGGATTGGTTCTTCGCGATGGGTGGGAACAGTCATGGTCTTGAAGCCACAGCCTTCTTCACTCCCTACGTCGGAGCTTCTCCTGCGGGCCTACTCGAAATCGAGGGCCGATGGCACTTGGAGGATGTCTACGACTGGGACGCTGGGAAGAGCACCGAGATCCTTGGGGTCGAGGTCAATGACGAGACTCTTGGCAGGTTGCATGAGGTGGGCTTGGCCAAGGAGTTCGCGATCTGGGGAAGCCGCCCTTTCTCCGTCGCTATGGAGACCTCCGACAATCAACGCCAGTCCATGCTGCAGCTCCGAACCAGACTGGACAGTGAGGAGGGTTGAATGACTTCCAACATCGTGCCCATTTCTGCCATCCGCTGCATCCAAGAGCCAGCGAGGACTCCATGATCTCCCTCCTCGGTCTCCTGGGTCTCCTCCTGGTTGGAGGCTTCATCGCAAGCCAGGTCCGCTGCGCCGGGCCCTTCCCCCGCGACGACGCCCACGCCTTCGAGATCGCCCACACCACGCTCCCAGCCGACGCGACGCAGATCCAGTACGAAGGCTCCCAGGGGATCGACTGGCTGCTCCTGTTGGAGTTCCAGCAGCCCAGCATGGAGCGAAGCCGGGCGTGGGTTGAGGCTGAACTGGGCTGCTCCCCCGACGCGGTGGATCTCCGCTTTGGAGACGGCGGGGGCTCTCCGGAGTGGTGGGGAGACCCGCGGCCAGGAGGGATTGGCTGCACGGTCCGCGAGCCGCCTGGCTTCGATCTCAAAGTCCGTATCGACGCCCTGGAGAGTGGACGGTCCCGCGTTCAGATCTCCGTGGTCGACTGACTGCGAGCCTGTCCTCGCTGGCGGGCTCAGGTGCAAGGATGGCCGAGGGCCAAGGGGTGGCAAGGTGAACCGCATGATCCGCTGCGTACTGGCCACCGGCGCGCTCCTGGCGCTGGCCTGCGGCCCCTACCCCTCCTACGTCTCCTGTGGAGACCCCTACGACACCCAACAGGAGGCCTTCGCGTTTCTTGGCGTCCAGCAACCGCCCAGCATCCGCGAAGCCCAGTGGGAGGTGGACAGCCGCTCTCAGGACCCCACCCTGGCGATGGGGTTCCTGCTGGACAGCCCAGAGCAGGCCCAAGAATGGGTCCGCGCCGAGCTGGGCTGCGAGCCGCTCGCGGAGCTGGCGCACAGCGCCTCACCGACCGTCCGCGGGGTGGACTGGTGGGTCCCGGCTGCCCCCGAAGGGTCCACAGGCTGCAGCTTCGGCGACCCCCAAGCCCTGGGCGGCAGCGTCCGCGTAGACCCGCTCCCCAGCGGCGAGGCCCGGGTCCAGATCCGCGCGATGTGGCGATAGCGGCCCCTCGCCGGCGCTAGGACGCCCTCGCAAAGGGGGCCCGATCCGGCGGCAGGATCGCCTCCCGCGCCTGTCGGGTGTCCAGCAGCTCCGGGCTGTAGTGACGATGGACCTGCCCCAGGAAGTCCTGCACGAGCTCGGGGTTGTCCGCCAGGAAGGCGTCGAAGTCCTGGCCCGGCTCCATCCCCGCGTACACCCGGTCCACGCCAGCGGCCGTGAGGCTGTGGTGGAACATCTCCGGCAGCCCCGCCGCGCAGGTGTAGCCGCGCAGCAGAGAACAGCACTCGGCGAGCGCGCCATCGTAGCCATGCCGCCGAAGCAGCAGCCAGGTCAGGCGCAGGTGGCTGCGGTGGCTGAAGTCCACCAGGGGGAGGGTGGCGTCGCGCAGGCTCTGGAGGAAGGTGTCGTCGTCCATCCCCGCCATCCTATCCAAGCGCAGCGCCACCCGAAGGGTGGTCCAGGTCAGGTTCAGGTGTCGGTCGCGCTGCTGGTGTCCTCGCTGGCGGGCGCAGGTGCAAGGATGGAGGAGGGCCCCGCGTTCAGAAGGTGGACCCAAGGAGCTCTCGTGAAGTCCAGCCTCCTCTCCTCAACCCTCCTGGCTCTGGCTTGCGGCGGGCCTCTGGTGACCTTCCCCGCAGACGAGGACAGCGCGTTCAAGGACGCGCGGGTGCCCAAGCCGGCGCAGGCGCAGGAGATCCACTACGCGGGGGAGGCGGGCCTTGACCACGCCATCGACCTGCAGTTCCTGATGCCCGACCGGGCGGGTCTGGAGGGCTGGCTGGCCGAGATCGACTGCGTCCCCACCGCCCTGGAGTCCGGGGACAACGCGCCATTCTCGGATCGCACCTTCCCCGAGGCGAAGGACTGGTGGGTGCCTGCAGCGCCGGCCGACGCGCAGGTCTGCCCGCACCTGGAGGCCCCCGGCTACGTGCGCGATGTGCGCCTGGATCCGCTGCCCGGCGGGGTGTGGCGGGTGCAGGTCTCGATGTTCACCCTCTGAACAGGGGCTGACCGGGCCACGGCGCGGGCGCGGGGATGCAGGGCTGGTGGGCCGGACGGGGTTACCCTGCCCCGGATGATTGCCACCCTCCGCGAGCGCCCCTGGGCCCTGGCCGCCGTGCTGCTGGCCGAGGCAGGCCTGCTGGTGGGCATGCTGGTGGACCCGCGGCTGCCCGCGGCGCTGGTGTTCGCCGTGCTGGCCGTGCTCGTGGTGCTCTCCCGGCCCATCTGGGGCGTGGGCGTGCTGATCGCCAGCCGCATCATCTCCACCAACGCCCTGACCATCGTGCGCGCGGGCTCCTTTGGCCTGGGGCTCTTCGAGGTCGTCGCGCTGCTCTGCCTGATCGCCCTGGCCTGGCAGGCCATGCGCAAGAAGGTGGAGATCTTCCAGGACTGGCCCTGGCGCATCCCGCTTCTGGCCTTCTTGGGCTTTGGGCTGATCTCCCTGAGCTGGTCGGTCAAGCCCGGCGAGGGCATGGGCGATCTGGTCCCCATCCTGCCCATCCTGCTGAACACGACGCTGGTGCTGGCCTTCACCAAGAGCTGGCAGGACTTCCGCACCCTGGCGTGGTTCTGGCTGGGGGCCACCGTCACGGTGTGCCTGATGACCGTGGCCGCGGGCGCCCTGGGCATCGAGGTCGGCTCGGTCAGCTTCCAGGCGGCGGCGGGCGGAAACCGCGAGACCGGCCTGGGGCAGCAGCCCAACTGGTTCGCGATGACCCTGTTCTTCTGCGTGCCGCTCTCCGGCGCGATGGCCATGGCCGAGCCCACCCGCAAGCTGCGCCTGCTGGCCCTGGCGCTGGGGATCTTCGTGGCGGGGATCATGCTGTCTTCGGGCTCGCGCGGCGGCGCCTTCGCGACCCTGATCGGCGCGGGCCTGATGTCGCTGGCCAACCCCCGCATCCGCCGCATCGTGGTGCGCGTGGCCTTCCCCCTGGCCCTGCTGCTGGGCATCGCGGTGCTGCTGGACATCGGCGGACTGCAGCGGCCCCTGGAGCGCATCGGCGGCGGCGGCCTGGTGATCCAGCAGGACTACCGGCCCTGGAACTGGTCGGCGTGCTGGGGCATGTTCCGGGACACCTGGGGCCGGGGCATCGGCGCGGGCGGCTACAGCACCCTGCTGCCCGACTACAACTACCGGGTCTCGACCACCCAGTACGACTACCCCCACGGCGTGTTCTGGCAGATCCTGGCGCACTTTGGCGTGGTGGGCCTGGGGCTGTTCGGCTGGATGGTGCAGCGGGTGTTCACGACCGCCCGCGCGGCCTTCCAGCAGGCCAAGGGCACCGCCGCCGAGCCCTACGTCTGGGCCATGCCCACGGCGATGGTGGGCTACGCGGCCTGGACCTTCGTGGAGTTCGAGTACGCCGAGAAGCCCTTCTGGGAGTTCCTGGCGCTGTTCACCGCCCTGGCGCTGCTGCTTCAGCGCGGGGTGTCGGTGCCATCCTGGTCGCTGGGGGACTCCACCGCCGGCGAGGGCGGCTCCAAGGCCTCCAAGACCGCCGGGAGCAGCGCGTCCGCCAAGAGCTGATGGCCCTCCGCCGTGGGGTGCACGTTGTCCATGAAGCGCCCTTCGGTCCCGGCCCAGAGGGAGACGATGTCGACCACCGGCACACCGTGGTCCACCGCATAGGACTGGAACTGCTCCTGATAGGGAGACAGCTCGGTCTGCCCCGTCGAGGACAACAGCAGGAAGACCACCGGGCGCTCGCCGGCGGCGCTCAGGAAGTCCTCCATGGCCTGCCGCTGGTGGGCCAGGTTGGTGTCGTGGAACTCGCCGCGGGTGCCCCAGTCGCCGCCCACCATGCGGTCCTTGGAGCGGTAGTAGACGGCCTCGCGCAGCACGGTCTCGATGACGAAGTTGTAGAGCGCAAATCGGCGCAGAAGGTTCTTTCTACGAACGTTCTTGCGCAGGCCGTCGCGCTCGGCCTCCGTGCCGTTGACCAGGCGCTCCATGCGGTTGTTGAAGCTGTAGGCGAGCACCCAGAGCGCGCTGCTGTTGACCTCGCTCTCGGACTCAGCCAGCAAGGCTGCCCGGCGGGCGCAGAGGGTCAGGGGGTAGGCGTTCACGCCCGCGGAATCCACGGCCCACTCCTCCCCCGTCTGCTCCCGGAGGCCGGCCTCCAAGCGGGCGCTGTAGGTCTCCGCGTCGCCGACCCCCCAGCCCATGGTGACGCTGTCACCAAAGGTCACAACCCGCTTTTCGGCCATGGGGTGGGCGCTGGGGCGCAGGCCGCGGTCGTCGATGGTGATGGGGTGCAGGCCGGCGACGGTGCGGCCCTGCTGGTCGGGCGTGGGCTGCCAGATCAGCTCCGGGTGGGGCTCGAAGAGGACGAACTGGCCAAAGCCGACCAGGCGCAGGCCCAGCTCCATCAGCAGGCCGAAGAAGGCCAGGACGACGCCGGTGAACGCGAGCTTCTTGAGGGTGGGGTGCACAAGCCTTGCTAACCCGGGGTGGATGGGGCGCGTCGATTGTGGTGTCGTGCCCACCTGCGAGGAGCTGCTGTGCTGTCCCTGTTGCTGGCCTGTGTGCCCAAGACCCCCGAGATCCCCGCCCCCACCCCCGAGCAGGCCGCCTCGGCGCCCGAGGTCGTGGAGCCGGCCCTGCCGCCGGGCTGTGAGCGCATCCCCTCGGAGTACCTGGGGCAGGGCGACACCACCTGGGAGAGCCCCAGCCTGGGCACCGGGACGCTGAGCGAGCACCAGCTGGACGCCGACCCTGAGCCGGAGGCCGTCTTCTTCCAGCGGGGCACCTGCGGGACCTCGGGCATGTGCGAGTTCGCGGTGCTGGACGGCTGCGGCGACGACGCCTGGCGGCAGGTCGGGAGCTTCGGCGCGATGGAGTGGTCGGTGCTCGACGAGCGCAGCGCGGGGTGGAAGGAGCTGGAGACCGAGCACCACTGGCTCAACCAGGAGACCGGAGAGGTGCAGCAGTCCTTTAGGCGGCTGGTCTTTGACGGCGAGGGCTACCGGAACATCGCGCCCCCCGACCTGACGGCCAGCGACGCGGAGGGTCAGGTCGTGGCGCGCTCCATGCCGCTGCGCGGTGACGAGGAGGCGGCCTGCCCCAAGCGGCGCGTCGACGTCCGTGGCCAGGATGGCGACTGGACGAAGGTGGTCGAGGACTACGTGCACCCCCACTTTGCGGTCAGCCCCAGCGGTCAGGTCGGCGCGATGCTGACCTGCGCCGAGCACCTGGAGGGCGTGCTGGTGGGCGGCCAGGTGCTCAAGGCCAGCGACCCCGAGTACGCCGAGACGGTGGCCTGGGTGGAGGCCGACGGCCAGTGGGTGCTGGAGGTCAGCGGGCAGGGTGGCGACGGCAAGACCCACACCCTGCGGGCAGAGCCCCAGGGCGAGGGTTGGGGCCTGGCGGAGTAACGCCAGAGACAGGACTCGCGGGTCAGTGGCCCCTGCTCAGTTGGCTACTCGGTGACCTCGGTGTCCGCCGTGCAGGCCGGGTTGGGGGTCCCCAGGGGCTTGGGGTTGCCCGTGTCCGTCCAGCCAAAGGTCTGGCAGATGATGAAGTCGGTGCCCGCCGGGTTGATGGCCCAGACCTCGATGTTGGAGTCGGCCTCTTCCGTGTCGGGGTCGAAGTCCAGGGCGCCAGAGGCCCCCACCACGTCGAAGCTCTGGCCCGTGCTCAGGTTGACCTTGGCGGTCTCCCAGGTGCTGGGGCGGATCTCCACCGCGTCGCCCGAGCTGAGCTGCCTCAGGCCCGCTGCGGCCGCCGCCCCGGTGCTCTCGTCCCCGTTGGCCAGAGCCCAGGTGGTCCCGTAGATGCCCAGCCAGGCGGCGTCGTAGGCGTAGGCGGTGAACACCGAGTCGTCGACGTTGGACTCGAAGGTCGAGTTGTAGGCCGACTTGAAGGACTCGAACACCGCCCCCGAGGGCACCTGCGGCCGGGTCCCGCGCACGCGGTCCAGGATGGCCTTGACCTCGGGCTTGGCCTGGGAGAAGAGCTGCTGGTCGGAGGCCCCGTCGGCCAGGAAGATCTCCCGGTCGCCCAGGTTGTCCGCGAAGGCCATGGCCTCCAAAAAGACGATGATCTCCGAGATGTCCGAGCTCAAGAAGAGCAGCTCTTCGATCTCGGGGTCGGCCAGGGCGTCCACGACGGCCTCGGTCAGGCCGGTGGTCGTGGTGAAGGGCAGCTCCACCGCGGCGCCGGTGTAGGTCGCCAGGGTGACCTCCTTGAGGGAGGCGCCGTAGCTGTCGTCCGCGTAGATCACGCCCACCTTGCTCAGGCCGCGGCCGTTCAGGTCCAGGCCGATGATGCGGCCCTGGAACACGTCGCTGGGGGCGGTGCGCCAGACGGTGCCGGGGCTCTCATCGCTCTTGTCGGTGCCGTCCAGGTCCGTCAAGGCGGGGCTGGTGGCGTTGGAGCTGATGATCAGCGGCTTGTCGTCCTGGGTGGCCTTGTAGACGGCCTCGACCTTGGAGGAGCTTGCCGGGCCCAGGATCACGCGGACCCCCAGCTCGGAGATCATCCACTCGGCCATCGCCACGGCGGCCTCGTCGCTGGTCATGCCGTCGCCGTAGTCATCGCTCTCCTGGTAGTCGCAGGAGATGAGCCCAAAGGGTCGGTCCGCGTCCAGGCCCCCCGACTCGTTGACCTGCATGAAGGGGAGCTGCACGGCGGCGAGCTCGGCCTGGTCGCTCTCGTGGTCGTACAGAGAGCCCAGCAGCACGACCTCCGAGTAGTCCCCGGGTCGGGCGAACAGGTCCGAGGGCACGGTGGTCTTGCAGCGCTCGGGGGGCTCGACCACCGCGCAGTAGCCCTCCTCCCCGCAGGTGTGCCCAAAGCCAAAGGCCGCGCGGCACTCCACCGGCTCGGTGCACTCCTGGAAGTCGTAGCGGGTCAGCGAGCAGCCCATGGTCAGCAGCAGCAGCATCAGAAGCTCCCCTCCAGCAGCAGGCCACCGGCCGTGGGGCTGAGCACCACGCTGCCGTCATCCACCAGCACCAGCGCGACGCCGCTGCCGGCCAGGACGATGCCACCGGCCATCGCGATATCGGCGATCATCGCCTGCTTTCGGTTGCTCTCCACGTCCACCTGGTTGCGCTCCAGGCACAGGCCGTCCACACAGGACTCGGACAGGGTCGCCCCCGCCTGTCGGGACATGACGCCAAAGGTCGCCCCCGTCGCGATGGCCGCCGTGCCCGCGCCCACCAGCAGCCAGCCCGGGTCGAAGGACAGACCGCCCCCGCCCCCGCCGCCGTGGTCGGAGGGCGACTCCGTGCCCTCGGGCAGCTTGGCCTCGAGCTGGGAGATGCGCCGCTCGATGATGCCGCGCTCGGACTCCGGGGCGTAGCGCCAGTATTCGTCCAGCGCCGCGATCGCCTCGGGGTAGCGCCCCAGCTTCTCGTAGGCCGCCGCCATGTTGTAGAGGATCAGCGGCCGCTCGCTCAGGTCGTAGGCAGCCTGCCAGTAGGTCAAGGCCTGCTCGTACTCCTGGTCGGCGTAGGCGGCCTCACCCTTGGCGTAGAGCTCCTTGGCCTCTTCGTCGCTGCTCTCCTGGGCCACCGCGGGGGCGACCAGAGCCAGGGACCAGATCATGGACTTCCCCAGGGATCCCGCAGCTCGTTGGGCTTGTCCTGCTTGGGCTCGGCCGCCGGCTGCGTGGTTGGTGTCGGGTCCTCCTGCGTGCCCGCGCTGGGCTCGGAGGAGGGGGAGGAGGGCGTCTGGGTGCCCGCGGCTTCGGGGCTCACCGTCTCGGCCTCTGGATTCGTCACGGCCGGGGCCGCGGCCCCGCCCTGCTTCTCTGCACGGGTCCCCACAGGCGAGGTGCGGCTGGGCGTCTCCGAGCCAGCGCCAGCCTGCGCGTCGGGCGCCGCCGGAGCGGGCTCCGCAGCGGGCTCGATGACTGGCTCAGTGGCCGGCTCCGCTGCGGGCTGCGCGGCGACCACGGGGGCGGTCTGCGGACGGGTGACCTCGCTGGCGGGCGAGCGCAGCGCGGGCTGAGGTTGGGCCACGGGGGCCGGATCGGTGGGCCGCTGGGTGCTCCACCACCACACCCCCGCTCCCACCGCGACCAGGGCGAGAAGCCCCACCACCGCGCCCGCGGCTCCGAGTCCGATGGCGAACTCACCGACCGCGCTGCGCTCCTGGGAGCTCTCGGCGCCGGTGTCCCCCAGCGCCAGGGTGGGCTGGGCGGCCAGCTCGGCGCGCTTGATGGGTTGGGGGGCGTTGGAGGCCATCGAGTCCTGGTCCAGGCCCTCGGCGACCAGTCGGCCGGCGTCCAGCTCCATGGGGAGGGCGTCACCGTGGCCCTGCAGCTCGCGCTCCACCCGCTTGAGGGCCCGCTCGAGCTCGCGCATGGAGGCGAAGCGGTTCTCCGGCAGCTTCTCCAGGGAGCGGGCGATCACCCACTCCAGGCTCTCGGGCCAGTCGCGGTCGGGGAGGGCGTCGGCCAGGGTGGGCCGGGGCGCGTTGACCTGGGCGTTGAGCACGGCCATGGGGTGGTCGCGGCGGAAGGGCAGCTCGCGGGTGAGCATCACGTAGAGGCAGCAGCCCAGGCTGTAGACGTCGGTCGCGGGGCTGACGGTCTCGCCCATGACCTGCTCGGGGGCCATGTAGGCGGGGCTGCCCAGGATGTTCCCGGCGCGGGTGACCTGGGTGCCGGCGTCCATGGGCTTGACCAGGCCGAAGTCCAGGACCTTGACGAAGTCCTCGTCGTGGTCGGGGTCGTGGTCGAGCACGAAGATGTTGGCCGGCTTGAGGTCCCGGTGGATCACGCCCAGCTCGTGGGCCTGGGCCAGGCTGCGGCAGATCTGGCGGGCCATGCGCACGGCGCGCACGGGCTGGAGGGGGCCGCCCTGCTTGACCAGGCGGTGCAGGGTCTGGCCCCGCAGCATCTCCATGACCAGAAAGTAGGTGTCGCCGTCCTGCCCGTAGTCGAACACCCGCACGGTGTTGGGGTGGGAGAGCTGGGCGCAGATCTTGGCCTCGCGGAAGAAGCGCGAGCGGAACTGGCCGTCGTCCTCGACCGAGTCGGAGAGCTCCAGGACCTTGACGGCGACCTCGCGGTCCAGAGGGGCCTGCTGCGCCCGGTAGACCTGCCCCATGCCGCCCTTGGCGATCATCTCGACCAGTCGGAAGCGCCCGTCGAGGACGCGTCCCGCCAGGGGGTCGTGGGGTTGGGGGCTCGGCGTGCTGCCGATCTGCTTGTCCATGCTTGGTCCTACCCGCCATGGTACCGGAATCGGGGCCGCGTGGAGGACCCCCCGCATGTGGATGTGTACGCTCTCACTGGCCCTGGCGGCCCCGGAGCCCAGCGAAGAGGAGCTCCGCTTTGCTCGCTTTGCCAGTCGTTTCGAGGCCTTGGGGCCGCTCCCCGAGCGGGGCGCCGGCTACCACGCCACCGGCGAGCTCTGGGGCGAGATTGCCAGGGTGGTGCAAGGTCATCCCGGGATCTTCGAGCCCGAGCACATCGGCAACAGCGTCGATGGGCAGCCGATCTGGGCGGTGCGCGCGGAGCCCGTGGACGGCCCGGCCCGCATCGAGGTTGTGGTGGTCGCCCAGCTCCACGCCCTGGAGTTCGTCAGCGCCGAGGTCGCCCTCTCCCTGCTCCAGACCTGGGCCGAGCACCCACCCCGCGGCGTGGCGATGACGGTGGTGCCCGTGGCCAACCCGGACGGCCGCTGGCGCGTGGAGCAGGACCTACGCAGCGGCGCCCCCAAGGACACCTACCGCCGCGCGAACTCCGAGCTGGTGGATCTGAACCGCGACTACGCCGTGCACCGCGAGCCGGACACCTGGCTGTGGCCGCGCCTGCCCATCACCCGGGGCTTCTACGAGGTCTCTCCGGCGCCGCTGTCCCAGCCCGAGACCCAGGCCATCGCGGCGCTGCTGGACCGCATCCAGCCCGACGACGTGGTCGATCTGCACGCCCCCGGCGGGTACATCCTGGTGCCCTGGGCCGGCCGCTATGAACGCAGCCCCGAGTACGCACAGCTCATGGAGAAGGCCACCGCCATGCAGGAGGCCATGCCCGGCCGCCCCTACCGCGCCATGCAGCTCTGCCACTGGACGCGCACCTTCCGGGCTCTGGGCGCGCTGATCGACCACGCGCACGCGAGCGGGAGCGACGCCTTCCTGGTGGAGCTGGGCACCCTGGGCGCCCGGCAGCTTGGCCAGGACAAGTTCCGCTACTACAACCCCAAGGATGTGGAGCGCGTCGTGGCGGACGGGACCGCCGCCGTGATGGGCCTGGTCCGCTTCGAGGAAGGGCGCGCAAGGGGGCTGGAGTGACCCTGCTGGCTGCTGTTGTCCTCGCCTGCGCCGGGTGGTTTGAGCCCGCTCCCAGCACGCACCCGCTGCCCGTGGTGAGCCACGATGTCCAGGCGCTGCGATCCCTCGCTCCCCTCCCGGAGAGGGTGGAGGAGGTGAGCTGGGTGTACGCACCCATCGGCACACCGGGCCTGCTCGGTCCCACCGACTACAAGCTCAGCGCCTGGGTCACCGGCGAGGTCACCCTGGCCGAGACCGAGGCGCTCTACGGCAGCGATGGCGAGCTCGGGCTCTGGCGGGTTGACACCCAGGGAGTGCTGCCGCCGGTCGGGAGCTTCCAGGTGGACAAGGACGGCAACGTCAGCATCCGCGGGACCGCCTACGCGCAGGACGGGCCGATGCTGACGCGGGTGATCGTGGGGTCGGAGGGGATCTGGATCGAGGGGATGACGCGCTGATCAGCGCAAGTGCGGGTGAACGCAACAGCCGCCCGCTCAAGTAGGGCTGAACGCAACAACCGCCTGCGCAAGTCCGGGTGAACGCAACAAATCGGGCGCGGAGGGCGGGCCGCCGCGCGGGGCCCAACCTGATTCCAAGCACTTGGAAGAACCGCCTCCGCCAAGCCAGCCGCGAATGTTGCGTTCAGCGGCACTTGCGCGCCGCCTCGTTGCGTTCAGCGGCACTTGCGCGCCGCCCCGTTGCATTCAGCGGCACTTGCGCGCCGCCTCGTTGCGTTCAGCGGCACTTGCGCGCCTCAGCGCCGGCGCCGCAGCCCCAAACCCACCATCCCGACCACCAGCAGCCAGCCCCAGGCCGCGCCAGCCGGTGCGGTGCTGCAGCCCAGGCCGCCGCCGCCCTTGTACTGGCCGTCCAGGTCCTGGCTGGGGAAGTCGTCGCTGGGATCCAGCAGGTCGGTGCCGCGGTCGGCCTCGACGCCGTCGCGCACGCCGCCGTTGTCGGTGTCCGGGTTCAGGGGGTCGGAGCCGTACTCGTTGACCTCCTCGCCGTCGGTGAGGGTGTCGCGGTCGCTGTCCGGGTCCCAGGGGTCGGTGCCGTGCTCGTCCACCTCCTCGCCGTCGCTGAGCCCGTCGTCATCGGAGTCGGCGTCGGTGGGGTTGGTGGCGGTCTCGTTGACCTCGCGGCCGTCGTCCAGGCCGTCGTCGTCGGTGTCGGCGTCGGTGGGATCGGTGCCGTGGTTGTTGACCTCGGCCCCGTCCAGCAGGCTGTCGCCATCGGTGTCCGGGTCGTTGGGGTCGCTGCCCCACTCCAGGACCTCCTCGCCGTCGCTCAGGCCGTCGTCGTCGGAGTCGTAGTCGTTGGGGTCGGTGTCGTGGGTGTTGACCTCGGCGCCGTCACCCAGGCCGTCGCCGTCGGTGTCGAAGAGGTTGGGGTCGGTGCCCCACTCGTAGACCTCCTCCCAGTCGCTGAGGCCGTCGCCGTCGCTGTCGCCGTACTCCGGGGAGCAGACGCTCTCGCCGCGGGGATCAAGCAGGGTGTAGGTCACCGTGTCCTGGCTCAGGATGTAGAAGCCGAACTCGCCGCCCGTGGGGAAGCTGCCGGACTCGTCGAACTCCAGGGAGCCGTCGATCCACACGCGGATGCGGCTGGCGGTGTACTCCAGGTCCACGGTGTAGGTGCGGTCGAAGGTCCAGCCGACCTCGCCGAAGTTGTTGCCGGTGGCGACCACGCTGGCGCTGCCGGTCTGCTGCCACAGGTCCGTGTCCACGGTGGGGCCCTGCACCCGCATCATGGTCAGGCCCTTGGGGCAGTAGCCCAGCCCGGTGGTGTCCTGGTCGCCCTTCTTCCAGCTCCACACCATCCAGTCGGCGCTGGTGTTGGTGCTGTCGCCGGGGTGGTAGCCCACCAGGAAGCCGATGATGTCGTCGTCCCAGCTCGTGCCGGCGGTCATCTCGAAGCGGATGTTGCCGCTCTCGGCCGGCAGGTTGGTCAGGTAGACGCCGGGCGCGGCGTTCTGGGACTGGGTGACGGTGCGCTGGTCGCTGGACAGGGTCCAGTCGGGGTCGCCGTCGTGGCTGTAGCTGGTGGGCAGGACCTCATCGAACTGCAGCTCGAAGGTGCCGTCCACGCAGGACCAGCCGGCCTCCACCTGGCAGGTGGACGAGCAGCCGTCGGCCGAGGCCTTGTTGCGGTCGTCGCAGGTCTCGCCGCTGTCGACCACGCCGTCGCCGCAAGCGGCCTGGGCCATGGACAAGGAGAGCAGGGTGAGGAGCATGGGAACCGTCCTGTTTTGCGCCCGGTGCCGGCGCGGTCCCGCCCTATAGCCGACAATTCCCTGACACCACCATTTCTTTGACAGCAGGCCCCTCATTGGCGGTTCTGCTTGACGCCCCGGGACAAAGGGCTACCTCCCCACACGACAAATCGGGCAATGGGAGGCCCGCCCCATGATCGAGGTATCCGAACTCACCCGCTACTACGGCCGCCACGCCGCGGTGCGGGACCTGAGCTTCTCCATCCAGGATCGCGAGATCGTTGGCTTTCTGGGCCTCAACGGCGCCGGCAAGTCCACCACCCTCAAGGTCCTCGCCGGCCTGCTCCTGCCCAGCTCCGGCACTGTGACGGTCGACGGTGTGGACGTGGTGAGCGCGCCCGACTCCCTGCGCGCCCAGATCGGCTTCCTCCCGGAGGACGCCCCCCTCTACAAGGACATGCGCGTCCGCGACTTTGTGCTCCACGTCGGCCAGCTCAAGGGCATGAGCGCCGCCCAGGCCGAGGCCCGCGTCGACGAGGTCCTGGACCGCTGCGGCCTCGCCCCGCGCGCCCGCCAGGTCATCTCCGAGCTCTCCCACGGCTACCGCAAGCGCGTCGGCATCGCCCAGGCCATCATCCACCAGCCCAAGCTGGTCATCCTGGACGAGCCCATCTCCGGCCTGGACCCCCTCCAGATCCGCGAGATCCGCCAGGTCATCCGCGGCCTCAAGCAGGACTGCACCGTCCTGATCTCCAGCCACATCCTCTCCGAGATCTCCCAGACCTGCGACCGCATCCTGGTCCTCAAGGACGGCCAACTGGTCGCCGAGGGCACCGAGGATGAGCTCGCCGCTCGCCAGTCCGGTGGTGGCAGCCTGAGCCTGGAGATCCGCGGTGACCAGGCCCGGGTCCAGCAGGTGCTCGAGGGGCTGGAGTCCGTCTCTTCGGTCTCCGTCCACACCGTCCAGGACGGGGTGGTGCACTGCAGCGTGCAGCTCAGCTCCGACACCCGCGAGGACATCGTGGCCGCGATCGTGGCCGCCGGCCTGGGCCTGCGTCGCCTGGACGACGGGGACGCCGAGCTGGAAGAGATCTTCGTGAACCTCACCCAGGGGAAGAACTGATGCGCGGCTTGATCCTGGTCGCCAAGCGCGAGCTGGGGGCGTACCTCAACACCTCCATGGGCTACGTCATCGTGGCCATCTTCCTGATGCTGGAGGGCCTCTTCTTCAACGCCTTCGCCGTCGGGAGCAGCCCCAAGGCCAGCGCGGATGTGCTGTCCGACTTCTTCTACTTCTCCTTTGGCTGCACGGTGGCCGCGGCGGTGTTCCTGAGCATGCGCCTGATCGCCGAAGAGCGGCAGACCGGCACCATTGTGCTGGTGCAGGCCAGCCCCCTGGCCAACTGGCAGCTCGTGGGCGGCAAGTTCCTGAGCGTGCTGGTGCTGCTGGCCGTGATGATGCTCATCTCCACCTACATGCCGGCCCTGATCTTCGTGAACGGCAAGGTCTCCCTGGGCCAGATTGGCGTGGGCTACCTGGGCGTCTTCCTGGCCTCCGCCAGCGCCGCCGCCATCGGCACCTTCGGCAGCACTCTCGCCCGCAGCCAGCTCGTGGCCGTCATCATCTCCGGCGTCATCGTGGTCGCCCTGCTGCTGGCCTGGCTGCTCGGCCGGGTCACCGACCCGCCCCTGGACGAGGTCTGGTCCTACCTGAGCCTCTACGACCGCCACTTCCAGCCCTTCCAGAAGGGCCGCCTGAACACGGAAGACGTGGTGTTCTACCTCTCCATGTGCTTCGGCTTCCTGATGCTCTCCACCCGGACCCTCAGCGCGCGGAGGTGGAAGTGAGCCCCGCAGCCATCCTGACCCTGGGCTCTCTGGCCCTGATCTTCGTCGGCCAGCGCCTGCTCACCGACACCACCGGCCTGGTGGTCTCCCTGGTGGGCGCCGCCGGCCTGGTCGCCGCCCTGGTCCTGCGCGTGCAGGCCCGCGGAAAGGCCGCCCACCCCAGCACCGCGGACGCCCACAAGCGCGCCTTGTTCCTGGGCATCGGCGTGCTGGCCTCCATGGCGCTCTACACCCTGAGCACCGACTGGTTCATCGACCTGGCCGGCCTGCAGGATGAGGCGGCGAGCCGCTGGCAGGTGGTGTTCTACGCCCTGTGGCCCATCGTCCTGCTCTGCTCCGCGGCCCCCCTGATGCTGCTGGACAGCGCCATCGAGGACAGCCCGCTGGCGGTGCAGCCCCTGCGGGTCAAGCACGCCGTGGACAACGGCCTGATCGCCGCCCTGGGCGTGAGCCTGCTCTTCCCGGTGAACTACCTGGCCAGCGAGCACAACGAGCGCTTTGACCTCGCCTACTTCAAGACCACCGAGGTTGGAGGGGCCTCCGCGGCGATCGTTGAGAGCCTCAGTGAGCCCGTGCTGGTCCGCATCTTCCTCCCCACCTCCTCGGACGTGGAGCCCGAGCTGCTGCCCTACTTCGAGCAGCTCGCCGCCCTCAACCCCGAGCACTTCTCGGTGCAGGTCATCGACCACGCCGCCGAGCCCGCGCTGGCCGAGAGCCTCAAGGTGCGCGACAACGGCTACGTCGCCCTGACCATGAACCCGGACACCGAGTCCGAGGTCACCAAGTCCTGGAAGATCGGGACCGACCTGGACAAGGCCGAGCGCAACCTCAAGAAGCTGGACGAGGAGTTCCAAAAGCGCATGCTGGACCTGGCCAAGGGTGAGCGCATCGCGTACTTCACCGTCGGCCACGACGAGCTGAACTGGAAGGGCGGCGAGCTCCCCGAAGACAAGCTCAGCCAGCTCAAGACCGGCCTGCGGAACCTGAACTTCAAGGTCAAGGAGCTGGGCCTGACCCAGGGTCTGGGCAACAGCATCCCCGACGACGCCAGCGTGGTCGTGGTCATGGGCCCCAAGACCGCGTTCCTGCCCGCGGAGCTCCAGGCCCTCCAGGACTACCTGGCCCGCGGCGGCTCGGTGCTCATCGCGGTGGAGCCCGGCTCGGACGAGATCGCCGGCCCCCTGCTGGCCCCCCTGGGCGCCAAGCTCGGCCAGGGCACGCTGACCAGCGACAAGCCCGCCTCCTACATGACCCGCAACCGCAGCCTCTCGGACCGCCAGAACACGGTCACCAACCGCTACTCCAGCCACGAGAGCACCACCACGCTCTCCAAGTACAGCCGCCAGCTCCAGCTCATCACGCCGCGCGCCGGCTTCCTGGAGGAGGCCACCCCCGGCATCGCGGGCGCCAAGACCACCGTCACCGTGCGCAGCCTGCAGGACAACTGGGCCGACCTGGACGGCGACTTCGAGCTGAACCCCGCCACCGAGAAGCGCGAGGTCCGGCCCATCGCCATGGTCGCCACTGGCCCCGCCACCGCCGCCTCCCCGGAGGACCCCGAGGCCCCCGCCGAGTTCCGCGCCGTGCTGGTCGCCGACGCCACCCTCTTCTCCGATCTGGCCCTGGCCAACCAGGCCAACTCCGTGTTCGTGGGCGACGCCCTGAACTGGCTGCTCGGCGACGAGGAGCTCTCCGGCACCACCGAGTCCGAAGAGGACGTCAAGATCGAGCACACCAAGGATGACGAGGTCCTGTGGTTCTACGGCAGCTCCCTGGGCGTGCCCCTGATCCTGATGCTCCTGGGTCTGCTCCGCGTGTCCCGCCGCCGCAAGGACAGCACCGTCCTTCGGGAGGAGGTCTGATGAACAAGCAAGTGCTCCTGCTCGGCGGACTGCTGGGCCTGGCCCTGGTCGGCTCCTACATGAGCTGGACCTCCGAGGACGCCGCCGCCGACCGCGAGGGTGTGGTCCTGCTGGACGCCGCCCCCGAGCAGCTCGCCGGGGTGCTGTGGACCAGCGAGAACCTGGACGTCGAGATCAGCCGCCGCTCCGACGCCCTGGGCGACTACCTGTGGGTCAAGACCACGGAGAGGAAGGAGGTGGAGGTCCCCGTCGAGCCTGTGGAGTCCACCGCTACAGTGGCCCCTCCCCCCGAGCCGGGTGTGGATCCTGCCGCAGGCGAGGACACCGAGTCCGGATCCGAGCCCTCCGAGCCCGAGGTCGAGGTCGAGATCCGCACCACCATCACCGAGTTCAAGGCCGGCCCCACCGGCGACGAGCTCTTCGCGTCCCTGGCCCCGATGGTGGCCCAGCGCCGCCTGGATGTAGGCGCCGACCGCTACGCCGACTTTGGCCTGGAGAGCCCGGAGGCCACCCTCCAGGTCCAGCGGGCCGGCAAGGAGCCCAAGGCCATCCAGATCGGCGGCAGCGCCTACGGCACCCGCGACCGCTACGCCCTGGACGGCGAGACCGTCGTGCTCCTGGACCAGGAGATGCTCCGCCCCCTCAAGTTCGCGACCACCCGCCTGCCGGACCGCGAGCTCTACGGCGTGGAGACCCCCGACATCGCCGGCGTGCGCATCGAGGGCGAGGGCGTGCAGCTCCAGCTCCAGCAGCTCAACGCGGACGACGCGCGGAACGCCGGCTGGGCCTACGCGGGCCAGGAGGCCGCCGAGACCGACGAGTCCGCGGGCGCCTGGATGGCCAAGGCCCTGGGCCTCAAGGCCAAGAACTACGTGCAGGCCGACAACGCGCCCGTGAGCACCACCCCGGTGCTCACCCTGGAGCTGGCCGTGGAGGGCGGGGCCCCCCACAAGGTGGAGATCCTGCAGGGCACGGACCTCGCTGGCGCCGAGCAGTGGTACGCCCGCTCCAGCCACACGCGGGAGCTGGTGGTGCTCCACGAAGCCCAGGCCAGCGAGCTCGTCGCGGACCTCCCTGCGCTGGTCCCCTGAGCGCACATCAGGGAGAACCCTGACACATACCTGCAAGGCAACTGAGGAGAAAGCCGGTAGGGGCTACCCTATCGACGAATGTCCACCGACAGCCGCCACGACTCGAAGACCCTGCCTCTGCCGGCAGGCTCCTCCCTCCCGCAGGGGGGCCCGGTCGCCCTGGACGCCATCGCTGGCATCTCCCCGGACCTCCCCCGCCTGGGGCCCTTCCCCGTCCTGGGAGAGCTCGGGGCGGGCGGCATGGGCCAGGTCTTCCGGGTGCTGGACCCCTACCTGAACCGGCCCATGGCCATGAAGGTCCTGCTGGAGCAGTGGACAGGCGACCCGCTGGTGTCCTCCCGCTTCATCGAGGAGGCCCAGGCCACCGCCCAGCTCCAGCACCCCGGCATCGTCCCCGTCCACCAGCTCGGCCAGCTCCCGGACGGCCGCTGGTACTTCACCATGCAGGAGGTCCAGGGCCGCACCCTCAAGGAGGTCATCACCCATGTGCACGCGGCCTCCTTCGAGCGCTGGACCCCCACGGAAGACGGCTGGACCTTCAGGCGCCTGGTGGACGCCTTCCACAAGGTCTGCGAGGCCGTCGCCTACGCCCACGCCCGCGGCGTGGTGCACCGGGACCTCAAGCCCAGCAACGTGCTGCTGGGCGAGCTCGGTCAGGTGCTGGTGGTGGACTGGGGCATCGCCAAGGTCATGGGCCGCCCCGATCTGGCCACGGTCACCGGCGCGCTGCGGGAGCCGGTGCGCACCTCACGGGCCGGCGACACCCTGCCCGGACTGGTGGCCGGCACCCCCGCCTTCATGCCCCCCGAGCAGGCCCGCGGCGAGCTGGACCGCGTAGACCAGCGCTCGGACGTCTACAGCCTGGGGGCCATCCTCTTCCAGCTCTTGTGGGGGCACCGTCCCTACAAGGAGGTCACCCCCGACAAGGTGCTCTCCGCTGTGCTCCGGGGGCCGCCCCGCACCCCCGTCGACAGCGTCCCCACCCGCCCGCAGGAGCTGCGCCGCATCTGCGCCCGGGCCATGAGCCGCGATCGGGAGGACCGCTACGCCAACGGCCAGAAGCTCGCCGACGCCGTGCAGTCCTGGCTGGACGGCTCCCGCCTGCGCGAGCAGGCCCGCGAGGAGGTCGACGGCGCCCGCACCCTGAACCGGGAGGCCGCCGAGCTCCAGCACCAGGCCGCCACCATCCGGCGCCGGGCCGACCGGGCGCTGACCCGCCTGGCGCCCTGGGCCAGCGAGCAGGAGAAGGCCCCCGCGTGGGCCCAGAGGGAGCTCGCCCAGGTCCTGGAGCAGACCGCCCGCGCCCGCCTGGTCGAGGCCCAGTCCAGGCTTCAGGGCGCGCTGGCCTACGCCCCCGACCTGCCCGAGGCCCACGCCGCGCTGGCCTCCCTGCACCGCCGCCGCCACGAGGAGGCCGAGGCCAGCCGGGACGACACCGAGGCCCTGCGCGCCGAGGCCCTGCTGCGCGCCCACGCGCTCGCTCTGCCGATGTCCTCGCCGGTGCGGGCCGGTCACGAGGCGTACTTGAGGGGCGACGGGCGGCTGACGTTGCACACAGATCCCGCGGGGGCCCAGGTCCGCCTCTACCGCTATGAGATGCACCGACAGCGCCTGGTCCCGGTGTTCGCACGCGAGCTGGGACGCACCCCTCTGGATGGCGTCACCTTGCCCCAGGGGAGCTGGCTGCTGGAGCTGCAACACCCCGAGCGCGCGACCGTGCGCTACCCCGTGAACATCGCCCGCCAGGAGCACTGGGACGGCGTGCCACCCGGTTGGGAGCAGCCGATGCCCGTGCACCTGCCCCACCCCGACGCCCTGGGCGCCGACGAGTGCTACGTGCCCGCCGGCTGGACCTGGGTGGGCGGGGATCCGGACGCGCGCGCCAGCGGTCCCCGGCAGCGGGTCTGGCAGGACGGCTTCGCGATCTCCCGCCACCCTGTCACCAACGCCCAGTACATCGCCTTCCTGGAGGATCTGGTCGCCCAGGGGCGCGAGCAGGAGGCGCTCCGGTACGTGCCCCGAGAGCGCGCCGGCGCCCACGGCTCCATGGGCAGCCAGATCTACGCCCGCACCCCCACCGGCGGCTTCACCCTGCGGGCCGACGCGGACGGAGACCTCTGGCGCCCCCAGTGGCCCGTGCTGATGATCGACTGGTACGGCGCCCGCGCCTACGCCCGCTGGCGCGCTGTGCGGGAGTCCAGGAGCTGGCGCCTGCCCATGACCGACGAATGGAGCAAGGCCGCCCGGGGCGTGGACGGGCGCTTCTTCCCCTGGGGCGACCACTTCGACCCCTCCTGGTGCGCCATGCGCGACTCCCAGCCCAAGGGCCAGCTCCGCCCCGTCCCCGTGGGCACCTTCAGCGTGGACGAGAGCGTCTACGGCGTCCGCGACCTGGCCGGCAACGCCAAGGACTGGTGCCTGGAAGCCCGCCGCGAGCGCCGCGTGGTGCGGGGCGGACACTGGCAGGCGGACGGCCAATACGCGCGCTGCGCCACCACCGGCGAGGAGGACCCCCACTACCGGGCGGGGCACATCGGCTTCCGGCTGGCGCGTCCCTTCCCCGCACTGCTGCCGTCTGGGGGCCCCGAAAGGCGCTAAGCTGAGGTGGCTGGGAGGCACAATGAGCACCTTCATCCTCACCCTCACCGCCCTGTTGGCCTGCTTCGGCGCCAGGCAGCGCGTGGATGACACCGAGGACACCCGCGTGGAGGCCGACGCGGACACCGACGCCGACTCCGACAGCGACTCGGACGCCGACAGCGACTCCGACGCCGACAGCGACGCCGACGCGGACACCGACCCCATCTCGGACCCCTGGGAGGGCCTCAGCGCGGACTCCGGGTGCGACGAGGTCAGCGGCCAGGAGGTCCCCGGGGCCACCTCCTACTTCTGGGGGGACTTCGAGCTCGGCGGCGACCAGAGCGTCAGCGGGACCGAGGGCTGGCTGCTGCTGGCCAACACCGGCTGGATCGCCAACGGCGGCAGCGACTGCCAGGTGGTCTGGAACGCCACCGGCACCCAGGGCGACGCCACCGCCATGTGCGCGAGCTGCGACTACAGCCTGAGCCTGTCCATGCAGGTGGACGCCGCCGCCACGACCTGCCCCGAGGGCATCTACGAAGGCGACGAGAGCTTCTCCGTCACCTACAACGTGGACGCAGACGGTGACCAGACCACCTACTACTTCGCCAGCTCGGGCGGCACCCTGGGCGCGGGCCAGACCGACGAGGTCCGGACCACCTACACCAGCGCCTCCAAGTGCGTCTACTGGGGTCGCTGAGCGCCCAGCCCGCCCGGAGGCTCCAGGGCCCCGCCCCCGAGGCCACGCCGAAGATCCAGGTCTGCTCGACGATCTCAGGGTCGTGACCACGGGGAGGGCCCTGCCCCCTGCAAGTGTTTCGCCCCAACCCAAGTGTTAAGCCTCCCCCGCACCGAACGGCCCCCCGACATGCTCGAAATCGTCCAGATCCCGGTTTGGCAGGACAACTACGCCTACCTGATCCGCTGCCCCAGCTCCGGCGTGGTGGCGCTGGTGGACAGCCCGGAGGCGGCGCCGATCCTCCAGGCGCTCAAGGCCCGCGGCTGGACCCTGGACCTGATCCTGAACACCCACCACCACCCCGACCACATCGGGGCGAACCTGGCCCTCAAGGAGGCCACCGGGTGCAGCATCCTGGGCCCTGAGCTCGACCGCAAGCGCATCCCCGGCATCGACCGCGGCCTCCAGGACGGCGACGCCCTGGCGGTGGGCGAGGCCAAGGGCCAGGTGCTCTTCGTGCCCGGCCACACCCGCGGCCACATCGCCTTCCACTTCCCCGACAGCAAGGCCCTGTTCATCGGCGACACCCTGTTCGTCGCGGGCTGCGGCCGCCTCTTCGAGGGCACCCCCGAGCAGCTCTGGGCCAGCTTCGAGCGCGTCAAGGCCCTGCCGCCCAAGACCCAGCTCTTCTGCGCGCACGAATACACCCTCTCCAACCTGCGCTTCGCCCTGCACGTGGACCCCGAGAACCTGGAGCTCGCGGCGCTGCAGACCCAGGCCAAAGCCCTGCGTGAGCAAGGCCAGCCCACCGTCCCCAGCACCCTGGCCCAGGAGCTCGCCACCAACCCCTTCCTGCGCGCGGACCAGCCCCAGCTCGCCGCCGCCGTGGGCCTGGAGGGCCAGCCCGCCCACCGCGTGTTGGGGGCCCTCCGCGCCCTCAAGGACCGCTTCTGAAGGTCCACCGGCTGAGCGTCCGGGGCCGCCAGGTCCTCCTCCGCGAGCAAGGCCAGGGCGCCCCGCTGCTGCTCCTGCACGGCGTGCCCACCTCGTCTCTGCTCTACCGCAACTGCATGGGCCCCCTCGCGGACGCCGGGGTGCGTGCGCTGGCCCCCGACCTGCCCGGCTACGGCGCCTCCGAGCACATCGACCATGATCTGAGCGTCGACGCCCACCTGGACTGGCTGGAGGCGCTACTCGATGACCTCGCCTGCGGGCCGGTGCATGTGGCGGGTGTGGATCTGGGCGGGTTGCTGGCGGTGGGCCTGACTTTGCGCGGCCGGACGCGATCCCTCTCCCTCACCAGCACCGCCATCGGACCGGGCTGGATGCCGGCACAGCTCACCGCGATGCCCGGCCTGGAGCTCTTCTTCTACCGGCTCTACGGCGGGCGCCTCTGGCTGCGTCAAGGCGTCGCCCCGGAACGCGTCCCCGCCCTGTTGGCCCTCCACAGCCCCCGCCTGGAGTCCGACCCCCAGTTCACCGAGCGCATGCGCCGCACCGCCCTGGCCTTCTCCTGGCGCCACTGGGCCCGCTGGCCCCAAGCACTGGCCGCCAGCCCCGTCCCAAAGCAGCTCATCTGGGGCAGCGAGGACCGCTTCTTCAGACCCTGGGTCGCCCAGCGCATCGCGGCGTCTCTGGGCTGTCCGCTCCACTGGGTCCAAGGGGGCCGGCACCACCTGCCATTCGGTCGGCCCACCGCCTGGACCCAGCAGGTGCTCGCGCTCATCCGCGATCTCCCCGCCAGCGAGGTCACCAGGGCCCAGACCACCCCCTGAAGGAGAAAACCTCCGCCTGGAAAATCCCAAGCGGAGGTGCGGTCGTCTGGGAGTCTTTGGGGACCCGTCTCCAGGTCCAGCGGGCACCGAATCGCTGCCGACACCGGGGAATTCCGATGCCGGATCCCCAGGGCCTCTCTTCCCTGGGACCCAAGTCATCCCTGACTTGCGAAATCCATAAGAGCAAGGCCCGTGCCAACTCGGTGACGCCCAGAACAGGGGCTCTGCGGGCAGCGCGCTGAGACAAGTTTGTCCCAGTGGGGGATTCAGATCCCGGCCTTCAAGCCCCCCCGAGATGATCCGTTGTGGCGGGTGGAGGTTGCATGGAAGCCCTGGCTCAAGACCTGCGCGCCGAGATCTGCGCCCTGCTGGCGCAAGGACCGGCCGATCTGCGCGGGCTGGACCTGGTGCGCGCGGACCTCTCGGGGCTGGACCTGTCTGGCTGCGACCTCCGGGGCCAGGACCTGTCGCAGGCCACCCTGCGCGGCGCGCGGCTGATCAAGGCCCAGCTCCAGGACGCCGTGTTCTTTGAGGCCGACCTGCAAGAGGCGGAGCTGCTGGGGGCCGACCTGAGCGGCGCGGATCTGCACCAGTGCAGCGCGGCCCGGGCGGGCTTCGGCCAGGCGAACCTGCGTGAGGCGGACCTGTCGGGGGGCGACTTCTCGAACGCCAGCTTCTCGGGGGCGGACCTGGAGCAAGCGACGATGAGCGGGGCCGAGCTCAAGGGTGCCCGGATGGTCGAGACCCGGCTGGCCCACGCCGACTGCAGCCGGGTGGACTTCGAGGGGGCCGACCTGAGCCGCAGCGAGGTCAGGGACGCCCGCTTCCGCGAGGCCGACATGCGCCGCGTCCGCTTCACGGGCGTGCGCGGCTACGAGGAGGCCGACTGGATCCTGGTGGACATCCGCCAGGCCGACTGGCGCGGCGCGGCGCTGATGTGGCGGCACATCCTGGACGAGAACTACCTGTGGGAGTTCAAGCACCGCTCCGACAGCCACCACGCCACCTACATGATCTGGAAGCTGACCTCGGACTGCGGACGACGGCCGCTGCTGTGGGGGCTGTGGACGGCGTTCATCGCGGTGGTGTTCGCGGGGATCTACGAGGGGCTGGCCATCGACTACGGCGCCCACGAAGCGCCCCTGTCCAGCCTCTACTTCTCGATCGTGACCCTCACGACCCTGGGCTTTGGGGACGTACTCCCCGCCGACGGCTGGGCCCAGGCCGCCGTCCTGGCCGAGGTCGTGCTGGGCTACGTGATGCTGGGCGGCCTGCTGAGCATCTTCGCCAACAAGATGGCCAGGAGGGCCTGATGTTCGCCGCGCTGCGCAAGACCCTGTTCGGGGACCCCCGCGAGAAGCTGCTGGATGCCCTGGGTGAGGCCCCCATGCCCACCTTTCCCCAGGTCGCCAACGCGGCCCTGGACAAGCTGCGGGACCCGACCAGCAGCCTGCGGGACGTGGGCCTGATCCTGGAGCAGGACCCGGGCCTGAGCATCCGCCTGCTCAAGACGGTGAACTCCCCGGCCTTCGGCCTGCGGCGGCCCTGCACCTCGGTGGCCCATGCGGCCTCGTTGATGGGGCGGGCCCAGCTCGAGTCCATGGTGCTGGCCGTCGCGGTCAACGCCGCGACCCCCAAGAAGGCCCCGGGCTTCAACCGTCAGCAGTTCTGGCAGGCGGCCGCCCAGCGCGCGGCGGTGGCCCGCTCGATCGCCGCCGCGATCTCCCCGCGCTTTGCCAGTGAGGCCTTCACGGCGGGCCTGCTGCAGGACATGGCCGTCCCCCTGCTGGCGGCGCGGCGCAGCGACTACGCCCCGGTGCTGGAGGCCTGGCGCGGCGGCGAGGGCAGCCTGGACGCGCTGGAGCAACAGGCCTTTGGCTGGGACCACGCCGAGATCGGCGGCCTGCTCGGCGAGCGCTGGGAGTTCCCGGCCGGGCTCAAGGCGGCGGTGTCCGACCACCACGGCGTGGACGCAGATCCCGCGGTCGGCGTGGTGGCGCTGATCGGCGAAGACGGGGTGGACTCGGAGAAGGTGATCGAGCAGGCCCACGCGCGCTTCGGGCTGGCCCACGACGTGGTGGACAAGGCCATCCAGGAGGGCTCCGAGCAGGCCCAGACCCTGTCGGCCCTGTGGACCTGAGCCCCCGCTGAGGGCATAGACTGGGGGCATGAGCGCGCCCCGTCCCTGCCCCCAGTGCCAGCGGCCAAACGCCCCCCACCGGGTGAGCTGCCTGTACTGCGGGCAGGTCATGCCCAACCCCACCGCCGCCCCCCCAGCCCGCCGGGAGGGGATCTCCAAGGAGCTGGACCGCGCCCTGGAGAAGGCCCTGCGCGGCGGCAACCTGGCCCAGGTGGAGCAGGTGCTGGGCCAGGTGGGCCGCGCCCGCCAGAGCCCGGAGAGCGAGGCCCCGGTCCCCCGCCCGGTGCTGGCCTACGAGCGCCCTGAGCCCCAGCCCAGCCTGGACCCGGAGGCCGCATTCGCCGAGCTGCTGCAGGCCCTCACCCAGGCCCAGGGCCAGTGGCAGGAGGACCCCCAAGCCGCCCTGGAGCAGCTCTCCGCGGCCGGCGCGACCCTGTCCGGGCTCCAGACCGCGCTCCAGGCCCTGCCCGCCCCCCGCCCCATCGCGCTGCCCCCCTTCCGCCTGCCCTGGGCGCTGGTGATCGACCCGCCGGCAGACCCGGAGACCGCACACCGCCTGGCCACCTGCCTGCGCCTGGACCTGGCCACCGCCCGGATGCTCGCCCGCGCACCCCACACCCGCGTGGCCATGCGCTCGCGGGACCGCGCCGACCTGGAGCAGCGCGCCGCGGCCTACACCCAGGACACCGGCCGCCCCGCCAATGTGGTGGACGCCGACACCCTGCGCGCCTGCGGCCGCCCCCTCACCGCCCTGGAGATCCGCCAGGACGCCTGGGTGCTGGCCAAGGGGGAGCAGTGGGCGCAGGAGCCCGAGCAGGTCAGCGTGTCCTCGGGCCGGCCCCAGATTCCCCCGATGATCCGGCTGGTCGTGCCTGGAGAGGTGCGGGTCCAAGCGTTCAGGGCCCGAGGTCCCGACCTCCCCCCCTCCCCCCTGGGAGAGCGCGCGCTGCAGGTGGTGGATCTGCACGGCCCCGACGCCTTCGTGCGGGTGGTGGCCGGCATCTCGCAGCTCCCCGCCCCCGGCGACTCCGCGATCCGCGCCCTGCGGGCCTGGCTGGACCAGTGGGCCGAAGACCCCCAGGTGCGCGTGCTGGGCGCCCGCAGCTTCACCCCCGGCGAGCCCCCCGCACCCCAGAGCGACGACGGCCAGACCCTGGAGGCCAGCGGCTGGCCCCAGTTCGAAGAGCACAGCCGCGCCGCCCGCCTGCTGCTGCTCGGTTAGGGCCCTCTCCCGCCTGGGAGCGTGAATGAAGCTCACCCGCCGCAACTTCGTGATCGCCAGCGGCGCCGCCGCCGTGATCGGCTGCAAGGACCGCGACCCCGCCGACACCGGCGCGCTGGAGGGCTCCCCCGCCCGCGACCCGGAGCCCGGCCCCTGGGAGGACGCCCCCGGCACCCTGGACCCCGAGGCCTTTGCCTGGTCCCTGCAGAGCGGCGACGTGACCGCGTCCAGCGTGCTCCTGAGCTGCCGCTGCCTGGAGGAGAGCGTCAGCATCCAGATCGTTCGTCAAGACGGCGAGAGCTGGGTCCTCCACGGCGAGTTCAGCGAGCTGATCTCCCAAAATGGCGTGATCCACCTCCAAGTGGACGACCTGAGCGCCGACACCGCCTACCGCTGGGTCGTGCTCTCCGCCGACGGCACCCGGCGCTCCGCCATCGGCCGCTTCCGCAGCGCCCTGGACGCCGACCAGGACCGCGTGGTGATCTTTGGCGCCAGCTCCTGCCTGGGCCGCACCGGCGCGCCCTGGCTCAACCTCAGCAACGCCGCCGCCCAGGACCTGGACTTCTTCGCCCTGCTCGGGGACACCGTCTACGCCGACGGCTCCGAGACCCGCGAAGACTACGAGGCCGTCTGGGACCAGGCCATGTCCACCGCCGGGCTGCACGACCTGAGCGCCAGCACCTCGCTGGTGGTCACCTGGGACGACCACGAGGTCGACAACGACTGGAAGGCCCAGAACTACGCCCCCGAGCTCATCGAGGCCGCGACCGCCGTCTGGCGCGAGCGCATGCCCCTGCGGGAGGGCCCCGGCGGCACCCTCTACCGGCACCTGCGCTGGGGCGCCGTGCTCGACCTCTTTGTGCTGGACTGCCGGGGGGAGCGGGGCGACGACTGGTCCCAGATGATGTCCGCCGAGCAGCTCCAGTGGCTGGCCGAAGCCCTGGCCGCGTCCACCGCGCGCTTCAAGGTCGTGCTCACCAGCATCCAGGTCACCGACTGGTCGCCCGTGTTCGGGGACTTCTCCGTCGAGGACCGCTGGTCCGGCTACCCCACCCAGCGCGCCGAGCTGCTGGCCGCCTGCGCCGACATCCCCGGCCTGCTCTTCATCACCGGCGACATGCACTTCGGCGCCCTGTCCTACGTGGAGCCCGCCGGCCAGCCCAACAGCCACCAGCTCGAGGTCATGGCCGGCCCCTCCGGCTCCCGCGTCAACCCCCTGCCCGGCCTCTACACCGGTGACACCGAGCAGTACCCCGTGCTGATCACCGACACCGACCAGTGGACCTGGTGCCGCTTTGAGTGCGACGCCACCCTGGGCACCATCACCCTGCAGTTCCGCGACGACGCCGACCAGATCGTCGCCGAAGAGGTCCTGGCCCTGTGAGCCTGCACACCCAATCCATCGGCAGCGGCGACAAGCTCGCCCTCATCCTCCACGGCATCCTGGGCTCCGGCCGCAACTGGAGCAGCTTCGCCCGCGCCCTCTCCAAGCGCTGCCCCGACTGGCAGTTCCTGCTGGTGGATCTGAGGGCTCACGGCCGCAGCCCCACTCTGTCCCCACCGCATACGGTCACTGCCTGCGCCGGAGATCTGCGCACTCTGACCCGCCAGCGAGGACAGGCTCCCGCAGCCGTCATCGGGCACTCCTTTGGCGGAAAGGTCGCCCTGGCCTACGGCCGGGACTTCCCCGAGGGCCTGGAGCAGGTCTGGGCCCTGGACTCCCAGCCCGGCGCGCAGCCCCAGGGCATGAGCGACTCCGACGTGGTCCAGGTCATGACCGCTCTGCGCCAGGTGCCCCTGCCCCTGGAGCGCCGCGAGGACCTGATGCCCCAGCTCAGCGCCCACGGGCTCTCCCGCGAGCTCGCGCTGTGGATGACCACCAACCTGACCCGCAACCCCGACGGGCCCGGGCTGGTCTGGCGCTTCGATCTGGAGGCCGCCACCGCGCTGATCGCCGACTACTTCCGGCTGGACCTGTGGCCGGTGCTGGAGCGCCCGCCCCACGGCCCTCACTGGCACCTGCTGCAGGCCGAGCGCTCCGAGCGCTGGACCCAGGACGACGCCGACCGGATCGCCGGGCTGCCCGCCTGGAGCCCGGTGCACCACCACCTGCTGCCCGACGCGGGCCACTGGGTGCACGTGGACAACCCCCAGGGTCTGCTGGAGCTGCTGGCCCGAGAGCTGGGCTGAGCGCCCGCGCTAGGCCGCGGCCTTGGGCTCCAGCATGGACTGCAGGGTGCGGAGCAGGTCCTGGGCACGCACCGGCTTGGCGATGAAGGCGTCCATGCCGGCGTCGAAGCAGGCCTGCCGGTCCTCGGCCATGGTGCCCGCGGTCATGGCCACGATGCGCAGGGTGAAGCCCCGGGCGCGGATGCGGCGGGTGGCCTCGAGGCCGTCCATGACCGGCATGTGGGCGTCCATGAGCACCATGTCCCAGGGGTGCTCCTCGACCATCTTGAGGGCCTGCTCGCCGTTGGGGACGACCACCGGCTCCACGCCCATGCGGGTCAGCATGCGGCGAGCCACCATCTGGTTCACCGGGTTGTCCTCGGCGACCAACACACGCACACCGGGAGGGAGGGTCCCGAGCTCAGACGTTGAGGACGGCGACTTTGGGGGCTGCCCAGCCGCCACCTCCAGCTCGAAGAAGAAGCTGCTGCCCACGTCGGGAGTCGACCGCACCCCGATGTTGCCCCCCATCAGGCTCACCAGGCGCCGGGAGATGGCCAGCCCCAGGCCGGTCCCGCCGAAGCGCCGCGCGGTGCTGCTGTCCGCCTGGGTGAAGGGCTGGAAGAGCTGCTCCTGGGCCGCGGGGGTGATGCCGATGCCGGTGTCCTGCACCTCGACCCGGAGCAGGTCACCAGAGCGCTCGACCCGCAGCGCGACCCAGCCCTTGGGGGTGAACTTGACGGCGTTCCCGACCAGGTTCAGGAGCACCTGGCGGAAGCGGGTGGGGTCGCCCACGACCCAGCCGGTGTCCTTGGCCTCCAGGCGCAGCTCCAGCCCCTTGGACTCCGCGGCGCCCCGCAGCAGCTCGCAGACCTCCTGGGCCACAGCCTGGGGTGCGTAGTCGATGTCCTCGAACTCCAGGCGCCCGGCCTCGATCTTGGACAGGTCCAGGAGGTCGTTGAGCAGCCCCACCAGGCTCTGGCCGGAGCTCAGGATGGACTCCAGGGTGTGGCGCTGCTGCGCGCTCAGGTCCCCCTCCTCCAGCATCACCTGGGTCAGCCCCAGCACGCCATTCATGGGGGTGCGCAGCTCGTGGCTCATGTTGGCCAGGAACGCGGACTTGGCCTCGCTGGACTCCTGGGCGGCCAGCCTGGAGCGCTCCAGATCTTCGCGCTGGCGCACGTTGATCCGGTGCTGCATCCAACTCAGCCCCAGCACAAAGCCCTGCAGGATGATCATGGCGACGCCGGCCCGCACCGGGCTGCCCATGGCCAGGCTGGGCTCGGGCATCCCCGGCAGCACGGCGCGCAGGACCAGGGCCACCACTGCCACACAGACGACCCCGGTCCACAGCGCCATCCCCCGGGGGCCCAGCAGACCCAGGGCCATGATGGGGGCGACGATGAGGTAGGTCCCGGCCACCCCCGACTGGATGCCGCCGCCCTCCCAGGCGACCCAGAACACCATCGCCAGGATGAGCCCCAGCACCCCGTGGGAGAGGGGGGCCAGGGGGAGCTTGCCCCGAATGAACGCCGCCGTGAGGCCCGCGATGACCGTCAGCAGCGCTCCCATTCCGGCCACCTGGGCGTAGGAGCCCGCGACCGCCATGTTGACCATGGTCAGCGCACCCACGGGCAGACAGAGCCCGGCGATGCTCAAGAACAGCCGCGAGCGCTGGGCTTGCACCGCTTCGAGCCCGTCGAAGCGCCCCAAGAGAGCGCTCAGGCGCCCGCGTAGCTTGAGAGGGAGGTCCACCCATGCCTTATCGACAGGACCGCCCCGGTCGTTGACCCCTTCCTCAGGCGGAGATCCGTCCAGAGGGCCCGTAGCCCCGCAGGGCGGCTCCCAGCGCCTCAAGCTGCACGGGCTTGGCCAGGAAGCCGTCCATCCCGGCGTCCTCGCATGCGCTGCGGTCCTCTGCCATCGTGCCGGCAGTCATCGCGATGACCGGGAGGGTGTGCCCCAGCTCCCGGAGCTGCCGCGTGGCCTCCAGCCCATCCAACACCGGCATGTGCACGTCCATCAGCACCACGTCGAAGCGGGCGGAGAGCAGCGCCTCGACCGCCGCCTGACCATCCTCGACGATCACGGGCTGCACCCCCAGCTTGCGCAGCAGCCGGTCGGCGACCATGCGGTTGACCGGGTTGTCTTCGGCCACCAGCACGCGGAGTCCGGTCGCGAGCTGTCCGACGCTGGACTCCGCCTGGGCGACAGGCTGCGGCCGCCCCGGAGGCGCGCTCACCGTGAACGAGAAGGTGCTCCCCTGCCCGGGCTCGGAGACCAGCTCGATCTCCCCGCCCATCAGCGACACGAGCTGCCGGGAGATGGCCAGCCCCAGCCCGGTCCCGCCGTAGCGGCGCGTGGTGCTCGCGTCGGCTTGGGAGAAGGGCTGGAAGAGCTGCTGCTGGGTCGCGAGCGGGATCCCGATGCCCGAGTCCTGGATCTGCACCTCCAGCAGATCTCCCCGCGGCTTCATCCTCAACACGACGCCCCCAGTCGAGGTGAACTTGATGGCGTTGCCCAAGAGGTTCAGCAGCACCTGGCGCAGCCGCGTCGGGTCGCCCTTCACCCAGCCGGCGTCCTCCACTTCGCTGCGGAAGTCCAACCCCTTGGCCGCCGCGGAGGGGCCCAACAGGCGCGCGACGCTGCGGGCGACCTCGGCCGGCTGGTAGTCCAGGGTCTCCAGCTCCAGGCGCCCGGCCTCGATCTTGGACAGATCCAGGATGTCATTGAGCAGGGCCACCAGGCTCTCGCCCGACGTGAGCACCGAGCCCAGGGTGTCCTGCTGCCTGGGGGAGAGTTCGCCTTCGTTCAGCAGCGCCTGGGTCAGGCCCAGCACGCCGTTCATGGGGGTGCGCAGCTCATGGCTCATGTTGGCCAGGAACGCGGACTTGGCTCGGTTGGCCTGATCCGCCTGTCGGCGGGCCTCGTCCAGATCCAGGCGCTGCCGCTCGTTGAGGGCGCTCTGAAAGCCCGCCAGGCCCATCAGGTAGAACAACAGCAGGCTGGAGGTGACCAGCAGTCGGCTGATCTCCGGCGCTCCATGGGGCGCGGGCTTGGGGAGCCAGCTCACGATGTGGCACAGCCAGGTGAGCAGGAAGGCACCGAGCAGCATCAGGGAGAGCTTGTAGGCCTGCCGGCGGCCCAGCAGGGCCATGGCTGTCAGCGGGATGCAGATGGCGTAGGTCACGGTGATGGTCGCGCGCAGGCCCCCGGTCGCCCACATCGAATAGAGCAGCGCGGGGCTGCACAGCCAGACCAGCACGCGCGCGGCGGTCTCGCGGTCCAGGCCCAGGCGCATGCCCAGGATCAGGCCGCCTGCGAGCAGCGCCATGCCACCGACGGCCACCGCCACCAGGGTGCCGCCGGCCCGCAGGATGGCCCAGCCGTTGAAGCTGCCGCCCACCACGACCAGGCTCAGGAGCAGCAGGGTCAGCCGGGCCCGGTAGAGGGAGTCGAGCTCCTGGCGGTCGCGCTCTGCGACGAATCGATCCAGGACCCTCAGCACGCCGTCGATGTTGGGCACAAGCGGGAACACGGACACATCATCGGCTGAAGCGAGCCCAAAGTGGACGCATTCGTGACTGGACGTACACCACCCTGGCCCCTAAATTCAGGGCCCCGGAGGCCCCATGCTGCTCGCCCTGACCCACCTCGCGCTCGCCCAGACTGTGCCTCCGCCCATGGTCAACGGGTCGACGACCTCGGACCACCCGCAGGTCGGATCGCTGGTCATGTACTGGTCCGGCCAAGGCGGTGGGTCCTTCTGCTCTGGCACCCTGATCCACCCCGGCTGGGTCCTGACCGCGGCGCATTGCGTGGACGCGGCGGAGAGCTACGACCGTCAGGGCGCCGACATCTACTTCTGGATGGCGCCCAGCGTGTACGACCAGAGCGGGCTCGTGGACTACGCCACGGTCGGGGACTACCACACCCACCCCACCTGGACCGGCGAGCTCAGCGGCGGGGACTGGGACCTGGGCCTGCTGGAGCTGGAGACCGAGATCACCAGCGTGGACCCCATGGCCGTCAACCAGGAGTCCCTGAGCGGCTGGGAGGGCACCGAGCTGACCTTCCTGGGCTACGGCGTGACCTCGGACAACGGCAACGGCGGCGGCATCAAGCGCTACACCGAGATCCCCATCTACGAGGTCGCCAACGAGGTCGTGTACGCCTACGACAACGTGCAGAACCTCTGCTCGGGCGACAGCGGCGGTGCGGGCCTGTACCAGGACGCCGCCGGGGACTGGAGCATCGTCTCGGTCAACAGCTTTGTGTACTCGGTCCAGAGCGGCAGCACCTCCTGCGTGGGGGGTGGCTCGGGCTCCGCCCGCATCGACACCGCCTACGACTGGATCGAGGAGCTGGTCCCCCTGGACGAGGTCGGGTACGCACCCGAGGCCCTCGCAGTGGATGACCCCAACCGCGTGGACACCGGGGACCCCTCGGACCCCTATGACAACGGACTCGACGTCGAGGCCACCGGTCTGCTGGGCTGCGCGCAGGTCCCCACCCAGGGCGTCGCCTGGCTGGGGCTGCTGGCGGGATTTGGGCTGCTGTTCCGTCGCCGGGACTGAGTGCTAAGCTGGGCGCATGCTCAGCCTGCTCTCCTCTCTCACCATTGCCCAGGTACCTCCTCCCATTGTCAACGGCGAGGCCACCACCGAGCACCCCCAGGTGGGCGTGCTCTACCTGGACCAGCCCGGCAGCGACTGGGGCTTCTGCTCGGCCAGCCTGATCGCGCCGCAGTGGATCCTGACCGCCGCCCACTGCATCGAGGCCGCCGCCAGCTTCGACCAGGAGGACCTGGGCTTCGCCCTGACCAGCGACCTGCGCTGGGACGAAGCCCCTCTGGCACGCGTCCAGATCGAGTCCTGGCAGACCCACCCCGACTGGGACGGCACCTGGGACGAGGGCGGAGACCTGGGCGTGATGAAGCTCGCCGAGCCCATCACCGACGTGGAGCCCCTGGCCCTCAACACGCTGCCCATGGAGGGCTGGGAGGGCACCGAGCTGGTGCACGTGGGCTTCGGCGTGACCTCCGACGGCGGCAAGGACTCGGGCACCAAGCGCATGGCGACGCTGCCGGTCCAGTACGTGCTGGACGCCGCGTTCATCTCCTACAAGGAGGGCCAGAACGTCTGCAACGGGGACAGCGGCGGGCCCTCGCTGCTCCAGGACCCCCAGACCGGCGACTGGAGCATCGTGGGGGTGGCCGTGGCCGCGACCGCGTACTCCGGGCCCGACCCCTGCGCGGACGGCCAGGCCGGCTCTACGCGGGTGGACCTGACCGGGGACTGGATCGCCGAGGCCACCTACGAGCCCGAGCCCCAGGACACCGGGAGCGTCGACACGGGAGACCCCACGCCGCCGACCGAGGAGAGCTCCCGCCTGAGCTGCGCCCAGGTCCCCGCCCAGGGCGTCGCCTGGCTGGGCCTGCTGGCGGGCCTGGGGCTGCTGTTCCGTCGCCGGGACCCTTGAGCCCACCGCAACAGCTCTGCCCTAAGGCTTGGACTCCAGGGCCACCCGGTCCCGCTCGCTGAGGCCCTCGGCCAGGGAGCGCGGCTTGGGCGGGTGGGTGCCCAGAGCGCGGGCCAGCGCCCGGCGGCCAAGCCACGCCAGCAGCTTCCAGCCGTTGGTGCCGGCCTCCACCACCACCGCGCTGGCCAGCTCCTGGGCGCGCTCGGTGTCCCGGGCGACCTGGGCGGCGCGGCTGAGCTGCAGGTTGATGCGCAGGCGCAGGATGGGGCTGGCCAGATCGACCACCGCCTGGGCCCGCTGGAGGGCCTTGGTGTAGCCGCGGCGGTCCCCGACGCGGGCGGAGCAGCGCGCCTGGATCGCGGCCGCCAACGCCGACTCTTCTGGGGCGACGCCGGCCTCGACCCGGTTCAGGGCGCGCCCGACGCGGTCCAGCGCGGAGCTCGCGGCGGCGCGGCTGTCGGGGCGCTTGTCCAGGGTGGCGACGGCGCGCCACAGGTGCGCGTTCCGGCGGGCGTGGGGCCGCCCCTGGGCGCGGGCCAGGGCCACCGCGTCGGCCAGGCGGGCCTCGGCCAGGCGGAGCTGCCCCTGCTCCAGCAGGATCAAGCCCAGCTCGGCCTGGATGGCCAGCTCCAGGCCCCGGTCCTTGCCGGCGCGGGCGCCCTCCAGCAGCTCCTGAGCCGCCTCCCGGGCGCGGGCCAGCACGCCGCGCAGGTGCATGTGCTGGATCTGGTCCAGGACCTCCAGGGGGTCGGTGGGGCCCTGCTGGGGATCCAGCGGCGCGTCGCCGGCGGAGGCCTGGCCCAGCGCGACCCGGTGGGGGTGCGCCTTCCAGGGCTGACCGCGGCGCTCGTAGGCGACCGCGGCGCGCCTGTGCAGTGCCTCGACGTCGGGCAGCAGCGCCAAGGCGGCCCGAGCGGCCAGCTCACCCCGAGGGGTCTGCCGACCTTCGTGGATGGCCACCAGGCCCTCCTCCTCCAGCAGCAGCAGCGGGTCGCGGACGGGCACCTGGGCGACCTCCTCGACCAGATCGCGGCCCACGGGCTCCCCGAGCACGGCGATGGCGCCCAGCACGTCCAGAGCCTCCAGGGGGAGCTCCTCGACGGCGTCCAGGATCAGGGGGGGCGGCTCCAACGGCTCGGGCAAGACCAGGCAGGCGCCGTCGCGGTGGGCCTCCAGGACGGCCAGCAGCCACGCGGGGTGTCCGGCGGTGGCGCGGTAGAGGCGCTCGGCGACCAGGTGGGGCTCGGGGGTGTCCGGGGCGACGGAGACCACGGTACGGCGCAGATCGGCGGGCCCCACGGGGTCCAGGACCACCTTGAGGACCTCCAGGTCGTCCGGGACCTTGAAGCGGGTCGCGAGCGCAAGTGCCTCGCCTGCGCGCAGTCGCTTGATCCCCGCGTTGAGGGTGGGCTTGTCCCGAGCGGTGAGCAACGGCACCCCCAGGCTCCCCGCCAGCTCCTCGACCACCTGGAGCAGCCAGCTCCGGCCGCTGCCCGAGACGCCGACGGAGCGGATGACCAGCCCCTCACCGGCCTGGACGCGCAGCAGCCCCTCGCGCACCTGATCCACGTAGCGGCGGCGCCCGGCCAGGGGAGGTGGGGCCTTGGCGTCGTCGCTGTCCTGGAGCAGGCGTCCGGCCTGGGCGGCGCTCTGGGGGCGGTCGTCAGGGTCCTTGGCCATCAGGCGCTCGACGACGCAGGCCAGCGAGGTGGGGACGCTGGGGTCGATGCTGCTGACGCTGGGGACGGGCTCGTGCAGGTGTGCGCGGACCACCTGCTCGCGCTCGCGCCCGGGGTAGGGAGGCTTGCCGGTGAGCAGGGCGAACAGGGTGCAGCCCAGACCGTAGAGATCGGCGCGGCCGTCCACGGAGTCGCCGCGGAGCTGCTCGGGGGCGCAGTAGTTGGTGGTGCCGATCAGCACGCCGGCGCGGGTGCGCTCGGCGATCTCGGGGTCCCGGATCACGCCAAAGTCGGAGAGCAGGATGCGGCCGCTCTCCTCCATCAGCACGTTGGAGGGCTTGACGTCGCGGTGGACGATCTCGGCCTGGTGCACGCGCTCCAGGGCGTCGCAGAGCGCGACGCCGATGCGCCGGGTCTCGCTGTAGCGCTCGTGGGCGGGCCGCAGGCGCAGCTTGTCCGCGTAGACCCAGAGGTCCTGGCCCTCCACGTACTCCATGACCAGGTAGGGCCGCCCGTCCTGCATGCCGTCATCGACGTAGCGGACGATGTTGGGGTGCCGCAGGGTGCGCAGCGCCCGGACCTCGGACTGGAAGCGCTGGACGACGCGCCCGGTGGAGCGCTCCAGCCACTTGAGGGCGACCTCGACCCCCTGGGGGCTCACGCACAGGTACACCGCGGCCATGCCCCCCCGCCCCAGCAGGCGCAGGGGCAGGTAGGGACCGATGGCCTCTGGGAAGCGCTCTTCGGGCTCGGTGCTCATGAGGGCGCAGACTATAAGCCGCCAGCGCCCCCCCGGTGAGCTGGCACGCACCTGTTTCCGTCAGCCCCCGGTGGCCATGAGCTGGAGCTCGGCGATCTGCACCTCGTGGCCGCTGCCCCAGGTGCTGCTGAACTCCAGCTTGACCGGTCCGCTGCAGGAGCCGGTGTGCCCGGACTGGTGGCAGACGGGCAGCTCGATCCACTGCACGGCGCCCGTGTTGGCCAGGGTGTGCTGGCGCGTGAAGCCCCCCACCGTCACCCAGACCGTCTCCGGCCGGTTCGCGGGCCCGCCCTGGACGCCGATCCGGGAGAGCAACATGCCCTCGGCGTTGGTGCTCAGGCTCGCCCCGGTCTCGGCCTTGAACACGGTCTCGTGCTTGCCATCGCTGACCTCGCGGATGCCGGCGGGGGCCTTCCAGACAGCGGGGACCGGGCGGTCCCGGAGGTGGAGGAAGAGCTCGGAGATCGCCAGATCCTCGTCCACCTCTCCGGGCTGGAGTCCCCGCACGTGCACCCGGACCACATTGCGCGCCGACGAGGACAGGCTGACCGGCTCGAACTCCCGGCGCTGGACGCCGCGGGTGTCCTTGAGCTCGATCTGGCGGGTGGCGACCACCTTGGGGGGCGCGTGGCCCTCGATGAACTCCAGCTCGACGCTGCGAACGTGGGGGTGCTCGTCCCACTGGGGGCCGTCCCAACCGGCGGTCATGCTCAGGGCGGTGACGCGCACGGGGCCGGGGGGCAGGCTCACCTCCACGAACTGGCCGGTGGCGTCCTCTCCCTGGGGGACCTGCCAGGCGGTCGCGAGGTCACCGTCCGAGAGGCGCCCGAGGGTGCTCGCCAGGTCCTGGGAGGCGGAGAGCCCGGCGAAGGCGGCGCCGGGGAGGGTGAGGCCGACGGCCAGGATGCGGGGGGAGAGCGGGAATCTGGGCATTGAGGGAGGGTACCGCGGGCGCAACCCGGGGTGAATGCACCGGATGCGGGCTCAACCTGGGGTGAATGCACCGGGTGCGGGCTCAACCTGGGGTGAATGCACCAGGCGCGGGCTCAACCCGGGGTGAATGCACCGGGCGCGGGCTCAACCCGGGGTGAATGCACCCGATTCGGGCGCGTGGCCGCGTGAGAGCGGCCTGGATGGTGCACTCGGTGGGGGTTGAGTCGGAGAGAGGTGCACTCGGATGGGGTTGAGTCGGAGACCGGTGCACTCAGATGGGGTTGAGCCCTACTCCCACTCCGGCAGCTCGCCCTTGAGGCTCTCGGCGATGGCGTCGGCCTCGCTGGCCCAGGCCTGGGCGTCCTGGGGGCGCTCGGCCAGGGCGGCGAGCAGGCGCCGGGCCTCCAGATCCAGCAGCTTGAGGCCACGGGCGGAGGACAGGTGGGCGGCGTCGCGGGCCAGGCGCTCGGCCTCGTCGTTGACCAGCAGCACGGCGTAGGCGCGGGCGCACTCCATGAGCACGCGGGCGCGGCGGGGGACGGGCAGCTTTCCGACGCCGTACTCCGCGGTCTTGAGCATGCGGCGGGCGTCCCCGGCGTCCCCGGTCAGGGCGCAGGCCCAGGCGCTGAGGGCGACCAGGGCGGGCAGGTAGGACTCGGGGTCCTGCTTGCGGGCCAGGTTGCGGGCGATGGCCAGGTGGGACTCGGTGGTGCCGGGATCGCCGATGCGCGCGGACAGGCGGGCCAGGGAGAAGCGGCAGGCGATGGTCTCCTGGAACACGCCCAGGGGCTGGACTTCGGAGAGGGCCTGGCCCAGGGCCTTGCGGGCGCCGCTGTCGTCGCCGGCCTCCAGGAGGGCCTCGCCGTAGACGCGCAGAGCGGAGCCGCGGCCCACGCGGAAGTGGATCTCCTCGGCCAGGCTGCGGGCCTCCAGGGCGATGCGCTGGGCCTCGCGGAGCTGCCCCTGCCAGGTGCGCATCTCGGCCAGGTTGGTCAGGGCGACGCAGCGGCTGTCCTTCTGGCCGAGCTCCTTGAACAGGGCCTCGGCCTGCTCCAGCCCGCGGGAGGCCAGGTGGATCTGGCCCTGGGCGGCCTGGGCGGCGGACAGGGCGACCTGCAGGTCCCCGCGCACCACGTCGCGGCGGCCGCACATGAGCAGGCCCTCCTCGGACAGGGACTGGACGGCCTCCAGGTCGCCGGTCTCGAAGGCCAGGGCGGCGCGGGCGTAGAGCGCCTCGGCCACGGCAGCGCGCAGGCGCCCCTGGCGGGCCTCCTTGAGGGCCAGGTCCACCTGGTCGATGGCCTTGATGGGCTGCTCCATGCGGGCCAGGCAGCGGCCCAGGGTGGCGCGGGCGCGCACGGCGGCGGCGTGAGGTCCGTGCCCCTCCAGCCCGCGCAGCAGCCCCAGGCAGGTCTTGCGGCAGTCCTCCCACTCCCCGCGCAGGTAGAGGATGGCGGCGCGCACACCCAGGAGCTGGGTGCGGGCCTCGCGGAAGGCGGCGGGGCCCAGGTCGGTGGCGGCCATCTCCTCTACCGCCATGGCTCGCGTGGACAGGTCCCAGGCCAGCCGGGGCATGGAGCGCCCCTGCATGCGCTCGGCGGCGTCGCTCAGGTAGACGAAGGCCTTGCCCGCCTCCCCCGCCAGGCGGAAGTGCTCGCCCACCTGCTCCAGGTAGCGGGGGTCGACCTGGGCGGCCTCCTCCAGAGAGAGGGCCAGGGCGCGGTGCAGCTCCACCCGCCGCTCGGTGTCCAGGGCGCGGTAGACCACGTCGGCCTGCAGGCGGTGGGCGGTCTCGTGGATCACCTGGTGACCCCGACGGCGCTCGCGGATCAGCCCGCTGGTGATCAGCGCGTCGAGCTGATCCAGGACGTCGTCCTCGTCTTTGCCCAGGACCTCCAGCAGGTGGTCCAGGTCCAGAGGCCCGGAGTTGACCGCCAGCACTTCGAGCACCGCCCGCTCCGCTCCCCCCAGGTCCCGAAGGCGCTGGGCCACGACCTGCTGGACTCCGCGGGGGATCTCCAGGTGGCCGGTGCGCACCTCTTCGGTGTCGGCGGCCAGGCGCAGGCCCTTGGGGGTGGGCTCGATCAGGCCGCTCTGGAGCAGGGACTCCAGGAACTGGGAGATGAAGAGAGGGTTGCCCTCGGTCTCCTTGTGCAGGCGCCTGGCCAGCGCCTGGGAGCGCCCGGAGTCGCCCAGCAGCGTGCGCACCAGGGTCTCCACGGCGACCATGGACAGGGGCTCCAGCCGGATCTGGCGGGGGGTCACGCCCAGCTCCTGGCCGTCCAGCAGCGCCTGGGTGTCGCGCCGCAGCCCGCCCTCTTGCACCGAGAGCACCACCAGCAGGGGCTGACCGGCGGCCACCAGCGAGCGGATCAGGGTCTCCAGCAGGTCCACGCCGCGCCGGGGGAGCTCCTGGACGTCGTCAAAGAGCAGCGCCCGGGGGCCCTTCTCCAGAAGCTGCGCCATCACCGGACGCAGGCGGTCGGTCAGGCGGTAGAGCGCGTCGCCGTGGGCCCGGCCATCCTTGAGCTCGCGGACGGCCTCCTCCAGCTCGTGGGCGTGGGGGGCGGCCTCCAGCACCTGCTCGCACAGCGTCAGCAGGCCGTAGAGGTTCTCCCGGCGGGGCGACAGGCGGTGCACCGGGATGCCGATGGCGCCGGCGCGGTGTTCGGCGGCGTCCAGCAGGCGCGTGCGGCCCATGCCCACCCGACCGCGCAGCGTGACCACCCCACCCTCGCGCACGGTGAGGCGATCGACGGCGTCCTGCAGCAGCTCCAGCTCGGCCCCGCGACCGACCAGCGGCGGCACCCAGTCCTCGTCGCCGACCTCGGGCCGATCGGGCTGTAGCTGCTCCAGGCGGTAGAGGATCTCGCGGGCGGACTGGAAGCGGTCCTTGGGCGACTTCTCCAGCAGCTTGGAGCAGATCTCGTCCAGGTGCTTGGGGACCTTTGGCTCCAGATCCCGGGGCGAAGGCGGCTTCTGCTTGGTGTGCGCCTCCAGGTACCCGGCCATGTCCTTGGCGTCGAAGGGCCGGTAGCCCGTCAACATCGCGAAGAGCAGGATGCCCAGGGAGTACAGGTCCGAGCGGTGGTCGATGGCCCCGCCGGTGATCTGCTCGGGGCTGGCGTAGGCCCAGGTGCCCACCAGGGTCCCGGAGCGGAAGGCGTCGTCCGGGTCCAGGTCCTTGACGATGCCGAAGTCGGTCAGCTTGGCCCGCCCCTGGGGGTCGATCAGGATGTTCGAGGGCTTGAGGTCCCGGTGCACCAGGCCCTTCTGATGCACGTGCGCCAGCGCCCGGCACAGGTCGACCAGGATCTCCTCGCAGCGCCGCCAGCGCTCAGCGGGGTCCTCCAGAAAACGGAAGGCCCGGATGGTCTGGTGCAGGTCCTTGCCCTCCACGTACTCCATCGCGATGTAGGGCTGGCCGTAGAGATCGCCGTAGGCGTCGACGTGGATCACGTTGGGGTGCCGCACCCGCGAGAGCGCCCGGAACTCCCGCCGGAAGCGCTGCAGCGCCGAGCCCTTGGTCAGGCGGCTGCCCTTGAGCACCTTGAGCGCCACGGGCTCATCGTTGGGGTCTCGGCAGAGCAGCACGTCGGCCATGCCCCCCTTCCCCACGCGCTTGACGTACAGGTAGGGGCCGATCCGGCCTCCCGGCGCGATGCTGTGGCCGCCGATCTCCAGGGTCTGGGGGGTCTCGCTCACGCCACGCTCCAAGCGGCGCAAGCATACCCCGCTGCGCTGGCCCGGGCCTTGCACTACCTTTCGGCAGCGCCCACCATCTTCGGGCTTTCCTCACTTGATTTGGAGACAGACATGGATTCCACGGTCACCTGGAACGAGGGCATGGCCTTCAAGGTCGACGTCGACGGCTTCGAGATGACGATCGACGCCGCCCCCGAACACGGCGGCACGGGCAAGGGCCCCACCCCCAAGCCCCTGATGCTCACCGCGCTGGCCGGCTGCACCGCCATGGACGTCATCGCCATCCTGGGCAAGATGCGCATCACCCCCAGCGCCTTCTCGGTCAGCGCCGACACCGAGCTCACCGAGCAGCACCCCAAGGTCTTCAAGGAGGTCGTGCTCACCTACCGCTTCGAGGGCGAGGACCTGGCCATCGACCGCCTCAAGCGGGCCGTGGAGCTCTCGGAGACGAGGTACTGCGGGGTGAACGCGATGGTCTCGAAGGCCACCACCGTGCGCACCGTGGTGTTCTACAACGGCGAGCAGATCTGAGCATCGACGAGGACAGGCTGAGGTGGGCCATTCCACCCGAGCCCCGTGCGATCTGCCCCAGAGACGACACAGTCGCTGGCGCCTTGCTGCGTGCTACCGTCGACACATGTGGCCCACGCTCCCTCTGACCGCCTGGCTGGCCTGCGCCGGCCCCGGTCCCAGCGCCAGCGACACCCAAGCGGCGGGCACCGACAGCGCCTGGCCCGAGCTGCCGGAGCTGGAGTCGGCAGCGCTCACCCTGGTCCACCAGGGCCTGCGCCTCTCCAGCGGGGAGACCCTCGCGGTGTCCACGGCCCCCGCCGGGCTGGACCAGCCCCAGACCCTGAGCTTCGTGCTCACCAACCGCTCCGCGCAGCGCCTGGAGTTCGACGCCGACCCGGCGGCCTGGCTGGACTCGGACACCCTGAGCTGGGTGGAGCCGCCGCCCCAGGGCCTGGACCCCGAGCAGAGCGCCGCCTTCACCCTGGAGCTCTCCGTGCAGGGCTGGAGCAGCGGCGGACAGCGCACGGAGACCCTGCGTGTGCCCTCCTCCCAGGTGGACTTCTCCTTGGATCTGGCCCTCCAGGTCCCCGAGCCCCTGCGCCTGGTGGTGGTGGGGAACGGCGGTTGGCTGGCCGTCAGCCACGACTACGGCCAGAGCTTCCAGGACCTGGACTACGACGTCGACGACCCCCGCTCCCGCACCACCATCGCCTACGGCGGCGGCCGCTTCTTCAAGGCCTGGGCCGACACCAACGACTGGTCCGAGCCCGGCCGCTACGCCTACAGCGAGGACCTGGAGACCTGGCAGAGCGCCACCGTCAACGACGACTTCTGGGCCTCCCACTGCCTGTATGCCCACTCGCAGTTCGTGTGCGCCTGGGACGGCGGCATCGCCTGGTCCGAGTCCGGGGCGGGCGTGATCCACGAGCCCACCTGGGGCGGCCTGCTCAACCGGGCCGCCTGGGACGCGCAGACCCAGCAGGTGGTGTTCGCGGGCCGCAGCAGCCGCGTGGCCACCAGCAGCGACGGGCAGGTCTTCGACAGCGACCAGCAGGTCAGCCCGGACGGCGACACCTTCTACAGCGTGGCCGTCGGCGGGGACACCTGGGTGGCCGTGGGCGGCAGCAACCGCGATCTCGTGGCCACCAGCCACGATCAGGGCGCCACCTGGAGCGTCCAGCTCCTGCGGGAGCAGCAGTACCTCTACCTGACCGACGTGGCCTACAAGGACGGCCTCTGGCTGGCCGCCAGCATGGACGGCAGCCTCTACAGCAGCGCCGACGGGGACGGCTGGACCGCCCTGAGCCCCAACGTCGGGAGCCTGGAGATCCTGGGCGTCGTCGGCGACAACTTCCTCGCCGCCAGCACCCCATGGCAGGCCCAGTCCACGCTGCACCTGAGCCCGGACGGTGAGACCTGGACGCAGGTACACAGCGTTCCCGGCACCCTCGCCCCCACCGACATGGCCCTGGAGACCTGGGAATGAGCGCGCTGTTCACCCTGCTGCTGGCCTGCACCCCCGAGCCCGCTCCCCAGGACACCCAGCCCCAGGACTCCCCGAGCGACAGCCCAGCAGACAGCGGGGACACCGGCGCGCAGACCTGCACCCTGGCCCTGGAGGCCTTGGTGGACGCGCAGCCTCTGGACGGCAGCCACCACCTGGGCAGCACCGCCGAGAAGGGCGAGGCCCTCACCCTGAGCCTCACCCTGCACAACCCCTGCGCGCAGCGCCTGCGCTTCCTGGGACACCCCGACGAGTGGGTGCTCGGCGAGGGCTTCTCCCTGGGCACCCTGCCGCCGGTCTACCTGGACCCCGACGCCTCCGCGACCCTGGAGCTGCACTTCCAACCCGGCGACGCCGGCGAGGCCACCGGCAGCTTCCGGCTCCCCTACGACCTGCCCAGCTCCCCCCTGGAGCTGTCGCTCTCCGCCACGGTCGACGGCCCCCTCACCCTGGTGTTCGTGGGCGATGGCCGCCACGTGCTCACCACCCACGACTACGGCGCCAGCTTCTCCACCGACGCCTACGAGACCACCGTCGCCCACGGCGACAGCCTCCAGCGCGGCGTCTGCGCCAGCCCCGAGCTCTTCGTGAGCGTGGGCGGCAACGTCGACAGCCGCTGGTGGCGCAGCGTCGACGGCGACACCTGGACCGCCCACAGCGACCCCAGCGGCCCCGTGTTCGCCGCCTGCGCCTACGGCGACGGGCGCTTCGTCGCGGCCACCAGCGACGCCCCCTGGACCTCCACCGACGGCCTGAGCTGGAGCGCCGGGAGCGGCGACTACGCGGGCGGGCACCTGCGCGCCATGGCCTTCTCCGGGGGCACCTACGTGGCCGTCGGGGACAGCGGCAAGGTCTCCGCCACCACCGACGGCAGCACCTGGCAGATCGAGCACCACCTAAACGTGGGCGACCTGGGCGCGGTGGCCGGGCACGGACAGACCTTCGTGGCCGTGGGCGACGGGGGCACCGTGGTCACCTCCACCGACGGCGCGCAGACCTGGAGCCTGCTCTCGGTGGGCAGCGCCGACCTCAGCGGCGTCGTCTGGGCCCAGGACCGCTTCGTGGCCGGCGGCGGCGGTCAGCTCCACAGCTCCCTCGACGGCACCACCTGGTCCAGCGTGAATGCCGGACCGGACCGACCGGTGCTGGCGGTGGGCCCACAGATCTTCGCGCTCTCCGGCGCCTCTGTCCTCCTCTCCGAAGACGGCGGATTCTCCTGGACAACGCTCTACACCTGGACGGGCGGACTGGGCGTCAGCCGCGCCGCCGCTGGGGGGACCCCATGATGCTCCTGGGACTGCTGGCCCTGGCCTGCGAGACGCCCGAGACCCAAGACACCCAGGTCTGCGTGACCGACGCGGTCTTCTTTGAAGAAGAGGTGGCGCCGGTGCTCTCCGACTGCGTGGGCTGCCACCTGGAGGGCGGGGTGGCCTCCGAAGCCCGCTACGCGCTGGCGGTGGGCACAGACGAGGACACCCTGGCCGCGAACCGCGCCGCACTCGAGGCCTTCATCCTGGACACCGAGGACGGCGCCGATCTGCTGCTGGACAAGCCCAGCGGGCAGATCTCCCACGCCGGCGGCCTGCGCATGGACCGCTCGGACCCGGCCTACGCCGCCCTCCACGAGTTCGTGGCCCGCACCCAGGACCCCGGCGGCTGCGCGCACCCCGGCACGCCCCTGCCCACCTGCGACGGCGGCGAGCTCCAGGGCGCGCCCATCGCCCCCCGGCGCCTGACGGACGCCCAGATCCGCAACGCCGCCCGGGACCTCTTCGGCGTCGACCCCGGCCCCGGGGTGTTCCCGCCCAGCGTGCGCGGCAAGGACTTCCGCACCTTCGCCAGCGCCAACCCGGTCAGCGGACCGGACGCCGAGCAGCTCATGCTGGCCGCCGAGACCGTCGCCGAGCTGGTGGACGTGGACGCGCTGCTGGCCGGCTGCGCCACCGACGCCTGCGCCCACGACTGGGTGCTGGAGACCGCCGAGCGCGCCTACCGGCGCCCCCTGACCCAGAAGGAGCAGCAGATCGCCACCCGCTTTGTGGACGCGGGGCTCTCGGTGGACGAGGGCGTGCGCATGTCCATCATGCTGCTGCTGCAGTCCCCGCAGTTCCTGTACCTGGACGCGGTCCCCGAAGACTCGGGCGTGCTGGACGACCACGCCATCGCGGCGCGGCTGGCCTTCTTCCTGACCGACACCCTGCCCGACGAGACCCTGCGGGAGGCGGCTGCCGCCGGGGAGCTGCACACCCGCGAGCAGGTCGCCGCCCAGGCCGCCCGGCTGGTCCAGGACCCCCGCGCTCTGCGGGCCGTGGAGAACTTCCACGACGACTGGCTGGACGGCTACCGCATGGACGGCGCTGAGCGGGACGCCAGCTACTACCCGCACTTCTCCGAGGCCACCCTGGCCAGCATGCAGGCCGAGATGGACCTGATGGTCACCGAGGTGCTCTGGGGCGGCGAGGCCACCTTCGCCAACCTGATGTTCAGCCAGACCACCTGGGTGGACTCCGAACTGGCTGCCATCTACGACCTGCCCGATCCTGGCCCCGGCTGGCACCGGGTGGAGCTGGGGCCGGAGCGCCCCGGGGTCCTGACGCGGGCGGGCTTCCTCACGGGACACGCCTACACCGCGTCCAGCTCGCCGGTGCAGCGGGGGGCCTTCGTGCTGCAGGAGATGCTCTGCGAGGAGCTGGTGCCCCCGCAGGACGTCAACATGGACCTGCCCCCCGAGTCCGAGGAGGCCGAAACCATCCGCGAGCGCCTGGCCCAGCACGCCGCCGACCCCGCGTGCGCGAGCTGCCATGACCGCATGGACCCCATCGGCTTCGCCTTCGAGAACTTCGACGCCGTGGGCTCCTGGCGCGATGCCTGGGAGTCGGGCATCCCGGTGGACGCCACCGGCAGCCTCGCGGATCCCGCTGGGGACTTTGACGGCGCCGCCGAGATGCTGGGCAGCGTGGCCACCTCCGAGCGCGCCATGCGCTGCTACGCGCAGCGCTGGTACGAGTACGGCCAGGGGCGCCCGGTGGACGACGCCGACCTGTGCAGCCTGAGCGCCGTGCAGGCCCGCTTCGAGGCCTCGGGCGGCGACATCCGTGCCCTGATGGTGGACATCGCGGTCAGCGACGCCTTCCGCGCCCAGATTCCCTCCGAGACCGCCCAGGAGGCCGAATGAGCCGCATCAACCGCCGCGCCTTCCTCCGCGCCGGCGCCGCTACCCTGGCCGTGCCCGCCCTGACGCGCTTCCGCAGCGCCCACGCCGCCACCTATGGGCTGCCCAAGCGCATGCTGGTGCTGCACAGCCCCCAGGGCACCGTGATGCGGGACTGGGTGCCCACCGGCAGCATCGAGGACTTCGCCCTGGGGCCCATCACCTCGCCGCTGGCCCCCTTCCAGGACCGCATCATCGTGGTCGCCGGCTGCGACAACAAGATGCCCGGCTACAACAGCGTCGGGAACGCGCACTACAACGCCAACCAGACCTTCCTGACCGGCCGGCCCTTCGCCGCCCAGGACTCGGCGGCCATCTCCGCGGGCGGCCCCAGCATCGAGCAGGTCATCGCCAGCCGCATCTCCACGGAGACCCCCTTCCCCCGCCTGGACTTCGCCATCGGCGGCAGCGACAACGGCACGGGCTTCTTCACGCCCACCGAGAGCAGCTACTTCTGGATCGACGCCTACGACCCGGTCTCCTACTTCAACGACCCTGTCCTCGCGTCGCTGCGGATCTTCGGGGATGCCTCGGTCGCGCCCGCGGACCAGTGGGCCGAGCGCGCGACGCGGGCCAGCGTGCTTGGCGGTGTGCTCGCGAACTTCGACGCGCTCTCCCCCTCCCTCTCCAGCGAGGACCGCAGCCGCCTGGACGCCCACGCGGAGAAGGTGGCCGCCCTGGAGGCCCGCATCGCCTCGGGCACCGGCGCGTGCACGCCGCCCACCCTCAGCCTGCCCTCGGACTACGACCTGGCCGACGACGACGACGTGACCGCGCCCGTGATGGCCGACGTGCTGATCACCGCGCTGGCCTGCGACATGACCCGGGTGGCCACGCTGCACTTCGCCAACGGGCACTCCCCCACCTTCCCCTGGCTGACCGCCCGCAACGGCGGGAGCCCCATCGTGGACCCCAGCCTCTTCGACGTGTGGCACACCATGGTCCACGCCGACTACCAGGCCGGCATGGAGCTGGCCTACCAGTGGTACTACGAGCAGTGGGCCGCCATCCTGGAGCAGATGGCCAACACCACCGACGCCGACGGCGACAACCTGCTGGACACCACGCTGGTCATGATGGTCTCCGAGTTCAGCTCGGGGCGGCACTGGAACCGCAACCTGCCCATCGTGTTGGCCGGCTGCGTGGGGGACGCGCCCCTGGGCCGCTGGCTGGACTACCGACCCGGCAGCGTCGACGACTACGAGGCGGCCAACGGCTATCTGGACAGCGCCTACAGCACCAACCAGCTCTACGTCTCGCTGCTGCAGGCCTTCGGCTACTCCGACGAGGCCTTTGGCTACACCGCCGACGAGCTCCCCGCGGGGCCCCTGCCCGGCCTTCTCTGAGGGCTCAGCCCGGGAACAGGCCCAGGCGCTGCAGGCGCCCCACGAAGCTGCGCCGGAGCTCCTCCGGCATGCCGGAGAGCTGGCGCTGGACCAGCTCGCGCAGCTCCTGGTCGGGGGAGACGCCCAGGGTGCCCAGCAGGAGCAGGGCCTCCATGCGGAGGGCGGCCATCCCGGGGGTCTGGGTGAGCTTGGCGCAGCGCTTGGCGTGGGCCAGGGCGGCGCCGCTGGCGCCCTCGCGGATCATGGCCCAGGAGCGGTAGAGCTCCCAGCGGGCGGCGTCGCCGACGCCGGGTGGGGGCTGGGGGCTGTGCTTGAGGCCGCGCACGCCGACGGGGCCCAGGACCTGCATGCCGACGTGGTAGAGCAGCTCCTGGCCGACAGGGTCCAGGACAGGATCCGCCAGCTCCTGGGAGACGAGGCCGGGCAGGATGGCCTGGCACTCGTCGGTCTGACCAGCGCTCATGTAGGCCTCGCTCAGCAGGAGCTGGGCGCGGGAGACCAGGTCGGGCTGCTCGGCGTTGCGGGCGATGCGCATGGCGCGGCGGGCGCGGTCCAGGGCGACCCGCAGGCGGCCGTCCAGCAGGGCCAGATCGGCGCTGTGCAGCATGCAGGCGGCGCGCTCGCGGGGGTGGCCGTCGTCCAGCTTCTGCTCGGCCAGCTCCAGGGCACGGGTGGCCCGGATCAGGTTTCCGGCGCGCAGCTCCAGGGTGCCCAGGCCCAGCAGGCTGCGGCCTTCCTGCAGGCGGTCCCCGGACTTGCGGGCGGCGCTCAGGGCGCGCTCCCAGGTGCGTGCGGCCTCGGCGCGCTGACCGTCGGCCAGCCAGGCGTCAGCCAGGGCGCGGGTGAAGTCGTGGCGCGAGGGGTGGGAGACGGGCAGCACCTCCAGGGCGGCCTGGAGCTGGCCGCGGGCCTGGCCGGGCTCGCCCAGATCCAGCAGCGCCTGGCCCAGCAGGCCGCGGATGCGGGCCTGCTCGCTGGCCTCCAGGTGGCTCATGGAGAGGGCCTCGTGCAGGCAGTGCCCAGCCTCGGCGGGCTCGCCCTGCTCCAGCAGGACCTCGCCCTGCAGGGAGAGCATGGTGCAGGCGAGCTGGGGCTGGTCGGGCTCCGGCATGAGGGCCCGGACCTCGAGCGAACGCTCGGCCAGCCGGCGGGCCGCGCCCAGGCGGCGCCGGCGGCGCTCCCAGCTCGCGGCGCGGGCCAGCAGGGGCCAGGCCTGGGCGGGCTCGCCGGCCCGCAGCAGGTGGGTGGCGGCGCGCTCGGCCACGGAGCCGATGCGGCGGCGGTGCTTGCGCTGGAGCAGCGCGGCGGCCTGGCGGTTGAGCTCCGCGCGGCTGCCGCCGTCCAGGCCCTCCAGGACCACCCGCAGGGTGTCCTTCTGGGCAAAGCGAAGCTGCTCCTGCAGGCCCTCGCCGGCGCGGAGCAGCAGGGGGTCCAGGCGGGGGTCGCTCAGGGCGCGGGGGCCGCCGGGGCTCAGGCCTGCGATCAGCCCCAGGTCGGCCTCGCCGTCCAGGATGGCCAGGGCCTCCAGGGCCTGGCGCGCGGCGTGCCCGATCTCGGCCAGGATGCCCTCGACGAGCTCCCGATGGGCCTGGGGTACGGGCAGCTCTCCCCCCCGGACGCGCGCGGCCGGGACGGTGAGGACGAGACCTTCGTCGGAGGCCTCCAGCCACCCTGCCTCGTGAAAGGCCTGGAGCGCCTGGAGCACGCCCCCGGGGCGGCCCTCGCACCAGGCGTGGAGGCGCTGACCGGCCACCCGGGCGGCCTTGGCGCTCAAGCCCTGGTCCCGCAGCATGGCGACGATGGCGCGGCGGGGCAGCGGGCCGCAGTCCAGGGCCTGGGCCTCCAGATCGATCCACAGGCCGGAGCGCAGGCGCTCCAGCAGGAAGGCGGTGTCCTCGCTCAACGGCTGCCCGGTGCGCCCGGTGAGTACGTAGATCAGCAGGACCTGGCGGGCCAGGCGGTCATCGCGCAGCAGGGCCTCGATGGCGCCCATGTCTGCACGGGTGCCTCGGTCCAGGTCATCCACCAAGAGCAGTGTGGGCTCGGGTACGACCCCCTCCAGAGTCAGCTCCTCCAGGGCCTGACCCAAGGGGGCGTCGCCAGGCAGTCGGCGCTGGAGCACCCGGAGCCCCAACTCGCTGGCCTGCTCGGAGATGGCGCCCAGGAGCGCGCTGCGGCCGCTGCCCGGGAGGCCCAGGATGGCCATCTCACCGCCCTGCCCGCGGCGGAGCTCGCTGATGCGCTGACCGGCGTGGCGCAGATCCTGCTGGCGGCCGTGAAGGCGCTGGTGGTGACCGGTGTCGGGGGCGTCCAGGGCCTCCAGAACCTCGCCGGCGGACTGGGGACGCTGGCTGGGGTCCTTGCGCAGGAGCCGCATGCACAGGCGGGAGAGCTTGTGGGGGCACGCGGGGTTGACCTGCAGAGGCGGGGGCGGGTCCTCCATCAGGTGCTTGGCCAGGTAGCCGGCGATGGAGTCGGCCTCGACGGGGCGGTTGCCGGTGAGCAGCACGTAGAAGACGGCGCCCAGGGCGTAGAGGTCGACGCGGGGGGAGATCTCCTCTTCGGTGATCTGCTCGGGGGCCATGAAGGCGACGGTGCCCACCAGGTGCCCGGCCATGGTCAGGTTGGTGGTGAACTGGTCGGGGGCCTTGACCGAGCCGAAGTCGGTGAGCTTGGGGTTTCCGTGGGCGTCGATGAGGATGTTGGAGGGCTTGATGTCCCGGTGCACGAGGCCGCGGTCGTGGATGTGGGCCAGGGCCAGGCAGAGGCCCCGCAGCAGCCGGGTGGACTCGGCGAAGCGGTCCACGCCAGGGCGCTCCTCCCAGCGGTGGAGGAGCTCTTCCAGCGTGCCGCCGCTGACGTGCTCCAGGACCAGGTAGGGGTAGCCCTGCTCCTCTCCCGACGAGAGCACCTTGACCACGTGCGGGCTGTCCATGAGCTGCATGGCCTGGAACTCGCGGTGGATGCGCGTGACCTGCTCGGGCGTGGTGCGGTCCGGGTTCATGACCTTGACGGCGACGGGGCCGTCCGGGCCGTCGGCGCGCCAGACGGTGGCCAGACCTCCGGCGCCCAGGCGCTCCTGGAGGCGGTAGGGGCCGACCAGACTTCCAGGCCCGGGAGGGGGCCCCAGGCGACGGGGTGAACTCATGGGCAGAGGTTAGCAGGAAGCAATGGCATCCCCCTCCTGGCTCAGTGACCCGCAGGCGGCGTTGCGCAACCTGGTGCGCATGCGCTGGGCGCAGGGTGTGCTGCTGGCGATCGCGGCCGCGGCGGCGTGGATGGGGAACCGCGAGCTGACCGCGCTGCAGATGCTGATGCCCCTGGCGCTGCTGGGCGTGAGCAACCTGGCGCTGGAGCGTCTGGTCCAGGCGCGGCACACGCCCCCGTGGATGCCCACCGCCGCGCTGCTGCTGGACCTGGGCCTGCTGACCGTGATCCTCAGCGTGTCGGGGGGACCAATGAACCCCTTCGTCGCGGCCTACCTGGCGGTCATCGTGGGGGCCAGCCTGCTGCTGGGCCGCCGCGGGGTGGTCGCGGTGCTGGTGAGCGCGGTGGCGGCCTACGGGCTGCTCTTCCTGACCCCCGGGGGCCGCTCGGAGCACGCCCAGCACATGGCCGGGCACCTGTGGGGGATGTGGCTGGCCACGGCGCTGGTGGGCGCCTTCGCGGCGGGCGCGATCCTGGCGTACCGGAGCGCACTGGCGGCGGCGGAAGAGGCCCTTCGGGAGGCGGAGGCGGAGCGTCAGCGGGGTGAACAGCTCGCGGCCCTGGGCACCCTGGCGGCGGGGGCGGCGCACGAGCTGGCGACCCCGCTGTCGACCATCGCGGTCGTGGCCAAGGAGCTGGAGCTGCAGCTTGAGGACCCCCAGGCCCGCGAAGACGCAGCGCTGCTCCGGGAAGAGGTGGGTCGCTGTCGGGGCATTCTGTCGCAGATGGCGGTTCAAGTTGGGGCATCGCCGGCCAGCTTCGGCGAGCAGATCGCAGTGCGGGAGCTGATCGACGAGGCGCTGACCGGGGTGCTGGAGGCGCCGGAGGTTGAGCTCGTGGTGACCTCGTCGGCGCGCTGCAGCCTCAAGGTGCCCGGGAGCCTGATGGCCAGCGTGGTGAGGAGCCTTGTGCGCAACGCCCAGCAGGCCTCCTCCCCCGACTCCCCGGTGCAGCTCCTGGTGGATCGCAGCGACGCGGGCGTGCGCATCTCCGTGAAGGACCGGGGCAAGGGGATGGACGCGGCGACGCTGGCGCGGGCCTTGCAGCCCTTCTTCACGACCAAGGAGACGGGAGCCGGAATGGGACTGGGTCTGTTCGTGGCAGACAGCGTGGCGCGGCAGTTGGGCGGTAGGCTCCTGCTGGAGTCCGCGCCGGGTCAGGGCACGACGGCCACCCTGGAGCTCCCGCTGGAGGTGTGTGCATGAGCGACAAAGAGAGCATCCTGGTGGTGGACGACGACGTCCGGCTGGCCGGCCAGATGGCCCGGGCGCTGGAGCGGCGCGGCTACGTGACCGAGGTCGCGCACGACGGCGGCGAGGCCCTGGAGCTGATGCGCGAGGACCCCACCGAGTGGGTGCTGCTGGACCTCAAGATGCCGGGCGCCGACGGGCTCTCGGTGCTCAAGGAGATGATGGCGCTCACGCCCCAGCCCCGGGTGGTGATGCTGACGGGCTTCGCGTCGCTGGGTACGGCCGTGGAGGCGGCCCACATGGGCGTGGTGCAGGTGCTCCAGAAGCCGGCCGACGCGGACGAGGTGGTGGCAGCGTTCACAGAGGGTCGAGGGCAGACGGAGGTCCACGCCCCCACCCTCGCGCGGGCGGAGTGGGAGCACATCCAGCGGGTCCTTGACGAATGCGAGGGCAACATCAGCCAGGCGGCCCGGGTGCTGGGGCTGCACCGGCGGACGCTGCAGCGGAAGCTCTCGAAGAACGCGCCCAAGCGTTGAGGCTTGGTGGGCGTCCGGCCGGGCATCCGGGGGTGAATGCACGCTCCGGCCGGGCATCCGGGGGTGAATGCACGCCCTCGCCGGGCATCCGGGGGTGAGTGCACGCTCTGGCCGGGCATCCGGGGGTGAATGCACGCTCAGGGGCCAGGATCGCGTGGAGTTCGGGCGTTCAGGGCGGGATGCCCCGGAAACGCGGGCGTTCAGGGGAGGATGCCCCGGAGAGGCGGGCGTTCAGGGCGGGATGCCCCGGAGAGGCGGGCGTTCAGGGCGGGATGCCCCACTCAGCCCTCACTCCCAGGCCAGCGGAAGGGCCTCGCGCAGCGCCGAGTGGGCAATCACCGACGGTGCTGACCCAGACAGCAGCCCCGGCGCACCCGGCGGGAAGGGGCCGGAGCACAGGTCCACCCTGAACCCACCGCCCGACGCCGGCCCTTGCGGCGGTACCGATGGCCCCGGCGCTCCACACCCCAGCAGCCACCACATCAGTCCCCCCGGGCGATCGCCTCCACCACCGCGGTCAGGCGCTTGCCGTCCTCGCGGCCCAGGTTGGCGGCGAGGGTGCGGGCCAGGGCGCGGGAGACGCGGGCGTGGCGCTTGAGGCGGGCGGGGTCCGACGCGAAGCGGGCCAGCAGCGTGTGGGCCTTGAGGGCGTAGAAGCGGAAGCCGCAGGTCTCGGCCAGCTCCAGGGCGGCTTGGGCGCGCACGCGGGCCTCTTCCTGGAGTCCGGCGGCGCCCAGAGCCCACGCGGAGATCAGGTCCAGGCGCACACGCTGGTGCGGCCAGGGCCGGTCGGCGTTCTCGTTGGCGGCGTCGATCAGGGCGCGGACCTGCTCGGGGTCCCCTCCCCGCTCAGCCAGCAGGCGCCCGCGCCAGGCGGCGACCAGCGGCGCGAAGCCCTCCAGATCGTAGCGGCCCAGGAGCTGCTCGACGCGGTCCAGCTCGCGCTCCATCTCCTCCAGCCGGTGCTCGCGCAGGGCCACCCGGATCAGGGTGATGCGCACCGCCAGCTCGTCGTCGTGGCGCAGCATGCGCTCGGAGAGCTTGAGGGCCTCCGCGGCCGACTCCCGGGCGTCGCCCAGGCGCTCCAGGTCCACCAGCACCAGCGCCCGGTACTGCAGGCCCATCGCCACGCCGTTCTGGTAGCGGGTCTCCCGCGCCTGCGTGATGCTGCGGTCGGCCAGCTGCAGCGCCCGGCGCAGGTTGCCCGTGCAGTGGCAGAGCTCGACCAGGTTCACCCGCGCCACCAGCAGCGGCCCCAGCTTGCCCAGCTTGTCGAAGGTCTCGACGGACTGCTCCAGGTACTTGCGGGCGTCCACCGCCTGGCCCTTGCACAGCGCCACCAGCCCAAGGCCCGTGTAGCCCTTGGCCAGCGCCGAGTCGTCGCGCACGGCCCCCGCCGCGGTCAGCGCCTCCAGCCACATCTGCCGGGCGCCATCCAGATCGCCCTTGTTCCAGCGCACCGACGCGATGCCGTTCAGCGGCCGCACCTGCAGGCTGGTGTCGCCCAGGCGCCGAGCGGTCGACAAGGCCTCGGTGTAGCGGGCCTCGGCGGTGTCCAGGTCCACGTCGCGGCGGGCGTCGGCCCCGAGCGCGGACAGGGTGCGGGTGCGCAGGCGCTCGTCCCCGATGGCCCGGGCCAGCTCGTCGGCCTTGTGGTGATCGGCGTCGGCCTGGGCGCTGTGCCCCAGGTGCTCCTTGGCCAGCCCGCGCCACAGCAGCAGCGTGGCCAGCGCGCGGTCCGCGTCCTCCAGGGTCATGTACTCGCGGGCGTCCCGCTCCACCGCCAGCGCCCGGTCGTAGTAGCGCTCGGCCTCCTCCACGAAGGAGCGCTCCTGCAGCCGCCGCCCCGCGCGGATCAGGTAGGGGTAGGCCTTGGCCGGCACCTCCCCCTGCTCGAAGTGCCACGCGATGGCCTCCACCACCGAGCTGATCCGGTGGCGATACAGGCGCTCCAATGAAGCCCCCAGGCGCCGATGCAGCGCGCGCGCCCGAGGCGCCGGCATCTGCTCCATCAGGATGTCCCGCAGGCGCAGCCGGGCCAGCTCGTAGAGCTCCTCCATGCCGCCGTGGCGAGCCTTGACCAGACCGGCGTCCAGCAGCTCCTCGAGCTGGAGGATGAGGTCGCTCTCGTTTGTGTGGAGCGCCTCGAGCAGAACGTCCAGGGTCAGCTCCTGCCGCGTCAACGCGAGGACCTGGGCGACGGCGAGGGCACCCTCAGACAGGGCATCCAGGCGCTCGCGCAGGGCCTCCCGGATGCTGGAGGGGATGGGCAGCCGCGCCCGGGACACCAGGGCGGTGTCCAGCTCCAGCTCGAAGCCCTCCTCGCCGGGCGTCAGGATGCCCTGGTCCACCAGCCCGCGGATCATCTCGGCGATGAACATGGGGTTGCCCTCGCCCTCCCGGTGCAGGCGGTTGGCCAGCGTGCGGGAGCGGGCGTCGTCCGGGACGAGCTGCAGGAGCATCTCCTCGACCGCGGACACGCTGATGGGCTGCAGGGAGAGCAGGCGAGGGGCCACGCCGGAGGCCGTGTCCTCGAAGAGGCCGGCCAGCACGTCGTCGTCGTCGAGCTGGGCGGGCTTGCGGCCCAGCACGAACAGGATGGGGTCCGAGGCCAGGTGCAGGTGGTTGCGGAGCAGGAACTCCAGCATGGTGATCGCGCCCGAGCGCGCCCGGTGCACCTCGTCCAGGACCACGACCAGGGGCAGGTGCTGGCGCAGCAGGTCGCGGGTGGCGGTGAGCACCTGGTAGCGCTCCAGGGAGCCCTGGGCCTCGCCGAAGGCGATGTCCAGAGGGGGCGGCAGGGTCTCGACGTTCAGCGCCTCGATGACCTCGTCGAAGCCACCGAACTCATGCTCGCCGCGACCGGCCCGACCGCTGGCGACGGTGAGCCCCAGAGTGGGGGCCTGCTTGACGACCTCCTTCAACAGGGCGGACTTGCCGAAGCCGGGGGGCCCCTCGACGATGACGGCGCCGCCGCGGCCCGCCTGGAGCTGGGAGAGGGCCTCGCGGAGCTGGGAGAGCTCGGAGTTTCGGCCCACCAGGCGCACCGGGAAGGACTTGATGTCCACCTGGGCGCGGCTGTGGTCGTTGAGCACGGAGAGCAGGTGGCGCGCGGAGCCGTAGCGCTTGGCGGGGTCCTTCTCCAGCAGGCGGCGGCAGATGGCGTCCAGGTGCACGGGCACGGTGGGCGAGACCTCGCGCGGGGGGCGCGGCGCCTGGTGCAGGTGCTTGTCCAGCAGGCTGGCGATGGCGTTGGCCTGGAAGGGGCGCCGGCCGGTCAGCATGTAGTAGAGCACCGCGCCCAGCGAGTACAGATCCGCCCGCGGGTCCACGCGGCCGCCGCTGATGTCGGCGCTGATCTGCTCCGGGGAGATCCAGGCCACGGTGCCCACCATCTCGCCGACGGTGGTGAGCTCCGCGCCGGGGGTGTGCACGACGCCAAAGTCCATGAGCACCGCGCGGCCCGAGGGCGTGACGCGGATGTTGCCGGGGGTGATGTCCCGGTGCACCAGCCCCTGCTCGTGCACGGCGGCCAGCGCCTCGGTGACCTGGGCCAGCAGCGACTGAACCTTCTCGAAGCGCTCGGCGCTGGGCAGCCCCTCCCAGGCCTCGACCTCGGCCTTGAGGTCGCGCCCCTCCAGGCACTCCATGGAGAACCACATGCGCCCGTTGTGCTCGCCGGACTCGTGCACCTGGAGGATGCCGGGGTGCTGCAGGGCCTTGAGGGTCTGGAACTCCGCCTGGAAGCGCGCCCGCAGCTCGGGGCCGGCCATGCCGCCGTGCAGCAGCTTGAGGGCCTGCTCGCTGCCATCCCGGTCATCGCGCACGCGCAGCACGGTGGCCATGCCCCCCCGCCCCAGGGTCCCCAGGACCTGGTAGGGACCGATTCGAGACCCCGGCTGGGTTTCGGGCTCGGGGGGTGGTGTCATGAGAGTAAAAGCCTTGATCAGTGCCGGCTGGACACGCGGCGGGCTACAGAGGGAGTCTAGCCCGCTGCTGGACTCGCGAACACCCCAGCGCCAAGGATCTCCCGTGCAAGTTGAAGCCTACGCCGCAACGGACACCGGCCCGGTCAGGAAGAACAACGAAGACGCCTGGCTGATTGACGTCGACGCGGGGCTCTTTGTCGTGGCCGACGGCATGGGGGGACACGCCGCCGGCGAGGTCGCCTCCGAGATCGCCGTGGAGACCGTCGCCGAGGTCATGCTCGGCGGCCAGGACCCCGACGAGACGCGCCTCTCCACCGAGATGGAGGACCCCTCCGACGCCCTGCGCGAGCGCCTGCGCTACGCGATGAACCAGGCCAGCGTGAACATCCGCCGCCACGTCGAGGACCACCCCGCCACCTCTGGCATGGGCACCACCCTGGTGGTCGTCGTCCTGGACGAAGGTCAGGCCCACCTGGCGCACGTGGGCGACTCACGCGCCTACCTCTTCCGCGACGAGCGCCTGATGCGCCTCACCCGCGACCACACCGTCGTGCAGCAGGAGGTCGATGCCGGCCGCCTCACCCCCGAGCTCGCCCGCATCGTCCCCCACAAGAACATCCTGACCCGCTCGGTGGGCTTCCACGGCTCCGTCGAGCCCGACATCAGCACCCGCAGCCTGCTCCCCGGCGACCTGCTGCTGCTCTGCTCCGACGGCCTCTCCGACCCGCTGGAGGACTCCGTGATCGAGTCCCTGTGCGTGAAGACCCACATCGAGGACCTGCCCCAGGTCCTGGTCGAGGAGGCCATCAAGGCCAAGGGCGAGGACAACATCACCGTCGTGGTCGCCCGCGTCTCCGATGGCCGCTGATGGCCCCAGCGGGGGGTCGAGTGGGGGCCCGACTGGAGGCCCGACTGGAGGCTCGATCGCCATCCGGCGCGCCCGCTGGATCCTCATCGTCGCCGCCGGGATCTGGGCCGCCGCCGCCGCCGCGACGGTGCTCTGGATCAACCCCTCCCTGAGCGCCGCCGAGCTCGAGGCCGGCCCGCCCGTCTGGCTCACCTGGGCCGCCCCGCTCTTCGTGGGCCTGTACTCCGCCGCTGGCGCCTGGCGTCTGCGCCCCGGGGATCGCTCCGGGTGGGGACTGGCCGTCAGCGCCATGGCCCTCAACCTGCTCTCCTGCGTGTTCCCCGCCGCTGTCTACGGCGTGTACCTGCTCTTCCAGCCCGCCGTGAAGGCCACCCTGCTGGGCGGTCATTTTGCCGAGGGCCAGAGAGAGGGCCAGGGGAAGGAAGAGGCCTGAGGGCCCCAAAAGCTCCAGGGCCCACCACCGCTCAGCGCCTGCGGCGCCAGAGCAACCCCAGCAGCAGGAACACCCCAAAACCCGCACCCGCCGGCGAGGAACTGCTGGCGCAGCCCAGACACCCACCGGGCTCGCTGTCGCTGCCGGTGTCGTCGGGGGAGGCCGTGTCCAGCAGCCCCGTCTCCGTGGCGGTGTCCGTGTCGGAGTCGGAGTCCGTGTCGGAGTCCGTGTCCGTGTCGGCGTCGCTGTCCGCGTCCGAGTCGGACTCCTCGTCGGGGATGTCGATGTGCTCGCGCAGGAAGCTCAGGGTGGTCTCGATGCGCACGGCGCCGGCTGCGGGCTTGCCCGAGTCGCAGTCCGGCGGGTAGGTCCCGTCCAGGTCGAACACAAAGGAGTTGACGCCCACCAGCTCCCAGGTGCCGTCGTCGCGTTTCCACATGGCCGCGCCGCCCGAGTCCCCCGAGCAGACGTTCTGGGACGCGCCGCCTGCGTAGGTGTACAGGAAGTCCCCGTCGAAGTGGTACAGGGGGATCTTGACCTTCCGGCGCACGCCGCTGCTGCCCGAGAGGTCCGAGTCCGTGAGCCCGTAGCCCACGTAGGTGATGTCCTCGCCCACCTGGCTGGACTTGGGCGCGTTGGTGCTCACGGGCAGGGTGCCGAAGCCCGTGATGGCCGTGTCCAGGTAGAGCACCGCGATGTCGTCGGTGGGGGTGCTGGTGCTGGAGTAGTCCGGGTGCACCACCGTCTTCTTGATGGTGGACGAGGCGTCCCAGGTGCCGCTCACGTCGTCGGCCACCACAAAGTGGATGGTGTAGCCGGCGCCTTCGTAGGCATCGATGCCCTGCAGCACGCAGTGCGCGGCCGTGACCACGCGCTGGTTGTCCACCAGGCTGCCGGAGCAGAAGGCGGCCCCCGCGCTGCCCTTGGTCGCGACAAGCGCACCCACCTGCCGGTAGGGCCACCCAGTGGCCTCGCTGCCACCCACGATGGGCGGAGGGGTCTGGGCTGCCGCGATGCCGGAGAGGAGGGCCAACATGTGCGCGCCTACTCCCGCCGCCTGCCCACACCCACCAGACCCACGAGGGCCAGCAGGCTCAGGAGCACGCCAGGGGTGGTGGGCACGCTGCTGCAGGAGCCCAGGACCAGGCCGCCATCTTCCGAGGAGAAGGCCGGGCGGGGCGGGCCCGCGGTGTCCCCGGTGTCGCCGCCAGTGATGTCGGTGTCGGCGTCGGAGTCGGTGTCGGAGTCAGCGTCGGTGTCGGAGTCGCTGTCCGCGTCGGAGTCGGTGTCCGAGTCGGAGTCGGCGTCCGTGTCGGCGTCCAGGTCGCCAGCGGGGATGTACGTGTTGATGAAGTCCATCTGGCTGTCCACGCGGGAAGAGCCAGCGGCCGCCCCGCGGCGGTCACAATCGGCCTCTCCGCCGTAGAGGTTGAAGCCAAAGGAGTTGGCGCCCACCAGCTTCTGCACGCCGCCCAGGGTCATCAGGGCCGCGCCGCCGGAGTCGCCCGAGCAGATGTTCTGGATGGTGCCCGAGTCGCCGCTGTAGGTGTAGATCACCGTGGAGTCGTAGCTGTAGTAGGGCACGTCGACGGTGCGCTTGACGCCGCCGTCGTTGCGGTCGTCCGAGGTGATCCCGAAGCCCACGTAGGTCACGTCCTTGCCGGACCAGCTACTCTTGGGCGAGGTCGTGTTCACCGGCATGGGGGTGATGCTGGTGATGCTGGTGCGCAGCTCCATCACCCCCAGGTCGTGCTGCAGCGTGTTGGTGTTGTAGCTGGGGTGCTCGATGGCCCGCTTGACCTCGGCGTAGTCCAGCCAGGTGCTCTGGGTGTACACGTCCGACGCGAACACAAAGTAGACGTCGTAGCCGTAGTCCCAGTACTCATCGACCGCCTCGATGCAGTGCGCGGCGGTGATGACCCAGCGCTGGGTGACCAGGGTGCCGGAGCAGAAGCTGCCCCCGCTCCCGTTGGACGCGATGGCCACGATGGACCCCACGGCCGGGAACTTGGAGGTGGTGCTCCCGTTGACGATGGGGGGCGGCGTCTGCGCCAGGGCCAGGGTGCTGAGCAAGAGCATGCGGGGGGTCTCCAAAGCCTTCCAAGTTTAGGCCGACCCGAGCCGGACGGCCACCACCGGCGACTAACCCTGCCCCTTTCGGCGCACGAACATCAGCCCGGCCGCCAGCAGCAGGCCCATCCACCCCATCGGCGCGCCGCCGGTGCTGCTGCAGCCCCCGGACGCGTTCAGCTCGTTGGCCCCAAAGGAAGACGTGGAGCGGTCATCCGGCGCTCCAGTGTCGCCGCCGCCGATGTCCGTGTTGGTGTCGGTGTCCGCGTCGCTGTCGGTGTCCGCGTCGCTGTCGGTGTCCGAGTCGGCGTCCGTGTCGGTGTCCGAGTCGCCTTCGCTCAAGTCCACGTACTCGGCGATCCAGTCCACGTGGGTGTCCACGCGGGTGGCGGCGCCGTAGCCCATGCAGGCATCCGAGCTGGCCCCGTCGCCGTAGACAAAGGAGTTCACGCCGGCCAGCACCAGCTCACCGTCCACCTCGACCAGCGCGGCGCCGCCGGAGTCCCCCGAGCACACGTTCTTCGGGTCGGAGGTGTCGCCGTGGTAGGTGTACAGGAAGCGGTTGTCGATGCTGTAGAGGGGCACATCCACCGTGCGCCGCACCCCGCTGTCGCTGGCGCCCGAGCCGCCGTAGCCGCTGGTCACGCCGTAGCCCACGTAGGTCACGTCCTTGCTGCCCACCCAGGAGCCCCGGGGCGTGGTCTCGTTGATCGGGTAGGTGCCCGCCGACGCCAGCGAGCCCTGGAGCTGCATCAGGCCGATGTCGTGGTCCAGGGTGCGGTCGTCGTAGTCCGGGTGCGGGATCAACCGGCTGGCCTGGGTGTAGTCGTCCAGGGAGTACCAGTCGTCCCCGATCACAAAGTAGGTGCTCAGGCCGTAGTAGTCCTCGTACTGCTCCGCGGCGACCAGGCAGTGGGCCGCGGTCAGCACCCAGGTGTCCGTGATCAGCGTGCCCGAGCAGAAGTCGAAGGTCGTGTTCCCGCCGTCGCTGACGGCCAGCATCCCCACGGCCGTGTAGTCCGAGGTCTCCTCACCACCAACGATCGGCGGCGGGGTCTGCGCAGGGGACAGGGACGTGAGCAGGGACAGCAGCATGTGGGGACCTCCGGGGACACACACCGTAGACCCCAGCGCCCGCCCCCGCGTGCAAAGGCCACGTCAGTTCAGCCCCCCGCAACGGGCCGCAGCCCATTGTCGGCCTCAACCCAGGAAGCTGCCCGCAAGCACCCCGCCGATGAAGATCAGCGAGATGGTCGAGTTGAGCTGGAAGAAGGCCTGGTCCATGCGCGAGAGGTCGTCCGGACGCACCAGCAGGTGCTCCCACACCAGGATGGCGCCGATGATCCCCGCCGCGATCCAGTAGGGCCAGCCCAGCCCCGCCACGAAGGGCAGCACCGCCAGCAGCGCAGCGGTCCCCACGTGCAGCAGCGCGGACACGATCATGGCGCCCTTGAGGCCCAGAGCGGCCGGGATGGAGTTCAGCCCCTTCTCCCGGTCGAAGTCCGCGTCCTGGCAGGCATACAGAATGTCGAAGCCGCCCACCCAGGTCAGCACGATGCCCGAGAGCACCAGCGCCGTCGCGCTCACGGTGTCGGTGATGGCGATCCAGGCGGACACCGGCGCCAGGCCCAGAGCCAGCCCCAGGAAGAGGTGGCAGAGCGCCGTGAAGCGCTTGGTCAGCGAGTAGCCCATGACCACCGCCAGCACGAAGGGCGAGAGGATCAGGCACAGCGTCGACAGCCCCCAGCTCGCCAGCACGAAGATCGCCGCCGAGCCCAGCGTGAAGCCCCAGGCCTGCCCCAGGGGGATCTTGCCGCTGGGGATCTCCCGGCTGGCCGTGCGGGGGTTGGCCCCGTCGATGTCCCGGTCCGCGATGCGGTTGAAGCCCATCGCCGCGCTGCGGGCCGTCACCATGCACACCAGGATCAGCCCCAGGTCCACCCACGAGAAGGGCACGGACTGCCAGGCCATCGCCGCCGCCGCCAGGGCAAAGGGCAGCGCGAACAAGGTGTGGGAGAGCTTGATCATCCGCGAGTAGTCGACGGCGCTCTGGACCAGGCTCATGGGGTCTCCTTGGGGGTCTCCACCCAGCGCCGCTCCCCGTGGGGATCCAGCCAGGCGTGGGGTCCGCTGCCCATCAGCAGCAGCACAGGGTGGGCGCTCCCGACCTCCAGGCGGGCGGGGGTGCCCAGGACCTCACCGGATCCTTGGGTGGCCGCCAGAAGCCAGGTCTCGAGCGGGACTTGGGGGAAGCGCTCCCAGAGCAGGCGCACCTCGTCGAGCACGTCCAGCGAGGGTGCGGAGGCCAGCGAGTCGGTCCCGAGAGCCAGGCGGACGCCAGCGGCCAGCATGTCCTCGACGGCGGGCAGGCGCCCCGAGATGTGCAGGTTGGAGCGCGGGCACAGGACGGTGGGCGACCCAGCTTGTGCCAGTCGGCGCAGGTCCTCCCCCTCCGTCAGTGTGCAGTGCACGGGGGCCACGCGGTCCAGGATGCCCAGGCGCTCCAGGTACTGCACGGGGGTGCACTCCGGCGGCACGAACTGGCTGCGGTCGCGGCCCAGGTGGTCGAGCACGTCGGCCCAGGGGCCGTCTCCGGTCATCAGGAACTGGCGCTCGGCGGGGTCTTCGTCCAGGTGCATGGTGGGCCAGCCGCCTCCGCAGAGGGCGGGGCTCTTCACGGCGGCGACCAGCAGCTCGGGGGCGCAGGAGTAGGGCGCGTGGGGGATCGCGCGCAGGGTGAAGCCGGAGGGAGAGGGGCCGTGGACCGCTGCGAGGCTCTCGTCCACACCGCCCGGGTGGATGCCCAGGACCTCATGGAAGACCACCCCTTGCATCGGCGAGGTGCTCAGTGGGCCGTCGGAGATCCGGGAGTTGGTGACCTCGCCGACGGACGCGGTGCCTCGCTGGTGGAGGGTGGTGAGGGCGGCCTCGATGGCCGCCACGGTCTGAGCGGTGGACCGGGATGCGCGCTGGGCCAAGGTCCCCCCAACCCAAGCGGGGAGCCCCTGACCGCCGGGCTGCTCCAGACCGGAGAGCTCCAGGTGCGTGTGGGCGTTGCAGAGCCCGGGAATGGCGAGGGCCTGGATGCAGGGGCCGGGGCCGGCCGGCTCGACGTGGGAGAGGGCGCCGCTGGCGTCAAAGCGCAGCTCGACCCGCTCGCGCAGGCCTTCAGGGAGAAGGGCCCAGGCGACGCGCACTCAGGCTCCGGCTCGGGAGTCGGCTCGCGAATCCGCGCGCTTGCGGTCTGCGCTCCAGGCGGGCTTGGTGAGGGCTCCGCCCACCCGGTGGAAGTGCAGGTCGCGGCGCACGGGCTCGCGGCCGGCCTCGCGGAGATGCAGCTCGGTCAGCGCCAGGGTGGGGTCCCAGTCGCCGGTCTCGCGGTCGAAGAGCACGTGGCCGAAGTCGTCCAGGCCGGAGTGCAGCAGGACCTGGGCGGCGCTGGGGCCGTGGACCTGCAGGTCGGCGACCAGGTGGCCGGCGGGGAGCACCAGGCGGGCCAGAGCGGCCATGCGCTGCTGGTCGGCGGCGGTGTTGTCCTGCCAGCCCACGTCCGCGATGGGGAAGGTGGTGATCTGCACGGCGGGCGCGCCCAAGCTGCGGAGGGCCATCAGGCCGGCGATGCGCTGGGTCTCGGACTCGGAGACGCCGAACTGCAGGCGCAGGGTGGGCAGCAGGTCCAGGTCGATGGCGGCGCGGAGGACGGCCATCTCCTGCGCGGCGCCCAAGGGGGCGTCCAGGCGGCGGCGCACGGTGTCGTCCAGCAGCCAGCCGGTGCCGGGGCGGAGGGCGCTGAGGCCGGCCTGCTGCAGGGACGCGAGCAGGTTGTGGGGTAGCCCGGGGGAGAGCCTCTCGACCTGCGCGGGGTCCAGGGCGCTCAGGGCGATCTGGCTGTTTTCACTCAGGTATTCCAGCAGGGTCAGCCACTCGGCGGCGGCGCGCTCGCCGGTGAGGACCGCGGCGGCGGCGCCCTTCTCCTGGAGCTCCAGGACCTGGGCCAAAACGTGGCCGGGCTCGGCGGTGGCGTCGACCTGACCGACCATGCAGTAGGGGGTCTCGGCCTGGGGGTGCAAAGCGGTGGCGCGCAGGCTGGCGGCCAGGGCCAGGTCGGTGAGCGGGGCCTGCTCGTGCAGTCGCTGGGCCTGCTCGGCGTTGGGCAGGTGGCCCTGGGCGCAGTCGGCCAGCAGGGTGTCCAGGTCGGGGCGCGGGCGCATCGCGCTGGGGGGCCCGTAGAGCTCGAAGTCCACGCTGCGGCCCTTGGGGGTCTCGCGCCCCAGGATCCCGGCCTCGCGGCCCAGAGCGGCGAAGCGGCGCAGGCCCATCAGCGCCCGGTCGTCCAGGGTGTAGCGGATGGACTTGGTGACGTAGCTGCGGTCGGGCTCGGGGAGGCTGTCACGCAGCGCCATGCCCTCGCTGGCGGCCAGACGCAGGCCCTGGACGGCCTCGTGGGGCAGGTCCGGGCGGCCGGCCCAGACGGCGAACACGAAGGGGAGCTGGGTCCACTCCCACCACAGCTCGCCCAGGTCCAGGCGGGTGGTCAGGCGATCGGGGAGGCTGCGGGCGGCGTCCCCGATGACCAGGCCGGCGACGGTGCCCTTGGCGCGGGAGACGGAGGTGCCCGGCTCACAGTCGTAGACCTGCAGATCGGGGCTCACCCTCTGGGCCAGGGGACCCTTGGACAGCATGAGACGGGACAGCGCCACCGAGGTCCGGCTGACCCCGTCCAGCGCCACGGCCGTCCACTCCTCGGGCGGGGTCTCGGCCACCAGGAGCACGCTGTGGACGGGGCCCTCGGCGCCGATGCACCAGCCCGGGACCACCTTGTAGTCGCCGTCGGAGAGCATCGCGGCCACAGGGATCAGGCCCACGTCGGCTTCGCCCTCGCGCAGCATGCGGGCGGCCTCGGAGGGGTGGCGCTCGGAGACCTGGTAGCGGATGCGGTCCAGGCGGGTGAGCAGCGGCCAGGTGTTGGTGTAGCCGACAGCGGCGACCCGAATGGGGGTGGGCTCGGACATCTCAGGCCTCGGCGGCGATCAGGTAGTGGGTGTCCCGCTCGACCGGGATGCGGCCGGCCTTGCGGATCATCTGGACCAGCTCGGTGCGGGTGAGCTGCTGGGGCGTGCGGGCGCCGGCCATGTGGTAGATGCGCTCTTCGCGCACGGTGCCGTCGATGTCCGAGGCGCCGTAGCTCAGCGAGAGCTGCGCCAGGGCCATGCCCAGCATCACCCAGTAGCTCTTGACGTGGGGGAAGTTGTCCAGCATCAACCTGGACACTGCGATGGTGCGCAGCGTGTCGGCCGCCGTGGGCTCGGTGATGCGCTCCAGGCGGTTGTTCTCGTTGTGGAAGCGCAGCGGGATGAAGGTCTGGAAGGCCCCCGCGCTGGGGTCCAGGGCCTGCCGGGCCAGGCTGCGGTCCTGCAGCTCGCGGAGCTGGATCATGTGGTCCACCCGCTCCTCGAGCTTCTCGATGGACCCAAAGAGCATGGTGGCGTTGGTCCGGAAGCCCAGGCGGTGAGCGGTATCGTGGACCTGGAGCCAGCCCTCCGTCGTGACCTTGTCCGGGCAGAGCTTGCGGCGGGCCCGGTCGGCGAAGATCTCGGCGCCGCCCCCGGGCAGGGAGTCCAGCCCGGCCTCGCGGAAGGCCAGCAGGACCTGCTCGTAGCTCATGCCGTACTTCTCGGCGTAGTAGTGGACCTCCACCGCCGTGAAGCCCTTGATGTGCAGGTCCGGGCGCTCGGCCTTGATGGCCCGCAGCAGGTCCGTGTAGTAGCTGAACGGCAGCCCGGGGTGCAGGCCGTTGACGATGTGCACCTCGGTGATGAAGGCATCGCGCAGGGCCTCGATGCGGCCCACGGCCTCCCGCAGCGTCATGGTGTACGCCAGGGGATTCCCCTCTTCCAACCTGGCAAAGCTGCAGAAGATGCAACTCGCCTCGCACACGTTCGTCGCGTTGATGTGCACGTTGCGGTTGAAGTAGGCCAGGTCGCCGTGCCAGCGCTCGCGCACCAGGTTGGCCAGGGCGCCGACGCTGGCCACATCCGGCTCCTCGATCAGGCGCACGCCCTCGTCCAGGGACAGGCGCTCCCCGGCGAGCACCTTGTCGGTGATGTCGCCCAGCCCGGCGCGCTGCAGGGCGGCCTTGGCCAGGGGGCTCAGGGAGGGGTGGTGCTTGGGTGCGGTGGCGGCGGTCATTTCATCCCTTCCCAGCGGTGGCGGACGCTGTTGGCAATGCCGAGCTGGTCCAGCACGCGCCCCACGACCGAGTCGATGAGGTCCTGCATGCTCTCCGGACCGGAGTAGAAGTTGGGGCTGGCGGGCATCACCTTGGCCCCGGCCAGCAGGAGCTGTTCCATGTTGCGCACGTGGATCAGGCTGTAGGGGCTCTCGCGGAGGCAGAGCACCAGGGTGCGGCGCTCCTTGAGCATCACGTCCGCGGCGCGGCCGATCAGATCGGTGCTCATGCCGTGGGCGATGCGGGCCATGGTCCCGGCGCTGGCGGGCACGATGGCCATGGCGTCAAAGTCGCTGGACCCGCTGGCGAAAGGCGCGGTCATGTCCAGGGCGCCCCAGATGGGCAGGCCGTAGTCCTTGGGGTCGCTGCCGATCTCGTGGGACCACACCAGGCGGCCGGTCTTGGAGAAGACCACGTGGGCCTCGATCCCGGCGTCCTTTGCGGGGCCCGAGAGGAACTCGAGCATGCCCTTGGCGTAGGGCGCGCCGGAGGCTCCGCTGATGCCGAGGACGACCTTCACGGCAGGCTCCCGGGCTTCTCCAGCGCGACCAGGGAGGCCACGGGGGGGAGGAGCTCCTGGCCCTGCAGGACCTGAAAGCCCACCTCTTGGGCGATCTGTTGGAAGCGCTCGCGCGTCAAATAGGCAGTCATGCTGTCGGCGAGGTAACCGTAGGCCTGACTGTCCCCGGAGATCCACCCGCCCACGGTGGGCAGCACGACCTTGTTCACCACGGAGTGGAAGACCTTCTGGTCGACCCGCACGGGCTGGAAGAACTCCAGCACCACCAGGCGGCCGCCGGGGTGCAGCACCCGGAAGGCCTCGCGCAGCGCCTTCTCGTTGTCGGGTACGTTGCGCAGCCCAAAGGCGGCGATCGCCCCATGGAATCGCGGGCCCTCCCAGGGCATGTCCTGGGCGTCACCGACCACGGCCTCCACCGGGGCGCCTTCGGGCAGGCGCTGCTTGCCGACCTCCAGCATGCCGGGGGAGAAGTCGTAGGCCACGACCTCCGGGCAGCCTGCGTCGAGCAGGGCGATGGACAGGTCCATGGTGCCCGCGCACAGGTCCAGCATGGGGCCCTGGATGCACGCGCCCAGGGCGGCCAGGCCCTTGCGGCGCCACAGCTTGTCGATGCCCATGGTGAGCACCGAGTTGGCCTTCACGTAGGTGGGCGCGATGCGGTCGAACATGTCCCGCACCGCCTCTTCGCGGTTCGGGTCTCCAGCGACGGGGCCGCTCATGCTGCGCGCTCCGTCAGGTAGTTGGCCAGGTCGATCAGCGCCTGCTTGTGGGGGCTGTCGGGGAGGATGTCGAGCTGGGCGATGCCCTCCGCCACGCGCTCGCGGGCGGTCTCCAGGGCGCGCTCCAGGGCGCCGGTCGCGCGCACGCGCTCCAGCAGCTCGGGCAGGTCGTCTGGCGTGGGGGGGTGCGCCTCCAGCAGCGGCCGCAGGCCCGGGTCGGCCTCGAAGGCGTAGAGCAGCGGCAGGGTCAGCTTGCGCTCCAGCAGGTCCACGCCGGGCTGCTTGCCCGTGGTCCCCAGCACGCCGCCGTAGTCCAGCACGTCGTCCGTGATCTGGAAGGCCTCGCCCACCGCGCAGCCAAAGGCCTCCATGCGCTCGGCGAGCTCAGCGTCCTCCAGCACGTGGGCCCCGGCGGCCGCGCACCAGGAGATCAGCGCGGCGGACTTGCCCTGCACGATCTGGCGGTAGGTCTCCAGGGGGGTGTCCAGGGCGCCAGCGCGCTCGAGCTGCAGCACCTCCCCCTCGGACATGGCGGTCACGGCCTCGGCCAGACCGGTCACGCAGCCATGGCCGCCCTCTTCGGCCGCCAGGAGCACCGCGCGCGCCAGACAGAAGTCGCCGGTGAGGATGACCAGAGCGTTGCCCTGCACCGTGTGGGCCGCCGGCTTGCCGCGCCGGGTGGGCGCGTTGTCCACGACGTCATCGTGCAAGAGCGACGCGAGGTGGATCATCTCCCCCACGCACATCAGCCGGGACAGGTCGCCGCCCAGACCGCAGGCGTGAGCGCCCAGAGCGGTCAACAGGGGCCGGATGCGCTTGCCCCCGGAGGCCGCCAGGTAGCGGCTGATCTCCGAGACCTTGTCCACGCGGCTGCCGAGCAGGTTCTTGAGCTCCTGCTCACTGCGCTGCATCTCCCCGGCGACGAGCTGCCAGGCGTGCGCGGGAGGCTGGACGCGGGTACGGGGGCTGCCGGCAGCGACCCCCTGGGGTTCGCGGCGGAGGGGGACCACCTTGCCTGTGCTGTCTTGGGCGCTGCTTGCGTCCATCCAGGGACTCCCGGCTTTGGAACCACTGCATATCCACCGAATTCAAATCTTTCAATAGGCGTTGAAATCTTTTAGCGGGGTGGCTATCTCTCCAGAGAGGACAGGCTAAATGGCCCAGAGCGCTCAGCAGCACACCCCCTCCCCCGTGGACCTGGCCATCGATCAGGTGGCCCATGCCATCGGCGAGGTCATGGAGTTCTGGTCCTTCAAGCCCTCCATGGGCCGGGTCTGGGCCGTGCTCTACCTGAGCCGGGCGCCCCTGAGCGCAGAGGAGATCTGCTGCCGCACCGGCCTGTCCTCCGGCTCGGTCTCCATGACCCTGAACGAGCTGCGCCTGTGGGGGGTCGTCGGCCGCGTCCAGCCGCCCCCCGGCAGCCCTGGCCGCCGCCGCAAGCTCTACGTAGCCGAGACCGACGTCTGGGCCATGGTCACCCGCGTCTTCCGCGAGCGGGAGCTCAAGCAGGTGCGCCGCACCGTCCAGGCTCTGGAGTCCGCCCGCGCGCTCCTGGCCCAGGCCGAAGCCGAGCACACCGACCCCGACGCCCAGGAGCGCCTGGAGTTCGTCACCGCCCGTGTCCAGCGCCTGCTGGAGCTGGGCCGCAGCGGCGAGCGCATGCTGGCCCGGCTGGCGGACACCGGGGAGCTGAGCCTGGGGGCGCTGCGTGGGTGGATGGGGCGCAAGCGCTGAGCGCCGGGGTGCTCAGCAGCCCTGGTGCGCAAAGTAGCCGTTCATCATCCGGATGAGGGCGAGCACCTGGGCCTTGTCCGCGGGGTTGGTCACGGCAGGCTCCAGGCTGTTCAGCGCCTGATGCCACGCCGCGAGCTGCGGGTTCAGCGTCCAGGGCTGACCGGTGATGCGGTTGACCTCGCGGGTGTGCTGTCGGTCCAGCTCGAGCAGGTGGAGCGGGATGCTGGAGGGGATGGCATCGCAGACCGCGCTGGCGTCTTCGACGGGGCGCCCCCCAAAGAGGACGTCCTCACGGCTCTTGGCCAGCTCCAGACCAAAGAGCTCCTCCCCCAGCTCCGGGGAGCCCAGCACGACCCCCATCGCCTCCAGGGTCTGCACGTGGGCCTTCAGCCCCGCCTGCAGGTCCTCCCACTCGCCGCGGCGCTCGCTGGCGATGGACTCCGGGGGGATGGCGGAGACGCTCTGCTCCAGGACCATGGGCACCAACATCGCAGCCCGCGTCATGAAGCTGTTGGCGGCGAGCAGCTCCAGGGAAGCCCCCGCGCTGCGGCGCTCGTGTTCGGGGAGCCCCTGGATGTGCGCCAGGTGCTCCTGGGCGGCCTGGGTCGCCTGGGCCAGCTCCTGGGCGGACATGGGGGCGCTGTTGGGGCCCGCCGCGCAGCCCCCTCCCTCCTGGGTGACGCAGCCCTGGGGCTCCGGGGACGCAGAGACCTCGCAGGCCACCAGGGAGAGCAAGAGGAAGAGGGGGGCACTGAGTGTCATGGTGAACCATCCTGATTCTGGGCGCCCAGGCGCCTGTTCTCTGCCAGCTACTGACAGGTGAGCGTGTCTTGCGGGGCGGTCCAGGTGGGCCAGGCCCCCAGCGCCGGCAGGCTCAAGCCCGCCAGCAGCAGCGCCAGCAGCCAGATCGGCCAGCGGCGGCTGCCCCGGCTTCGGGTCCCCAGGACGGCCTGCACCCGCTGCCCCACGGGAGAGCGGGCCACACCCAGGGCGACGCGGGGCTGGCCACCCTGGGCCAGACCGACCAACAGCGAGGCGTAGTCACTGGGCCGCACCCCCTGGGCCAGGACGGCGTCGTCTGCGGCGTGCTCGGCCTCCTGGGCCAGTCGGCGGCGCGCGAGCCAGACCGCCGGGTGGAACCAGAACAGGACACAGACGCACCAGGCCGCGATGTGTACCGGCCAGTCCCGGCGGGCGATGTGTGCCCGCTCGTGGGCCAGCGCCGCATCCCGTATCGGCCCAGCCCAGTCCCTGGCCGCCGCAGGCAGCAGCACGACCGGCCGGAGCAGCCCCCAGGTCACCGGCCCCGCCAAGCGCGGGTGGTAGAGCACGCCGCCTGGACCCGGCGTGGCCTCCCTGCGCAGCCAGGCCAGGCGGAGGAGCCCCAACAACAGCGGCACCGCAGCGAGCGCCGCGCCCACAGCCCAGAGCTGGAAGACCCAAGGGGCATCCACCGCGATCAGGGCGCCGCGCCGGTGGGCCATCCAGGGCAGCACCGGGAGGCAGCCCAGGCTCGCGGCCCAGACGGCGTGCCGGACCGAGGCGCTCGCCCAGGCACCCGACCGGCCCAGGAGCAGACTGAGCGCGCTGGCCGCCCCCATCATGAGCGTGGCCTTCAAGCCGGCGTCCAGGATCACGCCGCTGAGAACAGCGAGCTCGCCCGGGGCGCTCATCGCCCCTCCTCACGGGCCTTGGCGATGGCCTGCTCCAGCGCGGCGAGCTCCTGCGGATCCAGGGTCTCCTCCCCCACCAGCGCCAGCGCGGCCTTCACCCGGGAGCCCCCAAAGAAGTTCCGCACCACCCGCTCCAGCGCGGACACGCTGGCCTGCTCGGCCGGCACCGTGGGGGAGTAGAGGTAGCGCCGGCCATCCCGGACCGTGGACAGGTGGCCCTTCTCCACCAAGGTGCCCATCAGCGCCCGCACCGTGGAGTAGCTGGGCGCATCCGGCATGGCCTGGTGGATCTCGCCCACCGAGGCCCCCCGGCCCAGGCGGTAGACAAGGTCCATGATCTGGCGCTCGCGGCGAGAGAGGGGATCTGACATGCGGGTTTTTTAGCATATGCTACAAAACCCGCACAACAAGGATCGCCCAAAAGATCACGGGGGACGCTCACCCTCAGCGAGCGCCCCCCGTCCCTCAGCGCACCGACACCGAGTCCACCAGCACCATGCTCTCGCGCTCGTAGAAGTTCAGCCCGTCCCCGCAGCGCAGCACCACCCGGTCGGAGATGGGCTGCCAGGCGATGCCGCCCTGGAAGCCGCAGCCCGGCGAGAAGCTGTTCACGTCGCCGGTCTCGAAGTCCAGGGTGCCGACGCGGCCCTCGCCCTCCGACCACCACAGGGCCTCGCCCACCAGCACGGGGTGCCAGTCGATGTCGCCGCGCTCGATGCTGGAGGCCAGCAGGGGGTCGTCCAGATCCACGACCACGATCTCGTCCACCGTCACAGAACTGTCCATGACCAAGAAGTGAGCGTCGGGGGTGACCCAAGCGCCAAAGCCGTCCTCCAGCGGGACCACCGACAGCTCCCAGGTCTCCGTGTCCGCGACCACCACGCTGGTGTCCGTCGTGCCGTAGAAGGCGCTGCCGTCTTGGTTGTAGCGTCCATTCTGGGGCACACCCTGCACGCGCTCGATCGCCCCGGTCTCCAGGTCCACGGCAAAGAAGCCCTCCCGCTCCCGCGCTCCGCTCTTGGGGAAGGCCAGCGCCTGCTTCAAGTCCGGGCGCAGCGTCCAAGAGGCGGCCTCGCCCTGGAATGCAGGCAGGTTGACCTCGCGTACGACAGACAGCGTCGCGGGGTCCCAGAGCTGCATGGCCCCGGTGGTGGGGTCCTGAGCCTGCAAGAGCCCATCCGCCGTCCAATCCAGAGCCTGGAAGGAGAGGGGCACCTGCTGCTCGAAGTCGGCCGAGATCACCGCCTGGCTGCCGTCCTCCAGCACATGGAGCAGGAACTCCCCCGTCGGCGAGGCCACCAGGCTGCCGCCCTCCAGGGTGCGGGTCACCTGGCGCGCGCTCCGAGGCACCAGCCCGTGCAGGGTCGGGTCGCCCTCCGCGCCCCACCAGTACTCCGCGAGCACCGCGCCGCCGTCGACGAACTCCGCATGCATCCCGACCCAGTTCAGGACCTCCGGGTCCAGCTCCATGATGCGGCGGGAGCTGTGCGACTGCCCGTGCACCCGGTACAGCGCCGGGCTGAAGCTGTCGTCCGCGGGCTCGCCGGTGTCTTCCCACCCCGAGTCCTGGGGCTCCAGCCCCATGTCCACGAGCCAGAGATCCTCGGTCACCGGGTCGACCCCGATCTCCACAAAGAGAAAGGCCGAGTCCCCCGCGCCGTAGCCGTCACCAGAGAAGCCCCCCACGAGGCAACCCGCCAAGAGAAGCAGAGTCATCACACACCCCCAAAACGCCTGACCTGGGCTCAACATACCCCCGCGGTCCGGGCCCCGCTATGTAGGATGGCAGTCAGCCCCACAGCGGGTTCACAGCAGAGGCACGACATGTTTGTCAGCGTTCACGATGAGACCGGCACCCTGGGCGTGTTCAAGCTCGCCGCTCCGCTTCGGGTGGGCCGGGACGCCACCAACGACATCGTCCTGCCCCTTGAACAGGTCAGCCGCCGACACGCCCTGGTCTGGGTGGCCGACGGCAAACTCTGGTTCCAGGACCTGGGCAGCAGCAACGGCAGCTTCCTGGAGGGCAAGCGCATGGCCAGCGAGCCGGTGCAGCTCGCCCACGATCAGGTCATCGGCCTGGGCGGCGTTGCGGAGCTGCGCTTTCGGGGCAAGCCCGACGAGGGCACCGATCTGCTGCTCCAGGTGGGCCGCCTGCGCTTCCCCCTGCTCCCCGGCGAGACCCGCCTGGGGCCCAACTCCGACCGCCAGATCCCCGGCCTGGAGCAGGAGGCCCTGGTCATCCACGAAGAGGAGGTCTGGCTGGAGATGGGCGAGCAGCGCGTGCGCCTGACCCCGGGCATCCCCACCGAGCTGGGCGGCCAGAGCTGGCGGGTGCTCCCTGTGGGCACCGCCCGCGAGACGGTCACCATGGAGGACGTCTGGCCCTACGAGCTCCAGGTGTGGACCGACGCCCCCGCGGGCATCGAGGTCCAGATCCGCGACCTGCGCTCCGACAAGGTCTGGCGCTCCGCCAACAACCCCGCCGTGCTGGTCTACCTGCTGGCCACCGGCTGGTCCGAGGGCAGCTCCGGCCCCACCAAGGGCTGGCTGGACGACCAGGAGCTGCTGATCGGGGTCTGGGGCCGCAAGGGGCTCAACCGCGACCTCAACGTGCTCCACGCCCTGCTGCACCGCGTGCGCCGCGGGCTGCGCAAGGAAGGCCTGGACCCCGACTGCCTGCAGAAGCGTCGGGGCCTGACCCGGATGGCCGTCCAGTCGGTCGTGGTGCGCTGAGCCCCCCACACTGAACAGCACAGAGCAAAGGGGAGCCCCCCCAGCGCGCAGGCGCCAGAGGGGCTCTCAGGGTCAGTAGCTGTAGACGAAGCTGCCGGCCGACTGCACGAACAGGGTGGTGAAGAACTCGCCGCCGTCGTCCAGGCTCAGCGCGCTCTCCAGCTCGGCCATCAGGTCGAAGCTGGCGTCCGCGCTGCGGTCCTCGAACTGCAGCCAGGCCTCGACGGTCAGCGCCGCCATGGCCTCGGCCTCGCCGTCACTGGCGAAGGACTCCGCGGCGGCCTCCACCGAGGCCTCCAGCTCGGCGCTCGCGTCGTAGACCCGCTCAGAGGCGTCCTCATAGGCCAGCTCCGCCACCAGGCTCAGGTCCAGGAGCACCTCGAGGGCGTCCTCTCCATCACCCGTGGCCATCAGGGCGAGCTGCAGCTCGGCCCAGGCCTCGGCCATCGCGTCCAGGTCACCGGACTCGGCGGCCTCCTCACTGCGCTCCAGCAGCAGCTCCAGCGCAGCGTCCAGCTCCGCGGCGGCCTGAGCGTCGGACCAGGACTCGGAGTCCAGCTCGCTGGCAATGGCGTCCACCGTCAGCGCAGCCTGGGTCTCACCGTGCAGCAGCACCGTCTCCGCGAACATCGCGCTGTCCTCGGACCCCATGGCCTCCAGGCTGGAGATCAGGGCCAGGCCAGCCACCGCGCTCAGCTCGGACGCGGTCTCGGCGCGCGCCTCATCGGAGCCCTCCAGGGTGCTCTCCAGCGCCGCCTGGATCTCCGCCATGAAGGCAGCCTCCGCCTCGGCGCGGGCCTCCTCGGCCTCCTCGCGGGTGGACTCGCCAGCCGCCTCCGCCTCGGCGATGGCGCTCAGGGTGGCCTCCAGCGTCAGGCTGGCCTGGGCCTCGGCCTCGGCGCGGGCCTCCTCGCTGGTCTCCGCGGCGGCCTCACCCGTGCGCTCCGCCAGCAGCATCGCCTCGGCGCGCAGCGCGGCCTCCAGGGCAGCGGCGAAGTCCGCGGCCTGCTCCTCGCTGTCCTCAGCACCCTGGATGGCGGCGCCGATGAAGGCGTTCACCTCGGCGCGGACGCGGCCATAGGAGACCTCGTCGGCGTCACCGAAGCTCTGCACCAGGGCCAGGTAGATCTCAGCCTCGGTGGTGGTCTCAGAGTCGATCGGCGCCACCGAGCCGCGCTCCCCCTCGCTCTCGGGGACGGACTGCACAAAGATCTGCCCGATGACCTCGCCCTCGGCGTTCAGGGCCTGCACGAAGGCCAGGTCGCTGGACTCGGACTCGCCGGACGCGGTGATCTCCACAGAGAAGGAGCCGTCGGCCTCGACCTCGGAGCGGCTGTCCTCGACGGTCTCGCCGGAGTCGCCCATCAGCACGGAGCGCACCTCGACGGCGGCCTCGCTCTCCACCTGGCCCTCGATCACCGCCTTCTTGGCGCTGGGCGTGGGGGTGTCGGGGCGGTCCTCGCTCTGGTCGACGTTCTGCGTGTCGCCAGCGTCCATCTCGGGTCCGCAAGCCAGCAGGGCGGTGAGGACGGGGACGAGGCCAAATGCGCGGAGGGTGTGGGTGCTCATAAGCGTTTCCTTGGAATGAATCTGTGTTTTGTGTTTGAGTGGGCGAATCGAAAACTACATACGCAACCTCCACAAACAACATCACCCGCCGCGCCCCGGTCTGTGTGAGAGCAAGCTGACACCAGGCTCACCCTTGCCTGACAAGTTCCCGCAACCCACTGTCAAAACAAAGGAATCTGAGCGCTCTCCCGCAGCCCCTGGGGCTCAGGATGCCGGCTCTGAGGGGGAGAGGGCAGCTCTGTGTACGCCCACTGCACACACCGCCCAAGGCTCCAACGCACCACAGACTTGGGCTCAGATCCCTCCGCATGCGAGGTCCGTACGGTGGCCCCCGGGTGCACCACCTGCGCGCCCCCGACCCGCACGACCTGGCGCGGGTGGATGTGCCCGCAGAGCACCCAGCGCGCCCCCGGCGGCAGGTGCTGTTCCCCCACCGTGTCCCGCTGACGCCCCACCCTGAAGGTGAAGCCTGGCACCCGCGCCCCATCCACCGCCTGGTGGCAGAGCAGTAGGTCCGCGCCCCCACCCCAGGCCTTGCGCGCCGCCCGCCCCCAGGCCGCCGCATCCCGCACGTAGTTCACGCAGGCCAGGCGCAGGCCCGCCACGTCCAGGGAGGCGGCGCCGCGAATCACATGCAGCCCCGGAACCCCCATGGGCAGGCTGCGGTGCAGGCGGTCGCGGTCGTGGTTGCCGCCCAGGATCACCACCGGGACCCGCCGGGCCAGCTCCCGCAGCAGCGCCGCCGCCTGGGCCATGGCGCGCGGAGGGGGCCGGGAGCGGTCGAACACATCGCCGGTGTGCAGCACCAGCCCGACCTCGCCGGCGAATGCGGGTTTCAGGGCCTGTCTGAAGGCCCACAAGTGCTGGTCGGTGAGGGACGCACCCTGGGCATCGGCGCGGCCCCTCCTCCCCAGGTGCGTGTCTGAGAGGTGCAGGATCTCCATGCACCCAAGCTATGGCCCCAAGGGGCCAAAAACTGTCCGCCCGATCAGAAGGGCCAGGCGATCGCAGGGAGCAGCGGCTCCGAGGCTCCGGGGGCCCACTGGGGGTGCTTGGCCATGATCCCCGTGAACAGCGGCCCCTCCAGGTGGGCGGCGAGCCAGCCTTGGAGCGCGGGGAGCGGCTGCGCGTCGAACCAGCGCCGGTCGGCGTTCGCGAACTGGCGGACGAAGGGAACAATCGCGAGATCCGCGAAGCCCGGGGTGGGGCCCAGGAGCTGGCCGTGTGCGGCGATGCGGGCGTCCAGATCTTGCAGGATGGCGAGCCCGATGGCGCGCTGGGCCTGCGGGTCGATGTCCTCGCCGGGGTAGCGATCGCTGTACTTGTAGCGGTCCAGAGCGGCCTTGAAGGTGTGGTCGTTTCGGTGGACCAGAGACTCCAACTCCTCCCCCTCCCAGGGACCAGCGGCTTGGGGGAAGCCCGGCTGCTGGAAGGCCCACCGCATCACCTCCAGGCTCTCGTCAATCACGACCCCCTGGGCGCAGACGAGGACAGGGACGGTGCCCTTGGGGCTGGCCTGGAGCAGCGCGGCGGGCTTGTCGCGGAGGACGACCTCGCGGATCTGGACGGGGGCGCCGGACAGGGCCAGGGCCATGCGGGCGCGCATCGCGTAGGGGCAGCGGCGGAAGCTGTAGAGGGTGTTCACGCGGGCTCTGGGGAGGGGGCTTGCTTGCGGCGATCGCGCCAGAGCAGCAGGCCCACGCCCACCGCGAAGAGCAGGTAGACGCCGGCGCCGATGCGGGCGACGCGGGTGCTCCCCTGGCGCAGAGGGGCGTCGATCGAGACCGGGAGCTGGGGCCGGGGCACGCCGCCGTCCAGGGTGAGGAGCTGCCCGTGACCAGCCAACCCGAGCTCGCCGTCCCAGAGCACGCGGCCCTGGGCGTCCCAGGTGGTCAGGCGGCCGGCGTAGCTGTGGGGGACGGCCACGTGGGCCTCGTTCAGGCCGGCCATCGCGGGGTTGTTCTTGCCCATCTCGCGGAGCTGCACGGGGGGGTCAGGGGCGAGCTGGACCTTGGCCGTTGCGGGGCTGCCGATGGCCTGGATGTGGAGCTGGGTGGGCATGTGCTCGCCGCCGTCGCCCTGCTGGCCGTAGGCGCGGGGTGCCCGCTCAAAGAATCCGGAGAACGCCGCCTTTGGGTCGTGCGCGGCGCCGGGATCCAGAGTGAGCCAGGCGATCCACTCCCCGCCGTCGGTGCTCTGGACGACGGGCCCGATGCGCTCGAGCTGGCGCAGGATCTGCTGGCGGTCCCCCCGGCTGTAGAGCTCGGGGTGGAAGGCCACGTGGCGGAAGCCCAGGGCCCGCAGGGTCGCGCCCACCTGCTGGCCGTCGCCGCCCAGGAGCAGGCCCTCCAGCTCGCGCACGATGGTGGGACGGACGGCCCCGACCACGTCGGTGCTGGTGCAGTGCTCGGCGGTGGCGTGGTGGTGCCGGGCGACCGCCAGGCAGGCCGACGAGTTGAAGTACATGGACTGGTCCATGGCCTGCGCGCCGCCGATTGGGAGCAGGTCCAGGACGGGGCCCTCGGCCTGGGCGTAGACGGCGGGGACCGCGGCGATCTGGGTGTGCTGCCGCAGGGGGAGGCGGTGGATCAGGAAGCCCTCCAGCAGGATCAGGGGGACCAGCCAGCGCATCCGGCCACCGCGCTCGGACTCCAGGTGGGTGCCGGCCCACGCGGCCAGGGCGGCCATGCAGAGCAGGCCCGACCAGAACAGGCGCACGGGGAAGCGCAGGAAGGCGTCGGCGCCCATCAGGATCAGGGGGGTGACCAGGCCCAGCGGCGGCAGGCCCTGGGAGGTCGCGGGGTTGCCGACGGCCAGGCCCAGGGTCAGGGCGAACACCAGCAGCAGGGCGCGCCCGGGGGCCTTGTGCTTCCACAGCGGGCGGCTGACCACCAGCAGCGCCAGGGCCAGCCCGGAGAGGTGCAGGCCGTAGCTGTGCATGCGCCGGTCCAGCTCCCAGTCCGGCCAGGACAGCGCAGAGAGGGCGACGACGACCACGCGGGCCTCGTCGGTGGCGGAGTCCCCGCCGGTGGCCATCAGCCAGATCATGGGGGCGGTGCCCACGGCGACCACGGCGGCGGCGGCCAGAGAGACCTTCCAGATCTGCAGGCCCTGCCGCGCCAACCCCACCCCGAAGAAGGCGAGGGCCAGGATGGCCGCGGACACGCCCTGGTAGCCGGTGGTCGCCGCGCAGAGGACGAAGAAGGCGCCCGCGGCGGCCCCCTCCCAGGGCTTGCCTTCAGCGGAGAGCGCGCGCCACCAGAAGCCGGCGAAGAGCGCCAGCCAGGGGTTCAGCAGGTGGTAGACGTGCCCCTCCAGCGCGACGGTGGCGGCCAGCCCGGACATGCCGTAGAGCGCGCCGGCCGCCAGGGGCCAGAGCCCGCGGGCACCGATCTGCCGGGAGAACCAGGCGGCGGCCGTGCCGGAGAGCGCCACGCCCAGGACCTGCATCCAGCCGTGCAGGCGCGCGGCGTCGATCCACTGCAGCAGCCAGGCCACCGGCAGCAGGGTGTAGCTGTCGAAGCGCCGGAAGTCCGCGCCCACGGGCCAGGCGGCCTGGGGGTCCATCAGGCCCTGGGAGAGCAGGCGGGGGGCCTCGGCCAGCGACCAGATGGTGCCCAGGGTGTCGAAGTTCCGGCCGACGGCCATCTCCGGGTTGGCGAGCACCGCTGGCCAGGTCCAGAGCACCGCGCAGCCCAGCAGCACGGCGAACACCACGGGCAGGCGCTCCAGGGCGGGCAGCGGGCGGCCCTTGGGACCGGGCTTTCGCCGCACCAGCGCGAGCACCCCCAGCAGGCTGAGCACCCACCACGCGAAGCCGGCGCCGATCAGGGTGGAGATGCGCTTCTCCAGGGCGCCGCTGCCCCCGGGGAGCGCCTTCGAGACCCGCTGGACCGCGCCGCCGTTGCCGCTGGCGTACTCCAGGGTGACCTCGCCGGCGTGCAGAGGCTCAACGGCTGAGTAGAGCTGGAATGCCTGGGGGTGAACCTTCCAGATCTCCATGTTCAGGTAGCGCAGCTCCTCCCCCTCCAGCTCCCCGACGGCGATGGGGGCGCCCTCCATGGGGACACGCAGCTCCTGGCCCAGCCAGTCCGCGCGCAGCTCGTAGCGGGAGTCCGCGCCATCGTCCGGGACCGCCAGGCGCACCGTGACGTGATCCGCGGCCTGGGCGGCGGTCAGAGAGGCCAGCAGCGCGATCCACAGGTGCATCATCGCCGCGAACAATAGCCCACCCCCAAATGCGGGGGCACAAGGGTTGGACCCCGCGCCCGCTCCGAACTACCTTTGCGCTACGTACTGCCCAGGAAGCTCTCATGCTGCTCGCCCTCGCTCTCGCCTGCTCCGATCCCCAGACCCTGAACGTCAACGCCGCCGACGCCTTCGGGAACCCGATCGAGTCCGCGCAGATCAAGCTCCCCACCGGTGAGCCCGTGACCACCGACAGCAAGGGCGCCGCCTCCTTCGAGGTGACCCCCGGCAACCTGGAGGTCATGGCCGGCAAGGAGGGCTTCATCCCCGAGTACGCCAACGTGGTCGTGCCGGCGGAGGGCGACCCTGACGCCCTGAACTTTGTGCTCTTCTTCCAGCCCGAGAAGGTGGGCTTCTACGGCGTCGGCGCCGGCGACTACCTGGCGCTGGGCCCCGAGAAGATCCGCACCGTGGCCTCCGACAAGAGCACCTGGCATGGCCTGGAGAACGTGCCCGACCAGGCGCTCCCCGGCGGCCAGCCCCAGCGCTTTGTGTTCCAGTCCGGCCTGCGCGCCTCCGAGCTCAAGCAGCAGAACCTGACCCTGTCCAAGCTCAAGTTCCTGGAGACCGCCGAGGTCGTGGGTGTGCTCGGCAAGACCGACGTCGAGCTGGACCTGTGGGTGGCCGACACCGACCACGCCTTCGAGATCAAGGGCACCCAGGCCAAGGACAACTACCTGATCGTGACCTCCGAGCCCCTGGCCCCCGGCTTCTACGCCTTCCACGCCCAGGGCATCCTCAAGGCCACCGAGGCCGAGTCCCTGAGCAAGCTCCCCAAGGAGATGCAGGTCGCCTTCCCCTTCGAGGTCAAGTAGCTCCGGGGGCCCCCGGGGGGGCGCTATCTCACCTTGCAGATGCGCATGCCTCGGTCGCAGACCACCCGCAGGGGCTGGTCCGGCTTGACGTCGATGCTCAGCACCCGCGTGGCCTTGGAGTCGTCAAAGAAGACGTACAGGTCGTAGCGCCCCGGCGCGACCTGCCCCGGCGTGTAGCGCGACCCCGAGGCATCCAGCGCGTAGCCCCGATCCACCCCCGCCAGGGACCACTGGCTCCCGGTCACGGCGGCGGGCTGCGGGTCAGCGGGCTTGGCGACGGCCACCACCTCGGGTTCGGCGGGGGGCTCAGCGGGGGGCTCAGCGGGGACCACCAGGACCTGGCGCGCGGTCGGCGACTCGGTGTCCTCGCCGGCGGGGGGATCCGGCTGCGGCGTGGGGTCGGCCTTGGTCTTGGGAGGTGGGGATCGGGTGGGCTCCGGACCAGGGTCCACCTCCTCCCCTGCGGGCTGCTCGGGCTCCACATCGCTCCCTTCCGCCGCCGAGGTCACCGGGTCCGGCTCCACCACCGGCTCGGCCTGGACCGCGGGCTGGGGCTCAGGCGTCTGGAGCAGCTTCCAGGCCCCCACGCCCAAGAGCAGCAGGAGCGCCACACCCGCCCCGACCAGCAGCAACGGCTGACGCTTAGGCGCGGGCGGCTGGGGCTCCGGGGTGGGCAGCGCGGCGGGGGCGGAGCTGTCGGAGACCTGGGACACCGCCGGGACCTGGGTCATCGCCGGGATGGGGGTCTTGCGCGGCGGAGCGGTGGGCCGGCTGACGGGTACGGCGTCGGGGACGCGGGGGCCCATGGCGAGCAGGGTGACGACCAGGTCCCGGGGCCAGACCTGACGCGGGAGCTCGCGCCCCTCGGTCCAGAGGGCCACCAGGGCGGCCACGCTGGCAGGGCGCTTGTCGCGGTCGAAGGCCAGGGCGGACGCGACGGCGTGGTCCATGCGCGGCGGCACGTCCTCCCGAAGCTTGGAGGGCAGGATCAGATCCCCGGCCTCGATGAGCGAGTAGATCTCGATCATGTCGGAGCCGGCGAAGGGCAGCATCCCGGTCAGCAGCTCGTAGAGGATGACGCCCAGCGCGTAGACATCGGCCCGCTCGTCGACATCCTTGGCGTCCCGGAACTGCTCGGGGGCCATGAAGGAGGGCGTGCCCATGACCATGCCGGTGCGGGACAGGCTCATGTCGCCAGCGTCCTTGACCTTGGCCAGCCCAAAGTCCATGACGCGCGGGAGCACGCGGCCGTCCTCCACCGGGTCGAGCAGGATGTTGCCGGGCTTGAGGTCGCGGTGGATCAGCCCGGCCTCGTGCGCGGCCTGGACCCCGGCCATGATCCCGCGGCCCAGGGCATCCACCTGGAGCAGGCTGAACTCCATGGCCTGCATGGCCTGCTCCAGGGCAGGCCCCCGGACCAGCTCCATGACCAGCGAAGGGGCACCGTCCACGCGGAGGATGTCCGTGACGCCGACCACGTTGGGGTGCCGCAGTCCGGCCTGGATGCGGCCCTCCTGCAGAGAGCGCATGCGCATGGCGTCGGAGCTGAGGGTGAGCACCTTGATCGCGTGCAGCGAGTCCAGCTCCAGGTGGCGCGCGAAGTACACCTCGGCCTGGCCGCCGCGGCCAAGCAAGCCCAGGATCTGGTAGCGATCGACGACTCGGCCGGGCTGGATCAAGTGAGGACTTCCGGGGAGCAGGAGGTGGCGGAACCTGAACTGTACCTGACACCCGCAGGCGCTTTCGGCGAGTTCACAACCCTTACGCGCACGGAAGGGTTCCCAGCGGTCTACCCTGCCTACACGCTGCCCGCCCAAGGATCCGCTGCATGCTGCCTGAACTCGCTCTGCTCCTGATGGGGGCGACCCCTCCGGAGTGCTCCGGGGTCCACGTGGACAACGCCTCTTTCTCCACGCTCCTGGACGAGGCGGAGCGCGCGTACGCGGACTTCGACAACGAGCGATTCCAGACGCTGATGGATGACGCGTCCTTTCAGGTGGTGTGCCTGGAGCAGGTCGCCTCCCCCGGGATGGCGGCCCAGTACCACCAGCTCCAGGGCCTGCGGCAGTACGGCACGGCCGAGGAGGAGCGCGCAGCACAGGCCTTCGCCGCGGCGCGCTCGGCGTCCCCCGGCCAGGAGCTCCCGGCGGACCTGGTCCCCGAAGGCCACGCGGTGCGGGACCTCTACGGTCAGATCCCGCTGGATAGCGGCGCGCGCTCGCTGATGCCGGTGCCCGTCAGTGGGCAGGTGCTGCTGGACGGCACGCCGGCGACCGAGCGGCCGGAGGACTGGCCCACCCTCTTCCAGCTCCAGAGCGCAGAGGGCGCGATCACCCAGACCAGCTACCTGCTGCCCGGCGAGCTGCTCCCCAGCTACCCGGGCGTGATGCCCGAGGCCCCTCCCCTGGCCCGGGTGGGCTGGATCAAGACCCGGCGCCAGCTCTGGCTGCTCAGCGGCGCGGCGGCGACGGCCTCGCTGGCCGGGGTGAGCTACGGCATGGGGGCCTGGAACGCGGCGATCTACGAACAGCAGCACCCCGACTGGCAGGCGGCCGACTTCGAGCGCCAGGAGCGCAAGACCAACGGCCTGGTGCTGGGCTCGGCGGGGCTGGGCCTGGCCTCGGCGGCCATGCTCGGCACCAGCTTTCTGGTCGTGGAGTGGTGATGACCCTGCTCCTGACCCTGCTGGCCTGCGCCTACATCACCGAAGACGAGAAGGCCGCCCGCCGCGACCAGGACGGCGACGGACACGCCTCCGTGCGCTTCGGCGGCGCCGACTGCGATGACAGCGACCCCGACATCCACCCGGACGCGACCGAGCTCTGCGACGGCGTGGACAACGACTGCAGCGGCAGCGTGGACGACGTCGCCGCGCCCGAGGGCCTGGACGCCTGGGACGACCTGGACGGCGACGGCTACGGCGACCCGGAGAGCCTCGCGCGGGTGTGCACCCTGGGGGAGGCCCAGGTGGAGGACGCCTCCGACTGCGACGACAGCGACCCGGCGGTGAACCCGGCGGCCACGGAGCAGTGCAACGACATCGACGACGACTGCGACGGCCTGGTCGACGACGAGGACGACTCCTTCACCGAGGACACCTTCTACCTGGACAGCGACAGCGACGGCTACGGCGACGCCAGCCAGACGCTGGTGCAGGCGAGCTGCGAGACCCCGGAGGGCTACACGACCCAGGACGGCGACTGCGACGACAGCGACCCCGCCGTGAACCCCGCGGGCGACGAGGTCTGCAACGGCCGCGACGACGACTGCGACGGACTGATCGACGCCGAGGACCCCGACACCCCCCTGAGTGACTGGTACGCCGACCTGGACCGGGACGGCTACGGCGACAGCGAGAGCGTGCTCCAGAGCTGCGCGGCGCCGGCGGGCTACATCGGGGACAGCAGCGACTGCGACGACAGCGACAGGACCATCTACCCCGGCGCCGCCGAGTACTGCGACGGCGTGGACAGCGACTGCGACGACCGGGTGGACGAGAGCGCCCTGGACCAGAGCATCTGGTACCTGGATGGCGACACCGACGGCTACGGCACCGACGCCACGGTGACCACCGGCTGCGAGGCCCCCAGCGGCTACGTCGGCAACGACGACGACTGCGACGACAGCGAGGCCAGCACCTACCCCGGCGCGCCCGAGGAGTGCGGCGTGGGCGTGGACAGCAACTGCGACGGCAGCGTGGACGCCGACGGGGACGGCGACGGCTACCTGGCCTGCGAGGACTGCGACGACAGCGACCCCAGCGTGAACCCCGGCGCGAGCGAGGTCTGCAACGGCCAGGACGACGACTGCGACGGCCTGGTGGACGACGACGACAGCAGCATCGACAGCAGCACCCAGACCACCTTCTACGCCGACAACGACGGCGACAGCTACGGCGACAGCGGCAGCAGCCTCCAGCGCTGCGAGACCCCCTCGGGCTACGTCCAGGACAGCAGCGACTGCGACGACAGCAGCGACCACGTGCACCCCGACATGCTGGAGTCCTGCGCCACCAGCGCCGACGACGACTGCGACGGCAGCACCAGCGACTGCGCCCACGGCAAGGGCCTGGCCGACTGGTCCTGGAGCGGGGTGCGTGGCAGCGACGAGGCCGGCGCAGCGCTGCTCTCAGCCGACCTGGACAGCGACGGCTGGGACGACCTGGTCGTGGGCAGCCCGGGCGGGGACTCCGTGTTCCTGATCTACGGCCCCAACACCACCAGCCTGGGCAGCGCGGACGAATGGACCGCGGTCTCGAACGGGGACGGACCCGGGGTCAGCCTGGCATCGGGGGACACCAACGGAGACGGCAAGGTGGACCTGCTGATCGGCAGCGAGTCCGCCGGCGAGGTCTACGTGTTGCTGGGGCCCCCGGGCGCGGGCAGCCTGTCCTCGTCTGACGCCACGGTGTCGGGCAGTGGTGGCTTTGGCGCAGAGGTCGCGTGGGTGGACCTGCAAGCCGACGGCTACGACGATCTGCTCACCTCCTCCCCCCATAGCGGCGAGGGGGTGGTGTCCCTGTTCGCGGGGCCGGTCACCAGCTCCACGAGCAGCCCGGACGCCAAGATCTCCGGCTACAACGCCACCCTGGCCGGCCAGACCCTGCGCGGCGCGGTCCTGGGCCTGGACAGCGACGGCGACGGACAGGACGAGGTCGTCGTTGCCTCCCTGGACTGGGGCACCCTGACCAGCGAGGAGCAGGCCCTGCACTTCGACCCCTTCACGGGCAGCCTGAGCGCGGACGACGCAGACAACGTCCTGAGCAACGCCGACGACACGGTCGAGGCCCTGGCGAGCGGGGACCTGGACGGAGACGGCTACGCGGACCTGGTGCTGGGCATGCCCGACGCCAGCTCCGGGCGCGGCGAGGTGGCCGTGATCCTGGGCCCGATCTCCGACACGAACCTGGGCAGCGCGGACGCGAGCCTGACCGGACCCAGCGGAGACGGCGCGGGCGAGGCCCTGCTGGTGATCCCCGACCTGGACGGAGACGGCGCTGACGAGCTGCTGATCGGCGCGCCGGACGGCTCAGAGGCCTGGCTCTACTCCGGGGCGGGGCTCTCGGGCTCCTTCTCCCGCAGCGACTCGGACCTGCGCTTCTCCGCCAGCAGCGGGGAGGCCCTGGGCGCGGGGATGGCGGCAGGCGACTTTGACGGAGACGGTGCCTTTGACCTGTTCTTTGGGGCACCCGATGCCAGCAGCGCGGCCGGCCTGATCGTGGGCTATCAGGGTGCGCGCATTCCCTGAGCAATCCCTGGGGTTCAACCGGCTATGTTGAGTCTCCGGAGGACACATGTTCATCATGCTGGCGCTCGGCTGCGCCAAGATCAGCACCATCCAGGTCGAAGAGACCGCCCAGGTCACCATCGAGAAGGGCACCCTGCTGGAGGACTTCATCGGCGACATGGGCTTTGATGAATTCGTCACCATGGACCTCACCGAGTCCTCGGAGCTGGCCAACCAGGGCGTAGAGCCCGGCGACGTGCAGGAGGTCACCCTGACCTCGTTCAGCCTGACCGCCCTGGAGCCTGAAGACGCCGACCTGTCCTTCATCGACTCCATGGATGTCACGGTCGAGGGCCCCGACCTGCCCCTGGAGATCATGGCCACCGCAGACGACTTCCCCGAAGGCCAGGCCAGCGTCGAGTTCGAGCTGACCCAGGTGGACATCACCGACTACGTCACCAGCGAGCGCATGAGCATCGGCACCGATGTCTCGGCCCACCGCCCCGAGCAGGACACCCTGGTCGAAGCGGCCTTCACGGTCTCCGTCCGGGTCACCGCCCAGGGCGTCCGCAACAACCTCTGATAGACCCCGGGGGAGCCATGCTCTTCGCCCTGACCCTGCTCGCCTGCGAGAAGGACGCCGTCGACGACACCGCCATCGGCGCGGACTGGGACGTCGAGCTCGAGATGGACAGCCGCGGCATGTTCATGTCGGTGTGGGGCGCCGCCTCCGACGACGTGTGGATCGTGGGTGGCCAGGAGGACCAGGGCCTGCTGCTTCGCGGCGCGCCCGGAGCCTGGGAGAGCGTGGCCCTGCCCGACGACACCCCCATGTTGACCTGGGTCAGCGGCCAGGCGGCGGACGATGTCTGGGTCGCCGGCCTGGGGGGCACCCTGCTGCACTGGGACGGCGCCAGCTTCACCGACCACAGCCAGCCCATCGAGGGCGCGTTCTGGGGCGTTCACCCCCTGGGCGACCAGGTCCTGGCCGTAGGCGGACAGTTCCGGCAGATCGGGGACGGCCCGGTCATGTACCGAATGGCTGAGGGGCAGTGGGAGGCTCTGGATCTACCCTCTGAGCTCAGCAGCATCGAGAGCCTCTTCAAGGTCTGGCGCGACGGCGAGGACTTCGTCAGCGTGGGCGCCGACGGCGTGTCCCTGCGCGTGACCCCGGACGGCCAGGTCACCGGCCTGCCCAGCGGCTCGAACAAGGACATGGTGACCGTCCACAGCCAGAACGGCGACACCCTTGTCGCGGTCGGCGGCCGCAGCTACGGCGCCGTCTGGGAGCTGGACGGGGACACCTGGAGCCAGACCGCGGAGACCAACGCCGGGCTCTCGGGCCTGTGGGACGTGGGCGATGGGCGCATCGTCTGCGTGGGCGAGCGCGGGATCGCCGGCATCTACGACCGGGAGTCCCAGAGCTTCACCGAGAACCACCCCTTCACCTCCCAGCTCCTGCACGCGGTCTGGGTGGACGACCAAGGCACCGTGATCGCGGTTGGAGGGGACTTTGTGAGCGATGAATTCACGGGTACCCTCGTGACATCCGATCGCCTGCTCTAGAGACTGCCCATGACCTTCACGACCCTGCTCGTCCTCCTGGCCTGTCCCGGTCCCGAAGCGGAGCCCCAGCAGTGGGCCGACGTGTTCGTCGACGAGCCGGGTGATCCCGTCCCCTGGCTCGAGGGCGAGATGCTGGAGCGCTTCTGGGCGGGCAAGGAGGTCCTGGAGAGGCCCTTCACCCCGACCACCGGCCTGGGCCCCACCTTCAACACGGACTCCTGCGCCGGCTGCCACCAGTTCCCCACCGCCGGCGGCTCCGCGCCCCGCTACCGTGACTTCCACCTGGTGCAGACCGTCCGGGAGTTCGACGGGGCCAAGATCGACGCCGGCACCAACGGCTCCTCGCCGGTGCTGAACATCTACGCGACCCACGAGCTGGGCGGCTGCGTGCCCCCCGACCCCACCATCGCGCACTACTCCCGCCGCAGCGCCCCCAACGCGATCGGCATGGGCCTGCTGCACTTCGTGGCGGACGAGACCATCCTGGCCAACGCCGACCCCGACGACACCGACGGCGACGGCATCAGCGGCAAGCCCAACTACGAGCAGGGGCGGGTGGGCCGCTTTGGCTACAAGTCCCAGGCCGCCGGCCTGGAGTCCTTCAACCGGGGCGCGGCCTTCAACCAGATGGGCGTGACCACCGACCCGCTGCACTACACCTTCCCGGAGTCCCCGCCCGACCCCCTGGCGGTCGAGGCCCAGGCCTCCCTGCTGCAGAAGCTGCTGCTGCCCGTGGCCTACGCCCAGGTCGCCGCCCCCGACGAGCCCACCGTCGACACGGACGCCGCGCCCGATCCCGAGATGTCCAACGACGACCAGCTCAACCTGCTGATCTACTCGACCTACATGGGCGTCCCGCGCTTCGCCGCCCGCGGCCCCGAGGCCCAGGCCGGCATGGCCCAGTTCGACGAGATGGGCTGCTCGGATTGCCATCTGCCCGCCCTGGAGAGCACCGTCGGACTGCTGCCGGTCTACAGCGATCTGCTGCTGCACGACATGGGCCCCGAGCTGGCGGACAGCATCGGCCCCGGCGCCGCCACCGGCGCCGAGTGGCGCACCCAGCCCCTGTGGAACGTCTCCCTGCACGGCCCCTTCCTGCACGACGGGCGGGCAGACACCCTGGAAGACGCCATCGCGCTGCACGGCGGCGAAGCCGAGGCCTCCCGCGACGCCTGGCTGGCCCTCAGCGAGGCCGAGCAGGCCGAGGTCGTGGCCTTCCTGCGCAGCCTGGGCGGCTGGGACCCCCAGGGTCACATCAAGCTCCGGGACACCCAGGACCTGCCCGAGACCGGCAGCGCCGGCGGCCCCGCGCGCGCGCTCAGCGACAGCGAACAGGCGCTCTGGCTGGCGGGTCGCTCCGCGTTCGAGGGCAGCTTCCAGGCCCCGGACGGTCTGGGCACGGACTTCAACGCCGATAGCTGCCGCGCCTGCCACCAGGACCCCGTGCTGGGCGGCGCGGGCGGCATCGACACCAGCGTCGTGCGCTACGGCTACTGGGACGACGAGACCGGCTTCCACGCCGGCGAGCGCAACGTGGTCATGCGCACCACCCTTCCCGGGAACGTCCCCCAGCTCATGCCCGACGACGCCAACGTCATCGAGCTGCGCCAGCCCCCCACCCTGCTGGGCATCGGCAGCATCGAGGCCATCCCCCAGTCCGCGATCGAGGCCAATGCAGACCCCGATGACCTCGACGGTGACGGGATCAGCGGCAAGTTGCGGGTGCTGGAGAGTGGGGCGGTGGGCCGCTATGGCTGGAAGGCCCAGATCCCCACCATCCCCGACTTTGTCGCCGACGCGATGCTCAACGAGCTGGGGGTCACCTCGGACCCCGCCATCTCCGAGTTCACGGCCGAAGACGACGACGAGATCGCTGACCCCGAGCTGCCCTCCGACCAGTTCGACGCGGTGTCCTTCTACCTGGTGAACCTCGCGCCCCCCGCGCGCAAGGAGAGCGCCGGCGAGCCCGATGTCGTGGCTGGCGAGTCCCTGTTCTCCCAGGTGGGCTGCGAGAGCTGTCACATGGTGCTGGCCGGGACCCCGCTGTACTCCGATCTGCTCCTCCACGACCTGGGCTACGCGCAGAGCACGGTGGTCGATCAGGAGGGCGCGGCGGTGTTGCCCTGGGAGTTCAAGACCGCACCGCTCTGGGGTGTCTCCGACACGGCCCCCTACCTGCACGATGGTCGGGCGAGCACGCTCAGCGAGGCCATCGGGGAGCACGGCGGCGAAGCGCAGGCCACCCAGGACCGCTTCAACGCTCTGAGTGCGCAGGAGCAGGCGCAGATCCTGGCCTTCCTCGAGAGCCTCTGAGGCGCCACCGATGCCCTGCCCCGGTGACCCCGGGGTGGGCGGCTACTCTTCCTCTCCGGCGATGGCCCGGCCGACGATCGCAGCGAGCGCCTTGGCGTTGTAGGGCTTCTGCAGGAAGCGGGTCTGGGCGTCCCGGCGCAGGTCGCTGATGGCGTCCTGCTCGTTGAAGCCGCTGCTGAGGATGACCTGCAGCTCCTTGTCCAGCGAGCGCAGCAGGCCCAGGGCCTCCTGGCCGCCCATGCGGGGCATGGTCAGGTCCATCAGCACGACGTCGATGTTGGCGGTGGCCTTGAAGACCTCGACCGCCTCGTGGCCGTTGCTGGCTTCGATGACGTCGTAGCCGGCGTGCTTGAGCACGCGCTTGGCCAGCCCGCGCACGATGTTGTCGTCGTCCACGATCAGCACGCGGCCCTTGGTGATGGGCTCGTCCTTTCGCGGCTCGCCGGCATCCAGCGCGGGGAGCAGCACCCGGAAGGTGGTGCCGAGCCCAGGCTCGCTGTACACCGCGATGGCGCCCTGGTGGCCCTTGACGATGCCCTGCACCGCCGAGAGGCCCAGGCCGTGCCCGTTGCTCTTGGTGGTGAAGAAGGGCTCGAAGATCTGGGCGACCACCTTGGTGTTCATGCCCGAGCCGTTGTCCGAGACCTCGATGAACACATAGCGCCCGGCGGACAGGTCCCCGGCGCCCATCTGGTCCAGGTAGGACGCGTCGACCACGACCTCCCCGCACTGGACGCGGACCAGCCCCTCTTCCTTGTCGATGGCCTGGATGGCGTTGGTGACCAGGTTGGAGAACACCTGCTGGAGCTGGGCGGCGTCGGCCTGCACCAAGGCCATGCCCTCTGGGAGCTTGTACTGCACCCGGACGTGGGAGGGGACCTGGGAGCGCAGCAGCAGCCGGGTCTCCGAGAGCAGATCGGCGACGTCCAGCGGGCGCACCACGAAGCGTCCCTTTCCGGAGTAGGCCAGCATCTGCCGGGCCAGGTCGGAGGCGCGCTCGGCGGCGAGCTGCAGGTCGTCCAGGCACTCCATGGCGGGGTGGTCATTCTCGATGAGCTGGGCCGCGAAGGAGGCGTTGCCCAGGATGCCCACCAGCAGGTTGTTGAAGTCGTGGGCGATGCCCCCGGCCATCAGGCCCAGGCTGCGCAGGCGCTGACTCTCCATGGCCTGGGCCATCTGCTTCTCCCGCACCTGGTGCTGGGAGACGCGCACGCTGATGTCGGAGATGCTGGCCAGGACGTAGGTCTGCTCCCCCTCGGTGAAGGGGTTGAGCCCGATCTCCACCGGGAAGCGGCTGCCGTCCCGTCGCACAGCGTGCAGATCCCGGCCCACCCCCATCGCCCGGCGCGAGGGGGCCTTGTGGAAGCCCTCCCGCAGCCCGACGTGCCGCTGCGCCATCTCTTTGGGGAGCAGATCTTCTACCCGAAGGCCCAGCAGCTCGCCGCCAAAGAGCTCGGCGGCCGCAGAGTTCTCAGCCACGATGCAGCCACTCCGGTCAATCAGGAGCATCCCCAAGGGGCTCGCATCGAGCGCCAGTCGAAAGCCGGCGCTCTCCCAGAAGTGGGTCTCGTTGCCCGACATCTACCTTCCGCATGGTCGCCCAAGGCTATCCCAGAAGTCCGCTTTCATCGGGCTTCGCGACCGGAAAATCAGTCAATTGAAAGATTCAGGCCGCTCGGACCGCGGCCATGAAGGCCGCCAGCTTCTCGGCGTCCAAAGCGTACTCTGGGCCAGATCGAACCCCGGTGCAGAGATCCAGGCCGTAAGGGCGCACGGTGCGGATGGCCTGCTGCACGTTGTGCGGCTTGAGCCCGCCGGCCAGCAGGACCGGGGTGTCCAGGGCCTGGACGATCTGCGCGGAGATGGACCAGTCGTGGGTGAGCCCAGTGCCCCCGAGCTGCCCGTTGGGCCCGCCCGTGTCCAGGACCAGGCAGTGCACGTGCTCCGCGAGCGCCCGGGCGGCCTCCAGGGACTCCGGTCCCGTGACGTGCACCGCCTTGAGGATGCGCACCCCGGGGAAGGCCCGGCGCAGGGCGGCCAGATCCTCCAGGGGGAAGCGGTCCACGATCTGCACGGTGTTGCAGCCGGTCAGCTCGAGCTGCCGGGCCACGGCCTCGGCGTCGGTCCGGGACGAGAGCAGGACGCTGTCCACCATGGGCGGGATGACCGCCGCGATCTCGGCGATGCGCTGCTCGGGGACGGGGCCCCAGCCAGTCGGCATCTCGGAGACCAGCCCCAGGGAGCGGGCGCCGTGGGAGATGGCCAGCCTGGCCTCGTCGATGGACTGGATGCAGCAGATCTTGACGGGCAGCACGGGGGCTCCAAGGTGGGCCCCTGAGCTATCTGCAGACGATCACCACCGCCAGAGCCGAACCCCGTCCGCGCAGCTCGCGAGCCAGGGCCCGGAGGGGGAGAAGGCGACCTGCTTGACCGCCTGCTGGTGCCCGGCGACCTTGCCGGGGCGGCCCCGGGTGACGCTGCCGTCCGAGAGGCGGGAGAAGGCGATCTCGCCGCTGCGGGTGCCCAGCGCGACCATCTCGCCCACCACGTGGACGTCGGCGGCGGTGAGGTCGTAGCTCATGACGGTCTGGGAGTCCTTGCCCTTCCAGACGGTGACGCCGCCCTCGGCCAGCCCCATGAGCAGGCCCTTTCCGCAGTAGCGCAGGCGGTGGGCGCTGGTGTGGGCGCGCGGCAGGGGCTTGCCGAAGGGCACCAGCTCCAGGCCCCCGGGGAGCACGCGGGCGTAGACCATGTGGCCGCGGGCGTCCTGCCCCAGCACCACCTGATCGGGGAGCCGCAGGCGCTTTCGGCGGTCCAGCTCGGGCGTGGTGACCACCCCCAGGCGGCCGTCCAGGCTGCGGCCCAGGACCACCAGCCCGAGCTGATCGTGGGGGCGGGGGAACCAGAGCAGCTCGATCTCCGAGAGCAGGGGCAAGGGCATCTCGGCCAGGCGCTCGCCCTTGCGGGTCTCGTGGATGGCGATGCCGATGCCGCGCTCCACCACCGCCAGCAGCTTTCCGTCCGGGGAGGCGCAGATGCGCGCGGGGTCCTGCACGGTCCCCTTGAGCTTGCGGGTTCCGTAGACCGGATCCACCTCGATCAGCGAGCCGTCCTGCGTGGCCACCAGTAGCTGCTCACGGCGCCCCAGCCAGCTCAGCGCGCGCGCCCCCTCCACCGGCGGCTGCAACACCGCCGTGATCGCGCCCCGCTCGTGGAGGAAGTGGGGGTTGGAGCCGTCCATGCCCCCAGTCTACACCGGCACGTGGGTGGAGGTGTCGGCCGGAGCGCTCTGCCCGCGCTGGAACTCCAGCAAGCCCTTGAGCACCAGGGCCTGGTACCAGGCGTCGTAGTCGGCGCGGTGCTTCTGCCCCATGTCCTCGGCGGGCAGGCCCAGGCGCTCGGCCAGGGTCTCCTTGCCGGTGTCCAGCCAGTGCAGATCCAGCACGCCCGCGGCCAGGGCCTTGGTGTCCAGGGCCTTGTAGCCAAAGGGGTTGTCCAGCTCCTCCGCCTTGTAGGCGTAGCTGACGAAGGACCAGTCAAAGGGCGCGTTGTGCCCCACGAACACGGCCTCGCTGCCGGGGGTGGCGTGCTCCTGCACCCAGTCCGTGAGCGCCAGCATCGCGTCCCGCCGCGTCATTCCGTCGCGCCGCAGGCGCTCCAGGTCCAGCCCGTTTACAGCCATCGCGCGGGCGTCGACCTTGGGCGCCTGGGGCTTCATCTCCAGGTAGAGCTGCGGGCCCAGTGCAAGGCTGCCACCCTCTCGCTCGTAGACCACCTGAGCACCGAGGCTGATCATGTCGAACAGACCAGGCACCGTCCCGGAGCACTCGATGTCGATACAGAACCACGTTGCGCGCGCCATGACTCTCCCTCTCCCCCGGACCCCTGCACCATGAAGCTGGCCGGCTCGATCCTGATGGGGCTGCTCGGACTGCTATTGGGCTGCGCCGCGCTGTGCACCCTGCTGGGCCTGGGGACTCTGCGTCAGGCCCCCCCGAGCGCCGTCGCCCTGGCCGGCGTGGCCCTGCTCACCCTGCCCACCGCCGGGATCGCCAGCCTGATCAAGCCCCGCTGGGTGGGGGCCCTCTCCGGGGCCGTGCTCTGGCCGCTCGCCCTGCTGGTCGGCGTCCCGATCTTCTTCCCGGGGGAGCGGACCGAGGCCCTCTCCACGGGGCTCGCCACCCTCTCCGCCCCCTTCGGCGCCCGCGCATCCCAACGCGCTGCCGGCATCGGCGAGGTCATCGGTTCGTGGATGGGCCCCGAGCTGCTGGCCGGCCAGCCCCCCACCCCGCACGCCGCGCCGCAGGCCGCTCCGCCTCAGCCTGTCCTCGCCGTCACCCAGATCGCTACACCCCGCGCGGTCGAGCACGACCCCGAGAGTCTGGCCCTGCCGTACGAGGGCCAAGGTCGCTCCCTCCGTGTCCCCGTCGGGCTGGAGCAGGACGGGTTCGAGGTGGAGCGCTGGATGCTCTTTGACACGGGCGCCACCTACACGACCCTGACCACCCAGGCGCTGGCGGACCTGGGCGTGCGCATCCCCTCCGACGCGCCCCAGGCGACCCTGCACACGGCCAATGGCGTGACGACGGCGCCGCTGGTGCTGCTGGACCGGGTGTGGCTGGGGGGCTTCGCGGTGGAGAACGTGACCGTGGCGGTGTGTGACCTGTGCGGCTCGGACACCAGCGCCGGGCTGCTGGGGCTGAACGTGAGCGGGCAGTTCACGGTGACCTTTGATCCGGGCGCCCAGATGCTGGAGCTCACCCCCCAGGCGGGCAACCGCGAGCTGGATCTGTCGCACTGGGTCCACCTGCGAGGAACAGCGACCGGCTACCCCGACGGGCGCATCGAGGTGGAGACCGAAGCGGACAACCTCTCGGACCACGACATCGCGCGGCTGGACGTGGAGATCGAGTGCGCGTCCGAGCGCTTCACGGCCACCCTGACGGACATCGAGCCGGGGGGGACCGGCCACACGCGGGTGCGGCTGCCGCGGGGCACGGAGTGTGACCCCTACGTGCTGCGGCTGCAGAGCGGGAGCTGGTAGGCGCTACTGGATGACGACGCTGCGGGTCACCAGGTTCTCCGGGCTGCCGTCGCGGGCGCTGCGGGAGTAGACCTCGACCTTGGCGGGGCCGGGGGTGACCGGGACGGAGAGCTCGAACTCGCCAAAGTCGGGGGCGGCCGCCACGAGCACCGTGGCGTCGGTCAGCACCTCGTCGCCGCGGGTGACCCGGACGGTGAGGTGGCCCTCGAAGACCTGGGCGGCGCCCGCGACCACGAGCTGCTCACCGGAGATCACCGCGCCCTCGGCGGGCTGGGTGAGCGCGATGGGCGTGGCCGGGGGCTGCCGCTCGAGCTCCTGGACCTGGGCCTCGCCCACCGGACCCGACTCCAGCGCCACCTGGGGCAGCTCGGGGACGGGCTCGGGGGTCTCTGCGACCGGGGGAGTGCCCGCGCAGGCCAGGAGCAGCAGGATCATGCGCCGAAGCTCGCGGGGGGCTTCCAGGCGGCGTCCAGGGCCTCGGTGGCGACCCACAGCATCATGAAGATCATGCCGGCCTTGGTGGGGTCGACGTCGACCTCGCCCTCCTGCTTGTCCTCGTCGCTGCGCTCGAACAGGGCCCACAGGGCCTCGTCCAGGATGTGGGGCTGGGCGCGGTCCTCGATGGCGCGGACGCGCTCGGGGAACTCCTTGTCGAAGGGCAGGAGCTGGTCGACCACGCCCTGGACCTTGGCGGCGGCGGCGTTGATCTGCTTGCCGTTGACCTTGGACAGGCGGCCGCCCATCTGGTCGAAGATGCGGACGACGACGGAGAAGAGGTAGAGGCTGACCTCGCCCGTCTGCGCGTCGATGGCCGGCAGGTTCTGGTTGTAGAAGCTCAGCAGGCGCTTCTGCTCCTTGAGCAGGCGGGTGGCGATGGCGCGGAAGCGCTCGCCGTCCTCGGCGCAGGCCTCGGAGAGGGTGTGGACGGTGTCCCGATCGATCGCGGCGTTGGCCATGGTGGGCTCCAAGTCAGGGCGCACGCCAATAGCTTGGGCGGGGACGCTCAGCCACCCGGCGCGCGCCCTCCGCTCAGAGCGTGGTCCACACCACCACGGGCTCGCTTGCGCCGCGAAGCTGGAGCTCGCCGTGGGGCTTGAGCAGGGGCTCGTCCAGGTCGGGCAGAGCCTGCACCACGGCGTCGGAGACCAGCACCGAGACGCCCTCCGCCTTGGTGGCGGACTCCAGGCGGCTGGCCAGGTTCACCGTCGCGCCCATCACCGTGTACTGCAGCCGGTCCGCCGACCCGATGTTGCCCGCCACGGTCCAGCCCCGGTGCACCCCGATGCCCTGCCGCAGCGGCGGGAGCCCCCGGGCCTCGCGCTCGCCGTTGTGGAGCTCCAGCGCCTCCTGCATCCCCAGCGCGCAGCGCACCGCCCGCTCGGCGTCGTCCCCCTGGGCCTCGGGCAGCCCAAAGACCACCATGATGGCGTCACCGATGTACTTGTCCACCACCCCGCCGTGGGCGGAGATCACCTCGACCATGCGGTCCAGGTAGGCGTTCACCTCGGCCACCAGGCGCTCCGGCGACAGGGCGTCCGAGTAGGCCGTGAAGCCGCGCAGATCCGAGAACAGCACCACCACCTGCCGCCGGGCGCCGCCCAGCTCCAGGCCACCGCCCCCCTCATCGAGCACCGACTGGGCCACCGTCTCGGACACGTACACACCCAGCGCCTGCCGCGCGCGCTCCCGGTCGGTCACCGCCTGCGCCGCCTCGGTCACCAGGCGGCGGGTCCGCACGGTGATGGCGTCGCCCAGGGCCCCCGCGCCCACGAACATCGCCAGCCAGATGAACACGTCGGTGGGGCGCAGCATGGGGAAGGGCCCATTCAACGCCTGATCCAGCAGCCCCAGCCCCACCGCGGCCGCGCCGTTGAGGGCGATCGAGGTCCACACCAGCCGCCGATCCAGGCGCAGGCCGGAGACCGCCATGGCCAGGGCGTAGAAAGCCAACCCCGGCAGGTTGAACTGCCCCGGGTAGATCTCCCGCGCCCAGATCACGGTGGGCCAGAGCGCCACCGTGACCACCAGACTGTCCACCACCGTGCTGGCCCACAAGCGCCAGGGGGCCTCGCTGCGGCTGCGCAGCGTCCAGAGCGAGAAGCCGATGCCGGAGCCCAAGCCCAGGATCACCAGCCAAGGCCGCAGGTGGAAGTCCGCGATCGCGACCCGATCCGCCCAGAGGAGCTGCAGCAGCACAAAGAAAGCCGCCGCCACCCGCACCACCGCCACCGAGCGCTCACCGCGCCCGACGTTCCGCGCCAGGATGAGCTGCAGGTCGTCTGTGGTCCTCACGGCGCCGGTGTAGCACAAGCGCCTGCAGGGGTGGGCCGCGGCGGGATATGCCGGAGCCATGCCGACCCGCTTCCACCTGCGCTGCGCCACCCGCTTCCTCGCTCCTCTGGAGCAGGTGCGGGATCTCACCAACCCCGAGGGCCCCTGGCTGCCCGGCCTGCGCGAGGCCCTGTTCGACGACTGGCAGCACGAGCGCCACTGGGAGCAGGCCACCGACGCCGTCCGCTACGAAGACCGCATCAGCTTCACGCCAAAGGCCGGCAAGTACCTCGCGATCGCCACCGAGCGCCTGCTCCAGAGGCACCACCGGCACCTGGCCCAGCAGCTCCCCAGCGACGCCCAGGCCACCGCGGTGTCCACCTTGCGCCAGGTGTTCGAGGTGAAACAAGATCACACCACCGGCTTCATGTAGGCCCACCTCCAGGAGATCCCCATGCTGTTCCTGCTCTCTCTGCTGGCCTGCGAAGGCGAGGACACCGGCACCGACCGCGAGGCAGACATCGCCGCACTCCAGGGCGACACGGCCAACGGCGAGACCCTCTACAGCACCTGCCAGGGCTGCCACGGCGCCGCCGGCGAGGGCACCGACAGTGGCCCCGGGATCGCCGGGGAGTCCAAGGCCGAGATCATCGAGACCGTGCTCTACGGCGAGGACACCATGCCCGCCTACGAGAGCTGGGCCGACCAGGACATCGCCGACGTGACGGCCTACGTCCTCACCTTCTGAGCCCTTCGGGGGGACACACGCTGCTCTGAGGGACCCCGGCGCGGCCCGCCCGCGTTAAGGGGGCCGCCCGAAACGGAGCCACAGGTGCGCGTCCCCCTCTCCCTGCTCTCGCAGATGGTCGATCTGCCCGAGTCCATCGACGAGCTCGCCGAGAAGATGAACGGCCGGGTCTCGGAGATCGAGCACATCCACCGCTTCCCCAGCCGCCAGGCCTTCGCCGACGTGGTCCGCGTCGAGCTGGTCCAGGTCGTCCAGGAGAGCGCCGACTACCAGCGCTGGGAGGCCACCTGCAGCACCGGGACCGTCCACATGGTCGTCGGCAAGAAGCACGGGGTCCGCGCTGGCGAGGCCTTCTGCGCCGTGCTCTCCGGCGGCAGCACCCCTCTGGGCGAGGCCGTCACCGGCCGGGACCTGGACGGGCTGGCCTCCGACGGCATGCTGCTCTCCGAGGAGTCCGCCGGCGTGGGCAGCGACTCCACGCACCCCCTGCGTCTGGCCCCCGATGTCCTCGCCGATGCCGACCTGTGGCAGGCGTTGGGTCTGGACGACGTCGTGCTGGAGTTTGACCTGGAGCCCAACCGCTCCGACCTCTTCTCCCTCATCGGCATGGCCCGGGACGTGAGCGCCATCTACGGTGTGCCCCTGCGCGCCCCCACCCTGGCCGACGACAGCGCCTGGGGGAGCTCCGCCCTCAAGATCGACGTGAAGGCCCCCGCCTGCACCCGCTACGCCGCGCTCGAGCTTCGCGGTCTGGGCAGCGGACCGGCCCCCCAGTGGCTGCAGAACGCCGTCCGCAAGCTGGGCATGCGCCCCATCAACGCCGTGGTCGACGCCGCCAACCTGGCCATGATGGAGCTGGGCCACCCCATGCACACCTTCGACCGGGCCACCATCGGCAGCGGCGTGATCGGCCTGCGCATGGCCGCCCCGGACGAGACCATCACCACCCTGGACGGGACCGAGCGCACCCTGACCGACGAGTGCCTGCTGGTCACCGACGGCGACCGCCCCGTGGCCCTGGCCGGCATCATGGGCGACGCCAGCTCCGAGATCGGCCCCGAGACCGACTCCGTGGTGATCGAGGCCGCCCACTTCGACATGTTCACCGTGCGCCGGGCCTCCCGCCGCCTGGCGCTGCGCACCGAGGCCTCCCTGCGCTTCGAGAAGGGCCTGGCCCCCCAGGGAGTGATGCCCGCCGTGCGCCGCCTGGTCCAGCTCCTGAGCGGGCTCTACCCCGACACCCAGGTCCTGGGCCTGGTCGACCACTGGCCCGAGCCCCCCGCCGACCACGTGATCGCCTTCGACCCCGACCTGGCCCGCAAGCGCCTGGGCATGGACGTCCCCGACGACCTGATCCGCAGCCGCTTTGCCGCCCTGGGCCACCAGGTCGGCCCCGACTGGAGCGTCACCATCCCCCCCTGGCGCCCGGATCTGCGCATCCAGGAGGACCTGAACGAAGAGGTCGGCCGCATCCACGGCTACGAGCACGTGGTCGCCGAGCTCCCCAAGGCCGAGCTGGCGCCCCCCAAGGACAACCCCGTGTTCACCCGGGGCTTCGCGGCCCGCCGCACTCTGACCGGCCTGGGCTTTGACGAGATCTACCTGGGCGTGTGGGTCAGCCAGCAGCAGGTGGAGCGCTTCGGCCTGCGCCCCGACACCCTGGTGCAGCTCAAGAACCCCCTGCACGCGCACCTGGAGTTCTTCCGCCCCAGCGCCCTGCCCGATCTCATCGAGGCCGTGCGCGAGAACCGCAAGCGCCACGACAGCTTCAAGCTCTTTGAGCTGGCCAAGGTCTACGGCCGCATCGACGGCAAGGCGCAGGACCGCAACCACCTGTGCGGAGCGGTCGCGGGTCCGGGAGAGGACAAGGCTGGGGAGCGCTTCTACGCTGCTCGGGACGCCGCTCTGGCCGCTCTGGCCGCCCTGGGCTTGTCGGCATCCGTTGGCATCGGCGAGGTCCCCAAGTGGGCGCTCGCCCACTGCTTCCACCCCGGCCGCCAGGCCGTGATCACGGTGGCCGGACACCCCCTGGGCTTTGTCGGCGAGCTGCACCCGGGGCTGGTGCGTGACCTGGGCCTGGACGAGGCCTTCTCGGCCTTCTTCATCGACTTCCAGGGCCTGCTGGACCTGCCCGCGGAGCGCACCCGCTTTGTGCCCCCGGCCCGCTTCCCCGGCATCGAGGTGCACGCCAACGTGCTGGCCCCCGAGCGCCTGCTGGCGGCCGAGCTGCTGGCCACCGTGCGCGCCGCTGGGCTGGAGCGCCTGGAGCACGCGGACATCCGCGATGTGTACGCCGGCAAGGGGGTGCCCGACGGGCACAAGCGCGTGACCCTGGAGCTGGCCTTCCAGCACCCCGATCGCAGCCTGCGCAGCGAAGAAGTGGACGCCTGGGTCCAGACCCTCAAGTCCCACCTGGCCACCAAGGAGCTGAACCTGGAGGTCTGATCGCCCGGTCCAAGCCGCCGAATCGGTCAAGCTCCCGCCCCGGATTCCGATGACCGGTCCGGGAGCTTGAGTTTCTTGAAGCGTCGTCGTGTACAGACCCTGATGACCCTGACCGTCTTTGTCCTGCTGGGGCTGGGGCTGGGGCTGAACCTGGTGCGCGAGCAGCGCTCGGCGCAGCAGGACACCGAAGAGGTCATGACCGGGCTGCTCCAGACCACCGTCGCGGGTCTGGACAACTGGCAGGAGCGCGAGACGGACCTGGCGCGGGTGATGGCGGGCCGCCCAGAGGTGGTGGCCGTGGCCCAGGCGCTGCTGGAGACAGCACCCGGTGACCTCGTCGGGGCCCAGGCGCAGACAGAGGCGCGGGCGATCTTCGATCAAGGGCGGTTGACCCAGGCGCACCAGGGCTTCTTCCTGGTCTCTCCCCAAGGCCTGAACCTTGCGAGCTCCCGAGATGAGAACGTGGGGGCCACCAACCTGCTGGTGACCACCCAGACCCTCAAGCGCGCCCTGGCGGGGCAGGCGGGGATGTCTCCGCTGCTGGCCTCGGACGTGCCCATCGAGCGCCAGGGCACCGTCCAGGCCAACGCCCCGACGCTGTTCTCCGCGGCCCCGGTCCTGGACGCCCAGGGGCAGGCCATCGCCGTGCTGTTGCTGCGCATCGACCCCACCCTCACCCTGGAGCCGGTGCTGCGGGCGGCGCGGCTGGGCGAGACCGGAGATGTCTACGCGGTCAACCGCCAGGGCATGCTGATGACCAGCTCGGCCTTCCCCAAGCAGCTCCTGCAGCTCGGGCTGGTGGAGGAACTCCACACCGAGGCCGGCCACCTGGAGCTGCGCACGCCCAAGGGCCCGCTGACGCGGTCCGCACACAGCCTGATCACGGGGAACAGCGGCGGGAGCGGGCAGGCCTATGCGGACTACCGCGGGGTCCCGGTCATCGGGGCGTGGCAGTGGTACGCGCCCCTGGACGTGGGCATCATCGTGGAGCAGGACGCCGCGGAGGCCTACGCAGCCCACACCCGCCACCAGCGCATCAGCATGATCGCGGCCTTGGGCGGCATCCTGCTGGTGGGCGCCCTGATGGTGGCCTGGCACAGCGGGCAGGCGGATCTGGACTCCCTGAACGCTTCGCTGGAAGAGCGGGTGGCCCAGCGCACCCTGGAGCTGCTGCACGCCAACCGCACCAAGAGCGAGTTCCTGGCGCGGGTCAGCCACGACATCCGCACGCCCATGAACGCGGTGATCGGGCTGCTGGACCTGGCCCAGGACCCCAGCACCCTGGACCAGGAGCGGGACGACTTCCTGCGGCGGGCCGAGGGCTCCGCGCAGCTCCTGCTGGGGCTGCTCAACGACGTGCTGGACCTCTCCCGCCTGCAGGACGGCAAGCTGCCGCTGGTGAACGAGAGCTTCCCCCTGGAGGAGGTCCTGACGCCGCTGCGCGACCTGGTGTTCGCCAAGCGGGCCTACAGCGTTGACTTTGTGATGGAGCTGGACGCCGAGGTCCCCCAGACCGTGCTGGGCGACCGCCTCCGGCTGGCCCAGGCGCTGTCCAACCTGGTCGGGAACGCCGCCAAGTTCACCCCAGAGGGCAGCATCACCCTGAGCGTGCGCCGCGAGCCCGACGACATGCTGCGCTTCGAGGTCCGCGACACCGGCGCCGGCATCGACCCCGCCCAGGTCGAAGACTTGATGGACGCCTTCACCCAGGCCTCCGCGCAGGTCGCCCACAGCCACGGCGGCAGCGGGCTGGGCCTGGCCATCTGCAAGGGCCTGGCCGAGAGCATGGGCGGCGACCTGAGCATGGACGGCGCGCTCGGCGTCGGGACCACCGCCACGCTGCGGGTGAAGCTCCCCAAGGGACGCCCGGTGTCCCAGGACGGCCCGGGCGCGGACCTGCCCAGCCTGGAGGGCATGCACATCCTGGTGGTGGACGACAACCAGGTCAACCGCATCGTCGCCCGCGGCATGCTGGAGCGCTCCGGCGCTCAGGTCAGCGAGGCGGTCAACGGCGAGCAGGCGCTGGAGCGCATGGCCGAGGCGCTGCCCGACCTGGTGCTCATGGACCTGCAGATGCCCGTCATGGACGGCATCGAGGCCACCTCGCACGCCCGCGCCCAGGGGATCGACATCCCCATCCTGGCCATGAGCGCCGCGGCGATGGCCCAGGACCGGGCGCGCTCAGCGGCCGCCGGGATGAACGGACACCTGCCCAAGCCGGTGGCCCGGGAGGTGCTGATCCGCACGGTGTGCCGCTTCGTCGAGCTCTCCCGGGGGCACGACTGCACCCAGGAGGGCGACGCTCAGGGAGAGGGCTGCGCGCTCAAGAGCACCTGCGCGGCGGACTGCAGCCGGGGGTCGTCGGAGGCCAAGGCGTCCTGAGCGACCTGGAGCTGCGCCTCTGAGAGCTCACGGCCCACCACACAGCGCAGACCGGCGGCCTGGAGCTTGGGGTGGATGTCGGCCTGGGCGCGGGCCAGACAGAACTCGGTGGACGCGGGGTAGCTGGCCAGCAGCAGGGTGGCGCGCTCGGCCTCGACCATGCCCGGGTGGAACTCCGCGACGTACTGCAAGATGGCCTGCCCGTCGCCGTGGGAATCGATCACCTCGCGGGGGGGGAGATCGTCGACGTGCCGCGCTGCGAGCAGCGCGAGGACAGCCTCGGTGCCAGAGGGTGCATCCGGGGTGTCCGCAGCAGCCTCCCGCTGGCTCTCCACCTGAGGCGGCTTGGAGGGGAGCGCTTCGATGGCCTGGGCGGTGGCCCCGGCGGCGAGGCCAGCTTCAACGGGGGCCTGCTCGGCGCAGGCGAGGGCAAGCAGCAGCAACATCAGGACTCCAGCAGCTCGTGGATACGGGTTTGGGTCTGGGGGTGCACCTTCTCACTGGCGGCGGCCTCCTCCAAGCGCTTCCGGGAGGCGGGCACGTCGGCCAGCACCTCGGCGGCGGCGATCCCCACGCGGGGGTCTTCGTCGGCCAGGGCGTCCTCCAGGGCCTCGCGCATGGACTCGGAGGCAGCCACATCCTGACCCGCCAGGCAGCGGGCGGCGGCGGCGCGCACCTTGGGCTCGTTGTCCTCCAGCATCTTGCGGCAGAACACGCCGATGTGGGACTCGGGGTAGAGCGCCAGCAGCAGCAGCGCGCGCTCCCGGACCACCAGCTGGGGGTCCTTCACGGCCAGATCGGCCAGCTTCTGGGCGGCGTCGGGGTGCGTGTCCAGGGCCTCGCGGGTGGGCAGATCCTGGACGTCGTGGGCCAGCAGCAGCGCGCGGACGGCGTCGCTCTCGGCGGAGAGGGCCCCCTCGGCACCCAGCGAGGGCGCGTCCTGGGGAGGAGCGGCATCTGCGGGACGCGACGGCAGAGACTCCACCGCCTGGGCCTCTGCGGCGACCTGGGGCTCCGGACTCGACGTGGTGGCGCAAGCGAGGACAAAGAGCAGCGTCATGGCGACCTCAGCGGGTGATGGGCGAGCGGGAGAGGACCATGGCCTGCGAGTCGGTCACCTGGTCCTGTGCGAAGGAACCCGCGACCCAGAACATGAAGTTCGCGCCGTCATAGTCCGCGCACTCTTCGGCCGTGAAGTAGCCGTCGCCGTCGTCCGCGCTGGCCGGGCAGTTGGGGGTGTCGTCCAGCGACTCGGTGCGGCTGCCGTCGGACTCCGTGGTGTGGAAGAGCCCCATCTGGTGGCCGACCTCGTGGGCCATGGTCTCGCCCATGGTCTGGGTGTCCAGGCTGTTGCCCCAGTAGTGGCCGTCCACCGCGACGATCACGCCCGCTCCGTCCATGCCGTGCAGGCCCACGGGGCCGGGGATGCCGGCGGCCTCGCCCAGGGTGCCGGACTCGTCGGAGTAGTCCTGGATGATGAAGAGGTTCATGGCCTGGGAGCTGCCGTCGATGGCCAGGCTGCGCAGGGCGTTGGAGTCGTCGTAGGCGATGAAGCCGCTGCCGTCCGTGGTGTACAGGGTCACGTCGCCCACCGCCGGGCCGCCCCCGTTCGCCCAGACCTCGTCCATGCGCTCCAGGGCATCGTCGAGGTCCTCCTGGTAGAGCTCGGTGTCGCCGACGACCACGATGTTGAGGTCCACCTGACCCTGACCGGGGTCGAAGCGGCGGGAGACCACGTGCAGGGTCGCGGCGCCCTCCTCGAAGGCGGCGGGCTGCAGGACCAGGCAGGAGCCGTCGGGGGTGGTGTCCGGGGTGATGGGCAGCACAACCGTGCCGCCGAGCACGCCCCAGTGGTAGTAGGGCGCCGACCACCAGCCGCCGGGGCTCTCATCGGCCAGGCCCACGTCGATGAAGGCCTCCCCGTCCAGGGCCACCAGGCCGAAGCCCGTCTCCACGCCGGTCATCTCGACCGTCGCGGCCACGGAGCTGGTGTCCGACGGCAGGGCGATGGTGACGGACTCACCGCGGGAGACGCCCACCGAGTTGTCCCAGACCAGATCCATGTCGAAGGACTGGACCGAGAAGGCGCCTTCCTCCCCCAGGACGATGGCGTCGTCGCCACACTCGGGGATCTCGGTGCCTGCGGTATCGCCGAGGGCGCCGACACATCCGAGGGTGAACAAGGCAAGGAGCAAGCCGGTGTGGTGCAGTCGCAAGGGGGGCCTCCAGTGGGGAGGAAGGTAGCACTGGAGGGGGGTGGGTGGGGTTGCGGAGTTCTGAAGGGGAGGGGGACTCCGGACATGGCTGGTGGATAGGGGTGTCGGCCCGACCGAGCCCTGGATCCGGCGGGCGGGTGGCTTGGAGGGCGGCGTCTCGGGTCCGGCTCGTGGGGAGACCAGGTCTCGGGATCGGCGAGCGGGTGGCGTGGCGGGCGGTGTCCCGGGTCCCAACGTCGCCTGTCTCTTTGGTAGGGGGCTCCGCCCCCTACGGCAGCAAGCTGCCTGACCCCCAGGGGGGCCCCCTACAACCCCCACGGAGGCTGCGCCTCCATGGGGGCTTTCGCCGAGCCCTTCACCCGGCAAGCCGGGCTTGGTCCGCGCCGGCCCCCCAGTTGCAAAACGCGACTCGGACTGTCGCAGAACGGAGTTCTGCGGTCCGGTCTCGTTTGTGCAAGTCCCCCCCGGCGTCGGGTCGCGGAGCGACCTGCACTGACGTACCCGTTTTCCACGGGGCCTAGGGCCCCCTCTCCCCTGCGGGTCGGGAAAACGGGCACGCAATGCAGCCCTTCGGGCCGACACCCTCCATGGGTCTCGGTGGCTGGGGGCGGACGGGCAGCAACCTGGTCTGCAGACTCTGGTCTGTGGCACGGCCACGGGGTGTGAGTGAGCGGAGGGGGGCGGCTACGGGGTCTGAATGAGCGACTTCTTGAGGCTACGCCCCACCAGTGATCGATTTGGCCACCGAAACGGGCCCAGAGAGGCGATCTTGGGGCCGTTTGGGCGGGTTGGAGGCAAGATCAGGGGCAGATCGGTGGCTTGAGCGCTCACTGAGCCGCCGTAGCCTCAGCGAAGCGCTCACTCGCCCCAGGTGGCCTCGGTGGGTCGCTCATTGAGGGCCGGTAGCCCTGGAGAGGAGGTGTGGGGCTTGCGGGCGGGTGGCTTGGTGGGCGGCCTCCCGGGTCCGACTTGTGGGGAGAGTTGTGTCATGGGTTCGGCGAGCGAGTGGCGTGGCGGACGGCTTCCCGGGTCCGGCTCGTGAGGAGAGGAGGTCTCGGGATCGGCGGGCGGGCGGCGTGGCGGGCGGCGTCCCGGGTCCCAACGTCGCCTGTCTTTTTAGTAGGGGGCTCCGCCCCCGTACGCCGGCAAAGCCGGCTTACCCCCAGGGGGGCCTTCGCCAGCCCCCCAGTTGCAAAACGCGACTCGGACTCTCGCAGAACGAAGTTCTGCGGTCCGGTCTCGTTTGTGCAAGTCCCCCCAGGCGTCGGGTCGCATTGCGACCTGCACTGACGTACCCGTTTTCCACCGGGCCCCAAGGGGCCCTCTCCCCTTCGGGTCGGGAAAACGAGCACGCAATGCAGCCCCTTGGGCCGACACCCTCCATGGGTCTCGGTGGCTGGGGGAGGAGGTGGGCTGTGTTGGTGGTGGTCCAACCAGTCGATGCGCACCCAGGGCTTCGCCGGCCGGCGCACCCGCTCCAAGCGGGCAACCCGCGCGCCGGCCGCGAAGCCGCGACGGCCATGCCTGGCCGGAGCCGGGACCGCCCCCGGGCGGGCCCGTACAGGGGGTGTGGGGGTGCTTGTCCCCCGCAAGACTGAGCTTTCCTCCCAGGAACCCGCCGATTTGCCGGCCGGCGCACCCGCTCCAAGCGGACACCCAGCTGCGCCGGCCGCAAATCGCGCGAGGGCCATGCCTGGCCCGAGCCGGGACCGCCCCCAGGGCGGGCCCGTACAGGGTGTGTGGGGGACCTTGTCCCCCGCAAGACTGAGCTTTCCTCCCAGGAAGCCGCCGATTTGCCGGCCGGCGCACCCGCTCCTAGCAGCCCCCTGCTGCGCCGGCCGCAAATCGCGTGAGGGCCATGCCTGGCCCGAGCCGGGACCGCCCCCGGGGCGGGCCCGTACAGAGGGTGTGGGGGACCTTGTCCCCCACAGGAATGCAGGTTTCGTCTACGAAACCTGCTCGGGCGTCAGCGTCACCAACCGGTCCACGGCGTGCACCGGCGCCTGGTCCCCGGCCATCAGCTCCTTGATGGCGCCCAGCACCAGGCGGTGCTTGGCCAGGGTGCGCTTGCCCTCGAACTGCTCGGAGACAACCCGGATCTCGAAGTGCCCGCCGGCCCCGCTGGCCTGCACCTGGCAGCCCGGAATGGCCTCACTCACAGCAGCCTCGATGGCTGCGCAGATGTCGCCCTTGAAGTCGGTGGGGTGGTGTCCGCTCATGTTCTCGCTCCTGCCGGGTTGCAGGCAGCTATAAGCCGCCGTCCTACTCAGGGTGCACAGACGAGCGCTCCGCCTGCAGGCCAGCCAGGACGGCAGCCCGCTCCGGGTCCTCGTTCAAGGTGAAGTAGTAGCGCTGGATGAAGGCCACATCCTGCTCAAACTCCTTGTCAGACAGCCCCCGAGCGGTGCGCACCCAGCGGTCGAACTCCTCGGGAAAGCGCGTCAGCTCCACGTCGGGGTCTACCGACAACACCTCGACCACATGGGGATCGTAGAGCCAGAAGTGCCAGTGCTTGGGCCCCGGCCGCTCAAGCCACACAGCGGTCTGCTTGCGCCAGCGCCCGGGATTCGCCGACCGCCACCGCGTGATGCGTACCCTCCTCTCGGTCAACAGATCACCCTCCGGCCACTTCTCGTGGCCGGGCATGGCCCGCTCCTTGAGCGGGAGGCGCGCGATCTCCTTGTCGGTCAGCCCGCGCATGTCCAGCACCGGCAGCTCCGAGTAGTAGCCGAGCATGCCGATGCCCGAGCTCGCCAGCAGCACCTCGCTGTCACCGAGCAGCTCCTTGAAGCGGTGGCCGGCCACAAAGTTTGCGTGGTTCATCGAGAAGGGTCGATAGCTGTCGACCGGGTAGACCTCCTCCTCATTCGCCATGTACCAGCGCCCAAAGTCCGGGCCGACGATAGGCAGCGACCAGAGCCCCAGCCCAAAGAGCACACCCGCCGGGACCGCCAACCGGTGCGCCTGAAAGGGCACCAGCGCAGCCCCCAGCAGCAGCAAGGGTAGAAGCGGCAACACGAAGCGCCCATACATGAAGTCGCCCCCGACCTTGGCGACGTAGAGCAGGTACAGCGGCGCGCCGATCGCCACGAAGGCCCAGAAGCGCGCCCGCAGATCGCGAAGGTCCAAACCCGCCCGGAGCTGCCCGACCAGCCCGGCAACGACCAGCAATACCAGGATCCATGCGTGCTCCCCCAAGACCACGCTCAGCAGATAGATTCCACCCTGCGAAAAGTAGCTCAGATCGCCGGACTTGGCCCAGTAGGTGTTCGGTAGAAGCGCCCCGTAGAAGTGCAGCTTCCAAGCCAAATAGGGCAGCAACAAGACCGCCACGCCGCCGTAGCGCAAGACCGGAGTCAGGCGCGCCGCGAAACCCTGCTCCGCCTGCCAGGACCACCCAAGGACCACCAGCCCGCCGACACCCCAGAAGAGCAGCAGGTCCGGGTGGAGGAGGGCAGCGAGCAGCCCACACAGCGACGCCCCCACCACCCAGAGATCCCGCGGCCCTCGCGCCTTGAGCAGACAGCCCACCAAGGCGAGGACCGTGAGGGCGGCTGCGCTGGTCTCCATTCCAGTCGTGGCGAACTCAGTGGCGATCCCGTTGACCAGGTAGGCCCCCGCCGCGACGGTGCCCCCCAAGCCCTCAGGCTGCAGCAGGCGACCGGTGCCCCAGAGCAGCGCGGCCGTGCCCAGGTAGGAGAGCAGGCACAGCAGCGTGACGCTCAACTCCGGGCTCTCCGGGGCCACGAGCATGGACAGCGCCATGAGCAGGGTCCACAGGAAGTTCGTGTAGCCCTCGACCGCCTCCCCCGGGTTCCAGACCAGCCCCCGCCCCTCCACCAGGTTGTGCGCGTAGCGCATTGAGATGAAGGCGTCGTCAAAGAAGGAGCGCCGCGCCCAGGCCTGCCAGAGGCCCAGCCCCAGCGCTCCCGCCACCCCCAGCGCTGCGGGGATCCGGAGCGCCCTGGCCCCCCAGCGCCCCTGGCCCAGCGCCAAGGCCCCCACCACCATGGCACCCACCAGAGCGACAGCGGCTTGCTGCGGCGCCAGCTCGGCCGCGCGTTGGAGCATCTCCAGCGGCCAGCTCGCTCTGTCCATGGTGTTTCCCCGGGGATCTTTGTGGACCGGACCATCGCAGCATAATGGGCCCCCCTCCCAGAAGGCCACCGTGCAGAAACCGCCCCTGAGACTCCACCTCGCCATCGCGGCGGTCGCGTTCGGGCTCGTCCTGCTCGAGCTCCAGTTGACCCGCCTGTTCTCCGTGGTGCTCTTCGCCTCCTTCGCACACCTGGCCCTGGCCCTGGCCCTGCTCGGCATCGGCGTCGGCGCCATCCTGCAGCACCTGTGGCCCAAGCTCGTCCCCGCCACGGGGACCCTGGAGCGGATCGGCTGGTTGGCCCTGCTGCAGGCTGGGCTCACCATCGTCGCGGTCTTGGCCACCCTGCATTTCCCCATGGTCACCCAGTTCGAGGTCCCCCCGGAGACCTACCAGGAGCGCAGCTCCGTGGTCGACGACCTGGTCGATCCCTTCTGGTTCGCCGCCCTGCTCCCGGTACTGGCCCTCCCCTTCACCGCAGCGGGCCTCACCCTCGCCGGCGTGTTCCAGCGCTACCGCGAGCACATCGGCGCGGTCTACGCAGCCGATCTGGGCGGCGGCGCTGTCGCCGCGGTGCTCTTCCTGCCCCTGCTCACCGCCCTCTCCGGCCCCGATCTGTGCTTCCTGGCGACCGCCGTGCTGGGCCTGGGCGCCCTGGCCGTCTCCACCGGAAAGCAGCGCTGGGCCACCGGTAGCGTGCTCGCGCTGTCCCTGCTGGGCCTGGGCGTGGGCCTCAAGACCGAGGTTCTCCAGGTCCGCCAGGCCGCTGGCTACTCCGAAGACACCATCCGCACTTCGCTGTGGACCCCCATCGCCCGCGTGTCCATCGCCCAGCTCAAGCGCGGTGACTTCATCGTCCTGGACAACAGCTCCGCCTCCCAGATCGTCCAGGAGGCCCGCGACGTCGACGCCCACGACAGCACCCTGACCGCCAGCCTGGTCTACCGGCTGCACGAGCCCGGGGCGCGCGTCGCCATCCTGGCCGCCAGCGCCGGCCCCCAGGTCGCCGTCGCCCAGCGCCACGGACACACCCAGATCGACGCCATCGACATCGCCGGCGGCATCCACGAGCTGGTCACCGAGGGCTACGCAGACGCCCCGGCCAACCCCTACCTGCAGCCCGGTGTGACCTTCAAGGCCCTGGACGGCCGCGCGGGCATCGCCTCGACCACCGAGCCCTACGACATCATCCAGATGGTCCACGCCAACCTGTGGTCCAGCGCTGGGCTGATGTCCAACGCCTGGTCCCCCGCCCTGCTGGAGACCCGCGAGGCCTTCGGCGTCTACCTGGACCACCTCAACCCCGAGGGCACCCTGTCCTTCGGTCGTGGCAGCCAGACCGACCGGATCGCCCGTTCTGCGGCCGCGGCCCTCCGCCAGCGCGGCGTCAAGCGGCCCAGCGAGCACATCCTGATGGCCAAGGGCAGCTCCACAGTGATGCTGGTCAAGCTCCGCCCCTGGACCCAAACCGAGGTCGAGCAGGCCGAGCTCCACGCCCGCCAGACCGACCGCAAGGCCAAGCTGACCGCCGACCCCACCACCCGCCCCGACGGCTACCTCCGAGGGATCGTCCTGACCGACGACCGGCCCTACCTGGACGACCACACCCTCCTCAAGCAGTCGGTGGACGAGCTCTTCGAGGAGCGCTCCGGTGAGAATGAGGAAGCGCTGGCCGCCCTCTACCGCTCGATCGTGGTGCAGTCCGGCTTTGTGCTCTTCGCGGGCCTGCTGTTCATCCTGGTGCCGATGCTGCGCCGCGGCCCCGCCGAGCTCCAGGGCGTCAAGGGCATCCACTGGGGGCTGCTCTACGCCTGCACCCTGGGCTACGGCTACCTGAGCGTGGAGACGGTGCTGCTGCACGAGCTCGCGCTGTTCGTGGGGCACCCCACCTTTGCGGTGACCGCCGTGATCCTGGCGATGCTGGCGTCCAGCGGGCTGGGGTCGTACCTCGCCGGCAGGATCAAGCCCGACAAGATGCTGCTCGCGCTGCGGGTGGCGCTGGGTGCAGGCCTGATCCTGGGGGTGGTCCAAGGCTGGCTCCTCCCCCCCCTGCTGGAGTCCGCGGCGATGACCGCGCCGCTGCCCGCGCGCTTCGCCCTGACGGTGCTCTCCCTGGTCCCCCTGGGCCTGGTGCTGGGGATGCCCTTCCCCCTGGGGATGCGCCTGCTGCGCCCCGAGGTCGGCGGCCTGGTGCCCTGGGCCTGGGCACTCAATGGCTGGATGAGCGTGGCCAGCTCCCTGATCACGGTCATCCTGGCGCGCATGTACGGCTACCACCGCGCTCTGGCCGTCGCGCTGGGGGTCTACGCCCTCGGGCTGCTGCTGGCGGGCATGCTCCCCCGCATCCGGGGGGTGCAATCGGGGGCCGAGACGGCGTAGCATTCGGGAATGCCACTCGCCCTCGACGAATACGCGGTCCTCAAGGACTTCTCGGTCCTCTACTCCGGAGGCCTGGACTCCTGCGCTGTGCCCCTGATCATCGGAGAGAACCAGCGCGATGACCGCCGGGGTGGGGTGCACCTGCTCACCTTCATGCACCGCTATGGCGCGCTCTTCAACGAGTGGAGCCGCAAGCACACGCCCGAGCTGCAGCGCATCCTGGGCCTGCGGGTGCAGCACCACCTGATCGACCACACGGTGGAGTGGGACGAGATCGGGGCCGCGAACTTCCTGCGGGAGGCCCTCAAGTACGGCGGCCACTGGACGGTCTGCCTGGGCTGCCAGGAGGCCATGGCGACCCACGCGATCGCCTACAACCTGGAGCGCGGCATCACCAACACGCTGATCTGCTCGTCGGTGGGCGGCGAGTACGCGGTGATGTCGATGCCGATCACGCGCCAGAAGAACAAGGAGTTCTACGCGCGCTTTGGCGTCCGCTACAACGCGCCGCTGCTGGACCTGGGCATCGGCAAGCCCGAAGAGCGCCAGGTGCTCCAGCAGCACGGCATCGAGGCCGGATGGGGCGCCCGCCGCTCGCACCAGGGCTACCAGCCGATCTGCGTGCTGGGCTTCCAGCACAGCCTGGACATCGTGTTCGACCTCCACACGACCTACCCCCCGGACAAGGTCGCCCGCTACCTGGACGACAAGTACGTGGTGATGGAGCAGCTCATCCGCAAGCTGCTGATCCACCGCGGCCTGGACCCGGACAAGCTGATCGCCGAGAACCTGGAGCGCTACCAGGAAGAGGAGCGCCTGCTGGAAGAGGTGCGGGCCGCCCGCGGTGACGCCGGCCCCTCCCTGCGCAGCCCGGCGGCGCCCCGGCGTTGAGCGCGCAGGCCCCAGAGCCCTGGGACTGGACCCAGGCCACCCTCCCCCGCGGAGAGGTGGGCTTCGAGGTCAGCGAGGTCCTGGACGGCCGCTACGCCCTCAAGGAGCCCCTGGGCGCGGGTGCGCAGGGCAGGGTGATCGCCGCCTACGACGCCATCGCCAAGGAGCGGGTGGCGGTCAAGCTGGTGCCCGAGCTGTTCGGGAGCGGGGGCCGCCTGGAGATCGCCGCGCTGCGCATGGTGCGCTCCCCCCACGTGGTGCGCCTGCTGGACGAGGGCAAGGTCCCCGGCGGGCGCTACCTGGTCATGGAGCTGGTGGACGGCGACCCCCTGCCCACGGGGCCGATGGCCTGGCCCAAGGCCCGCGCGCTGGTCGTCGGTGTGCTGCGCGCCCTGCACGCTCTGCACCGCGAGGGGCTCACCCATCGGGACCTCAAGCTGGACAACCTGCGCCTGCGGGACCGCCAGCCGGTGCTGCTGGACCTGGGCCTGAGCCTGGCGCCGCCCCCGGGCCCCGGCGAGCTCCAGGGCTCCCTGTCCACCATGAGCCCTGAGCAGCTCCGCGGAGAGCCGGCCACCCCCAAGTCGGACCTCTACGCCCTGGGGCAGCTCCTCTACCGGTGGCTGACGGGTCGACCGGCGCAGCCGGGGAGCCCGGCGGAGCTGCGGGAGGCGCGCCTGATGTCCTCGCCTGCGCCGATCGGCAGCATCCGGCCTGGGCTACCCCGGCTGGTCAAAGAGTTGGTGCACAGCCTGCTGGAGCGGGACCCCGCCCTCCGTCCCCCCAGCGCGGAGTGGCTGCTGCACGCCCTGGGAGAGCAGACCCCCCGCAGCCAGGCCGCCGCCCTGCTCCAGCACCACCCGGAGCGCTGCCAACCCCGGGACCTGGAGGGCCTGTTCGCGGGGCACAAGCGGGTGGTCCACATCCCCGACGACGCCGCGCGCGTGCTCTACCAGGCCACCGGCGGGCACCGCAGCGTCGTGCAGGAGGTCCTCACCCAGTGGATCACCCGCGGCCACGTTCAGCTTCAGGACGGCAAGCTGCACACCGACCGCGCCACCCTGGAGCGCCTGCGCCTGGGCCACGAACCCCTGCCCACCGACCCCGACCTGCGCCTGGCCGAGATGCTGCGGCGGTCCGAGTTCACCAGCCAGCACCAGGGCCTGGCCAGCGAAGGCCACGAGTGGGCCCGGCAGGCGATGCTGCTGGCTCTGGATCTGCAGGACCTCGAGCGCGCCCGAGAGGCCTGCGAGCTGCTCACCCAGGCCCGGAGTCAGGAGCGCAGCGCCAGCGGGATGCAGGACACGCTGCGGCTGCTGGAGCGGGCCAACCGCGAGGGCGTGGCCATCGACGATCTGATGTGGCTGCTGCGCGGCATCACTCTGGTCGTGCGGGAGCCCGAGCGCGCCCGGGAGGCCTTCCGCAACGCCGGCCGCTTCCAGCGCGCCTCCCTGGACACCGCCACCCAGGGCGGCCTCTCCCGCTCCTACCTGCGCGAGCCTGAGCACCTGCGGGCCCTGCTCTGGGGCCCCGAGCTGGAGGCCTGGGCCACCGACCCCGCCCGCCTGGCCAGCCTGCACTCCTGGCGCTCCCACTTCCTCTACCAGCAGCGCGACTGGGCGGGCGCCCGCGACGAGGCCCTGCGCGCCGCCCAGCACCAGACCAGCTTCCACAAGTGGGCGCGCTCCATGTCCAGCGCCATGTTCGCCAGCCTCGAGCTCGAAGACTACGAGCTGCTCGACGAGCACCTGATCCCCCTGCTCCTGCGCAGCGAGGGCGCCCGCCACACCACCAACACCCTGCACATCCAGATGTGCTCCCGCTCGCGCGATGTGCGCATGGACCTGCCCACGACCCCCCGGCCCTGGCTCTCCGCCGCCGCCGAGGACTTCGGCATGCACTACGCCGCCTCCTTCGCTCTGCTGGAGACCGGCCTGGCCTGGCGCCGCGGCCTGCACGCCGACGGACGGGCCATCGCCGAGCGCGCCCTCCGGCAACCCCTGATCCCCCACCTGCGGCTCGTGATCCAGGCCCTCTACGGCCTCTGCGGCGGGATCGTCTCCGTGGAATCCCTCTTGGAGGAGCTCCCCAGCGTGCGTATGATGCCGCAGTTCAGAGTCCAGCTCTTGGGCCTGATCGCTGCGCTTGGGGGGCGGCCATCTCCTGAGCTCTTGTCCCAGCTCCTGGCCATCAAGTCCGAGCACCCCGAGATCGACTGGTCCCGGCGCCTGGACATCTGCTCTCCCGCCGAGGCCGAGTCCGCCTGCCGAACCGGCTCTCTGCAGAACCCTGCCCTGGAGGCCCCCATGAAGCGCACCTTCACCCTGACGCCCACCGAGCTCAACCACGAGACCTGGGAGCTCACCGGCCTCTCCAACCCCGCGTTCGTCATCGTGACCCAGGTCGGCAGCGACTTCCAGGAGCAGGTCCTGGTCCACGCCGCGGACATCGCCAACTACGCCTCCAAGGCCACGACCGCCACCGCCATGGGCATCCCCCCCACGGCCCCCGCGACCTTCCTGAACAGCCAGGGCCTCAACCCCGCCGACTACCGCATGGCCACCGTCACCGTCGACGCCGAGCCCATCACCGGCCTGCCCAACCCCCAGGGCGGCATGAACCACCGCTTCACGGTCAACAACAACGGCGGCACCCCCGCGGGCGTCCTGTACCGCTGCGACAACTCCGGCACCTGGCAGGACTCCTGGGCCCTCAAGCCCAACTTTGTCTGGGGCGACGCCACCCACAGCGTCGGCATCGTCCCCGACCCCAGCCAGCCCGGCGCCCCCGCGGCCTGGGCCGCCGCCGCCAAGACCTTCGCCGCGGGCGGGCAGTTCATCCAGGTGACCTGGACCTGGACCGCCGTCTGAGCGAACTGCACGCGCAGATCCACCTGAGCGCCGCGCGGTCTCTGGGCTTGCGCGGCGCCTCTGCGCGTCTGGGGATCGTGGACCTCCCCCCCGAACACCGGGCCCGCAGCCTGGCGGTGATTCTGGGAGAGGAGGGGCTGGCACCGGACGCCACACTGCTGCCCCCCACCACCCCAGACCCTGGCCCCGACGGCCTCTCTGCCCTGGTCTCCACCGTCGAGGTCACCCTGGCGCAGACCCCGGATGTCCTGCTCATCAACCTGAGCCTGGACGACCGCTACCCCGTGATCCAGTCCCGCGCGGTGCGCGCCGTCCTGCGCCGGGCCTGGGACGCGGGGTGCCTGCCCATTGTGGCTGCTGGGAACGCCCAGCATGACCTCGCCGATGCCCGGGATCTGGAGAGCGGGCGCGCGCTCCAGGGTGTCCCGGAGGTGCAGGACCCGAGCTGGCTGCTGGTCGGCGCCCTTCACCCCCAGAGCGGCGCGGCGATGGGCACCACCGGCCCGGGCGTGCACTGCCGGCACTGGGGCCACAACGTCAAAGTGCCGGGGATTCGCCGATTCTCCGGGAGCTCGGCAGCGGCGGCGGTGGTGACGGGCCTGGCCCTGCTGCTGGTCGACGGGATGCGCGCGCAGGGGCAGGTCTGGACCCCGCGAAGCCTCAGGGACACCCTCGCGGATCCCCGCAGCCAGGACCCCCACGGCATGCCCATCCTGCAACGCCTGCTGACTGCGTGTGGCCTTGACGCGGCGGCGTGAATAGACGCAAGCCCCCCAACACCTGGAGAGGGGTTCCATGCTCAAGAACGTCCGCCGCACCCACATGTGTGGGCAGCTCCGCGAAGATTCCATCGGCCAGAAGGTCCTGCTGCAGGGCTGGGCGCAGAAGGCCCGAGATCTGGGCGGCGTGGCCTTCATCGACCTGCGCGACCGGGCCGGCTTCGTGCAGATCACGGTGGACGAGCGCTCCCCCGCCTCCGCCCACGAGTCCGCCGGGACCGTGCGCCAGGAGTACGTGATCGAGGTCGAGGGCACCGTGCACGCGCGCACCAAGCCCAACTCCAAGATCCCCACCGGCGCGATCGAGGTCGTGGCCGACAAGATCACCGTGCTCTCCAAGACCGAGCCCCTGCCCTTCGCCCTGGAGGGCGAGGCCCACGAAGAGACCCGCCTGACCTGGCGCTTTCTGGACCTGCGCCGCCCCCACCTGCAGGACAAGCTGATCAAGCGCCACCGGGCCGCCCAGGCCGCCCGCCGCTTCCTGGACGGCCACGGCTTCCTGGAGGTCGAGACCCCCATCCTGAACCGCAGCACGCCGGAAGGCGCCCGCGACTACCTGGTGCCCAGCCGCGTGCACCCCGGTCAGTGGTACGCGCTGCCCCAGAGCCCCCAGCTCTTCAAGCAGATCCTGATGGTGGCCGGCATGGACCGCTACTTCCAGATCGTGAAGTGCTTCCGGGACGAGGACCTGCGCGCTGACCGCCAGCCCGAGTTCACCCAGATCGACATCGAGATGTCCTTCCCCACCGCCGACACCGTGATGGAGGTCGCCGAGGGCGTCGCCCGCGCCATGTGGCAGGAGGTCCGCGGCGAGGACATCGGCAGCGTGCCCCGCCTGAGCTTCGCCGACGCCATCGCGCGCTTTGGCGTGGACAACCCCGACCTGCGCTTCGGCATGGAGCACAAGGACATCAGCGACGTGGTGGCCGAGTCCGAGTCCAAGGTGGTCCAGGGCGGCCTGGCTGACGGCGGCATCGCCAAGGCCTTCTGCGTGCCCGGCGGCGCGGCCCAGTCCCGCAAGGTCCTGGACAAGTGGACCGAGTTCGTCCGCCGCTACGGCATGGGCGGGCTGATGTGGGCCAAGGTCGGCGATGATGGCTGGAGCGGCTCCGCCAAGAAGCTCTTCTCCGACGAGGAGAAGGCCGCCATCGCCCAGGTGCTGGAGGCCGGAACCGGCGATCTGGTGCTCATCGGCGTCGGCAAGCCCGAGCACGTCAACCCCGGCCTGGGGCGCCTGCGCCGCCACATCGGCCTGGAGCTGGACATGGCCGAGCCCGGCAAGTTCGCGTTCTGCTGGGTCACCGACTTCCCCGCCTTCGAGTGGGACGAGGACTCGGGCCGCTGGACCAGCACCCACCACCCCTTCACCTCGCCCCGCGCCGACGGCATCGAGCTCTTCGGCACCGGCCGCGAGAACGAGATCATGACCGACGCCTACGACCTGGTGTGCAACGGCTACGAGATCGCGGGCGGCTCCATCCGTATCCACGACTCCGAAGTGCAGTCCAAGGTCTTCACCGCCCTGGGCATCGACGCGGAAGAGGCCGAGACCCGCTTTGGCTTCCTGCTGGGCGCTCTGCGGCACGGCGCGCCCCCCCACGGCGGCATCGCCTTCGGCTTCGACCGCTCGGTCATGCTGCTCACCGACACGGACAACATCCGCGACGTGATCGCCTTCCCCAAGACCACGAAGGCGCAGGATCTGATGGCCCAGGCCCCCAGCGGCGTGGACGCCGAGCAGCTCGCTGAGCTCTTCGTGAAGAACACGGTCGACTGATCGCTTCGCGCATCGGCGCACAGGGGCCTCCAGGTACACTGGTCTCAAGGAGGTCCCTCATGCGCCGACTGCTCGCCCCCACCACCCTGACCGTCATGGCCCTCTTCACCCTGGCCTGCGCTCTGGGTGCAGACGAGGACATCGAGGGCGACGTCGCCGGGGAGTGCTCCGACGGCGCCGACAACGACGCGGACGGCTACTTCGACTGCGACGACAACGACTGCTGGGGCGCCCCCGACTGCGACGAAGACCAGACGAGCAACAGCGACGACACCGGCAGCGGCGGGGACGACACCGGAAGCGGCGGGGACGACACCGGCAACAGCGGGGATCCCGTGGGCGCCAAGTGGACCGGCCTGCAGGTCGTCTACACCCTGGAGTGGGAGTTCACCCTGCCCGTCACCGGCCTGAGCGACTGCACGCAGGTCTTCGAGGGCAGCGGCACCCAGACCCGGGTGGACAGCAGCGGCCCGCACTTCGACGGCACCTGGGAGCTGGTCGAGAGCGACTGCGAGCCCGCCCTGGACGACGCCATCTGGACCCCCGACGACGGCGAGGGTGTGCACAGCGTCGAGCTCTCGGGCGACGACGGCCCCTGGACCGCCTGGTGGGTGCGCGCGCCCAGCGGGGACGGGGAGTTCGGCGTCTACGACTTCACCGAGGTCCTGGAGTCCGGCGTGGGCCGCTACCAGGAAGACGAGGCCGCCGACGCGGCGGTGCCTGGGCTGGTCTTCCACCACGATCTCGAGCTCGTCCTGGAAGACTGAGTGCTGCTGCTGCTCACCGCCTGCCTGGCCGCGGTCCACCCCATCCCGGGCACCCAGCCCCAGCAGCTCCTGGGCCAGGTCGCCTTCGAGCTGCCCCAGGACTGGGAGGTCGTGGTCAACAACCGCGCCTTCGGCAACCACCACGTGCTGCTGCGCAGCCCGCCCGCCCAGCAGGCCGTGGTCACCATCGATCTGGTGCGCGAGGGCCGGCGCACCCGCGAGCTGGACCTGCGCATCGTCGCGGAGACCTACGCCCTGGACCGCGGCCGCAGCCTGGACATCGAGGCCAAGCTGCTGGCCCACCACCAACTCGAGGTCGCCGACCGGGAGGCCTGGGCCGTCACCGTACAGCGCCGCCACGGCCCCAACGAGCAGCTCGCCAGCACCGTCGCCCTGCGGGGCAGCGAGCACCTGGCCCTGCTCACCCTGAGCACCCCCCTGGAGGCCGGTGTCGCCGCCGCCGTGCCCTGGGGGCAGATCCTGGACTCCTTCGCCCTGCCCGGCGACCCCGTGGACCCCAACGCCCCCATCTTCCCCCGGGACGCCGAGCTGGAGAACGAGCTGGACGGCCTGCCCTCGGGGGGCCTCTGAACCCCCGATGAGCCAGCGCCTCTACCACGTCCAGGACCCCGGTCCCCTGCGCCTGGCCCGCAACAGCGAGGGCGCGCTCTGCTGCCTGTGGATGGGCCTGCCGCCCCCGCGCTCCCCGGCCCACCGAGGCCTCGCGCTGCGCCTGGACACCGGCCTCTACGACGGCCAGCCCGCCTGGCTGGAGCACTGCCCCGACGGCCCCTCCATCGCCCAGCTCGCCGAGCACCTGGACCCCGCCCAGTGGGCCATGCTCTTCCAGGACCTCGCCGAAGCCCTGGACGCCCTGCACCGCGGGGACCTGCACCACGGCGCGCTGGACCTGCACCACGCCCGCGTGGACCCCACCGGCCAGGCCCGCCTGCTGGGGGTGGGTGTACAGGGCGGCGACGCGGACAGCGACATCTGGGCGCTGATCGGCCTGCTCACCGAGCACTGGCCGGAGAGCGCCCCGCCCCTGCCCTCGCTGGGGGACGACGCACAGGACGTGGGGGAGGCGATGGAGGAGATCCTGGCCCTGCACTACCCCGCAGCCTCCCGCGCCAGCCTCTCGGCCCTCTCCACCCGGATGAGACCTGGATCCGGCGTCGAGGTCCTGCCGTGGCAGTCCGCCGGCTTCGACGAGGTCGGCATGGAGCTGGGCGAGGAGCGCGGCCACGGCGGCCTGCTGGACTTCTGGTCCACCGGGCGCTCGCGCTCCGGGGCCTTCACGGGCGCGGTCGAGGGCACCCTCCCCGAGGCCGACCTCCACGAGGTCCCTGGACGCGGCGCCATCCTGGCCCGCCTGCTGGCGCCGCCCCAGGTGACGCCAGACCCGGAGCGCTTCGCGGCCATCGAGGGCCAGCCCCTGCAAGCCCTCAAGGCGCTGCTGGCCGAAGAGCCCCTGGATCCCGTGCCCGTCTGCGAGGGCCCCCGCCTGGGTCAGACCCTGCAGGCCGCCACCCCCGACGACGAACCGGCGGGCCCCACCACGGTGACCTCGCTGCCGGTGCGCGAGGAGGTCTCGCGCGGGATGCTGCTGCTCTTTGGGCTGGTGGGCCTCGCGCTGGTCCTCGGTGCCCTCGCCCTCACCATCGCGCTGCTGCGCTGAGAGCGGGCCCCAGATCCCAGAGCGGTGGGCCCATCAGCGCTTGGCGCCGCCCCGTCCTCCCTTGCCCTTCTTCTTGCCCTTGGACGCACCCTTGGGCTTGGGGGGCGGGCGCTTGTTGACGGGCCGCTCGGGGTAGACCTCGTGCACCCACTTGCGGAAGGTCTCGAACTCGCCGTCCAGGATGGACTGCCGCATGCGGGCCATGAAGTTGGCGAACCAGGTCAGGTTGTGGATGGTCGCCAGGGTGGCGCCGAACACCTCGCCCACCTTGAAGAGGTGGTGGATGTACGCGCGGGTGAACTTGGTGCAGGCGTAGCAGGAGCAGGTCGCGTCCGGCGGGTACATGTCCCGCTTGTAGCGGCTGTCGGTGATCCGGATGCGCCCGCGGTCGGTGTAGAACATGCCGCTGCGGGCGTGCCGGGTCTGGATCACGCAGTCGAACATGTCGATGCCGCGGGCCACGCCCTCGACCAGGTCCAGGGGCCGGCCGACGCCCATCAGGTAGCGGGGCGCATCCTTGGGCATGTGGGGGGTGGTGTAGTCCAGGACCTCGACCATCACCGAGTGCCCCTCGCCGACGCTCAGACCGCCGATGGCGTAGCCGTCAAAGCCGATCTCCTGGATCTGCTCGGCCGAGCGCTGACGGAGGTCAGGGTAGAAGCCCCCCTGGACGATGCCGAAGAGGCTCTGGTCCGGGCGGGTGTGGGCCTCCTTGGAGCGCCGCTCCCAGCGGGTGGTGCGGGCGACCGAGGCCTCGGTGTACTGGCGGTCGGTGCCAAAGGCCAGGCACTCGTCAAAGACCATCGCGATGTCGGCGCCCAGCTTCTGCTGGATGTCCATGGAGGTCTCGGGGGACAGGAAAGTCCGCCTGCCATCGACCTCATAGGTGAATGTCACGCCGTCTTCGTTCACGGACTTCTTGTCCAGCGAGAAGACCTGGAAGCCGCCCGAGTCGGTCAGGATGGGCAGCTCCACCTGCATCATGTCGTGCAGGCCGCCGTGCTTGGCGACCAGGTCTTCGCCCGGCCGCTGGTGCAGGTGGTAGGTGTTCGCCAGGATGATCTGCGACCCCGTCTGCGCCAGGTGCATCGGAGAGAGCGTCCGGATCGCCCCCTGCGTGCCCACGGGCATGAACACCGGGGTCTGGATGGTCCCCCGGTTGAGAGTCAAGGTTGCAGCACGCGCCTGGCCGGCGGTGCCCTGGATCTTGAAGTCGACGGGACAGGTCATGACCGCCGACCTAACCCGACCCTCTGTCATCGGCTTGACGTGGTCGGCCCACGGCGGAGCCGATCGCAGGTATAGTTGGCCGTCCGAGCCCCCCGAGATTCTAGGACCCGCCCACCATGGCATCCTCCGGCCGCTCCAGGCCCGCCCCATTCCAGAGCGGCACGCCCGTCGGCGAACACTTCCGCGTGGAGGCCCTGGTCCGCCTCTCCGAAGGCCGGATGTTCTACCTGGTGACCGACGACCGCTCGGAGAAGCCCACCCGGCGCTGCTGGGACTGCGGGCACTCCGACTCGCCCCGCACCGCCGAGGCCTGCGCCGGCTGCGGGACCCCCTTCCAGCCACGCACGCAGTTCCTGATGTCGGTGCGCTGGGCCCCGGACACCTTCTCGCCCTACCAGCGCTTCTTCGAGAAGGGCCTGCGCCACCCCGGCCTGCTGCCCCCCGACGACTGCTTCATCCACGCCGGCCTGCTCTGCAGCGTGGTCCGCTACCGGGGTGAGTCCCTGATGCTGGACGAGGCCGCGCCGCTCTCCGCCCGCGGGGTCATCCACCTGGGCCAGCGCTTCGCCGGGATGCTCGCGTCCCTGCACTACAAGGGCGTCTCCCTGGCCTCCATGACCCGCGCCAACGTGCTGCTGCGTCGAGCCGAGAACCGCCTGCTGCTCTTCGACCCCGACGTCTCCCAGGTCTACGACGGGCCCGTCCCCGAAGCCGAGCGCGGCAAGGAGCTGCGGGCTCTGGGGCGCATGCTGCGGCGCTACACCCCCGTCAACGCCAACCGGCTCGCGGACTTCTTCGCCATGACCGAGCAGGGTGCGTTCGCCAGCCCGCTGGAGTTCGGCAGGGCCATCGAGAAGCAGTTCGACGCCTTCGTCGATCACGAGTCACCGCCGGGCATCGCGGCCATGACCGACGTCGGACTGGCCCGCTCCCTGAACGAGGACAACTGGTCCTGGACCCAGCTCTCGGACGACACCTTCCTGTACGTCGTCGCCGACGGCATGGGCGGACACGACTCCGGCGAGGTCGCCTCGGAGCTGGCCAGCTCCACCATCTGCCGCGTGGCCCGCGAGCGCATGGCCGCCAAGCCCGACATGGGCGACGAGGCCCTGGAGAACCTCCTGGACGAGGCCTTCCAGAAGGCCAACAACACGGTCAAGGAGACCGCCGAGGCGCGGGGCAACGACATGGGCACCACCCTGGTGGCCCTGCTGGTCCGCGGGCGCACCGTGTTCATGGCCAACGTCGGCGACTCCCGCGGCTACCTCTTCCGCGACCAGGAGCTGCACCAGGTCTCCAAGGACCACTCGCTGGTCTCCAAGATGGTCGAGCAGGGCCGCATCACGGCCGAAGAGGCCCGCACCCACCCCCACAGCAACATCCTGCTGCGCACCGTGGGCACCGAGCGGGACGTCGAGATCGACATCTTCCGCGTCCAGGCCCAGCCGGGTGACCGCTTCCTGCTCAACTCCGATGGGCTCTGGGGCGAGGTCGAGGACGCGCGCATCCAGGAGCTGATGCGCCAGTACGACGACCCGCGCATCTGCGCCCGGGAGCTGGTCCGGGCCGCCCACCACGGCGGCGGCAAGGACAACGTCACCCTGATGATCGTGACCGTCCCCTAGACCGGCTGGGCGGTCCCCGGCGCGTCCCGCGCCACCACGAACCAGGCCACCGCGAACGCCACCATCCCGGCGCCCGCCCAGGGTCCCCAGCGCCGCCGCACCAGCGCCGGGGGCGGCGGCTGGAAGTCCACCTGCGTGGTGCGCCCCGGGACCACCTGCACGACCAGCAGGTGCTGCCCGCCCTGCGGGTCCTCCATGCCCAGGGTGTGCTTGCCCCCCTCCACCTTGGGCAGGCTCAGCGCCCCGCCCACCTCGCCCAGCGACTCGCCGTCCAAGCTCATCCGCACCCCCACCGGCGCGTTGACCAGCAGCCCCCCGTCGGCAAAGAACGCGTCCTCCAGGATGTCGATGGGCGCCCCGCCACCTCGCGGCAGGGTGCTCAGGTAGCCCCGCGGCGCATCGGGCGTGGCCGCGTCCCAGACCCGCAGGTGTCCGGTCGGTGCCTCGGCGCTCCCCGCCACCTCCAGCACCAGGAGCTGGTCCACCGCCAGCTCCTGCGTCAGCGCCCCCCAGCACGCCGCGTCCTCGCCGCAGCGCCCCGCCAGCGCGGCGGGCTCCAGGCCCGTGCGCGCCTCCACCACCACATCGTCCAGCACCAGGTAGCGGCCTGAGCCCTGGAGCAGCGCCAGGGTGTCCGTGCGCGTGCTGGCGACCACCGGGCGGGGGGTCTCGGGGGCTCCCTCCACCAGCAGCGCGGCGCGCACCTTGAGCTGCGGCGCGGCCAGCGCGGGGGTGTGGGCCAGGGCGATCGCGAGCAGAGCCGACATCAGGCGCTACGCTATCCCGCCATGGACCTCCCCACTGCCCTCATCCCGATCTGTCAGGACATCGCCGACCAAGGCGGCCGCGCCTACCTGGTGGGCGGCTGGGTGCGCGACCTGCACCTGGGCCTGCCCTCCAAGGACATCGACCTGGAGGTCTTCGGGCTCCCCCACGACGCCCTCATGGCCACCCTGTCGCGCCACGGCCGCCCCCACAGCGTCGGCCGCAGCTTCGACGTCATCAAGCTGCGCCTGCCCGACCACGCCGAGGAGCTCGACTGGGCTCTGCCCCGATCGCACCTCGCCGGCGCCGGAGATCCCAACCTCAGCCTCGAGCAGGCATCCGCCCGGAGAGATCTGCGCTGCAATGCGCTGTACTACGATCCCCTCTCCTCCCAGACCCTCGACCCCACCGGGGGACTGGCCGACCTCCGCGCCCGCCAGCTCCACCAGGTCAGCGACGCCGGCTTCCTGGACGACCCCCTCCGCGCCCTCCGCGCCATCCGCCTGGCCGTCCAGAAGGGCCTGGATCTCCACCCCGAGCTGGCCGCCCTCCTGCCCCGCTGCCCCCTGAGCGGCCTCCCCCCCGAGCGCATCCGCGGCGAGCTCCTCAAGATCTGCCTGGCCCCCGAGCCCCACCGCGCCATCCGGCTGATGGCCGACCACGGGCTCTACGGGCAGCTCCTCCCCGACAGCGATCCCCAGGCAGCCGCCCAGCGGGCGGAGGAGGTGGCTGGTCTGCGCTCGATGCTCTCGGGCCCACCGCTTCGGCTGCTGTTGGTGCTCGGTGCATGGCTGCTGGATCACCCCACCGTCGAGGACACCCTGACCCGCCTGGACCTGGTCTCCGCACACGGAGCGCCGCTGCGCCGCTGGGTCCCCGCCCTCTGCGCAGCCTGGGAGCGCTCCGAGCGGCCGCCCAGCGACACCGATCTGCGGCGCGAGGCCGACCAGCTCCCCCTGCTGCCCTTCACCCTGCTGAGCTGCGGGCTGCTGGGCCTGGACACCACCGAGCAGATCCTGCGCCTGAGCGCGCTGGGCGTGGACGCCGGGCCCCTGCCCCGCCTGCTGGATGGCGCGGCGCTGCAAGCCCTGGGCATCCCGCCAGGCCCCCGCATGGGCGCGGCGCTGCGGGCGCTCCGGGAATCCCAGTGGGCAGGCCGGGTTTCCACCCCCGAGCAGGCCCGCGACTTTGTGCGCCTCTGGGGCCGGAGCCCACAATAGGGACTATGTTGCAGGCACACCAGCCACGGGAACAACGACCAGCATGACCCTCCTCCTCGCGCTCTTCGCCACGAGCTGCACCCTGGGTCTCCAGGCCCCCGCCCAGGCCCAGGAAACCCCGCCCGCCGAGCCCGCTCCCCAGGAGCCCAGCGCCGCGGCCGAGGCCCCAGCGGTCGCCGTCCTGGAGCTGAGCTCCGACATCCGCGCCGAGTACCTGCACCGCGCCCCCATGCTGGTGCGCCTGAGCGTCACCAACAGCGGCGGCGCCAAGGGCAGCTTCCCCGACCTCAAGGCGCGCCCGCACCTGGTCCACTTCGAGTTCGTGGACGAGCGCGGCAAGAAGGTCGTCTACCGCAACACCGCGCCCTCCAGCGACACCAACACCCAGTGGAGCCTCGGCCCCCGCGGTCGCAAGCAGGTGCTGCTGGAGATCCCCCAGTCCCAGACCCTCAAGCCGGGGGCCTACACCCTCACCGTCCGCATCAAGGACCCCGCCGGCGAGAAGGCGCTGGACCCCGTCAAGCTCCAGGTCGTGCCCGTGCGGCCCCAGGCCGGGGAGCTCACCTTCGAGCCCCTGGGCGCCAAGCGCGGCGGCCACCAGGTGGTCTGGCTGCAGGACGGCGAGCAGGGCTACGACATCTACCTGCACCACGCCGACGCAAAAGACCCCGTCCGCGAGCTGGCCGACTACCACCTGGCCCACCTGGAGCAGCCCGCCACCCCCGTCCTGGCCCTGGCTCAGCCCGGCCAGCGCTGGGACCGCCACGTCTACTGGCAGCGCGACGCCCGCTCTCTGCAGGTGGTGCGCTTGGACGGACAGGCCAACGCCTCCGCGCCCAAGGTCATCCAGACCCCCTACCCCAAGATCGAGGTCATGGGGCGCGGCGTCAGCGACGGCGACGGCGGCCTGCACATCCCCGTCTGGATCCCCGCCCCCAAGGGCTCCGGCGGCGAGCTCATGGTCATCAGCCTGCGCGACGGGGGCACCCGCAGCTACCGCAGCCTCTCCCGCTACGACCAGCGCCCGGCCTGGCTGGAGACCGGCGTGGACAGCGGCGGCAACCTGCGCGTCGTGCTCCCCAACGACGGCAACCTGGACCAGTACACGGTGCTCTCTGCGACCGAGCTCCCGGGCGCCGGCAAGCGCCTGGTCGACGTCAAGGTCACCCCCACCCCGCCCCTGGCGGCCTCCTACGGCGTGATCCCCGCCGCCGAGGGGCAGTCGGGCGGTCTGGGCCTCTTCGCCTTGCTGGAGACCGCCGAGCCCGGCGTCGCTCAGGGCGTGTGGTTCTCCCTGGACGGCAAGCAGGTCGCCCAGGGCCCCAAGCTCCCTCTGGGCCCCGGCAGCGTCCAGGATGTGCTCCCCATGGGCCGCGACGACTTCGCTGTGCTCATGCTCCAGGAGGACGGCAGCTCGGTGCTCGTGCAGCCTGGGCTCACCCCCTTGCCCGTGGAGAAGCTGGACCGCCCGGCGCTGGTCTCCGACGGCGAGGTGATCTGGGTGCGCGGCTTCCAGGACGACGGCCCCATCGTGAGCAAGCGCCTGCGCTGAGTCAGGCGGCCTGACGGCCCCCGCCCCCGAGGGGCCCCGGGTCCAGAGCGGCCCCGGGTTCCACAACGGACCCCAGAGCAGAGAGGCCGGACCCCAAGGGGCCCGGCCTCTCACTGGATCTGCACCAGCGCTCAGTCAGCGCAGTGGTAGACCTTGGCGACGTCCGCCGAGAAGCTCTCGTCCACTGCACCGTCGCAGGCCGCGCCGGAGGTGTAGGTCGTGTAGCTCAGGGTCTCGCCGTCAAAGGAGAAGCCAGCGCGGCCACCGTCATCGCAGGTGTTGCAGGAGGGGTTGTCCACGCTCGGGTTCAGCGTGCAGCCACAGAAGGTGGCCTGCTCGCCAGCGCAGTAGGCCGCCTCGGCCAGGCCGAACGCGGTCTCGCGCGCCTTGCAGTCGCCCGCGGCCTCCCGCTCGGGGGAGCAGGCCTCGTTGGGGACAACACACTCGACAGCCAGGGTGTCGATGAGGTCGCTGCACGCGCCCTCCGCGACGATCAGGCCAAAGGAGAGCAGGTCGTCGTCCATCGGCAGGGACCAGGTGTCCAGCGCGATGGTGTAGCGACGGTCAGGGTGCAGCGCGGTGTCGACCGTGCAGTACTCGGGGGTGGCGCGACCGGCGTGGGCGCCGTTCTGGCCACGGCTGCCGACGAACACACACTCGTTGGTGTTCACGGTGACCACGTTGCCCAGGGAGTCCTCGTAGGCCTGCTCGAAGTCGCCCATCTCCAGGTCCGGCGTGCCGGTGTAGTTGGAGCTCAGGCCCACCGACAGGTCGATGTCGCCATCGTCATCGGTGTTGTCGGCGTACTGGTACGCAGGGCTGGGGGACTCCAGGTCCACGGACTGGTTCCAGGTCACGGCCTCGGGGTCCACGAACACGCAGTACTCGCCACCGTCCGCCATGAAGCTCGCGGTCGCGCCGCCAAAGAGCTGGTCCCGAGGCACGGTGACGGAGGCGTACACCGTGTTCTCGCGGCGCTGGGCAGCGGTCGCCAGATCCGAGAGGGGCACCGGCGTGACTTCGCCGATGTCCAGGACGCCGTCGTAGCCCGCGACGGGCTGAGGGGTGTACTCCTCTCCGCTGCGGTCGCAGGCCAGCAGGGAGAGCACCAGGGTAGAAGCGAACATCATCAGTTCTCCACCTTCTCGCCGATCACGAGGCGGATCTCCGGGGTGTCGGCGCGGTAGGCCTCGGCGTCCTCCGCCTCGACCGTGAACACGTCGTCCATCCCGACCACCCAGTCGCCCTCGCCGATGTAGCGGGCGGGGTAGTTCAGCAGATCCGTCTCAGCGACGCCGTAGGCGATATCGTTGTTGTACTCGGTGTTGGTCTGACCGTCGTTGGGATCGCAGGTCGAGAAGGTGAAGCGGTTGGACGCGGTGCCCTCGAACATGTCGGAGGGGGCGTCCATCCAACCCCAGAGCTGCATGCCCTGGCGGTAGTTGACCCGCCACATGTTGAACTCGGCCTCGAAGTCGCCGTCGGCGTTCTCGACAAAGTCCAGGCGGTCGATCTTCTCGCCCTCGTAGGTGACCTCGGAGATCCACTCCATCTCGTAGTCGGCCGTGATCTCGAAGAGGTCGTAGCAGACGGTCTGGAAGTAGCCGGCGGAGTCCACCTCGTTGCCGAACTGATCCTGGATGGGGTCACCCACCACGTCCCGGAAGAAGGAGATCAGGTCGTCGTAGTCGGTGAAGCGACCGCTGGGCGTGCGGCAAGCCAGGTAGTCGAAGCAGGCAAAGTCAAAGCGACCCACGGACCCGCCCCCGTAGGGATAGGTGTTGCCCGGCAGGTCCGCGGAGACCACGGGCCCGGTCTCGGGGTGGGTGTAGCCGTAGTCAAGCTGGTTCACGCTGGGGAAGGCGCCCAGGTAGACCGGCCCGATGAAGCGGGAGTCGGTCACCTCGGTGATCTCACCGGTCTCAGCGTCCAGGATCCGTCGGGTGGCCGCCTCGCGGGGGATCACCACGGTGCCCGAGATGTTCGCCTGCGGGAGCTCTTCGTCGAAGGTGCAACCCAGCACCAGGGAAAGCAACAACATGGGGGACCTCAGAAGCTGTACTCGATGCCGACCTGAACCTCAACGGGGTTCTGGCGGCTGGTGATGACCCAACGGTTCTGTGCGTAGAGGAAGGAGCCGCTGACGCTGTCGGGGTTTCGGGCGTTGATGGCGTTCTCCAGGATGAGGAAGCCGGTCATCTGGCCACGGGGGACGTCGAAGTCCTGGGTGAGCTGGATGCTCGCGTAGTACAGCGGCTTGGTGCGCGCGTAGGTGCCCAGGTCGGACTTGAGGATGGAGGAGCTGCCGTAGCCCGCGCCGTAGTAGTAGCGGGAGATGGGGGAGCCCGAGAAGTACTGCAGGTTCACACCCAGGGAGGTGGTCCAGGGGTCGTTGGCGAACTCGTAGGCAGCGAAGCCCTTGACCTGGTGCCGGATGTCCGTGGGCAGGTTGCCGTAGGCGTAGGCGGACTGGCTGGGCACTGCCAGACCGGAGCCGCTGCCACCGAGGACGGTGCCCATGGAGCGCACGTAGGAGTAGGTCACCGAGGCGAGCCAGCGGTTGGACCAGTTCTTCCGGGCCTGGACGTCGGTCTGGTAGTAGTCGCGACGGGACACGGAGGGGGTGCGCAGGCGGAAGAGGCTCTCGACCTCACCGTTGCTGGTGCCGACGTAGCCGAAGCCGTCCTCGTCCCAGATCACGTTGGTCTCGTCAAAGACGTACTGGTTCCGGGTGAACTTGGCGGCGAAGTTGGCAGCGATGACGATGTCATCGATGATCTGACGCTCGGCCACCAGGGAGAACTCATCGGAGTGCGGGGCCGTCAGGCGGTCGTGCACGGTGTTGAGGTTCTCGTTGGGGGTCAGGCTGTAGTTGTCGGAGGAGGCGTTGGTGTACCCGGAGAAGAACTCACCCAGGTAGAGCTTGTCGCCAAAGCCAGCGGAGTTCAGGCTGTTGGCGATGCCCAGGTTGCCGATGCCGTTGAAGCGGCCGTAGCCACCACCGATCTTGGTGCGGTCGTCGCCGAAGGGGTCCCACGCAGCGTAGAGGCGGGGGCCCCAGACGCCGAAGTTGACCACCGCCACGTTCTGGTCGGAGCGCTGGACGGAGCGGTCGTAGCGCACACCAAAGCGGAAGGTCAGGTTGTCCACGGGCTTGTAGACGTCCTGCACGAAGCCACCGAAGGCCTCACCGGACTGCGCGTAGGTCAGCGCACCGGTGGTCTCCAGCCAGTAGTAGTTCTGGAAGGTGGTGGGATCGTAGGTGACCTCGTTGAGGTCGACGTAGAGGATGTTGCCGGCGTAGCCGTAGGTGCGCTCGGTCGACAGCCGGTTGAACTCGACGCCGGCCTTGAAGTCGTGGGTACCGGGCAGGAAGGGGACGGTCCGCTGGAGCAGGCTCACCTTCGAGTTCACGGTGTACCGGAAGCGATCGTCGAACTGGTAGAAGGGGTAGTTCTCGGAGCTGTAGGCGTTGAACGAGCCCTGACGACCGGGGGTCAGGATGTCCAGGGAGCCCTCGGTCTCGTTGGGCTCGCAGGCGTGGTAGCCCAGCTTGGCGTTGTGGGTACAGGGCACCGCAGAGGTCTCGATGTAGGACTTCTGCATGGTGGCCTTGGTCTCGACGAACACCTCGGGGCTGATGAACCAGTCCCACTGCAGCGAGGTGACCAGACCACCCTGGACCTGGCGACCCTGCGCCTCGGGGAGGATGAAGCGGTCGCTCTGGACCGTGTTGTCGATGGTGGTCGGGTCGGCCTGCGCCAGCACCGTGAAGCGGTGGGCTGCGGTGGGCTGCGCGGTCAACTTGGCCATCACGTAGTGGCCTTCGTAGTCGCGGGGCAGGTCGATGCCGACGTTGGAGATCTGGGAGCGCGCGGTCTGGTAGCTGATGATGAACCAGGCCTTGTCACGGATGATGGGGCCGGAGACCTTGCCGGAGATCCGGTAGGTGCTGAACTGGCTGTCGAAGTCCGTGGGGGCGAGCTGCACACCGTCGGCGGTGTAGCGGGCGTCCGACTTGGGCGCCCAGTTGCCGTTGGAGTAGAAGACGTTGGACTGGAACTCCAGCGTGTTGCCGCCGGTCTCCGTCACGATGTTGATGATGCCGCCGAGGTTGTTCGGGTGCTCGGCGTCGAAGGCGCCGGTGATGACCTCGAGCTGCTCGATGGCGTCAAAGTTGAAGTTCAGCGAGAAGGTACCGGTGACCGGGTCGGTGATGTTCACACCGTCGATCATGTAGGTGTTCTCGTTGGACGCGCCGCCCGCCATGTTGGCGTTTCCGGTGCCGACGACGCCCGGCGCGGACTGCACCGCGGTCAGGTAGTCACGGCCGGTGGGCACGCGATCCAGGAACTCCTTGGTCATGACCGTGGTCCGCTGGGTCTGCTCCGTATCGATCGCCGGCCGCTCGTCGGTGACCACCATGACCTCGGAGGCCTCTTGGTAGGTCATCTCGATGGTCAGCGGCACGGTCCGGCCGATCAGCACCTGGATGTCGTTGTACTGGATGGTGCCGAAGCCCGCGAACTCGGCGCGCACCGAGTAGAGGCCGGGGGGCAGCTTCGAGAAGAGGAAGCGCCCCTGGGCGTCCGAGTTCTGCTGCTGAGCACCACCGATCAACGCCGGCGACTCGATGGTCACGAGCACGCCAGGGATGGCGAGGCCGCCATCGTCGATGGTCGTGCCCTTGATGGTGCCGGTGGTCTGGGCGTGTGCCTCTGCGCTCGTGAACATGAGCGCGAGGGGCAGGAAGAGCACCATCAGCAGCTTGAAGAAGCTGGAACCGCGCATGTGCGGCCTCCGGGAAGGAGAAGGATCGGGAACCAGATTGGTGTGGTCCGGGCGGACCCGGCCCCGCAATAGACGGGGGCACCATAGCGGTGCAGGAATACGCGACACGCCTGCCCGCGTCAACCACAAGGTCCCAGAAGGCCGGCTGAACAGGCCCAGAACACCCCTCTTCCCCGCTCCATGGACGAGCCAGGGGCCGCTTCCATTTCACGCCGGCCACCGATCAGCCATCGGATCGACACGGGGCCACGGTGGGGCGCAGAAGACAACTACACGCGCGAGCCGCTGAGGCAATACCGCACAGCGCCTTGACTGACGGCCACTCACGCGTGTACTTAGGCGGGACGTGTCCCCTTCTGGAGGTTCCCATGCTGCGTCGCTTCGCAGTCGCCCTCACTCTCGGACTGGCAGCAGCCGGTACCTGGTCCCTGCTGGACGCCCCAGTGGCCCAGGCTCGCTCCGTCACCCCCCTGACCCAGGACCAGATGGTCGACGCCTCCGACCTGGTCGTCAAGGGCGTGGTCTCCGAGGTCTGGACCCAGCTCGATGATCAGCGCCGAATCTGGACGCTGGCCTCGGTCGAGGTCACCCGCGTCTACAAGGGCGCCTCCACCACCGAGCAGGTCCTGGTGTACCAGAAGGGTGGCAGCCACAACGGCGTCTCCATGGTCTCCAGCGTGTTCGTCCGCTTCTCCCCCGGCGAAGAGGTCCTCCTCTTCCTGGAGACCAACAGCGCGGGCAAGAACCTGGTGATCGGCGGCGACCTGGGCAAGTACACCGTGCGCATCGACCCCGACAACGGCGATCAGATGCTGGTGCGCGCCACCGTGCCCCAGAACATGTACTACGACCACCGCTTCCTCCCCCACCCTCCCGCCGACCAGCGCATCTACCTGGCGGACGTCGAGGCTGAGGTCCTGGACCGCGTGGCCGAGGGCTGGGACGGTCAGCCGATCCCCGGCACCTCCATGGACCGCCTGGAGCGCATCAACACCACCCAGGGGGTGACCCGATGATCAGCCTCGTCCTGCTGCTGGGCGCGCCCGACGCCCACGCCTTCAAGTTCCGCGCCCCCGCCCTCAAGTGGAGCAACGAGCAGCTCCCGCTGACCGTCTACAGCTCCGCCTACCTGGAGGACTCCCTCCCCCAGACGCTGGACGAGGAGACCGGCCGCTACCCCCAGGAGGACCTGTTCATCAAGTCCCTCTGCAACTGGCACTGGACCGACTACTGCGAGGAGATGCTCTCCGCCGACTGGCAGCAGTACGACGACGCGACCTGCGCCGACATCCCCTTCGAGTACGGCGGCCAGGTGAGCAACCACACCGGCGCGGCCAACGACGGCGTGTTCGTCCTCTACTGGGACGACCCCGCTGACGAGCTCGCGACCGGCGTGAACGGCGTGTCCTCGGCATGGCCCTCCGGCGACTACATCGACGTGATCGCCGGCGAGCAGGTCCAGTCCTTCGGCGGCTGCGACATCACGATGAACAACGACATCGTGTGGGGCCTCACCAACGACATGGAGGAGAACTGCCCCAGCGGCACCATGTCCGCGGAGTCCACCCTGACCCATGAGTCCGGACACTGCCTGGGCCTGGGCCATAGCTGCGATGACGGCGAGCTCTGCACCGAGTCCGAGCTGCTCAACGCCACCATGTACTGGTCCGGCGGCCCCTGCGATACCTCGCGTGCATCCATCGGCGCGGACGACGTCTCCGGTGTCACCGCGCTCTACGGCCCCTACCTGACCTGGTCGGTGACCGACGAGAGCGTGCGCTTCGGCCCGGCCCCCCTGGAGATCTGCTTCCAGGTGGACGCGGAGACCGAGTACCTCGATCAGGTCCAGACCATCGAGTGGAACTTCGGCGACGGCAACACCTCCACCGAGCTCGAGCCCTGCCACTCCTACGAGACCCAGGGCCAGTTCAGCGTCACCGCCACGGTCAACGGCCTCTCCGACTCCTGCGGGGAGTGGGAGGTCGCCCAGACCCAGCGCGCCCACGTGCTGGTCTGCGAGGAGCCCATCCCCGACTTCGACCTGCAGCACGACGACGGCCTGACCTACCAGCTCGTGAACGCCACCGACGTGTCGACCTACGGCTGCGTGGACGGCCTGATCTGGGAGATCTTCCAGGGCAACAGCGCCGACGGTGAGCCCATCGACACCTTCTCGGCCTGGTCCCCCAAGGTCGAGTTCGACGCCGAGGGCACCTACACCATCCGGCTCACCGCCCAGGGTCCGGCTGGCGAGTCCAGCATCGACAACACCTTCGAGGTCGAGGAGCTCCGCGGCGAGGGCGCCGGCTGCAGCAGCACCGGCTCCAACCCCCAGGGCCTGCTCTTTGGCCTGGCCGGGCTGGCCGTGGCCTTCGTCTTTGGCCGCCGTCGCCGCCGCTGAGGCGGCCCGGCCTTGATGCTCGCTCTCCTGCTGGCTTGCCAGCTCCCAAGCGCCCCCGGCACGGTCTCCAGGGACACGCCGGGGGCTGCTGCGTGGGCCATCGGGCGCCAGGCCCCCAAGTCTCTGGAGCTGCCCCAGAGCGTCCGGCCGGACGACGCTCCCGCCCCTGAGACCGTGCCCATCACCGGGCCCTTCGTCCTGACCCGGACGGTGGATGGGATCGCCACCTGGGAGGCCCCCCTCCCGGCGCGGCCGCGTAGCCTCTTCTTCACCCGGCCCCCCTCCGGCATGCGCGTGGAGACCGCGGACGGGAAGGTGTGGTCCCACAGCCGCAAGAAGCAGGCGCCCGCTGAGACCTGGGCCTTCTCCGCCGACACCGTGCTGGTGCGCACCGCCGGCGAGCCCCCGGAGTCCGGCGAGCTGGTCCTGCGTTGGCCCACCGCCCAGGAGCGCGAGGACGCCCTGAACCTGGCGACCTTCAGCGCCGACCCCACCTCCATCACCGAGCAGGAGCGCTTCACCCTGCGCTCTGTGCAGGTCGGCGAGGACACCCGCACCGGCTTGCTGCTGCCCGCTCCCAGCCGGGTGGTCTACGGCGGGCGGGCCCTGGCCGAGAACGCCACCCTCAGCTTCGAGGCCCGGGTGCTGCCCCCCGAGTTCGCGGTGCCCAAGACCAGCGATGGATCCGATGTCCTCGTCTGGGTCCAGGTCCCCGGTCAGGCGCCCGAGGAGGTCTGGCGGGGTCGTGTTGAGGGCGGGAGCTGGAGGCAGGTCCGAGTCGACCTCTCCCCCTGGGAAGGGCAGGTGGTGGACGTGATCCTGCAGACCCAGGACAGCGTGGACACCACCCTGGACTACGTGTTCCTGGCCGACCCGGTGATCTACACCCCCGTCAGCGACCCCAAGCGCATGGTCCTGGTGTTCCTGGACACCACCCGCCCCGACCACCTGGGCATGTACGGCTACGAGCGGGACACCACCCCCAAGCTGGACGCCTGGGCGCAGGACGCCGCGATCTTCGAGAACGCACGCTCGGTCGCCCCGTGGACCCTGCCCAGCGCCCGCAGCGCTCTGACCGGCCGGCAGCCGGAGCACTGGGAGAGCGGGCAGCACGTCGCCGAGGTGCTCGCCGAGCAGGGCTACGCCACCAGCGCCGCCGTCGGCAACGTCTACCTGAGCGCCAACTTCGACATGGCCCAGGGCTGGTCCAGCTACAGCGTCGAGAACTGGCCCACCATCGACCAGCAGGTGGACAAGCTCCAGAGCTTCATCGAGCGGAACCCCGACCGCGACAGCCTGCTGCTGCTCCACACCATGGACATGCACCTGCCCTACACCGAGCCGGTGCGCTACCGCCGCAAGTGGGCCAGCGCGCCCCCCGACGGCCTGAGCTGGAACAGCACCCGCACCCCGGTCATGCAGGCCGCGCGCAAGAACCTGGAGAGCACCCGCCAGTGGGTGATCGACCGCTACGACCAGAACCTGCGCTTCACCGACGACGTGCTCTCCGCCTTCCTGGAGGAGCTCGGGGACCAGAACACCTGGGTGCTGATCTTCGCCGACCACGGCGAGGAGTTCTGGGACCACGACGGCTTCGAGCACGGCCACAGCCTCTACGATGAGCTGCTGCGGGTCCCCTTTGTCGTGAAGGGGCCTGGGGTGCCCGCCGGACGGGTGGATGCACCGATCTCGCTGCTGGACCTGACCCCCACCGTGCTGGATCTGCTCGACGTCGAGGTCCCCAGTGGCCTGAACCCCCTGGGGCGCTCCGTCCTGCCCGCCGCGAGCGGGGACGCCGAGGCCATCGCCGCGCTGGAGGCCCGCCCCCACGCCGTCGGCCGCCCCCTCTACGGGGACGAGCGCTGGGGCGTGATCCACGAAGACCAGAAGTGGAGCACCTACCGCGGCGAGCAGGTCCTGGTGGATCTGAGCGCCGACCCCCTGGAGGCCACCGACCTGGCCGGCCAGCAGGACCTGAGCGCCCACCGGCAGGCCATGGGCCAGGCCCTGGAGACCGAGGCCCCGGTGTCCTGGCGCATCGTCCTGGGCAAGGGCGGAAACTCCCGGCACGAGCAGGTCCTGCGCATCTCCCACCCCAGCGGCATCCAGAGCGCCTGGCTGGGTCAGGACCCCCTCAAGGCCACCCGCATGGCCATGGTCGGACCGGACGAATCCGGCGCCTACGAGGTGGTCGTGTTCCCCGAGAAGCGCGGCCAGCGCGAGATCTACGTGGTCCCCGCCGGCGACCCCACCCAGCTTGAGGGCCTGAGCCTGCAGTGGGTGGACAAGCTGCCCGCGGGCGACGTGGCCAAGGAACCCTGGGTGGCGCCCGCCGGCGAGCACAGCGTCGACAACACCGGCCGCGTGCTGCAGAGCGCGCGGGTCGGGCCCCGCAACGTGACCATCACCTGGGGCTTCGCGCCGGTGCCCAACGGCAAGCAGATCGACGGCACGGACGACGAGCTGACCGAGGCCCTGGAGGCCATGGGCTACACCTCCCGCGACCACGAGTAGGGGCGGTCCACGGAAGCCTGACCTCGTCGATGCCATGGAGCCCTTGACAAGTCAACAAGGGCGGATCAAGGTCAGGAGGTGAACGGCATCTTTCTCGGCATCGTGGTCATCTCGGTCCTCCTGGCCTTGCTCTCGGGCAACCTGGAGGGGGCCTCGCTCGCCGCGCTCTCTGGCGCAAAATCCAGCGTAGACCTGGCTCTTGGCCTGATTGGCTACATGGCGCTGTTCATGGGCCTGATGAAGGTCGCCGAGGAGGGGGGCCTGCTGCGCCTGCTCGCGCGCGCCATCCGCCCCATCATGACGCGCCTGTTCCCGGACGTGCCCGCCGAGCACCCCGCGATGGCCGCGATGATCATGAACATCTCCGCGAACATGCTGGGGCTGGGCAACGCGTCCACCCCCCTGGGCATCAAGGCGATGCAGGAGCTCTCCAAGCTCAACCGGGGCCGCGGGGTCGCGAGCAACGCGATGGTGCTGTTTCTGGCGATCAACACCTCGGGGCTGGCGCTGCTGCCCAGCGGGGTCGTGAGCATCCGGGCCGCCGAGGGCTCGCTGGACCCTTGGGGGATCATGGCGACCACCCTCACCGCGACGCTCTTGAGCACCATCGTCGGGATCACAGCGGCCAAGACCCTGCAGCGGCTGCCTTGGTTCACCTACCCGACCGAGCCGGCCCAAGAAGACCCCGAGAACCCCAGCGCAGACGAGGACAACAGCAGCGACTCCGAAGAGGTCCGCGAGCTGATGGACTACGCCAAGCCCACCCCGGACGACTGGCGGGTGTGGACGCTGCGCGGCGTGCTGGTGTTCGTGGTGCTGGCGCTGGCTGGACCCGCGCTGGGGGCAGCCTTTTTGGACGACATGGAGCCCGAGCCCCCCGTGGTGGGGATCGACCAGGTCGCGCCGCGCTGGGCCACGGTGCAGCTCCCCAAGGGCGGCACCTGGAGCCTGGACTCCGCGCAGGTCTACGAGGGCGGCCCCGGCCCCATGCAGGTGCGCATCCAGGCAGCGCTGGAGCCGGGCGCCGCGGTGATCGAGGGGAGCGCGGCCGAGGTCACGGACGGGCGCTTTGTTCCGGACGGGCTGGGCACCTACACCCTGAGCTGCGCCGGGGACTGCGAGAAGCTGGCGTGGACCGTGAGCAGCTACCGGAACCCGCCGGACGAGCTGCGGCACGTGGCCGACCAGATCGGCGACGCGGTGATCCCCTTCCTGGTGCTGGTGCTGCTGGGCTTTGGCGCGCTGCGGAAGGTCAAGGTCTACGAGGTCTTTGTGGCCGGGGCCAAGGACGGCTTCTCGACGGCGGTGAAGATCATCCCCTACCTGGTGGCCATCCTCTTCGCGGTGGGCATGCTGCGCGCGGCAGGCGGGATGACGCTGCTGGGGACGGTGCTCTCGCCGCTGCTGGGCCCGCTGGGCGTTCCGGCCGACATCCTGCCCATGGCGCTGCTGCGGCCGCTGTCGGGGTCGGGCTCCTTTGGGCTGATGATCGAGCTGATCCAGACCCACGGGCCGGACAGCGCCATCGGCTACCTGGCGAGCACGCTGCAGGGGAGCACGGAGACCACGTTCTATGTGCTGGCCGTCTACTTCGGGGCGGTGAACGTGACCAAGACGCGGCACGCGGCGCTGGCCGGTCTGAGCGCGGACTTCGCGGGCTTCGTGGGCGCGGTGCTGGCCTGCAAGCTGCTGCTGGGGCTGTGAGCTGGTGACCTCGCTTTTGGGGCTGGTGCTGATGGGCTGCGAGGCCCGGCCGGTGGCGCGGTGTACCCAGAGTGACGCGGTGCCCATCGCGCACCTCGCCCCGGACCTGGAGAGCGTGTCGGGAGGAGAGGCGGCGAACGCGCTGCTGCGGCGGCTTCGCGGGTTGAGCGAGGAGGACTCGCGGCTGCTGCTGGGCCAGTCCGCGGGCCACGCCGACTACCTGTGGGCGGAGACGCACGCCTACGCGACCGAGGGGATGGAGGAAGCGGTGGGGGCGCGGCCGGCGATCCTGCAGGTGGATCTGGGCTACGCGCAGCCCACGCCCGAGACGACGGACCAGGCGGTGCAGGACGCCATCGCCCACTGGAACGCGGGGGGGCTGGTGACGCTGTCCAACCACGTGGCCAACCCCATCACCCAGGGCGACATCCGGGACCGGAGCTACCCGGCCGAAGACTTTGGGCTGGTGCTGGACCCGGACTCGGAGGCGCACGCGCGCTGGCTGGCCTCGCTGGACGCGATGGCCGGGCCTCTGGGTCAGCTCCAGGACGCGGGCGTGGTGGTGCTCTGGCGGCCCTTCCACGAGATGAACGGGAGCTGGTGGTGGTACTCGACCAACCGGGACGACCAGTGGACCGCCGCCGAGGACTTCCGGGCGCTGTGGCGCTTGAGCTTTGAGCGCCTGACCCAGGAGCACGGCCTGGACAACCTGCTGTGGGTCTACGCGGCGAACGTGCAGCTTGGCGAGAACGTCCACGACAGCGCGCACTTCTACCCGGGGGACGACTGGGTGGACGTGGTGGCGCTGGACCTGTACGCCCCCGACCTGAGCGAGGTGGACCGCTGCGGGAGCCTGAACCGCCTGCTGGCCCTGGACAAGCCTCTGGGGCTGGCGGAGCTGGGCCCGGACGGGAGCGTCGCCCCCGGTGCGTGGGACGCGAGCGCGGTCCTGGAGCTGGCCGAGGCGGAGCCCCGCCTGGTGTTCGCGACCGCGTGGCACGACTACGAGACGCGCCTGAGCACGAGCACGCGGGCCTGGCACAGCAACGAGAACGCGCAGGCGCTGGTGGACGACCCGCTGGTGCTGACGCTGGAGGATGCGCCGCGCGGGGAGTGAGCTGGGGTGGGCGCGCAAGTCGGGGTGAACGCAACGGGTCCGTGCGCAAGTCGGGGTGAACGCAACAGGCGGGTGCGCAAGTCGGGGTGAACGCAACCGGCCGGTGCGCAAGTCGGGGTGAACGCAACCGGCCGGTGCGCAAGTCGCGGTGAACGCAACAAGCGGCGGGGTCTGGGAGCCCGAGAGTTGCGTTCGACGGCACTTGCGCGGCGCCAAGTTGCGTTCGAAGGCACTTGCGCGGCGCCAAGTTGCGTTCGGGGGCACTTGCGCGACGCCGAGTTGCGTTCGACGGCACTTGCGCGGTGCCGTGTTGCGTTCGACGGCACTTGCGCGGCGCCGTGTCGCGTTCGAAAGCACTTGCGCGCTCCAACTCCACAAATCCTGGCCCGCGCGCACGCGAGAGTAGCGCCCAGCCCTGGAGACCCCGGCAAAAGCTGGCACGCGAGCTGCAACCCCAGAGGGCATGAAGCACCTGACCCTCGCCCTGATCTCCGCCGGCCTCCTCCCCGCCACCCCCCAGCCCGCCTGCCCGGAGCCCGCCCCGCAGACCCAGCCGGTGACCGAGACCACCCCGGAGGCCCCCGCCGAGGACTGGCAGTGGTACAGCCAGCGCGTCCTGATCGACCTGCGCGGGGACAACCAGGCGCCCCCTGCGTACTTCCACTGGGAGGCGCCCCCCAGCGAGCACCTGCCCCCCGGGTGGGCGCTCCCCACCCCCAACCTGCTGGACCCCGAGCCCTCCGTCAGAGCGCAGCCCTGCCGCTACACCGAGACCACCGAGCTCAGCCTGCAGGGCACCCTGGGGCCGCTGAGCTTCCTGGCCCAGAGCGACTGGTCCATGGCCTGCTACGGCGAGGGCTGGGAGCGCTGGCTGATCTGGGACGGCCAGGCCGAGGTGGACCCCGCCACGCTGGTCGACCGCGACAGCCTGCTGAGCGCCCTGGAGCACCACGAGGCGAGCGACGAGCTCACGGCCGACGCCGTCGCGGGCCTCCGCACCCTGCTCACCACCGGTGGCTCCGAGTGGGTCGAGGGCTGGTCCGTCCTGCCCCTGCGCTGGGACCCCGAGCGCGACCGCGTCCTGCTCCGCGTGGGCATCGAGTACCGCCTGGCCAGCCCCCTCCAGAACGTGCTGCCCATCGAGGTGGAGGTCCAGCCCACCCCACGCCTCCGGGGCCTGCTCGACGGCCAGACCCTGCGCCTGGATGCCCACCCGCTCTACACCTACACCCAGGGCGAGCTGGCCCCCAGCCTCTCCCTGAGCGTCGGAAGCTCCTGGGCCGAGGGCTCCGCGCCCGAGCGCATCTGGCCCCTGGACTGCCGCGTTCCCCAGGGCACCACCGCCCACCCCGAGCTCCGCGCCACCCTGGAGGCCCCCGAGCTCTGGTGCGGCGAAGGCGCCGGCATCCCCCTGAACGCCGAGCTCCACGAGACCGTCTCCGTGCTCGGCCAGGTCGGCCCCCTGCTCACCACCCTCAGCGAGCACAACCTCCCTACTGAGCAGCCCCCCATCCCCCACACCATCGACCTGCGCACCGGCGAGCGCCTCCCCCACCTGGAGGGCGCCGTTCCGGTCGCCGTGGAAGGCAGCACGATCCTCTACCGCAAGCCCGATGGCACCGTGGTCCGTGAGCACCGCCCCGCCTTCAAGGTCGTCTGGCTGCGCGCCCCTCTGCTGGCCGAGTAGCAACCCCACATCCCCCGCGACCTACCCGGACATGCACCTGCTTCTCCTCCTCTCCTGCGCCACCGAATCCATCGAAGACGGCGTCACCCTGGGTCCCTTCACCCAGGTCAAGACCAGCTTCACCAGCGCCTTCGTGGCCGTCACGGACCAGGGCGTGCTGCTGGTCGACGCCGGCTACCAGGACGACGGCAAGAACGTCGAGGCGCACCTGGAGCCCCTGGGCCTCACCCTCCGCGACGTGGACGATGTGCTGCTCACCCACGGCCACAGCGACCACACCGCCGGCCTGCCCGCCTACGAGAACGCCACCGTCTGGGCCCACGAAGACGAGGTCGCCTTGATCCTGGAGGAGGGCCCCGAGGGCATCCAGGTCGACCAGCGCTTCGTGGACGGCGAGACCCTGGACATCCAGGGCTTCACGATCCAGCCCATCCGCGTGCCCGGCCACACCGACGGCAACGTGGTCTACCTGGTCGACGGCGTGCTGCTCATGGGCGACACCGCCATGCTCTACAGCGACGGCACGGTGGGCCCCCCGCCCGAGAAGTACAGCAGCGACCCCGCCCAGGCCCAGTCCGAGCTGCTCCTGCTGCGCGACAGCCTCCAGACCCGCCAGGAGGAGATCAGCGCCATCGGCTTTTCCCACAGCGCGGCCCTGCGCGGCGACCTGAGCGCCTTCTGGGAGATGGAGGCCCGCCCGGAGTAGCGGGGATAGAGCCTCGCCATGAGCTGGCTCCAAGCGCTGCGATCCCAGGTTGACGAAGAGGGCTGGAGGCGCCTCCAGGCCTTCCCGGGCACACCCCTGCGCACCCATCCCCCCGCGCACCTCCCTCCCCTTGGCGCCGGCGAGGCACTGCGCAGCGAGGTCGACGCCGACCAGGCCGCCCTCTTCCAGCGGCGCCTGGAGGGCAGCTCCCAGATCTTGGCCGACATCGCCGACAACCCCAATGCCCGGCACCCCCGCGCGGCCACCCAGGCCCGCGCCTACCGCATGGCCCTCCACCTGCGGGCCGAGGAGATCCTGGCCGCCCCGGCCCCCCGCGCCCGCCGCCTGCGCGCGCTGGCAGACTACTACGCGAGCTGCGGGGCCCTGCTGCTCCACGCCGACCCGACGCTGTCCAAGCCCTGGGAGCTCGGCGTGCGCTGGAGTGACCTCGCTGGGGGGGCCCGTCTTGGCAAGGTGACGGGGGCCAGCAGCCTGGGGCCGGTGCACCTGCACCTGCTGGAACTCCCAGAGCCCGCCTTCCAGAGCCGCATCTGCGCGGGCCAAAGCCTGGAGGCCCTCGCCCAGGAGTCCGGCGCGCTGGCCGCGAGCTCGGGGGGCTTCTTCCTGTACTCGGAGGCCGACATCGCGCCGCCCGCCCAGCGCGGTGACCCGGTGGGCTGGCTGGTCTCCGGGGGGCACACCCAGCGCCTGCCGCTGCTGGGCCGAGGGGCCCTGTTCCAGGATGCGCGCGTGCGGCTGGGGCGCATGGATCTTGTGGGCACGACCCTGACCCAGGGGGACTGGGCGGCGACGGTGGGCGGCCACAACGACCCGACGCACCTGGGGCGGGAGCCGGTGCTGTTCAACCGGGCCTGGGGACCCAATTGTGTGGACCACTGGGGGCCCTCGGTGGTGCTGTGGGCCGACCGGGTGCTGGCCGTGGGGAAGGGCGCGATGGCGGTCCCCCTGGACGGCGCGGTGCTCTGCCTGCCGCCGGGTCACCCCCTGCCGAACCTGGGGGGAATCGAGACGAACCACCCCGCCCAGGAGGCCATGGCCGGTGGCCCCATGCTGCTTCGCAACGGACAGCTCTGCATCGACCGGCCCAGCGAGGACTTCCTGGGGAGCGCGCCGCCGGTGACCTTCTCCCAGGACGAGACCTTCGACCAGAACCTGCTGCCGCGGCTGGCGGTGGGGCTGCGCGCGGACGGGAGCCTGGTGCTGGCCTGCATCGACGGGCGAAACCTGGAGCGCGCCGTGGGGCTGACCCTCGACGGCACCGCCCGACTGCTGAGGGCGCAGGGCTGCGTGCGGGCGCTGAACCTGGACGGCGGGAGCTCCAAGCGGCTCTGGGTGCGGGGCCACGGAGGGGTGGATCTCGCCGACACCGAGCTGCGCAGCAAGGGGGGACAGTCGGGGCGGATTCGCGAGGTCCGAACCGCGCTCTTGTGGAATCCACAAAAATAATTTTGCGGGCCCTTCGTATCGTTCGCTAAGTTCCGAACGATGACAACAAAGAGCTACGACGACTTCCGCCGCGACTGCGGCACGCGCATGGCCGAGATCTTCAGGATCTACGGCCTGCCCGAGATGCCCGGCCAGGTCCTGGGTGTGCTCATGGCCAGCGCCGAGCCCGTCACCCTGGGAGAGCTGCGCGAGGTGCTGGGCACCGCCAAGAGCACCCTGAGCGTGGCCGCCCGGCGCCTGGAGGCCTTTGGCGTGGTGCACCGGACGCGCCTTCTGGGCGACCGACAGGACTACTACCTGGCCCAGGACGACATGGTCCGCCTGATGGAGCACCTGATCCAGCGCTTCTTCCTGCCCGAGGTGCAGGGGACCAGCGCGATGCTGCGTCAGATGCAGGATGACCTCGCTGGTGGAGCCGGTCCTGACTGGCCTGACGACAGAGCCAAGGCCCGGTTGGTGCACCGCGCTGCCGGCCTTCAGGCCGTGACGGACGGCACCGCCCACTTCCTCAACGCGCTGATCGGACCGGACGGTCGCCTGGACCAGCAGAAGATCGGCGAGCTGATCGCGCTGCTCACGCAGCTCCAAGGAGAGTCGCAATGAACGCCCTCAAGCCCCAGACCGACAGCAGCCTGCCGTCCTACCTGCGCGGGCACTACCAGCTCCAGGACGCCGAGATGACCCTGGCCGAGGGCCTGGAGGAGTACTGGCGCGTGAACCCCGGCCTGGACGACCCCCGGGAGATGCAGGATCGCGATGCGGCGGCCTACTTCACCAGCCACGACTGCTGCCACGTGGTGTTCGGCACCCACACCGGCGATCTGGACGAGGCCTGCAACGACTACTACACGATGTTCGCCGTGGACCTTCCCTGGCGCGAGTACGTCGGCGGCTTCCTCAAGACCGAGCAGTCCAAGAGCATCCTGGGCTACTACTTCAAGGCCGCCACGCTGCGGATGCTCTGGCACTCCACGTTGCTGCTTCCGGCCACCTGGCGCGTCGCCAGGCAGGTCCACAAGAAGTGGCCCTGGAAGCCGACCCAGGAGATGATGCAGACCCCGCTGCGCGCGCTGCGGGAGGAGTACGGGATCCAGGTCCTGCACCCCGAGAAGATGCTGCTGGACCGGCGCTAGCGCTCAGGGCTGGGCGAGCAGGTCCCGGACGGCCTCGCCCCACTGGGGGTGCGCAAAGGCAAAGCCCGCCTCCTGCAGCCTGCCCGGCAGCACGTAGCGGCTCTTGAGCAGCAGCTCGGTGTCCGTCTGCAGCGCCAGCGCGCCGAGCTCCGCCATCCAGGCCGTGGCGGGCAGACCGAGCGGGACCCCGAGCGCGTCTCGGAGCTGGGCCATGAGCTCCCGCTGGGGCAGGGGGCCCGGCGCGCAGAGGTTGACCGGGCCCTCGATGTCGGGGTTCGCGATCAGGAACTCCAGCGCCCGCACGAAGTCCCGGCCGTGGATCCAACTCACCTTCTGCTGGCCGCCCGCGATGGGCCCTCCCAGTCCGAGGCGGGCCATACGCCGGAGCACCGAGAAGACACCGCCAGCTTCGGGCGTCATGACCATGGCCGTGCGCAGGGCGACCTTGCGGACACGGTCGGGCACCTGGGCCAGCTCCAGCTCGCGCTCCCAGGCCAGCGCGATGTCGATGGAGTGCTTCCAGTAGACCGGGGCGTCAGGCTCCCAGCCGCCGATGCGCCCGCTGCGCTCGTCGTTCGGACGGTCCAGGCTGTGGGCGTAGATCGTGGCCGTGCTCATCTGCAGCCAGAGCCGCGGGGGACGCGCGCAGGCAGCGATGGCCTCCCCCACCACCCGCGTGGAGCGGACGCGGCTGTCCATCATCTGCCGCAGGTTGCGGTCGTTGTAGCGGCAGTCGACCGTTCGGCCCGCCAGGTTGATGACCACATCGGCGTCCTCCAGCAGCTCCGCCCAGGGTCCCAGGGACGCGCCGTCCCAGTGGTGCAGGCCCTGAGCAGACCGCGAGAGCACATGGACCTGGTGCGCGTCCCCCCACGCCTGAGCCAGCAAGCGACCGACCTGTCCGCTGCCACCCGGAATCACGATCTTCATGGTCTCGACCTCCAGTGCCTATTAAACTAAACATGTTCATTTTCTATTCAAGGAGCGGATCGTGGCCGGTCGTCCCCCAGGCCCCAGCGACAAGGGCCGCCAGACCCGAGAGCGCCTGTACCGCACCGCCCTGCTGCTCTTCGCCGAGCAGGGCTACGAGCAGACCACCCTGCGCGGGATCGCCAAGCGCGCCCAGGTCAGCCCCGGCCTGCTCTACCGCTACTTCCCCTCCAAGCAGGCGCTGGTGCTGGAGCTCTACGCCAGCCTGTCCTCGACGTACGCGGCGAGCATCGAGGGGGCTGTCGAACGCCCATGGAGTCAGGGGGTGAGGGAGGCGACCCTGACCAGCCTGCAGACCCTCTCCCCCCACCGAGAGACCCTCCGCGCGCTGCTGGGTGTGCTGGTCTCCCCCGGCGAGGACAGCCTGTTTGGCGCCAACACCCGACAAGCCCGTGAGCGCGTCCAGGGGGCCTTCCACGCGGCGCTGGAGCGGGCTCCGGATCGCCCCGATGCCTGGCAGGATCTGGCGCTGCTGGCCTGGCTCGGGCACCTCGCGGTCATCCTCTTCTGGCTGCTGGACCGCAGCCCCGGGCAGCGCGCGAGTACGGCCCTGCTGGAGTGGGTGCCTTGGGGCGCGATGGGCCTGGCGCTGCGGCTCCCGGGGGTGGGGGCGGCGGTGTCCGGGCTGGCGACGCTGGTCCGGGAGGGGCTGCTGGGGGAGCCAACCGCGACGCCGACCAAGCGATAGCCAGGCCCGTGCCCCCCTCGCTGTCACGCGGCCGCTACAATCCGCACCATGTTCAGCTTCACCCTCAACGGAAAGCGCCGCCACGTCCGCGCCGTGCCCCCCAACACCACCCTGCTGCAGTACCTGCGCGACAGGCAGCTCTGCGGCACCAAGGAAGGCTGCGCCGAGGGCGATTGCGGCGCCTGCACGGTGACGGTCTGGGACCAAGACGGCTGGCGCGCCATCAACGCCTGCCTGGTGCCCCTGCCGTCTCTGGCCGGCCGCCACCTGCTCACGGTCGAGGGCCTGGCCGACGGCGAGCAGCTCCACCCCGCCCAGCAGGCCATGGTCGACACCCTGGGCAGCCAGTGCGGCTACTGCACGCCCGGTTTCGTGATGTCCATGTTCGAGGCCTGCCACCGCAGCGACCTGGACGCCGAGTGGAAGAAGGACGACCAGCTCTGCGGCAACCTCTGCCGCTGCACCGGCTACCGCCCCATCCGCGAGGCCCTGGACCGGGTCGCGGGCAGTCAGCCCCCCGATGACCTCGTCGGCGAGCTCCAGCCCAGGACCCGTCTCGACTACCGCGTGGGCTCAGAGCGGTTCTTCCGGCCTGCCTCCCTCACCGAGCTCTGGCCCCTCCTCTCCGCCTTCCCGGACGCTGCATTGGTCGCCGGCGCGACCGATCTGGGCCTGCGCATCACCCAGCGGGGCGAGCGCTTCCAGACCCTCATCTCCCTGGAGGCCCTGCCCCTGGACACCCTGGAGCGCGTCGACACCGCGGACCGCCACGGCTGGCGCATCGGCGCGACCCTGCCCCTCTCTGAGCTCGAGGCCGCCGACCCCATCCCCGTGCTCACCCGCATGCTGCGCTACTTCGCCAGCCGGCAGATCAAGCACCGCGCCACCCTGGGCGGCAACCTGGTCAACGCCAGCCCCATCGGCGACAGCGCCCCCGTGCTGATGGCCCTGGGCGCCCGCGTCGTCCTCCGCTCCGAGCAGGGCGCCCGCGAGCTGCCCCTGGAGGACTTCTTCGTCGCCTACCGCCAGACCGCCCTGGCCCCCGGCGAGATCCTGGAGGCCGTCTGGGTCCCCGACCCGCCCCCCCACACCAAGCTCGGGGCCTACAAGGTCAGCCGCCGCCGCGAGATGGACATCTCCGCCGTCTCCGCGGGCTTCTTTGTCCGCCTCAGCCAGGGTCGGGTCGAGGAGGTGCGGCTCTGCTACGGCGGAATGGCGGGGACCACCGCCCGGGCCCTTGGCGCCGAGCAGGCTCTGCTGAACCAGCCCTGGAGCGAGGACACCCTGGAGCGCGCCATCGCCGCCCTGGACTTTGCGCCCTTCTCCGACCACCGCGGCAGCGCCTGGTACCGGAACAAGGTCGCCGAGAACCTGCTCCGCGGCTTCTACCTGGAGACCCAGGGCAGCGACTGCCCGCTGCTGGCCGACGGCCACGTCGGGACGGTGCAGCCATGAAGATGGACCGCCACCACGACGCCCGCCTGCACGTCACCGGCCGCGCCCAGTACGTCGACGACCTGCCCAGCCCGCCTGGGACCCTGTGGGTGCAGCCCGTGCCCTCCCCCGTGGCCCACGGCCTGCTGCGCAGCATCGACCCCGCCGCCGCCTTGGCCATGCGCGGCGTCCACCGCGTGCTCACCGCCGCGGACATCCCCGGGGACGGCCTGATCGGCCCCATCGTCCACGACGAGCCCCTTCTGGCCCAAGACAAGGTCCACTGCGTCGGCCAGCCCGTCGCCCTGGTGGTCGCGGACACCCGGGAGCTCGCCCAGCGCGCCGCCGCCGCCGTGCGGTTGGACATCGTCCCCCACCCGGCGCTGCTCACCATGGACGCCGCCATCGAGGCCGGCTCCACCCACGGCACCCCCCACGTCATCGCCCGCGGGGACGTCGACGACGCCCTCGCCCAGGCCCAGGTCGTCGTGCGCGGCGAGATGCGCTGCGGCGGCCAGGACCACTTCTACCTGGAGACCCAGGCCGCCCTGGTCCAGCCCACCGACGACGGCGGCTTCCACATCCAGTCCAGCACCCAGCACCCCACCGAGATCCAGAAGATGGCCGCCCACGTCCTGGGCATCGGGGCGCACCGCATCGTCTGCGAGGTCCCTCGCATGGGCGGCGGGTTCGGCGGCAAGGAGAGCCAGGCCACCCAGCCCGCGTGTTGGGCCACGCTCGCATCGTGGGCTACGGGCCGTCCCTGCCGCGTCCGACTCTCCCGACACGAGGACATGGCCTGGACCGGCGGCCGCCACCCCTTCCTGGGCCGCTACGAGGCCGGCTTCACCGCGGAGGGCGACCTCCAGGCCCTGCGGGTCCAGCTCTACGCCAACGGCGGCTGGAGCCAGGACCTGAGCATCCCCATCCTGGACCGGGCGATGTTCCACGCGGACAACGCCTACTTCATCCCGCACCTGCGCTTCGAGGGCCACGCCCTGCGCACGCACCTGCCCTCCAACACCGCCTTCCGCGGCTTCGGCGGCCCCCAGGGCATGCTGGTCGTGGAGCAGGCCCTGGACCACTTCGCCGAGCAGCAGGGCCTGGATCCCGCCGCCGTGCGCGTGCGCAACCTCTACCGCGAGGGCCAGAGCACCCCCTACGGGCAGGTCCTGGAGGAGGTGCGGCTGCAGCGTATCTGGGACGAGCTCTCCACCTCTTCGGACTATGCGGCGCGGCGACAGTCCGTACAGACCGGCTGGGTTCGACGAGGAATGGGTTTCCAGCCCATCAAGTTCGGCATCAGCTTCACGGCCTCACTGCTCAACCAGGCCGGCGCGCTGGTGCTGGTGTTCGCGGACGGCAGCGTGCAGCTCAACCACGGCGGCACCGAGATGGGCCAGGGCCTGCACGCCAAGATGTTGCAGGTGTGCTCGGTCGAGCTGGGCATCCCCACGGACAGGATCCGGGTGATGCGCACCGCCACCGACAAGGTCCCCAACACCAGCGCCACCGCCGCCAGCTCCGGGGCCGACCTGAACGGCCAGGCTGTCCGCGACGCCTGCCGCCAGCTCCGCGAGCGCATGGACGCCGTGCGGGCCGAGATGCCTGGGGACCCCAGCTTCGCGCAGGTCGCCACCCAGTGCTGGGTCAACCAGATCTCCCTGGCCGCCGCCGGCTTCTACGCCACCCCGGGCATCGGCTACGACCGCGAGGCCGGGCGCGGCCGGCCCTTCTTCTACTTCGCCTACGGCGGCGCAGTCTGCGAGGTCGCGATCAACGCCCTGACCGGCGAGTACCGGCTGCTGCGCGCCGACATCCTGCACGACGTGGGCGACAGCCTGCTCCCCGGCGTGGACCGCGGGCAGGTCGAGGGCGGCTTCGTCCAGGGCATGGGCTGGCTCACGGCCGAGGAGCTGCACGTCCGCGACGACGGCAGCGCGGTCACCGTGGGGCCCAGCACCTACAAGATCCCCAGCATCGGGGACATCCCCCGGGACTTCACGGTCAGGCTGCTGGAGAAGGCCCCGCAGCCGGGCGTGATCCACGGCTCCAAGGCCGTCGGCGAGCCCCCCTTCATGCTGGCCATCGCGGTGGTGCACGCCCTGCGCGACGCCATCTCCAGCTTCGGCCCCGGGCCCGTGGAGCTGGCCCTGCCCGCCACCCCCGAGGCCGTCCTGCGCGCCATCGCCGTCCAGAAGGGCGAGCTGCCCCGCAGCGGCCGCTGAGTGCTGCGCACCGCCCTCAAGGTCAGCCGCCCCGGCCTGTGGTTCCAGACCATCTGGCTCTACGTCCTGCCCCTGTCCGCGGGGGCGGACTGGCGCGATCCCGTGCTCTGGCTGGGCCTGTTCTGGGTCTGCTTTCCCCTGAGCGGGCTGGTCTACGGCTGGAACGACTGGGTGGACTGGGAGATCGACCAGCACAACCCCCGCAAGGACTCCTGGCTCTTTGGCGCCCGCGCCCCCAAGGAGACCCTGGGGCGCCTGATGTGGCTCTGGGGCGGCCTCCACCTGGTGTTCTCGGCGCTCTTTGTGTGGCTGGCCGGCTGGTGGATGGCCGCCGCGATGGCCGGGGTCGTGCTGGTGAACGCCACCTACAACGCAAAGATCGGCGGTCTACGCGGCCGCCCGCCCTTCGATCTCATCAACCCCCTGGGCTACCTGCTGGTGGTCTGGATCTCCGCCCGGCTGAACGGCACGCCGCCGGTCCCCTGGCCCGCGCTGGCCTACCTGGCCGCCTTCTGCGCCCACGCCCAGCTCGTCGGCGAGGTCATGGACTACTGGCCCGACACCGCCACCGGCCGCAAGACCACCGCGACGCTGCTGGGGGTGCGCCCCACCAAGGGCCTCATCCTGCTGCTGGTGCTCGGCGAGGGCCTGGTCCTGGGCCTGCACTTTGGCGACTGGGTGCTGGGCGGCATGCTGCTGCTGGCGGTCCCCTGGCTGCTGCTGGACCTGTTCTGGCTCTACAAGGAGCGCCAGTACACCCAGAAGGAGCTCACCCTGGCCGGCCTGGGGATGAACGGCGCAGGGCTGGTGTCGATGGGCTGGGTGCTGTGGTCGGGGTCGTTGATGGGGTGAGCCCCTGGCGGGCCCTTCTCGGGGGCTAGGGGCTGTGAGTGAGCGCCGGCACGAGGCTACGGCCTCCGAGTGAGCGAAGGGGGGTGGCTACGGCCTCTGAGTGAGCGCCGCCGCGAGGCTACGCCCCACCAGTGAGCGCTCGGGCCACCGAATCGGGGTCTTCGGGGGCCAAAACAGGCCGATTTGGGGGCCAAAGCGGCCTCGGAGGCCGGATCCGGTGGCCGATTCGCTCACTGAGCCGGCGTAGCCTCAGCGGAGCGCTCACTGAGCCGCCGTAGCCTCAGCGAAGCGCTTGTGTCTGCCATCGCCGGGTAGCCTGTTGAAGCCGGGGGGAGGCGCGGAGCTCGATGAAGCGCTGGTCCCGAGCAATCGAGACCGTGAGTGAGCTTGAGCCCGCGCCTCCTTTCGGTCACGCCC
>JAZAMN010000072.1:0-5262 GCA_036229005.1 Myxococcota bacterium
GGGGGGGGGGGGGCGCCCCGGGGCCCCGCCCCTGGGGGGGGTGGGGGGGGGCGCCCCCCCCCCCACCCCCTGGGCGAGGGTCCCCGGGGCACCCTCGGCTTCGGGCCATGAGAGGCATCGGGGGTCGAACGCCCGTCTTGGCCGGGCATCGGGGGTCGAACGCCCGTCTTGGCCGGGCATCGGGGGTCGAAGGCCGGTCTTGGCCGGGCATCGGGGGTCGAACGCCCGTCTTGGCCGGGCATCGGGGGACGAATGCCCGTCTGGGGGGCCGGTTGGGGTCGCTCAGCACCATATGCCCACCAAAAACGTGCGTTCAGCCCCAGATGGCCCCCAGAAACGTGCGTTCAGCACCGGATGCTCCCAAGAAGCGTGCGTTCAGCCACAGATGCCACCCCAACCCGTGCGTTCAGCACTGGATGCCCCCCAAACCCTGCGTTCAGCACCGGATCCCCTCACGCCGCCCCTCAGAACCCCCGCTCCACCCACACCCGCCCATAGCGGTGCATCGTGTCCTGCGCCTGGGCCTCCCGGGTTCTCCCGACCATCTCGTAGCCCACGGTCCAGCGAGGGCCGCGCCGCTCGATGCCCAGGTAGGCCTCGCCGTAGCCTGGGCGGCGAGGGGCGCTGGGCCCCTCCTGCAGGAGCACGCCGTCCAGGGGCAGGTAGCGGAGCCAGCCGTGGAGCTCGAGGCCGGCGTGCGTGGACCAGCCCTGCGTGGGGTCGGGCCCCCGGGCGCTGCGACCCTGGACGACCTGGAGGGGGCGGCTCTGTCGTGGGGCGCTACCCCAGGAGGCCAGCAGGCCGACGGTGCCGCCGGTCTCCCAGGTGCCGAGCTGGGCGACACAGTAGGGACTGTGCTCGATGCCACCGGTACGAAAGGCGCTGGGCCAGAGGTGGGCCAGGCTCAGGTTGGCGGTGGGCTCGGTGGGCATTTGCCCGTCCCAGCCGACCGGGGCCTTGAGGCCAGGGAGTCTGTGGATGGTCTCTTGAGCCCACTGGCCGCCCGACCAGGGGCCGGTCAGCCCCCAGGTGAGCCCCATGGTGGCGACGCCGTGGTCTGTGTGCCCCCAGGTGCTCAGGCTCCAGCCCGCCCAGCTCAACCAGTCGCGGGCGTCGGGTCCGTAGTCGCGCTTGAAGATGTACTTGGGGGTGTAGATCTGGTTGGCGAAGCCCACGGCGAGCTGGGCGTCGGCCAGCCCGATGCGCTCCAGGCCGGGCTGCAGACGCGCAGGCTCCAGCTCCAGCATCAGCAGGTTGCCGGCGCTGTAGTAGCGGTCCCAGGTGGACAGGTAGACGTCGTTCTCGCTGACCAGGCGCAGGGACTGGGCGTTCGCCGCGGTGGCCAGGAGCAAGGGGAGCATGCGCAGACGCTAGCACAGCCTGGACAGCCTGTCCTCGCCTGCGCCGACGGGTGTGACGGAGCCCGCTGGCGGGAACAGGTTAGGGAGGTCGGCCAATGACCTCGGAGCGCTCATGATCCTCCTCCTCTCCCTGCTCGCCTGCACCGGCGAGAGCTCGACGACCACGCCCGCGGCCTCGATGGGACCGCAGCCCGACGCGGCATCGCTGCCCGATCTGGCGCCGGGAGATGGGGTGGTGGCCCAGTGGAACGGGGGGCAGGTGCTCTACTCGGACCTGCTGGAGTACGCGGACGGCGACCTCAAGCAGGTGGAGATCACCTACCTGCAGAACCGCTACGCGGTGGAGTCGGGGGCGCTGCGCGAGCTGGCGCTGATGAAGATGATGGAGGCCGAGGCCGCCAAGCGGAACACCGACCTGGACGGGCTGCTCAAGGCCGAGGTCGAGGACAAGGTGTCCAAGCCCACCGACGCCGAGGTCGAGGAGTTCTACCCGGTGATCGCCCGGCAGCTCCGGAACGCGCCGCTGGACCAGGTGCGCCCCCAGGTGGAGGGCTACCTGCTGTCCAAGCGCCAGACCGAGCGGATGGAGGCCTACATCGCGGAGCTGGAGGCGGCCTACGGCTTCCAGACCCAGCTCCCCTTCCCGGACATGCCGCGGATCGAGGTGTCGGCCGACGACGACCCGGTGCTGGGTGACCCGAACGCGCCGATCACCATCGTGGAGTTCGCCGACTACCAGTGCGGCTACTGCCGGAAGATCTACCCGACCCTGGTGGAGCTCTCCGAGGAGTACGAGGGCAAGATCAAGATCGTGTACCGCGACTACCCGCTGTCGGGTGGGGCCGGCGGGCTGGAGCCGAGCATCGCCGCGAACTGCGCGGGGGAGCAGGACAAGTACTGGCAGATGCACGACGAGCTGATGCGGAACACCAACTACAGCATGGTGGGCATCGAGGCCTACGCGACCAAGATCGGGCTGGACATGGACACCTTCAAGACCTGCATGGGCGAGACGGCGCGTCACAGCCAGGAGATCATGAAGGACTTCCAGGACGGGCAGGCCGCGGGCGTGAACGGGACGCCGGCCTTCTTCATCAACGGGGTGTTCCTGAACGGCGCGCAGCCCAAGGAGCAGTTCGTGGCCGTGATCGAGCGTGAGCTGGGAGAGCAGGGATGAGCGCGGAGCAGAACAGCGCGGAGCTGATCGACGGGCTGCGGTCCCAGGCGGCCCAGGCCATCGCGGGAGCGGGTGACCTTTCGGCGCTGGACCAGGTGCGCGTGCAGTTCCTGGGTAAGAAGGGCGCGATCAAGGCGCTGCTCAAGCAGACGGGCAAGCTGCCCGCAGAGGAGCGGCGGCCCTTCGGTCAGGCGGTCAACGCGCTCAAGGACGAGGTGACCGAGGCGCTAGAGGCCCGCAAGGGCACGCTGGAGCAGCAGGCCGAGGCCGCGCGCCTGGAGGCGGGCTGGCTGGACGTGACCCTGGGCGCCGGCAAGTCCCAGCACGTGGGCAAGATGCACCCGATCTCCAAGCTGTTGGAGGAGGTGATCGAGCACTTCAACGGCCTGGGCTTCGCGGTGGCGAGCGGCCCGGAGATCGAGGACGCGTTCCACAACTTCGACGCGCTGAACATCCCGGCCAACCACCCGGCGCGGGACGTGTGGGACACCTTCTACACGACCGAGAACGAGATCCCGCGCACGCACACAAGCTCAGTGCAGATCCGGACGCTGGAGAAGGCGGAGCTGCCCCTGCGCATCATCGCGCCGGGCAAGTGCTTCCGGAACGAGACCATCGACGCGACGCACCTGGCGGCCTTCAACCAGTGCGAGGGCCTGCTGATCGACCGGAACGTGACGGTGGGGCACCTCAAGGCCACGCTCGAGGGCCTGGTCGAGAAGCTGATGGGCTACAAGGTGCCGACCCGCTTCCGGCCGGCGTTCTACCCCTTCGTTGAGCCCGGGCTGGACCTGGACATCGAGTGCATCTTCTGCAAGGGCAGCGGCTGCAGCATCTGCAAGCACTCGGGCTGGATCGAGGTGATCCCCTGCGGGATGGTGCACCCCAAGGTGCTCGAGGCCTGCGGCCACGACCCCAAGGAGTGGAACGGCTTCGCGTTCGGCATGGGCTTCGACCGCATGGTGATGCTGCGCTACGGCATCGACGACCTGCGGCGGCTCTACGACGGCAACCTGGAGTTGGTGCGGGGCCTCTGAGTGGCCCGGCGCGTCAACCTGCAGGCGGTCGAGGCCGAGATCCACGACGCGGTGGAGGGGCTGGTCTACAGCGCCGACCCCCGCCGCATCGAGAGTGAGGCGCGGCTGGCGATCGCCACGGTGTTGCACCGGCACGGGCTGGGGCGCTCGCGGGTGAACGTGCGGCGGGCCGGCCGGGAGCTGCTGGTGGACGTGCAGTTCCCACCGGGCGTGCCCGAGGTGCTGCGCGTGCGCATCGGCGTGGGGCACCAGCGCTGAGGGCAGCGCGGGGCATGCGCCGCTGGCTGGCGCTGGGTTGGGGGCTGCTGGGCGTCGGGGTGCTCGGAGCAACGGTGCCCTCGCCGATGGAGGTCCAGTCTGACGCCGTGTGGCAGCGGTCACTGGGTCAGGAGGTGGGCCCACTGGTTCAGCTTCACCTGCAGCCCGTCCCCTTCACAGGAGGCCGCGCGGTACACCCGCTGTTCCTGGTGACGGACGAGGCGGGGGAGCGCCACCGCTACGAGGTCTGGCAGTCGGCGCACGCGGGGAGCCACCTGTGGGTGGACGTGAACACGCTGGAGTTCTCGATGGGGACGGGGGGCACGCTGTGGGCTGAGCTCCGGGGGGAGCAGGCGCAGGCGGTGATTGCGGTGCTGGAGACGCCCTACCCCTGCGCGGACCGCTACCGGATGCTCCCCGGGCCGAACTCCAACAGCTACGCAGCGTGGGTGCTGGAGCGGTCGGGGTGGGCGGTGGAGCTGCCTGAGCAGGCGCTGGGTCAGGGGTGGGGGTGCAGGCCCTGAGCGATGCCTCGTTGGCGCAGACGAGGCAATACGTCGTGTTCGATGGCCCGGTCGGTGATGACGGTCCAGTCGCTCGGCTCCAGCAGCCCACAGCCCCTCTCCTCCTTGGTGAGCGGGGGCCCCTGCACCCCGGCGTAGAGGGCACGCAGGCGGGCGAGCTCGGGGGGGAGGCGGGCGGAGAGCCAGGCGCGGACGCCGTCGGGGTCGAGCTCCAGCAGGGCGTCCAGGACCTGCCAGCCGAAGGCGCGGTGGACGGCCTCGTCGGCGAGGATGCGGGTGAGGGCGGCCAGGACCTGGGGGTGCTGGGCGTCGCGGCGCATGGCGCCAAAGAGCGGGACGGCCAGGGTCTCGCCCAGCAGGAAGTTGGGGAGCAGGGACTCCAGGATGGACGCGAGCAGGCCGTCGGGGGAGGCGGGGAGGGCCAGGTCGGCGGTCTCGGTGGGGGCGGGCTGCCAGTCGCTGCCCAGGGCCTCGACGACCTCGGCGCAGAGCTGGGCGTGGACGAGCTCGTCGCCGACGATGCGGCGGCCGGTCTCCAGCAGCTCCAGGGGCAGGCCGGCCTGGATGAGCCAGTGCAGGAGCTGGGCGCTGATGGCGGCGCTGCGGTACTCGGCGCGGGCGCGCAGGCCCCACTCCTGGGGGGCGCGGCCCCAAGGGTTGGCGTTCATTCGGCCTTTTCGGGTGGGCACTGGATCTCGGTGCCGCCCTCGGTCGCGTGGTCGTAGGGGCCGGTGGGGGGCTCGCGGCGGGGGTCGGTCCAGGTGACGTAGCAGCGGCCCTCGGCGTCGCTGCGCAGGGCGGGCACGGGGGGGTTTGTGGTCTGGATCTCCGGGATCCCGTCCTTGGGGGTGGGGTTCACGACCTCGTCCCAGGTGGGCAGGGTGGAGACCGGGGGCGGGTTGGGG
>JAZAMN010000073.1:0-113426 GCA_036229005.1 Myxococcota bacterium
CCCCCACAGGTGGACGCCGCCCCCCTCCCGACATACCCGGCCGCCCAGAGAATCAGGATCCCGGTATGTCCGAGCTGACGACCCAGGCCGAGCGCCGCCGCACCTTCGCCATCATCTCCCACCCGGACGCTGGCAAGACCACGCTCACCGAGAAGCTGCTGCTCTACGGCGGGGCCATCCACCTCGCTGGCAGCGTCAAGTCCCGAAAGGCCAGCCGGCACGCGGTCTCCGACTGGATGGAGATGGAGAAGACCCGCGGGATCTCCATCACCTCCTCGGTCCTGCAGTTCGAGCACATGGGCCGCGCGGTCAACCTGCTGGACACCCCCGGTCACGCCGACTTCTCCGAGGACACCTACCGCACCCTGTCCGCGGTGGACTCGGCGGTCATGCTCATCGACCACGCCAAGGGCGTCGAGGCCCGGACGCACAAGCTCTTCGAGGTCTGCCGCCTGCGCGGCCTGCCCATCCTGACCTTCATGAACAAGCTGGACCGCGAGGGCCTGGACCCCCTGGGCCTGATGGACGAGGTCGCCGAGAAGCTGGGCGGCCTGCGCTGCTTCCCCATCAACTGGCCCATCGGCATGGGCCGGAACTTCCGCGGCGTCGTGGACGTGCGCACCCGCGAGGTCTTCCTCTTCTCCGACTCCCGCCACGGGCAGGACAAGGGCGTGCAGGAGCGCATGTCCTTTGAAGAGGCCCGCGAGCGCCTGGGCGACTCCCTGGCCGACCAGGTCGAAGAGGAGCTGGAGCTGCTGGCGATGGCCGGCGATGAGTGGGACCACGAGGCCTTCATCAAGGGCGAGCTGACCCCCGTGTTCTGGGGCTCCGCCATGACCAACTTCGGCGTGCAGCCCTTCCTGGACTTCTTGGTGGAGAGCGCCCCCGGGCCCGCCCCCCGCGAGACCCTGGAGTCCGAGACCGTCGCCCCCGACGCGCCCCAGTTCACCGGCTTCATCTTCAAGATCCAGGCGAACATGAACCCCCGCCACCGCGACCGCATCGCCTTCATGCGCGTGGTCAGCGGCGAGTTCGAGCGCGGCATGGACGTCAAGATCGGCCGCAACGCCGAAAAGCTGCGCCTGTCCAAGCCCCACAGCTTCCTGGCCCAGGAGCGCTCCATCGTCGAGAACGCCTGGCCCGGCGACATCGTAGGCCTCTACGACCCCGGCAAGCTGCGCATCGGCGACACCCTGAGCGCCGGCGAGGTCATCAAGTACAAGGGCATCCCCCGCTTCGCCCCCGAGCACTTCGCCCGCCTGCGCCTCAAGGACCCCCTCAAGCGCAAGCAGCTCGCCGCCGGCCTGGACCAGCTCTCCCACGAGGGCGCCATCCAGCTCTTCTTCCGCCCTGAGCTCGGCAAGCAGGACCCCTTCCTGGGCGCCGTCGGCATGCTCCAGTACGAGGTGCTCATCGAGCGCCTCAAGAACGAGTACCGGGTGGAGGCCATCCTGGAGATGAGCAACTTCCGCCTGGCCCGCTGGATCGGCGGCACCGGCGACGGCCTGGAGTGGATGAAGGCCCGGCGCGACTACCCCGTGGTCGAGGACCGCAACGGCCGACCCGTCGTGCTCGCCGAGAGCCCCTGGCCGCTGCAGTACGCCCTACGCGAGAACGAAGGCCTGGAGCTCTACGACGTCGAGCCCCTCTGAGGCCAGCCGGTGCTCAAGCTCTACAAGCGCGATGAACAGGGCCTGCTCTACCACGAGGCCTGGTTCCACGACGGCGAGATCCACGAGCACCGCGGGCGGGTCGGCGACATCGGCGAGAGCCGCGAGCACCCCTGCAGCGGCGACCCCGAGCAGGCCATCCGCGAGCTCCTGGCCCCCGTGATGGAGGCCGGCTTCGCCCCCTGGGACGAGGACGAGATGTGGACCCTGCAGCTGACCGCCAAGCTGGAGGGCTGGGGCAGCACCGAGGACCTGCAGCTGCGCATCGACCTGGAGGCCGCGCTCAACGAGCGCCTGGGCTGGACCGGGCTGGGCCACTGCGACGGCGGCGACATGGGCAGTGGAGAGATGAGCGTCTTCTGCTTTGTGGTGGACGGCCCCCTCGCCAAGGCCCTGGTGGAGCAGGAGCTCCCCGGCACCCCCTTCGCCGTGTTCAGCCGCGTGGAGATCCGCCCGCCAAGCTGAGCTTTGGGGTTATGACTCCCCCACCACCGGGAGCCCACCATGATCTTCGCCCTGCTGCTCGCCTGCACCGAGCTCGAGTACGACTCCACCGCCGAGTGCCCCGAAGACACCGGCTACGCCCCCGCCGAGCAGCCCGACGACCAGCTCTTGCCCGACCGGCCCCCCGTCATCGTCAGCACGGTCCCCCAGGCCGGCGATCTGGCGGTGAACCCCGGCCTCACCGAGATCCGCGCCACCTTCTCCAAGGACATGAGCCACAACGGCTGGTCCTACGTCATCACCTGGGCCGACCACTTCCCCGAGGTCGTCGGCGATCCCGTCTGGGAGGACCCGCGCACCGTGGTCTTGACCGTCTCCCTGGCCGCCGACACCGGCTACAGCCTGGGCTTCAACAACCAGAGCTACGAGAACTTCCGCGACACCAGCGGCAACGTGGCCGTGCCCTACGAGCTCAGCTTCCACACCGCCCCCCAGTAGTAAACGCGGCCAGTAGTCAGCGCGCCCAGAGTGCCCGCAGGGGTGGGACGCCGCAGGGGTTCGTCCAGGGCAGGACTCCAGAGACGACACCGGTGACCTCGCTGGTGGGGATGGGTTCTGGCAGCGTTTGGAGGCCCCGTCGGTCGTCGGGGTGAACCAAGAGCTCTCCAGGGCCCAACAGCCGCTCCTCTCCCGAGCCGCTCTCCGAGTCCGTCACGATGGGGACCCGCGCAGCGCCGTGTTCTTCGACGAGGAGAGGCTGTGTGGTGCGTACACAGCCCGCAGCCCACCACTGCAGCTCTGGGCCCTCGGCCCCCACGACCACCCCGTCCCGCACGAGGACACCCTGGCGCAGACCGACGCGGTCACCGGGCACCCCCAGCACGCGGCCCAGGCGCTCGCGGCCCTCGCTGTTGAAAAGGACCACCTGCCCGCGCTGGGGCATCCGGGGGATGCGGGAGACGTAGAAGAGCTCGCCCGCGCCGATGCTGGGGGCCATGCTCTGGCCGCGGGTGGCGACCGGGCCTCCGATGTGGTGGCGGATCCACGCCTGCCCGCCCCACATGGCCAGCCAGATCCCCAGGAAGGCGAGCTCCAGGGGGCGGCTCCGGGCCCGGGGATGGCGGCCCACCTGCAGGGCGGCGTGGAGCGCGATGGCCCACCAGATGGCGAGCATCCAGGCGGCGCTCAGCGGGAGGATCCACCGGGCCAGGGCCGGGATGAAGGGCGCCAGGAGACCGGGCACCGCGGAGCCCAGCAGCCACCAGAAGGGGGCCTGCAGAGCCCGGCGATAGTCGCGCGCATAGAGGTGTCCGAAGCCGGGGCCCAGGGCCGTGAGCAGCAGAGCCAGGCCTCTGCGCGCGGTGGATGGCGGCGTGGCGTTCACAACAGACTCAACGGTCCGAGCGCCGGATCCTGAAGCCGAGGGGCCGATGGTCTCCCGCCATCGCCGGGAGATTCCCACCACCTCCCTGACAAATCAGGTCAAGGACAGGGAGCCGCCTCAAGGAGTTGGTTCAATGGCAGGTACGTGTTTCTACGTGCCCGGGACGCCCCATGCCTCTCTCCTCCGCACTGTTGCCCCTCGCGCTCACACTCAGCGGGGAGGCCGCCGCCGCGACCTGGCCCTCCAGCAGCGACTGGGAGCCCGTCCAGCTCGACGGCGCGGACATCACCGACCCCTGCGGAGACGTCAGCGGCAGCTCCTGGTGGGACATCGTCGGCGACTCCAGCAACCCGGCCGCCTACTGGTACAGCGACGGCACCAACGTGTGGTTCCGCCTGCGCGTGGCCGCCGAGCCCTACAGCACCAAGGGCGGCACCCCCAGCTCCTGGCGCAGCTTCGGTTGGGGCGTGATGATGGAGTCCGACTGGGACACCAGCAGCGTCAAGTACGACCACCTGCTCTACGTGGACGGCAACAAGGACAGCGCGCGGCTGTACGAGAACACCACGGGCACCACGCCCTTCTACTCGGACACCGCCGAGACCTCGCTGAACAGCTACTCGGCGGCGCTGGCGGCCAGCGGGGCGAGCACCGCCGGCTACGCGGGCTACACCTCGGCGGGCTCCGACATCTGCGGCGGCTCCAGCAGCAGCGTCGACTACTTCGTGGACTGGTACGTGCCCTGGTCGGACCTGAGCAGCGCGACCGGGCTCAGCGACCCCTCCGAGCTGGGCGTCGTGTTCGGCACCTCGGCCTCGACCAAGAAGTTCAGCAAGGACATCGCCGGCTGTGACAACAGCAGCAGCTCCTGCAGCTCCTGGTGGGACGCGGTCAGCGACAACGACATGGACAGCGACAGCGACGGGCTCAGCGACCTGGACGAGATCGATCTGGGCACCGATCCCAGCGATCCGGACACCGACGGCGACGGCCTGGACGACGGCGACGAGGTCAACACCCACGGCACCGACCCCAGCGACGGCGACACCGACGGCGACGGCCTGGGCGATGGCGCAGAGGTCAACACCCACGGCACCGACCCCCTGGACACCGACAGCGACGACGACGGGCTGGACGACGCCGCCGAGGTCAACACCCACAGCACCGACCCCAACGACGCCGACACCGATGGCGATGGCCTGGATGACGGCGACGAGGTCAACACCCACGGCACCGACCCCCTGGACACCGACACCGACGGGGACGGCCTGGACGACGGCAGCGAGGTCAACACCCACGGAACCGACCCCTCCGATGCGGACAGCGACGGCGACACCCTGGACGACGGCGAGGAGGTCAACACCTACGGCACCGACCCGAACCTGGCGGACACCGACGGCGGCGGCGTGAACGATGGGACCGAGGTGGACGACGGCACCGACCCCCTGGACCCCAGCGACGACGTGAGCGGCACGGACAGCGACGGGGACGGCCTCACCGACGCCGAAGAGGCCACCCTGGGCACCGACCCCTACGACGCCGACACCGACGGCGACGGCCTGGACGACGGCGAAGAGATCAACACCTACGGCACCGACGCCCTGGACTCCGACACCGACGGAGACGGCCTGGATGACGGCGACGAGGTCGACACGCACGGCACCGACCCCAACGACGCGGACACGGACGGCGACGGCCTGGACGACGGCGACGAGGTCGACAAGCACGGCACCGACCCGCTCAACAGCGACTCGGACGGCGACGGGCTCAACGACCTGCGCGAGATCTACGGCCTGGGCTCCGACCCCAACGACACGGACACCGACGGCGACGGCCTCAGCGACGGCGACGAGGTCAAGGTCCACGGCACCGACCCCACGGTCGCGGACTCGGACGGCGACGGCCTGGACGACGGCGACGAGGTCAACACCCACGGCACCGACCCCAACGACTCGGACAGCGACAGCGACGGCCTCAGCGACGGCGACGAGGTCAACACCCACAGCACCGACCCCAACGACTCCGACACCGACGGGGATGGGCTGGGCGACGGCAGCGAGGTCAACACCCACGGCACCGATCCCCTGGACACCGACACCGACGGGGACGGCCTGGACGACGGCAGCGAGGTCAACACCCACGGCACCGACCCCGCGGACGCCGACAGCGACAACGACACCCTGAGTGACGGCGACGAGGTCAACACCCACGGCACCGACCCGAACCTGGCGGACACCGACGGCGGCGGCGTGAACGACGGGACCGAGGTCAGCGATGGCACGGATCCCCTGGACCCCAGCGACGACGTGAAGGGCACCGACTCCGACGGTGACGGCCTCTCGGACGAGGAGGAGGCCACCCTCGGCACCGACCCCAACGACGCCGACACGGACGGCGATGGCCTCAGCGACGGCGAGGAGTTGGGCACCACCGGCAGCGACCCCACCAAGGCCGACAGCGACGGCGACGGCGTGGATGACGGCGACGAGGTCAACACCCACGGCACCGACCCCAACGACGCAGACAGCGATGACGACGGCCTCAGCGACGGCGACGAGCTGGACAGCACCGGGACCGATCCCCTCAACGGTGACAGCGACGGCGACGGCCTGGGCGACGGCGACGAGGTCAACACCCACGGCACCGACCCCAACGACCGCGACAGCGACGACGACGGCCTGGAGGACGGCGCGGAGGTCAACAACCACGGCACCGACCCCACCAACGACGACAGCGACAGCGATGGGCTGAGTGATGGGGACGAGGTCGACGTCTACAACACCGACCCTCTGGACCGCGACACAGACAAGGGCGGGGTCCCTGATGGCGTCGAGGTCCTGGTGGATGGCACCGACCCCCTGGACGGCAGCGACGACAACACCGACGCGCTGGACACCGACGGAGACGGCCTCACCGACGGCGAGGAGAGCGTGCTGGGCACCGTCCCCGAGGACCCCGACAGCGACGGCGACGGCCTCAGCGACGGCGACGAGGTCAACACCCACGGCACCGACCCCATGGACGACGACACCGATGACGGCGGCGTCATGGACGGCGAGGAGGTCGAGAACGGCACCGACCCCCTGGATGGGAGCGATGACCTCCCCGACGAAGAGGAGGACCCGGTCCCCGGGGACACCGCCGATGAGAACCCCCTGACCGTCACGGGCAACTACGGCGGCGGCGCGGGCTGCCAGTGCGCGAGCTCCCCGGCCTCCAGCCCCCTGGGCCTGGCTTGGGTGGGGCTGCTCGGGCTAGTCCTGCTGCGACGCCGCCGGTCCTGAGCAGCCGGTCGGGGCTCAGTCCGCCAGGAACTGCTGCATCTGACCGAGGGGCCGGAAGCCCATCGCCGCCACGATCGGATCGCTGGTGTCGTGCTTGGCGTAGAGCCCCACGATCTCCAGCCCGAGCGCGCGGGCCCGATGCAGGCGGGCGGCCAACACCGCGCGGTAGGCCCCCCTGCCCCGGGCGTGCTCCAGGGTCGACCCAGCCCAGAGGAAGCCGACCTTGAGCTGCGGGTAGCTGTTGAGCCCACCATAGGAGACCGGCTCCCCGTCCAGATACCCGACGAAGCGGTGGACCCGAGCGAGGTCACCGGTGCACGCCCTCAGCTCCTGCTGGATGCGGTCCTCTGGGACGGGCTGGAGGCCACGGCCGAAGGCCTGGTCCGCGACCGAGATGGCATCCAACAAGCTCCGGCGGTCGCTGACCGGGGCAACGGTGACCTCGCTGGTGGAGAGGGGTGTCGAGGTGTTCAAGATGCGCAGGGTGTAGGTCGGTCCGGGGGTCCACCCGAAGGCGCCGAGATCCGCTTCCACCCCCTGCTCCAGGCTGGGCTCGGCCAGGTTCCACTGAGAGCTCGGACCCATGCGCGCGCGGGCCCGCTGGAGCTTGGCCCGGCGCTGGGGGCCCCGGAGGCAGACGCCCGTGTTCAGCATGGGCTCGGGGCGCTGGGAGTGCCAGAAGCAGAGGCCCTCTTCGTCGACCAGGGTGGCCCAGCTGGGGAGCCAGAAGGCGTCGCGCTGGCTGGCCTCGAAGGCGAGATCCAGGGGGTGGCTCAAGCGCCGCTCTCCTCGAACTTGCGGCCAGCCCACTGCAGGTGCTCCTGCGCCTGCTTGGCGTCCATCTGCCCGGGGGCGGGCGGGGAGTCGTCAAAGAAGGGCACCACGTCGGTGGCGCGCACCTTGCGGCGCAGCAACATGAAGTTCAGGTAGTGCGCGGGGTGCTCGGCCACCCAGGTGGCGAACACGTCCACGTAGGCCTGCATGGCGCGCTGCAGGTCGGCGCTGCGGTCGCGGGTCCACTCCAGCTCCAGGGGGGCGTGGATCACGATGCGGTGGCGGCGCTCGCCGGGCTCCCGGATGACCGCCGTGGGGAGGATGGCCGCCCCGGTCTTGCGGGCAAGCTGCGCGGGCTGCACCGCCACGTTGGCGCGGCGGGCCATGAACTGCACCTGGGTCCAGCGCCGCCCGCCTCCCCCGTCGAAGGCCAACCCCAGGACTTCGTTGTTCTGCAGGCACTCCAGGGCCGGGCGCAGGAACTTGAAGACGTTGATGTGCCGCACAGGCAGCCGCTGCTCCAGCTCCCAGCGCCGCTCCAGCACCTTCTCCCACAGCGGCGTGGTGCGGGTCTCGCGCAGGATGTCGGCCCAGACGGGCGGGGGCGCGGAGAGCTGGTTCATGGGGTAGCCGGCGTGGCCCAGGGCCGGCATGATCATCTGGTTGGCCCCGAAGTGCCCGATGAGCACGATGGCACCCTTGCCCCGGGCCAGCGCGGCGTCCAGGTGCTCGCGGCCCTCGACCACACAGACCTCGTCGACGGACTGGGGGTCCAGGTGGGGGTAGCGCAAGACCTCCAGCTCGTTGAACATCGTCTGCCGGTAGGCCTCGCGCAGGATCTCGCACTTGTAGTGCGGCATGGGCTGGTCCCCGAACAGGGCCTCCAGCTCCTCCAGGGCCTCCCGACGCTCCGCCTTGGAGACCTTGCGCACCAGGTCCCCGCCCACCCGCGCGGCGTGCCCCAGCAGGCTTCGAGGCGCCCGCGAGACCAGGGCCTGGCCCGGGTAGTAGAGCGCCAGCCCGCCCAGGTCCTTGACCAGCAGCACCGGGCTCTTGAGGGGCGAGGGCACCGCTCAGGCCTTCCGGAAGTCGCGGCGGGCGTCCATGGGTACCTCGAGCACCGCGCGCCGGTTGAGCTTGCCGTTGGGCAGCTTGGGGACCTCGTCCCAGAACTCGACCACCCGCGGGACCTTGTAGACCGCCAGGCGATCCCGGCAGTAGGCCTGGATGTCCCGCACACCCAGCTCACAGCCAGGGACCAGACTCACCACGGCCCGGGCGATCTCACCGCGCACCCGCTCCTCGGCCCGCACGACGACCACGTCGCGGACCTGGGGGTGGTCCTTGATCACCCGCTCGATCTCCAGGGGGTAGACGCGGATCCCCCCGATCTTGAGCATCTCGCTGCGCCGCCCCACGAACTGGATGAAGCCGTCCGCGCTGCGCTTGACCAGATCCCGGGTGTGGTACCAGCCGCCCTCGAACAGGGCCGCGGTCTCCTGGGGGTTGTTCAGGTACTCGCTGACCACGGCGGGGCCTCGGACCAGCATCTCGCCGACCTCGTCGGGGTCACAATCGCGCCCGTGGTTGTCGACGATGCGCAGCTCGTAGCCCGAGATGGGCGTGCCGGTGGTGCCGGGCACGCGGGGGCGGTCGGGGCGCATGGCGACGGCCACCCCGGTGGTCTCGGTGCTGCCCCAGACGGGCATGAACGAGGCCCCGAACGCGCTCTCCATCCGCCGCAGGGTCTCCGCGCTCACGAAGGCGCCGCCCGACTCCAGCACGCGCAGGCTGGAGAGCCTGGGCCCGCCGGCCTCCATGTGGTCCAGCAGCATCTCGTAGAAGCTGGGCACCGCCATCATCCAGGTGACCTGGAAGCGCTGGATGGCGCGCGCGATCACGCGGGGGTTCAGGCTGTCCACGATGACGAAGGCGCCGCCGCAGACGATGCTCCGGTGGAAGAGCTCGTGGGGGTGCGCGAAGACGCTGAACATGCCCAGGAACACGTCATCCGCGGTGAAGCCCATGCCCTCAAAGCCCTCGGGCGTCAGGCCGGTGTCCCCGTCGAAGGCCGTCAGCGCCTGGTAGAGGACGCGGAAGTGGCTGACGATGGCGCCCTTGGGCTGGCCCGTCGTGCCGCTGGTGTAGTTCAGGTAGCAGGGCTCGTCGGGCGCGGTCTGCACGCCCGGGTCCTGGTGCCCCGCCCGGTCCGCGTAGTTGCTGGTCCCGTGCCGCCCCGTCTCGCCCACGTACACGATGCGGGCCGGGTCGCTCAGGGTGGCGCGCAGCAGCGGCTTGAGCACGCTGTCAAAGCCCTTCTCGGTCAGCACGCAGCGGATCCGGGCCGTCTCGAACTGCTCCCGGATGCGCTCGGGGTGCAGCTTGAAGTTCACCGGCGCGTACAGGGCGCCGATGCGCGCGCAGGCCAGAAAGGTGGTCACGACCTCCGGGCGCTTGTTGATCACCCCGCCCACCACGTCCCCTTTGCGGACGCCCAGGCTGTGCAGGAGACCGGCGACGGCATCGACCTCGGCGTCCAGCTCCGCCCAGCTCAGGGAGCGCTCCTCGGAGAGCAGTGCGGGGCGCTCGGGCCAGCGCGAGGCGGTCTCGCGCAGGGCCTGTCCCAGGGTGCGGTCAGCGGCGGGGAGTTGGGGCATCATGGCAGGCCGAATAGCTGCGGAATCCCAGGTACGTCAACCATCCAGCGCCGCCACTGTGTCACGTCTTGGCAGATCCTTGAGGCGCCGCAGCGCGTCCTTCGCGGCCCCAGGCGGCACCGGCTGCCCCCCATAGCGCGCCTGGTACAGCATCCAGGCCAGCTCCTGCAGGGGCTCAGCGGCGGGTCCGGCCTGGGCAATCAGGTGCTCCGCGGCCGAGAGTGGCGGGAGACCGGGCGGCAGCTCCCAGCCCCGGCGGGCCACCAATCTCCTCGCTTGGGCGAAGTGTCTCCCCAAGGCGTCCTGGGGGCGACGGTCTGAGGAGGTGAGCCGGCGAGTGATGCGCAGCAAGAGCCAGAGGCCCACCCCCAGACCCAGCGCGGCGAACACCACCGGTCCGAGCTTGGGTCCCCCCGTCGAGGACACACTGCCCCCGCTCAACCCCGCAGCGAGCGCCCGCCCGGCCTCGAGCTGCCGGTCCAGGTCGTAGGCCAGCAGCCCCTGCCGCCAGCGAGACTCCATCGCCAGACCGATCTGCGTGAGCAGCCCCGGGCTCTGCATCGCGGGCGCGGCCGGCGTCGCATCCAGGCGCACCCAGCTCCCGCCGATCCACGCCTCCACCCACGAGTGCGCGTCGGACTGCCGCACCGTCAAGAAGCCGCCCAGCGGGTTGGGCTCGCCGCCGTAGAAGCCGTTGACCACCCGGGCCGGGACCCCCTCGGCGCGCAGGAGCACGGCCAGCGCGGTCGCGTAGTACTCGCAGTGGCCCTTGTGGGAGTCGAACAGGAAGGTCGAGAGCGGCTGGCCGCGGGTGTCGGGCTCCGGGACCAGGGTGTAGGTGAAGCCCTGCCGCAGGTGCTGCTCGGCGGCGGCCGCAGTGGCCCAGTCCCCTCCCCCGCCCAGGCTCTGCGCCAGGGCCAGGATGCGGGGATCCAGGTCCTCGGGGAGCTGCAGCGCCGCCTCCAGGTCACCGGGGGTGGTCGCGCGCGCGTTGGGGTCCGAGACCACGCTGTACTGGCGCGGCATCGCGGCGTCGTGGAAGCGCAGATCCCCGGTGGCCTGGCGGGTGAGGGGCTCGGCGCTGTCCACGTGCACGACCTGCGCGATGGCGAAGATGGGCGCCCGGTCCAGCGGCTCCAGCTCGATCTCCTGCAGCAGCATCCCCGGACCGAGCTCCGGAGCCGGGCCCCCCGAGCCGTGGAAGCCCGCGCGCCCGGTGCCCAGGGTCCAGCGCCGCCCGTCGAACTGCGTGAGCGCCAACCCCCGGAAGTAGAAGGGCCCGAACTGCGGCTCCCCCTGGGCATCCAGCACCCGCACCTGCATCACCCGCTCGGGGTTGTCCTTGATCTCCCCGAGCTCCCCCAGCTCCACCTGCTCGGAGAAGCCCGAGAGGTCCTGGCGCTCGCCGAGCTGCGCGAGCACCTGCGCGTCCAGCCGCGGGATGAGCACGAACAGCAGCGCCGTCCCAGCCGCGCTGAGCGCCCCCAGCCCGGCCAGCAGCGGCGCCATGCCCTCCACAGCCCCCGCCACGGCCCGGTTGCGCTCCCGGACGGCCTGGAGCTGGGCCAGCCACAGCAGCGCTGGCAGCAGCGCCACCTGCATCACCAGGACCGCGGCCAGCCCCGGAGCCTCCGAGCGGTGCAGCGCCGTGAGCTGGACCATGACCGCAAAGAGGAGTGAGAACCGGGTGTCCCGCGCGCTCCTCCCCGTCCTTAGGCGGTGCACCTGCAGGTACAGGACCAGCGCCGTCACCGCGTCCAGCCAGTCCACGCCCAGCAGCAGCGGGGAGAGCACCGCCGCGATGAGCACCACCGCCGTCGCCACCCGCCAGGCGTCCCGCTTGGGCGGCTTGTGGGCCCGGAAGCGCGCCAGGCCCACCCCCGCGAAGCCCGCCAGCGCCAGGTTCAACCCGTAGGGCTGCACAAAGAGAAGGCTGCCCAGGGACCCCAGGATGAAGGCCAGCAGCAGCCCGGAGCGCAGGCGATCTTCGGTCATCGCCCCTCCGGCGGCTGCAGGGCCAGCGCGGTCAGCAGGCTCCGGCGGTGCTTGGCGCCCTTGCCCAGCGGCAGGCTGCGGTCCGGGAGCTGCAGCCCCACCGCGCGCCCCTGGGAGAGGTGTCGGGCGACCTCTCCGCAGGCCCGCTCCAGCTCCTGCTCCAGGCGGCCGGCGTTGCCCGGGACCCGCACCAGCACCTCCTCGCTGGAGGCCGCGCTCCGGCTGACCACCATCGGCCCCAGCCCCCGCGCGGAGTTGGGCCAGTGGATGCTGCGCACCGGGTCCCCAGACACATAGGGACGCAGCCCCATGAAGTCCCCCTCCCCGCCCGTCCGCAGGCTCTCCTCGTCGCCGCCGCCGCGCCCCGGTCGCCCCTTGGCCGCCACGCGCTTGCCCCGCCGGGGGTAGACCAGCACCGTGCCCCCCAGCTCCACGTCGCGGTAGCGGCGGAAGAGCCCAAAGGGGAAGGTCGAGCTCATGCGCAAGCGGCCCAGCCTGACCTCGCCGCGGCTCGCGAAGGTCCAGGAGACCGGCAGCTCCACCCGGCCCGAGCGGTGCACCGAGATCACCGCGCCGCGGGCCTCACCTCGATCCACCTCCTCCAGCTCCAGCGAGAAGGCAGGCAGCAGGGTGCGGGGGTTGTCGAGGAGGAAGGATCCGTGCGCGGCCTCAAACGCGAACACATCCTCTGGGAGTTGGCGGCTCACGCGGATCCGTCTCAGGTTGGCCTCGGCGAGGACAGACTGGAGCACCAGCACGCTCAGGAGCAGCGCGAGCACGACGTAGAGCAGGTTGTTGCCCGTGTTGAACGCGGCGACGGTGAGACCGAGCACGGCCCCCAGGTAGGCCCAGCCCAGGGCGGTGGGGCGCACCTGCACGCGCCGGGACCAGCGGGCTCGGAGGTCGCTCACGCCGGGGGCGGCAGCTCGCCCAGCAGCTCGGTGAGGGCGCGCTCGGCGGCGACGATGCCCTCTCCGCGAGGGAGCACGCGGTGGGCCAGCACAGGGAGCGCGAGGGTGTGGAGGTCCTCCGGGATCACGAAGCTGCGGCCTCGGATCAGCGCCAGGGCCTTGGTGGCCCGGTAGAGGGCCTCGGCCCCGCGGGTGGACACGCCGCGCACAAAGCGGGGGTCCCGGCGGGTGCGGTCCACGAGCTCCAGCAGGAAGTCCTCCAGCTCGTCGTGGAAGGCGATGTCCTGGGCGGCGGCGATCAAGCGCGCGACCCGCTCAGGCGCCAGGGCGGGCTGGATCTGGGCGCCTCGGAAGCCCCCGGAGCGCAGCACCCGACGCTCGGCCTCGCGATCCGGGTAGCCCATGCGCAAGCGCAGCAAAAAGCGATCGAGCTGGGAGTCCGGCAGCGGGAAGGTGCCCCCGTGGTCGTGAGGGTTCTGGGTGGCCACCACCAGGAAGGGGTCCGGCAGCGCGTGGGACTGGCCGTCCACGGACACGCGGCGCTCGGCCATCGCCTCCAGCAGGGCGGACTGGGTCTTGGGCGTGCAGCGGTTGACCTCGTCCGCGAGCACCACGTTGGCGAACACGGGGCCCGGGCGGAAGGCCAGGCTGCCGGAGCCGGGCTCCAGGATCAGGGTGCCGAGCACGTCCGCGGGCAGCAGGTCGGAGGTGAACTGCACCCGAGAGAAGCTGCCACCCAGGGCCTGCGCGAGGCTATGGGCCAGGGTGGTCTTGCCGACGCCGGGCACGTCCTCCAGCAGGATGTGCCCCCCGCCGATGACCGCGACCATCGCGAGCTCGACGGTGTCCCGCTTGCCCTGGATCACCTGCTCCACGCTGGCGATCAGCGCCTGGATCTCCTGGTGGGGCGTGGGGGCGGTGCCCAGGGCCGCGCTCACTGGGTGTAGGTCCCGGCGACGAAGCTGGTGTAGGTGCAGCCCACGGGGACCTGCTCGTTCTCGCTGGCGACGACCTCGAAGGTCTCGATGCCGACCCAGTCCAGGTCCTCGGCCGCGTTGCCGTCCAGGTAGTCGTAGTCGTCCGTGCTGATGGCCAGCCGGTCCATGGTCTCCTGGACGTTCTCGGCCATGTTGCAGGTGTCGCCGCCGGTCCGGTACACGGCCTCGCCGCTGAGCACCCACTGGACGGGGCCGCCCGCGCGGTCGGGCTCACCCACCACCGCGGACTCGTAGGAGATGGTGCAGCCGGAGATCGAGCCGGTGGCGAAGGCGTCGGTGGTCTCGTCCACGACCTTGAGGGTCGCCAGGGAGCCGTCGAAGGCCACGCCGAAGGTCAGGCTCTCGGTCGAGGCGACCTCCTCCTCGTTGCAGTTGTCCTCGACGCCGGTGACCTTCACGTCCCAGGTGTAGAGGTTCTCGTCCTCCTCCGGCTGGCAGCCAGTGAGGGCGAGCAGACCGAGCGCAGACAGGCTGAACATGCGGGTCAGGGAGGTGGACATGCGGGGGAGGCTCCTTGCGGTCCTCCCACCTTAACACCGGGGTCTCGCCGGGGCCTGCCCGTCGCGTTACGCCCCGGCCCCCTGGCTTCGCGCGCGCTGACATGGCCGCGACGTAGCCCCCGGAACGCATTCCAGCAGGAGCCCCAAAGTGGCTGACACCAAGCCCCTCTTCGTTGCCCGCCCCTCCGATGTCGCATTCCTCAAGGAGAACCTGGACGCCGCCGTCTCCGGCAAGGGCTCCGCGGTGGTCCTGGAGTCTCCCCTGGGCGGCGGCAAGCGCGCCCTCGTCGGCGAGCTGGTCCGCTCCGTGCCCGACTTCAACGGCGTCATCTGGCGGGTGCCCCTGATCGAGGAGGAGGAGGGCATGCGCACCCTGCTCCGCCTCTACGCACACCTGCTGGGCGCCATCTCCCGCGACCAGGCCATGGCCGGCCGCATCGAGGCCTCCATCAACATGGAGCTGCCCAAGCACCCCAAGCGCGTGCAGCAGTGGCTCCAGGCCTTCATCCAGGGCATCAAGAACCGCCCCAAGGTCCAGGGTGACCAGGCGCAGATCACCGTGCCCCGCGACAACCCCGTGCTGGCCCTGGTGCACATCATCCGCGCCCTGACCAACGCGGTGCCCCTGCTGATGGAGGTGCAGAACCTCCACGCCTGCCAGTCCGTCGCCATCTCCGGCATCATCGAGGCCCTGCTGGAGGACATCAGCGACCGCAAGCTCCTGATGATCCTCTCCATCCGCGAGCGCAGCGACGTCAACAGCGCCTGGATGCCCCTGCCCATGCTCGACCTGCTCGAGCGCCGCAAGGACGACCTCAAGATCCACAAGGTCGCCCCCTGGGGCGCCGACGAGGTCGCTCAGTACCTGGAGAGCCGCGGCACCGAGGCCGACGCCGCCGAGCTGGCCCGCATCGCCAGCGGCCGCCCCGGCTTCGTGGCCGACCTGGTCGACATGCTGGAGGAGCAGGGCAAGCTCTCCGACATGAGCGGCATCACCCTGGCCAACCTCTTCCCCACCGACGTGGACGAGGACGAGCTGGAGGAGGGCCCCGCGCCCGAGCCCGGCAAGCGCCGCCACGCCGGCAAGGATGACCTGCACGAGGTCGCCGTCCGCGCGGCCCTGCTCGGCGCCACCTTCCCCGCCAACCTGCTGGCCGACATCGGCGGCTACGACCGCGACAGCATCGACGACCTGCTCGACGCGGCCGGGGAGCTCTTCGAGGAGGTGGAGTTCAACAAGGGCATGAACACCTGGCTCTACGCCTTCAAGCCCAGCCGCCGCCGCAAGGAGCAGAACGCCCGGGCCGCCAACGTGGTCTACCAGGAGGGCGTGCTCGACTGGGCCAAGGAGAACCACCCCGACTTCCCCGGGCTGGCCCGCGCCACCGGCGCCTACATGGAGCGCTTCCTGGTGCCCCGCGGCTACGACTTCATCGTCAAGACCGCCCGCGCCTACGCCATGGCCGGCGCCAACCAGCAGGCCGCTGTGCTGCGCTCCATGGCCGTGTCCAAGGACAACCCCCAGCTCTGGCCCATGGTCCACGACATGATGAAGTTCCATGACGCCGTCGCGTGGCCCGAGCCCATGCAGCGCACCGTCTACATGAACCTCATGGACCGCATGGCACAGGGCGGCGACGTCAATCAGGCCGAGACCCTCTTCAACGAGATCCTGGCCTGGGCCGACGCCCGTGAGGACCGCCGCCTCAAGGGCTGGCTGCTCTTCGCCGGCTCCCGCCTCGACTTCCGCCGCCAGGACTTCTACCGCGGCCGCGACCGCGCCAAGGACGCGCTGACCCTCTACAGCGCCCTGGGCGACAAGCTCAAGGTCAGCGAGCTCCACAACCACCTCGGCATGATCGAGCTCTCCGACGGCAACCCCACCGCCGCCCTGGAGCAGGTGGACATCGCCCTCCGCGAGGGCACCGTCGACACCCCCGACGGCAAGAAGGCTGTGCTGCCCCAGACCGCCGCCAACGCCGAGTTCATCCGCGGCCTGGTGCGCAAGCGCGAGCGCAAGTTCGACGAGGCCGCCGAGCACTTCGCCCGCGCCAACGAGATCGCCGGCAACACCGGTCAGGCCCCCCTCGCCCTGGAGGCCGGCCTCAACTACGGTGAGGTCCTCCTGGTCGGCGGCAAGGCCGAGAAGGCCAGCGAGATCCTCGAGCGCGTCGTGCAGATCGCCGGCGCCCTCCAGAACGGCATCCGCCAGCGCGCCGCCATGAGCCTGCTCGCCCAGGCCTACGGCGCCCAGCGCAAGTTCAACGACGCCCTCACCTGGGCCAAGCGCGTGCTGCAGGTCACCGAGCAGGGCCGCATGCAGGCCTACATCGCCGTGGACACCTACAACGTGGGCCTGTTCACCCTGATGACCGGCAACCAGACCGAGGCGCTGGCCCTCTTCCGCAAGGCCAAGGGCCTGGCCAACCTCAAGGCTGACGCCGGCTTCGCCAAGGAGCTGCTGTTCAACCTGGGCATGGCCGCCGACCGCGCCGGTCAGAAGGCCGAGGCCAAGGCCGCCTTCACCGAGCTGCTGCCCTACGCCAACCAGGCCAAGGACGCCCGCAAGCTCGTGGCGGGGAGCATCCAGCTCGCCCGCCTCCAGAAGGCCGACGGCGAGAACGACAACGCCCGCTCCGTGCTGAACGCCGCCCTCAAGGTCGCCGAGCAGACCAAGATGGCCGAGGAGAAGAAGGCCATCAAGAAGGCCCTCTCCGAGCTGGGCTGAGGTCTCTGGGGCGAGGGGCTCCCGTAGCCCCCAGCCCTCCCGACTACACCAACGAGAAGGCCGCTCCTCCAGCAATGGGGGAGCGGCCTTTTTTGCATCAGCGAGGTGCGGCTGGGCCGCTCCAGGCTCAGGGGGTGACCACCCGCACGGACTTCTTCTTCCCGCGCCAGATCACCACGCCGCCATCCTCGATGTCCTCGCTGGTGACCATCAGCTCATGACTCGTGACCGGACGCCCGCGGTCCATGCCGAGCTTGATCGCGCCCTGCTGGATCTGCCGCCGCGCCTCTCCCTTGGACTTGCAGAGCTCCGCCTGCACCAACAGGTCCACGACCAGCGCCGGGAGCTGTGCAGTGATGGACGGCATCGCGTCGACCGCCCCGCCGCCCGAGAACGCGGCCTGCGCACCCTGCATCGCCTTGGTGGCCTCCTCCTTCCCATGGGCGATGGCCGTGGCCTCGAAGGCCAGCACCCGCTTGGCCTCGCGCACGTCGGCGCCCTGGAGCGCCTCCAGCGCCTCGATGCGGTCCATGGGCAGGAAGGTGAAGATGCGCAGGAGCTTGCCCACGTCGCGGTCGTCCACGTTCACCCAGTACTGGAAGTACTCGTAGGGGGAGAGCCGGTCCGCACTCAGCCAGACCGCGCCCTTGGCGGTCTTGCCCATCTTCTTGCCCTCGGCCGTGGTCAGCAGCGGGAAGGTCAGCGCGTGCGCCTCGCCGCCGTTCACGCGCCGGATCAGATCGATGCCCGCCGTGATGTTGCCCCACTGATCGTCGCCGCCCATCTGCAGCATGCAGCCATGGCGCTCGTGCAGCTCAAGGAAATCGTAGGCCTGCAGCACCTGGTAGTTGAACTCCAGCAGGCTGAGCCCCTTCTCCAGGCGCAGCTTCACGCTGGCCTTGGTGAGCATGTTGTTCACCGAGAAGTGCCGCGCCACGTGCCGCAGGAAGTGCATGTAGTTGAGCGAGCACAGCCAGTCGGCGTTGTTGACCAGCATCGCGGCCTTGGCGCCCGCCGTCTGCTCGTCAAAGTCCAGCACCAGGTCCATCTGCTTGCGCATGCCCTGCAGGTTGCTGTCGATCTGCTCCGTGGAGAGCATCGCGCGCATCTCGTCCTTGAAGGACGGGTCCCCCACCATGGCCGTTCCGCCGCCCAGGAGCGCAATGGGACGGTGCCCGGCGCGCTGCAGGTGCGCCATCGCCATCAGCGGCAGCAGGTGCCCCACGTGCAGCGAGTCCGCGGTGGGGTCGAAGCCCACGTAGAAGGTCACCGGGGTGTCTCCGGCCAGGATCTCCGGCACCTCGGCGGTGTACTGCTGCACCAGGCCGCGGGCCTGCAGGACTTCAAACGCGTTCACGGGACCTCCCATTGGGCGAGTGCAGCTATGCACCCACAAGGATCCGGGCAAGCCCGGGAGGATGCCCCGCCGCACCTCCCTGAGATCACGGCATTTCAACGGGACTGTGACGAAGCCCCCTTGTTCTGCTCACACAGGTGCGCACACTTTCCGTACACTAAGGGCGGACCCCAACAGGAGGCCAATGTGCAATTCACCTTCCACTCTCCCGATCAGCTCTTCACGCAGCCTCTGCAGAAGTACTGCCGCGACAAGCTGGCCAAGCCAGTGGTCCGGCACAAGATCGACGACGAGGAGGTTCGCTTCGAGATCGAGGCCGTGAAGCACGGAGACTCGACCGGAATGCGCGTGCTCTTCCACCAGCCCGGTGTGCACATCACTGTGTCCACCCTCCACGCCGACGCCTACGGCGCCGTGGATCTGGCCGTGGACAAGCTCAAGCGCAAGCTGGCCGACACCGAGGAGCGTCGCAGGGCAATGTCCCGCCGCGCGCCCCTGCCCTCTCTGGAGCAGGAGGCTGAGGACATCTTCACGGAAGACGAGGAAGAGGTCCTGCGGGAGATGGGCGCGCTGGACGCCGTCCTCAACATCTGACACCTCGGCGTCAACCCACCCCAGTCAGCCTGGCCTCGTCGAGGTCAGGCTGTCTGCCTTCAGGGACCGCGTGCGCAGCGGTCCCCCCAGACTCCCGCAGCTCAGCGCCGCCGACGCAGCGCGCCCAGCCCCACCAGCGCGAGCACGAACGCGAAGCCGCCGCCGCCGCCGTAGCCCGACTCCTTGCGGTTGCAGCCACGGCCGCAGCCCTCCTCCACCGGCCCGGCCTGCGCCATGAGCGCCGTGCCCATGTTCCCGGTGTTCGCCGCGTCGTGGTGCAGGCTCTGCCACTGCACCTCCTGGTCCGCGCGCCCCTCGGTGCTCCAGGCAAAGAGGTAGCCCTCGCGCGTCCCGACCACGACGTCCATGTACCCGTCGCCGTCGATGTCCCCGACCGCGGGGCTGCCCATCACCCAGCCGCCGGTGAACTTGGGCCAGCCCGCGGGCTCGTTGCCCTGGTGGTCCCAGGCGTAGACCATGTAGCCGGCGCTGCCGTAAATGGCCTCGGGCGCCCCGTCCCCGCTCAGGTCGGCGATGGCCGGCGCCACCAGGAACTGGAAGTCCTCGATCTGCCGGGGGAAGCCCTCCAGAGCCACGCCGTCTGCGCCGGACCAGCCTCCCACAGCGAACTGGTGGGTGTCGATGACCTGGGTGAGCACCAGGCTGGCCAGCGCGTTCAGGCCGGCGGCGCCCACCACCAGATCCGGGGTGCCGTCGCCGTCCAGGTCGCCCAGCGCTGGGTTGCCGGACAGCCCAACGAAGCTGGGCTCGTCCAGGTTCGAGCCCGCCCCGTAGCTGGAGATGAAGGTGTCGGGCTCCAGGTGGGAGCTGCCGTCGCCCTGCAGGACACGGGGCTTGCCGAGCACCACCATGTCCACGATCTCGTCGTCCCCGTCCCCGTCAAAGTCCGCCAGCGCGTTGCTGGCGGGGTGGCCCGTGCCGATCAGCGGGAGCAGAGCCGCGGTGTTGGAGATGCCCAGCCCCACCACCTGGATGGGCCAGCCAGGCAGCGCCTGCAGGGTCTGCGCGTCCAGGGCGAAGGTCACGCTGTACTTGCCGTCGTCCAGCGTCTCGTTGGTGCCGACGACAAGGTCGGAGTCCCCGTCGCCATCCACGTCCCCCACCGAGACGCTCGCCACGATGCGTCGGGCGTGCACCCCACAGTTGTCCGGGTGGCAGAGGGTCACTGGCGAGCCCCCGTAGACGCTGCCGTCGTGGTGCCAGATGTAGAGCTTGGAGTCTGCGCCACCGACCACGATCTCCAGGTCGCTGTCGCCGTCCAGATCCACCAGCGTCGGCGCCCCGGCGAAGCCCTCGTCCAGGGTGACCTCCCGGTTCAGCACCCCGGGGTCCACCCCGTCGCTGCGCACCGGGAAGCCATCCACCAGGCTGCCATCCGCGTGCCAGGCGTAGACCCGCCCCTCCAGCGTCGCGCCCACGACCTCGGGGCTGCCGTCGCCATCCAGGTCCCCAGCCCCGAGCGCCGCCAGGAAGCCGTCGCCGGTCTCAGCGTCCAGCGCGCCGCTGGTGTAGGCCGCCGCGGTCTCGTGCTCGGCCACGTCGTCGTCGATGTCGGTGTAGACCGGCCAGCCCGCCAGGATCTCGCCCTGGCCGGTGATGGCGTGCACCTCGCCGTTGGCGTTGCCCAGCACGATCTCGAAGACGGCGTCGCCGTCCAGGTCCACCAGGATGGGCGACGACTCGCCGCTGATGCCGAAGTGCAGCGGGAAGCCCGGGAGCAGGGTCGAGTCTTCGTACACAAAGATGGTGCGCCGCGCCTCGCTCTCGGTCCCGAGCCCATTGTCGACCCGGAGCCTCAGGGTGATCGCCGGTGCATGCACCCGCTCCACGCGCTCCACAGCCGCCTCTCCTCCCCCCGCTCCCGGGACGCTCTCGACGGAGATCCCGCTCAAGGGCAGGGTGAGCTCCGCGCCCTCGGTGCCGCCCGAGCCCAGGGTGTTCCAGGTCTCGGGCTCCAGGCCCTGCCCCCACTCCAGGGTCCAGCTCTGGCCGTCGTGCTCCACGGTGAAGCTGGGGTCGGCGTCGCGGCCCTTGTAGAACACGTCGAACCACTCGGGGCCCTGGATGACGGCCTCGGCGGGCAGCTCCCCGGACCAGAGGACCTCGACGGCGTTGCCCACGTTCACACGCCCGTGCCCAAAGAAGGCGTCCCAGCCCTCATCGGAGGGGTAGGTGCCGGCCTTCTCCAGCTCCTCGGCGCTCAGGTGGACGTCGTCCGTGGTGGTTTGGAGCAGAGCCCGCACCTGGGCCGGGGTGAGCCGATGGCCCAGCTCCTCGACCGCGGCGGACTGCAGCAGCGCGACGGCCCCGGCGGTGTTCGCGGTGGCGCCGGTCGCGCAGTCGCTGGTGCCGGACACAAAGTCCAGGCGGGGGCCGAAGTTGTTGCAGCCGAAGAAGTTCATGAAGGAGTAGGTGTCCTCCACGCCGCTCCCTTCCTCGCGCACGCTGATGACCACGATGGCGTCGTGGATCATGGCCGGCAGGTTGTGGTGGTAGGAGTTCTCGTCCGCAGCGGCCACGACCACCACGCTCCCCTGCTGGGTCGCGTAGGCCATCGCGTCGACGGTGTACTGGGGGTTGCTCAGCGCGCCCATGGCCATGGCGATCGAGGCGGCGCCCATGTCGGTCGCGTAGGCGATGCCCTGTCCAGCCCTCAAGCCGTCGGTGATGAAGCTGTCGCCCGTGCGCACCGGGATGATGGAGCAGCTCGGGCAGACGCCGATGGTGCCGCCGTTGTCGCCCTCGCCCGCCGCGTCCCGGGCCACGCCGCTGCCGTGGGTGCCGTAGCCGTCGTCCCAGTCGGAGAAGGGGTCGTTGTCGCCCTGGAAGAAGTCCCAGCCCGCGATGTCGTCCACGTAGCCGTTCCCGTCGTCGTCCAGGCCGTCCGAGAAGGTGTAGATCAGGTCGCTGGGGTCCAGCACGCTGTCCGCCCGGTCCCGCCCCGCGTCGATGCTCACCCGGGGGTCGTCCGCGTAGTCCAGCACGTTCACGATGCCGTTCCCGTCGGCGTCGTAGTCCAGCTCATTGCCGGCGGCGTCCTGGGGCGGCGGCAGCTCGGCGGTGTTCAGGCGCACCTTGTTGCGCAGGTCGGAGTGGTCCCACAGGATGCCGGAGTCCAGCACCGCCACGCTCTGGTCCCACTGGCCGGTGGTCTGCACCCACACGCGGTCCGCGCCGATGCCCGAGCCCAGCTCCACCTCGATGGGACGCAGCGTCTCTTCGCTCCCCGCGGGCACCCAGGAGTAGAGTCGCCACTCACCGGCGAGCTCGCTGGGGCAGGCCGACTGGTTGTCCTGAGCGCAGTCCGGCACCGGAGCCAGCGGCACAGTGGCGGAAGCGTTCGCGAGGAAGAGCAGAAAGGACATGATGACCCCGGGTCAGTGCGGCAGCAGGATAGTCCCCAGAAGCACCCTCTGCACAGCTTCGGAGGTCACTTGAAGCTCCACGTCCGCCACACCTTCCCCAGCACCGTCGAGCGCCTGTGGGAGCTCGTCCTGGACGACGCCTACCAGGACGAGGTCGACCGCCGCGCGAACATCAGCCGCGAGCTGCTGGAGGAGCGCCGGACCCGCAACGAGCTGATCCGCAAGGTGCGCTTCACAGCGCAGCGCAAGCTGCCCGCCGCCATCGCCCGCGCAGTGGACAGCGATCGCTTCTCCTACGTGCAGGAGCAGCGCTGGAAGCTGGACGAGCACCGCATGGTCTGGAGCGTCGTGCCCGACGTGATGGCGGACCGGATCCGCTCCAAGGGGGACTTCCGCCTCACCCAGCTCGGCCCCGATCAGGTGGAGCGGCTGGTCACCGGCGAGGTCAAGGCCACCCTCCCCCTGATCGGCGAGCGGGTCGCCAAGGCCATCGTCGGCGACATCGTCAGCGGCTACGAGCGCACCGCCGACCTGACCCGGGAGTGGCTCGCGCGATGAAGCTGGCGGCCGTCCAGTACTGCCCGCCCCACGGTCGCCCCGCCCAGGCCCGCCGGGAGCTGCGGGAGCTCATCCTGCGCGCGGAGGGCGCGGACCTCGTGGTCTGCCCGGAGATGGCCATCAGCGGCTACATCTTCGACAGCGCCGAGCAGATCGCCCCCTTCTGCGAGCCCGCCGCCGGAGACACCTTCGCCATGCTCCGGGACTGCGCGCAGCGCCTGGGCGCCTGGGTGGTGTGCGGCATCGCCGAGCGGGGCAGCGACGGCCTCTACAACAGCGCCCTCACCGTCAGCCCCCAGGGCCAACTGGTCCACTGCTACCGCAAGGTCTTCCTCTACGACCTGGACCAGACCTGGGCGCGCCCCGGCCAGGAGCGCCCGCTGATCCTCACGGAGTCCCTGGGCACCCTCTCCCCGGGCATCTGCATGGACCTGAACGACGACCGCTTCGGCCTGCACCTGCTCCAGAACCGCCCGGACGTCGTCCCCTTCTGCACCAACTGGGTCGACGAGGGCCTGAACATCCTCCCCTACTGGCGCATGCGCCTGCTGGGCTGGCAGGGCTGGCTCGTCGTCGCCGACCGCTGGGGTCAGGAGCGGGACGTGCGCTTCTACGGCCGCAGCGCGGTGCTCGGGCCCCGCGGACAGGTCTTCGGACCGCTCCCCGCAGAGGGTGACGGTGTCCTCGTCGTCGACACCGAGTCCCGCCGAGTGGAGCAGCGGTGAACAACCCCGTGGAGGTGTGGCTCAGAGAGCTCAAGGCGGCCCCTGGCTCCCTCCCTCTGGCGGCCCTCTCGGCGCTCCTGTCCCTGCTTGCGGTGGCCTTCTGGTGGCAGACCGCCCTGGGCACCGCGGCAGCCCGCCTCGCCGCGCTCCAGCCCATCGAGCCCTACGGCTTCGCCGTCTACCACCAGATCGTCCACAACCTCGCGCTGCACGACAGCTTCGCCCAGACCATCCACACCGGGTACGACCCCACCTGGACCTGGTCGGGGCACCGCGCGCCCATCCTCTTCCCCGTCGCCTGGCTCTACAGCCTCGCCCCCAGCGGCCAGCAGCTCATGAACCTCCAGGTCACCGGCGTCGCCCTCGGCGCCATCCCCGCCATGGGCCTGGGTCGACAAGCCCTGCGTCACCCCCTGGGCTGGATGCTCGGCGCCGCGCTCTACCTGGGCTGCGGCCCCACCCTCGCCATGGCTCTGCAGGACTACCAGGACCTCGTGTTCGCCCTCCCGGCGCTGGTCCTCTTCGCCTGGAGCCTCGGCAAGCAGGACCCCGCCTGGCTGGTCCTGGGCGTCCTCGCCGCCATCCTCCCCCGCGAGGAGACGCTCCCCATCGCCGTCGCCCTCGCCGTGCTGCTCCCCCCCTTCGACGACCGCGGCGCCCTCAAGCCCCGCCGCTGGCTCGGCAACGTCGCGTTCACCGCCCTGAGCGTCGGCGCCTACGCCCTCTGGAGCCAGTGGGCCTTCCCCGCCGAGCAGACCGGCTACAACATGCCCATGGTCAACGCCGTCGGCGGCCTGGGGGGCGGCTCCAGCGAGATCACCCTTCACGGCTACCTGGCCCGCGACGACTTCTACGCCGACATGCTGCACCCGGGCGGCTGGACCGGCCTGCTCGCCCCCGGCCCTCTCCTCCTGGGCCTCGCCCTCAGCCTCTTCCACATGGCCCTCCCCCTGGGACAGGGCATCGACCGCGCCTGGTCCGGCCACGCCCACCACCTGGCCCCCGCCGTCGCGCTCTTCGTCATCGCCGCCATCCGCGGAGCCGGCCGCCTCGTCCTCCTCCCCGAGCGCCTGTCCGTCTCCAGGCGCCTGCAGTGGGGGGTCGAGGGGCTGCTGCTCGCCCTCGTGCTGGCCGTCTCCACCACCTCCGCACTCTCCTTCGCCCGCGCACAGAACGTCCTCTGGGCGCCAGCGAGGCCACACTGGGTGCACCCGGGCTGGGCGCTTGCCCGGCAGATCCCCGCGGACGCCGTGCCCATCACCACCACCGACCTCGCCCCCCTCGTCTCGGACCGCGCGGTGGCCTATACCGCGAACGACTCCCTGGAGGACAAGGCCCCCGGCCGAGGCCTTGGCGTCGGGACGCACGCCTTGTTCCACCGGGACGATGCACAGATCCGCCAGCGCGTCCTGGCCATGCCCGGCGCCACCCTGGTCGCCGAGTCTGCGCCCTTCATGCTCTACACCTGGGACCGCGGCGCCCGGGACCCCGCCGGCAGCTTCCCCCGCGAGGAGGGCTTCCACCGCCCCCCGCCCTTCCTGGGCCCCTACAGCCTCGCCGAGGAGATCCCCGGCATCGCGCCCTACCAGGACACCCTCCAGTGGCACCAGGGCGAGCACCCGCCCGCCATCGTCATCCCCTGGCTGGACGGCAAGGCGCCCCCCGCAGCGCCCCTGGAGGGCGGCCCCGGAGCCCCGCCGCAGAGCCCCCAGAGAAGCCCGATGCCAGCGCCCCATTCCCCGCGTTGAACGCCTGCGGGATCGCCCCATCGACATGAACAGGCATTCAGGGTAAGGCCTGCTCATGTCCGAGACCAGCTCCCCTCCCCGCGACCGCATCCAGGTCGTCGGCGCCCGCGTCCACAACCTCAAGGGCGTGGACCTCGACCTGCCGCGCGACAGCCTGACCGTGTTCACCGGCCTGTCCGGCTCCGGCAAGAGCTCGCTGGCCTTCGACACCATCTACCAGGAGGGCCAGCGCCGCTTCATGGAGTCGCTCTCCAGCTACGCGCGCCAGTTCCTGGGCAAGATGGAGAAGCCCCCCGTGGACCGGGTCTCCGGCCTCTCCCCCACCATCTCCATCGACCAGAAGACGGTCAACCGCAACCCCCGCTCCACCGTCGGCACGGTCACCGAGATCCTGGACCACCTGCGCCTGCTCATGGCGCGTCTGGGCACCCCCCACTGCCCCCTCTGCGACACCCCCATCACGGCCCTCTCCCCCGGCCAGATCGTCGACAGCCTCCTGGATCTGCCCTTCGGCACCCGCATCGTCCTGCTCGCCCCCCTGATCCAGGACCGCAAGGGCGAGTACCGCAAGGAGCTGGCCGAGCTGCGGGAGGAAGGCTGGGTGCGCGCCCGCATCGACGGCGAGATCCGCCGCCTGGACCAGGACATCCAGCTCGCCCGCTACGAGAAGCACAGCATCGAGCTTGTCCTCGACCGCATCCAGATCGCCCCGGAGTCCCGGCTCCGACTGGTGGAGGGGGTGGAGCGCGGCCTGGAGCGCAGCGGTGGCCAGATCGCGGTCCTCGTCGAGAAGGACAGGGACCCCCAGGGGCAGGCCCAGGAGCCCGAGCTGCTGCGCTTCTCCTCCGACCGCGGCTGCCCCAAGCACCCCCAGATCAACATCCCGGAGCTGGAGCCCCGGCTCTTCTCCTTCAACGCCCCCCAGGGCGCCTGCGGGACCTGCTCCGGCCTGGGCGAGCTCACCGGCTTCGAGCCCGAGCGCATGGTGGACCCCGACCGGGCCCTGCGCGACTGCTTCCTGCCCTTCGGCGACAAGGACAAGCTCGCCTTCTCCAGCATCACCAAGGACGTGGTGGAGGCGGCTGCGAGGCACCTGGGGGCCGATCCCCTCACCCCCTGGAGTCAGCAGCCCGACCACATCCAGGACGCTCTGCTCTTCGGCGAGGACATCGACTTCAGCTACACCACCATCGTCGACCGCGGCAGCCGGCAGGACAAGCGCACCCGGCAGTGGACGGGCATCGCACCGGCGGTGGAGAACGTCTACCACTTCACCAAGCACCGGGCCTTCGAGCCCTACCGCGTGCGGGTGCGCTGCCCGGACTGCGGCGGCGCCCGCCTGAACCCCATCGCGCTGGGGGTGCGCTTCCGCGAGCGGGACATCGGCGCCCTCTCCCAGGCCACCATCCAGGACGCCCTGGCCTTCTTCAAGACCGTGCGCCTGCAGGGCAGCGAGCGCATAATCGGTAAGGAGGTCGTCCGCGAGATCCGCGACCGCCTCCAGTTCCTGGACGATGTGGGCCTGGGCTACCTCAGCCTCTCCCGCGCGGCCAACACCCTCTCTGGCGGAGAGGCCCAGCGCATCCGTCTCGCCGCCCAGGTCGGCAGCGGCCTCCAGGGGGTGACCTACGTCCTGGACGAGCCCTCCATCGGCCTGCACGCCCGGGACAACCAGCGCCTGCTCCAGACCCTGCTGCGCCTGCGCGACCAGGGCAACACCGTGCTGGTGGTGGAGCACGACCGCGAGACCATGGAGGCCGCCGACCACGTGGTCGACGTCGGTCCGGGGGCAGGGAGGCTTGGGGGCCGCGTCGTCGCTGAGGGCCCACCGCGCCAGCTCTCGGGTCAGCACAGCGCCACTGCACGCTACCTCCGCGGCGAGGACACCCTGCCCATCCCCGAGCAGCGCCGCGCCGGCAACGGCCACCACCTGGAGCTGCTCGGCGCCCGGGGCAACAACCTGCGGGGCGTGGACATCGCCATCCCCCTGGGCACCTTCACCTGCGTCACGGGCGTCTCAGGCAGCGGCAAGAGCACCCTCATCGTCCAGACCCTGGAGCGCGCCCTCACCCGGCACTTCAACCCCGGCACCAAGGGCAAGGCGCCCGGCGCCTACGACAAGCTGCTGGGCACCCAGCACCTGGACAAGCTGATCGTCATCGATCAGCAGCCCATCGGCCGCACGCCGCGCTCCAACCCGGCCACCTACACCAAGGCCTTCGACGACATCCGCACCCTCTTCGCCGCGCTGCCGGAGTCCAAGGCCCGCGGCTACAAGAAGGGCCGCTTCTCCTTCAACGTGGCGGGCGGTCGCTGCGAGGAGTGCCAGGGCGCCGGCGTCCAGACCATCGAGATGCAGTTCCTGGCGGATGTGCAGGTCGAGTGCGAGGCCTGCCAGGGCAAGCGCTTCAACAGCGAGACCCTGGAGATCCGCTACCGCGGCAAGACCATCACGGACGTCCTCCAGATGCCCATCGCGGACGCCGCCGAGTTCTTCGCCAACCACCGCAAGCTCAAGCGCACCCTGGACACCCTGTGCTCGGTGGGTCTGGGCTACGTCCACCTGGGCCAGCCCTCCACCACCCTCTCCGGGGGAGAGGCCCAGCGCATCAAGCTGGCCAGCGAGCTCCGCCGGCCGGGCACCGGGCGCACCCTCTACATCCTGGACGAGCCCACGACCGGTCTGCACTTCCAGGACGTCGTCCGCCTCAACGGCGCCCTCCAGCGCCTGGTCGACAAGGGCAACAGCGTGCTGGTCATCGAGCACGATCTGGAGCTCATCAAGGTCGCTGACCACATCCTGGACATGGGCCCCGAGGGCGGTCAGGCCGGCGGCCAGCTCGTCGGCGTGGGCACCCCCGAGCACATCGCCACCCTGGACACCCCCACCGGCCGCGTGCTCGCGGAGCTCCCGGACTTTGGCGGGCCGCCCACCAGCTTCGAGCCCCGCAAGCGCCGCAAGCGCAAGCACGAGGGGGACCTGGTGCTCACCGGCGCGAGCTGCCACAACCTCAAGAAGATCGATGTGCGCATCCCCCAGGGCAGCTTCACGGTGGTCACCGGGCCCAGCGGCAGCGGCAAGAGCTCCCTGGCCTTCGACACCATCTTCGCCGAAGGCCAGCGCCGCTACGTCGAGTGCATGAGCACCTACGCCCGGCGCTTCCTGGGCCGCCTGGACCGCGCCCCGGTCGAGAAGATCGAGGGCCTGGCCCCCGCCATCGCCATCAACCAGAAGCGGGCCAGCCGCAACCCCCGCTCCACCGTGGCGACGGTCACCGAGATCTACGACTACCTGCGCCTGCTCTACGCGCGCATCGGCACCCCGCACTGCCCGCACTGCGACCGCCGCATCCAGGGCTTCTCCCCCAGCCAGGGCGCCCGGCACCTCCAGACCCTGGAGGGCAAGGGCTGGATCCTGGCGGAGCTCGGCCCGCTCGAGGAGCCCGAGCAGGCCCGCAGGGACCTCCAGCAGGAGGGCTTCCTGCGCCTTCTCGACGGCCAGCAGGAGATCCGCCTGGAGGACGACGACGCCGTGGCCCAGCTCGCCGCTGGGGCCACCTTGGTGATCGACCGGGTCTCCCCCAGCAGCACCGCGCGCAGCCGCCTGAGCGAGGCCCTGCAGAGCGCCTACGCCCGCGGCCATGGCCGGGCCCTCTACCGCCCCCGTGGCGGCGAGGACCTCCCCCTCAGCGAGCGCCCCACCTGCCCCGAGCACGGCCCCGTGCTGCCCCCCGAGATCACCCCGCGCCACTTCTCCTTCAACTCCTGGGTCGGTGCCTGCGAGACCTGCGACGGTCTGGGTGTCGCCAAGCGCCTGGACCGCAGCCTGCTGCTCCCCAAGCCGCACCTGGCCCTGTGGAGCGCCCTGGATCCCCGCGTCGCCAGCGTGCTCAAGCGCAGCAAGAAGCAGCGGGGCCGCATCAGCGCGCTCCTCAAACACCTGGGGCTCAAGCTGGGGGACCGGCTGGAGGCCTACACCGCCGCCCAGCTCGAGGCGCTGGTCGACGGACTCCCGGGGGTCACCCTCCAGGCAAAGTGGACCAAGCAGTGGGGCAAGACCCGCAACAACGTCGTCGAGGAGTTCGTCTGGGAGGGCCTGGAGACCGTCCTCAACGGCTGGAGCTCCGATCTGGACTGGCTGCGGGTGGAGGGCACCTGCCCCCGCTGCAAGGGCCTCAAGCTCAAGCCCGAGATCCTGGGCATCCGCATCGCCGGCAAGAACATCACCCAGTCCACCCTGCTCACGGTGGACGAGGCCCTGGCCTTCTGGCAGGGCCTGGAGCTCTCCGAGTCCCACCACAAGATCGCCGAGCAGCCCCTGCGCGAGGTCATCGGCCGCCTCCGCTTCATGGTGGACGTGGGCCTGGGCTACCTGGGCATGGAGCGGGCCGCCCGCACCCTGTCCGGCGGCGAGTCCCAGCGCATCCGGCTCGCCACCCAGCTCGGCAGCGGACTCACGGGGTGCATCTACGTGCTCGACGAGCCCACCGTGGGCCTGCACCCCCGGGACACCCAGCGCCTGCTGGGCACCCTCCAGGGCCTCAAGGCGCTGGGCAACACCGTGCTCGTGGTCGAGCACGACAGCGAGACCATGAAGCAGGCCGACCTCATCCTGGACATGGGCCCCGGCTCGGGGGATGCCGGCGGCAACCTGGTGGCTCAGGGCACACCCCAGGAGCTCGTGGCCGACCCCGCCAGCCTGACCGGGAAGTACCTCGCTGGCACCCTGAGCATTCCGCAGCCAGCGCAGCGGCGCAGCAACCGCTCCGCTCTGACGGTGAAGGGAGCGCACGCGAACAACCTGCAGGGGGTCGACGCCCGCTTCCCCCTGGAGTGCCTGACGGTGGTGACCGGGGTGAGCGGCTCGGGCAAGTCCAGCCTGGTGATGGAGTGCCTGGTGCCCGCCATCCAGGCCCACAAGTCCAAGCTCGCGCCCCCCGCGCCCGTGGGCCAGGCCAAGATCCCCAGCAAGATCCGCAACCTCGTCGTGGTGGACCAGCAGCCCCTTTCGGGCAGCCCCCGGAGCACCCCGGCGACCGTCACCAAGATCTTCGACCGCATCCGCAAGCTCTTCTCCACCACCCACGTGGCCAAGGTCAACGGCTGGCAGCCCGGCCGCTTCTCCTACAACGCCAAGGGCGGTCGCTGCCCCCACTGCGAGGGCCGCGGCCACACCCTGGTGGAGATGCACTTCCTCAGCGACGTCTGGGTCAAGTGCGAGGTCTGCAAGGGCAAGCGCTACAACGCCTCCACCCTCGAGGCCCGCTGGAAGGGCCTGAACATCTCCGAGGTCCTGGAGCTGCGGGTGCACGAAGCGCTGGAGTTCTTCTCCGCGCACCGCAGCATCAAGCGCACCCTCCAGGCCATGGTGGACGTGGGCCTGGGCTACCTGCGCCTGGGCCAGTCGGTGACCACCCTCTCCGGCGGCGAGTCCCAGCGCCTCAAGCTGGCCAAGGAGCTCTCCGGAAAGACCGATGGCATGGTCTACGTCCTGGACGAGCCCACCACCGGCCTGCACATGGACGACGTCGCCAAGCTCGTGCGGGTGCTCCAGACCCTGGTGAACGCCGGCGCGACCTTGGTTGTCATCGAGCATCACCCGGAGCTCATCGCCAACGCGGACCACATCATCGACGTGGGCCCCGAGGGCGGGAGCGGCGGCGGCCACATCGTGGTGGCGGGCACGCCCGCTGAGATCGTCGCGGCGGGCACCCCCACAGGCCAGGCCATCGCGGCCTTGGTCTGAGGGGGCTCCTCGCTCAGCCGCCCAGGCCGAAGCGGCGGCTGATGAAGGCCCAGGTGCTGACCACGTCTCCGGTGTCGAACACCCCGGTCTCCGGGTTGTCCGGCTGGTCCTGGGGCAGGCCCATGCCGTAGATCACCGCGCCGCCGATGCGCCAGTGCTCCCCCACCGGGAGGGAGCCGCGCGCGCCGACCGCGAGGTGCCAGGGGAAGAGGTAGCCCGCCGTGAGCTGGGCCTGGGGGACGCCCACCGAGAGGTAGGGGTGGGTGCGCAGACGCAGGGTGCCATCTCCGCTGGCCAGGGTGTTGTCCGCCCCGACCGGGATGCCCAGGTCCACGCCAGCGCCCAGGGAGAGCGGACCGGTGCGCACGCTCAAGTTGGCACCCAGCACGGGCAGCGCGGCGTTGACCGTGGCCTTGGTCGCCGGGGCGGTCAGCGGCTTGCTCAGGTACCAGTCGCCGTCGTACATCCAGCCCATTCCGGCGGAGAGGTCAAAGGCCACCCGGGCGTCCTCATCGCCGCTGCTGCGGTCCGGTACCAGCACCAGCGAGCTCCCCTCCAGCACATAGAGCAGCGGCCCCCGGCGCCCCGGGACGATGACGTGCATCGGCTGCTTGGAGGCCCCCATGAGCGCCTGGACCAGCCGGTCCTCCAGCGCGACGGCCTGGGGCTCCTCACTCAGCGCCGAGGCCAGCCGGTCAAAATCGCTCATCATGGCCGGGACCTCGACCAGCCACTCCTCTTCGGCCTCCAGGCGCCGCTCTCCGCGGGCGATGAGCTCCTCCTCCAGCACCACCTGCACAAAGTGCCGCCCAGGCGCCACAGAGGCTCCCAGCGCCGTGGGCTGAGGCGCGCCGCCGTCCACGGAGACCTGGGCGCCCGGAGGAGCCCCGACCACCCGCAGAGTCGCCTTGGGCGCGAGCTGGATCTCCGCCCGCACCGAGTCGTAGGCGATGCGCTCGGGCTCTTCAGGGATCTCCGCCGCGGTGATCTTGCGGTCCGGCTGCAGGCCCGCGGCGTCCACCCAGGCCTTGGGGACCACCTTGCCGTGCAGCTCCGTCCGGTAGGGGGCCGCGGCGGGGTCGGTGGCCAGGGTGTCCTGGAAGTAGCGCTGCACCGCGAAGCCCTCGTAGAGCAGCGCCTTGTAGACCAGCTCCCGGTCGGCCTCGTCCCGCAGGGTGTGGACCTCGGCGGTGGCCGCCTTGAGGCGGCTCATGATGGCCAGCTCGCCGTCGAACTCCTCGACCAGCGGCCGCACGGCCTCGAACTCCGAGCTCAGGCGCTCCAGCGCGGCCTCGTCCGCCTCGCTCACGCCAGTGACCGGGACGACCTGCTCGACCGGCACCCGCTTGAGGCTGGGGTGCAGCGTGGGGTCCGAGTCCATGCCCAGGAACACGACCGAGCCCTGCCGGGCCTTGGCCTCGACCGCAGTCACCTCCGCGTCCTGGGCGACGGCGAGGGGTGCGGAGAGCGCGAGCAACATCATCAGCGGCATGAGAGCGCGCTCCCGTCGGGGGTACAGGTCACGCCCATTGGCTTGGTGACCTCGATTGAACCAGAAAGCTCCGCGCCGTCCACCGTCGCCGACACGCTGCAGCGGCCGGCCGGCAAGTCCCGAAGCAGCGCAGAGCTGCTCCCCTTCCCCTTCACATCTCCGCAGCGCACCGAGACCGCGCTGGCCCCATCCACGCTGAACTTGGCCGAGCGCAGGCGCTCCACCTCCTCGGTGACCGCCTCGACCTCAGCCGGGGCCTCCACCACCTCCGCCGGGGCCGTGCGCTCAACAGGCGCCGTGCGCTCAACCGGTGGGGTGCGCTCCACAGGCGGCTTTGGGGTCTCGAGCGGCTGCATGGCCTCGCTGGCTGCCGGGTCCACCTCCGAGCCCTCCTGGCCCGCCTCCACGGGGTCCCCCTCCTGGGCATCCACGAGGACAGGCTGCTCGCCTCCGGCCTCCTGGGTCTCAGCGGGGTCCTCGACCGGAAGCTGCTCGGTGGGCTCCGTCGGGGCCTCGATGCCCACCGGCTCCGGCTCCTGGCCCGAGTACACATAGGCGGCGCTGACTCCGACCAGCAACAGGATGCCAGCCACGATCCAGGGGATGCGGTTGGGCTCGCTGCCGGGTGCCTGGTCGCTCTCCACCGGCCCCGAAGATGCGCCGGCCTCCGGCCCCGTCGCGCCCTCGCTGTCAGCCGCGGGGGCACCGCCGACATCATCGAAGGCGTCGAACACCAGGGTGGGGTTGGAGTTGGAGGTGACCGCAGCCGCCTCAGAAATGGGGGTGCCGCTGGTGCTCAGGCCCTCTTCGGTCAGGGTCCCGCGCGCCGGCCGGGTCTTGTCGTCGAACACCTCGGGGATCCGAGGCAGCACCCGCTCGCAGAAGTCATGCAGGCGCTCCCCGCTCAGGCGCCGCCGAAGCTCCTTGAGCTCCTTGGCCATCTCTCCAGCGGTGGGGCGGTCGTCAGCCTGGTAGGCCAGGGTGCGCGCGATCAGGTCGGCGAGCGCCTGCACCGCCTCCTGGTCCTCCTGCTCCGAGAGCTCGGAGACCACGCGCTCGTGGGCGGCCTTGATCTGCTCGGCGTGGCTCTCCGGGCGCAGCTCGATGCGGCCCAGCGCTTCCCGGGCGATCAGCTCGTAGAGCACGCACCCGACAGCGAACACGTCCCCTGCACACACGTCCGGATCACCCAGCAGCCGCTCGGGCGACAGGTACCCCAGGCTGCCGTAGCGGATCGCCCCCGTCTTGGCCTCGCGCTCCGCGAAGTCGGCGCGCGCGATGCCGAAGTCCAGCACCTTGACGTCCCCGTTGGGGCTCAGGCGCACATTCGAGGGCTTGATGTCCCGGTGCACGACCTGCAGGGGCTCCCCGCTCTCCCCGGGGCTGGACCACGCGGCGTCCAACGCACTGGCCACCCCGTATGCGATCTCCACGCACGCCGGGGCGGAGAGCCGCGCATCGAGCGCGTCGTTCGCCTGCAGCAGCACCTCGAGGTCGTAGCCCTTGATGTGCTCCATGACGATGGCCCAGCGGCCGTCCAGGCGGAGCAGGTCGTCCACACGGACGATGTTGCGGTGCTGAAGTCGCCCCAGCAGGCGCGCCTCATCACGCAGGCGCTTGGAGGCGTCCGTGAAGTTGGAGAGCTCCGCGTTCAGGAGCTTGACGGCGACCTCCTTGCGGAAGCCACCCTGAGACTCCATCTCCGCCAGGTACACGGTGCCGAAGGCGCCGCTGCCCAGCTCGCGCATCAGCTTGAAGCGTCGACCGGCGTTCACCCTACTCTCCCGAGTCGTCGGTGCCAGCGTCACCCGTGTCGCCGCCTGACAGGTCCAGGCGGCTTCCGATGCAGTCCTCGGTGTCGGCGATGGTCAGCTCCGCGATGGCCTCGTCTTCGCCCTGAAGCTCCTCCGGCAGCGGGGAGTGGTCGTTCTGGGTGAGGTTGGCCTTGATGGCTCCGCTCCCCTCAGCCATTGGCTCAGTCATGTCCAACACGTTGGAGTACACCGGGAAGTAGACGCTGTCGTCGCTGGCGTTGGGGTAGAAGTGCCAGTGTCCCTCGCCCTCCGCGTTCTCCGTGACCGGGCCCAGCATCACCATGTTCTCGACGGACACCACGAGCTGGAAGGTCGGGCAGATGGGACGGGTCTGGTCCTCCGCCGACATGTAGATGGGGTTCGGGAAGAGGATGTCGATGTTGGGCGCCGCCACCTCGTCGACCGGACCGACATAGGTGGGGGGAGCGCAAGCGAACAGGGAGAGGATCAGGGTCGGCATAGGGAGCAGTATACCTGTAGTTGACACCCTTGATGCCGCTGAGCGCTATCGGATTCGCACCATGCACTCCGCCGGCAGCACGTGAGCGTCCCGCTCGGGATCCAACAGCGGGTAACTGTGGGTGACCACGACCTCTGCGCCCTCATCCAGGCAGATCTGTCTGAGGTTCCGTAAGGTGTTCCCCGCACGCAGCTCGGCGACCGTGAAGCAGGCCACGCGGAGCTCGTCCAGACCACCCTGGGCCTTGATCCACGCGCTCAGCGCCTGGGTCGGCCCCACCCCCTTCCACCCGATCCCGAAGGTGGGCGTGCCGAGCACCAGCCCCGCGTAGTCGAAGGGATCCAGCTCCGCGGGGAGCGCGTCGAGGGCGTAGGCGTCGACCTGGAAGGCGCGCGCCTGCAGCCGCTCCACCATGTCTGGAACCACCCGGCCGCAGTGTCCGCGGGCGTTGTCGTAGACCACCAGGATGCGCAGAGGAGTAAAGGGCATGCTCCTTTCTTCCTCTCCCGGAGCGATCCGTCAACTCTGTGAAGGGCCCAGTGGAAAACATCGTGTCAACGGGCAGTCGACGCAGAGAGACCGCGCTTGACCTGCAGGCCCCGCAAACAGTAAAGACCCCCACGGCTACAATGGCGGCCGACAGGAGATGCTCACATGGCGCGTTGGCTTGTGTCCCAGGGAGACCGACAGTTCTCCGCCGCGGATCTGGACGAGATCAAGAAGCTGGCGAGAGACGGAAAGATCACCCAGATGGACATGATCCAGCCGCCGGGGGCCAGCGACTGGCTCTACGCGACCGAGCTCCCTGAGCTCAAGGGCCTGCTCAAGTCCAGCGGCAACGACGACCTCTACGAGGACGACGACCTGCCCAAGAAGTCCAAGCTCCCCATCGCCATCGCCCTGCTGGCGGTCATCGGCGTGGGGGCGTACTTCGCCTACGACGCCTACACCAAGCTCCCCGAGGCCTCCGACCTGGAGCTCCTGGGCGAGGGCGGCCTGGCCATGTCCGAGATCCTCATCACCGACGCAGCGCCCCTGCTCTCCGCCCCCGACGGCAGCCAGGTCGCCACGCTGGAGAAGGACAGCGAGGCCAGCATCCTGGGCAAGCGCGAGGGCTGGTACCACGTCCGGAGCGAGGGTGGACAGGAGGGCTACGTCAAGGCCTCCTACGCCATCCCCGCCTACATGTTCGCGGACGCACAGACCCAGCAGGACCACGACCCGCTCTACAACCCGAACAACTACGTCTCGGTGAAGAACGCGTCCTGGATGCAGGTGGACAGCCGCAACAAGAACTTCACGCTCTTCCAGTTCATGGTGCACAACCAGTCCAAGTTCCCCATGACGGGCCTGGTCCTGGTCGCCACCATCAAGGACAAGTCCGGCAAGGAGCTGGAGCGGGTCGAGATCCCCGTCGAGGGCCAGATCCCGCCCCACGAGGCCACCATGATCGGCACGCTGGAGGAGGACGACGCCGAGCGCCGCCTGATCACCAACGTCAGCTACGCCGAGATGTCCGCACAGGACACCGGCCTGCAGAAGTTCTGGACCGACGGCGTGGGCGTGGAGCTGCAGTCCAGCGGCTTCTCCGAGGCCACCATCGATGTCCTGGAAGTGCGGGCCATTCCCCCCTCGGAGTGAGTCGGTTCACCTCGCAGACACCACGGGCCGCCTTCGGGCGGCCTGCCCTGCTTCAGGGGGGAACACCCAGACCGCCAGCGAGGTGCGCCGACCCATTCCCTACTGGAGGGTAGCCGTCCCAACCAGCCCCACGTAGCTGGCGCCCTCGATGGTGTTCCCGGTGGACGGGTTCACGCTCTGGCTGCCCTGGCGCCGCATCAACTGGATGCTCATCAGCGCGCCCGAGGGGTAGCTGGTGAGCAGCGAGCTTGGGATGGTCGCGCCGCCGTTGTCTTCGGCGTGGCAGTAGAGCTCCCCCAGCACGGCGCTGCCCTGGGCGTTGAACACCGTGATCCAGATGATGAAGCTCTCGGCCTCGTAGGCGGGGGACCAGGTGAAGGTCAGGCCGTTCCGGGAGAGCTTGGTGAACGCCGAGTTGGAGGGGTTCAGGATGGTCAGGGGCTGGAAGGTGTCAAAGCCAAAGGTGGTCTCGACCACGTCCGAGACCTCCCAGCCGGCGCTGGGGACCTGCAGGTCGTAGGCGCTGTTCCAGAGCTTGTCGGACTCGCTCAGGGGCTGGCTCAGGTAGATCACCGAGCCGCCCTGGAGGCTCTTCTGCAGGGGGATGGAGTCGCTGCCCGCGCTGACGTAGGCCCAGTCGCCCATGTCCTTGTAGACGCTGGTCGGGGGCGTGCTGGCGCTGGTCGTGGCGCAGCTCCCCTGGGCGGGGAGGTCGTTGAGCCAGCTCCCGCCCACCGGGTCGTGGAAGACCGCGCCGATGCTGTAGGAGAGCTGGCTGCTCACCCCGAAGCACTCCGGGCAGCCGTAGACCATGTAGCTGTACTCGACCAGCCCCTCGAGCTTGCCCGTGGGGGTGACGTCGGTGTCCGTGTCGCTGTCGGTGTCCGCGTCGGTGTCCGCGTCCCCGCCGCCGTCGGTGTAGGTGAAGGCGTTGTAGGCGACCGCCTGCTCCGTGCCGTTGTCCACCGTGACGTCCACCGGAGCCGCGACGGCGACCGCCGGGCTGGTCACCAGGAGCTGGCCGTCCCCGAGCACCGTGGCCGAGAGCTCCGCGCCGCCGAACCAGACCGTGGGCGAGACGCCGAAGCCCTGGCCCAGGATCTGCACCGTGGTGCCCCCGCTGGTGGGGCCGAATGCGGGCTCCACGCCGGTGATGCAGATGTCCGCCCCGCAGTCCCCGGCCGCGCTGCTGTCCAGCGCGGTCTCGAAGCCCTCCTCCAGGCCGAACTCACCACAAGCGAGAAGGAGCAGCAGCGCAGGCATCGTCTACCACCGCAGCGAGAAGAAGTCGGAGGAGCTGTAGCCGCTGTAGTAGTAGCCCCAGCCATCCGGGAAGTGGTCGCAGTAGCTGCCCGTCAGGCTGCCACACCAGCCCGCGCCGAAGCCCGCTCGGAGCTGCGTGCTCCCGATGCCCATGTCGGCCTCTGCCCAGGACAGGCGCACGCTCTCGCTGTCGGGGTAGCTGACGGTGGGCTTGGACAGGGTGACGAAGGTGCTGTCGTAGCCCTGGAGCTTGGCGACGCCGCTCTGCAGGCTCAGGCGGTAGTAGGTGTAGTCGCCGCTGGTGGCCACGGCCCACATCTCGATGAACGCGGTGGCCGGGTCGATGCCGGGGGCGACCTTGTATTCGAGCTCGAAGGTGCCGCCGCTGACCCGGTAGCGGGCGTTGATCAGGTCGACCGTGTCGCCGTTGTTGTCGCCGATGGGGTCGTTGCTGGTGCTCACGTAGAGCCAGGGGGCCTCGCCGAGCACGACCTGGGCCTGCGCGGTGTAGGCCACGCCAGCGCCGTCCACCAGGTCAAGCTGCAGGTCCAGGGTGTCCCCCAGCGCCGCGCCCGCGTCCACGCTGACCTCGAAGTCCTTGGAGCGGCTGGAGCCGACGCCCAGGCTGCCCAGCAGGGTCGCGGTGCCCGGCGTGGTAGCGCTGGCCGTGCTGGTGCCGAGCACGCTCAGGGTGCCGGTGACCAGGCCGGTGGCGTCCAGGTCGCCCAGGTTGGTGACCTCGATGTCCAGCTCGGCGCTCTCGCCGGGCTCCAGCAGGCCGTCGCCGTCGCCCCCGTCCCCGTCGTCGATCTCGATGGCGGTGATGGTGGGGACGGCCCAGGGGACCGAGATGGAGACGGGCACGGTCCACGACTCGACCTCGTCCTCCAGCAGCAGCTCGGCCTGCACGTCCTGGCTGTCGGTGTGGGCGGTGGACACGGTCAGGGACATGCCGGACAGGCTGGCCTCCTCGCCGGCCTCCCACGCATCCGAGGTCAGGGCGTAGGGGCCCCCGCTGTCCACGCTCAGGTCCGGGTCGGCGCTCAGCAGGGTGGCCTGCACGCCCCCAGCGCTGGAGGCGCCGTCATTGCGGAGCAGCAGCTCCAGATCCAGGCTGTCCCCGGGCGAGATGACCAGCGGATCCGTGCTCTGGCTGACCAGCACCGGCTCGGGCGGCTGGGGCAGGTAGACCAGGGCCTCCTCCCCAGCGCTCAGGGCGGGCAGCAGGCTGGCGTCGTAGTCCACGCCGCCGTAGCGGATCCCGAAGTCGGCTACCTGGCCGGCGACCGCGCTGTCCACCCGCACGAACCAGCGCTGGGCCGGAGCGGGCGGGAGCAGGTCGTACTGGTCGGTGAGCTCCAGCTCCAGGTCCAGATCCCCCGCGCTGGCCACGTCGGCGTAGACCTGCGTGGACCACAGCGGCGCGTCCGGGTCCCCCACCCCGATGTCCACCTGCACGAGGCCGGTGCCGCCCAGGTCCAGGGAGAGGGCGGCCGCGCTGGCCTGCCCCACGAGCAGCTCGCCGGGGAAGACCCAGCTCTGGGTGTCGTCGCTGAGGGTGAGCTCCATGGGCAGGTGGCTGTGGTTGGGCCACTCGCTGTCCACCACCACGTCGAAGGCCATGGTCTCGGTGGCCCCGGCGCCGATGCTGCTCAGCTCCTGGGGGCTGTTGGAGACGGTCGCGCCCCCGGCCGGGAAGCTCAGGGAGACCTCCAGCGGGCCCCCGGAGAGGTCCACCCGGTTCTCCAGGCTGACCTGCACGCTCGCGCTGTCCCCGGGCTCTACCGGGGTGTCCGCCCAGCCCACCGTGGGCCACACGTCGATGCTCAGGGGGCCCACGGCCACATCGTCGATGAACCAGTCATCGCTCACGGCGCCCGCGTAGCGCCAGGCCAGGTAGACCGCCTGCTCGCCGCTGTAGGCGCTCAGATCCACCACCACGGAGCGCTGCCACTCCTTGTCCAGGGGAGCGGAGAGCTCGGTGAGCTGCACATAGTCCCCATCATCCGGCAGCCTGGAGCCCGTGGACACCCAGAGGCTGTGCTGCGCCAGCGAGGTGCTCTGTCCGTACTCCTGCCAGGTGACCTGCACGCGCTCGGTGTCCGAGAGGTCCAGGGCCGGGGAGATCAGGTAGTCGTCCAGGGTGTTGGAGGCGTCGCTGCCCCGGAAGTGGGCGACCGAGTGGGTGCCGCTGACCGCGTGGGACTCGGAGAGCGCCCAGGGGAAGCCAGCGAACGAGACGCTGTCCTGCGCCCAGCCCAGCCCCCAGATGTCCGTGGCGCCGTCCTCCAGCTCGAAGTCCTCGGTGAAGGGGAGCGCCAGGCCCACGACCTGGACGTCCACCGAGAAGACCTCGTCGTCGGCGTCCTCCGGGAGGGTGGAGGTGGACGGGATCTCGTTGAGATCGACGGCCTTGAAGTAGTACTCCAGCGCCGGAGAGGCGACGGCCTCTCCGGGGATCTCGCCGGTCCAGGTGGCCCCGCTGTCCGCGGTCTGGAGCTCCGCGAGGTTCCAGAAGCCGGAGCCCTGGGTGCGGTAGTAGACGGTGACCTCGCCGACCCCGTCCTCGTCTGCGGCCGCGAGCTCCAGCGAGATGGGCGAGCCCACCAGCACAGCCCCAGGCGGTGTGTGCGAGAGCTCGGGGGGGGCCAGATCCGCTTGGGAGTCCTCGACCTGATCCTTGTTGCAGGCCAGCAGCAGGAGCCAGATCACAGGCCCTCCTGGTCACAGAGGGGGTCTTCGTCGACGTTCAGCACGGGCGGCAGGTCGATGGGGGTGCTCTCGCTGTCCTCGTCCCCGTAGAGCCAGCAGTAGGTGGCGCACTGGTAGGAGATGATGTTGCCGTTGATGTCCCCGACGGGCAGGCAGCCGTAGCCGCTGGGGCAGTCGGTGTCGTCGCCGCACTCGACGCCGCAGTAGTCGTTCGCGCCCCAGTTCAGGCACATGTTGGCGCCGTCGCCGCCGCACTCGGAGTCGTCGTTGCAGGGCTTGCAGTAGTAGCCGGAGGCCTCGTAGCACTCCCCCGACGCGGTGTTGCAGAACTCGCCGAAGCCGCAGTCGAGCTGGGTGTCGCGGCAGGAGCCGGGCACGCACTCGCGGACGTCCGTGTTGCAGACATCGCCGGGGTAGCAGTCGGAGTCCTCCAGGCACCCGTCCTGGCAGCTCTGCTCGGCGCAGTACTGCTCCATGCCGCACTGATCTGAGGTCGCGCAGGGGACGGGCTTGCAGACGCCCTCCAGACAGACGGAGCCGAACTCGCAGGCGATCTCCTCGGAGCACTCCACCTCGGGCCCACCGCAGGCCATCATGAGCATCAGGATCACTGGGAAGCCCCCTCGGCGCTGCCGGAGTCTTGGGTTCCGTCTTCAGCGTCGGTCGCGCTCCTGGCGCGGAGCTCGTAGCTGACGGAGATGTAGCTGTTGGGCGGCGGCATCTGCTCCTCTTCGAAGCGGATGGCGTTGCGCTCGGCGATGTAGGTCCAGTCGCTGCCCTCCTCCAGCGTGCGCAGGAAGGAGTCCAGGCTGTCGGTCTCGTAGAGCTCCACCTCGAAGGTCTCGGGGTTGGGGTTCTCGGAGAGCTCGAACTCCAGGGCCAGGCCGCTCAGGACCAGGCCCAGGTCGGCGGCGATGGGCGAGAAGTCCTCGTCGCAGATGGAGTCGACCAGGCCCTCGGTGCGGTTGGCCAGGTCCACGTAGCGCTTGCCGTAGTCGGCCACGCCGTCCTCGCTGGAGCAGGAGGGCTCCCCGGAGAACTGGGGCGGGTAGGCGCCCACCACGGCCGAGATGTTGAAGCGGGTGTGGTTGCGGTAGGCCGACTCGCCCTTGAGGTCCGTGAAGAAGCGCAGGTACTCGTCGACGGGGGAGCCGGAGTCGTCGTCCTCGTCCGAGACGAAGATGAGCGAGAGGTTGGCGTCCTCCCGCAGGAAGCCGGCGTTGTCCTCGGAGATCAGGGGCTCCGAGAGGCTCATGCGCGCGGCCTCGTAGCCCATCTCGATGCCCACCCCGGAGGTGCCCTGGGCGACCATCTCCGAGAAGATCTCGGAGGCGCCCTCGGTCTCGGGGTCGATGATGGTGATCTGGTTGTTGAGGGTGAAGGCCTCCCCCAGCGCCAAGGATCCCTCGATGCCGCCGTTCTCGGCGGAGTCCGCGCTGCGGGCCACGACGATGAAGCCCCCGGCGGCCACGGTGGTGCCCTCCGGGAAGATGTAGTCGTTGCGCCCGGCGTCGCTGAGGTGCATGCCGGACAGGTCCAGGGCCTTGTCGGTGGTGTTCTTGAGCTCCACCCACTCGCCCAGGTTGTCGGCGACGGCCGCGGGGTCCGCCATGAACTCGTTGATGATGAGCTCACCGGACTTGGGGGCCTCGGCGCTGGTCTCGGAGCCGCCCGTGTCCGTCGTGCTGCCGGTGTCCTCGCTGGCGGTGTCCGCGCTGCCGGTGTCCGCGAGCCCAGCGGCGCAGGCGGTGTTCTCGGATCCGGGGGTGCCCAGGTCCCCTCCCCCATAGGCGGCCGCGCCGGCGCACCAGCTCCCGGGGAGGTCGTTGAGGGTGCGGGTGGCCTTGTCGGGGTCCAGGGCGAAGCTGGCTCCGGTGGGGATGCCCCAGTCGCGGTCGAAGTCCACGCGGTCGATCTCGGAGCCCGCGGCGGAGAGCAGGCGGATCTCGTCGTCGCCGCCCACGAACTTGCCGGAGAACTGCTCCTGGACCGTGTCGGTGGTGGTCACGGCGATCTGGTACTCGACGTCGACGCCCTCGAAGTACTGGATGAAGCTGTCGAAGTTGCTGGCGAGCTTGTCCTGCTCCTCGAACATGGAGCAGGAGTTGTCGACCACCAGCAGCACATCGACCTGGTTGCGGCCGTTCTGCTGGAAGATGTCGGTGTGCTTCTGGTTGTAGAACTCGTAGTCCTGGCAGCCGAGCAGGCTCAGCAGGAGGGCAAAGCTAGGCACCGCTGTCTCCAGTGTCGGTGGACTCGTCGGATTCGGAGGCGTTGCCTGGGTCCAGGCGGTCCACCATCGCGGTCAACAGGGCGTCGGAGAGCCCCGGGGTCTGGCTGTTCCAGTGGAAGGAGGTGAAGATCACCTGGCCGCGGCCGGCCTCGAAGCTCAGCAGCAAGGGGACGCCCTCGGCGGTGGCGTAGCCCTCGGACTCGGAGACCTTGTACTCGACGTCGCCGGTGGCGAAGACCTCGACGTCGTCGGCGACGGACTCCACGAAGGTCCAGTCGGAGTAGTCGAAGTGCACGGACATGGTGTCCGAGCCGACCTCGGTCTTGAGGCCCTCGTCCTGGAGTTGGGCGGTGAGCTGGCCGGCGACCGCGACCTGGGCTGCGTCGTACACCCCGCTCTCATCTTGGTAGAACTTGACCTTCTCGGGCCACACGGCCTCGACGAGGTCATAGCTCCAGTCGCTGACGACCAGGGTGCGCCCGTTGCCTTCCACGTAGGTGCGCACGCGCTCGATGACCTCGGGGTCGGCGACAAAGGCGTCGTCGTCTTCGATGCCGTTCCACTGGACCTCTCCGAAGCCGCGGGCCCCGGAGTTGACGAACACGGCGTCGAAGCTGTCGATCTCGGCGTCCTCGTCCGCGTCCACGTAGGTGAACAGGGTCTCGGACTTGAGGGCGATCTGCTCGGGGTCCACGTCGTCGTCGTAGGCGGGGGCGGAGATGAAGCCCTCGTAGACGGTGTGGGCGACGTCCAGGCGGCCCAGGTTGCGCTCGACCGCGTCGAAGTCGCCGGACACGACCGCGATGTTGTCGAAGGGCTGGAGGATGATCTCGTTCTCCGTGCACCCCAGGGAGAGGAATCCCAGGGGAGCCAGGAGGACGGCGAGGGCGCAGGTCCTGCGCTTCATGGGGGCTCCGCGCACGCTCACTCGAGGATGAAAGCGGCCTGAAGGTAGATGTAGGAGTCGGCCTGGTTCTGCTGGTAGATGCTCTCTCGCAGGCCGAACTCGCGGCCCTGGATGAAGCTGTACGCGATGAAGTAGACCTGACCGGGATCCAGGAGGCTGAGCTCTTCGGCGATGTAGGCGTGCACGCCGTCGTCCCAGGGGATGGAGGCGGCCATGCCCGGGTCCGTGGTGCCGTTGTAGGTGGTGCCGCTGATCTCGGTGTAGAAGATGGCGTCGGGGTAGGTGCACGCGCCCAGGCCGCCCTCGGTGTTGGACCACTGGTAGTTCAGGTCCGTCGAGCGGTCGTGGGTGTAGTTGCCCCAGAAGCCGGGGGTGTCCAGGTACCAGTTGCAGGGCACGGTGGGCTGGACGTCCTCGATGATCTCCTCCTCGAGCCCGTCGGGGTCGCCCTGCAGGTGCAGATCGTAGAGGTTGTCGGGGACGTAGTCGTCGATGGTCAGGTCGTAGCCGACGTAGCTGATCATCCCGGAGTTGGAGTCGACGGTCTTCTCCAGGGTGACGGTGTTGGCGTCGGACTCCAGCCAGACGTAGTCGCCCGCGGAGACGGTCGTGGGGTTGGGGCAGTCTTCGGCCTCACCTTCGCTACCGGAGCCGGTGACGGGTCCGACCACGTTGCCGTCGTAGGGGGAGGGCTCGGGCTTGGAGCCCATCCCGCCGCCGCCGCTGGGACAGGGCGGATCCAGGGGCACAAAGAACACCGCGCCAGCGTTCACCCGCTCGACCAGCGCGCCGCTGTCGTTGTCGATGCCCCGGGTGACGGTGAAGGAGAGCGAGACGGCGACCTCCTCCAGGGACCAGGTGCCGCCCTGGACCTCGAAGGCGTCGGGGATGCGGAGGCCCTCGTCGTCGGTGGTGATGAGCACGTCGCGGTCACCGAGCTCCGCGGCGTTGGACAGGGTCATGCGGCCCCAGAGGTTCTCCGAGTCCAGCACGGTGATGCTGTCCACGCGGATGTCCGGGTTCAGGCCGTCGCTGTCGTAGAAGGTGATGTCCGTGACGTCCTGGATGAAGTTGGTGTCCCGCGCCTTGACGGTGAACTCCACCTGGGTGCCCTGGGTGGCCTCGGCGGGGTCCCAGGTCGCGGCCAGGGCGACGCGGTCGACCATGAATCCGTCGTAGAGGTTCACGACCTTGGGGCCGTCCTCCGTGTAGATGTCCCGCAGGCCGGGGCGGGCGTCGCCCTCGATGGAGATCTCGGCCTCCAGCAGGGTCTGGGAGAGGACCTGGACCTCCAGCACGTCGATGTCGTCGCCCAGGTTGACCCAGGTGCGGCCGTCCTTCCACTCGGTGTTCTGGCCCTCCAGCGTGATGGACACGGTCTCGCCGACCTTGCCCCGCTCGGGGGTGACCACGAAGGTCTCGCCGGTGACCCGGAAGCCCTTCTCGATGGCGTAGCTGCGGCCGCTGGTGTCGATCTGGATCTTGCGGGGGCCGACCTCGGCGTCCGGCTCGATGCTGATGTCGACCAGCAGGGTCCAGTTGTCCTGGACGGTGACGCCGTCCACCCGGATCCCGGCGCCAAAGTAGACATCGGTGGCGCCGTCGAAGTCGAACACGCCGTTCTGCGCCTGGATGCCGACCTGCATGGAGCGGCCAGCGGGTCCGGCGGGCGGAGAGACGGTGAACAGCGAGTCCGGCGCGGCCTGCTCACCGCTGTCGTCTGGCTGGGAGTTGCAGCCCAGCACGAGCAGAGGGGCGGCGGCGAGCGACAGCAACAGCCAGCTTCGCGACATGGACGGTCTCCTGAGACGGACGGGCCCCGCAGTATAGCGACGCCGTGACCCGGCCCGCAATGGCCGTCGACCGCGACTGCTGGCGCAAAAGGCAGGTAAGACAGGCGCAGGGTGTTGGCGCTGGGCGGGGCCAATAGCCTGGGGGCTTCCAAACGGAGATGCCCAAGTGACCCTCATCGCCCTGAGCCTGTTTGCCTGCAAGGACGGCGGCGGCGCCGACACCGCGCCCACCAACTCCGCCCCCGAGATCACCTCGCTCGCGCTCACCCCGTCCGAAGCCGGTGTGGAGGACCCCATCGTCGCGGCGGTGGAGGCGAGTGATGCAGACGGCGACACCCTCTCCTACTCCTACGCCTGGACCGTCGACGGAGAGGCCGCCGGGGACGACAGCGACACCCTGCCCGCGGGGACCGCCACCAAGGGCCAGTCCGTGGTGGTCAGCGTCTCGGTCAGCGACGGGGAGGAGGAGGTCAGCTCCGAGAGCGCTGCGCTCACCATCGGGAACACCGCTCCGGCTGGCGGGGCGGTCTCCATCCTGCCGGGGACCCCCAGCGCCGGCGAGGACCTGATCTGCCGCCTGACCACCGAGCCCACGGACGCCGATGGCGACGCCCTTGGCTACACGGTGACCTGGACCGTGGACGGCGTGGCGGTCTCCCCCCAGGGCGTCGACACCGAGCTCCCCGACGACCACGTCCTGGCCAGCCAGACCCGGGGTGAGGAGACGTGGGCCTGTGAGATCACCGCGGACGATGGGGAGGCCTCGATCACTCTGGCCGCCAGCGTGACCCTGCCCCCCGCGCCGCAGGTGCTCATCATCTGGGACACCGAGTCGGAGGGGACCCCTGGTCTGGTGAGCGCGCTGGAGGACTCCGGCGCCATCGTGACGCTCTCCGACACCGACGAGACCGGCTACACGGGGCTGAACCCGGCGCCCGACGCCTTCGACACGGTCATCCACCTGAACGGGACGACCTACACCACCGACATGCCCACCGAGGGCCAGACCGCGCTCGTGGACTTCGTCGACAACGGCGGCGGCTTCATCAGCACCGAGTGGGACGCCTACGAGGTGTTGTACAACCGGCACCAGGTGCTGCAGGCCATCGTGCCGATGCGGCGCGACAACGGGTCCGGCGGGACCTTCACGGAGCACACGCTGGTGGGTGAGCACCCCGTGACCGACTCCCTCCCGGAGACCTTCACCGTCACCGCGAATTGCAATGGCAACGTGGGGAGCGCCGTGGAGGCGGCCCAGGTCCTGGCGACCACCGTCCTGTGGGGGGACACGGTCGCCGTGATGTCCTACGGCAGCGGCCGCGTGGCCGGGTTCGCCTATGCCGGCAACTACGCCAACGACAGCAGCGCCTACTGCCTGAACGACCCCGCGATCAGCACCATGATGGTGAACGCGGTGTGGTGGACCGCGGGGATGTGAGCCCGGCCCCTGAGGCGCCGGCCGAGCGATCGAGCCCGGAGCCTCAGGGCAGGCTGACGAACATCGTCAGCAGGCACATTTCGTCTTGGGTGCCGTCACCCCAGTTGGTGACCTCATCGACCGAGGTGCTGTCGTAGGTGCAGCGCATGCCGATGGCGTCGCTGGGCTCGACCCGCACGGGCTCCGTGAAGGTGTAGGCGAGCTGCCAGTTGAAGTCCCAGCGGGGCACGTCGACCAGGCAGGTCTCGCTGCCGTCTTCGTGCTCCAGCCAGGCCTGCTCGGAGCGGCCGAGCTTGTGCATGTGGGGGGCGACGGCCCACAGGTTCAGAGCGATGGGCACCCCAAAGTCGGAGAGGCTAACGACGCTCTCCTCGCTGTGGGACTCCTGGCCGGGGGGGATGTTCAGGGTGGCATCCACCCAGAAGAAGGAGAGCATCTCGGTCTCCACCTGGGGCTCGATCTGGAGGTTGACCTTGGTGCTGTCCAGGTGGTCGTCAGACGCGTTGTTGTAGTGCATCTGCACGACCACGGGCATGTCGGGCTTGACGCGGATGCCGGTGCCCTCGGGGTAGCGGTTCACCGAGGTGCCCGGGGCCCAGGAGGCCAGCATGGAAGCGTCCACCCGAGCGTCGCCGAAGCAGGTGTATCCCTCGCCGCTGTCGGCGTCGTCGAGCTCGTAGGCCTCGGCGAGGGCGGCCTCGTCGCTGGGGGCGTACACGATGAGGTGGTGCACGATCTCAGGGTTGCCCGGCAGCACCTCGAAGCCGGTCAGGAAGCCCTCTTCGGTGACACCGGGGTCCACGATGAAGCAGCGGTATGCGTCCGAGCTCTGAGCGAACGCGACCTCCACCTCTCCCAGGTCCAGAGTGTGGCTGACCTCCTCCAGCTCAGGGAGCGGGTCGGGAGCGCCGGGGTGGTCCTCCGGATTGCCCTCGACCAGACCACCGTCCACCCAGTCGCGGATGGTGGCGATCTCGTCCTCGGAGAGCCACTTGGCGTCGTGGTAGTCGTTGCAGGCGCCGCTGGCATCGGCCAGGTAGGGCGGCATGCGGCGGCTCTCCACCGAGTCCAGGACCTGGTTGGCCAGCAGGCTGACCTGCTCGTAGTCCTCCAGGCCGAAGGGACCGATGGCGCCCGCCTGGTGGCAGCTCACGCAGTTGTCCCGCAGGATGGGGGCCACGTCGCGGTTGTACTGGACCGCGCTGGGGTCGGCGGAGTCGCCAGGAGAGTCGCTGTTGCAGGCAAGGAGGAGGAGGAGCATTCGGTCAGCCCTGGGTTTTGGAGACCACCTCTCTTAGCCCAAGGTGCCGCTCCAGTGAAAGCAGCAACTCCTGCCGGCCCGAGGAAAACCCGTGCCAGGCCCGCAACTGGGGGAAGAAGACGAAGGCCAGCCCCATGAAGGCGAGGGCCCCGCGGTACAGCGGCTCGGGCGCCTGGAGGGCGGCGGTCGCGAGCAGCAGGATGCCGACGACGGCGTAGACCGCAGACCAGCTATGGATGCGCGGGTGGGGCGCCAGGGTGCCCACGAGTCGGCTCCCCTCTCCGTCGGCGTGGAGCTCGGCGTGCAGCAGGGGCTGGAAGGGAGAGAGATCCTGGCTGCGGCGTAGCTGAGCGAGCTCCCAGTTCTGGGCGTCGATGCGCCCCCAAAGAGGCTGGGGACTCTGCGGCGCGCGGAGCACCTGGAGGACGATCCCCCCGGGGCTGAGCTTGAAGACCAGCGGCCAGCGGCCCTCCAGCGGCTCGAGGTGCTCCCGGGCCCGGGCGAGCAGCGCATGGGGAGGCTGTTCGCTGCGCAGGGTGACCTGGCTCTTGAGGGTGAAGGGGTTCACCGGGCTCAGCGGGCGAACTGCTTCTCGGCGTGGCAGGCCCGCCGCTTCTCGAGCTCACACACGCAGTCTTCGCCGCCCTTGCCTCCGCAAGAGCCCTTGAGCTCCTTGTTGGAGAAGATGACGCCGACGGCCAGCCCCGCCATAGCGAGGCCGACGATCCCGGTCGCGAGGAGAATGGTGGCCATGGGCCCTCCTTTGGGGACGCTCCCCTAACCGGACTACTGCTGGGGTGCGGGGAAGTTGCTGCTGCGCAGGGCCTGGAGCTGCTCTCCATCACGGACCAGCATGAGCACCGCGAGGCCCTGCTGCTCGGCGAAGGCCATGCCCTGCTCCGGGCCCATCACGGACAAGGCAGTGGCGTATGCGTCCGCCATCATGCAGCTACTGTGAAGCACGCTGACGCTGGCCAGCGTGTGCTCGACGGGCCTACCGGTCTTGGGGTCGATGGTGTGCGAGAAGCGCTGACCGTCCACCGTGAAGAAGTTCCGGTAGTCCCCGCTGGTCGCCATGGCGGCCTGGGTCATGGGGACCACCTGGAACACGCCGCCCTCCTGGGTGGGGCGCTCCACGGCGATGCGCCAGGGACTCCCCTCCCCCTGCGACTGGCTGGCGGGCTTGGCCTGCCCGACGCGGATCTCGCCGCCGACCTCGACCATGTAGGACAGGTGTCCGGCCTGCTCCAGGGTCTGGGCGACGCGGTCCACGGCGTAGCCCTTGGCGATGGCCGACAGGTCCACCCGGATGTCGTCCCGGGAGCGGGTCAGGGTCTTGCCGCCAGCGGCGTCCTCCCCGAAGCTGATGGCGCCGAAGTCCACGCGCGCGAGCGCCGACCCGATGTCCTCGTCTGCGGGCAGATCGCTGCGGCTGGGGTCGGGTCCGAAGCCCCAGAGTTGCACCAAGGGACCCACGGTGGGGTCGAAAGCCCCCTCGGACTCCTTGTGGACCTGCTGGGCGGCCGACATGACCTCGAAGAACAGGGGCGAGGCCTCGAACGCCACGTCCACCGGCTGCTCGCCGAAGCGGGAGATCTCGGAGGTGGGCAGGTAGGTGGACATGCTCTGGTTCACCCCCTCCAGCGCCTGGGTGATGGCCTTCTGCAGGCGCTCGTGGGCCTCGGGGTTCAGCTCCCCGGGGATGCGCACGGTCCAGGTCGTGCCCATGGTCTCCCCCCAGAGGGAGGTGAGGGGCTGCTGGGCCTCGGCTTGCTGCGCCCACTGCTCCTTGGCCTCCTGGCCGCGCTGCCACCAGACGACGGTGACCACGCTGAGGAAGACCGCCGGGATCGCCATTCTCTTGAGGATGGCCTTGAGCTCGGGGGACATGGACATTCACACCTCCAAAAAGAGAGACCCGCGAAGGGAAATCCCAACGCGGGTCTGTGCAGACGAGGACAGGCTGGGCCTACCCGCCGAAGTCGTCGAGCATGATGTTCTCGGGCTCGACGCCCAGGTCGATCAGCATGTTGATGACGGCCTGGTTCATCATGGGCGGACCACAGAGGTAGTACTCGATCTCTTCCGGAGCGGGGTGCTTGGAGAGGTACTCGTCGTGGGCGACCTGGTGGATGAAGCCGGTGAGGCCCTTCCAGTTGTCCTCCTCCGTCGCGTCGGACAGAGCGATGAACCACTGGAAGTTGTCGTTCTCCGCCTGGATCTCGTTGAAGTCCTCGACGTAGAAGGCCTCCCGCCAGGAGCGCGCGCCGTACCAGAAGGTGACCTTGCGGTCGGTGTGGATGCGCTTGAACTGGTCGAAGATGTGGGAGCGCATGGGGGCCATGCCGGCACCACCACCCACGAAGCACATCTCGTTGTCGGTCTCGCGGGCGAAGAACTCACCGAAGGGGCCGGAGATGGTGACCTTGTCACCGGGCTTCTGGGCGAAGATGTACGAGGACATCTGGCCGGGAGGCACCTTCATGAAGCCCTTGGCCTTGCGGTCCCAGGGCGGGGTGGCGATCCGGATGTTGAGCATGATGATGCCCTCCTCTCCGGGGTAGTTCGCCATCGAGTACGCGCGGGTGACCAGCTCGTCGACGGTGGACACGAGGTCCCACATCTTGAAGTTGTCCCAGTCGCCTCGGTACTGGTCGTCCACCACCATCTCGCTGTACTTGGCGACGTGGGGCGGAGCCTCGATCTGGATGTAGCCACCGGCCCGGAAGGGCACTGCCTCGCCTTCCGGCAGGCTGATGACGAACTCCTTGATGAAGGTCGCGACGTTGTCGTTGGACTTGACCGTGCACTCCCACTTGCGCACGGAGAAGACCTCAGGCTCCACCTCGATGCGCATGTCGGACTTGACCTTGACCTGGCAGCTCAGGCGGCAGCCATGGCGGGCTTCGCCGCGGGAGATGTGGGTCTTCTCGGTGGGCAGCATGGAGCCGCCGCCCTCGTGCACGTGGACCTTGCAGACACCGCAGGTGCCGCCGCCGCCACAGGCCGAGGGGATGAAGATCTTGTTGTTGGCCAGGGTGTTGAGCAGCGTGCTGCCCGCCTGGGTGACGATGGGGTTCTCCTCATCGTCGTTGACGATGATCTTGACCTCGGCGGCGGGGACCAGCTTGGCCTTGGCGGCCAGCAGGATGCCCACGAGGGCCATGAGGATGACCACGAAGGCCAGGATGCCCAGTCCGACTACCATCCAGTTCATTTGAGGACCCCTAGAGCTGGATACCGGCGAAGGCCATGAAACCGATGGCCATCAATCCGGTGAGGACGAAGGTGATGCCCAGGCCGCGGAGGGCCGGGGGCACGTTGGAGTAGCGCATGCGCTCGCGAATCGCGGCCAGGGCGACGACCGCCATGGCCCAACCCAGGCCCGAGCCGACGCCGTAGACGACGGACTCGCCGAAGTTGTAGTCCCGCTCGACCATGAAGAGGCTGGCGCCGAGGATGGCGCAGTTCACGGCGATGAGGGGGAGGAACACGCCCAGGGCGTTGTAGAGGGCCGGCGAGTAGCGGTCCAGGGCCATCTCGACGATCTGGACCATGGCGGCGATGGTACCGATGAAGACCAGGAAGTTGAGGAAGCTCAGGTCCACCGAGGCCAGGTCCGGAGAGATCCAGGCCAGCGCGCCCTCCCGCAGGAGGAAGTGGTGGATGGCCTGGTTGGCCGGCACCGTGACGGCGAGGACGAACATGACCGCGCCACCGAGACCGATGGCGGTCTCGACCTTCTTGGACACCGCCAGGAAGGAGCACATGCCCAGGAAGAAGGCCAGCGCCATGTTCTCGACGAACGCGGCCTTGGCGAAGAGGGAAAGGAGGCTCTCGAGCATGATCAGCCCTCCGTCTCGATCTGGTCAGGCTTCCAGGTGCGCAGCGCCCAGATGAAGAAGCCGATGAGGAAGAAGGCGCCGGGAGCCAGCACCATCAGACCGTTGGGGTTGTACCAACCGCCCTCGGTGATGGGGTTGAGCAGCGTGACGCCGAAGAGCTTGCCCGTGCCGAGGAGCTCGCGGAAGAAGGCCACGACCAGCAGCACCAGGCTGTAGCCCAGGCCGTTGCCGATGCCGTCCAGAGCGCTCATGCCCGGGCCGTTCTGCATGGCGTAGGCCTCAGCGCGGCCCATGACGATGCAGTTGGTGATGATGAGACCGACGAACACCGAGAGCTGCTTGCTGACCTCGAAGACGTAGGCCTTGAGGACCTGGTCGGTGATGATGACCAGGGAAGCGATGACGGTGAGCTGGACCACGATGCGGATGCTGGGCGGGATGTAGTTGCGCAGCAGGGAGATGAGCACGTTGGACAGCGTGAGCACGACCGTGAGGGCGATGCTCATGACCAGCGCGGTCTCCAGCTTGGTGGTCACCGCCAGCGCCGAGCAGATGCCGAGGACCTGCAGGGCGATGGGGTTGTTGTTGAACAGGGGGTCGATCAGCGCCTCGCGCTGCTGCTTCCCGAAGATGCCGTGTTGTGCACTCATGGGGTCACCTCTGCTCCGCGAGGAGGGGTCCGTAGGCGGCCTCACCCATCCAGAAGTGGATGCCCTTGGTCACGCCGTTGCTGGTCAGGGTGGCGCCGGAGAGGCCGTCCACGTTGTAGGGGTCCTCTGCGGGGGTGCCCGCCTGTCCCTTCTTGACGCCCAGCGCGACGCTGCCGCCGTCGAAGATCTTGCGGCCGGGCCAGAGCCCACGCCAGCGGGAGTTGTCGACCTCGCCACCCAGGCCCGGAGTCTCTCCGTGCTCGTAGAAGATGAGGCCCTTGACGGTGTTGCCGTCCGCCGCGTCCACAGCCATGAAACCGTAGAGGGTGGACCACAGCCCGGGGGCGGTGATCGGGAGGATGAGGCGCTCGCCGTCATCGGTCTTGATGCGGTAGACCTTGGCGCAGTTGGGCAGGCGGGTGACCTTCGCGTCGTTGGCCTCGACCTCGAAGCTCATGGAGGGCTCCTTGGTCGCCTTCTTCTGGTCGTAGCTGACCAGGTCCAGGCTCTCGCAGTCGCCCTGGGCTCCGGGGAGCTTGACGAACTCGGGGCTCACGGAGCCGTCGGAGAAGAAGCCCTGCACCGCGGAGGCCTCCAGCGCGCCGACCTCGTCGTCGTTGGAGCCGGAGTCGTTGGCGTCCTGGATCAGACCGGAGACGGTGAGCACCTTCTTCTGCTGGTCCAGGATCTTGTTGGCGTCCTGCTTGTCCTTGAGGGCGACAGCCGCGCCGGACACGAAGACGGAAGCGACCAGGCAGACCGCGCCGGCGAAGCCGACGATGTAGCCAGTGGAATCAAGCTGCATGGCGAGCGGCCCTCCGCTTGATGTTCGCCTGCACCATGAAGTGATCGATGAGCGGGGCGAAGAGGTTCATGAAGAGAATCGCGAGCATCATCCCCTCGGGGTAGGCCGGGTTCACGACCCGGACCAGGACCACGAGGATGCCGATGAAGGCACCGTAGATGAGCTTGCCCTTGGAGGTGAAGGCGCTGGTGACGGGGTCGGTGGCCATGAAGACCATGCCGAAGGCCCAGCCGCCCAGGACCATGTGCCACCAGAAGGGCATCGCGAACATCGCGTTGCTGTCGGAGCCGATGGCGTTGAGACCGAGCGCGGTGAGCGCGGTTCCGACGACCACACCGAGCATGGTCTCCCAGGCGCCGATTCGGGTGGCGATGAGCACGCCCGCGCCCAGCAGACAGGCCAGCGCGCTGGTCTCGCCCATGGAGCCGGGGATCATGCCCAGGAAGGCGTCCATCCAGGACAGGGTCATTCCCGCGCCCTCGCCCATCACCGCGTTGTCGATGCCGTTGTAGGCCACGGTGGCGGGGTCGGCGGCGGCGGCCTTTCCGAGCCAGGTGGCGCCGGAGTAGCCGTCAGCGCCCACGGCCTGCCAGACCTTGTCGCCCGAGATCTGCGCCGGGTAGGCGAAGAAGAGGAAGGCGCGGCCGGTCAGGGCGACGTTGAGCACGTTCATGCCCGTGCCGCCGAACATCTCCTTGCCGACGACCACGCCGAACATGATGCCGAGCGCGACCTGCCAGAGGGGGATGGTGGGGGGCAGGATCAGGGGGAAGAGCATCCCGGAGACCAGGAAGCCCTCGTTCACCTCGTGCTTGCGCACGACGGAGAAGGCGACCTCGGCCACACCGCCGGCGGCCTGGGTGACCAGGAAGATCGGCACGAAGTAGATGAGGCCGAGCACGAAGCAGGCGACCACTGAGGCGCTGAGGTCCCCCGCAGTGGCCAGGGAGACGTCCCCGAAGAGGGCCTGGAAGATGGCCATCTGGAAGTCGTCGCGGACCGGAGCGCCCTCGGAGATGGCGCTGAGGGCCTGGAACCCGGTGTTCCACTGCGCCATGAGGATGACGGGCTGGAGGGCCAGCACCACCGTGATCATCATGCGCTTGAGGTCGAGGGCGTCACGGATGTGGGCACCCTTCTTCGTCACCGTACCCGGCGTGAAGAGGATGGTGTCCGGCATCTCGTAGACCGGATGGAGCTTGTGGAACTTCCCACCTTCTTCGAAGTGGGGCGCCACCTTGTCCAGGGCGTTGCGAAGGAACTGCATCAGCCTTCCGCCTCCAGGGTGTTCAGGTTCTCGCGAAGGATGGGCCCGTAGTTGTACTTGCCGGAGCAGACGACCGTGCAGAGCGCCAGGTCCTCTTCGTCCAGCTCCAGGCAGCCCAGGGCCTCGGCCTTCTCCAGGTCACCGGAGATGAGGCTGCGGAGCAGGAAGGTGGGCATGATGTCCAGGGGCATCACGCGCTCGAAGGAGCCCACGGGCACCATGGCCCGCTCGGACCCGTTGGTGCTGGTGGTCAGATCGAACTTCTTGCTGAGGCCGAAGAGCTTGCTCAGGAAGGCCGGCATGGTGCTGAACTTGTTCAGCCCGGGGTTCAGCCAGCCCAGGAACTCGCGCTCGCGGCCCTCGGCCAGCACGCTCACCTGCTGGTGGTAGCGGCCGAGGTAGCCGAGCACGTCGCCGGAGGCGACGTCGCCCTTGAGGACGGAGCCGGAGATGACCCGGACCTCGCCCTCCCCCAGCTTGCCGTCGACCAGGGTGTCGATGCTCGCGCCCATGCGGGTGCGGTAGAGCTGGGGTGCCGTGACCTTGGGGCCAGCCAGGGAGACGATCCGCTCCACGTTCAGCTTGCCGGTGCGGAAGAGCGCGCCCCAGAAGGCCACGTCCGCCACGCTCAGGTGCCAGACCTGCTTGCCGCGGGCGACGGGCTGCAGGAAGTGGATGTGGGTGCCGACCAGGCCGGCGGGGTGCGGACCGGAGAACTCGTGGACGTCGACGCCCGAGGCCTTGAAGTCCGCGCCGGGGCGCTGGCAGAAGTAGACCTTGGGGGCCAGCTTCTTGACGACCTCGAGGCCGGCGGCGATGTCCTCTTCGCGGCCCTTGAGGGCGACGGCGGGATCGGCGGCCAGGGGGTTGGTGTCCATGGCGTTCACGAAGATCGCCAGGGGCTCCGCGTTCAGCTCGGGGACCCGCGAGTAGGGCCGGGAGCGGAGGGCCGTCCAGGCGCCGGACTCGACCAGCAGGGCCTTGATCTGGGCCACGTCGAGCTCGCTGGCGGACTTGCCGGTGTAGGCCGCGAAGGCCTTGAAGTCCTCGGCGACGGGCTCTCCGGCGCGCTCGCTCTCGGTCAGCTCGATGACGACCGACTGCAGGGCGCGCTTGTCGCCGCGGTTGACCGCCACGATCTTGCCGGCGCCGGGCGCGGTGTGAAGAACACCCTCGCGCTTGCGGTCCTCAAAGAGGGCCGTTCCGCGCTGGACGGTGTCGCCAACGATGACCTTCATGCGCGGGCGCATGCCGACGAAGTCGGCGGCCATGACGGCGACGTGGGTCACCGCGGGGGCCTCGGCCACTTCCTGCTTGGGCTCTCCCGTGATGGGGATGTCCAAGCCCTTCTTGATGGTGTGCAAAGCCATATGCAGCAGCACTCCGGGTCTGCGTTCTTGATGAGGGGGGCAGCTTGGCGCGTGCCTATCCCACGGGGGCAGCGCGGGCCACAGCCCCGTTCCAGGGTCAGCGGGGCCCACCGAAGGCGCGGGTGGACCGAGCCAGTGTCTCAACCTCGTTTCGATACAGTTCACCGCCCAGGCGCCCGCCCGGGTTGATCAGCAGAGAGCCCACCTTCAGGTCCATCAAAGCGGGAAACAACTCCCGCCCGCGCCAGACCCGATAGTTCCCCACCCTGGGCTCCTTGAGGCGCAAGGAAAGCAGGTCGGTAAAGGCGGCGTAGACCGGCCAGCCCTGCAAGGTCTCCACGACCAGCGGCGCCCCCTGATCGTCCAGCCTCAGCAGCAGCCGGGCCGAGAGCATCTCCCGGTACATGGCGCGCCGGAGCTCGGGCGCGCGGCTCTTGGCCAGGCCTCGGATGGCGTCGAGCAGGGCCGGGTTCTCGGTGTCCTCGCTGGGGCCCTGGTGCTGGTGGAGTTGGAGTGCGCCCTCCAGGCCCAGAAGGTGCAGTACGCGCGCCGCGCGCGCCGCGATGGCTTCGATCTCCTCGACCCCATCGACCCGCTGGAGGGTCTTGAAGGGGCTGACCTGGGTGAAGCCCTCGGCGCGCACGCCCTGGACCGCCTCCAGCCCGAACTTGCGGCCCTTGGGCAGGTAGTGGCTGGAGATGGGCTCGGTGCGGATCCGTGCCCCCTCCCGGTGGAAGATCAGCCAGAGGGGAGGGGCCTCGACCACCAGCCGGCCGCCGGGCCCACCGCTGTCGACCATGGCCCTCAAGGCTTCGTTCAGGACTGTCTCAGTGCTCACGAGGTGCTCCTGGTACCGACCCAAGCCCTATCGCACATCCCTTCGCAAGACTGTCTCTCGGATGGGACAAGCCAATCCCCCTCCGACTCGATAGCGACGCCCATGGCCCAAGCACCCCTCTCCCGCCTGCTCCACCACGCCCGCCACCACCGCGGTCGGGTGGCCCTCGCGGTCTTCTTCTCCATCAGCAACAAGCTCCTCGATCTCGCGCCCCCGGCGCTGATCGGCGCCGCCCTGGACGTGGTCGTCCGGCAGGAGGAGAGCTTCCTGGCGAGCTGGGGCATCACGGAGCTGCGCGACCAGCTCGTGGCCGTCTCCGCCGCGACGGTGGTCATCTGGGTGCTGGAGTCGGCCACCGAGTACCTGCACCAGTGGTACTGGCGGAACCTGGCCCAGACGGTCCAGCACGAGCTGCGCCTGGAGGCCTACGAGCACATCCAGGACCTGGACATGGCCTGGTACGCCGAGCAGTCCCGCGGCAACCTGATGTCGATCCTCAACGACGACATCAACCAGCTCGAGCGCTTCCTGGACGGCGGCGCGAACGCCCTGTTGCAGGTGCTGACGACCGCGATCGCCGTGTCCATCGCCTTCTTCACGGCGAGCACCGAGCTGGCCATGTGGGCGGTGCTCCCGGTGCCCTTCATCCTGGTCGGCAGCTTCTGGTTCCAGGGCTTCATCGCGCCGCACTACGCGACGGTGCGGGCCAAGGCCGCGTCCCTGAACGGGGTGCTGGCCAACAACCTGGAGGGCATCACCACCATCAAGAGCTTCACCTCGGAGGACCACGAGGCGGAGCGGGTGCGCACGGCCAGCGACGACTACCGGCTGGCCAACCGCAAGGCCATCGCCCTGTCCTCGGCGTTCTCCCCGCTGATCCGGATGCTCGTCGTGGTCGGCTTCACGGCCACCCTGCTGGTGGGCGGGCAGCGGGTGCTGGACGGTGTGCTCACGGCGGCGACCTACTCCACCCTCATCTTCCTCACCCAGCGCCTGCTCTGGCCCCTGACCGGGCTGGGCAGCACCTTCGACCTCTACCAGCGGGCCATGGCCTCCACGCGCCGCGTACTCGACCTGGTGGAGACCCCCGTCGAGGTCAAGGACGGCGACCAACCCGTCGCGGACTGCGCCCAGGGGGACATCCGCTTCGAGGACGTGGACTTTGGCTACCCGGACCGCGAGCCCATCCTCAAGGGCTTCAACTGGGTGGTCCCCGGCGGCTCAACTGTGGCGATTGTTGGCTCCACGGGCTCCGGCAAGTCGACGCTGATCCGCCTGCTGCTGCGCTTCTTCGATCCGGACGCCGGCCGCATCACCCTGGGCGGTGAACCCCTGAGCGCCCTGCGCCTGAGCGAGCTGCGCGGCGCGATGTCCATGGTCGGCCAGCAGACCTTCTTGTTCCCCGGCAGCGTCCGGGAGAACATCGCCTACGGGAACAACAGCGCCACCGCCGAAGAGGTCGAGGAGGCCGCCGCGATGGCCGAGGCCACCGAGTTCATCGAGGCGCTCCCGGGGGGCCTGGACAGCCAGGTGGGCGAGTCCGGCCAGAAGCTCAGCGGCGGTCAGCAGCAGCGCCTGTCCATCGCTCGGGCGGTGCTCAAGCGCGCCCCCATCCTGATCCTGGACGAGGCCACCAGCGCGGTGGACAACGAGACCGAGGCGGCCATCCAGCGCTCTCTGGCGCGGATCAGCCGGGATCGGACCACGCTGATCATCGCGCACCGCCTGAGCACCATCCGCCACGCCGACGAGATCATCGTCCTGGACGAGGGGCGGATCCTGGAGCGGGGCACCCATGAACAACTCCTGGAGCTGGACGGCCAGTACGCCCTCCTCTGGAAGGTGCAGACCGGCGAGGTCATCCCGGCCAAGGGGGAGCTGTGAAGGTCCTGGGGCTGGATGAGGCGGGCCGCGGCTGCGTGCTGGGGCCCCTGGTGGTCGGCGCCTTCTGCGTGGAGGAGGCGGGCATCCAGGCCCTCAAGGACGCCGGCGCGACCGACTCCAAGAAGCTGAGCGCCAAGAAGCGGGAGTCGCTGATCGAGCCCCTGGGGCTGCTGGGCGAGCACCGGCTGATCGACGTGAGCGCCCGTGAGATCGACGGCGGGAACATCAACGACCTGGAGCTGACCGCCTTCGTCGATCACATCCAGCACTTCCGGCCGGACCGCGTGATCATCGACGCGCCGGTGCACCCCAAGGGCATCCCCAACTTTGTCGCCAAGCTGCTGGCCGCCCTGGACTACGAGCCTGAGCTGGTGGTCGAGCCCAAGGCCGACCTGAACTACCCCCCCTGCGGCGCCGCGAGCATCTTCGCCAAGGTGCACCGGGACGCGCAGATCACCCCCCTGGGCGCCGGCTCGGGCTACCCCTCGGATCCCAAGACGCGCGCCTGGATCCAGGGCTTCTTCCAGCGCGACGAGCCCCTGCCTGACTGCGTGCGCACGCGCTGGGATACGGTCCGGAAGCTGCGACAGCTCCCCCTGCTCTGAGGGTCCCCGATGCTCTCCCTGGTCCTGCCCCTCTACAACGAGGCGGCCTGCGTGGACGCCACGGTCCGCGATCTGCTGGAGGCCCTCAAGGGGGTCGGGCTGGAGCTGGTGCTGGTCAACAACGGCAGCCAGGACGACACCGGCCGCCGCATCAACCAGCTCGCGGTGGACAACAAGAAGGTCAAGGCCTTCCACCTGCAGGACAACGCCGGCTACGGCGGCGGGATCCGCTTTGGCCTTCGGATGGCCAGCGGCGACATCCTGGGCTGGGCCTGGGGGGATGGTCAGATCGCCCCGGAGCACGTCCGGGCCTGCCTGAATCTGGTGCGCCGCGAGGGCGCGGACATCGCCAAGGTGCGCCGTGTGGAGCGCCAGGATGGCCGGGATCGGGCCCTGGTGAGCGCGGTCTACTCGCAGGTGATGCGCCGGGGCTTCGGGCTCCAGACCACCGACGTGAACGGCTGTCCCAAGCTGATGCGCCGCGCGACCTACGAGCGCCTGGACCTGCGCTCGGACGACTGGTTCCTGGACCCCGAGCTGATGCTCAAGGCCGCCGAGCTGGGTCTTGACGTGCGCGAGGTGGACGCCACGATGCTCCCCCGCCCGGGCGGCTCATCCAAGGTCAACTGGCGCACGGTCGTGGAGTTCAACCAGCGCCTCTTGGCCTGGAAGCGGGGCTGGCGGCCGGAGTGAGCCCTGGGACGCCCCCTCAGGCCAGCAGCTCCGAGATCACGCCCCCCTCCAGGTCGGGGTGGCCGAAGTCTTCGACCCACTCCTCGCCCTTGACGCCCATGGCCGTGGCCAGGGTGTTGAAGAGGCGGTTGTGGGTGATGCCCCCCAGGTCCAGGTGCTGGCCCACGGCCAGGCGGCCGCCCGCGGAGCCTGCCAGGATGAAGGGCACGTTGTTGTAGGTGTGCGAGGGCCCGGCGCCCAGGTCGTTGCACCAGACCGCGCAGCCCTGGTCCAGCACGCCGTGCTCGTTGAGGCGGTCCAGCAGGTGCAGGAAGGTCTGGGCGAAGAGCCGGTCGATGGCCTTGTGCATCTCGTAGGCGCCCTCGATGGCCTCGCCGTCAGACCCGTCCGAGTAGATGCGGTGACTGACCCAGTGGAAGGACGGTAGGCGCTGCCCGTTGACCGTGTACTCGGTGCTGTCGTTCCCATCCCCGATCTGCAGGGTGCCCGAGCGCACGAAGCCACACGAGGCCGCCAGCGCCATCAGGTCCATCTGCCAGCGCGCGTAGTTCAAGCGCTCGTCGTCCAGGCGGGAGAGGCCCACGCCGTCGCGCATGGCGTCCTCCTGCTCCTGGCTCAGGCGGCAGGAGAGGCGCTCGAAGTCGCGGATGCTCTCGCGGTGCAGGTCCAGGCGGGCGACGTCCGAGCTGGAGAGCCCGGGGTGGGCCATCAGGGCGTCGAGCTGCGCGGCGAGCACGTCGTTGGCGCTCTGGCGCTGCAGGTCCAGCACCTCGAGGCTCACCCCGTCGGTGAGGCCCAGCATGCGCTGGTAGGCGGTCCAGGGGTCGTCCTCGGCGGCCCGCAGATCCTTCTCCCCGCGGTAGGACAGGACCTCCTCCAGGTAGCCGTTGCGGGGCCCGGTGTAGAGGGTCAGCGGCTCCCCGCCGTTCTCGTCGAAGTGCCGGGCGACGTAGCTGTCGATGGACTCGCCCATGGCCAGGCTCCCGGCCCCGCTGGGGTCATCGGAGACCTCGTGCGCGGTGAGCACCTGGTTGCCGCCCCCGGAGTGGCCGCAGCCGTTGCTGGAGAAGGCGAACTTGAGGCCCTTCACCGCGGCGATGGACGACCCGTAGGGCGCGAGCTCCGAGAGCACCCGGTCGCTGTCGGCCTCCAGGATCTCGCGGGAGAGCTCGCCCTCGGCGCTGGGCCAGAAGCCCTCGGCCTCGCCGTTGTCGGCCTGGCTCACGCCGTTGCCCTGGCGCACAAAGAAGAGGAAGGGGTCGCCCTCGGCGGCCCGGGCCTCACCGTGGATGGACTCCAGAAAGGGCAGGCCCAGGGTGAGTCCGGCGGTCCCGGTCAGGAAGATTCGGCGGGAGGTCTTCATTCTGCGTCCATCCGGGTGCGGAAGCTGGGAGAGCTGACCAGGGCGACCAGCAGCTCGACGATGGGGAGCCCCTCGGCACTCTGGGCGCCCAGCTCCTCCAGCAGGGCGTCATCCGCGGCCTCGGTCGTGCGGCCGTGGGTCCAGGAGAGCCAGTGGCCGGCGTAGCAGCGGTGCGTCTCGGGGTGCTGGGCGATGATCTCGACGAACTCGCGCCCGTGGGTCCAGCTCTCGCTGCCCCCGTCAAAGGAGAAGGTGCCGGAGGCGTCCACGGGCTTGCCGTTGTCCTCGCTCCGGATCTGACCCATCGCGTCGTAGGCCTCGAACGCAAAGCCCGGGGGGTTGATCATGGTGCTGTGGCACCCAGCGCCGCAGGTCCCGTCCCCCGTGTGGGCCTCGACCCGCTCCCGGTTGGTCTGGTCGGGGTCCAGCCCGGGGAGCCCGGTGACGTTGTCCGGCGGATCCGGCAGGTCCCGGCAGAGCACCTCCAGGTTCACGAACACGCCGCGGTGGATGGAGGACGGCGTGGTGCTGTCCGCGTGGTGGGAGAGCCAACCGGCCTGGGTGAGCAGTCCGCCGCGCTCGTTGGGGTCGAGCTCCACCCGCTCCATGCCTGTGTCCAGCTCGCCGGCGTCCAGGCCGTAGACCGGCGCCAGGTCCGCGTTCACGAAGGTGAAGGGCGCCGCATAGAGGCTGTAGACGCCCGACTGCTCCTGGAACACGACCTCGTCCACGAAGAGCTCGACCTCCCGGCGCATCGCGCTGTTCAGGTCGGCGCTCCACACCGGGAAGCGCTCGGGGTCCTTGTAGATGTTCTCGTAGGTGTCCAGGGCCATGAGCTGGCCGTGGAAGTCCTCGACCACCGCCCGGGCCCGCGGATCCTCAAGCATGCGCCAGGCCTGCGCCTGGACCTCGGCCTCGGTGCCCAGCTCTCCCGCCGCGGCGGCCTCGAAGAGGGTCGCATCCGGCATGGAGTTCCACAGCGCGTAGCTGAGCTTCGCGGCGATCTCCCAGTCGTCCAGGGGGATGCGGCCGTCCTCGTCGGTCTCCTGGCTCGCCTCCACCCGGTACAGGAAGTGGGGGGACTGGAGCATGGTCGCCAGCGTGAGCTGCACACCGTCCGCGAAGTCGTCCCCGCTCTCGAAGATCTCTGGACCCTGCTGCCACAGCGAGGTCATCGTTTCGATCTCCGCGTCCGTCAAGGGGCGACGCCAGGCGCGCTGACCGAAGGCCGCGATCCACGCCTCGGCCTCGGCCTGGCCCGCGGTGGACTCCCCCAGCAGCGAGCTGCCCCGCACCTGGAGGTAGTCCACGGACAGGTTGCGGTCGTTGCCCGCGTCCGCGTCGTAGCAGTCGTTGGTGAACTTGACCGAGACGTTGTGCACGCCGGCGGCCAGCTCCACGTCGTGCTCGTAGAGGGTGTAGGTGGGCGTGGTCTCCCCCTCCCCCACCAGCACATCGTCCACGTAGAGCTCGTAGGTCGCATAGACCTCGTCCCCGCAGTCGCTGCCCAGCAGCTCGGCGCCCACCGCGTACTTGGCGTTGTTCGGCAGCTCGAAGTCGGCGCTCAAGGTGCCGGTGGACCAGAGCATCCACCCGCTGCTGATGCCGCCACCGGAGGTGGTGACCACCCCGTCGGCCTCGGCCTCGATGACCTCGACGTGCTCCTCCCCGCCGCTGCGGGGGTCCTGGGGCACCACGGCGGCATAGCGGTCTGGATCGCTGACCGTCAGCCGCGCCAGCTCCTCGGCCGCCCGCTGGTAGTCCTGGAAGCGCACCGCGTCGACCTGGAGGGCCTCGGCGTTGTTGTTGAAGCCTTCGGAGAGGGTGTCCTGCAGGAAGGCGTCGGACAGGCCGGTCTCGGCCTCCAGCGCCAGCAGGTCAGCGACTGTGTTCTCCCACTGGGTGTGGGTCAGTCGCGCAACCCGAGGGCTGGCCGTGACCTCAAGCTCCGCCTCGGTCGTAGGCGTCGCGTCCTGCTGGCAGCCACCGCAGGCGATCAAGAACAATGCGAGCACAGGAGTCCTCCCTGCGCTCAGCGTCTCACGAACAGGCGTTCGAAAGGCTGTCAATCCGGCAACAGTGCCGGGTCAGCGCCGCTCGATCGCCTCTACCGCGAGGCGGTCCGCCCGCTCGTTCTCGGGGATCCCGACGTGCCCGGCGACCCAGTCCAGGCTCACGCCGGGGCGCTCCTTGAGGCGGGCGCGCAGGCCCAGGATCAGCTCGGTGTTCTTCTTGGCCTTCCAGCCCTTGGCCAGCACGCCGAAGCTGTACTGGGAGTCGGTGAACAGGGCCACGGGGGCGTCCGGCGCGATGCCCGCTTCGTCCAGCAGGTCCAGCGCCAGGCCGATCGCGGAGAGTTCGCCCACGTTGTTGGTGGCGCGGCCCAGGTAGGCCTTGCGCTCCAGCAGGGTCCCATCGGCCAGCTTGACCACGGCGCCGGAGCCCGTGGGTCCCGGATTGCCCTTGCAGGCGCCGTCCGTGAAGCACAGGTGCGTGCCCTCGGGCAGGGCGGCGATGCGCTTGGCGGCGTCCTTCTTGGCGGCTGCGGCCTGGGCCTGGGTGCGCGTGCCGGCCTTGCCGAAGCCGGAGCCCTGCTTGCCCCCGCTCTTGCCCTTGGGGCGCTCCGGGGCGGCCTCCCCCTCCCCCAGCTCGACGACGGCGCCGCCGGTGGGATCGCCCAGGCCCTTGGTGCCGGCGCGGTAGACCTTGGCCGACTCCTTGGGGCTGTAGCGGATGGGGGTGCGGCCGCCCTCGGAGACGTAGGCTCCGCTGTCGGTGATGGCCGCGTAGACGGTCTTGCCCTTGAACTTGACGGGGATCCACTTCATGCGGTGCCGACTAACCCCCTTGACCCGTCCAGGCCCCGTGCACAGACTGCGTCCGACCCCGGAGGCGACCCACTCGCCCGGGAGGGACACCATGCAGCGCTCGGTACACACCCCCGCCTGAATCCCCCTGAGCCCCATTCTGGGGTTCTCCCCGCGCCGTCGTGCGCGTCAGGCCAGCCAGAGACCGCCCCACAGTCGGGGTCGGGCTGGCCGTGCTGTGAGTGTTGTCATGCCCAATGAGAGCGGGCGGCGGAAGCGCCGCCCCGATCCCTTCTTCGAGGCCTCCCGCCGCAAGCAGGCCCAGCGCAAGGACCTCCAGGTCTGCGCGCAGGTCGCCCGCTGCCTCTGGGAGTCCCTGCCCATGGCCGGCGATCCGCTGCTGCAGCGGGTCCAGGTCCTGGAGGTGGTGCCCGCCCAGGGCCTCGCCGTGCTCGAGGTCCGCATCTGGTCCCCCGAGCCCCTGGTCCAGACCCTGCAGGCCCTGCGCAAGTCCAGCTCCTGGCTGCGGGAGGAGGTCGCCCAGGCCATCCACCGCAAGCGGGTGCCGACCCTGCGCTTTGTGTGGTGGCACCCGGAGATGTGATCCTGCCGCCTCCGGGGGGTCGACCCCTCGGCCCTCCGGAGGTCCCCCATGTCCCAGCCCCCCATGCGCGTCGTCAACGCCGCCGACGCCCCTGAAGAGACCCACTTCTCCGGCGACACCGGCCACCACTACCGCGTGCTCACGCCCCACAACCGCGAAGACGGCAGCCTGGGCGTCAGCCTCAACCGCCTGCCCCCGGGCAAGGTCGCCGTCCCCTTCCACTGGCACGCCCTGGAGCACGAGGTCTTCTACATCCTGGAGGGCCGCGGGGTCTTTCGCTACGGCGACCAGCTCCGAGAGGTCGGCCCCGGCGACTGCCTGTCCTGCCCCGCCGGCACGCGCACCGCCCACCAGCTCGGGAACCCCTTCGACCAGGATCTGGTCTACCTGGGCATGGGCACCCACGAGCCGAACGAAGTCTGCGGCTACCCCGACAGCGACAAGCTGCTGGTCCGCCACGCCCAGGTCGTCGGCCGCATGGAGGCCACCCCCTACATGGACGGCGAGCCAAAGACCCCGCGCCTGCTGGCCCTTTGGGAGAGCCTGGAGCCGTGATCCTGCTGCTGGCCTGCCTGGAGACGTCCAGCCCGACCTCGCCGGTGGAGGGGGTTTCAGCGCGTGTTGAGGGGGATGCGGTTGAGGAGGTGGACGTGGCCCCCGCCAGCGCCGTCCCCACCTCTCCGACCCTGAGCCTCCAGCAGATCTCGGAGACCCTGTCCCCAAGCGAGGTCACCCTGTCGCCGCGGGAGCCCCTGCTCTGCGATGGCGCCACCCCCTTCGCGGAGAACCTGAACGTGCTCTGCATCCACAGCGAGCCCGCCGGCGCCTGGGACGTGGAGGGCCCCCACCCCGGAACCCAGGGCATCTCGCTGATCCTGGAGCGCCACTCGTGGACCAGCGCGGAGGACGGCCAGGCGGCCCGGGATGGGCTGATCACCCAGGTCGGTATGGGCGCCGGCGGGGAGCAGGGCGCGTTCAGCTGGTGCCACCTGCAGCTCACCTGGGACGCGGAGGGGGCGTGGATGCTGAGCCGGCCCTGCGCGGTCAGTCACCACGTGCGCTGGTCGACGGCGCTCCATGCGCTGCTGGTGGAGCACGGCACGCCGACCCTGGGGGCGGTGGGCGCCCGGGGGAGCTCCGGGGGGTGGGCGAAGCTGATCGATGCCCAGGGATCTCCCCTCACCCTCAGCGCATCACAGAGCGCGCGCAGCTTTGTACGGGTCACCGCAGTCGAGGACTGGGACGTGCTGAACCTGCGCGCTCGCCGCCCCCAGCCCGGCTGGGACCTCCCCCCCAAGGTGGGGGCGCTGGCGCCCGATGCCCAGTGTGTCCCGCTGCGCGTGCACCCTCGGGGGAGCGAATGGCGCTACGTGGAGGCCCCCGATGGGACGCTGGGCTGGGCCCACTCCAAATACCTGGAGGCCCAGCCGACCAGCGAGTGCTTGCGCTGAGCTCAGGCGGTGGTCTGGCGACCCTTGTCGAGCAGGGCGCCCAGGACGCGGTCGGGGCGGGTCAGGGTGCGCAGGGTGCCGCCGATCAGGCCGACCAGGCCGGCGCCGGCGACCATCGCGGCGCGCTTGAAGCTGAACTTGTTGCTCTTGCGGTGCACGGCCACGTCGGAGATCAGCTTGTCCATCGTGGGGTCGATGGCGGCGTTGATCTGCTGCTCGGCCAGGGCGGTCTGGGTGTGGCTGCTCTTGAGCCCCTGGGCCTTGTTCGCCGTGTACTTGAGCTTGCTGGAGGGCACCTGCGCGCCGCCCAGGTGCGGGACCATGTCGCCACGCGCGTTGACCCGGGTGGACTTGGCGCCCTTGCGCTGGGGGTCCTTCTTGCCGGTGACCTTGGCGGCGGTGCCCATGTCGATGGCGGCGGCCTGGTAGGTCAGAAGGCGCAGCTTCTCGGGCGCGATGGCCGAGGCCAGCACGTAGAAGCGCTGGGCCATGGCTCCCCCCAGAGAGTGCCCGGTGATGGTGATGCGCCCGTACTGCGCGGCCTCGTTGGCCCACTCGGTCATCACCCCCTCACCGTTGGCGAAGGCCGTGCGCCCCACGCCGCTGGGGTCCAGGTCCGCCAGAAAGCCCTTGGCCTGCCCGTCCTCTTCGGTGGCCGCGCTGCCCCCGGTCCCGCGGAAGCTGACGATGGCGTTCTTGGTGGTGTCCCCGTCCGCGGGGAGCATCATGGTGGCGTTCAGCCCGGCCTCGTTGTTGTAGGTCTTGGCGACCTTGTATTCGGAGGCGTAGGCGGACTCGGTGTCCGTCTGGTCCTCGTCGTCGCCCAGGATCTCGTCGATGCCCTTCTCGTTGGTGGACGTGGTGTTGATGTCCATCCCGCTGATGCTGTCCCCGGCCTCCAGCTTGAGGTAGGCCAGCTCCTGGCTCAGGAACTGGAAGAACTCGACCTCGCCCTGGAGCATGGGCGCATAGTGCTTGGAGAAGTGCTGCAAGAAGCGCCGCTTGACCTGGGGGTCCTTGGAGGACTTGGCCTTCGCGTAGCGGGCCTTGAGCTGGGCGTACCCAAGCTGCGGGTCGTCCACGACCTCCTTGGACACCGCGCTCAGGCCACTGTCGCTGCTCAGGGGGTCGGCCAGGTGGTCCGAGCTGGGCACCGGTGCCCCCGTGGTGGGCGACCGGGTGTCCTCGACCGAGGCGGTGGCCCGCTCTCGGGTGATGGGGGGCATGAGCTCGGGCATGGTGGGCCTCCGGAGCTTGAGAGATACCCCGCTTCTCCTCAAGTTGCTGGAGTTTCGGCGCTCAGGGGCTCCCAGCCGGTCTTCGGGCCGGGCATCCTGGGTCGAACGCCCGCTCGGGCCGGGCATGCTGGGTCGAACGCCCGCTCGGGCCGGCCATCCTGGGTCGAACGCACGCCCCAGCCGGGCATCCCGGGTCGAACGCCCGCGCAGACAGGTGCTCAGCGCCAGATCCGCCCTCGATGCCCCAGTTCCCCGGGCGTTCAACCCCAGATCCCCCAGATCCCCGGGCGTTCAACCCCAGATGCCCAAAATCCGCGGGCGTTCAACCCCGGATGCCCCCTACTCCACCACGAAGCTCTCCCCCGTCGACCGCGTGAACTCGTACAGGGAGTGGTTGAAGCAGCCCGCGCCGCAGCCCTCCGCATACAACCCCTCGCGGGCGGCCTGGACCTGCGGGTCGCGCCAGAGCTCGCCCAGCGGCCGCTCGAACACGTTGCCCACTGCGATGCCCTCGGCGCCCCACACGCAGCAGGGGAGCAGCTCGCCGGTGTAGGTCACGCCGTACTGGTCCACCAGCCCCAGGCAGCGCACGCGGGACAGCTCGCCGGCGTGGTAGCGCAGGCTCTGCTGGTCAAAGTGCCGGCGCTCGGCCATGCGCTCCTCCCGGGCGGCCAGGTGGGCGACCGCGGCCTCCCAGGCGGCGTGATCCTCGGCCGAGCTCAGGGCCAGGTCGGGGGCGTCGTTCACCGGCCAGAAGTCAAAGCCCGCGCCCAGCTCGCAGGCCAACTCGTAGACGGGGACCAGCTCCCCGATGTTCTCGCGGTTGGCCGTGAAGTAGATGCTCAGGGCGATCTCCGGGGCCCCCTCGCGCAGCGCCCGGATGCCCTTCATGGAGCGCTTGAAGGCGCCAGCCTGTCCTCGCAGGCGGTCGTGGGTCTCGCTGAGTCCGTCCAAGCTCACGCTCAGAGAGTTGACCCCAGATGTGCGCAGCTCTTCCCACCGCTTCTCGATCAGCGTCCCGTTGGTGGTGATGTTGACGGCCATCCCGAGCGCGCGGGCCCGCTTGACCACCGTGAAAAGGTCCGGGTGGATGAAGGGCTCCCCGCCGGTGATCACCAGGGTCTTGGTGCCGATGCCCGCCGCCTGCTCCAGCAGGGTCAGCACCCGCGGAAGGGGCATGTTCTCGGGGTTGTCCCAGAGATCGCAGAAGCTGCAGCGCAGGTTGCAGCCCCGGTTGATCAGCAGGAGGAGGGTCAGAGGCTTGGAGGGCTCTCGGGGCGGCAGGTGCACCTCCACCGGATCCACGTCCCGCTCAAAACGCACGGGGGGCTGGGGGGCCCGCCCGAGGTCACGCTGGGCCCGGATCCACGCGTTGTAGTCCTGCCCGCGCCCGGCACCCTCGGCGTAGAGATCCAGACAGGCCTGCTGGATGGGGCCCCAGTCGTACCAGGCGACGAACGCGCGGGCCGCCTGGCCCATGGCGCGCCGCGCCTCGCTGTCATCGAGCAACTCCAGGACGGCCTGGGTGAAGGCGTCCGGGTCATCGTGGCGGGCGATCACGCTGTCGGGCGCCTGGATTCCCTCGGCCCCCTTGGTGAAGCTGACCGTGGGCTTGCCGGCGGCGAAGTACTCCAGGATCTTCATGCGGGTCCCGCCCCCGCTGGGCACCGGGCAGAGGCACACGTCCGCGCTCTGGATCCAGCCGGCGAGGTCCTCGACGGGCCCCAGAAAGCGGATGTTGGGGTGCGCGTAGTAGGTGGGCGGGGACATGCCCGCGATGCAGACCACCACGTCGGGGCGCACGCGGAGCAGGCGGGGCAGGAGCTGCTCGGCGATGAAGCGCACGGCCTGGGTGTTGGGCCAGTAGTGCAGGGTGCCGTGGAAGAAGAGCAGCGGTGTGTCGGTGTCCAGGCCCTGGGCGTAGCGCTTGTAGGGGCGCGGGGGGCCTTGGAAGCTGAGGGTGTCGACGCCGTGGGGGAGCACGGTGATCTTGTCGCCGGGGACGCCGCCGGTGACCATGCGCTGCTTGTCGTCGACGGAGACGGCGATGACGTGGTCGACGCGCTGCAGAGCCCAGAGCTCCAGGGCGCGGACGTGGCGGAGCTCGTCGTCGCTCAGGCCCAGGACGTCCTGGAGGCGGTCGTACTCCACGTTGTGTTGGACGATGGAGGACTGGCCTCCCAGCAGCTTGGCGGCCAGGATGCAGGGCAGCGCGTAGCCGGGGAACTCGGCCTGGTAGACCTGGATCTGCTCGCGGCGGCCGACGTAGAGCACGCGCGCCCACCACTGGGGGTCGAACTGGGGCTGGTAGAGGAAGGTCTCCTCGGCCGGGTAGCCGACGAGATCGCAGAGGCGCTGGGCCTGCCGCACGCCCAGGTTCATGCCGGGCCACTCCTGGGCGGCGCGGAAGCGGGGGCTGTAGGGGACGCGCTCGCGGCGCCCGGCTTCAAAGCGCCAGTAGGCGTCGCGGTCCTCGGTCACGATGCAGACCGTGGCCCCCAGCAGGGAGAGGGCCTGGGCGGTGCGGACGATCTTCACCGCCGCGCCGTGGTGCGTGGGGAAGAGGTCCCCGCGGGTGACGAGGGCGATGCGCATCAGGGGGCCATTCTATCGGGGGCGCTACTGGGCGGCGTGGGTCTGGATGACCTCTTGGGCGGTCTCGTAGCTGCCGTAGCCGATGTTCCCGTAGAGCAGCTCCATGTCGGGCCCCAGGATCACCCAGGCGGGGAAGCCGATGTCCTCCTGGCTGTACTCCTCCAGGAAGTCGTGCAGGGTGTTGTAGGCGAAGCCCCGGTCCAGAAAGAGCGGGCCGTGCACGCCAAAGCGCTCGGTCCACTGGTCCACGATCTCCTGGGAGGGCGGCACCAAGGGGTCGCTCAGGCCGTTGCCCATGAAGGTCGCCATGTCGACCTGGATGCCCTGCGCGGCGAGCTCCGACTGGAAGGCCGGGAAGTCCTCGGCCATGGTCTGACAGGGGCCGCAGTTGTACTGGCTGATGTCCAGGATCAGGTAGCGGTCGGCGAAGTCGTGCAGGTACACGCGCTCCCCGCACAGGTCCTGCTCGAAGGCGTTGGGGAAGGTGTCGCCCACCTGCAGGTCCCAGTCGCCCTCCAGGGTCCCGGGATCCGCCTGGGGCCAGCCGCCAGCGTAGGGGGTCTGCCGCTCCGGAAAGGGCTCGGGCAGCAGCGTGTCGGTCTGGGTGACGGTGGCGCTGCCGGTCGCGGAGAGGAGGGCTGTGCCGCCCGCCGACAGGGTGATCTCCGCCTCCCAGGAGTAGGTGGCCCCGCTGTCGTCGCCCGTGGAGATCACGCCCGTCGGCGAGGCCATCCGCAGGTTCTCCCGCGACACCCGCCACACCTGGCCGTCCGCCCCCAGGCCCCACCACTCGGGGCGGCTGGGCTCGCCCTCAGAGATCTGCGCGAAGCAGTCCGCCCCCTCGGTCATGGTGGCGTCGCCGCCCGTGATGACCTCGCAGTCGGGGCAGAGGTAGGGCTGGTCGAGGATCTCCACCCCGGTGTAGGAGCGGTGGTAGCTGCAGTCTGTGAGCCCCGCGGCCTCCGCCTCCTCGTCAAAGGACAGGGTCCAGGTGGTCTCCGAGCTGAGCTGGCGCGCCGGGATGGTGGCGGGGGTCTCGGGCTCCTGGGAGACCCCGCAGGTGAACCCGGGGTCGCCGCTGTCGTGGGGTCCGGTGTCGGTGTCGCCCGGGCGGTCGCTGTCCTGGGTGTCGCCGGCGGGGCTGTCCACCGCGGGCTGGCTGTCGCCGCTCTGGGGGCTGCGGCAGGCCAGGGAGAGGAGAAGAAGCATGGGGGCACCTCGGGGTGCAGGGTATACCGACACACATGTCGTGGTCTGCGGCGTGCCGCCTCGGGAGATCCCCTGCTGGTCGGCTGGCACGAGGTCTGCAGAGCCCTCACCACAGGAGGTCTACATGTCCCGCTACTCCACCCTGCTGCTCCCCCTGCTCCTGGTCGCCTGCGGCGATGACCCGCCCGAGGCCTTCTCCGACTGCGCCGCCAGCGAAGGCCACGACGACCTGGATCTGGCCACCTTCGAGGACGGCTCCGGCGAGTCCCTGAGCATCGACGGGGACACCCTGTCCGTGGCCGTGGGCTACGGCGGCGGCTGCGAGGAGCACGCGTTCGAGATCTGCTGGCCGGACAAGGCCTTCATGGAGTCCAACCCCGTGCAGGTGAACCTGGAGATCTGGCACGGCGGCCCCCAGGACAACTGCGAGGCCTACCTGACCGAGGTGCTGGAGTTCGACCTGGCCCCCCTCAAGGCCGGGTGGCAGGACGCCTACGGCGAGGGCGCCGGCACCATCACGATCCACGTGCTGGGCGAGTCGGTGGACTACAGCTTCGAGTAGCCCACCGACCGGGTCTCAGAGCCCCAGCAGGGCCTGGACCTGGGGTGCGGTGGCGTCGATCTCCGCCTGCACCTGGGTCTTGTACTGCGCCTGCATCTCGGCGACGGCCTTGGCCTCGGCGGCCTCGGAGGTCTTGACGAAGGGCGCGCACTTGGCGTTGTCCGCCTCCAGCCGCTTGGAGGCGGCGGCGGACTGCTCGGGGGTGAGGATCTTGTTCTTGGTCGCGCTGTCGTAGCGCACGGTGGCGTTGGTGCGGCAGCGGGACAAATCGCCCTCGGCCTTGCGGTAGACGTCGACCTGGGGGCTGCTCATGCCCAGGCTCACCAGGGTCTCCAGGCTGTCCGGGAGGTTGCGGACCTGGGGGGCGACCCACTGGCTGGGGCGCTCGGTGGTGAGCGCGCCGGGCTTCACGGCGTAGCGGCGCCCATCCAGGCTGATGGCCAGGCTGCCGTACAGCACCAGCATGGCCTCGCCGGCGGCCGGGAGCTCAGAGCCGCTGCCAGCGGGGGAGAGCTGATCGGGTTGAGCCACGAAGACCCAGGCGCCTGCGGGGGCCCGACGGGCCGCCTCGAAGGTGCCGGCCAGAGACTTGGTCCCCTCCTTGAGGTCCTCCTTGGGGAACACGCGCGCGAGCTCCCGGTCGTCGACGGAGGACTCCGCGGGGGGATCCCAGGCCTGGGCCCAGGCGTCCCACTGGACCTCGCCGGCCTCGACGGAAAGCGTGAGCATCTCGTTGCGGCCGTGGTTGACGGGGTAGAGCGCCCAGGTGCCGGCGGCGAGCTCCTTCTCCTGCTGGTTGTTGATGCAGACGGCCTCGGTCTGCTGCCAGGGGCGCTCCAGGGGCCCCACGAGCGCCACCCGGTCGGCATCGGAGCGCACGCGCACCTGCTGGGCCTCCGCCACATCCAGGTAGGTGACGGGCGTGGCGGAGAGCTGGCCCAGGCAGACCATGTCCTGGTAGCGCAGGTGGCTGAGCTTGCTCTGGTCCATCCGCTGGCTGTCGGTGCGGCCGGTGATCAGCAGGCCCTGGTTGGCCCCCAGGGCGCGGTGCTCGGCCTCGCTGCCGTCCAGCTCGGCGCTCAGGTCGGCCTTGGGGTTGGTGATGGTCAGGGTGAAGGGGCGCTCCAGGCCCATGTTGGGCTGGTTGACGTGGCCGACGAAGATCAGCCACTCCCCCGCGGGCCCGCTGACCACCACCTCGCTCTCGTTGCCGACGTCCGCGCAGTAGACGGCGTTGTCGGGGCGCTGGACGACCATCATCCCCTTGCTGGTGCCGCCCTTCACCTTGATGCCCGGCTGGGTCATCTTGATGCGCAGCTTCTCGGCGGGCTCGTCCAGGGTCAGGATGACCGGCGTGGTCAGCTCACCGGCCGGGCAGTTGGTGAACAGCTTGGTGTTGTCGATGGCGATGGGGCCCGAGTAGTCCGCCACCCAGGGGTTGCTGGGGGCGTCGGACAGGTTCACCTCGGCGACGGGCTGGGGGCCGCCGGCCTGGAAGAGGCTGGGGAGAAGGCTCAGGGCAAGGAGAGAGAGCATGGGGTCCTCCACAATGGGGGGCCCACCTCACCCACTCTCTTGGCCCACGCCCCCTCCAGTCACATCAAGTCACAAGCGAGGTGCGGCTGGGTCCCCGCGGCGCCGAGCTCAGAGACCCAGGCGCGCCTGGATGCCCGGCAGAGTGGTCGCGTACTGGGCCTCCAGCAGGCTGCTCCACTCGGCCTGCATCTCGACCACGGCCTTGTCCTTGGCGGCCGCGGCGGCCTTGGCGTGCACCGCACACTTGGCGTTGTCCGCCGACAAGCGGTCGGAGGCGGCCTTGGCCTGGGCCTGGGTCAGGATCTGGCCCTCGGTGGCGTTGGCGTAGCGGGTGGACGACACGCTGCGGCAGTTGGAGTCCGCGCCGTCGGCCTTGTAGAAGGCATCAACCGAGGGGGTGCGCAGGCCGTGTGCCATCAGGGAGCCGAAGTCGCCGGGCATGTTGCGCAGGGTGGGCTGCACCCAGGCGGCGGGGGGCTGGATGGTCAGGGCGCCCTCGTCCACGCTGTAGAAGCTGCCGTCCGCGCCCAGGGCCATGTCCGCGTGGATCAGGAGCATGGCCTCACCGGCAGCGGGGGCCTCGGGGGTGCTGCCTTCTCCCACCCACATGGGGCTGAGCTTGCTGCCGTCCGCGACGAACACGAAGCTGGTGGGGGGCGCTGCGCGCATCAGCTCGTAGGAGCGGGTGATGTCCATCGCCTTGCGCTCGATGCCGGCGTGGGGGAACACGCGCCAGATCTCGCGGTCGCTCAGGGGGGTGTCCGCGGCCGGCTCCCAGGCAGGGGCCCACTGCTCCCACTCGGCCTCTCCGGAGGAGACGCTCAGGGTGTAGATGCCCTTGGAGCCGTAGGTGGAGACCGGGTAGACGGCCCAGGTGCCGGCGGGCACCTCCTGGTCCCCGCTCATGCAGGTGGCCTTGATGTCGCGCCAGCGGCCGTTGATGGGACCGACCAGGGCGACGCTGTCCCCGGCGTCACCGCTGACGCGCAGGCGCTGAGCGGTCTCCAGATCCAGGTACATCGCGGGGGCCTCTGCGGTGCGTCCGTGGCAGATGCGGCCATCCCGGCGCGCGGGGAGCAGGTCGCTCTGGTCGCCATCGGCCAGGTGGTAGGCGGTGACGGCGAAGCTCTCGCCGGTGCGGATGCTCCGGTGCTCGACCTCGCTGCCGTCCAGGTCCGGGGTGAGGTCCTTGTTGGGGTCCTCGACCGAGAGGGTGAAGGGGCGCTCGATGCCGATGTTGGGCTGGCCGTTGTGGCCCACGAAGATCAGCCACTCGCCGGCCGGGCCGCTCACCACCAGCTCCTCGTCGTTGGAGATCTCCGAGCAGTAGTAGCTTCCGTCCGGGGACTGCACGACGAAGAGCCCGCGGCTCATCCCACCCTTGAGCTTGATCTCCGGCTGGGTCACCCGCACCCGCATCTTCTCGACGGGCTGGTCCACCGTCATGATCACCGGCGTGGTCATCTCACCCGTCGAGCAGGCGTCGAAGACGTCCACGACGTTGAGCGCGATGGGGGCGGCGTAGTCGACCACCCAGGGGTTGCTGTCCGCGTCGTTCAGGTTGATCTCCGCGACGGGCTGGGGGGCCCCGAGCGAAGGCATCGGCTTGCTCTCGGCCTCGCCCTGCTGGGTGGTGGGCAGGCCTTCGATGGTGACCGACTTCTTGGCGGCCTCCTTGGCCTTGTCCAGGGCGCCAGAGACGATGAGCAGGGTGAGGAATGAAAGCACGGGAACTCCAACAAAATCAGGACGCTGCGGCTATCCGCCCCGCCCCCGACCGGCCAGCGGACCGCAGGCCTCTGCGCGCACCGCACGATCCCCGTCCGGGGTCCCCCAGCCCACCGCGTTAGGCCCGCAGCCACCATCCGAAATCGAGGTCCCCACATGGCTGAGTTCGTCTACCAGATGATCGGCACCGAGAAGGTGCTGCCCTCTGGCCGCCGCATCCTGGAGCCCACCTGGCTGAGCTTCTTCCCCGACGCCAAGATCGGCATGCTGGGCCACAACGGCGCCGGCAAGTCCACGCTGATGCGCATCATGGCCGGCCTGGACGAGGACTACAACGGCCAGACCATCCTGCGGCCAAACGCCTCGCGTGGCTACCTGCCCCAGGAGCCCCAGTTGGACGAGTCCCTGACCGTCCGCGAGAACATCGAGCTGGGCCTGTCCCACTGGCGTCAGCTCCTGGCCGACTACGAGGCCGTCTCCGAGGGCTTCGGCGACCCCGACGCCGACTTCGACAAGCTGATCGAGCGCCAGGCCCGTCTGCAGGACGAGATCGACGCCGCCGGCGCCTGGGACATCGACCGCACCCTGGACATCGCCATGGACGCCCTGCGCGTGCCCCCTGGCGACTGGAAGGTGGAGAACCTGTCCGGCGGTGAGAAGCGGCGAGTGGCCCTGTGCCGTCTGCTGCTCGAGAAGCCCGACATGCTGCTGCTGGACGAGCCCACCAACCACCTGGACGCCGAGTCCGTGGCCTGGCTGGAGCGGCACCTGGCCGACTACCCCGGCTGCGTCATCGCCATCACCCATGATCGCTACTTCATGGACAACGTGGCGCAGTGGATCCTGGAGTTGGACCACGGCAAGGCCTACCCCTTCGAGGGCAACTACTCCGGCTGGCTGGAGCAGAAGACCGAGCGCATGCGCCAGGAGAAGAAGTCCGAGAGCCGCCAGGCCAAGCGCATGGCCGAGGAGCTGGACTGGATCCGCAAGTCCCCCAAGGGCCGCCAGGCCAAGTCCAAGGCCCGCGTGACCGCGTACGACGATCTGGTCGCGAGCAGCCAGAAGGACGAGCGGCACAGCACCGGGGCCACCATCCAGATCCCCCTGACCAAGCGCCTGGGCAATGAGGTGCTCAGCGTCGACAAGGTCACCAAGGCCTACGGCGACAAGCTGCTGTTCGAGGATCTGAGCTTCAACCTGCCCCGCGGCGGCATCGTCGGCGTCATCGGCGCAAACGGCGCGGGCAAGACCACCCTGTTCCGCATGATCGTGGGCAACGAGCAGCCCGACAGCGGCAACCTGGAGCTGGGTGAGACCGTGGACCTGGCCTACGTGGACCAGTCCCGCGACGCGCTGGACCCCAACAAGTCCGTGTGGGAGGAGATCAGCGGCGGCCACGACATCGTGGTCATCGGCGACAAGGAGATGAACAGCCGCGCCTATGTGAGCCTGTTCAACTTCAAGGGCTCCGACCAGCAGCAGAAGGTCGGCACCCTCTCCGGCGGCGAGCGCAACCGCGTGCACCTGGCCAAGCTGCTCCAGAAGGGCGGCAACCTGATCCTGCTGGACGAGCCCACCAACGACCTGGACGTCGAGACCCTGGCCAACCTGGAGGAGGCCCTGCTGGCCTTCCCCGGCTGCGTCGTGGTCATCAGCCATGATCGCTTCTTCCTGGACCGCATCGCCACGCACATGCTGGCCTTCGAGGGCGACTCCCACGTGGAGTGGTTCGAGGGCAACTTCCAGGAGTACGAGAAGGACAAGAAGCGCCGCCTGGGCGACGTCGGTCCTACCCGCATCAAGTACAAGAAGTTGACCCGCTGAGGCGGGTCATTGCCCTGTGGGGGAGTGTCCCCCACACCCCCTGTACGGGCTCATACGAGCCCGGCGCGACCGAGGGGCCGGTCGCGCGGAGCGGGGCCGACGCGACAGTTCCCCGCGAGAAGCGGGCTCGTCGGGCCCCACTCCCAAATCGCTGAAAGCGAGTCATCGCTCTGTGGGGGAGTGTCCCCCACACCCCCTGAACGGGCTCCTCGGAGCCCGGCGCGACCGAGGGACCGGTCGCGCGGAGCGGGGCCGACGCGAGAGTTCTCCGCGAGAAGCGGGCGCGTCGGGCCCCACTCCCTGAGCGCGCCAGGTATCGGGTATCGGGTATCGGGCATCAGGTATCGGGGGGGCGCGCGGCGACAGGCGACCGGGGACCGGCAACCGCCGATGACGCTTCTCCGGGCTCCTGCGTCGGTGGCAGCCGACTGGGTCGGACGTCTCGGGGCGGCGCCGGTCCTCCGTCCGGCCGACAGCTCGGACTGAGGACGGCGTTCCGTGGGGGCCCTGGAGACGGCTGGGGCATCAGCTAGCGGGGGGGCGCGCGGCGACAGGCGACCGGGGACCGGCAACCGCCGATGACGCTTCTCCGGGCTCCAACGTTGGTGGCAGCCGACTGGCTCGGGCGTCTCGGGGAGGGGCCGGTCCTGCGTCCGGCCCACAGCTCGGTCTGCGGACGGCGTTTCGTGGCGGCCCAGGAGACGGCTGGGGCATCAGGTATCGGGCATCAGGTATCAGGGGCGCGCGGCGACAGGCGACCGGGGACGGGCAACCGCCGATGACGCTTCTCCGGGCGCCGGCGTCCGTGGCAGCCGACTGGTTCGGGCGCATCGGGGAGGGGCCGGTCCTGCGTCCGGCCCAAAGTTCGATTTGCGGACGGCGTTTCGTGACGGCCCCGGAGACGGCTGGGGGTATCAGGTATCGGGTATCAGGTATCGGGGGGCGCGCGGCGACAGGCGACCGGGGACCGGCAACCGCCGATGACGCTCTGCTGGGCCCCGGCGTTGGTGGCAGCCGACTGGTTCGGGCGCCTCGGGGAGGGGCCGGTCCTGCGTCCGGCCCACAGCTCGGTCTGTGGACGGCATTGCGTGGCGGCCCAGGAGACGGCTGGGGGTATCAGGTATCAGGCGTCAGGTATCAGGGGGCGATCGGGGACCGGGGACCGCCGCTGACGCTTCTCCGGGCTCCGGCGTTGGTGGCAGCCGACTGGTTCGGGCGTCTCGGGGAGGGGCCGGTCCTGCGTCCGGCCCACAGCTTCGCCCCCGGATGAAGCTCCAGGGCCGCCCCCAAGACGGCGCCTCGGCCCACCATCGGCGTCATGACCGATACCTGATACCCGAGACCTGAGCCCCCGCGCGGCGACAGGCGACCGGGGACCGGCAACCGCCGATGACGCTCTGCTGGGCTCAGGCATTGGTGGCAGCCGACTGGTTCGGGCGTCTCGGGGAGGGGCCGGTCCTGCGTCCGGCCCACAGCTCGGCTTGCGGACGGCGCTCCGTGGCCGCCCCGGAGACGGCTGGGGGTATCAGGTATCGGGCATCAGGTATCGGGGGCTCGCGGCGACAGGCGACCGGGGACCGGCAACCGCCGATGACGCTTCTCTGGGCTCCGGCGTTGGTGGCAGCCGACTGGTTCGGGCGCCTCGGGGAGGGGCCGGTCCTGCGTCCGGCCCACAGCTCGGTTTGCGGACGGCGCTCCGGGTTCGCCCCGCAGGCGGCGTCTCGGCCTGGAGCGGCGTCATGCCCGATACCCGATACCTGATCTCCGATACCCGCCCTCCCCAACACGCCCCCACAACTCGGCTGCCACCACGAAAACGACGGGAACTCAAGGTTTTCGCCGGTCGCCGGTCGCCGGTCGCCGGTCGCCGGTCGCCTGTCGCCGGCCGTCGAACGCCGCCCCCCTACTCCAACGCCACCTCAACCTCCGCGCCCCCCCGCCGCACCACCAGCGTCATCCCCGGCCCCGAGTAGTTGTCCAGCGCCCAGGCCGTCGCTTGCTGCGCCGCGTGGGGGGCCAGCTCCAGCACGTCCATCCCCATCACGACCACGCCCAGGAGCACGTCTCCCCGCTGCAGCCCGGCGGCCTCGGCCATGGAGCCCGACTCCACAGCGGCGACCTCCAGCTCCCCGCTGGCGTTGGTGGACACCGAGAAGCCCTGCTCCTCCAGCAACTTGGCCTCGCCGGTCTCCAGCACCACGTCCTGACTCGCCACCCCATCCTGGACGGTCACGCTCACCCGCTCCAGCGGCCGCTGCGCCAGGAACACCGCGTACTCCCCGTCGTCCAGCCCGGTGATCTCGAACACGCCGTCCTGATCGCTCAGCGCGCCCGCGCCCACCGGGTTCACGGTCTCCCGCTGCGCGAAGGTGGTCAGCACGGGCTGGTTGTTCTCCGGCTCGCCCGTCAGCCCGGAGTACACGACCCCCGTGATCACGCCCCCGCCGCCGATGTCGATGTCCCCAAGGTCCACCACCCCCGACTCCACCCACACGTCCGGCTGGGGCGCCCGGGACTCGCCGGTGGTCAGCTCCACCAGGTAGCGGCCGGGCTCCAGCCCCTCGGCCAGGAAGCTGCCGTCCTTCTCACAGCGCCCCTGCCGCGCGACCACACCACCGCCCGAGAGGTCCGCGGCCAGCTCTCCGAACTCCGGCACCTTGGCCACCGTCCAGCGACAGCGGGCCGGCGAGCTCCCCCGAAGCACCCGCCCGGTCACCGCGCCCGTCGCGTCGCGGAAGTCCAGCAGCGCGATGTCCTCGTCTGCGCCGACCAGCACCGATCGACCCCCGGCGCGGACGGCGACTTCTCCTGGTGGGCACTGGCAGCTCGTGGGGTTCCCCGAGCACATCCCCCCCAGCGGCAGCCTCGGGCGCGTGCAGAACACCGGCGTCACGGTCACGCAGGAGTCCTCCGGGAAGCCCAGGCACTTGACCTCCACCAGGCGGAAGGGCTCCAGCACAAAGTCCAGCTCCAGGCTCTCCTGGCCGGGGGCAAAGCGCACTGGGTGGCTGGCCTCCTTGAAGCCGGGCTGGCTCGCCTGGGCCGTCAGGGTGTGCGTCTCCGAGGCCGGCAGGAAGAGGGAGTAGGTGCCGTCTGCGGCGAGATCGACGTGCACACCGAGCCGAAACACCCGGACCCTGCCCTCCGTGATGGGATCCCCCGCAAGCGAGGTCACCCGACCGTGGACCTCCACGCCCTGCTCGATGACCACGACCTTGTCGGTCTCCTCCAGGGTGTCGATGGCCACGCGGGCCTGGCTCCAGCCGGGGACCTGGATCTCCAGCGTGCCCTGACCGCAGGCCGTCTCGATGGGGGTCCAGCCCTCCGCCTCCAGAGCGATCTGACGCTCCAGTGAGGGCTGCACGAAGCCCTCGCTCTGGATGCGCGCGGTCACCGTCCCCGGGCTCAGCGGGTTGCCCTGGGGGTCCTCCACGCGGAGCTGGATGGGACAGCGCTCCGGCGTGATGAAGTCGTAGGGGCCGGCCTGCGCCTCGACCACGTGGGCGCTGGGATCCGAGCTGCGGGGCCCCAGGTTGATGTTGTCGCCGGGCTGCGCGAGCAGGGTGTAGCGCCCGTCCGCGTCGCTGCGCACGCTCGCCACGCGGCCCTGACCGGCGCGCCAGAGCCGCACCTCGATGTCGTCGGCCGGGCTCCCGTCCGGGAAGCGGAGCTGCCCCTGGACCTCCTCGAGATCGCCGGGGTCGGGCTCGCTCAGGCGCACCGAGGGGGTCTGCACCTGGGAAAGCTCGGGGGCCGCGCGCTCGGGCTTCAGCGAGCCCAGGAGCGCCACGACGCCCACCACGAGCGCCAGGACGAGGCCGCCCAGGAGCCCAACCAGCCAGCGGCGCTTCACGGCCTCACTGGGTCTTGTAGGCGGCCTTGCGGACAAAGAGGGGCTGGGGCTGCCCGCCGGAGGCCGTGGCCTTGCCCACGCGGATCTCCAGCTCACCGGTGGCGTCGGGCACGGGCACCTGCAGCTTCACGAACACGAAGCTGGGGCCGGCGCTGGCCAGGGTCTCGCGGCGCACCTCGTTCCGGGTCGCGCCCACCTTCATCCCGTCGGCGTAGACCTCGGTCACCAGCCAGTAGGCCCGGCCGTCGAAGTCGCTGGGCGCGCGGGCGACCAGGATGGGCAGCTCCAGCACGACCACACCGGCGGCGGGGGAGCTGAGCTGGGGTGCGTAGCTGTCGGCCAGGGCGTCCTTGCCGATGGTCTCGGGGAGCTTGCCGGCGGCGGTCGCTGCAGAGGCCGGGGCCGCCTTGGGGGCGGGGGCCTTCACGGAGAAGTTGAAGTCGTCGTCCTCCTCCAGCTCGAAGGTGTCCTCGTCCAGCTCCTCGGCGGCCTTGCGCTTGGCGGCCTCGTCGCCCTCCTTGAGGAAGTCGAACTCGTCGTCCTCCTCGGCGGCCTCGTCGTCCTGGGCCACGGCGGGGGCGGGATCGGCAGCGAGGAGCAGGGAGAAGAGCGTGAGCAGCGTGGACATGGGTCCTCCAATCGCGACGCCGCACCATAACCGCAGAGCCGTCGGGAGCGTTAGCTTTGGGGCATGGACAACCCCTACCGCCGCGCCTGGGCGCGTCGACGTGCGCACGAGCGGGAGCATGCCGGCCTCGGACCGGGGCTTCGGCGCTGGCTGCCCGTGCTGGGGCTGGGCGCCGCTGGACCCCTGCTCAAGCCGGTCTTCATGGCCTGGCTCGCCGAGCCCGCGGGCGGGAGCCTGCTGGAGCTCGCCGCGGACAGCACCCGGGTCTCGGACGGGGTCGCTGGGTTGGGCCTGCGCCTGGGCATGCTGCTGGCCGGCGTGATGTCCCTGGTGACCTACACCGCGCTGGTGCGCGGCCCCGAGCGCGCCATCCTGGATCCCTTCCCCGCGCAGCCCCGGGCCCTGGTCCACTACCTCGCGCTGCGCTGCGCCTGGGAGCGCGTGTCCCTCCCCGTGGGGGCCGCCGCCATGCTGCTCCCCGTCCTGTTCGCCGGGCACCCGCTGGCCTGGGCGCTGGGGAGCCTGGTGGCCGCTGGGGGCTGGCTGGTGGGCCTGCTCGCCGGCTTCACCGTGCACCTGGGCAGCGTCTGGGCCGCCGAATCGCCCGCGCTGGCCGGGATCCTCAACCTGCTGCGCGGGCAGAACCCCAAGCTCCAGGCCGCGCTGATCTACGGACCGGGCGTAGCCCTCGCGGTGGGGACCGCTGCGGTTTTCCTCGCCAGCGAGGGGGTGCGATTGGTGCTCGCGGGCCAGCCTGTCGGGGTGGTGGGCCTGCTCGCCCCCGTGGGCATCGGCCTCCTCTCCTTCCTCCCCGCTGGGGCCCTGGCGGAGCGCTACCACTTCCGCACAACCCTGCTGCTCGCCGAGGTCGACGGCGCCTACGCCCAGGCCGAGCAGGACCCCGAGCAGGCCCGCCGCGTCTACCTGGACTGGATCGTCCGCCTCTTCCCGGCCGGTCCCCACGGCGCCTTCCACCTGGAGCTCCTCAAGGAGCTGCGTCACGGTTGGCGGGGCCTGCGCTCCTGGATCACCGGGGCCTGGGGCCTGGGGGGCCTCGCCGCGCTCGCTGGGTGGTCCTCGGATCCCCAGGCGTCCGCGCGCGCCCTGGTCATCGGGGCCGCCTGCCTGCTCGCCATCGCGTCGGTGGGGGTGCGCATCGGCAGCCGCGATCCCCTCTGGCTGGACCAGGCCCTCCCGCAGCGCCCCCGGATCCGCCTCAGCGCCCGCGCCGTCGCCATCTTCGGCTGGCTGCAGCCCATCGTCCTCTTGCCCTTCCTCAGCCTCGCCCTGCGGCAGAGCCTCTCCCAGGCCCTGGTCACCGCCGGGAGCTTGGAGTTTGCCGCGCTTCTGCTCGCCGCGATCTCCGCCGGCTTCTCCTCCTTGCGGGGGAGGGGGTGGGCGCCCTACCTGCTCTCAGGGCTGGCTCTCTGGGCCGTCCTCGTTGGAGGCAGCGTCTTCTGATGTCCGCGATCACCGTCTCGGGACTGCGCAAGGAATACGGCCGCGTCGTGGCCGTGCACGAGGTCTCCTTCTCCGTGGAGCCCGGCGAGCTCGTCGCCCTCATCGGCCACAACGGCGCCGGCAAGTCCACGACCATCAAGATGCTCACCGGGCAGCTCCTGCCCACCGCTGGGAGCGTGCACCTGGCCGGCGTGGACGTGGTCAAGCAGCCCGGGGAGGCGAGGGAGAAGCTGGGCTATGTCCCCGAGGATCCCCACCTCTACGACTACCTGTCCTGCCGCGAGTTCCTTGAGCTGGTCGCGTCCCTGCGAGGACAGGCTGAGATCGACCACGCCCTGGAGCTGGCTGGCCTGGGCGAGGACGCCGATCGCCTGATCCGCGAGTACTCCCAGGGCATGCGGCGGCGTACCGCTCTGGCCGCTGCGGTGGTCGGGAAGCCCCCGGTGCTGGTTCTGGACGAGGCCCTCAATGGCCTGGACCCGCCCTCGGCCTCCCGCGTCAAGGCAGGCCTGCGCGGTCTCTGTGATGGGGGCTGCGCGGTCCTCTTGTCCACCCACGTGCTGGACACCGTGGAGCGTCTGGCCGATCGCGTGATCATGCTGGCCCACGGCCGGGTGGTCGCCGACGAGCGCGTCTCGGAGATCGGCTCCGAGGGCCTGGAGCGCCTGTTTCTGGAGCGAATCGGAGCCAGTCATCAGGCTGGACCGGGCGCGGGCGCTTGAGCGCCACCTGATCAATCTCATTGCGCCGCGGCCGTGTTTTCGTTAACCACCGGCGTCGCTTTTGGAGCACCCCCTCATGGCCAAGAAGAGCAAGATCGCTCGCGATGAGCAGCGCCGCGCTGCCGTCGAGAAGTTCGCTGACCAGCGCGCCGCCCTTGTGGCCGTGTGCAAGGATCCCAACGCGAGCCTCGACGAGAAGCAGGAGGCCTACAAGGCCCTCGCCAAGCTGCCTCGCGATTCCAGCAAGACCCGCACCCGCAACCGCTGCAAGACCACCGGTCGTCCCCGCGCCTACCTGCGTGATTTCGGCCTGTGCCGTATCGCGTTCCGCGAGATGGCCCACCGGGGAGAGCTCCCCGGCGTCAAGAAGGCGAGCTGGTAAGGAGCAGAAAATGAAGGTCGTCAACTCCCTCAAGAGCCTCAAGCTCGCAGCCGGTGACACGCAGATCGTGCGCCGCCGCGGCAAGGTCTTCCTGATCTGCAAGAGCAACCCCAAGCTCAAGGCTCGCCAAGGTGGAACCAGCAAGAAGGCCAAGCGCCGCGCCAAGCGCTGAGCACCACCTTAGGTTCAACAGCAAGAGGCTCGGCCAGATGGTCGGGCCTTTTCTGCTTTCTGGCACCCCTGTCCCTGCAGCCCCGTGAGCGAGCCCATGAGCACCCCCACCGCGCCTGAGAAGCCTGAGATCCCCAGCAACTTCCTCTCGGACATCATCCAGGCCGACCAGGCCAGCGGGCGCTACGACGGCCAGGTCGTCACGCGCTTCCCGCCGGAGCCCAACGGCTACCTGCACATCGGGCACGCCAAGGCGATCTGCACGGACTTCGCTCTGGCCAAGGCCTTCGGGGGCCGCTGCCACCTGCGCTTCGACGACACCAACCCCGAGAAGGAGTCGGACGAGTACGTGCGCTCCATCAAGGAGGACGTGCGCTGGCTGGGCTTTGACTGGGGGGAGCACCTCTACTTCGCCTCGGACTTCTTCGAGAAGATGTACGAGCTCGCCGTGGACCTCATCGAGCGCGGCCTGGCCTACGTCGACAGCCAGACGCTGGAGGAGATGCGCGCCACCCGCGGCACCGTGACCGAGCCGGGCACCCCCAGCCCCTACCGGGACCGCTCCGTGGCCGAGAACCTGGACCTCTTCGCCCGGATGCGCGCCGGTGAGTTCCCGGACGGCGCCCACGTGCTGCGCGCCAAGGGGGACATGGCCGCGGCCAACATGAAGCTGCGGGACCCGCTGCTCTACCGCATCCGGAACGTGGCCCACCACCGCCAGGGCGAGAGCTGGTGCATCTACCCGATGTACGACTACGCCCACCCCCTGGAGGACGCCCTCGAGGGCGTGACCCACAGCTTCTGCACCCTCGAGTTCGAGAACAACCGGGACATCTACGACTGGGTCATCAACAACGTCGACCGTGCCCAGCTCAAGACCCAGCCCCGGCAGTACGAGTTCGCGCGCCTGAACATCGGCTACACCGTCATGTCCAAGCGCCTGCTGCTGCAGCTCGTCGAGCAGGGCCACGTCAGCGGCTGGGATGATCCCCGCATGCCAACCATCGCCGGGATGCGCCGCCGCGGAATCCGCCCGGAGGCCGTGCGCCACTTTGTGGACCGCGTGGGCCTGGCCAAGGCCAACTCCCAGGTGGACGCCGAGCTGCTGGACGTCACCATCCGCGAGGACCTGAACCACGAGGCCCGCCGGGTCATGTGCGTGACCGACCCGCTGCCCGTGGAGATCACCAACCTGCCCCCCGGCCAGGTCGAGTGGCTGGAGGCCAGCTACTGGCCCCACGACGTGCCCAAGACCGGTAGCCGCCAGGTGCCCTTCACCCGCAACCTGGTCATCGAGCGCGAGGACTTCGCCGAGGTGCCCCCCCGCAAGTGGCGGCGCATGACCCCCGGCGTCGAGATCCGCCTGCGCTACGGCTTCTACGTGACCTGCACGGGCGTGGAGAAGGACGCCCAGGGCGAGATCACCAAGGTCCTGTGCACCTACGATCCCGACAGCCGCGGAGGCACCACCGCCGACGGCCGCAAGGTCAAGGGCACCATCCACTGGGTCAGCGCGGACCAGGGCGTGCCCTGCGAGCTGCGGCTCTACGACCGCCTGCTCTCCGTGGAGAACGCCAGCTCCCAGAGCTTCCTGGAGGACCTCAACCCCCAGAGCCTGCGCGTGACCCGGGGCCTCATCGAGCCCCAGGTCGCCAAGGAGCTGGCCGCCGCCCCAAGCGCGCTGCGCTGGCAGTTCGAACGCCAGGGCTACTTCTGGGCCGATCCCGTCGACAGCGCCCCGGACGCGCTGGTGTTCAACCGCATCGTCCCCCTCAAGAGCTCCTGGGGCAAGGAGGCCCCCAAGGCCGCGCCCGCGCCCAAGCCCAAGAAGCAGACCAAGCCCAAGGCCCCCAAGGCCGGAAAGCGCCCCGAGCTGAGCCCCGAGCAGGAGGCCGAGGTCGCTCGACTCACGCAGATCGGGGCCCCCCGCGACGCCGCTGTGGTGCTCCAGGGTGAGCCGGCGCTCCTGGGCTGGTTCGAGGACAGCGTGGCGGCGGGTGGGGATCCCAAGACGGTGTCCTCGCTGGTGGTCAATGAGCTGCGACGGGCTGCAGGGGACCGGGATCTCGGAGCGTTGGGCTTCACCGGCGCGGAGCTCGCTGAGCTCGCCTCCCTCCTGGACGCGGGCACGATCAGCTCCAAGGCCGGGAAGAAGGTCCTGGGTGTGCTGGTCAAGGAGGGCGGCAGCCCCAAGGCCATCGTGCAGGCGCTGGGCCTGGCCCAGATCTCCGACCCCGCCGAGATCCGCCCCCTGATCCAGGGCGTCCTGGACGCGAACGCCGCCAAGGTCGACGCCTACAGGGGCGGCCAGAAGGGGCTGATGGGCTTCTTCATGGGCCAGAGCCTGCAGGCCAGCGGGGGCCGCGCCGACCCCCAGGTGGTCCGCAAGCTGCTGGTCGAGCTGCTGGGCTGAGCCCCGCGTCCGAGTTAGGTCCCGACCCCGCCACTCCTGGGAGAGTCAACCCATGTCCGAGCCCACCTTCCACGCCTACGTGCGTCGCGACGAGCTGCCCCCCGTGTCCGAGATCGTGCGGGCCATGTCCTCGCGCGGCTGGCGCGTGTCCATCAGCGGCGTCGAGACCCTGGCCGAGGCCAGCGACGGCGCCCTGCCTGTGCAGGTCGATGATCAGGACACCGCGATCACCTTCAAGCGCCTCGAGGACGGCAAGGGCGAGTTCGACGCCCTGCGCAGCGAGCTGCCCCAGCACTTCGACCAGGAGACCTACAAGGAGGTCCTGCGTCAGATGGAGCTGCGCCTGAGCTTCACCGGCGACGCCGTGTGGGCCCGGGAGATGGCCCGCTCCGTGGCGCTGCTGTCCGCGGGGGCCTTCGAGAACCCCCAGGACAACAAGCTGCTCTTCTACGGGCGCTGATTCCGCAGCGCCTGCCTTACTGAGCCCGCCTACTGGGCCTGACTGCTGGGCCCGACTGGTGGGCCCGCCCGCCTACACGGCCATCAGGGCCGACTGCAGGCGGGTGGTGTACGCCGCCAGCGCCATCGACGCGCCAGGCGGCATGCTCAGGAAGGACAGGGCGACCTGATAGGGGAACTCCGAGTCCTCGGGGTCGCCGCTGCATCGGACCAGGCGCGCGCTGCAGCGCCAGGTCTGGGGGTCTCCGGGGATGCCCAGCTCCACTAGGAGCAGGGAGCGCGCGGGCATCGGCTGGGGGCTGTGGATGCTCAGGCCCTCGACCGAGAAGTCCACGTAGGGGTCGGCGACCACCCAGTTGCCCTCGCAGTCCTTGCCCGCCAGGTAGTCCACGATCTCGGTGGGCGTGGCCTGGCGGATGCGCACCTGCAGCCCGCCGTTCATGCGGGGGAAGAGCCGGCGCTCGGAGACCTCCTTGGTCTCGGTGTCCAGGCGCAGGTAGTCGCGGCCCACCTGGACCACGGTGCCCACCATGCGGACCTGGTTGCCGCTCCCGGTGGAGAGCACGAGGGTGTCGTTCAGCGCGATGCCGGCGGAGCCCTCGTGGATCCGCAGGGTCCAGCGGCCGTCGTCATCCTGGGTCGCGACGCCCTGCCGGAGCATCTGCCGGATGGCACCGGGCGCGATGATCTGCACCTCCAGGTGCTCGGTGAAGCTGCTGTCTTCCATCATGGGTCAAAGCCTCCGATTGCCCCCCTCAGCGGATTCCGGGGCCCGGTGCTGAAGAGGCAACCCCGCGCCCGGGCGTGGTAGCAAGACCTCAAGTACGCCTCTCACCGGGCGATTCGGGGAGCCATGTTTTCGATCACCGCCTCGATCCTCCTGTCGGCCCTGCTGGCGTGCCGCAGCGCGCAGTCTCAACCCACGGCTCTGGACGACAGCCCAGCGGAGACAGGGGAGGAGGGGCTGGGGCCCTGCGAAGACCCGGGCTCACCCTCTCTGGACGGGGTGCTGACCATCGATCGTTGCTGGACCGTGGTCGCCAGCGAGGACACCCGACCGCTGGCCGAGGCCTGGATGTCCGGAGCGCTGCTCATGGGCTGCGAAGACGAGCTGCCGGAGATGCTGCTGTTGGCCTCGCCGGACCCCGACAGGCCCTTCATCCGGCTCGGACTGGACGAGAGCCTGGACGGTCAGGCCTACCGCATCCGACACGACGACAGCTCCCTCTCCATCACCGGCGGGAGCCTGCAGGGCCTGCGCTTTGGCCTCAGTGACTGGGTCGCCAGCCTGGACCGGGTGGACCTGGAGGGGGGCGCGCAGTGGCGGCCGGATCCCACGGACACGCTGAGCACGGGGCCCACGACCTGCTCGGACTACGACGCCACGTGCGCGGACACCGAGTCCTGCTGGACGGAGACCGGGTGGACGCCCGTCGAGCGCGTGCTCTGGCGCACCCAGGAGGTCGACAACGCGCCCCAGGTGCAGGACCGCATCGCGTTCGCGAGCTTCAAGGGCACCCAGAACAGCCACTTCCTGCCCAACCTGGTCTACTCAGAGCTGGGCACCTGCGAGAGCCCCCAGGACACCAGCGCCTTCTGGGAGGGCCTGCTGGGCTGCGACCGCCAATCCGAGGGCACCTGCCTGGAGGTCCAGCGTCGCCTGGACGCCGTGGTCGCCGGGCGCTTCACCCAGGCCCTGGACGAGGGCCACCCCATGAGCGTGGGGGACTCCGTTGAGCGCTACACCGGCTGCGATGGGGCCCTGCTCTACCAGGACTTCGTGGACTACCTGGCCCTGCGCGGGGTCGAGCTCGTGCCCACCGTCTACGGCCTGGAGACCCGCATCCCGGGGACCCCCGTGGCCGGCCCGCGCATCTCGGACGAGGACCCCGCCGAGCTCTGGGGCGTCGCCGGGGACGCCACCCTGAGCCAGGGCCTGGGCCTCGCCACCACGCTCCAGGCCTGCGCGCTGGACGCCGGCACCTTCCTCTCGCCCGGGGACTGCTCGCTGCTGGACGAAGACGGCCACGTCCAGGGCCCGCTGTGGGTGAGCGAGCGCTACGACGTGGACACCCTGGCGCCCCCCGAATCCGTGGGGGCCTGCGGTCCGCTGGAGCTCTGCGCCACCAAGTCGGCCTGCTGGGAGGCGGGCCCCGGGCACGATGGGCAGGCGCTCTGGCCTGCGGCGGAGTGCAACAACCCCGTGCTGCGCTGGATCCTGCCCCAGGATGGCCGCTGGTACGCCCTGCACTTCGAGGGCGGCATGGTCGAGAACCGCGACCTGCAGATCAAGCTGATCACCAAGGATATCAAGGGCTTCACCAACGTCATGGACGTGGAGCTGCTCTCCACCACCGACGCCGAGGGCGAATACCTCAACCCCCTGGACGCCGTCGGGGATGCCCGCGCCGTGCGCTACTCCGTGGTGTTCCGGGCCCCCGCCGCCCACGCGCGCCTCCAGGACGCCTACCTGCAGATCATGGGGGCTCCCGGCGCCCAGGCCTGGGTCGACAACCTCCAGCTCGCCCAGGTCGAAGGGCAGCTCCGGCACGTCGACGCCGACTCCGTGCTGGGACCGGAGTGCCTGGTCGTGCACGACGCCGCAGAGGCTCCGCTCGCGGTGGACCCCTTCTTTGAGGGCCAGACCGGGGAGGTGCTCGGCGGCGCAGCCTTCCAGGCCGACTGCCTGTCCCCCGGGGAGCAGGTCCAGGTCGCCTACCGGAGCTGGACCCACTTTGGCCTGTGGCCGGGCATCGCCACGCGGCAGAAGACCTACACCTACAGCCCCGGCGTGTTCAACCCGCGCTACTGGGACGACGCCACCAGCCCCACCCGCCAGGTGCAGGCCATGGGCGCGCAGGACCCCGCGTGGATGCTCATCTCCGATCTGGGGGGGGAGGCGAGGGGAGTGGACCGCCTGGACCCCTTGGTCGACCTCCACACATCGCAGGTCCTCAGCGCCTTTGTGTGTCAGGTGGAGAGCGAGGTCTGTGAGGGCTGCGGCGACTGCAGCTCCAGTCTGCTGCCTCTCTCCGACCCCGAGTTCGCCCCCTGCGCCTGCGCGGACTGGGAGACCGACACCGGCCCCCGCCTGCTGATCGCCGGGGACATGTACAGCGCCTGGCACAACGGCGGCGACACCGACACCGTGCCCGTCCGCGAGGGCTATCAGGTCCCCCACGGCGGCGACTGGGAGGGCTCCTGGGAGGCCCGGCACGACCTGCCCTCCGACGCCGTCTTCCTGACCTGGTGGCACTACGACAGCCGCCGCGCCGGCAAGGCCGTCGGGGGGCAGGAGACCGCCCTGGGCTTCGTGCTGGACTACGCTGAGACCGGCCACGCCACCGTCGGCGCCTCCGCCTGGGACCCCGACAACCAGCGCGTCTGGGCCGCATTGGCCGCTGGCACCGACCGCACCCACGACCTCTCCGTCGCCGGCGTCGCGCAGTTCGGCTGGGGCAGCGACGCCCAGGGCCCGCGGGTCATGGCCAACGCCGGGCGCTGGTTCTGGAACCCCGGCTGGTCCCACGTGGCCGGCTGGCTCCAGTCCACCGACGCGGGCATGCCCGGGGGCGACGAGTCCAGCCAGTGGAGCGCCAGCGGCATGCACCTGGAGCCCTCCACCGGCGAAATGATCTGGCCCCAGGTCGGCGACTGGCAGGTCATCGACGGCGACAGCGCGAGCTGGGTCGGCCCCATGCGCCAGGTCCGCTGGGAGGGGCAGGAGGGCGGCGAGCGGGTGCTCGTGCGCTTCTACGCCACCCTCCCGGCCGGGTGCAGTGTACAGACCACCTTTGCCCACGACGGCCCCAGCGAGGACCTGCTGTCCGTGACCATCACCCCCGACGCCCATGACCACCGCGTCTGGTCCGCCTCGGTGGACCTCCCCACCGGGGCCAGCTCGGTGCGCCCCGAGCTGAGCTTCACCGGCTGCGCGGGCGGGGTGCTCGATGCCGTGACCCTCTACGCCAGCCTCCCCGTCGTCGACTTCCCCTACGCCTGGGAGGGCGAGGGCTTCGAGGACTGGCCGGGCGAAGAGACGGTCGACGCGCGCTTCAAGATCTGCGGGGACGTGGAGACCTGGGACTGCGTGAATGGGGGGACGTGGGAGTAGCGGTCGGGTATCGGGGGGCAGGTATCGGGTATCGGGTATCGGGTCTCAGTCATCACGCCGCTCCCCTCCGAGGCGCGCTCTCCCGGCCGAACTCGGCACTCCATCCGGGGACCGGCGCTCCAGTGGCCCGCACGAAGTGCCGGGCCCTCCCCGAGACGTCTCCCCAAGTCGGCTGCCACCGGCGCCTCGAGCCTGCCTCAACGTCATCGACGGTCGCTGGTCCCCGGTCGCCGCCAGGGGGGCTCAGGCGTCGGGGCTCAGGTATCAGGTCTCAGGTCTCGGTCATCACGCCTCTCCTCTCCGAAGCGTGCTCTCCCGGCCGAACCCGGCACTCCATTCCGGGACCGGTCCAGACCGGCGCTCCCGTGGCCCGCACGCAGTGCCGGGCCCTCCCCGAGACGCCTCCCCAAGTCGGCTGCCACCGGCGCCTCGACCTGGCTGGGCGTCATCGGCGGTCCCCGGTCCCCGGTTCCCGGTCGCCGCCAGGGGGGCTCAGGCGTCGGGGCTCAGGTATCAGGCGTCGGGTATCGGTCATCACGCGGCTCCCCTCCGAAGCGTGCTCTCCCGGCCGAACTCGGAACCCCATCCGGCAACCGGCCCCTCCGTGGCCCGCACGCAGTGCCGGGCCCTCCCCGAGACGCCTCCCCAAGTCGGCTGCCACCGGCGCCTCGAGCCTGCCCCAACGCCATCGACGGTCCCCGGTCCCCGGTCCCCGGTCGCCGCCAGGGGGGCTCAGGCGTCGGGGCTCAGGTATCGGGTATCGGTCATCACGCCGCTCCCCTCCGAGGCGCGCTCTCCCGGCCGAACCCGGAACCCCACCCGGCAACCGGCCCCTCCGTGGCCCGCACGCAGTGCCGGGCCCTCTCCGAGGCGTTCCTCCAAGTCGGCTGCCACCGGCGCCTCGAGCCTGCCCCAACGCTATCGGCGGTCCCCGGTCCCCGGTCCCCGGTCGCCGCCAGGGGGCTCAGGCGTCGGGGGCCAGGTATCAGGCGTCGGGTATCGGTCATCACGCCGCTCCTCTCCGAAGCGCGCTCTCCCGGCCGAACCCGGAACCCCATCCGGCAACCGGCGCTCCCGTGGCCCGTACGAAGTGCCGGGCCCTCCCCGAGGCGCCTCCCCAAGTCGGCTGCCAGCGGCGCCTCGAGCCTGCCCCAGCGTCATCGGCGGTCCCCGGTCCCCGGTCCCCGGTCGCCGCCAGGGGGCTCAGGCGTCGGGGGGGCAGGTGTCAGGCGTCGGATATCGGCCATCACGCCGCTCCCCTCCGAGGCGTGCTCTCCCGGCCGAACCCGGAACGTCATCCGGGGACCGGCGCTCCCGTGGCCCGCACGCAGTGCCGTGCCCTCCCCGAGACGCCTCCCCAAGTCGGCTGACAGCGGCGCCTCGAGCCTGCCCCAACGTCATCGGCGGTCCCCGGTCCCCGGTCCCCGGTCGCCGGCAGGGGGCTCAGCGTCGGGGGTCAGGTATCAGGCGTCGGGTATCGGTCATCACGCCGCTCCCCTCCGAGGCGCGCTCTCCCGGCCGAACCCGGAACGTCATCCGGGGACCGGCGCTCCCGTGGCCCGCACGAAGTGCCGGGCCCTCTCCGAGACGCCTCCCCAGGTCGGCTGCCACCGGCGCCTCGACCTGGCTGGGCGTCATCGGCGGTCCCCGGTCCCCGGTCGCCGCGAGGGGGGCTCAGGTATCAGGCGTCGGGTATCGGTCATCACGCCGCTCCTCTCCGAGGCGTCGTCTCCAGGGCGAGCCCGGAACGTCATCCGGCAACCGGCGCTCCCGTGGCCCGCACGCAGTGCCGGGCCCTCCCCGAGACGCCTCACCAAGTCGGCTGCCACGGGCGCCTCGGCCCGGCAGGGCGTCATCGGCGGTCCCCGGTCCCTGGTCCCCGGTCGCCGCCAGGGGGCTCAGGCGTCGGGGCTCAGGTATCAGGCGTCGGGTGTCGGTCATCACGCCGCTCCCCTCCGAGGCGTGCTCTCCCGGCCGAACCCGGAACCCCAGCCTGCAACCGGCCCCCGTGGCCCGCACGAAGTGCCGGGCCCTCCCCGAGACGCCTCCCCAAGTCGGCTGCCACCGGCGCCTCGAGCCTGCCCCAACGCCATCGGCGGTCCCCGGTCCCCGGTCCCCGGTCGCCGCCACCCACCGACCCCCGACCCCCGATACCCGATACCCGCCCCCCGATACCCGACCTCCGCCTCACTCCGTCGGCACCTCATCCTCAACAACCACCGCAACAACCGGCACCCCAAACACCCGGCTCCACCCCCGCGAGCCGTCGTCCAGGCGCAGCCAGAAGCGGTCGCCGACCAGGGTGCAACCGGGCAGACGCGCGCCCCAGATCACGTCGTCGGCGTGCTCCAGCAGTGCCTCGCCGGCGAGTACACAGCTCAAGGAAGGCTCGGTGGGGTGCAGGATCCGGAGTCGTGGGCCCAGAGCGGCGACGCGCTCCAGATCCACCTCTCCCACCTGCTGCCCCTTGCTGGGGTCGATGCGGCTCCAGCTCCGCTCCCAGGTCGCGGCGTCCAGGATCCGGCGCTCGGCGGCCAGGGGAGCGTCGTCCAGGGGGAGGCGGTCGCAGAGCTCCGAGAGCAGGGTGGCGGCGTCGGAGACCAGGCGCTCGCGCATCAGGCGGTGGCCGGGCTGCTGATCCTCGAGGCGGCGGGAGAGGGACTTGCTGGCCTGGAGCACGGCGACGTCCACCGCCTGGTCCACCAGGGCGCGGGCTTCGCCCAGATCCGTCGGGATCTCGGCCCCTTCGAGGTGATCTCGGGCCAGAGAGAGCAGGGTGGTCTGGACGTGGAGCTGCCAGGCCCGCAGGCTGAGGATCTGACGGCGGCTGCCGGGCACCGCGCGCAGGCGCTGACCACGGCCCTGGAGCTGCAGGTGCTCGTCGGCGTGATCTTGCAGGACCTGGGCGATGCGGGCCCGGAGCTGGCCGCAGAAGCGCGGACCAGGAGCGGGGCCGGGAGGGACGACAGCCATGGCGGACGGGCTAACTCTCCCCGGTCCGTGCTACGAGAGACACTGGACGGGAGCCCCCAATGGACATCCGGAACCTGCGCAGCGCGGTCGAGCTCCGCGCCCTGCTGGAAGAGCGAAAGCCCCGCCGCATCCAGGTGGGCGTGACCGACCTGGACGGCGTGCTGCGCGGCCGCATGGTGCGCACCGAGCGCGTGCTGAGCGCCTTGGAGACGGGGATGGGGCTCTGCGACCTGTACCTGGGCTCGGATCTGGACGATCAGCCCTACGCCGGGCTGCGCACCAGCGGCCGGGTTGCCGGCTTCCCCGACGCCCCGATCAAGGTCCTGCCGGAGACCCTCCGCGAGCTGCCCGATGACCGCGGGCTGCTGATCCTGGGCGAGTTCGCCGGGCGGGCCGAGAGCCTCTGTCCCCGCAGCGCGCTCCGGCGGGTGGTCCAGCACCTGGCGCAGACCGGGTTCAGCGCCAAGGTGGGCTTCGAGTACGAGTTCACGCTCTTTGAGACCACGGACGACGGCGAGCTGGAGCTGGAGCCCATCTCCCTGGGCCAGCAGGGCTACTCCCTGGCCGACGCGGACGTGCACGCCGAGCTGGTCGACGCCCTGTGGGACCACTGCGAGGCGCTGGACCTGCCCCTGGAGAGCCTCCACCCCGAGTCCGGCTCGGGCGTGCTGGAGGCGGCGCTGGCCGCTGACGCGCCGGTGGCCGCTGCGGACAAGGCCGCGTTGTTCAAGACCTTCGTGAAGTCCTTCGCCCGCAAGCGGGGGCTGGTGGCCAGCTTCATGGCGCGCTGGACCCTGGATCAGCCCGGGCAGTCCGGTCACATCCACATCAGCCTCCAGGACCAGGACGGCCGGCCCGCGTTCTTCGACAAGGGCGCCCCCTTCCGCATGTCCCGGACCATGCGCGCCTTCGTGGCCGGGCAGCAGCGCTACCTGCCGGAGCTGCTGGCCCTGGCCGCCCCGACGGTCAACAGCTACGCGCGGCTGCAGCCCTCGGAGCGCGTCCCCGCGGCGGCCACCTGGGGCGTCGAGAACCGCAGCACCGCCCTGCGGGTCATCCCCGGGGCGCCCAAGGCCCAGCGGGTGGAGTTCCGCATCGCCGGCAGCGACGCGAACCCCTACCTGGCCCTCTCCGCCGCCCTGGCGTCCGGGTCGGTGGGGATCAGCGAGAGCCTGATGCTGGCCCAGCCGGTCAAGGGCAACGCCCACGACCAGGACTTCCCCGCCGAGATGCAGCTCCCCACCACCCTGGGGGAGGCCGCCGAGAAGCTGGCCGCCTGCGCGCCCGCCCGGAAGGTGCTGGGCGACGCCTTCGTGGAGCACTTCGTGATCTCCCGCCGCTGGGAGGAGCAGCAGTTCCGTCGCGCCGTGACGGACTGGGAGCTCCGCCGCTACCTGACCCGCATCTGAGGGACCCGTGGAACACCAGGAGATCCGCGAGCGCATCACCGCGCTGGAGACCGAGCTCCAGGACATGGCGCCTGGGCTGGACAAGGCCGAGCGCGAGATGGAGCTGGGGCGCCTCTGGGGGGCCGCCGGTCAGCCCCAGCGCGCCGCCGCGCTCTTCCGCGCCGCCTATGTCGCCCGGAAGAAGGCCCACGGCACCCAGGACGAGGGCGCGGTGAACGCCGGCCTGTCCGCGGCCGCCGCCCTCAAGGTCGCGGGGGAGCCCCGCGCCGCCTGGCAGCTCGCCCAGACCCTGGAGCGGTCCGTCGGGCCCACCCACAGCGAGCGCGCCCACGTGGTCGCTGTCTACAACGAGCTGCGCCCCCCGGGCTTTCGGCCGGCCACCGCCGCTGGCCGCTCCGGCCAGAAGGCGCGCAAGAAGAAGACCAAGAAGCGGCGCTGAGGCCCGCGCGCCCGAACGGGGCTGGAGACACCATGGAACTGCAGGATCAGATCGCCATCGTCACGGGCGGCGCCCGGGGAATCGGGCGCGCCATCTCCCTGGAGCTGGCCGCCGCCGGCGCCAAGGTGGTCGTGAACTACCGGAGCTCCGCGGACGCCGCGAAGGCCCTGGCCGAGGAGATCGGCGGGCTGGCTGTCCAGGCCGACGTCTCCACCACCGAGGGCGTCGAGACCCTCATCCAGGCCGCCGAGGACCTGGGCCCCCTCCAGATCGTGGTCAACAACGCCGGCATCACCGCGGACGGGCTCCTCATCGGCATGTCCGACGAGGACTACGAGTCCGTGATGAACGTCAACGCGGGCTCCTGCTTCCGCATGATGCGGGCCGCGTCCCAGGTCATGATCCGCCGCCGCAGCGGCTCGATCATCAACCTGACCTCCATCTCCGGGCTGCGCGGGAACGCCGGCCAGGTGAACTACTCGGCCTCCAAGGCTGCCATCGTCGGCATGACCCGCTCCCTGGCCAAGGAGATCGCCCGCCGCAAGGTGCGCGTGAACGCCGTGGCCCCCGGGTTCATCGAGACCGACATGACCCAGAAGCTGCCCACGGCGGTGCTGGATGGGGCCAAGAAGATCATCCCCATGCGCCGCCTGGGGCTGCCCGAGGACATCGCCCCCACCGTGCGCTTCCTGGCCGGCCCCGGCGCCGCCTACATCACCGGTCAGGTGGTCGTGGTCGACGGCGGCATGAGCTGCTGAGCGCGGTCCTGCTGAGCGCGTGACCCAGCGGGGGCTGCTGAGCCCGGAGCCCAGCGGCCTTCAGTTGACCTCGCTGGCGCCACCGGTGTCGCCGGTGTCCCCGGGCTCACCGGTGTCGGCGGTGAAGAAGGGATCTTCGTCGAGCCACCCCACGCTCTCATCCACCCGCAGCCGCAGGCGCTCTCCGCCGGCCCCCGCGCCCAGGCCCCAGGAGTCCGCCTGGAAGCTCATGCGGATGCCGTTGGCCTTGATGTACCAGGCGCGCTCGACGCCGTAGGAGCCCGCCGTGGCCCCCACGTGACCGCCCCAGTAGCGGCCGGTGATGTCGTCGCCGGTGGGGTTGTCCAGGCGGGAGAGGTCCAGCTCGGCGGTGGCGGAGGTCGCGACGGCCTCCAGCGCCATGCCGATGCCCAGCCCCTCGAGCTTCATGGGGTACTCGTGGAGTTCGCCGTCGCTGTCCTCGATCTCCAGCCAGGGCCACAGGAAGACCTGCAGGCTGGCCTCGATCGCCAGGCGCGCGCTGGCGAAGGTCAGGGTCGCGCGCTCGATCTGGAGCGCGTTGAGTTCGTTCTCGTTTGGACCGGCGCAGGCCAGCAGCCAGAGCAGCATGGCCCCAGACTATGCGCTGAGGGCGGGGTTGTCGTCTTCTTCGCGGCCCATCAGGGCCAGCCAGTTGTAGCCGGAGAGCGCCAGGGCGATCAGCGCCCAGGAGTAGCTCAGGTTGGGCACCTGGCCGATCCATTCGGAGGCCAGCGGCATCGCGTCCTGCAGGCGCACGCCCAGGCCCAGGCACACATCGCAGAGGTAGAAGAAGCCCAGTCCGCCCGCGATCAGCGCGCGGTTCACCCGGGGGAAGTCGTCCTTTCGCGGGATGACCGTCAGCGCCATCCACAGGCTCAGGGTCAGGATCAGCATGTAGGGCAGGTCCATCGCCGGCTTGAGGTAGGGCCAGGTCAGCACCACGGCCGCGATCGTCGGTACGAAGGAGGCCGCCAGCAGGCCCCAGACCTTGGGGGCCACGCCGGGGCGCTGCAGGTCCGAGCGGAAGTCCGCGAAGCTCACCAGGTGCCGCCAGATCAGCACGCCGTGGCAGACCAGGAAGGCCGCCACGCCCATCATGAAGGCCTGCCCCGGGGGCACGATCTCGATTCCGCCGGGCAGCGTCCCGCCAAAGATCAAGAAGAAGTCGCCCAGCGCCGCGAACGCGAAGGCGATCAGCAGGCGCGTCCGGTCCTTCTGGTCCAGCCACAGGTCGGGGCGGATCCACAGCACCAGGACCCCGCAGAGCAGGGTGCGGGCCATGCGCAGGACCGTGGACAGGGTGGAGAGCCCCGCCGGCCAGGTGAAGCCGCAGGTCTGGCCCACGCAGCCCTCGTGGAACAGGACGCGGAACTCGGCGAAGTCTTGCATCGTGAACAGCCCCGCTAGGTACATCAGCAGGGCCACCAGGCCGACAACGCGGGTACGCGCCTTGTTCTCGATCACTGTCATGCGGCGATTCTAGCCCGCGTCTGTCTCCCCGGGCCTTTCGGGGCCTTTCAGCGGCCTCGGCCGCCCGGCCCGCGATACATTCCCGGGGATGTCACAGGCTCCCCAGTCCTTCGTCCAGAACGTCCTGGATCTGGTCTACTCCCTGCTTCAGCGCTTCGCGGCGCTGTCGCTGGTGCTCTTTGGCTACTTCGGGCCCTTCGTGCTGGGCTGGATGGCCATCCGCCTGCCCAGCATCACCGAGGTCGCCTACCCCGAGGAGATCACCGCCGAGTACATGGTCCAGATGTCCCTGTCCCCCTTCCCGGACCCCGACAACGAGGTGCTGGACACCACCGAGCGCCTGATGTCCCCGACCAGCAAGCCCGAGCCCACCCCCGAGCCCGAGCCCGAGCCGGAGACCCAGGACCAGGGCGACACCCCGGACGCCGCCAACAGCGAGAGCGGCCTGCGCAGCGGGACCCCCAAGAAGCCCGAGCCCCGGCCCCAGGGCACCAAGGTCCGCAACGCCGGGGGCGGTGACAGCACCAAGGGCGCCGGGACCGCCGAGGGGGGCGTGCGTGGCCCCGCCGACCAGGAGGGCGGCAAGGGCAAGGCCCAGGAGTGCCTGCCCGAGAACCCCGACATCAAGCCCATCAACGACAAGCGCTGGCGCGTGAAGCGCAGCCTGGTCGACTACTACGTCAACCACCTCAACAAGGCCCAGCAGCTCGCGTTCACCGGCTGGGTGGACCAGGGCGGCGAGCGCATCGGCTTCCGGGTGCGCCGCATCCGTTGCGGCAACGACCTGCACCAGCTCGGCTTCCGCAACAAGGACGTCATCACGCACGTCAACGGCACGCCGGTCACCTCGGTCAAGGAGGCCATCAGCGCGTACATGCGCCTGCGCAACAAGAACCTCCTGGAGGTCACCATCAAGCGCCGCGGCGTCGAGCGCATCCACACCTACAAGCTGGTGGACTGAGCCCCAAAGCCCAGCTCAGAGGGCGTACAGGACGGCGCCGTCAATCTCCTCGCCGGGGCCACAGACCGCGTCCAGCAGAGCGCGGATGGAGCGCTGCTTGGGCGGTGGGAGCGGGTCGAGGTGGACCACGATCCACCCCACATCCTGGCCCACCAGCTCCCGCCTCGCCCCCTCCAGAGCCCAGACATCACCGCTCGGCGCAAGCGAGGTCACCACGCTGCGTTCCCGCGCGAGCACTGCGCGAACCAGGGCGTTCTCCCGGAGCTTTGGGGGCGTCGGGTCGTTCAGGCCATAGACCGTCGGGTGCCCGTGGACGCTGGAATACCAGGCCCACTCGGAGCGCTCGAGCACCTGCCGGCTCATGGGCAGATCCAGCACCGCGCGGCCGTCGTCGGGGAGCGCCGCATACACCGCGGGGAGCGCGCCGGAGGCCGTCGGCAGGGGCAGAGTGCGGGCCGCCGACGACTCCACCACCCACAGCGGCAGGGCCAGCAGCCAGATCGGGCGCTTCGCCGCCAGCATTCCGGCCGCGAGCCCCAAGGCCAGCAGCCCGGGGACCACAAAGCGGTAGGCGTGGGAGATGGCGCCAAAGCCCGGCAGCAGCCGGTTCGCGGCCAGGAAGGGCAGGGGAATGGGGGCGCCTCCCGGAAGCAGCGCGGGGCCCCCGGAGATGCGCAGGAAGGGCCCCAGCGCCATCAGCAGGCAGAGGCTCGCGGCCAGCAGCCAGGGGCGCGCCTGGGGGATGCGCCGGGCGGCGAAGGCCGGGACCAGCAGGCTCAGGCCCAGGAACACGCTGACCTGCAGGGCCTCGTCGAACACGCTCAGGTCGGGGCCTGAGCCCGCGTGCACGAAGGCCATCAGATCCACGGCGTTGTGGCTGACAAGGGCGGTCCAGACCCGCTCGGGGTCGCGCAGCACCAGCGCGTCGGGGGCTGCCAGGGTCGCGCGGAAGGCCAGCCCCGCCGGGAGCACCAGCGCCGCCCAAGTGCCCAGCAGCAGGGCCCCGCTGGCCAGGTGTCTGCGGCCCAGGCGGGATGCGTCGGCGCTCGGGAACAGCAGCGCGGGGGCCAGCATCAGCGCGAACAGGCCCTGGTACCAGCTCGCCCACGCGGCGAGAGCGAGGGCGACGCCGGCAGCCAGTCCTCGCCGATGGCTTGGATCCCGACGCCAGCGAAGGAGCCCCCAGGCCGAGAGCGGTATCCAGCCGATGCTGAGGCCCTCCGAGATCCCGTTGTGCACCTGGACCACCAGCGTGGGGGACAGACACAGCACGACCGCGGGCACCAGCGAGGCCACCGGGTCCCGCGTCAGCGCGTGCGAGAGCCCCCAGGCCGCGAAGGCCGCGAGCCACAGGTTCAGGAGCACGCCCAGGTTGTAGGCCGCGATGGGCCCCGCCACCCAGGTCACCGGCGCCAGGGCGATGGCCTGGAAGAGGTCGATGAACCACAGGGTCCCGCCGCCGCCCAGGGCCTGGGTGTAGAGCAGGGCGTGCTCGCCGCGCAGGGCCTCGGCGACGTGCTGGTAGCCCCAGACGTGGTTCCAGGTGTCGGTGTGGGGGTGGCCCAGCGCGAGCCCGGTGGGGTCCGCCAGCACGGGGGCGCAGATCAGCGCGGCCAGGAGCAGGGCAGCCAGGGCAGCGGTGGGGGAGGGGCGCACGGCAGGACTCTACTCCTTCTTTGCGCCGCAGACAGGCCCGGCAGCGGCTAAGTTGCCGCCAACCATCGGAGATGCCCATGACCGCCCTGCTCCTGAGCCTGCTGGCCTGCACCGACGCCAACACGGACGACAGCACCGACGACACCGCCGACTCCCAGGTCGATGACGACACCGGAGAGGAGTTCAACGCCTGCGAGCCCAGCGACCAGAGCGTCGACCAGACGGGCATCTACGGCCTGGCGACCGACACGGACGGGGGCGCCATCGAGTGCATGCGCGCCCAGTTCTGCACCGACGTCTGCGTCAACGGCAGCAGCAACGGCAGCGGCGAGTTCAGCGTGATCCCCAGCGCCGGCGGCATGGGGGCCTTCGCGGTCATCCCCATCACCGACACCTACGCCGACTACTTCACCGTGGGCGTGCCCCTGGAGTACAGCGACGCCGACCTGGAGATCGACGTCTCCCTGCCCCAGATGGGCACCAAGGTCACCATCCCCGACGTCGCCGAGCCCCTGGCGCTGGCGGACAACTTCACCCTGACCCTGGGCAAGGACAACTTCAAGGGGGACTTCTCCACGCTGAACAACGACGAGGCCGCCGTTGTCCGCGTCGGGGCCTCCGCGGCGCCCCCCCACGCTCCGCTGCCCGGCACCCTGGTCGAGATGTACCACCTGGCCCCCTGGCACGGTCACGCCGAAGGCGCCGAGGGCATCCCCGTCGAGATCTTCGTGCCCAACGCGACGGAGGACTACGCGCTCTACGAGTTCACCTACGACGCCGAGGGGCTGGTCTACGAGTGGACCCTGGTGGAGACCACCGTCAGCGAGCAGTTGATCTCCGGCAGCATCCACTACCTCACCACCCTGGCCGTGGTGAACACCGCCGTCGACTGAGTCGGCCGCGGGTGGATCCAAGGGGCCCCGGCGAGGGCCCCTTCCTGCTTCAGGCCTTGAGCTTGCGGGGCAGCACCTTTGCGATGGACCAGCGGTAGCCGCTCGGATCCCGCGTCAGCAGGTCGCGGTCGATAGGCGGCTCCAGCTTCTGGCGGTCCGCGCCGTAGAACACGCGCACCTTGGGTCGGCGTACCTGCAGGGGGTCGCCTGGGGGCGCGAACACCCGGCCCATCTCCCCGTTGTCGAGCTGCACCGGCGTGTTCAGGGGCAGGCGGCCCGTCATGTTGATGAAGTGGAGGACGAGGGTTGGATCCAGCTCCGCGCCTCTCATCTCCAACATCTTCGCCAGGGCCTGCTCCGGGTACATCCCGCGACGGGTGGGCCCATGCGAGGTCAACCGGTCGAAGGTCTCCGCCACCGCGTAGATCCGGGTGAACAGGTGCTGCTGGCCGGGCTGCAGGGGCTGGGGGTAGCCCTGGCCGTCAAAGCGCCGCTCGTGCTCCCAGGCCACCCGCGCCTGCCGGATGCCGCTGGTGTCCAGCTTGGAGGCGCCCAGGGCCACGCGCGCGGAGTCCGCGGGGTGGTGCTCGTAGAGGACCTTGTCTTCGCCGCTGAGCTCGGGCTGCTCCAGGATCTGAGCGGGCACCAGCGCCAGGCCGATGTCGGCCACCAGGCAGGCCTGGGCGAGGTCCAGCAGGGCGGTGCGGGAGAGGCCGAGGCGACGGCCCAGCGCGATGGCCAGGATGGTGCTGTGCACGGGGTGGCGCAGCTCGTAGGAGGCGGTGTCCTTGAGCAGCAGCAGCTTCTGCCAATAGCGGGGGTGGTCGCCGTCCAGCTCGATGAGCTGCTGGGCGATGCGCACCAGGCCGAGCTGGTGGCGGCCGTGGCGCACCCGGAGCTGGAGCGCCTGGATGGCGCGGAGGGCCCGGATGTAGATGTAGAGCTCGCGGCCGGTGGTGACCTCCAGGGACTCGGCCTCGCCGGCCTCCGCCCCCAGGTGGGCCAGCTTGAGCTGCCAGGGCGGCGCGAAGCCCAGGCCCCGCACGCCCTCCTGCTCCAGCAGCTCGTTCAGGCGCAGGCTGTTGGCGTCCGAGGCCTGCTGATCCTCCGGGATCTCCTCGGCGTCCTTGAGCGTCTGCATGGTGGTGCGCCACTGCGCGTCGTCGCTCTCTCCCTGGAGCACCAGCCCGCCGATGCCGCGGGCGCGCAGATAGCTGGAGACCACGGCCAGGTGCTCCATGCCGTTGCGGCTCAGGCGCACGCGGGTGTCGTTGATGTGGGCGGTCTGGTCCTGGACCAGCAGCAGCACCTCACCCAACTGGGCGGTCAGGTTGGACGAGGCCTCGATGGCCGCCGTGAGGATGCCGGTGAAGGCGTGGTTCTGCAGGTCGTGCAGCCGGGCGGTGCGCACCACCTGGCCCAGGCGCTGCACGAGCTTGGGCCCGTGCTGCTGGATGAGCACCACGGGGTCGAGCTCGGTGGGCTCCTGGCTGGGAAGGGTGGACATCAGGCCTCCAGCATGGCGGTGAGTTGGGGCCAGCGGCGGGTGGCCTTCTCGACGGCGGAGGCCGCCTGGCTGGCGCGGCTGACCTTGAGGGCGTGGGCGCAGGCCGCGCGGATCAGCAGATCGAACTCGGTCTCGCGCCGCTCCTCCAACAGCATGTGGCCCAGCTCGGTGTGGGCGTTGGAGCGCCCGGCGACTGCGTAGGCGGTGCACCACGCGCGCATCTCGTCGGCCTCCAGGTCCCGCAGGTCCTCGACCTTGACGCGAGCCTCCAGCAGCTCCAGGAGCTTCCTCCCCATCAAGGCGGCGTGCCGCAGAGCCTCGATGCGGACCCCAGCCGCTTCGTCCCCCAGAGAGGTGGTGATCTGCGACTGGAGGCGGTCGCTGCGCTCCCCTCGCAGCAGGCGCAGAGCGGCCTCCCGGGCGCGGGGATCCTGGGACTTGACCAGGCGCCAGGCCTGCTCCCTGCCCCGACCTGCGCCCTCGCGCCAGAGGGCGAGCATGGCCAGCACGGCGCGGGGGCCGTCGGCGTCGGCCAGGGCCTTGGCTTCGAGGTCAAAGTCCAGGCGGCGGTTCATGCGCAGCACGTCGGTCACCGTGAGGCAGTGGGCCACGTGCTGCAGGTGGGGGAGCAGGGCGCGCACCGAGGGCTGGTGCTCCTGGTGGACCAGGGAGAGCAGCGTGAACAGGCTGGGCGCCTGCCGCTCTGGCTCACCCAGGGCGGAGAAGGCCTCCGCGAGGCGCTCTCCCAGGGTGCCGACCAGGTTCCCGTAGCCCAGCAGGAAGTTGCGCTCGGCCAGCGCGCCGGGGAAGTCCTCCTTCCGAAAGGAGAGGGTGCGCCGTACAAAGCGGGCGGCGTCCTTGGGGCGGGCGGCCTCGACCAGCTCCACGGCGGCCCGGGCGGCCATCTCGCCGAGCCTGCCCTGTCCTCGCCCTTCTCTACCGGTGCGGACCAGCTCGAAGAGGATCCAGCTTGCGTGTTGAAGGCCGGTGTCCTGACCACCACTCAGCCCCTCGATCTCCTGCTTGAGGGCCGCGCTCTGGGCCTTGGGGATCTCGAAGAGCCCGTCGTGTGCTTGCAGCCGGGGGTCCTCCTTGAAGTCCACCTGGCGGCGGAACTTGAGGTAGAGCTCGGCCTCGTCCTGCTTCATCCGGAACTGCCGCGCGACCACCTGGGTCTCCAGCATCAGCTCCTCGATGTCCAGGCCCTCGACCATCACGGAGTCGCCGGTGAGCCGGCCGAGCTGGGCGCCCTGCTTGCGGCCCAAGGCCAGATCCTCGCGCAGGGCGGCCTCTCCGCCTTCGCCCAGGACCTCGGCGAAGCGCTCGACCACCAAGAGCTCGATGCCCTTGAAGTCTGCGGCCCAGAGCAGCGCGAGCAGGTCGTCCTCTTCTGGCGGGCGGCGATCCCAGGGGAGGATGAGCAGGTGGGCCAGGCGCATGCACTCGTCCTGCGGCACGCCGGGGCGGAAGCCCACAAAGCGCAGGCCCTCGTCGTAGAGCGTCAGGCAGAGCTGGGCGTTCGCGTCTCCGCGGCCCATGGGCTCCTCGCCCAGCCAGAAGTTGTTGGGGTCCAGCCGCAGGCGGAAGGCTCCGTACTCGGTGGCCTTCTGGATGTCCTGGGCGAACTGGCTGGCGAAGGCTTCGGCGAAGTCGTGGCCCTGGCCGTAGAGCCGGGTGGTGCCACGGTAGCGGGCCAGGGACAGCAGGGCGGCCTTGAGGTGGCGCTGCCCTTCGGCGGAGAGGGTCTGGGACATGGGGGGATCCTACTTCCTGCGGCTCCCACCCGGCCCGGTCCGCCGGCGCTCAGGGGGGATCCGGCCCGTCCAGTTGGGTCCGGTGGGGGGGCACCTTCCAACGCCGCCCCGCCTGCAGCACGGATCGGCCGCGCTGGTCAGCGCGCTCGGTCTCGTGGGGGGTGCAGGGGGGCATGCGTGTCTCCAATCGGCGGGAGGATCGATCCGGGGTCTTTACGCGTCAAGATCGTGGACCGCTGCGCCGGGGCTCGCGCCGCGCGCCCCTCTTTGGGGATCCGCACGGCAGGCGGATCGATCGCTTGAGGATCCTCCGCAGGGATCGCGCGCGGGATCTGGGGCGATCCCCGGGGCGCGTTAGATCCACCGCCCTTGGAGGCCAACCACATGCTGGATGAGATCCGCGCCGTCGTGCGCGCCGGCGGGCGCATCACCCGAGAGCAGGCCGCCTGGCTCTACAGCCAGTGCCCCGACGCCGAGCTCCGCGAGCTGGCCCAGGCCGTCCGGGGGCGCTTCCACCCGCCCCAGCAGGCGACCTGGCTCAAGATGGCCATCGTCAACTACACCAACGTGTGCGTGGCCCGCTGCGACTACTGCGCGTTCTACCGCTTCCCCGGCCAGCCCGACACCTACCTGCTCTCTTTCGAACAGGTCAAAGCCAAGATCGACGCGCTCGTTTCGATGGGCGGGGACATGGTCGGCTTCAACGGTGGCTTCCATCCGGACCTGCCCCTGGAGCACTACACCGAGCTCTTCAAGCGCTGCCGCGAGGCCTTCCCGCAGCTCCACTTCTACGAGATGACCATCGCGGAGTTCATGTTCGTCGCCAAGCGCGGCAAGTGGACCTACGCCGACGCCGCCAAGGCCTTCGCGGACTCCGGCACCCAGTGGATCACCGGCGGTGGGGCCGAGATCCTGGACGACGCCTTCCGCCTGCGCCACAGCCCCGGCAAGTACAAGGTCGAGGACTACTACGACGCCCAGCGCGCCGTGCTCGACGCGGGCATGGGCAGCACCGCCACCATGGTGATTGGCTTCGACGAGACCCTGGACGAGCGCCTGAACCACATCGAGCGCCTGCGCAGCTTCCAGGACGAGGTGGACGGTCGGCTCACCAGCTTCCTGTGCTGGACCTACAAGCCCTACAGCACCGAGCTCGGCGGCGCCGAGGTCCCGCTGAACGAGTACCTGCGCTGGATGGCGACCTGTCGCATCTACCTGGACAACATCCGACACTTCCGCACCAGCGTGCTCACCCGCAACGCGGACGCGATGCTGGGGCTCAGCTACGGCGCCGACGACTTCGACCTGCCTACCGAGGATGAGGTCACCCAGAAGGCCGGAGCCACCATCGACCACGACTTCGAGGCGGTGCTGGACTCCGCGCGAAAGCTGGGCTTTGAGCCTGCGCGGCGCGAGCCCTTTGCGCGGTGGTGTGACTGAGGGGCCGCCTGCGGGGCCCGCCCAGTCAGGAGCTCAGTAGACCTTCAGCCAGTAGGAGTTGAGGCCCGCGTTCAGGCGGACCTGGCCGTCGTACTGGTCCAGGGGGCCGGCGAACTGGACGCAAGACCCGGTGCTGACGCCGTCGGCGCTGCTGGCCCGCAGGGTGAGCTTGTTGCTGCCCATCTCCACGTCGTAGCACTCGTAGCCGCTGCCACAGCTGCCCTGCGCAGAGGTCACCTCGCCCCAGCCCCAGACCGGCTTGGAGAGGTCGTCCAGAGTGACGCCCTGGCGGGTCAGGTCGATCAGGTAGATGTCTGAGCTCGTCGATGCCGACCAGAACTCCTCCACCGCGGTGATCTCCGGGATCCCGTAGTAGTTGTGGAGCTCCACCGCGACGAAGTAGGCGTTCTCCCCCGGGAAGCCATCCTCGAGCAGGCCGTAGGTCCTGTAGGCGCCGCTGGCGTCCTGGATCCAGACGTCTCCCGTCTCCTCCGAACGGGCCGTGATCGTCGCGCCGCCCACCTCGATGGACACGTCGGCGTAGTCACCAGAGGCGGGGGTCGCGGCGATCAGCTCGTCGATGTTGGCGTCTCCCTTTCCGGTCCGCCCCCACTGGACCTGGCCGCTTGAGATCTCCCCGTAGTACGCGGTCCCCGGCTCACAGGGATCCGCGTCGGCGTCGCTGTCTGCATCCGAGTCGGAGTCGCTGTCGGAGTCGCTGTCCGAGTCCGAGTCGCTGTCGGAGTCGCTGTCCGAGTCCGAGTCCGAGTCGCTGTCCGCGTCCGTGTCGGCGTCGCCGTCGAGCAGCCAGCTGTCCACGGGCTCCTCGCTGTCGCCTCCGCCGATGCCGCAGGCCATGCCCAGCGCCGCGAAGGTGGTCAGGGTTCCGGTGAGCAGAAGTCGCTTCGCGCGCATGGGTCCTCCCGAGGGGAGCGGGTCTATCAGGCTCAATCCCGTGGTGTCTCCAGCAGACTCCGCGCTCAGTATAGGGTGGCCCAGTCGCTGTTGAAGGCCGCGTTGAGCTGCGTCTCGTCGTAACTCCAGTGCACCGGCCCAGCGACCTGCACGCAGTCACCGATGCTCACGGCCTCGTCCTGGTGGATTCGGACCATGATGCTGGTCCGGCCCAGGTCCGCGTCGTAGCAGTTGTAGCTGCCGCCGCAGTTGCCCTGACTCTCGGTGATCTCGCCCCATCCCCAGATGGGTGCTGAGACGTTGTCGTAGGTCACCTTGGTCGAGGTGGCGTCCACCAAGTAGACCTGATCGGAGAAGCCGGTCACCTGGAAGTCGCTGAGCTCCATGATCTCGGGCAGCCCGTAGTGGTTCTTGAGCTCCGTTGCGGTGAAGCTGACCGTGTCTCCCGGGTAGACGTCGGACAGTCCCTGGTTGTAGGTCCGATAGGAGCCGCTCTTGTCCTGAATCCAGATGTCTCCGGTCGACAGGCCCCGCGCCGTCACCAAGGCGTCGGTGATCTGGATGCTGACGGTGACGGTCTCGCCCTCAGCCGGCGTGTTGCTGATGAGCCGGCCGATGCCCGCGTTGAAGGTGGGCGTGGAGAACTGGACGTCGTAGCCGTCCAGCTCCCCGTAGGTCACCTGGGACAGCGTGGGCTCACACTCGGGATCCGCGTCCGCATCCGAGTCCGAGTCGCTGTCGGAGTCGCTGTCCGAGTCCGAGTCGCTGTCGGAGTCGCTGTCCGAGTCCGAGTCGCTGTCCGCGTCCGTGTCGGCGTCGCCGTCGAGCAGCCAACTGTCCACGGGCTCCTCGCTGTCGCCTCCGCCGATACCGCAGGCCATGCCCAGCGCCGCGAACGTGGTCAGGGTTCCGGTGAGCAGAAGTCGCTTGGCGCGCATATGTCCTCCCATTTGGCCGGGCGTCTATCCGCCCCCCTTGCCAACCGCCCCCCCATTGCGCATTGTCTCGTAGATGCCACACGTCCTCTTGCTGACCCTCTTCGCCTGCAAGGCCCCCGATCCCGCCCCCACCGAGATCGAGGAGCTCTCCCGCTTCTTCATCAACCACTACGAAGATGAAGAGCCCCAGGCCCTGGCCGACGGCGCCAACAACCTGGACCTCTGGTACCAGGACAACGTCGGCGAGGGCGACCTGGGCGGCCTGCTCGACGACCTGCTGCTCGAAGACATCGTCGGCATCGGCATGCCCCAGGACACCGACCCCGACCTGATGGTGGGCGTCTTCCACCTGACCCCCCAGCAGTGCTCGCTGGACGACATCGCCGGCATCTTCCTCTACGACGACCAGCAGGAGCTGTTCCCCGACAGCTACATCACCTACGGGCGCGAGTACAAGACCGACACCGAGTGCTTCCGGCCCGGCGACTGCGACGACGCCCACTGGGACATCAACATCAAGACCGCCTTGGCCCTGGGCACGGAGATGACCTACACCCTGGACTCCGGCATGGTCCGCACCCGCCCCGACGCGGACGGCGACACCTTCACCGAGCCCTTCCTGATGTCTCGCACCTGGCTGCCCGAGCCCGCCGAGGTCGACGGCGTCGGTTACTTCGACCAGAGTTACCAGATCGAGGTCTTCCTCCCCACGGGCAGCGACACCACCCTGCACTTCTACGCTCTGTGGAACGCTGGCGGCGTCGACGGCCTGGACCCCGAGGCCGACTTCTGGAAGGACCAGTACCTGGACTCCATCATCGAGTGGGACGAGCGCATCGACGAGCTCTGCGCCGAGCCCGCCCTCTGGCAAGGCTGACCCTTACTCCCCGCGTACCCGCACGTCCGCGAGCTCCACGACCCCGCTGCCTTCCAGGTGCACAGGCCCGGGCAGGGACAGGAAGCGCCAGGTCCCGTCCGCCTCGATGCGAGGTCCTCCCACCACCTGGACCGGCGCGTCCGCTGCGTGAATCCACAAGGAGATCACCTCGCCGGCGAGGACATGCTGCTGCCCGCTGGAGAGCACCACGCTGTCAGGTGTTGAGACCGGATCCCAGGAGGGCAGGATCCCCACCTCTCCCGCCTTCTCCGGGATCTCCCACACCACCGTGCCGTCGGGCGCCTCGATCACCGGCGCGCCCAGCAGCCGCTCCAGCGCCGTCCAGGTCGGCTCGCTCAGGCGGTCCGCGCGTTGCCGGTCGTGCTGCCCCAGGTGCGCCGGATCCACAGGCACGCCTCGGTGAGCCACCACGTAGCCAAAGCCTTCGTCCCGCAGTGCGTCAATGTCTTGAGGATCCAGCTTCAAAGTGTCATCCCGTCTGGGGCGGTTCAGCATCTGCTCCAGGAAGGGCCGGGCCAGGACGTAGTCCCGGAAGCGCCAGAGGTCGTCGCGCCGGATGAGCTGGTTGCAGTTGAGCAGGGGCATCCCGTGGGTGCGCTGGGCCCACTGCTGGCGCGCCGTCGCCCGGCTCAGGGGTTGGTGGTGCAGAGGCAGCTCGATGACCCCCGCTGCCGGCAGCCCCGCCAGCTCCGCGTAGGCAGGGGAGACCGCCGTGTCCGCCAGAGGCCGCGCGCTCGCCCCTGACCAGTGCGGCTGCGTGATGGCCGCCAGGAACAGCGCCGGCACGCCCCACGCCAGCTTGGGGCGCCGGCCCACCGCGACCGCGCCCAGGCAGCCCAGCGCCAAGACCACGATGATGCCCAAGCGGTAGGGCCGATACACCTTGGAGAAGAAGGGCAGGTGGTTGTAGAGCCCCAGATAGGGCAGGGGCCAGGACTGCGACCACGCCGGCAGAGGCAGCGTCGCATCCCAGCGCGGATAGGGCCCCAGCGTCAGCACCGTGAAGGCCAGCGCCAGGAGCGCCCAGGGCCTCCCGCGTCGCCCCGCGAGTGCCAGGGACAGCGCCCCCACCAGCCACGCCAGCCGCCCCGGCGTGGACTGCAGCGGGTTGGCCGGAAAGCCCATCTCCACGTGGCCGCGCAGCGTCGTCGCGTTCACCAACACCTGGAAGCTGTCGGCCTGCACCAGGTCCGCCTCCGTCAGCTCCGCCAGCGGCAGCGTCCCGTCCACCACGCCCTGCGCCAGGTCCGCCGCCTCCGCGCTCAGGTCCGCCTGGGTCAGCGCGACCCGCGTCGGTGTCTCCTGCCGCGCCGTGTGGATCATCGGCAGAAGCAGCGCCACCGCCAGGCTCGCCGCCCCCACCGACCAGCCCAGCCCCGGCAGCATCCGGCGCCCTCCCTGGGTCGCCCGCCAGCCCCAGATCCCCAGAAGCATCAGCGCCGAGAACGCCAGGTAGTACCAGTTCATCGGCCCGCAGAGCACCAGCGCGCCCGTGAGCGCCAGCGCCCGCCTCCAGCCCGGGGCCTCCAGCAGCCGCAGCCCCGCCAGCGCGACCAGCGGGATGGGGAAGGCCGCCACCAGCTCCAGGCAGCCCGCGCCCATCTCGCCGTAGAGCATGGGGGAGAAGGCGAAGAGGCTCCCGACCACTGCGCCAGTTGCGTGCCCACCGCCCAAATGCCGTCCCAGCGCGTGCCCCGCCAGACCTGTGCCCGCCAGCGAGGTGATCAGCAGCAGGTTGTACGTCGCCACCGTCGACACCCCCGCCCACATCAGCGGCAGCCCCAGCATCTGCACGGCCACGTGTCCGAAGGACCACAGCGGGTAGCCGATGGGGAAGAGGATCTCCGTCGTCGTGTCCATCCCGCCGCCGGCCCCCAGGTGGTCCATCAGCCACAGGGTGGTCCAGGCGTCGAAGCGGTCCCCCCACACCGCATCCCCCAGGTGCGCGGGCAGCGGCCAGGCGAACACGCAGGCGCCCACCACATAGGCCAGCGCCGCCGCCAGCCAGGGCAGCGCGGGGTGCTTCACGGGGTGGGCTCTTGGGGCGGGAACAGCGCAGCGCACACCTGGGCGCTGGCGGGCTGGGCCATCAGCATCGCGGTGAGCACGGCGCGGTCGTCGCCATTCAAGGTGCTCAGCAGGTCCAGCGCGCCGTCCTCCAGGGTGAACAGGGCGCCCAGATCGGTGGGCGCTGCCTGCGGATCCCGTGCGCGCTGCAGCGTCGCAAAGTCTCCGTCTTCCCAGGGGTCCTGGACGCCACGGGGCACCTTGGATTGGCCCGCGTCCAGCGTGTCGCGGAGCACGAACACCGCCTCTCCCGAGCGGAGCTGTTGGGCGGGGGAGAGGGCGCTCAGCCAGTCCTCGCTGGCGGAGACCGTCTCGCGGATGGCTTGGGATTTCAGGGCCAGAGGGGTGGGGAGGGCACTGCGAGCAGCCTCCCGCTCCTCCGCCAGAGACTGTGCTTGATCCTCGGTGAGGGGCCCTTGAAGCAGCGCGGCCTCGAGCTTGTCGGATGTCGGCGCCAGAGCTTCCGCCTCCGCTTGTGCCATCCCATCCAGCTCGGCCTGCAGCGCCACCATCCGCGCCTGCGTCGCTGTCACCTGCAGGCAGAAGGCCGACTGTTGCTCCCGGTCCAGCTCCATGCGCCGGATCCACAGCAAGGTGCGCACCCGGTCCCCCTGGGGCTTCGCCGCCGCGCCCCACTCGCCGGCGTAGAGGCTCTGCGCCAGCGCGGGGGTGGAGAGCTCGGGCGTCTCAGGCGCCGAGGCGGGGGCCTCGGGCTCGGCGGTCGCGCAGGCCAGCAGGAAGGGGAGCACGGCGGCAGTCTACCGCTGGGGGCGGGCCGGCGGGCGCCCGGAGATGCCCTGCGGCGCGGAGAGGGGCTCTCCGCCGGCTGGGGGTTCCGGGTTCGGCCGGGAGAGCCCGCCTCGGAGAGGAGCGGCGTGATGACCGATACCTGAGACCCGGTACCTGACCCCCGACGCTGAGCCCCCCCTCACGGCGACCGGGGACCGGGGACCGGGGACCGCCGATGACGCACTGCCGGGCTTGGGGCGGCGGTGGCAGCCGACTTGGGGAGGCGCCTCGGGGAGGGCCCGGCACTGCGTGCGGGCCACGGGAGCGCCGGTTGCCGGCTGGGGATTCCGGGCTCGCCCTGGAGACGGCGCTTCGGAGAGGAGCGGCGTGATGACCGATACCCGACGCCTGATGCCTGAGACCCCCTCACGGCGACCGGGGACCGGGGACCGGGGACCGCCGATGACGCACTGCCGGGCTCGAGGCGCCGGTGGCAGCCGACTTGGGGAGGCGTCTCGGGGAGGGCCCGGCACTTCGTGCGGGCCACGGGAGCGCCGGTTGCCGGCTGGGGGTTCCGGGCTCGCCCTGGAGACGGCGCCTCGGAGAGGAGCGGCGTGATGACCGATACCTGCCCCCCGACGCCTGAGCCCCCCTCACGGCGGCCGGGGACCGGGGACCGGGGACCGCCGATGACGCACTGCCGGGCTCGAGGCGCCGGTGGCAGCCGACTTGGGGAGGCGTCTCGGGGAGGGCCCGGCACCTCGTGCGGGCCACGGAGGGGCCGGTCGGCCGCTGGGGTTCCGGGTTCGCCCTGGAGACTGCGCCCCGGAGAGGCGCGGCGTGATGACCGATACCCGACGCCTGATACCTTACCCCCGACGCTGAGCCAGTCTCACGGCGACCGGAGGGGAGCGTCCAAAACTCTGTGGATCGGCTGTCAGCCCTCCAGGGTCACTCCGGTTTTCACAGGTTGACTCGACCTTCAAAGTGGATGGCGAATTGCTGTAGCGCCAGGTCCCAGCTCCTGATGGGCATGGTCCACTTGTCC
>JAZAMN010000074.1:0-46555 GCA_036229005.1 Myxococcota bacterium
TGTCAGCGACGATGAACTCCCCGAACTCCACGGAGCCGGGCTCGGCGGACAGGACGCAGACGGTGGTGTCATCGACACCGCCGACGTTGTTGTCGGCCTCGATGAGCTCGAAGTCGCTGCAGCCGGTCAGCATTCCGGCCAAGACGAAGAGGGTGGGCATGGAGTGTCTCCGGTGGGTTCAGGAATCGGGTAGACGGAGGAGGCGCGCTGCTGACGCAGAGGCGCCTCAGACCCAGCAAGGGTACACCTATTGCGGGCGTCTGCAAAGAGAGCTTTACAAAGATCCCGTGACGAAGCTTGAACGGGCCAGTTCAGGCGATGCGGGTGCCCGGAGGGACGTCCTCGAGGGCGCTCGCCATGCTCAGGATCTTCTTGCCCTGTGACGCCGCCAGCAACATCCCCTCGCTGGTGATGCCCCGCAGAGGCCGAGGCGCCAGGTTCAGGACCGCCAACAGGGTCTTGCCGACCAGCTCGTCCGGGGAGAAGCGGGAGGCGATGCCAGCAACGATGGTCCGGGGCTTGCTCTCGCCGGCGTCGACCTTGATGACCAGCAGGCGGTCGGCGTCGGGGTGGGGCTCCGCCGAGAGCACCTTGACCGCCCGGATGTCCACCTTGGTGAAGTCCCCGAACTCGATGGTGCCGTACTCGGGCTCCTTGGCCTTGGACTTGGACTTGGACTTGGACTTCTTGGCGGGCTTGGCTGCGGGAGCAGGAGCCTGACCCTCCAGCGACTTGAGGCCGGCCCCGGTGACCTCGCTTGCGGACTGAAGCGCCGAGGAGATGGAATCAGGCAGCTTGTCCAAGCGGGGGAAGAGCGGATCTGTGTTCACCAGGGATCCGCCCTCGACCAGACCCTGCAGGGTGTCCGTGCCATCGAAGGAGGCGTCGGTGACAGCGAGGCGCTCCAGGAGCTCGGCGGCCTTGGTGGGGGAGAAGGGGCGCAGGAGCACGCCGACCACGCGGCAGACCTCCAGCGTGTGGCGCATCACGGTCGCGAGGCGGTCCATGTCCCCGGCCTTGTTCAGGGCCCAGGGCTTCTCGGTGTCCAGGTACTTGTTGCCGGCCTTGCCGATGTTCACGAGGGCTTCCAGGGCCTCGGGGAAGGCCAGCTCGGCGAGCGCTGCGTGGTAGCGGACGACCAGCTCGGAGACCTCGGCCTGGAGGGCGGCCTCGGCGTCGGTCAGGGTGCCGAGGGCGGGGACCACGCCACCCAGCCACTTGTGGCTCATGGTGATGCCGCGGTGGAGCAGGTTGCCGATGTTGTTGGCCAGATCGGCGTTGTAGCGGAGCTGGTAGGACTTGTGGGAGAAGTCGCCGTCGCCGCCGAAGCGCTTCTCGGCCATCAGCACGTAGCGCACGGAGTCGGCCCCGTAGGCGTCGACCAGCAGGTTGGGGTCCACCACGTTGCCCAGGGACTTGGACATCTTCTGGCCTTCCACCGTCCACCAGCCGTGGGCGTAGAGCAGGTCGGCGGGGTCCAGGCCCAGCGCCAGGAGCATGGTGCCCCAGTAGAGGGTGTGGGTGGTCAGGATGTCCTTGCCGAGGAGCTGCACGTCGGCGGGCCAGCGATCCTGGAAGGCGGCGTCGTCGCGGCGGTACCCGATGGCGCTGATGTAGTTGAGCAGCGCGTCGAACCAGACGTAGGTGACGTACTGGTCGTCCCAGGGGATGGGGATGCCCCAGGGCATGCGCTCGACCGGGCGGGTGATGCAGAGGTCGGCGACCTCCTTCTTGAGGGCGCCCAGCAGCTCGTTGCGGCGCGCCTCCGGGCGGATCCAGTCGGGGTGGCTGTCGACCCAGGCGCGGAGCTGGTCCGCGTACTTGGACATGCGGAACCAGTAGTTGGTCTCCTCCAGCCACTCGACCTCCTGGCCGGTGTCCGGGCAGAGCTTGCGGCCGTCGTCGGCGACGATGACGTCCTTCTCGGTCCAGAATCGCTCGGCCGAGGTGGAGTACCAGCCGGCGTAGGACTCCTGGTAGATGTCCCCGCGATCGTAGAGCTCCTGCAGGACCTCCTGGACGATCTGGGTGTGCCGGGGTTCGGTGGTGCGGATGAAGTCGTCGTGGGTGATGTCCAGGCGCTCCCAGAGCTTCTGGAAGGCGACCACCAGCTCGTCGACGTGGGCCTGGGGGCTCAGGCCGCGCGCCTGGGCCTTGCGGTAGACCTTCTGGCCGTGCTCGTCGGTGCCGGTCAGGAAGTGGACCTTGCGCCCCATCAGCCGCTGGTAGCGGCAGGTCACGTCGGCGGCGACCTGGGTGTAGGCGTGCCCGATGTGGGGCGCGTCGTTGACGTAGTAGAGCGGGGTCGTCAGGTAGAAGGTCTTGGCCACGTCGGCCTCCAGGAGGGGTCGTTCGCTATTCACCGCCGGTGGGAGCGTCCACCGGTGCGGTCAAGCGGGCGGTCGCGCGGAACGCCAGGAATGTGCAGATCAGCAGCACGCCGGCGCTGAGGAAGAAGGGGAGCCGCTCGCTCACGCGCTCGAAGGCCAGCCCGGCGATGGCGGGGGCCACGGCGCGGGCCAGGGCGCTCAGGGACTGGTTGGTGCCCAGCACGAAGCCCTGCTCGCTGTCCGGGGTCTGGCGGGAGATGAGGGAGAAAAGGCTGGGCTGCGCCAAGGATTGGAACACCGCCAACAAGAAGCCCACCGCCAACAGCGGGCCCCAAGGGGGGGCATAGGCGAGGCCGATGAGGGCCAGTCCCAGCCCGGGGATGCCGATGCGGACCAGGGCGCCTTCGCCAAAGCGCTTGGAGAGCCGGCCGATGAGGCCACCCTGGATGACGATGCCCACGATCCCGATGACGCCGAGCACGTAGCCGACCTGTCGGGCGCTCAGCTCGTGCTGGTGCTCCTCGAAGAGGGCGAAGGTGGACTCCATCATGGAGAAGGCCAGGGTCATCGCGAAGCTGAGGATGATGAACGCGCCCACCTTGGGGTGGGACATCACGCGCATCCAGTCGGCGGGCTTGAGGGTGCGCTTGCGGTCGCGGGGGGCCTTGCGCTCCGGCTCCTTGACCAGGGCCAGGGCGAGCACGAAGTTCAAGGCGGAGAGCCCCGCCGCGATCCAGATCGGCAGGGACAGGCCCAGCTCGGTCTCGGCGAACACGCCACCGATGACCGGCCCCAGGGTGAAGCCCAGGCCGAAGCCCGCGCCGATCATGCCCATGCCCTTGGCCCGGTCCTCCTTGGAGGTCACGTCGGCCACGTAGGCCTGCGCGGTGCTGATGTTGGCCGCGAACACGCCGTGCAGGGAGCGGAACACAAAGAGCAGCCAGAGCTCGCTGGCCCAGGCGAAGCCCGCCAGCATCAGCGCGGTCATCGCGATGCTCATGAGCAGGATGGGGCGGCGCCCGAAGCGGTCCGAGAGGCTGCCCCAGAGCGGCGCGAACAGGAACTGGGCGGCGCTGTAGCTGGCCATGAGCAGGGTGACCTGCAGGGGGCTGGCGCCGTAGTCCTCCGCGTAGAAGGACAGCAGCGGGATCACGATCCCGAAGCCCACCAGGTCCAGGACCACGGTGAGGAAGATGACGCCCAGGGCGCGCTTGTTGGTCTGGGTCTCGCTCATGAGGGCAGCCCCCTAACCCAGCGCGTTACAGCCGGGGCCCCGCCCGGAGAGGACATGGATCTGCAGATCGCTCATGACGCCGCCGTCGCCGCTGCTCTGGAGGCTGGCGCGGCCATCGCTGGCTTCTACAAGGACGAGTACACCGTCCGCGACAAGGGGGAGGACAACCCCCTCACCGACGCGGATCTGGCCGCCGACAAGATCCTGGAGCAGCACCTCAAGGGCCGCTTTCAGGACACCGGCTGGCTGAGCGAGGAGACCGGCGACGACAAGAGCCGCCTGGAGAAGGGCTACTGCTGGATCGTCGACCCTCTGGACGGCACCCGCGAGTTCACCCTGGGCATCCCCGAGTTCTGCGTCTCCGTGGCCCTGATCAAGGGGGACGAGGCGGTGGTCGGCGTGCTCTACAACCCGATCACCCAGGAGCTGTTCTCCGGGATCGTGGGGGTGGGCGCCTGGTACACCAAGGCCGGCGAGCGCCGCGACGCCAAGGTCACCAGCCACGCCAACCTGGACGGCGCCAAGGTCGTCTGCTCGCGCTCCGAGATGAAGAAGGGCTGGTTCGACCCCTGGAAGGACCAGCTCGACCTGCGCCCCGTCGGCTCCGTGGCCTACAAGTTCGGCCTGGTGGCCGCGGGCCTGGCCGAGAGCACCTTCACCAACAAGCCCCGCAACGCCTGGGACATCGCCGGCGGCGTCGCCATCGTGGCCGCCGCGGGCGGGCGCAGCAGCAACCGCCACGGGCAGCCCTACCGCTTCAACCAGGACAAGCCCCTCAAGGACGGCGTCTGCGGCACCAACGGCGTGCTGCACGAGCAGATCCTGGAGGTCATGGCGCAGCAGGCTGGGTGAGGCCAGGGGCAGGTATCAGAGGTCAGGTATCAGAGGTCAGGACTCGGGACGCCGTGCTGAAACCCGATACCGGCCGCCCTCCCATCCCGTCGGCTGCCCCGGCATCTCTCCCCGGCCCTCCGTCATCGCCGGTCCCCGGTCGCCAGTCGCCGGTCGCCGGTGTCCCCGACACCTGACGCCCGATACCTGACTTCTCACCCCTGTCGCGGGTTGAACACCACCCAGCTCCGCTCGCTGTAGCCATGGTCCTCGCAGGTCTGGGGGACCTCGACTGCGTTGATGTTGCACAGGGTCAGCGTGCGCCCATCGGCGTCGACCTGCAGCGGGGTGTCCTCGCCGGGGCCCACCTGCGCCGAGTCGCCGGAGTCGGTCTCGAAGTCCATGGTGCGGACCGCGATCCGGCCGCAGTCCAGATCCTCGCTCCCGACGATCTCACCGGGGGTCACGGACAGCTCGGGGACGTCGTCGGGCTCAAGCCCCGGGGTGCCGCGCCCGCTCTCCATGGCGTAGAGGAGCCCTTCGTCCTGGTTGTGGACGGCGAAGCCGGCGGAGCCCTCCATGGAGCCGCTGCGGTAGGTCAGGGTGACGGTCTCGCCGGGGCTGACCTTGATCGCCGGGGTCGTGTCGCCGATGGAGTTGGACTCCCAGCGGTAGCCCACCATCCAGGTGTGGCCGTCCTGGTCCTCGATCGCGAGGGCGCGAGAGGGGGCGCCCCAGCAGGCGTCGACGTTGGAGAAGTCCGACTCGGGGGCGGGGCCCTCGGAGAGCACGGTGCCCGAGATGCGGTAGCTGCCGTCGCTCTGGGCGGCGCTCGCGGCGTCCTCTCCCAGATCCGAGCCCAGGCAGACGACAGAGGTGCCGATGTGGCCGAAGCCGGTCTCGCTCACCCACTGGAGCATTGCGCCCCCGGGCATCGAACAACCGGTCAGGGTGCAGGCGAGGACAACAGCAGGCAGGACGGACGCGCGCATGGGGACTCCGGGGCAGCGACAGTCTGACCCATGAGCGCAGCGTCGTCGAAAGGCGAGGGAGGGAAAAGCTTCAGCGGCGGGAGTTTCCGCTGCCGACGCTCTTGAACTCCATGGCCTCCATCAGCTCGGAGCGGGCGCAGGCCTGGCCTTCGCACTCGCCCAGCAGGGACTCGAAGAGCTCGGGGTTGGCCAGGGGGCCGGCGCGCACCACGACCTCGCACTCGGTCTCCTCGGGGCAGGTGGCGGCGCAGAGCTCGGCGCCCTCATCCGCGTCCTCCGGCAGGTAGCAGGACATGGCCGGAGGGGGCTGGGGGGGCTCCACCAGGGTGACGGGGCGGCTGATGGTGGCCTCGGCGGCCTGGCCCATCTCGGTCACCGGGGCGTCCTCGGCGACGGTGCTCACCATCTTGGTGGTGGTGAAGGCGTTCAGGGCGATCATCTTCACCTCGTAGGTGCCGGCCTTGAGGCCGTGGAGGATCGCGGGGGTGGCCGGGTGCATCATCCCCACCTTGACCCCGTTGACGTAGAGGTCCATGGGGGAGGAGGTGCGGTTGTAGACCACCAGCTTGCCGATGCCGTCTGCGGCCTCCTTGGGGGCGACCTGGCCGGCGAAGGCCTCTGCGTCCACGTAGAGCTCGCGGAAGTCCTCGAGCTTGCCTTCGGTCAGGGCGGGGTTCTCCTGGTAGAGGTTGCGGCTCTCCTGGGCGAGGGCGGCGGGGCTCAGCAGGGTGGCAAGCAGAATCAGCACAGGGGCTCCCATTGGGGAAGTCTGGTGTGCGCGATGGGGCCCCCGGTAAAGGGGGGCCTGCGCGAGAGGGGGTCGGCTATAGCATGGGGGCCACCGCACAGGCCAGGAGGGCACGTGGTCGATTTGGCTGTCATGCACATCGAGCAGCTCTGGACCATGGCGTCCGGGCAGGGGCCCATCGCGGACGGGGCCGTGTGCTTCCACGGGGGGCAAGTGGTCTACGCCGGCCCCAGTGCGCAGGCGCCGCAGGCCCTGGAGACCCGCTCCGGAGCGGGGATGGTCGGGCTGCCCGGGCTGGTCGACTGCCACACGCACACCCTCTACGCCGGGTCCCGCAGCGTGGAGTTCCAGCGGCGGCTGGCGGGGGAGGCCTACTCGGCGATCCTGGAGGCGGGGGGCGGCATCCTGAGCACGGTCCGCGCCACCCGCGCCGCCCCGGAGGCCGAGCTGCGCCGTCTGCTGCAGGCGCGCCTGGAGGGGATGCGGGCCCTGGGGGTCACCAGCGTCGAGGTCAAGAGCGGCTACGGCCTGGATCTGGAGAGCGAGCGCCGCTGCCTGCGGATCCTGGCGGACGCCGGCTGGCCGGTGCGGGTGCTGCCGACCTTCCTGGGCGCCCACGCCTTGCCGCCGGAGTTCAAGGAGCGCCGCGAGGACTACGTGGAGCACCTGGTGCAGCAGGTGCTGCCGGAGATCGCGCCCTACGCGGCGATGGCCGATGTCTACTGCGACCGGGGCGCCTTCACGCTGCAGGACACGGAGCGGATCCTGAGCGCGGCGAAGGCGGCCGGCCTGGGCCTGCGGGTGCACGCCGAGCAGGTGGTCCACACGGGCGCAGCGGCGCTGGCGGCCACGCTGGGGGCGAGCTCCGCGGACCACCTGGAGCGCCTGGATGCGGCCGGGGTGCAGGCAATGGCGGAGGCGGGAACGGTGGCGGTGCTGCTGCCGGGGGCGATGCTCTACCTCAAGGACACGCCGCCGCCGGTCGCCGCGCTGCGGGAGGCCGGGGTGCCGCTGGCGGTGGCCACGGACTTCAACCCGGGGAGCTCGCCGATCCGGGATCTCTGGACGGCGGCCACGCTGTCCTGCCTGACCATGGGCCTGTCGGTCACCGAGGCCCTCGCTGGCATCACGAAGGTGGCTGGGCAAGCGCTGGGGCGCCCGGATCTTGGGTGGTTGGGTCCCGGGTCCGCGGCGGATCTGGCCCTCTTCTCGCCCCCCATCGGAGAGCCGGCGGAGGCGGCGAGCCTCATCCAGTTCATGGGGGGGCACCGGGCCGCGTTGGTGGTCCAGGGAGGCCGGATCACTCTGGAGGCGTGAACACCCGCAGGGCCCCGCGGTCCATCTCGGTGGCGATCAGGCGCTCGCCCCAGGCGGTCTGGAGCCACTCGGGGTTCGCGTCCGGAGACATGCCGGTCTCCAGGGCGGTCTCGGTGCCATCGGGGGCCACGCGGAGCAGGGTGCTGTCGGTCCAACGCCACGCCAGTGTGTCCTCGCTGGTGACGCCGAAGGCGAAGCTCCAAGGGGCCTCCTGCTCAGGCAGGTGCGAGAAGGTTGAGGTCGCGATCGCGTAGGGGCCCACGAACAGCGTCTCCTGGTCCTGGGAGAGCAGCGAGAACTGCATGTGGGAGCGGGACTCCAGGGTGCCGGTGAGGGGGCTGTGGGTCTGCACGTCACCGCCTTGGCCCACGACGCTGAGCCGGCCGTCCCAGGTGCGCGCGGCGATCACACCCTCCCCATAGGCGAGGAGCTCGAGGCGTCCGGCGCTGTCCTTGTCCAGGGGATCGGGGCCCAGGGAGACCCGCTGGAGGAGCTCGCGGGCGCTGGGATCGACCTCGACGAGCTCGTCCGCGAAGCCGGAGGACACCCACAGGCGGCCGGTCTCGGGGTGCAACAGGGCGTCGGAGAGGGTCAGCGAGTCGGCCTCGGACCAGCCAAGATCCAGCTCGTAGAGGTGCTGCAGGTCGGCGGCGGCGAAGACGTGCAGAGTGCCGCCGAGCTGGTCGAGGACCCAGAGCTCGTCGCCGATGACCACGGGGGCGACGGGCCAGCGGAAGCCGATGTCGGCCGATTGGATCTCCCCGCTCAGGAAGTCGGCCCGGGCGATGAGGCCGGAGAGGCGGCCGGTCACGAAGACCACGCCGCGCTCGCTCCCGGCGGCCAGGGACTCCAGGTGGAGGCCCAGGGGGAGGCTGTCCCGGAGCTTGCCGGTGGCGGGGTCGTAGGCGCGGAGCTCGGTGGTGCCCTCGCTGTTGACCCAGAGCAGGCCGGTGGTGCTGTCCCGGCCGCCGCGGCCGGAGTTCTTGCCGGTGGTGAAGGTCGAGGAGAGCTCCAGCGTGCCGGTGGCGGTGCTGTAGCGCCGGGCCAGGCTCCAGTTGGGGTCGTCTTCGCCGACGCGGTCCAGGACGATGACGCCCTCGGGGGTGGCGATGACCTCCATGTTCTCGTGGCCGACGGTCCACTCCTGGGGATCGCGGGCCTCCAGGGTGGTGGAGCAGGGGGCCAGGCCGATGCGGCCCTCGGTGGCCAGGACGAGGTCGCCCTGGGGGGTAAAGGCGGCGGCCCGGGCGCCGAAGGGGGCCTCGCAGCTTCGGAGCTGGCTGAGGTCGCTGCGCTGGTGGAAGCTGACGCTGCCGGCGTCCTGGGCGGTCCCGAGCACCACGGCGACCTGCTCGCTGCCCACGGAGAGCAGCGCGCGGGGCACGTCGGGGAGAGCGGTGAAGGCGAGCTGGCTGTAGTCGCTGTCCAGGACCTGGAGGATCCCGCCGCCGTCGACGGTGGTGCCCGCGACCAGGAGCTTGCCGTCGGAGAGGGGGAGCACGCCGGCCACCGAGGGCATGCCGGCCTCCACGGACTCCAGGGCGCCGGTCTCCAGATCCAGGCGCTGGAAGGCGGGCTTGCCGCGGCGGGCCAGGTAGAGGCTGCTGTCGCCGCCGTCGAAGAGCTCCACGGAGGTCCCGGTCCCGGTGAGGGGGAAGAGGCGCAGGAGCTCCTGGGAATCCAGGTCCACCTCCGCCAGCGTGCCGGAGCCCAGCGCGTGGCTGTAGGCCCTGCGGGTGCGCCCGAGGACGAGGAGCTCGGTGGGGAGCAGGTGGTTGCCCTCGGGGCCGTCGTAGAGCTGCAGGGAGTCCAGCTCCCAGATCTGGCCGGTGTCCGCGGAGTCCTGGGTGTCGAGCCCGCCGGTCTCCTGGCTGTCGTCAGAGGGGGCCTTGCCGGGGCGGCAGGCCAGGGCACAGAGCAGGGGCAGCAACATGGGCGGCAAGCTACCCGGTTTCGGGTGGGATCGCGCCCCGCGGTGCTTTGCGTTAGCTTGAGGGGACTACGGAGTCCTGCCATGCGACTGATCGCTGCCGTCCCCGCCATCATGAACCTGGGGACCCAAGAGCTGATCATCATCCTGGTGATCGTCGTGATCCTCTTCGGCGTGGGCAAGCTGCCCTCCGTCCTCAAGCAGCTCGGCTCGGGCGTCAAGGAGTTCCGCGACGCCGCCACCGGCGACGGCGAGAAGAAGTCCGAGGACGGCGACAAGGCCGAGGCTGCGGCCAAGCAAGAGGTCGAGAAGAAGCTGTAGGGGCTCCCGCTCTCAGCTCTCTTCGACCCCCAGGATCTCCCCGGCGGGCCGTCCCCTGAGGATGGCGCCGGGCTTTTTCTTGGGCGCTGCGGGCTCGCCGCCGGGCAGCTCCTTCATGGCGCGCACCGCCTCCGCCCGCACCCGCTCCGGCAGGTTGGAGGTGCCGGCGATGAAGGCGAGATCCTGCCGCATCAGCGTGCGCATCAGGCGCTCGGCGATGGGGTGGGGCGTGCGGGGGTTGCAGGCCAGCGCCTTGCGCACGTGGTAGCGCTGGGCCCACTTGGGGTGCTTGGCGACGACCTCCAGGCAGTCGGGGTTGGCCGGGCGCATCGCGGAGATGCGGACCACGTCCCGCTCGGTGATCACGCCGTTGTTGAGCAGCAGCGCGATGACCTGGGGGTTCCGGTCCCGCATGAGCCGGTCCAGGGTGTCCCGATCGCGACCCCTTGCGGCGGCCTTGCGGCGGCCCAGGGAGACCTCCAGGTGGGGGTTCTCGGGGCCGGCCTCCTCGGCCAGGATCCCGCGCGGGTCGTGGGGGCTGCTCAGGAAGAGGGCGCAGATCTCGGGCTGCCCGGCGCCGTGGGCGATGGCGTGCAGATCCTGGATGCGCTCGTAGGGCATGCGCGCGAAGAGCTGGGCGTTGAGCGCGAGCTCCATGGCCACCCGGCGGTAGCGGGCGTTGCCGCCGCGGCCGCGCTTGGAGAGCAGCGCCAGGGTGGCCACGAGGGTGGCGTCGTCGACGCTGCGGAAGAAGGTGTCCAGCACCTCGGGCAGCAGGCTGCGGTCCGGCTGGGCGGCGATGCGCCGGCTGAGCACATCCGCGAGGACCGAGGCGGGGCCCTGCTCCTGGGTCAGGAGGGCGCGGGCGCGGGCGGTGGCCTGTTCGATTCCCTGCATCGGCGCTATTGTAGGGGGGATGAGCGCCTCTCCGCAGTCCGGATCCAAGACGGGTGTCCTCGCTGGCGGCGGGGTGGCGTTGCTGTTGTTGGTCGGCCTTGGGGTCTGGTTGGTGTGGCCGAGCCCGCCAGAGGAGCCCGAGGTCCTCCCCGACGGAGACACCGGCATGAGCATCGAGGCGCAGGAGCGCCTGGCCTTCGAGATCGGGTACCTCAAGCAGGAGGCCCCGCCGGCAGAAGAGGGCAGCGACTGAGTGGAGCGCGTGTTCTGGTTCCTCTTTGGGGGGATCTCCACCGCCCTGGTGGGGGGCGTGCAGCTCGCGATGCTGGAGCTCCCGGAGCCCCCGCCGGCCCCTGAGGTCGCGGTCGAGGCCGAGGTGATCGCCGTTCCCCCCAAGCCCCAGGGCGCCGAGTCCGAGGGAGAGGGGGAGGGCGCTCGCTACACGGAAGAGGCCTGCCGCAAGCACCAGGGCGACTACCGCGAGGCCTGCTTCCACGGACTGGCCCTGCAGAGAGCGGAGCGGGACCCCGAGGGCGCACTGGCGGCCTGTGCGGAGCTGCCCGAGGGCGCCGCGCGCTGGGAGTGCCAGTCGGACGTGGCCGAGATCCACAGCCGCATCGAGCCGGTCTGGAGCGAGACGCTGTGCCCGACCATCCCCTCGCGCAAGTGGCGGGACCAGTGCTTCTTTGGCATCGCGCTGGCCTGGTCGGTCCACGACTTCGACTACGCGCGGGACACCTGTGAGCAGGCCGGCCAGTTCAAGAACTTCTGCCGCCACGACGTCAACGGCGAGATCGCCCAGGTGGCGCCGCAGGCGGCCCTGCAGTGGTGCCACGAGCCCCACGACTTCCCCCGCAAGTGGTGCTACCACGGGCTCGGCAAGTACCTGGGCCGCACCGACCCGCCCGTGGCCACCGCCACCTGCCTGGAGGTCCCCGAGAAGGAGGGCTGGCGCGAGCAGTGCTTTCACGGGCTGGGCTGGGCCCTGGCCGAGCAGGACGCCGACGACGCGCTGCTGAGCTGCCGTGAGGCCCCCTCCGAGATGCAGGACTCCTGCTACATGGGCGTGAGCGCGAACATGCGGCGCTTCGACGCCCAGCGCTCCCTGGAGATCTGCGAGCTGGTGCGCGACCGCGACGACCACCGCGGCTGCGTGCACTTTGCGCGGGGCGGATAGCCCGGGCCGCTACTCCGCGGTGAGCGCGCGGATGTGGACGTCGGCGACCAGCCAGGTGTGGTTCGATGAGAAGGTCTGGAACCAGACGCGCAGTCGGGCCCCGACGCCGTGCTCTTTTGCGGCCATCAGGACGCTGCGCGGGAAGCGGGGGCCGCCGGGGCGGAGCTGTCTTCCGGAGATCCAGTCCGGCAACTCCTGCGGCCAGCTCTTCTCTCCGAGCCGCGCCGCGCCGGGCGTGCCGTTGGGGTACCAGACCACAAAGTCCAGCTCCACCTGGGCCGCGTCCTGCAGCAGCAGCGCCGGGTCGCCGGGCTCCAGGACCGTGATTGCGAGCTCCTCGTCCAGCAGCTCCGCGGTCAGCGGCGGGCCACAGCGCTCTACCGGTGCCATTGCCTGCCAGGTGCTCTTCCAGGCCTCGTACTCCGGCGTCTCCAGCCGGGGGGGGTCTGCGGGCAGGCTCTCCGGGAGGAAGAAGGGCGAGGGGGTGTCCACGCTCAGTCGGCCCACCTTCTCAAGGCCGCTCTCCTTCAGCACCCGCGCCTCACAGCTCTGCGTCGGCGAGGACAACAGCAGCCGCTCCACAGTCCACTCGCCGCGCCCGGCCAGGGGCTCGCCGCAGAGCTCGACCAGGGTGTCTCCCTTCTCCAGCCAGTGCTCCTCGATGCAGACCCCGGCGACCACCTGCAGACCGTAGGGCGTCGGCTCCAGGATGGCGTTGATGCCGCGCTGTTCGTGGATGGTGGGCCCCTGCTGGACGATGTGGTGCTCGCCGGGGGCCACCCGCTGCATCCAGCCCTGCCCCCAGACCCAGAGCGGCCAGCCGGGGTCGGGGATCTGCACGCGGCCGGCAAGGTCCGTCTCCAGGTACAGCGTTCGGGTGTAGTGGGGGAGCTCGCCCCACACAGGCTCCTGGCCGTCCAGCGCGACGCTGATCTGGGCCCCGACGACGGGGAGCCCGTCTTGGCCCAGGACCCGGACACTGCTGGTCGCGGGCTGGGGATCGGCGGTCAGCCAGATCACCTGTGGGCTGTCGTTGTCGATCCGAATGGGGGTCGCGTGCTCGGAGGTCAGCACTGCGCCCTCCCAGGTCCCTGGGCCCAAGTGGAACCCGGCATAGTCCCCTCGGATGTCGACGATCTCGGAGGCGCTGCCCTGGCGAAGGACCAGCATCTCGTCGGGCTCGGTTCCGGCGACTTGCCGGTAGCGGTGCCGGCCGACCTCGGTTGTCTGCCCGTCGACGTCCGTCCAGGCCAGGACCCCCCGGCTGTAGGTCTGCGGGGCTCCGGAGAAGTCGAGGCCAGCCGCGCCCCTGGGCTCGCCGAGCGTCTCCAAGACGACCGCTCCGGACGCGGGGACGCTCTGTTGGGACCTCCACTGACGGGTGATGGGGACCTCTCGGGCGTGGAAGGTCACCTGGGCGCCAACGAGCAGACCGGGAACCGCCACGCTGCAGTCGGGGTGCAAGGGGGTCCAGTTCGGGTGGCGGTACAGGGCAGTGGCGGCGGTCTCCACAGCGCCAGCGCAGCCGGGGAGGGTGAGCGGAACCGAGCGGACCTGGGGGGTCAGGCTCAGGCTCTCACCGGGCCGGGGGGCGGGGACAGTGTATGTCTGGAACCTCGGGACCCCAGGCACGGTGTCCTCGCTGATGAGGGTGATTGCGAGGAACTCCACGTGGTCACCGACCCAGACGGTGTGGGTGGATCCGGGGGAGCCGAGCGGCCTTGTGTGCCCGGAGGAGGAGAGTCGGGACGACTGGAGCTCCAGGGACTGGCCCTCCAACAGCTCGGGCACCGTGATCTCCACCCGCCCGTAGGCCTCCCAGCCGCCCGGGGGCGTCATCTCCCTGGGGGCTCCGGCGGGGTGGGGGTGGAAGAGGAGGCCGGCGGAGCTGAAGCAGTAGGCGCCGCCCTCACCCCAGGACACCCGACTGCAGCGCAAGGGGGTGTCAACGCTCGCCTCAAGCGAGGACAGGTCAATCAGGACCTGGTCGATCAGCAGAGTGCTGCCGTCGGGGGACAAGGCGGCAGGCCCGGTGACCGGGAAGGTCGCCAGGAATTCGCCGTCCGCGCTATAGAGCCAGCTCTTGCTGCGGTTCTGGACGAGGACGCGCTCGGCGCTGAGGAGGGTGAGCTGGCCGTGCTGCTCCAGGACGCGGTCGGGCGTGTCGGCGCGGAGGACTCGGATCTCGCCTTGCTGGGTGATGGCGCCGGTCTGGCGGTCGCTGCGCTCCGCCCGGTTGAGCCAGATGGACTCGCCGATCAATCTGACGTAGCTGTAGCTCTCGGTGTAGTCGGCCAGCGCGCGCACCAGCCAGCTTGGGTCGGTGGGCGCGGGCGCGTCCGGGGCGCAGACCAAGGGCTCGGGGCACCAGTCCTGGGGCGGCGTGACCTCGCCGGTGTCGATGTGCCACAGAAAGGGCTGTCGATCGAAGGTCTCCATCAGCCGCCCGGTCTGCCCGGCTGAACTTCCGGTGTAGGCGCTGAGCCAGACCGACTCCGCACCCCGGTCCAGGCTGGTACCGGCGTGGACCCGCTTGACGCTCCAGCGCCCGACGGGGTCATCCTGGAGGTGGCCCATCCACGGCTCTTCCAGCAGCGACCAGCCTGGGGGCAGGAAGAGGGCCTCGTCCACGCTGCAGCCGCGCTCCTCGCAGTGATTCTGGGCGTCCTTGATCGCCGAATCCGCCGGGACATTGGCCTGCACCCAGGCGCAGGTCTCCGCCCCACCCGCCACACAGCCCTGGACCAGGGGGACTGTGTCCTCCCTCCGGGGGCGCTCGGGCAGGGCCTGGATCAGCGCGGAACAGGCCGGATCGTGGCCCAGCGTGCAGCCCTCCAGGCGCAGGCTCTCGGCCCGGGCGCTCAACGCGCCGTCCTCCAACGGGAGGCTCTGGGTGAGCTGCCAGCAGGCAGCCCCGTCTCCGTCCGCGCAGGCGTCCCAGGGGGCGGAGTCGAAGGCGAGCGCGGCGGGCGTCAACAGGCTCAGGAGGGTGGGGATCACTGGGCACCTCCGGCGAGGCCTGGGGTCTTGAGGGCGCGGACGAAGCCGTCGTGGCTGGCGACGACCAGCTCCACGCGGCCGTTGCCGGTCAGGTCGGCGGCGAGCACGGGGGCCTCGATGGCGGCGGGGGCGCTCCAGGACCAGAGGAGCTGGCCCCGCTGGTCGAGCGCGAGGACCTGTCCGCCCTCCGTGGCAACGATGACCTCGCTGGCGCCGTCCCCGTCTACGTCTGCGAGGGTGGGGGTCGAGCTGATGCGTTGGGCCAAGATGGGGACGGACCACACCACCTCTCCTTCCAGGCTCACGCAGCTCACGTTGGCGTCTGTGCGCGAGCGAGGAATGACCAGGCACTGGGCCTCCGCCCACCAGGTGAAGGTGTGGACGCGGCCGTTGAGTGCGCCGGGTGTGCTGTAGAGCAGCTTCGGCTTGCCGGTGGCGCCGTCGGCGATGACCACGGTGGAGCCGAAGGCGCTGAGGACCTCGGGCTGGCCGTCGCCGTCGACGTCGACGATCTGCGGGCTGGCCTCGTAGTAGTACGATTTGTGGCGCCAGAGTTCGGTCTGGGTGGCGCCGTCGAGCGCGATGAGCAGGTGGCTGTGGCGCCCGGCGACCACCAGATCCTGGACGCCGTCGCCGTTCAGATCCCCGGAGGCGACCTGGGAGAAGGCCTTCTCGAAGTCCCGCGCGGGGGTGAGCTGGGAGACGCCGGAGCCTTCGACCGGTGGATAGGGCTTGAGGGTGCCCGTGGCGACGCTGGGGTCGACCACGCTCAGGTGGCGGCTGCGCTCGGGGGCGCCCAGGATCCGGGGGCCATCGGGGCTCTCCCAGAGCGTGGGGGGAAACTCGATGTCGGCGCTCTGGAACACCTGCCAGAGCAGCTCCCCGTCGCGGTTCCAGCTCAGCATCCCGTTCTGGTCTGTGCTGACGGTCCAGCCGGCGTCGGTGACCAGCACGCCGTTGACGTCGGACTCCTTGGCCGCCTCGGAGGGGGGCACGGTGAGCTGCTGGAGCGGGCGCCCCTTGGCGGCGTCCAGGACCCAGAGGCCGTCGAGGGGATCGGGGCCTTCGCCCCAGGTCTCGCCGTTGGAGGGGACCAGGAGCTGGCGGCCGTCCAGCACCATGGGAGAGCGCCAGCTCAGGCGGCCGACCTGGGCCTCCCAGAGCACGCGGGGGCCGCGGATGAGGGCGTCGCCGGGGTCCCCGGGGGGGAGGGCGGTGGTGGTGGGCGCGCAGGCCAGGGTGAGCAGCAGCAAGGGAGACTCCAGGGCCGCTGAGGACGGACCACGCAGCCCTTTATTCGTCTAAACTGCCAGGACCTCCTTGAGGATGCCGATGCCCAAGTACCGCCAGTGCCCAAGCTGTCTCCGACACACCGCGCGCGAGCAGAGCGCCTGCGCCCACTGCGGGGCCGAGGGAGCCCAGAGCACCGGGAGCCTGTCGCTGGGTGGGCGCTCGAGCGCGCTGGCTGCGGCGCTGGGCGTGTCGTTGGCCCTGGGGGCCTGCGGAGCCAAGGAGGAGCCCAAGGGCACTCCCGCGGCTGAAGTCCCGGCCCCGGCGCCTGAGACCGAGGATGAGGCGGCACCCGAGACCGAGGATGCCGCCCCCGAGGAAGAGGCCGAGGACGACAAGGCACCGGAGGACGACGAGGCCCCCGAGGACAAGAAGCCCGAGGAGGACACCATCGAGGTCGGCGAGATCCAGCCCGCGGTCTACGGTGGCCCCCCGGTGGACCAGCCCGAGCCCGCTCCGGCGCCCCCGACCCCGCCCTCGGAGTAGCCCCCAGCGGTGGCGCGCTACGCACGAGAGGTACGCAGCGGCGAGCCGGTCCACCCGGTCTACTGCGTCTGGGAGATCACCCTGGCCTGCGATCTGGGCTGCAAGCACTGCGGCTCCCGCGCGGGTCAGGCGCGCCCCCAGGAGCTCAGCACCGAGGCCTGCCTGCGGGTGGTCGCGGAGCTGCACGAGATCGGCGTCCGCGAGGTCACGCTGATCGGCGGGGAGGCCTACCTGCGCGAGGACTGGGACCAGATCGCCGCGGAGATCACCCGCCTGGGGATGCGCTGCAGCATCACCACTGGGGCCCGGAACCTGGACCAGGAGCGGGTGGACCGGGCTGTCGCTGCGGGCGTCGGTGCCGTCTCGATCTCGGTGGACGGTCTGCAGGCCACCCACGACGCCCAGCGCGGGCCCAAGGGCTCCTTCCAGGCCGCCATCCAGGCCGCGAGGCGGGTCGCCGCGTCCAGGATCCAGCTCGGCTTCAACACCCAGGTCAACCGCCTGTCGCTGCCCGAGCTCCCGGCCATCGCCGACCTGCTCGTGGAGACCGGAGGCCGCGCCTGGCAGCTCCAGATCACCACCCCCATGGGGCGCGCCGCCGACCGCCCCGACCTGCTGCTCCAGCCCTACGAGCTGCTGGAGCTCTTCCCGCTGCTGGTCTGGATCAAGCAGGCCAAGCTGGACCCCAACGGTGTGCGCCTCTTCCCGGGCAACAACATCGGCTACTTCTCGCCCTACGAGGCCCTGCTGCGCCACAACGGCGACCAGGGCGTGCACTGGAACGCCTGCTCCGCCGGCAAGTGGACCCTGGGCCTGGAGGCCGACGGCAAGATCAAGGGCTGCCCGTCGCTCCCCAGCGGCCCCTACACCGGCGGCATCCTGGGCCAGGACCGCATCCAGGACGTGCTCGACCACGCCCCCCAGCTCACCCACCTGCGCGAGCGCGGCGTCGAGGACCTCTGGGGCTTCTGCCGCGGCTGCTACTACGCCGAGACCTGCAAGGGCGGCTGCTCGTGGATGGCCAGCACCCTGTTCGGGCGCACGGGCAACAACCCCTACTGCATCCACCGGGCCCTGGACTTCGAGCAGCGGGGCCTCCGCGAGCGCGTGGTCCGCGTGCAGGCCGCCCCCGGGGAGCCCTTCGACTTTGGCCGCTTCGAGATCCGGGTCGAGGGGCTCGAGTCCACCTCCGAGCTGGAGGGCCCACCGACCCTGCTGGGGATCGACCCCGGACAGGCCGTGACGCTGGATCCCACCAGCGAGGGACTCTGGGCGCAGACCGAGCTGCGCGCGCGCCTCAAGCGGAGCTGAGCCGGTCGGTTCAGAGGCTGCTGCGGCTCACCGTCACCACCGTCACCTTGTTCTTGCCGGCCTGCTGCGCGGTGAACAGCGCCTTGCGGGTCAGGGCGTAGGGCAGGCTGCCGTCCGCGCGGATCTGGACCTGCTCGCCGGGGAGCTGCTGCAGGGCGCCGTGCAGCTCGGGGATCAGGGTGTCCGGGTTGTTCAGGTAGTAGCGGGTGCCCGCGATGCGCTGGCCCTCCAGGTAGAGCCCGTGGGTGGTCAGGTCCACGCTGATGTGGCTCTGGACGGGCTGCTCCGAGGTGCTCATGGGGAGCGAGAACGCGCTGTCCCCGGGGCGCACGGGCGCGTCCGTCGAGTAGGACTTGAGCAGGAAGACCAGCAGGATGGTCATCAGGTCGACCATCGGGGCCAGCGCCGCGGTGCCCAGCGCGCTGGCGCTGCGGGTGGGGGGGAGCAGGCGCTTCACGGGGTCGGCTCCAGGGTGTCCTCGCTGGCGGGGGAGGGGGGCACGGGCTGCTGAACGCCCAGGGTGACCAGAGGGTAGAGATCGCCGCTGCCGTCACGCCGCATCGCGTCCATCAAGTCGACCACCTGGCTGTTGCTGAGGCTGTCAGCGGGGATCAGCGTGGCCCGAGTGCGCTCGGGATCCAGCTCCTTGTAGCGGCGCAGGACGCTCTGGAGGGCGACCAGATCGAGCCGCTCGCCGCTTGGGACGATGCGCTCGCTGCGGGCTTCGGTCTCGCCTTGGCCGGCGCCGAGATCGCTGCGGCGGACCTGGGCGGTGACGCGGAGGCTGGCGTCTTCGTCCACCCAGACGCTGAGGTTCTCGACGGCGCCAGGGGGCTCGGGGGGCAGATCGGCGGCGCTCCCTGCCAGGCGCAGGTCGATGCCGGCCAGCTTCTGTACCGAGGTGGTCAGCAGCAGAAAGGGCAACAAGAGCAGCATCAGCGCCACCACCGACAGCAGGGCGGGGCGTGCGTCGGCGGTGCGCGAGGCCGGGCGGGCCATCAGCCGTCGGATGCGCGTCTCCTAAGGCCCAGAGCGAGCTTTCCGGCGGCGGCCTCGAGCTCGGCGACGCGGCTGCGGGCGACGCCTTCGAGCCAGGCGTGCAGGCCCAGAGCGGGGATGCCCACGAGCAGGCCGAACGCGGTGGTGGCCATGGCAGTGGAGATGCCCTCGGAGAGGCGGGCGGCGCGCTCACCGGCGGAGGCGTCGCCGAGAGCGGAGAAGGCCAGGATCAGGCCGTACACGGTCCCGAGCAGGCCCAGCATGGTGGAGATGTTCCCGGCTGCGGCCAGGTAGGCCACGCGCTTGGAGATGCGCGCTTCGGCCTCGACAGCGGCTGCGGACATCGCCTCCCAGGCCAGAGTGGGATCGGACTCGGCCAGGCCCGCGCCCACAACCTGGGACACCGGGCTGTCCTTGAGCTCCTTGGGCTGCTCTCCGCGGGCGAGGACATCGTTCAGGTCCTTGGGCGCCCGCCACATGAGCAGCAGGGCCGCGCGCTCTGTGGCCACGGCCAGCGTGAACGCCAGCAAGACCAGGATGGCGTACATGAAGCCCGCGCCCGGACCGGAGAATGCTTTGAGCAGATAGTCAATCATGTGCTCCCTTTGTTGCACCCGTCGGGCCGTGGTGCAAGGTTGCTCCCATGTGGATCCTGCTGAATCTTTGGGCGTGCACCAGCGCCGACACCGAGTGGACCGAGCCTTCGCAGTGCGAGGCCCAGAGCGGACAGGCCGCGGACGAGTGCTACGCCGCCGTCGCCCAGCTCGTGATCGCCACCGATGAGCCCGCGGGCATCGCCCTGGTCGAGAAGATCCAGGACCCGCTGACCCGGGACTACACCTGGTACGCCATCACCCGCGATGTCTTCCCCAACCGGGGGGATCTGTGTGAGCGCATCGAGGGCGAGGAGATCGCCGAGCGCTGCAAGGTGTACGTCAAGCGGCCGCACCTGAGCCGCGGAAAGCAGACCGACGGACCGGGACCTGGGGGCGCTGGTCGTCCGGGGGCACCTCAGCCTGAGGGCGGTCCGGGCACCAAGCCGCCTCCTCCTGGTGGGATGAAGCCGCCGCCCCCGGGTGGGATGAAGCCGCCGCCGCCCGGTGGGATGAAGCCGCCGCCCCCTGGTGGGATGAAGCCGCCGCCCCCCGGGACCGAGGGTGTGCAGCCGGCGCCCGAGGGCAGCCCGGAGTAGGTCGCCAGGGGGGAGACCGCGACGAGAGCACGGCGGCCGGACCTCCGTTGGCCCGTCGCGCAACGACCACGCCCGCGACGGCGATGCCGCTGCGGGTCCAAAGCGCCTGGGGGCGCACCGAGAACCTCCCCCGCACAGCTTCCCTCACCGCAAGAGATGGAGGAGACGCTTGTCGTTTGCCAGTTTGGGTCCGGCGGGGGAGGTCGGCTCGTTTGTCCACCGGGTGCCACCGGTTGACTCTCAAACCATAGGCACGGATCCCCCCACCCCGCAAGCGGAAGTTGTCAGCGGCGTGTCACCCCCGCCTTTGGACACCGCAGCGCCCGGTCTCCGTTAGCAGAGGGAGGCGGCGATCCCACCTCTGAGCGTCGGAGGCCCTACGCAGACCCTCAGCCAAGCCCTCAGCCCCTTCGGGAGGCACCTCCGCAGCGCCCGCGCGCTGCGCTGGGGTGGGGGTGCGCTCCTGCTGTCTCTGGGGGTCATCCTGCTCTCTCCCTGGCCCGCGGGCCTGGGGGCGCTTGCCCTGGCGCTGGTGGCTGCAGTGACAGCCTTTCTGTGGCCCCTCGAGCCGGCGGCGATCGCGCGCTTCGCGGATCAGGCCGCGGGGCTCCACGGCGCCGCCGACACGGCCTTGCACCTGCGTGCCCAGGATCACCCGGCGGCCGAGGCCGTGGCCCTGGACGCGGTGGATGCGCTGCAGGGCAAGGCGCCGCCGCCTCTGGAACGGCCACCCCGGGCCTTCTGGGCGCTGCTGCTGCTCCTGCTGCTGGGGATCGGGGCGCGGGCGCTCTGGCCGGAGCCCCAGCCCGAGCCCACCCCGGAGCCCACCCCGGACGAGAAGCTGGCGGAGATCGAGGCGGAGGCCCGCCGTCAGGGGCAGGATGACCTCGCCGAGGCCACAAGGCAGCTACGGAGTCGTCTGGCGCAGACCCAGCCCGCGATCGGTGTGCAGCGCCATGAGAAGCGGGACGCAGCCCCTCCTCCCCCCCCTCCGGAGATCCAGGAGCTGCCCCCCCGCCCGCCGCAGCTCCCCCAGGAGATGGAGACGCCCGAGGAGTACGAGCAGGCGCTGGAGCTGGCGATCGACACCATGGCCAGCGACGACGCGCTGCTCGCCGCGATCGCCGAGGACATCTACAACCAGCTCACCGACATCTCCTTCGAGTCCGAGCTGGGCATCAACTTCCTGGAGCAGGGCCTGGCCGACCAGGAGCTGGGCGTGCTCACGGCCCAGGAGTACCTGGAGGGGGAGGGCGGCGACAAGGTCAACGACAAGCCCCTGGAGTCCTTCGAGATGTTCGGGCAGCAGATGGAGTCCCTGAACAACCAGTTCATCGAAGAGGGCGCCATGATGCAGACCAACGTGGATCCGCAGGTCGAGGGGCGCGACGTGGGGACCGAGGCCCACGAGACCAAGGCCAACCTGATGCAGTCCTACCGGGACTTCATGAAGGAGTACTCCGAGGCCCTGCGCGATGAGCTGATCAAGGCCATCCAGGAGGCCGCCGACCCCGACGCCTGGAAGGAAGAGGGGGAAGACGCAGAGGAGGGGGAGAAGGGCAGTGGGCCCTCGATGCCGGGTGGCCCACCGCCTGACAAGCAGGACGCCCAGCAGAGCGCGCAGCTGCGACCCAGCGGCGGCGAGGTCCCCGAGGGCGCCCAGGCCATGGCGGCGCCGGCTGACGCTGCAGGGGGCAAGCCCTCCGGGCGAGGACAGGCCAGCACGGGGGGAGGGGACTCCGCTGGTCGACGCACGGGCGGGGGCGCGCAGGCCGCCGGGGAGCTGGCGCAGGTGCAGGGCAAGCTGGAGCCCGGCAACCTGGGGGACGAGCAGCGCGAGGCGGTGCTGGACGGCGTGTCCAGCCGCTCGGTCCAGACGGGGCCCGGTCAGGAGTTCGACCAGGCCTGGGGCGGCTACTTCGACGAGGTCGAGGCCACCCTCTCAGAAGAAGACATCCCGCCCCAGATGGAGGGCATGGTCCGCGCCTACTTCGCGGGCCTGCAGGAGTAGCCGCAGATGACGCCACAGCAGTTCCAGACCGCCTTTGTGAACACCCGCGCCCAGGTGCAGCGCGTGATCGTGGGGCTGGACTCCATCGTCGACGGGGTGCTGACCGCGCTCTTTGCCGACGGCAACGTGCTGCTCGAGGGCCTGCCGGGCCTGGGCAAGACCCGCCTGGTCAACGCGCTCTCCGACTCTCTGAGCCTGGAGATGCGGCGCATCCAGTTCACCCCGGATCTGATGCCCGCGGACGTGACCGGTACGCACCTGGTCGCCAGCACCGCGGACGGCCGCAAGGAGATGGTGCTGCGGCGGGGCCCCATCTTCTCGAACATCGTGCTGGCCGACGAGATCAACCGCGCCACGCCCAAGACCCAGGCCGCCCTGCTGGAGGCCATGCAGGAGCGTCAGGTCACGCTGCTGGGGGACACGCACAACCTGCCCGCGCCCTTCATGGTCGTCGCCACCCAGAACCCCCTGGAGATGGAGGGCACCTACCCCCTGCCGGAGGCCCAGCTCGACCGCTTCCTGTTCAAGCTGATGCTGCCCCTGCCCCAGGAGGACGATCTGGTCGAGATCCTGACCCGCACCACCGGCGCCGGGGAGGCCGCGCTGCAGCCCGTGCTCAGCGGGGAGCAGATCCTGGCGATGCGCCGCCTGGTGCGCGACGTGCCCGCCGCCCCCGACACCCTGCGTCTGGCCGCCCGCATCCTGCGCAACACGCACCCCACCAACCCCGACGCCCCCGAGGCCGTGCGCCGCTACGTGCGCTTTGGCGGCTCCCCCCGCGGCGTGCAGGCCATGGTGCTGGCCGGCAAGGTCCGGGCGCTCGCCACCCGCGGAGACGCCCGGCAGCCCGTCCTGGCGCCGGAAGACATCGCCGCCGTCGCACCCGACTGCCTGCGCCACCGGGTGATGCTGAACTTCGAGGGCGAGGCCGAGGGCCGCAGCGTCGACGAGATGGTGGGCGAGGCCGTGGACGCCGCCCGCAAGAGCCTGCAGGTGCGCTGAGTGGCGCTCCCCTCCGAGCTGCTGGCCAAGCTCGAGTTGCTCCGGATCGCCACCCGTCGGGTGCACTCCGGGCGCTTCGCTGCGCGTACGCGCTCCCGCCGTCTGGGGGCCGGCATCGACTTCGCGGACCACCGGCCCTACACCCCGGGGGACGACCTCAAGCACGTGGACTGGACGCTCTACGGGCGCCTTGAGCAGCTCATGATCCGCCTCTCCGAGGAGGAGACCGAGCTGCCTGTCCACCTGCTCGTGGACCTGTCCCGCTCCATGGACACCGGCGTCGGCGGCGAGCGCAGCGACCCCAAGTCCCGCATCGCCCGGACCTCCGCCACCGCGCTGGCCTACGTCGCGCTGTGCAACCTGGACCAGGTGCGCGTCTGGCCCTTCTCCAGCGAGCTCGCGCCCCCCTTGGTGCTCCCCCGCAAGCGCTCCCAGGTCGTGCGCGTCTGGGACCACCTGGAGCAGCTCCAGCTCCCCCCGGGCACCGACCTGCTGGCCGCCGTCCAGAGCTGGGTCGCCATGCCCCACCAGCGCGGCGTGGTCGTGCTGATCTCCGATCTGGCCGCCCCCGACTGGGACAAGGCCATCGACCTGCTGCTCCACGACCGCAACGACGTGGGCGTGGTGCACCTGCAGACCCCCGGCGAGCACAGCCTGCCCCTGCGCGGCGACCGCTTTGACATCGAGGACGCCGAGACCGGCGAGATCCTCCGGGGCGTCTCCCGCGCCGAGCTCTCCGCCGTGCGCGCCCAGGTCCGCCAGGATCACGTCGAGCTGGAGTCCTGGTGCCGTCGCCGCGGCGTCGCCCTGGTCAGCACCGTCACCGGCGAGCCCACCGATCTGGAGCACCTGGTCCTGACCCTGTTCCGGGGCAAGGGGCTGCTGCGTTGAGCCTGCTCAGTCTCCCTCAGGCCCTGCTGGCCTCCGCCGTGGTCACCGCCCTGTTGGTGGTGCTCTTCCTGCTGCGCCGCAAGGCCCGCCGCGTGGTCGTCCCCAGCCTGATGCCCTTCCGCAAGGTCGTGCGCCGCCGCGTGAACCCCCTCTGGCGCGCGCTGATCGCCCTGGCCCTGCAGATCCTGGGCAGCCTGCTCTGCATCTGGTCGCTGCTGGCGCCCCCCCAGGACACCGCGGAGACCCCCGAGATCCCGCAGGTCTGGGTCGTGGACACCTCGGCCTCCATGGCCGGTCGGCTCCCCGCTCTGGATGCGCAGGTGCTCGGACAGCCGGTGGGATTGATGGCCGCCGGCGAGGAGACCCGTCTGATCTTCGGCCCGGGATCTTCCCGCGCCCAGCAGGCCGCCGGCCTCGCGCACCTGGGGCCCTCGGGCAGCGGGGCGGATCTGGCGGGGGCCGTGCAGCTCGCCCAGTCCATGGGCGCCGAGGTGCTGGTGCTCACGGACCACGACCCCGAGCTGGGTGTGCCTTGGCGTGTCCTCGGGCCGGCCCAGGGCGCCGATGTGTCCCTGCAGTCCCTGAGCGCGACGGCGGGCCCCGGGTTGCCGCCGGAGATCCAGCTCTCTCTCACCCTCCAGAACCATGGGACCGAGCCCGTGGAGCTGCAGCTCCGCCTGGAGACGGCCAGCAGCGTGGTGGGCGAGGACCGCTTCACCCTGGAGCCGGGCGCGCCGGTCATCAAGGGCTACAAGATGGACCCGGTGGCCGACGGGAGCCCTTGGATCCAGGCAACCCTGGTGAACCACAGTGACGCACTCTCGGCGAACGATGTGGCCTTTGGGCTGCTGCCTCCGGTGCGGCCCGCGCGCGTCTGGATCGTGGGCGATGCCCCCAACCGCTACCTGGAGGGGGGCTTTGGCGTGATGCCCGGCGTGCAGGTGGAGCGGGTGCGGGCGGGCGCCTACCGCGACCCCGGAGACAGCGTGGATCTGGTGGTGTTCGACCGCGTGGTCCCCCGCGTGCTGCCGCAGGTCCCGGCGCTCTACGTGGACCCGCCAATGGGCGCCGGACCCTTCCCGCCAGTGCAGGCCGCCCAGGACCCCGAGTTCACGAGCTGGGACTTCTCGCACCCCCTGCTGGACGGCGTCGCGCTGCGGCACCTGGAGGTCGAGCGCCTGCACCTGCTCAAGGGCGGCCCCGGAGACCGCATGCTCGCTGGCGCCGCCGAAGGCCCGGTCGCGCTGGTCCGGGACGACGCCCCCCGCGCCGTGGCCCTGGGCTTTGACCTGACCCGCAGCGACTGGCCGCTGTCGGTGGCCTTCCCGCAGTTCCTGTACCGCCTGCTGATCTGGGCCCGGCAGGGGAGCGACCTGGACCGCGCGCCCGCGGTGGATGCCTGGGAGGGCGTGCCTCTGGATCCCGGAGCCCCCGCCCGCGTACAGCGCCTGGACCAGCCCGGTCAGTGGGAGGTGCAGGCCGGGACACAGCGCCTGCGTGGCCTTCCCGCGGGCGTCTACGAGGTGGACCAGGGGGAGCAGCCCCGCCAGATCGCGGTGAACCTGCCCGCCGCCGAGTTCGCCACCGCCCTGGCCGGGGACCCGCTCCCCGCCGCCCCGGAGCCCGCCGCCCCCAGCGACTCCCGACCCCGCTGGGTGTGGCTGGCCCTGGGCGCCGCCGTCGTCCTGCTGGTCGAGTTCGGAGTGGCGGAGCGATGACCCAGAGCCTCTTCGCGATGCCCGGTGAGCTGCTCTCCGGGAGCCCCATCCTCTTCCACGAGCCCCAGTGGCTGTGGGGCCTGCTCCTGCCGCCCTTGCTGGTCCTGCTGCTGCCCCGAGGTGTGCCCGCGGTGGAGCGGGTGCGGAACTTCCTGGGCCTGGGCCTGCGCATCCTGCTGCTGTGGGCGGTGGTGTTGGCCGTGGCCCGGCCCTACCAGGTCAAGCGCCTGCCGGACCTGTCCCTGACGGTGGTGCAGGACGGCAGCGAGTCCATGTCGGCGGGCCGGGTGAGCGAGCTGCAGGCCCTGGCGCAGCGCTACGTCGACCAGGCCCAGGTGCCCGTCCGCAGCGTGGTGACCTCGCCGAGGGACGCGAGCGCTGGGACGGACCTGACGGCCCTGATCGCGCAGGGGGTGGGGGCGGCACCTCCAGCACGCTCCCGCCGCCTCCTCCTGCTGACAGATGGCGCGGACACGGTCGCGGAGGCCGGGGGCAACGCGGTGATCCAGGCGGCCGCGATGGCGGGCGCTGCGGGCGTGCGGATCTACCCCCTGGCGCCGGCAGAGGACAACCGGAACCTGGGGATCCACGGGCTGCAGTGGCCGGTGGAGGTGCGGCGCGGGGAGACGGTCCAGGCCGTGGTGCACCTCTACGCATCGGCCCCCGGTCCCACCGCGTTCACCCTGCGCGCAGGCGAGGACACGCTGGCCACATTCAGCGGCGACATCGCGGCGGGCACGACAGAGATTCCTCTTGAGTTCCGGATGCTTGAGGCCGGGGACTTCAAGCTGGAGTTGAGCCTGGATGCGGCCGATGCCTACCCCCAGGATGACCGCCGACAGGGCTGGATCCGGGTGCGCGCGCCGGGCCCCGTGCTGGTCAGCGGCCCCCACGCCGAGACCCTCCGCGGCCTGCTGCGCAGCCAGGGCCTCCCCGCCCGGAAGGTCGAGGGCCTGCCCAAGAGCCTGCCCGCCAACGCGACCCTGCTCTACCTGGGCCCGGACATGGCCCGCTGGCGCAAGGGCGAGGGCGACCGGCTGGCGCAGTTCGTGCTGGACGGCGGAGACCTGATCCTGGGCGGCGGGCCCTCGGGGCTGGGCGGCGACGACCCCAGCCTGGAGCGCTTCAAGCGGGCGATGCCCGTGGAGTTCCCCAACAAGCGCAAGCGCCAGCCGCCCCCGCTGGCCGTGGTCTACGTGGTGGACCGCAGCGACTCGATGGGGCGCGAGAACAAGCTGTCGCTGGCGGTGGCCGCGGTGGAGGCGAGCGTCGAGATGCTCTCCCCGGAGGCCCGGGTGGGCGTGGTCGCGTTCGCGGACCGGCCGCAGTGGGTGGTGCCCCTGACCCGAGCGCGCAACCAGGCGGCGATCGTCGATGCGGTGGCGGGGCTGGGTGTGGCCGGCGGCACGGAGATCTACCCCGCGCTGGAGGAGGCCTGGATGGCGCTGCAGGCCACCGACGCCACCCTCAAGCACATCATCCTGCTCACGGACGGGCGCGGCACCAGCCGCTTTGAGCAGAACAGCGACCTTGTCGCCAAGATCGCCGCCTCGCAGGTCAGCGTGTCCACCGTGGCGCTGAGCGCGGAGGCCGCCCGGGACGAACTGGAGAAGGTCGCCGCGGCCGGCGGCGGGCGGGCCTGGTACACCGAGCGCTTCTCGGACGTGCCCAAGATCTTCATCGACGAGACCCTGAACCTGCTGCGCAAGAACGCCAAGCAGGAGGACACCGCCGTGCGCGCCATCCCGGGCAGCCGCCTGGTCGGCAGCGTGGACTGGAGCGGGGCGCCGCAGCTCGCCGGGCACAACCCCTCCAAGCCCAAGGCGGCGGCGGATCTCGGGCTGGTGCTGGGCGACCGCAGCAAGCCGCTGCTGGCGAGCTGGCGCTACGGGCGCGGCTCGGCCACGGTGTTCGCCTCCGAGCTGGGCGGCGGCTGGTCGGCCTCGTGGAGCGAGTGGGGGCCCCAGGCGCGCTGGCTGGGCGAGCTGGTGCGGGCGGTGCGCGAGCGCCCGGAGGCCCTGCAGGGCTCCCGGATCGAGCTGGTGCCGAGCGCTCAGGGACTCGGTGTCCTCGTTCGCGCCGAGGATGCGATGGGGCAGCCCCGGGCGGGGCTCCAGCTCCAGGCGGTGGTCCACGGGAGCGCGCAGACCACGCAGCCCCTCGTCGAGGAGGTCCCTGGGCTGTATCGGGGGCGGATCCCCTGGGACGGGGCACTGATGGTGCAGGTGCAGGTGCCCTCCGGGCCGGGGACACCCACCCAGGAGCTGTTGGGTCAGGCCGCGCCGCCGGTCCCGCAGGAGCTCTCCGGTCGCATCCTGGACATGGCCCTGCTGGAGCGCATCGCCCAGGCCAGCGGGGGACAGGTGCTGCCGTCCGTCCAGGCGCTGCTGCACGACGACATCCGCGAGCGCCAGGAGCAGCGGGAGCACTGGCCCTGGCTGCTGGTCGCCGCTGTGGTGCTTCTGCTGGGGGAGATCGGCCTGCGCCGGCTGCGGCTGCCAGAGCGTCACGAAAAGGTCAACGCGGGGTGATAGCGTGGGGCCATCGGAGGCCCAATGTCCTGGCTGCTGCTGTTGCTCGCGTGCACTGAGAACAACCTCGTCGTGGAGGAGCAGCCCACCCCCGCGGGCGATGACACCGCGCCGGTGGATCTGCCGGGCGCGCTGGAGGCCTCGCCGGAGCGGGTTCACCTCGGCGAGCTCTGCCCCGAGCAGACCGCCAGCCAGACCATCACCCTGACCAGCACCGGCCCCGGTCAGGTGGAGGTCTTCTCGGCGACGGCGGAGAGCTGGCTTGTGGATGCCCCCGACCTGCCGGCCCAACTTCCGGTCACCCAGTCCGTCGAACTCACCGTCACCGGGACCGCCGGCGAGGACACACTGGTCGTCGAGAACGACGGCGCCAAGCCGCTGCTGGAGATCCCTCTGGCCGCGACGCTGAACCCGGCCCCCGCGCTCACCATCCAGGGCCCCAACGACGACACGGTGCTGGACATCGGCCAGGACGTCAGCCTGCTGGCCACGGTCAGCGACGGCGCGGACTCGGCGGGGCGCCTGGTGGAGTGGAGCTCCGACGTGGACGGGGTGCTGGGCACGGCCACCACGGGCAGCGATGGCAGCTCGGAGCTGGTCTGGCTGGCCTCTGCGCGCAGCCCGGGCCCCCACGCTCTGACGGCGCGGGTGGTGGATGACTGCGGCCAGGAGGACAGCGTGGAGCTGGGGCTCTGTCAGCAGGCCGGCTACGACGCCGAGAGCCTGGACCTGAGCGGCTGGCACTTCGAGGGCAGCGCCCGCTACGACAGCAGCAATGGCTGGGTGGAGCTGACCAACACCGGCGGCAACCTGGTGGGCGCGGCCTGGCAGACCGGCGCGGTGACCCGCGGCAACAACGTCACCCTGAGCTTCAAGTTCTACATGGGGGACGGCAGCGGCGCCGACGGGTTCGCAGTGACCGCCCTGGACACCGACCGCATGACCGGCTGGCTGGGGGGCGCGGGCGGCTGCCTGGGCTACGGCGGCGCCTCTGGCTGCCCGAACGCGGCGCCGGGCCTGCCCGGATGGACCCTGGAGGTCGACGGCTGGTACAACTCCGGCCACGGCGACCCCACCGAGGCCGACCACCTGGCCTTCTCCTTTGACGGCGACTTCGAGAGCCCGGCGGTGTGGGCCGCGCTGCCCGAGATGGAGAACACGGGCTGGCACGAGATGGAGGTCACCGTCAACGCCCCCCGAGTCACCGTCAGCATCGACGGGGTCGTCTACATCGACCAGGACATCCCGGGCACCTACGACTTCCCGGCCTACGTGGGCTTCACGGCGTCCACGGGCGGCTCGACCAACAACCACCTGATCGATGCGCTCACGGTGACGGAGTACATCTGCGAGGGGGATGGCTGATCCCTCAGCGGAGCGGCGAGAGTCCAGTTAGGGTGGGGACAACGCCGGTGTAAACTGACAGGGGACAATATGCCGCTCGCCCTCGCTCTCCTTGGCCTCCTCGCCTGCGCAACGGATCTGGACACCGGCGAGGACACGCGGCTGGAGGACACCCAGGCCCCCTGCGAGGACCCGCAGCGCTGGTACCCGGATCAGGATGGGGACGGCGCTGGGGACGCCTCGGATCCGGGAATCCTGGCCTGCGAGGCCCCAGCGGGCATGGTGGCCGACAACAGCGACTGCGATGACACGGATCCGGCGTCCACGACGGCCCTGCAGGACCCGGAGTGCGACGGCTTCTACCTGCACGAGAACGGGGTGACGGTGCTCTGCCCGGAGGCGGCCATCGGCGCCACGGGGCAGGTGGGCACGCGCAGCTACACCCGGCTTGATGAGGCTGGGCTGCGGGCACTCTCCGAGTTCTCCAAGGACTGGTCCCAGGTCTGCACCAGCGGGGTCTCGGACACCTCGGGGCTCTTCGCGCACTTCGACGACTTCAACCAGGACATCGGGAGCTGGGACACCAGCAGCGTGACCGACATGTCCTCCATGTTCCAGAGCGCCGATGTGTTCGACCAGGACATCGGGAGCTGGGACACCAGCCGCGTGACCGACATGTCGTCCATGTTCCAGTACGCGCGCTGGTTCAACCAGGACATCGGGGGCTGGGACACGAGCCAGGTCACCAGCATGCGGAACATGTTCCGGTCCACCTGGTCCTTCGACCAGGACATCGGGGGCTGGGACACGGGCAGCGTCACGGACATGCTCGGCATGCTCGGTGGCACGGAGGCCTTCAACCAGGACATCGGGGGCTGGGATACGGGCAGCGTCCAGAACATGGCCTACCTCTTCCACGACGCCGAGAGCTTCGACCAGGACATCAGCGGCTGGGACGTCAGCGAGGTGACCGACATGACCTGGATGTTCCACAGCGCCGGCGCCTTCGACCAGGACCTTGCCGCCTGGGACACGGGCGCGGTGGTCACCATGTCCGGGATGTTCCAGGACGCGGACTTCAACCGGGACATCAGCGGCTGGGACACGAGCAGCGTGACCGACATGTCCTTCATGTTCTACCGGAACACCGTCTTCGACCAGCCCATCGGGGGCTGGGACACCAGCGCTGTCAGTCAGATGGGCTCGATGTTCCGCTTCGCCTCCGCCTTCGACCAGCCGCTGGGGGACTGGGACACCGGCGCGGTCACCGACATGTCGGGGCTGTTCGCCGGGGCCAGCGCGTTCAACCAGGACCTCGGCGGCTGGGACACCCACAGGGTGGTCTCCATGCGCTTGATGTTCTACGAGGCGAGCGCCTTCGACCAGGACCTCGGGGCCTGGGACGTCAGCGGGGTGCAGGACTTTGTGGGCATGTTCAGACAGAGCACCTTCAACCAGGACATCTCCGGGTGGGAGCTGGACAGCGCCACCGACATCCGGTGGATGTTCCAGGACAACCCGGCGTTCAATCAGGACCTCGGGGGCTGGGACGTCAGCGGTGTCACCCAGCTCTCCGGGGTGTTCGACGGCGCCAGCGCATTCAACCAGGACCTCGGGGGCTGGGATCTGAGCAGCGCCACGTCAACAGCGGCCATGTTCCGGAACGCGGCGGCCTTCAACCAGGACCTCGGGGGCTGGGATGTGGGCGCTGTGACCGACTTCTCCAGCATGTTCCAGGGGGCGTCTGCCTTCGACCAGGACCTCAGCGGCTGGGATGTCAGCAGCGCGACGGTCATGCAGGAGATGTTCCAGGCCGCAGCGCGCTTCAACCAGGACCTCAGCGCCTGGTGTGTCTCCAACTTCGAGCGGGAGCCCTTGGACTTCGCGGATGCCGCCTCCAGTTGGACTGAGCCGCAGCCGGTGTGGGGGACCTGTCCCTGAGCGGGGCACTGCGGATGCAACGGGCTTGTGACGGCAGGCCGCCTGGGGCAGGATGCAGGTCCAACCCTGGAGACAAGCCCCATGTCCCTGTCTACGCCCCTTCTCGTCCTGGCCCTGTGGGGCTGCAAGGACGGCGCCACCGATGACACCGCCACCACCACCGGCTGCGAGGCCTACCCCGAGCCCTGCGTGTTCGTGGACCCCCAGGACCCAGACGCCGACCTGCTGGAGGTCGTCAACGATCTGAGCGACGGCACCACCATCGTGCTGGGCGTGGGCACCTTCAACCTGCAGAACGAGGTCGCCATCAACGGCGTCACCGACATCACCCTGACCGGGCAGGGGATGGATCGCAGCATCCTGGACTTCTCGGAGATGGCCGTGCAGGGCAACGGGGTGTTCGCCGTGGGGGACGGGTTCACCATCCAGGACCTGACCATCTCCAACCCCATCAAGGACGGCCTGCGGATCGAGGACAGCGAGGACATCACCATCACCCGCGTGCGCGCCACCTGGGACAGCGCCAGCTCCGAGAACGGGGGCTACGGGCTCTACCCGGTGCGGGTGCGCAACGTGCTCCTGCAGGACTCCGAGGCCTTCCACGCCGCCGACGCGGGCATCTACGTGGGCCAGTGCACCAACGCCGTCGTGCGCAACAACCTGGCCAAGGGCAACGTGGCGGGCATCGAGATCGAGAACACCCAGTACGCCGACGTCTACGGCAACACCGCCACCGACAACACCGGCGGGCTGGTGGTGTTCGACCTGCCCGGCAACCCCATCGTGGGCCACGACGTCTACATCCACGACAACACCATCGTGGACAACAACCGGGCCAACTTCGCGCCCGGCGGCACCGTCGCCGCCATCCCCGCGGGGACCGGGACCTTCGCCATGGCGTCCCGGCGGGTCGTCATCACCGGCAACACCTACGAGAACAACGACAGCGTGGACATCGCCCTGATCAGCGGCCTGATCATCGAGTCCGACCCCGAGGTCTGGGCCCTGGACCCGGCCGAGCTCGTCGGGGACGCGGGCAAGCTCAGCTATGACGAGGCCGACGGCAAGGTCTACAACTTCCGCACCCACGACGTCTACATCCACGGCAACAGCTACTCGGGCAGCGGCACCAACCCCGACACCAGCGACGCCGAGGTCCGCGAGCTGGGCTTCCTGCTCAAGCTGCTCTTTGGCGATGACCCCGTCTCCACGGTGCTCTACGACGGCATCGGCGAGAGCGCGTTCTCGACCACGGAGGCCTCCGGGAACTCCAACGACAACGTGATCTGCGTGGGCGCCGACACCCCCAGCTTCATGAACTTCTACATCGAAGGCCAGGGCGCCATCCCCAAGGCCGAGAACACCTACCAGCCGACCTCGCCCTTTGAGCCCTACAACTGCAGCGCCCTGACCGGCGGCGAGATCGACCAGCCGGACATGGTGTACTGATGTGGCTGGCCCTTGTTGTCCTCGCTGGTGGGTGCAAGTCCGGGGGAGACGCGGTGGACTCGAGCCCCGGGAGTTGGACCCCCAGCGTGCCCCAGGCCGACCAGCCCTTCGAGACCCTGGACGCCTACGGAATGGTGCGCTGGGACCCCCAGACCAGCGCGCTGGAGTACAACGAGGGCGTGCTGCCCTACACCCTGAACACGCCGCTGTTCTCGGACTACACGACCAAGCGACGGGCGGTGTACCTGCCGCCAGGGGAGAGCGCGGGCTTCGTGGACGAGGGCGTGCTGGAGTTCCCGGTGGGCACCGTCATCCTCAAGCACTTCCTGCTCCCGGCGGACCTGCGGGCGCCCGACACAGAGCTGCGCCTGCTGGAGACCCGCGTGCTGATCCGCCAGGCCGAGGGCTGGGAGCAGTGGCCCTACACCTGGGCCGAAGACGGCAGCGGCGCCGAGCTGGACAAGGGCGGAGAGGTCCTGTCCCTGAGCACCATCGACCTTGAGGGCGCGCCCCTGTCGTTCACCTACCTGGTCCCCCAGAAGAACCAGTGCGCCGAGTGCCACCTGATCGCCGACTCCCCCGGGGACACCGCCGCCGAAGCCCACACGGTCGTGCCCATTGGGCCCACGGCCAGGAATTTGAATCGGGACTTTGGGTATACGGACGGCGTGGCCAACCAACTCGAGCGCTGGGCTGAGCTGGGCCTCCTCGCCGATCTCCCCGCAGTCGAGGACATCGGTGCCGCGACCGTGGACGCCGCCGACCTGGACCTGGAGACCGCCACGCCGGAGCAGGTCGAGCAGGCGGCGCGGGACTACCTGGACATCAACTGCGCGCACTGCCACCGGCCCGAGGGCGTCAACGGGGTCAGCTCGCAGCTCTTCCTGAACCACGACAACCAGGACCCGCACTCGCTGGGGGTGTGCAAGAAGCCGGGCTCGGCGGCCGGGGGGACCGGCGGGTTCACCTACGACATCGTGCCGGGCAAGCCCGAGGAGTCCATCCTGATCTACCGGATGGAGACGGACGATCTGGGCAGCATCATGCCGCTGCTGGGCCGGAGCCTGGTGCACCAGGAGGGCAACGCGCTGGTCTCCCAGTGGATCGCGAACATGGAGCCCGTCCCCTGCGAATAGGCCGGCAGAACGCGAGCCCGAGTGGGCCCGCGGAGAACCAGTTCTGCCGGGCAAGAGTTCCAAACAGGCCCGTCCGGCAGAACACGGGCCCGAGTGGGCCCGAGTGGGCTGCGCCGCAAGGCGCTTTTCCGGGGGTGTCCCCCGGAGAAGACAATAGTTCTCTGGAGCATGAGTTCCGGCACGCGAAGAGTGTCGGCCCTCATGCTTCGGAGAACTACTCGCAGTCCTGGGCCTCGGTGTACTCGACGCGCAGCTCGTCGCCGATGTCCAGGCCGGCGCTCAGGCCATCCACGATCAGCACCTGCTGGTGGTCATCCCAGGTCCACGCGCTCAAGCGGCGGCTGCCTTCGTAGACCTCCAGGGTCTCGGGCACGGGCTCGCGCGCCAGGACGATGCGCTGCTCCTGCTGGGAGCGGGCGGCGGAGAGCTGCGCGAGGGCCTGGAAGAAGGTGTCCCAGTCCTGCAGGCAGGCATCCAGGTTCACCCCGCCGCTGGCGGAAGCCAGCTCCTCCAGGACCTCCGGGGTCTCACAGTTCGGGGTCCGTCCCGCCACCGAGGACACCATCAGCTCCCCCGACGCGGCGTGGGCGGACAGGGCGCTGTACCACTGGCTGGCGTTGCCCTCGCTGCTCTCGCCGTCCGCGCTGATCACGACCACGTGCAGGTGGGCGTCGGCGCGCAGGAAGCCGTCCAGGCACTCGCCGGGGTCGCTGCGCTCCAGGGTGGCGTTGGCCAGGTCCAGGAGCTGCCGGGTGCCTCCGCCCGCGGGGTTCAGCCCGTAGGCCAGCGCCAGGCCCGCCGCGTCCGCGGGCCACCCGGCGGCGCTCAGGTAGGGAGCGTAGGTGCTGTGGCAGTCGGCCTCACCGTTGGCCACCGACACCTGCCAGTCCACGTTGCCGGCGTTGAAGGCGTCAAAGAGGCTCTGGGTCCACGGCTGGGCCAGCAGCAGGGTGTTCTGGTTTGTGGGGCCCGAGTCCACCACGAACAGCAGGTCCACTCGGGAGCCCGGGAGGTAGTCGTGCTGCTCCTGGAGCGCCGCGCCAGCAACGCCCAAGCCCTGGACCGTGACCCCCGTGCTGGGGTGGAGGGGATCGTTGCTCTCGACGCGGATGGTCGTACCGCGCTCGCCGGCGCTCAGGGGGCTGAACTCCAGGTCCAGGGTGAGCTGCTGGCCAGGGCCCAGGGTGTCGACGCTGGGGTGATGCAGGCTGAAGCCCAGGCCCTCGTCCAGGGTGATGGCGTCGATCTCCAGGGCCTCGCTCCCGTCGTTGAGCAGGGCCAGCGAGGTGGTGGCGTCGCAACCCACGGCGACGGCCCCCAGGTGCTCCTGGGTGGGGAGCAGGCGGGCGACGGGCGCGGTGGCGTTGCCCTCCAGGCTCAGGGTGCCGTCGCGCCAGGCCAGCGCGGCGGAGTGGGTGCCCTCGGTCTCGGGGGCGTAGCGCAGGGTGAGGTCCAAGGACTCACCGGGGCCCAGCTCGATGATGGCGGGGGCGTCGTGGGAGAACGCCGGGTCGTCGACCAGCCACACCAGCGAGGCCGCGCGGGCCTGCTCACCGTCGTTCTCCAGCCGAACGCTGAGCTCCTGGGGGCCGTCCAGCAGCACGGAGCGCTCGCCAAAGTCCAGGTGGCTGCGGTCCGCGGAGATCACCCCGGGCTCGGTGACGACGTCCACCGGGTCGGGGCTGAGTTGGATGGGCCCGAAGGGCTCACACGCGGCAAAGAGGAGCAGGAGCACCCGCGCACTTTACACCCCCTGGACGCGCTGTGCAGGGCGCAGGCAGGCCCTCCGCGAGCTCCTGGAGGCTCAGCGCTGGCCGTAGCCCAGAGCCAGCCCGTGCTGCCAGTAGCCGGGGAGCTCGGAGATGGCGGGGGTCGCGACGTAGCGGCTGTCGGCGCGGAGCACCAGGTTGCGGTCGCCCAGGGGAACGCGCCAGGCGACGCGGGCGCCCACGGGCATGAGCAAGGTGGCCTGCCGCTGTACCCGCTGGGTGCTGCCGTCGTAGCCGGAGGCGTAGCGCCAGCCCAGGCCGACCTCCGCCGCGGGGCCCACGCTCAGAGGGACGCGCTGGGCCTGCCAGGCCAGGGTGGGGCCGAAGGCGACCACGCCGGAGCTGGGGGTCACCTGGTCGTCGAACGCGGTCTGACCGTGGCCATAGGTGGCCTGGGTGTGGAGGTCGAGGAGGAGCCAGCGCGGACCCCAATCGGGGCGCACCCACGCGGCCTCGAGCTGGCCCGCCATCTGTGAGACCGGCGCCGCCTGCGAGGACACCACGAGCCCGCCGGACAGCTCCCAGCTTGGGCGCAGATCCGGGAAGAGGTCTTCGACCATGAGGGTCTCGCCGGCGCGCACATGCACGGTCTTGCGCACGAGCTGTCGGCCGCTGTCGTCCTGTACCTCGATGGTGTGGATGCCGGGCTCCAGGGGGACGACCTCGGGCAGCACGCCGCGGGCCTGGCCGTCCACCAGGACGCTGGCGCTGGCCAGCAGGGAGTCGGTGGCGGCCAGTAGGGCGCGCTCGGCGGCGGAGCGGGTGGCCTGGTTGCCGGCCAGGTAGATCTCCTCGCGCCCCACGATGCGGTACTCGGCGCGCGGGGTCTGCATGCCGCCGGTGTAGGTCATGGTGTGGTCGCGGGCCCAGTCGTGGGCCTCGTGCACGTCCACCAGCCCGTCCCCGTCCAGGTCGGCCTGGCCGGCGGCGCTGGAGATGGCCTGGATGAGGAAGTGGGTGTAGACGCCGTTCTCCAGCTCGGGGGTCTCCATCGCGGGCTGGTAGTACTCGGCGGCGAAGAGCCGCACCTCGGACTCGGAGACCTGGCGCAGCTCCCGGGGGGCGGGGGGCTCGCCGCGGAGCTGGCTGAGGGTCTGGGCGGTCTGGGGGCTCAGGCTGGAGCGGGCGCCCTCGGCCGTGCGCCCGTTGTGGCAGGTGTCCATGATGAGCACGCGGCGGCGGGCCTCGACGTCGCCCACCTCCTGCTCCAGCCAGTCCACGGCGATGCCGGTGCCGTCGGGATCCGCGAGGGCGCCGTCCGAGGGCAGGAACCACAGCTCGGTGCCGTCCTGGGCGTCCAGGGTCAGGGTGCCGTGGCCGGAGAGGTAGAGCACGAAGGTGTCGTCGCGCTGCAGGTCCGCGGTGGCCAGGGCCAGGGCCTTGAGGATGCCGTCGCGGGTGGTGGCGTCGCTGCCGGTGACGGTGTGCACGCGGTCGAAGGCGCCCAGGCTGGGGTCCTGGAGCACAGCGCCAAGGTCGGTGGCGTCCTTGGCGGCGAACTGCAGGGTGCCCAGGGCGGGGTCCTGGTACTGGTCGACGCCGATCAGCAGGGCCACGCGCTGGGGGGCGTAGACGGCGTCGAGATCCACGTTGGCCGTCCCCAGGCTGCCGGCGACGGCGGCGCTGTTCAGCAGGGCGAGGATCATGGGGTCACCTGGATGGTTCGGGCATCACAGTAGCGGCCCCTGGCCAGGGCCGCGCGACAGAGGGCGTCGGGGTCGTCCGCGCTCTGCAGTTCGAGCTGGAGCTGCTCGGCGCTGAGGGGGGACTCCGCGCTGATCAGGGCGAAGGTGCCGCTGGGGTCCCCGGCGTCGATCTGCCAGTAGAGCGGCTCGCCGTCCAGGCGCAGGTCGTCGCTGCCGGCGGCCACGCTCTGGGTGTGCAGCAGCTCCAGCCCACTGGGGTCCACGTGGATCAGGTGCACGTGGGCGGCGCGGTCGGCCTTGTAGCGGAAGAAGAGGCGGTCCCCGGCGCGCAGGCTGCGCTGGGTGGAGAGGCGCTCCAGCTCGCCGTCGCGCCAGGTGGACATCTCCATGTGCACCGGGGGGGCGTTCAGCTCGGAGCCGCGGGGGGTGAACTGTGCGGGGTCGCCGACCTCGGGCGGTCCGAGCTGCACGACCAGCAGCGCAGCAGCGGCCGCCGCGAGGCCAGCGAAAGCGAAGGGGCTGCGCCACCAGGGGCGGGTGTCGTTGGCGGGGGCCAGCGGCTCCGGGGGCGGCGCGGTGGGGGAGGGCATCGTGAGGCCCGAGGCGGCGTCGCGCTCGGCTTGGATCAGGGCCAGGGTGTCCTCGCCGAGACCGGGGGGCAGCGAGATGTCCGCGAAGTCCTGGAGCTCGGCGGTGGGGCAGGGAGCGTCGTCCTCCAGCAGCCACTCCATCAAGGGATCCTGGCTCATGCGGCCCCCCCGTCGCGGAGGTAGTCGCGGAGGAATGCGCGGGCCCTGGAGATCCGAGCGCGGGCGTTGGCCGGGCTGATGTCGAGCTGGGCGGCGATCTCGCGGTGGTCCATGCCGTGCACGACGCCCAAGAGGAAGGCGTCCTTGAGGGTGTCGGGGAGGGCGTCGATGGCCTTCTCCAGGGTCAGGCGCTGGGCGTGCTCGGCGGCCGGGACGCTGCGCCCCAGGGGGCGGTCGGGCTCGATGGCGACGGTGTCCACCTGCCGCTGCTGTTTGCGCCCGCTGTCCCGGAAGGTGTTCACGGCGATGCCGAAGAGCCAGGGCTTGAAGGGCTGCCCGGCCTGGTAGCTGTCGGAGAAGCGGTGCACCTTGAGCCAGGTGTCCTGGAAGAGCTCGGAGGCCCGCTGCTCGTCCCCGCTGCGGCGCCGCAGGTAGCCGAACAGACCCTTCCCGTGCCGCTGGAAGAGCAGCTCAAAGGCCTGGGCGTTGCCGGCTTGGACCTGGACCATCAGCTCCTCGTCGGTGAGGGAGAGCAGTGACATTCGACTGCCTCTACGCTGAGGGCTCCTTGGGTGTGACAGCCTGCTTGGAAGATTCCCGCCAGTCCCACCCGGCGTGCAGGACCATGCCCGCCACGGCGGCCAGGCAGAGGTAGGAGAAGAGATCGCCGATCACGGCGTAGAGGGCGAACACGCGGCCCACCGGGGTCTCGACGACGCGGGCGACCTGGGTGAAGGGCTCGGTCTCGTTGCTGATGTCGCCGGCGGGGCTGACGTGCATGGAGACGCCGGTGTAGGCCAGGCGCACCATGGGGACGCCGTTCTCGATGCTGCGGATGGCCGAGAGCATGGCGTGCTGGTGGGGGGCGGCGGTGTCGCCGAACCAGCCGTCGTTGGTGACGTTGACGAAGAGGCTGGCGTCCGCGAGGTTGTCCCGGACGAAGGGCGCCAGGATGGCCTCGTAGCAGATGGGGGTGGTGACCTCGATGTCGTTGCCGCCGGCGTCCTGGACGATGAACTTGACCGGCACGGTGCCGGCCTCGAAGTCGCCCGGACCCTTGATCCACTCCTTGAGGATGGGGAAGGTGTCGGCGAAGGGCAGGTACTCGCCGAAGGGCAGGGGGACCATCTTGTCGTAGCGCTGGACGATCTCGCCCTGCTCGCTCATCAGGTAGATGGAGTTGCGCTGCTCGGTGTACTGGCGGCCGGTGACGGGGTCGACCATCTTCTCGGCGTAGCCGCCGCCAAAGAGGATGGGGGCCTCCAGGTTGCGGGTCAGGTTGCCCATGAGGTTCATGACCCGGGCGCCGCGGGGGTCGTAGGGGGTCGCGCCCTCGGGCCAGATCACCAGGTCGATGTCCTGACCGTCCAGCTTGGTGGAGAGCTGGTACCACTCCAGCATGGCTTGGCGGGCGGTCCCGCTCATGCGCTCCTCCATCGTGATGGACTGCTGGAGCTGGGTGACCCGCAGGGTGGGCTTCTCGGCCATCTGCGCGCGGACGCGCTGGGTGCGCACGGCGCCGAAGCCCAGGTTGGCCACAAAGAGCGCGGCGACGATGCCCAGGACCTTGACCGGGAGCTCGCGGCCCTCGCGCTTGGAGTAGATGAGCTCGGCGACCGCGGCGTTCGTGAGCAGCAGCAGGTAGGTCACCCCGCCGATGCCCGTGACGCTGGCGAGCTGCACGGCCCAGGTGTTCCGGTACTGGGAGACGCCCTGGTAGTAGGGGAACAGGGCGGGGCCGGCGAACTCGACGGCGACCATCAGCGCGGGCACGAGCGCGACCCACCAGCGGCCGTAGCGCTGGCGGATGGGGTGCACGAGGGTGAACACGATGGCGTAGGGGAGCGCGAAGGCCAGGGCGAAGAGCGCCAGGCACAGGTACGCGATGCCCACGCCCAGGTTCGAGAAGCGGATGATGCTCTCGGTCAGCCAGAAGAAGCAGCTCCCCACGCCGAAGAAGCCGGTGAGGTAGGCCAGCTTGAAGTTGCGGGGCCCCTCGCCCTCCTTGAGCGCCCAGAACATCGGCACGAAGGAGAGCCAGTGCAGCCAGGGGAGGCCGATGGGCGGGGAGATCAGGAGCAGCAACATCCCCGAGAGAACGGCGGCGAGCACCCTCAGCAGCCTATGCACCAACACCTCCACCAATCTGGGTTGGCACCCTAACCACTCCCTGGGGGGGATGGGCTGGCCGAGCGAGGACAGGCGGAGTACGCTCACTCTGCCAGGGCCCCGAGGCGAATGATGTGGACACTGTTGTTGTCGCTGGGGGGCGCTGCTGCGCTCGCTCAGCAAGCCCCCGCCGCTGACGCCGCCCCGGCGGTCGCCGGCCCCACCGACGCGGAGCTCCACGAGCTGGAGGCCCGCGCGCTCTACCAGGTGGGCCTGGAGCTGGTGATCAGCCGCCAGTACAGCGAGGCCAAGGCGGTGTTCGAGCGCATCCAGCGCGACTACCCCGGCAGCTCGGTGGCCACCGACGCGGCCCGGCAGCTCGAGGACTTGGCGATGCTGGAGACCCGTCGGCGGGGCCTGCAGAACCCGGCTGCCGCCGCCCGCGCGGAGCTGGTGATCGAGCAGACGGTGATCGGCGGGCTCTTCCTGGGGGCGCTCGTTCCGGGCAGCACCTGGCAGCCCTCCGAGCCGGGCCCGCCGGTGCTCCTGGGGCTGACGGGCGCGACCGCGGCTGGCGTGGGCAGCGCGCTGTTCGCCAAGAAGTACGAGCCCTCCACCGGGCAGGTGATGTCCCTGTTCACCGGCGAGCTGCTGGGGGCGGCCAACGGCTTCGCGCTCTCCGCGCTGAACCCCCCGCGGGACTACCGGGGGCTCTACCGCGAGACCCTGGGCGGGACCGTGCTCGGCGCGGCGGCCGGCAGCGCGGCGGCCTACTACCTGGATCCGGACGCGGGTCAGGTCGCGATGGTCAACTCCGGCATGCTCTGGGGCGGCTACTACTCGGCGTGGACCTTCGCGTTCTGGGAGTCCAACGATCCCCGCTGGATCACGGTGCGCACGGTGGGCGGCATGGACGCCGGCGCGGCCATTGGCGCGGTCGCGGCGCACTACTTCCCGGTCTCCCGCTCCCGCATGAACGTGATCAACCTGGCGGGCATGGCGGGCACGGCGGTGGCGGGTGGCGCGGCGATCCTGGCCAACTTCTACGGCAGCCTCTACGAGCCCGAGCCCACGGCGGCGGTGTTCCTGGCGGGCACCACTGCGGGGCTGGTCGCGGGCGCGGCGCTTACTCGGAACATGGACGCAGGAGACGACGCGCAAGCGGGCATCCCCGGCGGCGTCCTGGTGGGCGTGTACGGCGACAAGGTGGGCTTCGGCGTGCCGCTGCCCGCGGTCGTGGTCGGCCCGAACGGGCAGGTCTCGGCCTCCATGCAGCTCGCGGCCGGGCGCTTCTGAGTCAGCCCGGGTTGTGCACGAACAGGGCCTCGAGCGCCGGCTTGAGGGCCCGCACCTGCTCCCAGACCTTGGGGAGCTGCAGGGTGCGCTGGACCTCGGAGAGGTGTTCGGGGCCTCCCAGGGCGAGCGCGGTCTGGACCTCCAGCAGGGTGAGCCCGACCCCCGCCGGCACGCTGCCCACGGCGGCGAAGCGCTTGGCCAGCAGGTCGTTGCAGAGCACCGCGCGGAAGTAGGGCAGCCTGTCCTCGCCTTCGGGCAGCAGCGCAGAGATCTGCTGAGCGGCCTTGGGGAGCAGAGAGGTGGGGGCGGTGTTTCCGAGCACCCCGACACACCCCCTCAACCCCTTGATGAACGCGGCCTCATCGGGCTCGGGCAGCGCCCGCGAGGTCACCTGGGTCAGCACGGAGCGCAGCTTGGCGGCGGCCTGGTGGGCACCTCCGTCCTGGAGCTTGGAGAGCAGGGGGGCCTCGAGCTGCAGCCAGTTGTCGGCGCCGATGGCCACGCCGGGGAGGATCTCCACGTGCGGCGCGGAGAAGCGCGGGTAGGGCACCGGCCGGGGGAGGCTCAGGGCGGCCTGGATCTGGGCATCCAGGGGGGCGCCGTCGGCGTGGCTCTCGTGGAAACCGCCGCAGTCGGCGCGCACGGTGGCGGTGACTCCAGCGGCGTCCTGCACGATGCGGATGGGGTACTCGCGGCAGAACCAGGGCTTGGCGGATTCGCCGAGCAGGGCGTGCACGGCGCAGAGCTTGTCCTCGCGCAGGAAGACGCAGTGCCCGTCCCGGTGGGCCAGGGAGTAGATGGGCTGCTCGCCGGGGCCGGGGTGCTCGTGGAACCAGGGGCCCTCGGCGGCGGGGGGCCAATGCTGCTCGATGCCGGCGTCCTGGAGGCCCTGGATCACCTGGGGCTCGACGGGGCCGAAGGAGAAGCCCTGGCAGCAGCGCCCGCAGCCGCGGCAGGAGAAGCGCGCCTCGGGGAGCTGTCGGAGCTGGGTCACTCGGCCACGCTGGGCAGCGGGGGCTGGCCGGGGCCCATGTCCTCGGCCTCCATCATCCCCAGGATCTCGTCCCGGATGGCGCGGTTGTGGCGGATGGCGGCGTCGGCCGCGCCGTAGATGTTGCCGGAGTAGAAGCCCAGGCCAAAGAACGCGGTGGTCCCCAGGGCGGCCCAGTTCTCGTTGCGGGCGGCGTACACGCTGCCGGCGATGAAGAGCCCGTTGACGAACGCGGCGGAGAAGGCCTCCTTGGGCTGTCCGGCGTAGAGCTGCCCGGCGCCGGGGACCGCGCCGCTCAGGAAGGTGGCCACCACGGGGCGCTTCCACGCTGGCGGATCGGCGAGCATCGCGGAGAGCTCGGGCGAGGTCGGCACGCTGTGGCCCTCGAGCTGGGAGAGCGCCATGGAGAACTGGCCCTCGCTGGCCAGGCCGTAGGCGGCGCGGGCGGCGGCGTGGGCGGCGTAGCTGGAGTCGGGGTGCTGCTCCAGGAAGGCCTGGTACTGCACGACCCCCAGGCGGGGCGCGACCTCCAGCCAGGCGTTGGCCAGGGCGAGCTGCGCGAGCTCCCCGATCTCCTGGTCGGCGTACTCCCGGGAGAGGGCCTCCAGCTCGCTGTGGGCGCGGCCGCGGTCTCCACTCAGCTTGAGCTCGGCCAGGGCCGCCAGGTAGCGCAGCTCGGCCTGCTGATCGCCCTCGGACTCAAAGGCGGCCTCCAGGGCCTCGGTGCGCACGCCTTGGTAGTCGCCGTTGGCGTACAGGTGCAGCAGCAGGGGGAGGGGATCCTCCTGCTCGGGGGGGGAGATCTCCACCTCCTCCCAGGCCTCGCTCTGCGCGCCGGGGGGCTCACCCGGATCCATCGGCGAGGTGCTGCTGTCCGGCTCACCGACCTGTTCAGAGGCAGGCTTCGGCTCCGTCGTCTCGCTGGCTGCGGCAGTAGGAGCCAGAGAGCAGAGCGCCAGGAGCAATGTGATCATCGAGGGGATCCAGGAAGTGCAGGCCATCGGGGGCGCGCTCGAAGCCTTCGGTGTTGCCGTCTCGCAGCAGCCGATCGAAGGTCATCACGAAGCCCCCCACGCCGTAGGTGGTGAAGGATTCCAGGGCGTAGGCCGAGCAGGTGGGCCGCATCGGGCAGCGCGGGCCGTCCCCCGGAGAGATCAGGTTGCGCCACCCCCAGTAGGCGACGTGCAGGCTGCCGCTGAGCAGGCCCTCGGACAGGTGCCGGTCGTCCTGGAGCATGCGCTCGGGGTCGGGCTCGGCGTTGGCGGTGCTGAGGGTGGCCAGGAGAAGGAGCATGGACCCAGGCTAACGCGCGGACCGGGCGCTGTGTTCCTTGGCCGGGCCTTGGGACCTGGGGCCCCAGAGCACGACAGCCCCGACCCGAAGGCCGAGGCTGCTGTGAGGGGGAGGGGAGGGGCTCAGAAGCCCATGCCACCCATGCCGCCCATGCCACCCATGCCGCCCATGTCGCCGCCGCCCGCGGGGGGCGCTGCCTTCATGGGCTTCTCGGCGATGATCGCCTCGGTGGTCAGGAGCAGACCGGACACGGAGGCCGCGTTCTGCAGGGCGCTGCGGGTCACCTTGGCGGGGTCGATGACGCCGAACTCCATCATGTCGCCGTAGCTGTCGGTGGCGGCGTTCCAGCCAAAGTTGCCCTCACCGCCGCGGACCTTGTTCACGACCAGGGCACCCTCGACGCCAGCGTTGGCGGCGATGGCGCGGATGGGGGCCTGGATGGCGTCGCGGATGATCTGCACACCGAAGCGCTCGTCGCCCTCGGCCTCGATGGCCTCGACGGCGTCCAGGCAGCGGACCAGGGCCACACCACCGCCAGGGACGATGCCCTCTTCGACGGCAGCGCGGGTCGCGTTCAGGGCGTCCTCCACGCGGGCCTTCTTCTCCTTGAGCTCCACCTCGGTGGGGGCGCCCACGTAGATCACGGCCACGCCGCCGACCAGCTTGGCCAGGCGCTCCTGGAGCTTCTCGCGGTCGTAGTCGGAGGTGGTGTTCTTGATCTGGCTGCGGATCTGCTTGACGCGGCCCTTGACGGCCTCGCGGCTGCCGGCGCCGTCGACCATGACGGTCTCGTCCTTGGTCACCACGATGCGCTTGGCCTGGCCCAGGTCGTTCAGGGTCAGGGAGTCCAGCTTGATGCCCAGGTCGTCCATGATGGCGCGGCCGCCGGTGAGGATCGCGATGTCCTCGATCATGGCCTTGCGGCGGTCACCGAAGCCGGGGGCCTTCACGGCGCAGACGTTGAGCATGCCGCGCAGCTTGTTGACCACCAGGGTGGCCAGGGCCTCGCCGTCCACATCCTCGGCCACGATCAGCAGGGGCTTGCCGGTCTCGTGCACCTTCTCCAGGACGGGGAGCAGGTCCTTCATGTTGGAGATCTTCTTCTCGTGGATCAGGACGTAGCAGTCCTCGAGGATGGCCTCCATGCGCTCGTTGTCGGTCACGAAGTAGGGGCTCAGGTAGCCACGATCGAACTGCATGCCCTCGACGATCTCGAGGTCGGTCTCCAGGCCCTTGGCCTCTTCCACCGTGATCACGCCCTCGAGGCCGATCTTGTCCATGGCGCGGGCCAGCAGCTCGCCGACCTCCTCGTCGGAGTTGGCGGAGATGGTGCCGACCTGGGCGATGGCCTTGGCGTCCTGAGCGGGGACGGCCATCTCAGCCAGCTTGTTGGTGACGACGCCCACGGCCAGATCGATGCCGCGCTTGAGGTCCATGGGGTTCACGCCAGCGGCGACCAGCTTGGAGCCGTGCTGGTAGATGGACTGGGCCAGGACGGTGGCGGTGGTGGTGCCGTCGCCAGCGACGTCGTTGGTCTTGGAGGCGACCTCCTTGACCATCTGGGCGCCCATGTTCTGGAACTTGTCCTTGAGCTCGATCTCCTTGGCGACGGTCACGCCGTCCTTGGTGGAGAGGGGAGCGCCGAAGGACTTCTCGATGACCACGTTGCGGCCCTTGGGGCCCAGGGTCACCTTGACGGCGTTGGCGAGAGCGTTGACGCCGTCGAGCACCTTGGCGCGAGCGTCTCCACGGAACTGGATTTCCTTGGCAGCCATGTTTCAGACCTCCTGTAGGGGTTCGCCGAGCCCGTGCCCGGCGGGATGTGATGAAGAAGGGGTGTTCAGCCGATCACGGCCAGGATGTCCTTCTCGCGCAGCACGATGTGCTCGGTGCCGTCGAGCTTGAGCTCGTCACCGGAGTACTTGCCGAAGAGGATCTTGTCGCCGACAGCGACGCTCATCTCGGTGTAGCCACCGTCCTTCTTGCGGCGGCCGGGACCCACGGCGACCACCTCGGCCTCCTGGGGCTTCTCCTTGGCGGACTCGGGGATGAAGAGGCCGGAGGCGGTCTTCTGCTCGGCGGTCACGCGCTTGACGAGGACGCGGTCGTAGAGAGGGCGGAAGGACATGAAGACTCCATTGGGACCCGCGGGGTCCGTGAGGGGTTGGAACGTTCGGGCAGGTAGGCACGCCCCTACAGGCGTCAAGCAGCGATCGCGCAAGTGGGACAGAGATGGCGTGGTTTTTTTGCCCTCCCAGAACCCGGTTCAACGATTTCAATTGGTTGCACGTGTGGCACGGGGGTTGCATCACTCCCAGGCGAGGACACCACGGGTCTGATTCCCTGCCCTGACCTGGCCCGTGTTGAACTCCGAGGAGCCCCGTCGAAATGGTTCGGCGGCTGTTCCTCGAAGCTTTACGGCGCGCACACCCTGGTGGGGGTGCGCGCTTTCTTTGTATGGGGGTCTCGCGACCCCCCTGAGCCCCGGCGGAGCCGGGGCCACCCCCCGCGGGGAGTTCGGTCGGACGGGTGCGAGGCGTTCGGTCCTGCGCGTCGGCGCGGCTTTGCCGCTTCTTTGGCTTGGACCGACCGCCTCGGCCGCCCGAACTCCCGGGTCTCGGGCG